>NZ_FCOE02000096.1 GCF_001544915.2 Caballeronia pedi | reverse complement strand
TTGCCGACCGTGCACAACGCGGTATTGCCCGCGGTCACGCCGGACAGCGCGACGGATTTCTTCGGCTTGAATGCGCCGGTTGCGGGTGCGTCGGTCGATGCGGTATCGGTCATGCTCTCCAGTCTCCTTACGTACGCGCGCAATGCGGCGTTACTTGTTGTGCTTGAAGAACGCGCTCGTGCTCATGCCTCTGAAGCCGGCGCGAAGAGCGGCGCGCAATCGTCCGGGATCGCCTGGCCGGTCGCGTGCGCGCGGCGCAGCACCGACCAGTAATAGCGATAACTCGCGCGGTCGTGCAGCGTGTCGCCATGACGCGTCGGGCCCCACTGCGCGCGCTGCGCGTCGAGCAGGATCGCGGCGGCGAGCGCGATTTCTTCCGCGCGCGGCGAGAAGGCCTCGACGATCGGCCTGATCTGGTCCGGATGGATGCTCCACATGCGCGTGTAGCCGAACTCGTTGCGGGCGCGCCCGGCATCGTTCGCGACGATGCTCATGTCGCGCACTTCCGTCGACACATTGTGCGACGGCACCTTGCCATGCGCGTGACACGCAGCCGCGATCTCGAGCTTCGCGCGCCGCACGAGCGGATGCTCGAACTGGCCGGGCGAGCGCATCGCGGTATCGGGAATCGCGCCGTTGTGCGCCGAGACGAAATCCATCAGGCCGAAGCTCAGCGATTCGACACCGGGCAGCGCGGCGAGTTCGAACGCTTCCACGAGCGCGCCATGCGTCTCGATCAGCAGATGACAGGGAACGGGCTTCTGAATGCCGAATTCGCACCGCGATGCTTCGATGAAAGCCACCATCTCGGCGGCATCGAAGACGCTGCGGATCTTCGGCAGCATGATGTATGCGGGCGCTTTCTTCGCGTGGCGCAGGATGATGCCCACGTCGTCGCGCCACGCGCGATGCTGAAAGTCGTGGATACGCACGCCGACGCGCCCGAAGCGGTCTTCCTCGCCACCCACGAACGATGCGACCAGCTCCGCATGTTCGACCTCATGACCGACCTGCGCACCGTCTTCGCAATCGAGCGTGATGTCGAATACCGGGCCGAGTTGCGCCTGCAACGCCAGCGATTTCTTCATCAGCTTCTCGCTGCCGGCGTAGTGATCGCAGGGCGGGAGCACGGCGGGTTGCGGTTCGCAGTCAAACAGCACTTCGGCGGGAGTGAGAGCGCGCATTGTCGGCGTCGGGTCCGAGTTGGGGAAGTGAATTCGAACTTGGCTCATGCTTCTGATTCGGCCGCGCTCGAAAGATCTTCAGGCGGATCTTCAAGCGCGATCGGATCAGGCGCGAACGCTTGGGCGTTCGCGCTGACGGGAAGCGCCTCTCGCGCTTCCCTTTCAAACGAGGTGCTTACTTGCCGAGCAGATGCGCGACGCCGTCACGCTCTTCGAGCAGCTCGTTGAGCGTGCCGTCCATCTTCTCGCGCGAGAACGCGTCGATTTCCAGGCCTTCGACGCGCTTGTACTCGCCGTTTTCGCACGTGACGGGCACGCCGTAGATGATGTCTTCCGGAATGCCGTACGTGCCGTCCGACGGAATGCCCATCGTGACCCACTTGCCGTTCGTGCCGAGCACCCAGTCACGCACGTGATCGATGGCCGCGTTGGCCGCCGATGCCGCCGACGACAGGCCGCGCGCTTCGATGATCGCAGCGCCGCGCTTGCCGACGGTCGGGATGAACGTGTTGCGGTTCCATTCGTCGTCGCTGATGAGCTTCGTGAGGTCTTGGCCTTCGGCGGTCGCGAAGCGGAAGTCCGGGTACATCGTCGGCGAGTGGTTGCCCCACACGGCGAGCTTTTCGATCGACGCGACCGGCTTGCCCGACTTGGCGGCCAGTTGCGACAGCGCGCGGTTGTGGTCCAGACGCAGCATGGCGGTGAAGTTCTTCTTCGGCAGATCCGGCGCCGACTTCATCGCGATGTACGCGTTCGTGTTCGCCGGGTTGCCGACGACCAGCACCTTGACGTCGCGGCTCGCGACATCGTTCAGCGCCTTGCCCTGAACCGTGAAGATCTCGGCGTTCGCCGACAGCAGGTCCTTGCGCTCCATGCCCTTCGAACGCGGACGCGCACCGACGAGCAGCGCGACGTCTGCATCCTTGAACGCGACCTTGGGATCGTCCGTGACGACCACGCCGGCGAGCAGCGGGAATGCGCAATCTTCCAGTTCCATCACGACGCCCTTCACGGCGGCTTGCGCTTGCGGCAGATCGAGCAACTGAAGAATCACGGGCTGGTCTTTGCCGAGCAGATCGCCGTTGGCGATGCGGAACAGCAGCGAGTAGCCGATTTGACCTGCGGCGCCGGTGACGGCAACGCGCTTTGCGGACTTAGCCATTGAGAACTCTCCTGGACGATGCGTGGAACGCTAGGGAAAACGCCATTTTATGCGCGTTACGCAAAGCGTTGATGAAGACATGCCGGCCATGCCGTGTGCGAATCTGCGAAAGTGGGCGCCACGTGGCGTTGCGCGCGTTCATTCGTGGATTCGCGCCGCGTGAATGAATGAGCGGGCGTGACTGCCATGTCATGAATCCTTCTTCGAGCGAGAGGCGTGCGGAGTTGTTCAGGAAGGACGCGGGGATTTCGCTCGAGTCTGACGGCAACGCGCCCATCCGATAGGGCGCTTGACGTTGCGAGGCATGGGGCAGGCAGCGGGGCGCGAATCGAATGGCCGATCGGCGTGAGGCGAAAGCGAAAGGGCGTGCCTGGCGGTATGGTGCGCGATGCGTGGCTGCCGCGATCCGAGATGTTCCCGAGGCCGAAAACACGCTGACCGGCGGTTCCTGCGCTCTCGCAACGACCCGCAAACCCTTGCTCGCCAAGGAGTGTAGGATTGCCGGGGGGTAAAGTCAACACTATCTTATGTCTTATATAAGACATAGGAATCTGCGGGAAAAGTCTGGACGCGTGGCGGCCCTTGTGTTGAAATGCGCGGCATGAATTCCAACCCGGCGAGCACGACGACCCCCAACGGCACTGCACCGGCGGCTGAGGCCGCGAGCACGCCGTCGCCGACGTTCAGCCCACTGTATCAGCAGATCAAGGCGCTCATCACGCAGGGACTCGAGTCCGGCGAGTGGAAGCCCGGCGAGATCATCCCGAGCGAGGTCGAGCTGGCCGCGCGCTACAAGGTGAGTCAGGGCACCGTTCGCAAGGCGATCGACGAGCTCGCCGCCGGCAATCTTCTCGTTCGCCGCCAGGGCAAGGGCACGTTCGTTGCGACGCACAACGAAGATCGCGTGCAGTTCCGCTTCCTGCGCCTCCTGCCCGACGATGGCGATGTTCATCCCCATGTAAGCCGTCTGCTCGAATGCAGACGCCTGCGTGCGCCCGCCGAGATTGCGCGCCAACTGGATCTGAAGCCCGCCGATCCTGTCGTTCTTATCAAGCGCTTGTTGCAGTTTGATGGCGTAACGACCGTATTCGATGAAATCTGGCTGCCCGGCGCGGTTTTTCGCGGCCTCACGGCCGAGCGTCTCGCGGAATACAAGGGCCCGCTGTACGCGATGTTCGAGACCGAGTTCGGCACGCGCATGATTCGCGCGACGGAAAAGATTCGCGCTGTCGCCGCCGACGAGACCGTCGCGCAGTTCCTCGATGTCGCGCAGGGCTTCCCGCTGTTATCGGTGGAGCGCGTGTCCTATACGTATGGCGATCGCCCGGTCGAAGTTCGGCGCGGCTGGTATGTCACGACCGGTTATTTCTATCAGAACGACTTGAGTTGAACGAATGAAGACGGGGTCGCGCGCACTGGCTGAGTTCGCGCGGAATGCGCACGTCAGGAAGGCCATTTTCGCGTACTGAGCAAGAGTCTCTTCGACGGCTTTTCGCTGCAGCGCGAAATAAAAAGGCGCTAAAATCGCGGATTAGTGTATTAACAAGTTGGGGTCTAGCATGGCTGAAGCCGTAAAAAAACCAAGGCCCGAGTACCGGAACATCGGAATCGGCCAACTCGCGAAGTATCGCTTGCCGCTGGCAGGGAAAGTATCCATCCTGCATCGCGT
>NZ_FCOE02000091.1 GCF_001544915.2 Caballeronia pedi | reverse complement strand
TGCTCTTTAAAAACTAACAGCCGATAAGTGTGGGCGCTTGATAGCGAGTGCGGTTTCAGTCTTTCGGGGCTGAAGCAAAAGCAAAAGTAATCAAGAGTCTCACACGAAGTATCAGAGGAAGGTTTTTTGTCTTTGGACAAACAATCATCGTCAGTACGTTGAGTGAGCGACCGGTTCTTAACGGAACCGAAAACAGTAACAGGTTTGAACTGAAGAGTTTGATCCTGGCTCAGATTGAACGCTGGCGGCATGCCTTACACATGCAAGTCGAACGGCAGCACGGGGGCAACCCTGGTGGCGAGTGGCGAACGGGTGAGTAATACATCGGAACGTGTCCTGTAGTGGGGGATAGCCCGGCGAAAGCCGGATTAATACCGCATACGATCTACGGAAGAAAGCGGGGGATCTTCGGACCTCGCGCTGCAGGGGCGGCCGATGGCAGATTAGCTAGTTGGTGGGGTAAAGGCCTACCAAGGCGACGATCTGTAGCTGGTCTGAGAGGACGACCAGCCACACTGGGACTGAGACACGGCCCAGACTCCTACGGGAGGCAGCAGTGGGGAATTTTGGACAATGGGGGCAACCCTGATCCAGCAATGCCGCGTGTGTGAAGAAGGCCTTCGGGTTGTAAAGCACTTTTGTCCGGAAAGAAAACTTCGTCCCTAATATGGATGGAGGATGACGGTACCGGAAGAATAAGCACCGGCTAACTACGTGCCAGCAGCCGCGGTAATACGTAGGGTGCGAGCGTTAATCGGAATTACTGGGCGTAAAGCGTGCGCAGGCGGTCTGTTAAGACCGATGTGAAATCCCCGGGCTTAACCTGGGAACTGCATTGGTGACTGGCAGGCTTTGAGTGTGGCAGAGGGGGGTAGAATTCCACGTGTAGCAGTGAAATGCGTAGAGATGTGGAGGAATACCGATGGCGAAGGCAGCCCCCTGGGCCAACACTGACGCTCATGCACGAAAGCGTGGGGAGCAAACAGGATTAGATACCCTGGTAGTCCACGCCCTAAACGATGTCAACTAGTTGTTGGGGATTCATTTCCTTAGTAACGTAGCTAACGCGTGAAGTTGACCGCCTGGGGAGTACGGTCGCAAGATTAAAACTCAAAGGAATTGACGGGGACCCGCACAAGCGGTGGATGATGTGGATTAATTCGATGCAACGCGAAAAACCTTACCTACCCTTGACATGGTCGGAATCCCGCTGAGAGGTGGGAGTGCTCGAAAGAGAACCGGCGCACAGGTGCTGCATGGCTGTCGTCAGCTCGTGTCGTGAGATGTTGGGTTAAGTCCCGCAACGAGCGCAACCCTTGTCCTTAGTTGCTACGCAAGAGCACTCTAAGGAGACTGCCGGTGACAAACCGGAGGAAGGTGGGGATGACGTCAAGTCCTCATGGCCCTTATGGGTAGGGCTTCACACGTCATACAATGGTCGGAACAGAGGGTTGCCAAGCCGCGAGGTGGAGCCAATCCCAGAAAACCGATCGTAGTCCGGATCGCAGTCTGCAACTCGACTGCGTGAAGCTGGAATCGCTAGTAATCGCGGATCAGCATGCCGCGGTGAATACGTTCCCGGGTCTTGTACACACCGCCCGTCACACCATGGGAGTGGGTTTCACCAGAAGTAGGTAGCCTAACCGCAAGGAGGGCGCTTACCACGGTGGGATTCATGACTGGGGTGAAGTCGTAACAAGGTAGCCGTATCGGAAGGTGCGGCTGGATCACCTCCTTTCTCGAGCTTCGCACTTCAAAGTTGAGCGCTCACGCTTATCGGCTGTAAGAAAGACAGGCTAAGGGTCTGTAGCTCAGTCGGTTAGAGCACCGTCTTGATAAGGCGGGGGTCGTTGGTTCGAATCCAACCAGACCCACCACCCGAACAGGGGTGCTGATGAGAGACCACTCGAAGTCAGGCCACGTAGGGGGATTAGCTCAGCTGGGAGAGCACCTGCTTTGCAAGCAGGGGGTCGTCGGTTCGATCCCGTCATCCTCCACCAAGTCCTCAATGCTTAGGGTTCTGCTAGAAACAGCGGCGAACTTTAAGCATTGGCGACTATAGCCAGTTGATGCTGTTGGGTAGTGAAGTGACCCAATCGGCTAAACGTTCTTTAACAATCTGGAAGAAGTAGTAAAGAGAATCGCGAAAGCGCTTAGAGATGGGCGTGAGTAGAGATTTAAGGGTAGTGATTGTATCAAGTATGAAAAGGTGATCGAAAGATTGCTTTGGAATACGGCACAACGCGAATACTCAGCCTGTAACGGGACGTGACAAGCGCAAGCAGACACACTCGTTATAGGGTCAAGCGAACAAGTGCATGTGGTGGATGCCTTGGCGATCACAGGCGATGAAGGACGCGGTAGCCTGCGAAAAGCGGAGGGGAGCTGGCAAACGAGCTTTGATCCTCCGATATCCGAATGGGGAAACCCGGCCCGTATGGGTCATCCTGGACTGAATACATAGGTCCAGCGAAGCGAACGCGGTGAACTGAAACATCTAAGTAACCGCAGGAAAAGAAATCAACCGAGATTCCCAGAGTAGTGGCGAGCGAAATGGGATCAGCCTGTACTCTTTATTTGACTTATTAGCCGAACGCTCTGGAAAGTGCGGCCCTAGCAGGTGATAGCCCTGTAGGCGAAAATAGGTTGAAAGAACTAGGTGTACGACAAGTAGGGCGGGACACGTGAAATCCTGTCTGAAGATGGGGGGACCATCCTCCAAGGCTAAATACTCGTGATCGACCGATAGTGAACCAGTACCGTGAGGGAAAGGCGAAAAGAACCCCGGGAGGGGAGTGAAATAGATCCTGAAACCGCATGCATACAAACAGTCGGAGCCTGGAAACGGGTGACGGCGTACCTTTTGTATAATGGGTCAGCGACTTACGTTCAGTAGCGAGCTTAACTGATTAAGGCAGGCGTAGCGAAAGCGAGTCCGAACAGGGCGATCAGTTGCTGGGCGTAGACCCGAAACCAAGTGATCTATCCATGGCCAGGTTGAAGGTGCGGTAACACGTACTGGAGGACCGAACCCACTAACGTTGAAAAGTTAGGGGATGAGCTGTGGATAGGGGTGAAAGGCTAAACAAACTTGGAAATAGCTGGTTCTCTCCGAAAACTATTTAGGTAGTGCCTCGTGTATCACCTTCGGGGGTAGAGCACTGTCATGGTTGTGGGGTCCATTGCGGATTACTACGCCATAGCAAACTCCGAATACCGAAGAGTGCAATCACGGGAGACAGACATCGGGTGCTAACGTCCGGTGTCAAGAGGGAAACAACCCAGACCGCCAGCTAAGGTCCCAAAGATTGGCTAAGTGGGAAACGAAGTGGGAAGGCTAAAACAGTCAGGAGGTTGGCTTAGAAGCAGCCACCCTTTAAAGAAAGCGTAATAGCTCACTGATCGAGTCGTCCTGCGCGGAAGATGTAACGGGGCTCAAGCCAGTCACCGAAGCTGCGGATACACGTTGAAAGACACGTGTGTGGTAGGAGAGCGTTCCGTAAGCCTGCGAAGGTGCGTTGAAAAGCGTGCTGGAGGTATCGGAAGTGCGAATGCTGACATGAGTAGCGATAAAGGGGGTGAAAAGCCCCCTCGCCGTAAGCCCAAGGTTTCCTACGCAACGTTCATCGGCGTAGGGTGAGTCGGCCCCTAAGGCGAGGCAGAAATGCGTAGCTGATGGGAAGCAGGTCAATATTCCTGCACCATTGTTAGATGCGATGGGGGGACGGATCGCGGAAGGTTGTCCGGGTGTTGGACGTCCCGGTCGCTGCATTGGAGAAGGCGCTTAGGCAAATCCGGGCGCGTAATTCAAGGGTGTGGCGCGAGCTTCTTCGGAAGCGAAGCAATTGGAAGTGGTTCCAAGAAAAGCCTCTAAGCTTCAGTCTAATAGTGACCGTACCGCAAACCGACACAGGTGGGCGAGATGAGTATTCTAAGGCGCTTGAGAGAACTCGGGAGAAGGAACTCGGCAAATTGGTACCGTAACTTCGGGATAAGGTACGCCCTTGTAGCTTGACTGGCCTGCGCCAGGAGGGTGAAAGGGTTGCAATAAACTGGTGGCTGCGACTGTTTAATAAAAACACAGCACTCTGCAAACACGAAAGTGGACGTATAGGGTGTGACGCCTGCCCGGTGCCGGAAGATTAAATGATGGGGTGCAAGCTCTTGATTGAAGTCCCGGTAAACGGCGGCCGTAACTATAACGGTCCTAAGGTAGCGAAATTCCTTGTCGGGTAAGTTCCGACCTGCACGAATGGCGTAACGATGGCCACACTGTCTCCTCCCGAGACTCAGCGAAGTTGAAGTGTTTGTGATGATGCAATCTCCCCGCGGCTAGACGGAAAGACCCCATGAACCTTTACTGTAGCTTTGCATTGGACTTTGAACCGATCTGTGTAGGATAGGTGGGAGGCTATGAAGCGTGAACGCTAGTTTGCGTGGAGCCGTCCTTGAAATACCACCCTGGTTTGTTTGAGGTTCTAACCTTGGTCCATGATCTGGATCGGGGACAGTGCATGGTAGGCAGTTTGACTGGGGCGGTCTCCTCCCAAAGTGTAACGGAGGAGTACGAAGGTACGCTAGGTACGGTCGGAAATCGTGCTGATAGTGCAATGGCATAAGCGTGCTTAACTGCGAGACCGACAAGTCGAGCAGGTGCGAAAGCAGGTCATAGTGATCCGGTGGTTCTGTATGGAAGGGCCATCGCTCAACGGATAAAAGGTACTCTGGGGATAACAGGCTGATACCGCCCAAGAGTTCATATCGACGGCGGTGTTTGGCACCTCGATGTCGGCTCATCTCATCCTGGGGCTGTAGCCGGTCCCAAGGGTATGGCTGTTCGCCATTTAAAGAGGTACGTGAGCTGGGTTTAAAACGTCGTGAGACAGTTTGGTCCCTATCTGCCGTGGGCGTTGGATATTTGAAGGGGGCTGCTCCTAGTACGAGAGGACCGGAGTGGACGAACCTCTGGTGTACCGGTTGTCACGCCAGTGGCATCGCCGGGTAGCTATGTTCGGAAGAGATAACCGCTGAAAGCATCTAAGCGGGAAACTCGCCTTAAGATGAGATATCCCCGGGGCTTCGAGCCCCTTGAAGGGTCGTTCCAGACCAGGACGTTGATAGGTCAGGTGTGTAAGTGCAGTAATGCATTGAGCTAACTGATACTAATTGCCCGTAAGGCTTGATCCTATAACCAGTGTGTTTGAATCCACTGGTTGAGTGAATCGTTGTGCGACGATCACCACCCGAA
>NZ_FCOE02000088.1 GCF_001544915.2 Caballeronia pedi | reverse complement strand
AGATTACGGCAGCTCACCAGGTCCATCCGCGAGAAGGGCGGATCGCTCAAGATGTCGTGACGCGAGAACGTGCAAAGCTCGCGCACTGACTTGTCAACGCAGTAATGTTCGCCGCCGCGGGCAAAAAAGCGTTCCAGACGTTCAGGCGACACATCGCGCGCGATGTTCTCGATGTATCGGCCTGCGCGGGCGGTCTCCAGCGCGCTCGCGCTGATGTCCGTGCCAAAAATCTGAACTGGCAGATTGGCCGCACCTTCTCCCAGATATTCGATCAGGCATATTGCTATTGAATAGACCTCTTCGCCGGTCGCACAACCCGGTACCCAGATCCTGAGCGGCCCCTTGGGGTCGCTCTCGGCAATGAGACGCGGAAACACCGTCTGACGCAACGCGTCGAATGACTCGGGGTCCCGGAAGAAGCTCGTCACCTGGATCAGCAGATCGCGTCCCAGCGCCAGCACTTCCGCCGGATCGGACTCCAACACCGCGACGTACTCTGCCACCGAAATCAATTGTCCCAACGCCATTCGACGAGACAGCCGGCGCTGAATAGTGCCATGCTTATAGCGACTGAAATCGATACCACAGGCATTTCGGAGGAGGCGGAAGATGGCGCGCAGACTTGTCTCGACGGACTCGTTGGGTGCGTCCACCTCGGTAATCGGAGCGCGGCGCACATGAGGGTGCCGTCCGATACCCATCAATTCTTTCGCGATCTCGCGGGGAGACAGAACGCGATCGACACAGCCCAGTGCAATCGCCGCGTGCGGCATGCTGTTGTATTGCGCAGAGTTTTCGTCCTGCGCGAACGTGATGCCCCCCTCCTGCTGAACGGCCTGCAGACCCAATGCGCCGTCGGAGCCGCTGCCAGAAAGGATTATCCCGATAGCTCGGGAACCTTGATCCTTCGCGAGCGAATCAAGCAAGTCGTCGATTGGCATCGGCGGCCCGAGCGTGCCGTCGCGCGGTCGCAAATGGATACGGCACTGCTCCACCAACATGCTCTTGTTGGAGGGGATGACGTACAGGTGGTCGGCTTCAATATCCATGCCGTCAACGGCTTCGACCACCGGCATGGACACCTTTTTTAGCAGGATTTCAGGCAGCAGGCTGCGACGTGAGGGATCTAGATGCTGTACTACCAGAAAAGCCATCCCACTGACTGCAGGGATTTCTGCCATCAGTTCAAAGATCGCCTCCAGGCCCCCCGCCGAAGCGCCGATCCCGACCAGCGGAAAGCTCGGCGACGTCGGTTCGTTAGCCGCAGTTGCAGGATGGATCACGTGGTCTCCAATCATTCTTCAAGTGCCGCAAGATCGGCACGCGTGCATCATGTGCATCGAAGCAGGTGTTCAGCGCTTCTCGCGACCGCTCGTACGCCGCGGCTTACGGGGCTCCGCCCGATTGCGGGCTTCTTCCTGCTCGATCCAGGCGGCCAAAGCCTGCCGGACGATCCAGCCGCGTGAGCGATCAAGGCGAGCCGCAAGCTGATCGACCTGCTCCGCCAGAGGAAGAGGGACGTGTGCGGTAATCACACGGGTGTTCACATCGGGCATCGCATTCCCCTGCTTTAGCGCGGGTGAGAGGTGAGCAATAAAGTCCAGTCTCGAGCCTATTGCCGAGCCGCACATCCCCGCACGTTGTCGACGCCCAAATTATAGGTCGGCTAATCGCTCTGATTCGAACCGGTTCAGAGCAGCACGCCTCCCACGGTGAGGACAGCAGCTTTCGGGCAAGCGGCACAGTGGAGCGAAAGTTGCGCCGCGCTTCGGAGCGACGTGCGCGGGCCATTTCCGTCGCCAGGACGAAGGCGCACCATTTCTTGCCAGACCTGTTTCTCCATTCAATCCGACCGCTCGTTCCTATCAATGCCGATGGTATCGATTTGCTTGGAGTCCGCACTTTTACTAGACAGATAAGGGTTCGTGTTGTAGCGGCAGCCGGCCTCTGGCCTGGAACAGCAAAGCGCTCGCTACCGGCTCTGATCATAACCGTCGCATACTGTGCGACGCCCCGGCAGGAATGACTGACGCGGCGCTGGACGTCGGTGCCTATACGAAGGCGACCGTGAGTCGGCAGTCGCAACGACGATGGCTTCCGCCTCAAGCGACCGTTGAGGTTATGCCTTTGACGACTGCCCGATGCCACACCCACCCACTCGCACGCATCGCGGAGGCGCTGAACGGTTTTAGACGTGTGCCTTGCGAATTTACGCGCCGTCCACCTGAAACTGCGTATACGGTGAACGCCGTCTCCTCTTTCCCCACTTCACTCTGTCGCTCGACATCCGGACCCTTCTGGCGCTTGGTTGTCCAGGCCGGGAAAGCCACGCAAATGATCTTGCGCCAAGGACATCGCCAGCCACTTGCGTCGCCATCACTGCCACTCTCTGAAACGACTCGAGCGGAAGCGTTAAGGGGTCGGAAGGTTTTCCAAACGTATATTGAAGACTTGAGTTTACGAAACCCAGAGATCCGGGATTGGATACGATCACTCAAGTAGTCGAGCAATACAGTTGCTAAATCGGCGACCTCGAATACCCCGACCGGCGCAGCGATCCATGATGTGATCGGGCTTGCGCGACGCCCAACGCGTCAAGCTGGATCCTTGAAGCTCACCGTTTCAGGCGTCTTTCCCGAGGTCTTCAGCTTGTGCTCACATTGTTCCCACAGCCTACTGGTCCACGCAGTTTTGGTCTTCAAGATAAACGGCGAGCGCCGCGCCAAGGAGCAACAGGACCACCATCATCGCGATCATTTTCGGAACCTTTGAGAACAACGTCAAGCCCGTGGCGCCGCGGTTACGCACGAAAAGGCAACACGGCTGGTCGTAGCCACGCTCGAGTGAGCAAACCGTGGCCCATCTGAACTGAATGCGCGCTCAATGCGCTCCGGTGCGCTGTCGACGGTCGATCGTAGGTATATCGAAGAAACCACTCGGCGTCGTACAGACACGATTTCATGCCGCCTTAGGCACAGCGCTTGCGCGGGCTGAAACAACCATGGCTAGTGCTGGCCTGGCGTATTCACTTACTACCTGGATGATCACATGAAATTTAAAGCCACCCGAGATCGTCTGTGCCGGCTGTTATGGGCTTCGATTACGTAGAACTTCAGCACGGTCCCAACCAGCTAAGCGTGCAGCTTACCCTTTAGGAGGAACTCATGGTAACCACCGTCCCCGCTCGTGAACCGGTCGATTCCCTTATCACTGAAAACGCTGAAAGTACCTTTGAATTTCCGACCAGCGCAAGTCAGCGCTCTCCGCAAGAAAATCCTGAAGCGTCGATGATCACCGGCGAAGGCGATTTTCGTGAAGCATCCCGGTCGTGGGACGCTAAGCCATCGGGGAACGACGCAAGTGTAATTGCAAAAAAGAAGCTTTCAGATATCCAGAATGCGTTTGTCAGAAACTATAGGGTTGCGAGCGATACAACCGATGATTTCGTGTATGACAATCCCTGGAAAGCAATCGTTCTGGCTGCGTTAGGGGGCGTGATCGTCGGCATGCTGGTTTCGCGTTAGCCGACATCGCGTTGCGGAAAGGTCTTGGGTGGCCGCGCCGGTCACACGGCGCTTCGTCTGTAGGGGTTGATGCGCATTGCCCACTTCCCCTGTAGTCCGACGGGCCGTCGTACCGCATCAATGACCGTTCAGACTTTGCCGCCGAGGCAGCGCAGTTCATACCTTCACTGCTGCGTAACGAAGTTAAAACTCCGGGCCACACGGCTCCCGAAACGCGGTCTCTCGGGCCGCCGCATATTGAGCGACTCAGTGCCGGCCAATATCTACTGTTTTATCTTGCCAGTCGCCTTTCCGTTCGCGTCGCCCCCCGAAACGCCGTCCGGCGACATCCCCTTCTCCCGTTGCTGCATTAATGTTGGGCTCCCCGGGCTGCTCGCCCCACTGGAGGCGCTGTCGATTGAGTGGCCGGCGCCGGCGCCGCGCTGGCCCGCTGATGACGCAGCGTTCTGAGTATTTTGCGCGAACACGCTTGTGCTCGCAGCAAGGAAGACGATGACGCTTAACAGAGCTGGGATACGATTCATGGCCGTCTCGAATTGGAGTTTGCAAACTTCAACCAGCATCTATCGTGCCCCGGGAGACCGGGCGCCCGGGCGTAACTCCGGATACCCTTGTGCCACGATCCTCTGCGCTCTTGACGCAACGAGGTTGGCTGACACTGCCCTTCGACTTGCCATTTTATCGCAGTCCGTATCAGACGGCCGATGCCGTCGTAGGGCGCGGTTCAATACGCGTCACTACGATGCTAAAAGAGCCCTAAAAGATCACGCAGGCGACACGCGTAGAATTGGTCCGAACAGCACTTTGGTCGGTAAAGATGGGAACACAGGAGACAGCAGCGTGCATGTTGTTACGCTCATTGATGGCCCAAACGTTACGGAGCCGGCTTTCGAATCGCTCCGCCTCGTCTGCGGATAAAAATCGGGTGACATCAACCGAAACGATTAGGCGGACAACCTTGTAGATTCGGAACCAATCCGTATGTGACGCTGCTCAAGGTGCGTCGCGTGGTAATGGCGCCTTCCCCGCGCGCGTTCCTAGGCGTTCTTGTTTGTCGTGATTTTTAGTACTTCAAGAAGTTCGCTGATGTTCGCCGGCTTGACGAAGTAGGCGTTGAATTATTTTCACCCGGGTTCAGCCCCGCCTCGTCCTGCCACCCCGTCAGCGCGATAAGCGTCACGTGGGCGCCACGCTTGGACCGGCTTCTTCGCGCAACCTCCTTCCCGTCGACGTCAGGTAGTCAGAGGTCGAGAATCACGGCTTCGGGGTGAAAGGCTGTTTCAATGCGCCTGGCATCCAGGCCACCGATCGCCGTTTCCACCATATGGCCTTCCGCCTGAATCAAGAGCGTGAGACTGGCTGCAGCATCTTCGCTGTCGTCCACCATCAGCACTCGGCGCTGTTTATGAAGGACCTCGCAGTGTTTGTGGTGAAAGAAATGCCGAACGCGAAGATCGAACGGCCAAATGACGTCCTGGTGAAGATCACCACGACCAATATTTGCGGCTCCGATCTGCATATGTATGAAGGGTGTACGAGTGCCCGCCCTTCAATATCGGTTGCGCATTTTTGCAAGAACTGCGAACGTGGACTGACCGGCTTTTGTTTGACGGCCGATCCAGGCGTAGCCGGCGCCGCGTATGGATTCGCCGGAATGGGCCCGTACAGCGGTGGTCAAGCCGAGTATTTGCGTGTCCCGTTCGGCGACTTTAATTACTTGGTGCTGCCCGCGGATGCGCAAGATAAGGAAAACGACTATGTGATGCTCTCGGACATTTTTCCGACCGGATATCACGCTACCGAACTCGCCGGTGTCCTTCCAGGCGAGACTGTCGTAATCTATGGTGCCGGACCCGTTGGCTTGATGGCGGCCTTGTCCGCGCAGATCAAAGGCGCGAGCAGAATCATGGTCGTCGATAGTCACTCCGATCGCCTGCAACTTGCGGAGAAAATAGGCGCGATCCCCATCGATGACAGCGACGGCACATCGGCCGACCAGATTCTGGAAATGACAAACGGCGAAGGTGCCGATCGCGGCTGCGAATGCGTCGGCTACCAGTGCAGCTGCAAAGGTCACGAAGTGCCGAGCCTGACGATGAACAACCTTATCAAGGCAGTCCGGCCGACAGGCGGCATCGGCATTGTCAGCGTATTCGTCGCAGAGGATCCAAAGTCAGAGGACGAGCTGTTCAAAGAAGGAAAATTGGCGATCGATTTTGGCCAATTGTGGATGAAGGGCCAGAAGGTTGCGACAGGTCAGGCGAACGTCAAGGCATATAACCGCAGACTGTGTGATCTGATCGAAACCGGGAAAGCTCGGCCGTCAGAGATCATCTCTCACGAGCTTCCGCTGGAGCAGGCGGCGGACGGCTATAAGCATTTCGACGGACGAGATGAGGGCTGGACGAAGGGTGTGCTGAAGACGGCTGCATAGCACGTCCAAGCCGCCGCGCGGTCGGACGTATTTGGTCCTGCGGCGGCTAAAGCTGAACGATTATTCGGATCGATTTGGTACACGGTGTGGTGAGCACGACGGAAAACCGGACCTAGCGCAGTCGCTCCGAGTTACTCCAAATTCAACGCAAGGTTGAGGATCTTCGAATCGGTCGCATTGTCGTCCGAGTTACCGCCGCAGGCGCCCAAAATGGTCACCCACTCGGCCCAAACCGAGGCCGCCTAGGTTTTGAAATAGGCTGGCGCCGTTGCCCGCGGCGCTCGACGCGGCCATCGTAATTGACAATCTACACATTGCCGTGCAATGACCTGCGTACGTGGCCAATCGCGTCCCGCCCGTTCTCTGAAGAAGCGTTCGGAAGCTGGCTGGGGCGTGTCGCCAGTCGCCACTAGATGCGTGTCGAGACTGAACCCTGACCGGCTTGCGCGGATCCAGATCCCGTCCGACTGGATGCCCGATCTCGATGCCTGACGCTCAATCCTGTGGATATAGCCGCACCTCGCTGGAAGCGGGTCTGACTCCACACCGATATCGACGCGTGCGAGGAGCACGGGGCAACAATCGGCGCAACTTCAGGCAGCAATCGCCCGTCGTGTACGTAACATGGATCGGTTGCAGTACCTCCGATGCGACCACGGCGAAGCCACGCCCTTCTTCGCCTGGCGCGCTGCTTCGACGGCCGCGTTGAGCGCAAGAATGTTGGTCTGAAACGCGATCGCTTCGGTCTTTCCACTCCTGCACTTGCAGCTTGAACGCGATGAGCGTCTGCGACACCATGCGCTCGCTTGCGATGCTGTTCGCGGCGACGGTGCGGTAGGTATCGATCGACTGGTTGAGCTTGAAAATACCGTAAAGCGCGCCGGCGAACATGAGCAACAGTGCGGCGGCGAATGCGAGTGGAATCTTGAGGCCGAGTTTCATTGCGGATTTGAAGGCAGAGACGCGCGGCGACACCCTGTTATCGACGGA
>NZ_FCOE02000086.1 GCF_001544915.2 Caballeronia pedi | reverse complement strand
CCAGTCCTGCGGCTCGATCTTGCCGTCGGCTTGCATGATCGCGTCGAAACGGGTCTGGTCCGGCGAAGCGGCTGAGGTGGCTGCGTCGCTTGACTGCGTGGGGCTCGGGAGGTCGAGGGATTGGGTGTACATGCGGGGCTCCGCCGTTTTTTTGAGATGCGATGGAGCGAGTATAACTATTAACCGACCGTCCGGTTGATTAATTTTAATTGCAGCTATTTCAGACTGAATAGCATCGCGTTAACCCGATATTTGCTGCTGCATCATTCCATAAGAAAGACGCAAAAAAGCCCAGCCGTAAACGGACTGGGCAAAACCACCGGTTTTCCGGCGGCGGAGGTTCCATCAACATTCGCGCACACCGCGTCCGGCGTGCATTTCGAGTTTTGTATGCAATCGACCAGGACGCGTCACATCACGCGAGTCGGTTGCCGCACGGCTCTGGACCGATTCACTGGCCGAAGAACACGCCCTGCGGATCGACACGCTTGCTCGCGCGGCCCGATTGCGACGCCGCACTTGTCGACGAACCGTATCCTTCGGCCTGCGCCTGAGCGAGGCGCACGTCATCGGCGCGCGCTTCGGCTGCCCGCAGTTTCGCCGGGTATGACGCGTCTTCCGCGACGGGCGAGTAGCCGACTTTCTCGAGTTGAACGAGTTCGGCGCGAACTTCGGCACGGCTCACCGGTGCGCTCGATTGCGCAAACGACGCAAGCGGTGCAGACAGCACAGCGGCTGCGATCACTACTTTGACCCACGATGTCATGATGGACTCTCCCTGTTTCGATAGACCCGGCTCGCTTTACGAATTCAGGCATGCCGAGCGGACGATCGAAGTCTAAGTGCACCGCAGCAAATGATCATTCGCCGCAATCAGGAAGCATCTTTACGAAATCGGTAAAAGAATGGCGTGCATGCCGGCGCTTGGGGCGCGCAACGCAGCATGGCCAGCGCAATCCGCGCTGAACGGACGTTCCCCGCGCCCCGCACCTGCAACGAAACGCGATTCCGATTATTCCCATCTCAACAATGATCATTCAACGGAAACGAGAATGATCTTCGGAGAACTCGTCTTTACACTCCGTTCACCAGCTGCTTAACACGAAACCGGCAGCAAGAACAGACATCCGAATCGGAGGTAACACCATGAAGACGCTCATTTCCGCAGTCGCCGTCGCCGCTGCTCTCGCCGTTCCCGCCCTTTCCTTCGCGCAGCAATCCGACGCGCCGCTCACACGCGCTCAGGTTCGCTCCGAACTGGTTCAGCTCGAAAAGGCCGGCTACAACCCGAACATCAGCGACCCGTCCTATCCGTCGAACATTCAGGCAGCGCAAGCTCGTGTGAGCGCGCAGACGCTCGCGCAAGCGCCGGTGCAATCGAGCGACTATGGTTCGGTCGCCAATGGCTCGTCGCAATCGGGCCGCACGACCGGTGTGCAACCGCGCGCGCTCGGCGCCTACTTCGGTCAGTAAGCGATCGACGTCGGCTGAATCGCGAAGGGGCGACATCGCAGGATGTCGCCCCTTCGCGTTTTGCATGCGTTATGCATCATGCACGATGGCATTTTGCATTCCGCATGCTCGATTGCGGCGAGACGATCGCGCCGCCGCCCGACCTAGTTCGCCGGAATCGTGACGACCGGCGACTTCGCCGTATCCGTGACTTCCGCAAGCGCCATCAGGTTCTGCACGACCGTGAACGCATACTTCGAATCGAAATCGCTGCGAGCGATCCAGTAGTTGGCTTTGTCGTACAGCACGCTCACGTAGGCATCCTGAGGAGCCTTCTCGCCCACCTTCACGATGATCGTCGGCCGCGTCTCTCCGCCGATCAACCCGATGCCCTGCTTGGTCGCACCACTCCCCACCTGCTCGTCAGGCACGGCGATCTGCGCGCCCAGATCGGTGAGAATGCCGAGCACCGAGCGCGTGACCATCGGGATGCGGTCCTGATTCGACGATTGCCCGTAGACGATCTCGTAGGTTTTCATCTTCGGTGAGAGATGCAGCAGCTTTCTCACGAGCGCGAGATCCTCGACGACTTCCTTGTTGTTGCCGCTGCGCGTCGCGCCGAGCGTGATGAAGACACCGCCCTTGTCGGCGCTGTTGCCACCACTGCCCTTGTCCTTCTTGCCGGCCTTGTCGTCATCGGTATTACGCGATTCGATATTCAGCTCACCCGCCAGTTGCAGTCTGCGCAGCGCCCGCAGCAGCAGGAAGAATTCAGGCGAACCCGACGCGTTCGGTCCACCCAGCGCGTTGCCGTTCTGAAGCCCGCTAACCGATTGCGCGGTGATGCGCAAAAGCAAGTCGATCGGAATGCCGCTTTCCGCAAGCGGCATCACGAGCGTGGGCGAAAGCGGCCTGATATAAGCGCTCGCGTACGCGTCGCCGGTGGTCGGCGTGAACGTGAAGGTCGGATGATTGGAGTAGGAGACGCTGCCCGTCGCTTGCGCGTAGTTCGGCTGTGCGCCGGAGCCGGCGTTCAAGACGACGCCGCCCGTGGTGTCGAACGTATAGGCGGCGATGATGCTGCTCACGGTGAGAAACGAGGGCGCGTCCGCGAAACGCAATCCGACGATCGCGGCGAGAATTTCACGTTTCTTCGCATCGCCGAGCGCGCGGGCGTAATCGACCTGATCGGCTTTCAGGCGGCTCGGGCCGATGCCCACGCAGCCTGCAGCGAGAAAGGAGACGGAGAGAATGGCGAGCGATAAGGCTTTCCTTGTCATGAGCGTTTGATCGAGGGTGAAAAGGAGGATCGTCGGCGCGCGGCCGCGGAGCACCCGGGCAACGGCCGCAAATTTCATACCTTTGGGTGCAAACGATCTCATCCGGCGCGTTGCACGCCGGTTTTTCGAAAGCTTCGCGGCTCAACGTGTTGCGTCAGGCCGCTCGCAAAACGCGATCACGAAGCGCCGTGCTGCGTGTCCTGCTGAGCCTGCGTCTGCCGCGCAGGCGCCTCGGCGATATTGCGTGCTGCTTCCTTGTGCTGTGCAACCAGCGCATCGAGGCGGTCCTGCGCGAAGCGCGGGCCCTCGTCGCGTGCGAAAGCCGGTGCGGCGAGCGTTGCCGCCGTGAAGACGATGATCGTGGCGAAAGGCGTTCTTCTCATGATTCACCCCGCGATATTGGACGCGGCACCCCCAGCGCGGCCGCACGACTAGCATCGCACATCGGCGTCCGGACTGCGCGGCGCGCGCTCGCGTCTGCCTGCTCGCATCCCTCGTCTTTCCGCCAAAATCCAGCATGCCCGCGCATACAACGCGTTTTGCACCGTTCGCGTGCTTGCGCACCGTTCACGGATTACCTATTCCTTACTTCGGGGCGTCATTTGTCATACCGGCGCCGACACGACTGGAACATCTCGGAGACCGCGCTCATGAATCTCGCCATCTTCTTCGACGGCACCTGGAACGAGCCCAACGATCGCACCAATGCGTATCTGCTCTACAAGCTCGCGCCCGAGACGGACCAGCAGGAAACTTTCTATGTGGCGGGCGTCGGCACGCAAGGCAATGGACTGTTTTCGCTCGCCAACAAATTTCTGGGCGGCGCATTCGGCGACGGCCTGAGCGAGAACATCAAGAATGGCTATGCCTGGCTGTGTCAGCGCTACAAGCCGGATGCGAAGATCTACATCTTCGGCTTCAGCCGCGGCGCGTATTCCGCGCGCAGCCTGGCCGGACTGATCCGCAAATGCGGGCTCGCGAACGACTGGAGTCCGCCTTCGATCGATCAGGCCTACGGCATCTATCGCGACAAGGACGTGGGGCCTTCGGATCAGGCGGTCGTCGATTTCCGCAAGCAGTTCACGCGCGAAGTCGATGTCGAGTTCATCGGCGTGTGGGATACGGTCGGCGATCTCGGCATCCCGCTCGACGGGCTGCCCGTTCCAGGCTTTTCGAGCTACTACAAGTTCCACGACACGACACTCTCGAACAGCACGAAGGCGGCTTATCACGCGATCGCGGCGAACGAGTTCCGCTCGCTCTACAAACCGACGCTGTGGACACCCGGCGCCGAAACGCGCGGCGGCGATCTGCCGCTCGAACAGCGCTGGTTCGCGGGCGCGCATGCGAACGTGGGCGGCGGCTATGTCACACCGCCGCGCACGCCCGAAGATCTGCTGCCTCTCATTCCCGCCGAATGGCTGCGCCAGAAGGCAGCGGAAAGGGGCCTCGAGATCGACGGTCCGATCAAGATTCCTCAGCAAGCGTTCCAGTCGCAGCCAATCGATTCGTATGCCGAATTCACCGCGCATCACCCGTTTCTGCAAGTGGTCTGCAAAAAGCAGCCGCGCGTGGCCGGCAAGGCGCTCAACGAAACGATCGACCAAAGCCTGCTCGCGCGCCTCGCAACGCCGGGTTTCATCGACATGTATCCGGCGCTCGTCGCTCAGTTGAAGGCGTTGCCGGTCGGAACATGAATTCAGGAATCCGCATCGCGTGATGATGTTGTGTGCGCATGCACGCACACGTCCTTGCAAAACGGCGCATAGAATTCGTCTACCAAACGTTTGCGATGCAAACGATCGCGGATAGCGGCAGATAAAAACCATCCGCGCGACGCGCACGATCCAGACCGATGTCCGCCCGCAGCCCCATGCTTCGCCCGGACTTGAAGGGAGACCGGCATGAGCACATCTTCGACGACGGACTTCGTCGAACACGGCGCGGCGGACGTCATGGACAACGACGACGGCAGCGACTTCAGCGACGGACAGCCCGGCCCGCGCGCGGAAGCGGACATCGCCAAATGCGAGGCGCTCATCTCGCACGCGGCCGAAACCGGCGCGCTCCTCGACAAAGCCGATGTCGACGCGGTGCGTGGCGCGCGCGCCGCCTTCGACCAGGGCATCTGGAGCCGCGCGATCGGCAGCGCATTCTATGGCGCGATGAGCCATATCGCGGCGTCGGTGCAATATCCGGGGCGACGCATCGTCGACGATCTCGATCACTGCCGCGACATGGTTTCGTACGGCGCGCAGAACGGCAAGCTGCTCGATGAGCGCGATATCGAAGCCATGTCGAAAGCGCGCGCCGCGCAGCAGGACCACACGTGGAATCCGGAGATCGAGAGCGCGTTCTACGCAGCGATGAGCCGCATCGCGCATGCGGTGACGCCGGTCGTCGCGGAAACGGCGGGCGACGAGGCGCGGCAAGGCGCGCGGCGCGCGATCCGCATCTACACGCATTCGGCCATCGCGCTGACGTTGCTGGTGGTGTCGCTGTCGTGCCTGCTGTTCGTCGCGAATCAGGTATCGACCGATATCGCGACTGTCGTCAAACAGAACGACGCGGCCGCGCTCACGCTGCACAACCAGTTGCAGGCGCACGCGGTCGCGATCGCCGAGGCCTCCGCGAAAAAGGATGCGGTCGCGTTGATCGCGCTGCAGAACTCGCAACCCGCGTTGCAGATCAAGGAAGAGTTGCAGAGCTTCGCGACCAATAACCGGCAGCTTTTCGCGGATGTGTCGCGCATCAGCGCGTTCACGACGAGCCTCGGTCTCGGCGCGATCCGCAGTCCGTACAAGGCGCCCTGCGACGCCGAAGAGAACGTGCTCAATTTCCAGGGCGCGTACCGCACGTCGCATTCGCCGAAGTACTACGGCGGCAAGGTGGCGAGCGGTGACTGGCAGTGCAATCCGGACGTCGCGCGCAAGGTGCTGGAAATCACGCTGCCGCTGCTCGCGAAACCCAATGCCGAACCGGGCGACACCAACCCGCCGACCGATCTCGATGCGGTCGCGCAAGGCTTTCAGAAGATCGCGGTGTATCAGGATATCCGCGCGATGGCGCTGTATGCGAACGACATCATTCTGTCGATCGTCGGCGCGGTGACGGGCTTTCTGTTGCCGGTGCTCTATGCGTGGCTCGGCGCGTGCGCCGCAATCCTGCGGCAGCTTTCCGCCGATTCGGCGGCCAATACCTTCCACCCCGAGCATTCGAAAGTGGCGAACCGCGCGCACGTGACGAGCGCGATCATCGTCGGCATTTCGATCGGTCTATTCAGCAAGCTGCTCGAAGGCGGCAAGGATGTATCGCCGCTCGCGATCGCGTTCGTTGCGGGTTATGCATCGGACAAGTTCTTCTATTTCGTCGACCGGCTCGTCGGCGCGATGTTTCCGCCCCGCTCCGATGCGCCGGCCCGCAGCACGCGCAACGCGCCCGCACGACCGCCTTCAGGGCCCTGATTCGTCGAGTTCGAACTCGATGCTCGGGTAGTCCTGCAGCCGGCCGCTCACTTCGGCTTCGCGCCCGCTCGTGAAAAGGCCGTCGAGATAATCGAACGACAATTCGCCGGCGAGCGCCTTCAGCGCCAGCTCCGCGCTGCGCTTCGGTTCGGTTTTGATATCGCCCGAATCCATGCAGGCGCAGAATTGCCCATTCTTCGAATCCATTCCGCCGATGTCGATCACTTTACCGTCGACATTCTGGGCGAGCACGCGCTGCTCCACCGCGAATAGCCTGAACGGGCTTTCCCTGCTCTCACGATTGGCCATGGTGCGATTCTCCGGTGAGTGGACCGATCAAAACGATGCAGCAAGGGCCGCGCCCGTCGGGTGTGCGCCGCAGCATCGACGCGCCTTTCCTGAGCGCGCTGCGCCGTCCTACAGTGAACCATCGGCCACGCAACGACAGGAGCAGTCACCGTGAACGGAACCATGAGCGGCAAAGTCGCCGTGATCACCGGCGCGAGCCGCGGACTCGGACGCAACGCCGCATTGAAGCTGGCGCTACAGGGCGCCGGCGTGATCGGCACCTACAACCGCAACGAGGCGGCCGCGCAGTCGCTCGTCGACGAAATCGCGAACGCGGGCGGCAAGGCGGCCATGCTCGCGCTCGATGTCGCGCGCTGCGAGACTTTCGCGGCCTTTGGAGACACACTCTGCAAGACGCTCGAAGACACCTTCGAGCGCGAGAATTTCGACTTTCTGGTGAACAACGCGGGCATCGGCATTCATGCGCTCTTCGCGGAGACGACGCCCGAGCAGTTCGACGAGCTCGTCAACATCCAGTTGAAAGGGCCGTTCTTTCTGACGCAGACGCTATTGCCCTATCTCCACGAGGAAGGCGCGATCCTCAATGTGTCGAGCGGCCTCACGCGCTTCGCGCTGCCGGGTTTCGCGGCGTATGCCGTGATGAAAGGCGGAATCGAGGTGTTCACGCGCTATCTGGCGAAGGAGCTCGGGCCGCACGGCATCACGGTGAACACCATCGCGCCGGGCGCGATCGAGACGGATTTCGGCGGCGGCGTCGTGCGCGACGATCACGATACGAACCGCTTCATCGCCGATAACACGGCGCTCGGGCGTGCGGGCGTGCCTGACGATATCGGCGGTGCGATCGTGGCGATGCTCTCGGAGGGCAATCGCTGGATGACGGCGCAGCGCGTCGAGGTATCGGGCGGGATGTTTATCTAAACCGGCGTTTCACGCCGCCCATGGACGAAAAAAAACCGGACGCCAGGGCGTCCGGTTTTCGTCTTGCCGTGCTGCAATGCGTCGCTTAGAAGCGGTGGATGATACCCACGCCCGCCGCGAACATGCTGCGCGATGCCGACGGCGCGCTCTGGAAGCCGTCGCCGATGGTCGC
>NZ_FCOE02000084.1 GCF_001544915.2 Caballeronia pedi | reverse complement strand
CCGCTGCCACCGTCTGATTCGCCGTCGCGACGCGCTCTTCGAGCGCGTTCAGTTGCGGGTCGCCATAGACCTCCCACCACGGCGCGCGATGCGTTGCGTCGGCAGGTTGCGCGGGCTTCCAGTCTTGCGACGCCGTCGCATCGAGTGGTATCGGCGACTTGTATGCGGCAGGCGCCTGCACCTCGGGCCGAACGTAGTCCGGCCCCGCCACGCAGCCGGCCAGCACGGAAATAGTCAGGAATGCAACGAGTCTGACCGGTGCGCGCGTCATCACGATTCGCTTCCGTCCGCCTTCGCTGCGCCGCCTGGCGCGCTCTGGCTCGCGGCCGCGCCGCTATCCGCGTGGCCGACTCGCACCGTCGCGCCATCGATGATGGAATCAGGCGGATTCACGATCACGCGTTCATCGCCATTTAATCCCGAGACGATCGACACGCGCGTGCCGTAGTCCGTGCCGAGCGTGATCGGCAGCAGCTTCACGCGATTGTTCGCATCGACGCTCGCCGCATGCACGCCGTCGGGACGGAACAGCAGCGCGTTGCCCGGCAGCGTGTAAGACGGGTTCGCGCTCGTGAGACGAAAGCGCACTTGCGCATACGCGCCCGCGAGCAATTCGCCGGTCGGATTCTTCACGTCGACCTCGACGCGCATCGTGCGCGCGACCGGGTCCACCGCGCCCGCCGTGCGCACCGTCACGCCCTCGAACTTGCGGTTGCGATCCTCGTTGAGCAGCAGTTCGGCGGGCAGCCCCACCGCGATCATCCGCGCATAGGCCTGAGGCACGTCGACGAACACGCGTAAGGTGGAAGCATCCTGAATGTGGAAAAGTTCGCGGCCCGCCGCGCCGCTGCCCGCGTCGATCAACTGGCCGACATCGGTATTGCGCGCCGTCACGACGCCATCGAAAGGCGCATAGATCTTCTGAAACGAAACGAGCTGTTCGAGCCGTGATACGTTCGCCTGAGCCGCATTCAGCGCCGCTTCCTTCGCGAGCATGTCGCCGTTCTTCTCGTCTGTTTCCTGACGCGACACCGAGTTGTTCTTCAGCATCAGCGCCCAACGCTCGGCCGTGGTCTTCGCGAGCAGATAGTTCGCGCGCGCGGTCTGCGCATCGGCGCGCGCCTGGCGAAGCTGATCGTTGATTTCGGGTGCATCGATCTCCGCGAGTAACTGGCCCTTCTTCACCTTCGTGCCGATATCGACGGTCCAGCGTTTCAGATAACCATTGGTGCGTGCGAAGATCGGCGCATCGGAGTACGCGCGGATATCGCCCGCGAGCACGAGATCCTGCGACGCCTTCATGCGCGCCGGCTTGATGACCTCGACCGTCTGCGCGCCATGTTCGTTCGCATCGCGTTCGAGCTCCGCATGCGCCGCGCGCCGCGAAAGTATTCCCTGCGCGATGAGCACGACGACCACCACGAGCGCGATCGCGAGCCATAAGCGCCCTCGCCGTCCGTTGCCCGATCGTTGCGACCCCTGCTCTTCCATTCTTGCTCCACCTGCTATTCGATAGTTTTATGCGCCGCTTCGCTGGCCTTCGCGCCCGGACCCTTGCCGCGCGCTTCCATGCGCCGATAGATGACCGAGAATACGACCGGCACGAAAAACAGTGTCGCGATGGTGCCGACCATCAGCCCGCCGATCACGGCGCGTCCGAGCGGAGCGTTCTGCTCGCCGCCTTCGCCCAGGCCGATCGCCATCGGCACCATGCCGATCATCATCGCGGCGGCGGTCATCAACACGGGGCGAAAGCGCGTATAGCCTGCTTCGAGCGCGGAACGTATCGCATCGCCGTGCTCGGCGAGCGCCGTGCGCGCGTAGCTCACCACCAGAATGCTGTTCGCCGTCGCGATGCCGATACACATGATCGCGCCCGTCAGCGCGGGAATCGACAGCGTCGTGTGCGTGAGGAAGAGCGTCCACACGATGCCCGCAAGCGCCCCCGGCAAAGCGGTGATGATGATGAACGGATCGAGCCACGACTGGAAGTTCACGACGATCAGCAGGTACACGAGCACGACCGCGAGAATCAGGCCGAACGCAAGTCCGGAGAACGAACCATTCATCGTCTCGACCTGGCCGCGCAGGTCGATCGTCGAGCCCTTGGGCAGTTCGCCGCGCGCTTCGTCGATGATGCGCTGCACGTCGTCGGACACCGCGCCGAGATCGCGCCGCTCGGTGGTCGCATAGAGATTGATGGTGGTCTGCGCGTTGTAGTGATAGACGACCGCATCGCGCGCGCCGCGCGACAGCGACGCGAGCGCGCCCAGAATATTGGTCTTGCCGCTCGCCGACGTGACCGGAATGTTCGCGACCGATTGCAGCGAATTCATGTCGTATTGCGGCGCGGTCGTGATGACGTTGTAGCTCACGCCGTTCACGGGATTGAGCCAGAACGTGGGCGTCGTCTGCTGACTGCCCGACAGCGTGATGAGCAGATTGTTCGCGACATCGCGCTGTGTGAAGCCCGCCTGCAGCGCCTTGGTGCGGTCCACTTCGACATTGATCGAAGGCAGATCGGATGGCTGCTGGATGCGCGCATCGACGAGGCCCGGCACACGGCGAATCTTTTCGAGCAGGCGATTCGCGAGCGCGCGATTGCCGCGCACGTCGCGCCCGGTGATCGCGATATCGATCGGTGCGGGCACGCCGAAGTTGAGGATCTGGCTCACGATATCGGCCGGCAGAAATGAAAACGTCACGCCGGGAAACTCCAGCGGCAGGCGCTTTCTCAGCTCGCGGATATAGCCCTCGGTCGGCGCGTGATCTTCGTTCAGGCTGATGAGCACGTCGGCATCGGCGGAACTGACCGTGCCCGTGTTGTTGTACGAGAGATTGATGCCCGAGACCGGCAGACCCATGTTATCGATGATCGAGCGAATCTCGCCGCGCGGAATCAGTTGCCTGATGCGCGCATCGACGCGATCGGTGAGCGCCGCCGTTTCCTCGATACGTGTGCCGGTTTTCGCGCGCATGTGCAACGCGATCACGCCCGAATCGATCGACGGAAAAAAGTCCCGGCCAAGGAACGGCGCAAGCCCGAGCGACAACAGGCAACACACCAGGAAAAGCGATGCGAAGCGTCCGGGCTTTGCGAGCTGCGCTTCGAGAAAACGCCGATAGCGATTGCGCACCGACTCGAAATGACGCTCGAACGCGAGATGGACGCGCACGAACGGATTGCGCGAGCCCTGCATCGATTCGACATCGCCGCCCATGTGCTCGTGATGCCGCAACAAATACTTCGCGAGCGTCGGGATCAGCGTGCGCGAGAAGAAGTACGACGCGAGCATCGCGAACACGACGGCCTCGGCCATCGGCACGAACAGATAGTGCGCGACGCCCGTCAGCAGGAACATCGGAATGAACACGATGCAGATGGAGAGCGTCGATACGAGCGTCGGCACGGCGATCTGCTGCGCGCCATCGAGAATCGCCTGCTCCAGTTCCTTGCCCTGCTCCAGGTTCTGACTGATATTTTCGATTGCGACTGTCGCATCGTCGACGAGAATACCGACCGCGAGCGCCAGGCCGCCGAGCGTCATGATGTTGATCGTCTGGCCGATCGCGGAGAGCGCGACGATCGATGTCAGCATCGAAAGCGGTATCGAGATCGCGATAATGAGCGTGGCGCGCCAGCTGCCGAGAAAGAGCAGCACCATGAGCGCGGTCAGGCCCGCCGCGATCACCGCTTCACGCAATACGCCCGACACCGATGCGCGCACGAACAGCGACTGATCCGCCACGGGATCGATCTTCAGCGACTCGGGCACCATGCCGCGCAAGGTCGGCAGCAGGTTCTTCACGCGCGCGACGATATCGAGCGTCGAGGCGTTGCCGCTCTTGTTGATCGTCAGTAACGAAGCACGCGTGCCGTCGACGCGCACGATGTTGGTCTGCGGCTGAAAGCCATCGCGCACGTGCGCCACGTCCTTGATGTAGATCGTGCCGCCGGGGCCGGTGCGGATCGGGATGTCGTTGAGTCCTTCGATCGAGCCGGGGCTTGCGTTTAGACCCACCGAGTACTCGGTCGAACCGATCTTGGCTGTGCCCGTCGGCAGGATGAGGTTCTGCGCGCTGATCGCATTGACGACATCGGTGGGCGCGAGGTTCTTCGCCTGCAGCTTGCGCGAGTCGATATCGACCATGATCTGCCGCTGCTTGCCGCCATACGGCAGCGGCACCGAAGCGCCCTGCACCGTCGCGAGCTGCGTCTTCAGGAAGCTGTTGCCGAAGTCGTATAGCTGCTGTTCGGTGAGCTCGGCCGATGACAGCGCGAGCCGCAGAATCGGCACGGTCGACGCATTGAAGCGCAGGATGTTCGGCGGCGTGATGCCCGGCGGCAGCGAGCGCAATTGCGTTTGCGAGAGCGCGGTGATCTCGGCGATCGCTTCATCGACATTCGCATTCGGCTGGAAATAGATGCGAATCACCGCGATGCCCGGCAGCGATTCCGACTCGATATGTTCGATGTCGTTCACCGCCACCGAAAGACCGCGCTCGTAATTGAGCGTGATGCGGCGCTCCATCTGATCCGGCGGCAAGCCCGTGTACGACCAGATGACGCTGACGACCGGAATGTCGATGTTGGGAAAGATATCGGTCGGCGTGCGCAGAATGACGAGCGGACCGATGATCAGCAAAAGCAGCGACAGAACGATGAACGTGTACGGGCGCTTGAGCGCGAGTCTGACGATCCACATCGAAGTTCCGCCTGCCCCGTCTGGTGTTCGTTGTTCGAATGCTGTTCGATTGCCGTGGGCTTCCCGAGCGAAAACCCCCGCTACGATGACACATTTGAAGCTTACAAAACAATTTGCGCAAACGGTTGCGAGGGTTTATGCGGAAGAAATTCTGCAGAAGAATGCGAGACCGCACCGAAAATGGAACGAGCGCTCCAATTGGTGGGAAAGACGTTGCGCCCCGCGGAACGCGGAGCGCTTGACTCGATGAGGTTCAGACTGTTGCGGAACGCAGGTCGAGCACGCGTTTTGCCTTGCCGGTCGCGGTCGTCGGCAGTTCGCCGGAATCGAGCACGCGCACCTGCGTGGAAACGCCGACCATCGTCTTGACGCGCTGCTGAAGTTCGCGCGAAAGACCGGCGCGATCGCTGTCGTTCAGACTCGCGCAGACTTCGGCGCGCGCTTCGACTGATACCGACAGCGAATCCATATGGCCTTCGCGCGACACACACAGTTGGTACTGGCCCGAGAGACGCGGAATCGCAAGAATCAGCTCCTCGATCTGGCTCGGGAACACGTTCACGCCACGAATGATGAGCATGTCGTCGGAACGGCCCGTGATTTTCGCGAGGCGGCGCATCGAGCGCGCGCTCGGCGGCAGCAGCGAGGTGAGATCGCGCGTGCGGTAACGGATCATCGGCATCGCTTCCTTCGTGAGCGACGTGAAGACGAGTTCGCCCGTGCTGCCTTCGGGAAGCACTTCGCCCGTCACGGGATCGATGATCTCCGGATAGAAATGGTCTTCCCAGATCGTCGGACCATCCTTCGTTTCGATGCACTCGCAGGCGACGCCCGGGCCCATGATTTCCGAAAGGCCGTAGATGTCGAGTGCCTGAATGCCCGCGCGCGTTTCGATCTCGCTGCGTAAGCCCTGGCTCCACGGCTCCGCGCCGAAGATGCCGATCTTGAGCGACGTGTTCGCCGGGTCCATGCCCTGACGCGCCATCTCGTCGAGCAGATTCAGCATGTACGAAGGCGTGACGAGAATGATCTTCGGCTCGAAATCGCGGATCAGTTGCACCTGCTTCTCGGTCTGCCCGCCCGACATCGGCACGACCATGCAGCCCAGACGTTCCGCGCCGTAGTGAATGCCGAGACCGCCCGTGAAGAGGCCGTAGCCGAATGCGTTGTGCAGCGTGTCGCCCTTGCGGCCGCCCGCGGCGCGGATCGAGCGCGCGGTCACATTGGCCCACGTGTCGATGTCTTTCGCCGTGTAGCCGACCACCGTCGGCTTGCCCGTCGTGCCACTCGAAGCATGCACGCGCACGACCTGATCGCGCGGCACCGCGAACAGCCCGAACGGATAGTTGTCACGCAGATCGGTTTTCGTCGTGGTCGGAAAACGCGCGAGATCCGAGAGTTCGCGCAGGTCGTCGGGATGCACGCCTGCCGCATCGAAGGCGCGTCGATAGTGCGGCACGTTCTCGTAGGCATGACGTAAAGACCATTTGAGGCGCTCGAGTTGCAGCGCCTGAAGCTCGTCCCGGCTCGCGCGCTCGATCGGCTCAAGTTCGTTCTGCTGTGCAATGGGTTGGACCACGGTTGTCTCCTGCATGAAGGCTCGATGAATGAATGTTCCGGATTCGCTTCAGTGGAAGCGCTGGCCCGCGTAACGCAAGGCCGAAATGAGTGGCGACGCGCGATAACGGTCTTCGCCGTAGTGCGTCGCGAGATGAAGCAGCACATCGTGAATGCGCTCGATGCCGATACGCTCGCCCCACGCAAGCGGACCGAGCGGATAGTTCACGCCCTTTTCCATCGCGAGATCGAGATCTGCGCTCGTGCAGACGCCTTGATTCACCGCGTCCGCCGCTTCGTTGACGAGCATGGCGACGGTACGCATCACGGCCATGCCGGCGATATCGTCGAGCGGCACCACGGCATAGCCTGCGGTCGTCAGCGCGCCGGCTACGGCGGCGTACGCATCGTCGGCGCACTGGCGTGCACGCGTGAGCGCAACGCTCGGCGCGTTCGCATAGTCGAGCGCGAGATCGATCAGCACGACGTTGTCGATGCCGGTCGCATGCGCGCGTTCAGTCGCCGTGCGGCCATCGGTGAGGAACAGATACGCATTGTCGATCTGCGCGATGAGGCCGGGAAGATCATCGCGGCACTGACTGCTTTCGCCGATACGTGCTTGCAGATGCGCGTACAACGGTGCGCTTTCACCACGCACGATCTTCGAAGGCGTGCGCGTATTCGTCTCGATGCGCGCGGCAGGCTTCGCGGCATCGGCGGCGTAATCATAGAAGCCACGGCCCGTCTTGCGGCCGAGAAAGCCCGCGTTCACCAGTTCCTGCTGAATCAGCGAAGGCGTGAAGCGCGGATCGTTGAAGTACGCGTTGAACACCGATTGCGTGACGGCGAAGTTCACGTCGTGGCCGATCAGATCCATCAGTTCGAACGGGCCCATTCTGAAGCCGCCCGAATCGCGCATGAGGGTATCGATGGAAGCGGCGTCCGCCGCCTGTTCGTTCAGAATGCGCAGGCCCTCGGCATAGAACGGCCGCGCCACGCGATTGACGATGAAGCCCGGCGTCGATTTCGTATGGACCGGCTTCTTGCCCCACGCGGCCGCCGTGGCGTACACCGTACGCGCGACGTCTTCAGACGTGGCGAGACCGCGCACGACTTCGACCAGTGCCATCAGCGGCGCCGGATTGAAGAAGTGCATGCCGATCACGCGCGATGGATGCTGCAACGGCGCGGCGATCGCCGTGATCGAAATGGACGACGTGTTGGTCGCGAGAATGCAGTCGTGCGTCACGATGCCTTCGAGTTCGCCGAAGAGCGCGCGCTTGACGTCCAGACGTTCGGCAACGGCTTCGATGACGAGCGATGCCGTGCGCAAGTCCGCGAGATTCGCAACCGTGCGAACGCGATCGATGGCTTCCTGCCCCGCAGTCGGATCGAGCTTCTTCTTGTCGATCGAACGCTGCACGTTCGTTGCGATGCCGGCATGCGCCTTGTCGAGCGCTTTCGCGTCGAGATCGTAGAGCAGCACGGTGTGTCCGGCGAGCGCCGCGACTTGCGCGATGCCCGCGCCCATCGCGCCTGCGCCGATCACGCCGACGATCGCCGATGTCTGAATGGCCTGTGTCATGTTCGCGGCCCTCAGACGCGCTCGATCGCGATCGCGATGCCCTGCCCCACGCCGATGCACATCGTGCACAGCGCATAGCGGCCATTGCGGCGTTCGAGTTCGTACAGCGCCGTCGTGATGAGACGCGCGCCCGAAGCGCCGAGGGGATGGCCGAGCGCAATGGCTCCGCCGTTCGGATTCACGCGCGGATCGTCTTCCGCGAGTCCCAATTGGCGCAGCACCGCGATGCCTTGCGATGCGAAGGCTTCGTTCAGCTCGATCACGTCGAACTGCTCGAGCGTGAGGCCCGTGCGCGCGAGAAGCTTCCTCGTCGCGGGTGCGGGGCCGATCCCCATGATGCGCGGCTCGACGCCAGCGGTCGCCATGCCGATGATGCGTGCGCGCGGCGCGAGTCCATGACGCTTTGCCGCCTCTTCGTTCGCGATGATGAGCGCGCATGCGCCGTCGTTCACGCCCGACGCGTTGCCCGCCGTGACGCTGCCATCGGGACGCACGACGCCCTTCAGCTTCGCGAGCGTTTCGAGAGTGGTCTCGCGCGGATGCTCGTCGCGATCGACCGCAATCGATTCACCCTTCTTTTGCGGGACATTTACAGCGACGATCTCCTGGGCGAACGTGCCGTCGGCCTGTGCGCGCGCCGCGCGTTGCTGGCTGCGCAGCGCGAAGCGGTCCTGCGCATCGCGCGAGATGCCGAAATCGACAGCGACGTTTTCCGCTGTCTCGGGCATCGAATCGACGCCGTAACGCTCGCGCATCGCGCGATTGATGAAGCGCCAGCCGATGGTCGTATCGAAGATATCGGCGGAACGCGAGAATGCGCTCGATGCCTTGCCCATCACGAAAGGCGCACGCGTCATGCTTTCGACGCCGCCCGCGAGATAGAGCGAGCCATCGCCTGCCTTGATCGCGCGCGCGGCGCTGCCGACCGCGTCCATGCCGGAACCGCACAGACGGTTGATCGTCGAGCCGGGCACGTCGATGGGCAGGCCCGCGAGCAGACCCGACATGCGCGCGACGTTGCGGTTGTCCTCGCCTGCCTGATTCGCGCAGCCGTAGATCACGTCGTCGACCTGCGTCCAGTCCACCGATGCGTTGCGCTTCATGAGCGCGGTGAGGGGCACGGCGCCGAGATCGTCGGCGCGCACGTCCTTGAAAACGCCGCCGTAGCGGCCGATGGGCGTACGAATCGCATCGCAGATGAAGGCTTCTGTCATGACAAGTCTCGATGTAGTGGATGTTCGATCGCGACGAAGCCGCGCGATGGTTGCATCGCTAACGACTTCGGCTTGAATGGGTCTGGGAATGCGTCGGCTTCACGCGCATCGTTGCGATGCGCGTCTTCACACGGATCAGGACGGCGCTTAGCGCTCGTCGAAACTCACGACCACACGCTCGCTCACCGGATGACACTGGCAAGTCAGCACGAAACCATCATCGATTTC
>NZ_FCOE02000083.1 GCF_001544915.2 Caballeronia pedi | reverse complement strand
CCGGTATGCGGACGCCACAGGGCGTTGCTCGGCAGGATGTTCTTGATGTAGCCGTGATGCTTCGGCTTCGTGACTCGCAGGTATCCGAACAGGAACTGGAACCACGAGATGACCGGAACGCCACCCACGCCAAACGGCAGCGGAATCTTGGTCATCGGTTGGAACTGACGCCAGCCGATCGCATCTGCCGACGGACCGAGGTTCAGCAGCGGTGCCGACACGGTACCCGGGATGTCGCGATTCAGATCGGTGAACGTGGTCGTATCACCGGCCTTCGCAATGATCTTCACCAGGCGCAGATCGCTCGGCGCATTGGTGCCGTCCTGGCGGCTGCGATAAACCGCATAGCCGCTCTCCGATCCGGACGCCGACTTGGTGATCGTCAGCACAGCCTTCTTGCCGGCTGCGACTGCGGTCTGACCCGACACGACCACTTGCGTCATACCCTCGCCGTTCGGGCCGATGGCTGCGACTGCCCAGTAGTAATTGCCAGCGCGCGTCGACGAGAACTGCGAGGATACGTCCGAACCGCTTGCGTCGACGGCGATGCTTGCCGGCTTGAACGCAGCGTTGGCCGTCGCGATCGCCGGATAGTTCACTTCGAACGGCGAGACCATCGGATGCGCCTCGTCGTGCAGGAACGTATCCATGCTGGTCTTCAGGACACCGTTGGTCAGGCGAATGCCTTCCACGTGACCACCCATCACCGGCGTGTTTCCGCCTTGCGGCTGCCAGCGATATGCCGGATCCAGACCCGAGTTCAGATCGTTCTGCACCGAGTTCGGCAGGAACACATCGGTACTGCGACCCCACGAACCGTAGCGGCTCACCGCAACGTTGATGTCCGAGAACGGCGTGACCGAGTCGAGCTTCTTGCCCTGCATGTCGACCACGCAATCACCGCTCATCTTGCCAGCAGCGATCTCGGCGTCGAGCTGGGTGAAAATGCCGTCGTACTGAGTCGGCGACGCAGCCGCATTGCCGTGATACAGCAGATAGTTCGCATCGGTCAGAAGCTGCAGTGCGCCGTTGCGTTCCTCGACTGCCGTCGCCTCGACGATGTTCTTGCCGATGTTCAGCACGTAGCCGACTTGGCGCAGCGACATCAGGAACTTCACCATGCCCACTTCACGCGAGTACTCGCCTTGAGCGGCGCGAACAACGCCCATCTGCGAATTCGTCGAACCGCCGAGGAAACCACCGACGCTCGATTGACGCGTGTATTCGTCAACGATATTCGTCGCGTTCGTCGATGCCAGGCGATTGAACAGCGTGAAGTGCTCGTTCTCCTGGATCGTGGTCTTCATCGCCGTGTCGAGCGACTGCACACCGAGCGCACCGCCGCCCGTGAGGGTCGACACGTCGGTCTGATAGTTGCTCGCCTCGAGCGCCTTCTGCAGGTCTGCGAACGCCGTCAATGCGCCGCCCTGAGAACCACCGAGCGCTGCCTGACCACCAGGCGCAACGCCGGCAAACTGTTGAATCAATTGTTGCATCTTGTACCTCTGGTTGCGCCTGAATTAGGCAATGACTTTGGAAACCAGCGCCGGATCAACCGGAACGCCAGAGCGAAGCGAAACATCGATCACCGTGAAATCCTTCCCGGTGATGCGCCCGGCGTCGAATGCCGCCTGCGACTTAACCATGAACTCAGCCGGCGAAATACCTTCGTCGGCTTGCGACTTCTGCATCGTGCCCACGACCTTTTCGGTAACCGTGACAACCGTCTTGCGGCCGCGACCTTCGCCCCCAAGCTTCAGGACTTGCTCCTGCAGGGATTTGATCAGCGCGCCCTGCGACTTCACGAGACCCAGCGTCGATTCGAGCGCCTTAGCCATCTGGCCTTCGGTCTCGCCGAACTGCGTCTTCATTGCAGCGACGTCGTCCATCAACGACTTGACCAGCTCAGTGCCGTCGAAAGCCTCGATCACGTTGCCTTCGGCATCCGTCATCTGCATGGACTTGCCGAAAGGCAATTCGCCTTCCTTTTCGCCCTTGCCTTCGTCACCCTCACCAGCGCCCTCGCCTTCGCCCTTACCTTCACCACCTTCGCCGCCGCCTTCACCAGCGGCAGCTTGGATCTTGTCGTCATCCTTGCCGTCGTCCGCCGGGAGTGCCTTGGCCATTGCTTCGTGCTCGCCTTCCAGCTCCTCGAGCAACGACTTAAACAACTGACTCATGACTTACTCCGTTTGTTGAGCCCTTCTTTCAGATCGCGCATGAAGCGCACCAAGTACTCGGCAGCCTCGTCGAGCGAGATGCCGAAATTCTTTGAGGAGTACTCAACCACGCCACGCGCACCCGACTTTGGATCGATCAGACCCGCGCGCTCATCGTGGATGAGTCGTTCCTGAAAATCGTGATAGTTCTTGATCCCGCGATCGAGCGATTGCCCGCGCAGCGCGGCACCACCCGTCAGCGAGGCGCTATCGGTGCCGTAGCCGGTCTCGAGCGCTTTCGAAAGCCACAGACCCGCAGACGTCCAGCACTTCGCCAGCGCACCGAACGGCACCGTCTGCGCCGTCGGGAGGTTCTGATTGACCGGCGTGCGGGACAGAGCAACGTTCGTCCACCGGACCTTTTCGACAACGCCGATTTTCGATTTCGTTTCCGGATCGATTTGAATGCTCTTAGCGAGCACCGCACCACCGACGGACGGATACCAACGCGCCGGCGGATCGAGTTGAGTCATCGACTCCCACACCATGTTGGCGTTCTTCGCCAGGTCCGATGTTCCGCGATACAGCTTCGCTTTGACGAACGTGCGGCGACCCTCGATGCGAACCTCGACCGGGCGACCGATCTCGTATTGCTCTGGGTTCGGAATGCCCGCCCAATTGCGCGCCGGATTCGGCTTGCCGATCAGGGTGTAATGGTCGATGTCGACATTGCCGAACTTCTTGTAATGCTCGGCGCTTGCTTCCAGCGCCTTAGCCATTACTCGTTCGTTCTGCTGATCCAGCTTCTCGTTGCTAGCTTCGAAATAGATGAAGCGCTCGCCCGCCTCCTCAGCGGGAATCGCCTTGAACATCGATTCGATGCTCAGAAAGTCGGGGATGTCAGCGAGTAGCTGTGTATCGTTCATGCCCTCAGTGTCTTGTCACGACCGACACCGCGAGCGCGCGTCCCGATAAAAAATCAAGGCGGAAAATGAAAAGGGCCGCGCGATGCGGCCCGATCAGAGATTCAGGAGTATTTATGAGTTTGCGAGCACGGCGCGCGCGTTCGCGATCACCTGATTGAGTTGTCCGCGCTCAGTCACGAGATCTTGATAATGCTTCTGCGCGTCCTCGCCGCCCGTCATTGCCTGCGCGCGCGCTTCGTCGATTTTACTTTTCACCTGGCGAAGCCTCACCGTCGCGATGGAGAGGATGCGCCGCTCCATCGCTTCGGTTTGCGCTGCCATCGCGCCTAGCTCGCCGAGTTGGCGACGCGTCTTTTCCGGATTCGGTTTCATGGTGCGCAGTATAATCAAAAAAGATCAAGTGAGTCGGCTTTTTGTGCCTGCCGCTGCTTGATGTAGTACGCGACGCCCGTGTCATCGAGCCCCTCGAGCGGTGTCGCCATCAGATCGCGCATCGCGTATTTCTTCGTCAGCCGATCGCGCGCGCGCCGCTCCTCCGGATGATTCGCCTGCATGTCGATTAGCTCGACGTTCTGCTTCTGCCCGAGGCGATGGATCCGCGCATTGCGCTGAGCGTGCGTCTTGGCCGTCGCTGGAATGTCGTGCTGGATCAGGTATTGGCCTGACTGGAGGTTCATGCCGACCGCGCCGGCGTCCGATGCAATCAAAATGTCGGCCTGCGCGTCGCCCTTTTCCGGATTGAACAGCTTGCGCTTCGAATCCTTGTCCTTAGCGCTGTCGCTGCCGGTGATTGTAACGACGCGCTTGCCTTCCTTTTCGAGACGCGCACGCAACTGGTCCACCGCCGCGCGATTGCGCGCGAAGATCACGCCCTGCTTGCCGCCGCGCTCGCGCACGAGATCCGCGATGCGATTCACCTTCGCATTGTCCGGATGCGTATCGATGATTCGCTGGATCGCCGATGACTTCATGATGCCGACGCTTTTCTGAAGATCGGCCGCCACCTTCTCATGCTCCGATGCCGGCACGCCCTCGAACGAATTCGGCGAAATCGCTTTGATCGCGGCGACGTCCACGTTGCCCTGCATCCGCGCGAGCCGCACGCTGGCGAGATTCGACGATAATTCGTCTAGCGCCTTACGCTGAGGGTCCGTCAGATCGACATTTTCGGTTTTGCGCTCCGCATGCACGTCTGGCGTGATCGACGCCGGAAAGGTGTAGCGCGCCATCTCGCGCTGAAGTGCCGTCTTCGCCGACGGCGTGTCCGCGCCATACCTGCGCATAAACGCCGATCGATCCTGGTACCGCGCCGGATCGAGCTTTTGCAGCATCGAAAACACTTCGCTGGTGTCGTTTTTGAATCCAGACTCACCGGATGCGTAGGTGTAGTACGGCGTGTGCGAGGAAAGTGCATCGGTCACGTTTGCGAGCGACGAATTCTCCTTGCCGGCGCGATTCAGCGTGTCGTGCGCCTCGTCGACGAACGATGCATCGAAGTTGATGCCCTCGTGCGCCATTACATCCTTGATCCATCCCTGGCGCTCATCGGGCCTCATCGATTGAAGGCGCTCCGCCATCGCGGATTCATCGATTCCAGCGTGCTTCGCGCCCAAGTGCAGCATGTCATCGCGAAACGACTGGTGCGTCATCACGCAAAAATGCGTATCCGGATCCTTGTACGCAGCGATCCGCGACTCGCGCGACGCGCCAGGCTGAATGTGCCACTTGAACTTGCCCGGCTCGAGCAGGCGCAGCGCCTCGCCGGAGAACTGACCTTGCACAACGCTCGGAACAAGCATGATGCTCCGCTTGACCTTGCCGAGCCCGTGCAGATGCGCGAAACCGCCGAGCATCACATTCGTCTTTCCGGATCCAGCGCCGAACGCGAGCCCAAGCCGCTTGTTCGCCGCCAGCATCTTGATCGCGCGCTGCTGATTCACGTACTTTCCGTTCATCGAGACGTTCCAAAGCTTGGTCGGTTGCCCTGCTTTGAAGTTCTGACCGACGATGCCCATCATGCCGGCGACCTGGCGCTCCGCTTCATGTCCGATCGTGTGCCGCTCGTCGCCCGCGAGTACGTGTTCTTTCGGCGCATCGTCGGCACCACCCCCGAACATGTCGTCTTGGTCCGCGAAGAATCCCATCTGCGACTGTTCGAATGCCTCGCGCTCATCGCGCGCCGCGTCGAGCTTTTCGCTTACGGCGCCGGATGCATACCGCCCGTTCACGCGCTCGCGCAGACCGTCGACGAGATCGCGCTCCCGCGCGCGCCGCGCCTCGCGCGCCTCCGGATCAGTCGCATCGAGGTGATTCAAGTTGTTGCGCACGACCGCCTTACCGACCTTGATCGGCGAATCCGGATTCAGCTTGTTGTAGGCATCCGCAAAAGACTTCGACACTCGCGAGCGAATCAGATCCTGCATCGACTCATACGCGCGCGCATTGCCGCCCATCGTCTCGAGATACTTGCCCCACGTCAGCGACGATGCATTGAGCTTGCCGGCTAACTCGTCGCGCTGCTGCTTCCAGTCCGACCACTCCGGATTTTGCGTCGTCTCGCCGAACATGTCCTGCGTCTCGCGCTCAGGCTCGTTCGCGCTCATACGATCGAGATCCGCGCGCATCGACGCTGCGTCCGGACTCTCCTTCGCCACGTTCTGATAGAAGTGCTCGCGCAGCGCGGCCTGATCCTGCGGAGTGAGATCACCGATCTGCTTGTACGCAGCCATACCCTCCGGCGCGTCTGAGAGCGCGCGATGCAGCGCGTCGACCGCCTTCTGGTCTACGTTGAATTTCTGCCGATTGAGAGGCGATCGCGTCGCGCCGTAGCGCGCCTTCACGAAGTCGTCCGCGTAGCCGTCGAACGTGTCCGCAAGCGCCTCCGCGCGCTGCATGTTGCCATCCTCGCCCTTCAGCGGCGCGACCGCGTCGAGCGCCGCGCGATACGCGTCCGCGCGGTCCGAGCCCGCCTTCTGGAAGAAGTCCGCCGACTGGATGTCCGCAACGATGTCGCCCGGCGCGTCACCATCCGCCGCGCGCGCGCCGATGTAATCGCGCAACGACTGCTCGAGATCGGCACCGGCCGCGAAAGGTTCTGCGATGCGCGGCGCAACGCCCGGCTTCACATCCATCGCGAGATCCGGGCGATTCGCCACGCCGAGCGGCAGCCAGCCGTCTTCGTCCTGCCCGCCGTTGATAATGTCCAGATTGCGCTTTACCTGCTCGATGTCCGAGCGCGCGATCGGCTTTGCGAGGCGATCGAGCCCCGCGCCGTTCACCGTGAGGAATGTGTCGCCAGCGACGTCCTCGATCTGGTAATCGCCGCGCTGCAGCCCGATGGCTCGCGCCTGGCGGATCGCATCCTCGACACCCATCTTGCCGAGCGAGACCTGAAAATCCTTCTTTTTGCCCTGCTTCAACGCGACTGACAGCGCGGCATTCGCTTCCATCTCTCCGAGCGTCTGGCCGAGAAGCTTTTGCGCATCGCCAACCGCCGCGCGCCGGCGCGCGTTCATTTCCTGCGCGACTTGCAGATCGGCACCATTCGCCGCGTCGCCGAGCTCGACCTCCTTCGCCGAGTCCATCAACTCTCGCGCGCGCTTGATCGCGCCGGCGCTCGCCTGCATGTAGTGGTTCACGTGGAAGTCTTCGACGCCTTCGGCGATGCGCTCGACATCCTCCGGCATGTCGTTGTGGATGCGCCGCGCGAGCACCTGCGCCGCGCCCGCGATGCCGAGCACGTCGACCACGCTTCGATCAACCAACGCCTCACCGCCCACAGCAAGCGCCAACGCGTTCACGCTGTTATACGCACCGATGCCGATGTGCTTGCCCAGCGTCTCGTTCGGATCGGCGCCCGCGATCTGGCCTAACTCGGACAGAAACGCGCGCGTCTGCGCCGTGCGCAGATCGTTGTCGATGTCTTCGGCGATCTTTTTATCAGCGTCCGGATCGGCCGTGTATTCGAGCACGTAGGCTTTCGGCTCGGCGTTTGACTTGTCGATCTCCGCGTTCGCTTGCCGCGCTTGTTTCTGCACCTGGCGCAGAGCCTTCTGCGCGCGCAGCAACTCGACAGCCGTCTTAGCATCGGCGAGCGTCGCGCCGGCGGACGGCGCAATCGGCTCGCGCACGGTATTCAGTTCGTCACGCACCATGCGTGCGGTGTCGCCGCGCTTGACCGCAGCATCGCGCTGCGCCTGCGTCATTTGCGCCATTTTCGCGGCGCGCGCCTGATCGGCCTCAGCCTTCAATTCCTCAGGCGTCAGTCCCGACTGCTCCGCGCGCTCCTTGTACCGCGTCGAGAATCCGAGCCCGCCCGTCTGCTGCGGAGTCGGATCCAAGTCATCGACCGACAGGGTCGCCGGATCCTTCGCGTCGAGCGGCACCTCGCCGATGCCCGCCTCCATGCGCGCAGCACCGTCGTTCACCAGGCGTTCGCGCTGCAAATCGACCGCCGCCGTCGCGCGCTTCATCAACTCACGATGATGCTTCTGCTCGAGCTTGTTGCGCGCGGCCTGCGACAGGTTCTCGTGCTTTTCCACCGGGAATTCGAGATCCTTTTTGTCCCAGCCCATCGCATCCGCAACCGTATGGATGAACTCGCGCTCGTGACGCGTCTGCTGCGCCGCCACTTCGCCGCGCGCCTTCGACTTCGATTCGTAGATGCCGGCCTCTTTATCGGCCTTGACCTGCTCTTTACGCGCCTGCGTCTTGTCTGCTTTGCGCTGCGCCGCCTCACGCTTGTAGTCGGATTCCGAGCGAACACCGCGCAGCTTGAGATAGTTCAGCTTGCCGCCAGCGCCGCCGATCACGTGCGCGGTGCCGTCGGGATTCGGCTGAATCAGGACCGGCTGACCTTCGGTGCCCGCGCCATTGGGATGCACCGTGATCCAGCGCGCTCCCGCCGGAATGTCTGCCTTGAGGAGAAGAATGCGAGATTTTTTGGTCATGACCAGCATTGTCTGGTCACGACATTTTGGTACTACCGGATACCAAACCGATACCATGCTTGGTATCTGCATTTTTCCTTTTACTTCATCGGTTTACTTGATACAGATACCAAGATACCAATAAATAAATATAGATATATCATGAAGTGTATTGTGTTGTGTGTGGTTGGGGTGTAGGTGGGGTGTTTGTGTATATATATGTTGTCGCGGGAAACTTGGTATCTGGTAACCTTTCTTTAAAATCAACAACTTAACCGGTACATACGGTTACCAGTGGTACCACTTGGCACAAAAAAGCCGCCCGAAGGCGGCTTGTCACAGTGAAAATCGCTCGTCAGGCTGCTTTGAGCATCGCAAGCGCCTTTGCCAGCGTGTCAGACTTTTTCAGTGCCGCCACGAAGCGATCGAATGCCGCATTGATGCGTTGCCGCTCCTCGCCCTCCGGATACGGCTTCCACTGCATGCCGGTCAGCGGATCGACGTGATAGCGGTTATCGGCATAGACGGACAGATAATCGTTGCGCCGCCCCTGATCCGCGAGCCGATCCTCGACGTACGACTGGAATGCGCGCGCGGCCATTTCGTGCGTCTCGCGCCAATAAGCCGTGCCACCCTGATCCAACTTGTGCGCCTCAAGCATGAAAGACGACATCGGCGCACCACTGCGCACGGAGATCTCACCGCCCTCCGCATTGCCGCCATAATGCGCGATCGCGATGCGACGCCAGTCGGCATGCATGCGCTTCTGGCGCGGCGACTGCTTCGCGCCCGGCTTCGGACCCAGCATGCCGTCGATCGCCTGCACCGCGTCGTGCACGTTGCCCGCGTCCTGGATCCGCTTGGCGACGCCGTTCGGAAACCGGCTATTGCCGACGTTGCGCTGCGCGAGCCGCGCGTCGTCGGCGGTGTACTGCATCGTCTGCGTGATCCGGTGCGGGCCGTCGAACATCGCGCGGCGCAACTCGACCACCGCATCGCGCAGATCGCCAGGGGGCAGCAGATCCGGTCGTTCGGTAATGAAGTCTTCGCGCCCGGCAGCGCCGCCGCCCTCTGCTTCCTTCGCCATGTTGTCGAGCGCATGGAACCATTCGTGCGCGAGCGCCCCGCCGCCGCCCATCTTTGTCAGGTTAATCACGCGCTGCACTGGCTCGTAGTGCGCGCGCGCCGCGCCATCCTTCCAGCCCTTCGCGCCCTGCCCGCGCGCACCGAACGCGAGCGCCAGGCGACCATTCAGCGCCACGTGTGCGTCATCGGCGCCGAGCAGATCGGCGAGATCCGCGAACGCGGCCGCCGAGTGCTCAGTGTGGAATTTCGCGCTCGCGACGTCGCGCAGCACCCAATTTCCGGACTGCACGTCGCGCAGGCCGAACATTTCCTTCAGTTCCGCCGTCGACTGCGGCACCATCGTGCGCCCGCCGACGCGCTCGAAGTTATCCGCCACCTTGAGCTGGAACCGCGCCGACTCTTTGCTCACGCGCGGCGCGCGCGTCACGTCCTTCTCGATCCACGACCAATCGATCTTGCCGACCTTCGCCGTCGCCAGGTGATTCCGGAAGGCGTCCGATCCCTTACTCGAGCGGTAGCGCAGCACGCTGACGAAGCGATCGCCCATCAGATTCCACGCGCGATGCAGCGGATTGTCGAGCTTATTGCGCACGTGCGCCGCCAGAACGATCGCCTCGCGCTGCACGCCAATATCGCGCCGAGCAGACTCCAGCTCCTCGCGACGCGGCTTCGTCGACTGAATCGCATCGCCCCATTCCTTGTCGGCATCGGCCAGGCGCTGCTTAAACGCAGCGAGCTTCGCATCCAGATCCGGCTTCGGCGCCCAGCCGCGTCGCTTACGGTTATCGACCTCACGCTCTACGCCGTACATCTCCGATCGGAGATTGATCATCGCGTTATACGCCTGATCGATCTGCCCGCGCAACGCGCCCTCCTCGTCGAACAGCGCGCGCGATTGCGCACCGAGCGCCTGATACTTCTCGGACTCCTCCGCCGTCAGCATCTTGCCGTCGTACTCCTCGCGTAGCGCGTCGAGCACGTCCGCCACGTCGGACGGTGTCTTGCAGCCTTCCAGACGATCGCGCAACGTCTGAAGCCCCGTGACGTAATCCTTTCGCGCCTGCGCGGATTCTTCACTAGGCTCCTGCCCGATCGCAGCATAGACGCGATCGACAAGGAACGCCGCGCCCGGATCCATGCCGCCATCGCGCAGTGCTGCCCAGTCGACCGCGCCGAACAGGTTCGACTTGGTGATCAGTTCGCGCGCCTCGCGCGGGTTCTGCTCGATCTCGTCCCAGTCGATCGCGCTCGCGAACACGCGCGCGCCTTCCTTCTTCGCACGGGAGATCACCTGCGCGGCAGCCTCCTCCTTGCGCGAACCGGCGATGTGACCCGTGTCGGCATAGCGATAGCTGTCGCTGTTCGGATTATCGACGTCGTCGACCGGCTCGTCGCGCGCTGCTACCCGCTCGGCGACCTTGCGCACGAGCGCCTTCGCCGTCTCGCTGTGCGG
>NZ_FCOE02000116.1 GCF_001544915.2 Caballeronia pedi | reverse complement strand
CAAGGCTTCTTGTTGTCGAACTTCCAGTTCGGAATCAGATATTGCATCGCGACGCCGTCATCGCGCGCGCCGAGGCCGTGTTGCTGATACAGCGCGTGCGCCTTCTCCACTTCGTCCATATCCAGCTCGACGCCCAGACCCGGCACTTCCGGCACCTTCACCTTGCCGCCGACGATCTGCAGCGGATCGCGCGTCAGGCGCTGGCCGTCCTGCCAGATCCAGTGCGTGTCGATCGCCGTGATCTTCCCCGGCGCGGCGGCGGCGACGTGCGTGAACATCGCGAGCGACACGTCGAAGTGATTGTTCGAATGCGAGCCCCACGTGAGGCCCCAGTCGTTGCACATCTGCGCGACGCGCACCGAGCCTTGCATCGTCCAGAAGTGCGGATCGGCGAGCGGGATGTCGACCGATTGCAACTGGATCGCGTGGCCCATCTGACGCCAGTCGGTCGCGATCATGTTGGTGGCCGTCGGCAGGCCGGTCGCGCGGCGGAATTCGGCCATCACTTCGCGGCCCGAATAGCCGTTTTCCGCGCCGCACGGATCTTCCGCGTAGGCGAGCACGTCGTGCTTGTCGCGGCACAGGCGGATCGCTTCGGCGAGCGACCACGCGCCGTTCGGATCGAGCGTCACGCGTGCGTTCGGAAAACGCTCGGCGAGCGCCGTCACCGCTTCGATTTCGGCATCGCCGGACAGCACGCCGCCCTTGAGCTTGAAGTCGTTGAAGCCGTAGCGCGCCTGCGCCGCTTCGGCCAGACGCACGACCGCGTCAGGCGTCAGTGCGACTTCAGTACGCACGCGTTCCCAATCGTCCTTGCCGTGCGCGCCGGATGCGTATTGCAGATCCGTCTTGTTGCGATCGCCGACGTAGAACAGATAGCCGAGCATTTCGACTTGATCGCGCTGCTGCCCTTCGCCGAGCAGCGCCGCGACCGGCACGCCCAGGTGCTTGCCGAGCAGGTCGAGCAAGGCGGCTTCGAGCGCGGTGACAGCGTGAATCGTCGTGCGCAGATCGAAGGTCTGCAGGCCGCGTCCGCCCGCGTCGCGATCGGCGAACGCCGTGCGCACCTTGTTGAGCACCGCCTGCATGTTGCCGATCGACTGGCCGACGACGAGCGAACGCGCATCGTCGATGGTCTTGCGAAT
>NZ_FCOE02000077.1 GCF_001544915.2 Caballeronia pedi | reverse complement strand
GTCCGAGAAAGACGCTCGGATACGAAACGCCAGCCGAACGGTTCCAGCAAACTATTGCATCGACCGGTTGAATCCGCCAAGTCGCAGCAGACTTTCGGCCGGAAGTCGTACTCCTTGACATTGGTCTACCGGACCTGGACGGCTACGAAATTTGTCGCCAGTTGCGTGCGACGCCAGAATTTTCTGAAACCTTGTTGATCGCGCTCAGTGGTTACGCAGGGGAGGAGTATCGCGAGCGCGCCAGAAAAGCCGGTTTCGATCGCTACATGGTCAAGCCCGCTACTCTCGCGGAATTGAATCGGATCATGGCGTCCTCTTAGATTGCTCAAAAGAAAGACGATGACCTGCTAGACCGCCGTAATGGCTAGAACATCTTGAACCTGATATCGGCGCGATATCAACTTGACCAAGGAGCGCGTTTTGCCAGTCACGATCAACGATGTGCTGTCCACACCCGACGGCAGCTTGGAGTTTCATTTCACCGTCAGTGATGGCCGACATAATGATGCTTTGATCGCGACCCTTACATTGAACGAAGCGGTCGCCATCGCCAAGGGAAAAAATGCCGGCGACGTTTTTGCGATGTGCTGCGCAATCATAGAAACCCGCGAATATCAATCGCTCATCGGACGAACCTTTGGTGATACTGGTTGACCGTCGCATGTGACTCGGTCAGCCGATGTAGCACTGCGTTGCACCGGCGCATACAAGAGTCACAAGATTTTTCGCCAAGCTATTTTCGACGCGAGGTCGAGTCACAAGTGGACAGCGCGTCCATACGGCCGCGGCCGGAAGAAGTGGTTCTACGCGGCAAAGGACCGGGGAGCGAAAATGGCGACGTTTTGACGACCCCCGTTGAGATGGGCATGGTTGCCACTGCGCAGGGATTCGCAGGCCAGTATCAGTCGGTCGCCCTTTTGTGACGATTGCGGCATTCGAGGCCGCGGTGGGTAATTGTTGTAGACCCGTTATCAAACGAAATGCATCGATTCGGATCCAAACTATGTGGCGCCGAGAACGTGCCGGCGCTGAATACGATCACGCCGCGGACCGCAGGCGTCCTGGCGAGGGAGATGATTCTGACGACGGGCGTTTGGGGGAATGAGTGAGGCGATCGCCACCGCCGAGCCAGAGCACTATAACGAATTGGTTGAGCGAACCTTCATACCCGCCTAAGGGAGTTCCTGTCACCCCGCCGAACGACACGCACGCCCTATGCTCAGCCTCTTATGTTGCAGATAACTCCGATCTTTGTGCGAGCGAAACACCGACGCATGCTCGAAGCCGCAGCGCGCAGCTACGCTGCTTAAGCCGAGTAACCTTCGGGCCCGATCCGCTCATCGTCGGCCTCAAGCGCGGGCTATCCGACGTCGCATGGGTCCACCCTTGCCAGTGCCTCTCACGCGGGAGTGACAAGCTCAATGAGATCCAGCAGCGGACGGATCGACAGACCTTTCCGGCAAAAGGCATCAATCTGCACTTGCTTGCCGCGTACCACCACGTCTTCCTCGGACAAAGAGGTATACGCGATGATGGGCGTGTGCGCAAATCGGCTTGAGGCACGGATGGCCGAAGCCACTGCGTAACCATCACACCCGGGCATCTCGATATCGAGGATCACAACGTGAGGCGTTGAGGCTGGCGACGTCCTGAAGGCTGCGTGTTGTCCATCCACGATAGTGGCCCGGTAACCCTCGATGCCGAGAACCGCAGCTAGCGCCCGCGCCCCGGCGATATCGTCGTCTACGATGAGCACAACGACCGGCGGCGAAACGCGGTCAAAAAGACGATCGGTCCACAATCCAGGCGTCGGCAACATAACGATATTTCGGAGTGTCATCATACTCACTCAGCAACGGGTGTGCCCCTCTTCAACTGTTCGTTCGCGACGGATTCGGCGTAAGGGTTGAGCCAAGACCGTACGGTGTCGAGGCGCTCCGCTTCGGTGGAGAGCGCTTCGAAATTGTCCGACTGCAATCGTTTTATGTCCTCCGTCTCGGCCTTCAAACACGCAGTTTCCCGATTGTCACCCGGCTCGATCACAAACGATTGCAACGTCTCAGTCGTCCGCATCATTCAAGACGACCCGTAGAAGGCATCGTTTTTGCGCTAATTTAATTGCTTGCAATGAGCAGGCGCACTGGGAGCAGGCGATGAATGAAGATCAAGTGAAAGGTGTTGGAGAGAAGGTCAAGGGAAAGATCAACGAGGGTGTTGGCAAGATGACGGATGATCCCGCGCAGGAGGCGAAGGGCGACGCACAGCAAGTCGCTGGCGAGGCCAGAAAACAAGTCGGCAATGCGGAAGAGGATGCGAAAGACGCAAGAGGTGATTCGGCGGATCGTGACAAGGATGCAGGTTCGCCCGCACCGTAAGACGGAGTGACTGTTCTTTATCGCGGTAATGCAATTGATGTTGAGAGCAAGCCTTTCCAACTCAGTGCATATTGATCAAACGTCCGTTAGCTGCGGGCGTTTGCTTTCCGATTGATCCCCGCAGTACCGGGGATCAAAGTTCGTTTTAGTGTAGGGTGTACCAGCGCATCTGGCCCGTTCAATTTAGTTTTCATGGACTACGCGCGCGATGCGAACATGACGTGCACCTCCAAATGTCGTGACTGGGCGACGCGCTCGCCTATTAGAAATCGCTGTTTCCGATCATGTCGAATGGCGGATTCGACAGCGAATCTGGCGCTATGGGCACTGACGCCGAGCGGGAGGACGAACGCCGCGCCCGCCGGCAGGGCGAGTAACTGCGCATAGAGAGAGTCGAACATCGATTTTTCATCCGGTTTTCGCAATATTCTTGATGCGCACCTTCTGTTCCCGAATCGTACGCTCAACGCGCGCCACTTCGGTACGGCCGCGCGATTGATCTCCGGGCACGGCCGTCCCGACCTCCGTACGTTAGGCTGGTCAAGGCCGGGCGCGACTTACCGCGTTCCGGTTGTAGCTCGCGGGTCCTTTCTGAGGAAGCTGGGCGTAGTGATATTGTGTCAACTAGTCCAACGGAACTCTGGCCAGTAAGTCTTCCTGCGCTCGTTAGCCTCTGACCTCTTCTCAAATGAACATTACCAAGCGCAACAATGTGCGTGTCGTCGGCGATGGCCCGATCACAATGGTCTTCTCTCACGGCTTCGGATGCGACCAGTCGATGTGGCGCTATGTTGCGCCGACATTCGAGGGTCGCTACCGAACCGTCTTGTTCGATCTCGTCGGAAGCGGCGGTTCGGACCTTGCGAGTTACGATTATGCGAGGTACGGCTCGCTGCAGGGCTATGCGGACGACCTGCTTGAAATCCTCGACGAGGTCGAAGCGTCGCCGGTCGTCTTCGTTGGCCACTCGGTCAGCGCGATGATTGGCATGCTTGCGGCGATCAAAGCACCCGAGCGTTTTGCGGCGAACGCGATGGTCGGCCCGTCGCCATCGTTTATCAATGATGGCGCGTACCCAGGCGGTTTTGCTCGTGCGGACATTGAGGAGCTGCTGGAAACGTTGGAGAACAATTTTCTCGGCTGGTCCAGCACGATGGCGCCTGCCATCATGGGCGCGCCCGAACAACCGCAACTCGGTGAAGAACTCGTCAACAGCTTCTGCCGAACGAATCCGGACATCGCGCGTCATTTCGCGCGCGTCACCTTCCTCGCCGATCACCGGGCAGAACTGTCACGGGTCACGACGCCGACGCTGATTGTGCAGTCGAATGACGATTTCTTAGCGCCCGTTTCCGTCGGAGAGTACATTCACCGACAAATCCCAGACAGCCACCTTGCCATCGTCAAGAACATTGGACATTGCCCGCATCTCAGTGCCCCTGGCGCCAGCGTCGACGCGATTGAGTCGTTCCTGCATGAAGCGGGACTCTGATCATGCATGAGCTGCATCGAAGCGTATCTGACTTCAGAGCAGCGTATGACCGCGCGCCATGCGGCCTTTTTACGGCGGTGGCTGGCGGGAAGATCCTCCAAGCCAACCGAACATTTTGTGAATGGCTCGGATTCTCAGCACCGGAGCTCGTTGCGCACAGGACTTTTCTTGACCTGCTGACGATGGGCGGAAAGATCTTCCTCCAAACCCATCTCGCGCCGCTCTTACAGGTGCAGCGCTCAGTGGCAGAAGTCAAACTCGATATGCGTCGCCGGGATGGCGCGGTCGTCCCGATGATGGTCAATGTATGCCGGGTGAACGAAGGCGGCGTCGAGCTCGACGAGTTCGCCGTCATGGTCATGGGCGACCGGCATAAATATGAACGGGAGCTTGTCGCCGCCCGTAGCCGCTCGGATGAAGCTCTAGAAGCCAAAAAGGCTGCGGAACTTGCGCTGAGACTCGCCGACCGTCGCAAGGACGAATTTCTCGCCACACTCGCTCACGAGCTTCGCACCCCCTTCAGTGCGATGCGTTCGGCCATCGACCTACTTTCGCGTCAGCAGGGGTTGTCGGCCGACACGGTTTGGCCGCTGGAGATGCTCGATCGGCAGCTCGATCAAGCCACGCGCCTTGCCGAGGATCTGTTAGACGTGTCTCGAATCGCCGAAGGGAAGATCGAGGTAAAAAAGACGCGTGTAGAAATCGGCGCGATCATGCACGAGGTCGTCGAGAGCACCCGCGCTCGCCAAGCTGAGACTGATTCGTTATACGAGTTTGACGCGCATCTGCCGGTTGAGCCCATTTACCTGTTGGCGGATCCGGTTCGGCTCGCCCAGATCGTGCAAAATCTGCTCAACAACGCCTTTCGCTACACGCCATCGGGCGGGAAGATTGGGCTGTCCGTGACTCGGCGGGGCGAAGATGTCGTGATCACGGTACGGGACAGCGGCATCGGCATCTCGCATCAAGACCTGACGACGATCTTTACGATGTTCGCGCAGGTACCGTCGGGCTACGGGCGATCGAAGGGTGGCCTCGGGATCGGTCTGGCCCTCGTCCGGGCGCTCACCCAACTTCACGACGGGCAGTTGACGGCCGCAAGCGAAGGAGCAGAAAAAGGAAGCTCATTCGAGGTTCGGCTTCGGGCCCTCCCTGCTGATATTTCTTCGCTCGCGGCAAAAGCCTCCGCCTCCGCGGTCAATCAAACGCGTCCTGTGCTATCGAAACAGCGTCGAGTGCTGGTGGTGGACGACAGCGCAGATGCGTCAGCCAGTCTCACGCTTTTACTCCAGGCAGAGGGCCATGAGGTGGAAACTGCAACCCGTGGCCTAGATGCCTTGCGCGTTGAAGCAGCCTTCCATCCCGAAGCGGTGATTCTCGACCTGGGATTGCCCGACGTCGATGGGAAGGAGGTTGCGCGAAAAATCCGGTCCACACGCGGCGCCGACGTGACGCTTATCGCGCTGACTGGGTGGCAAGAAGATGCAGAGCTGAACCCTAGCGAAAATCACTTCGACGCCTACTTTCTCAAACCGGCGAACATCAGCGAACTCCTCGAAGTACTAGCGAACATTACAAGCAAGAACACCTAGATGGCTGACCGCCGCGCGTAGGGCAAAGAGCGCAGGATTTGGAGCCGCGGGGGCGGGCCTGCAAGTTGCGTGCTTTCTTGCAAGACCGTCCAAGACTGGACGACATCCCCAAGCGTGAGTGAAGGAGTCAATCATGAGCAAGGCTCAAGACGCGAAGAAAACGCAAAAGAAGGTCGCTACGAAAACGGCGAAGGAAAAGAAGCAGGCCAAGAAGGCGAAAAAGGAAGCGTCGAAGCGACAGTGAGCATTGCCAATTGTGTTACCGGGCGTGATGGTCGTGTCGTGCCAGTCGCAACTGGTGATGATCGGACAATCGACTCCATTTGCGAGTTTTCACGCGGATGTGTACGGGCCCCTTTCCGGCGCACTTCCGGCAGACCCCATCCCCGGCTCCGTTGCGAGCTGTTGCTGTGCTTGAATCCAGAATTCGTCTGAACGGCCCTCGGGGCTGCCGCCTTTCCTCCCAGAGCAGAAACGCAAGCGAGCGAATCCGCTCTTCAGTTGCGGTCGTTTCATGTCTGTCTCCTGCTTGAAAGTGCATAACGAATCATCCTAGTCCTGCGCCAGGCGACGACCAAAGTTTGATCGAGCAATCCGTCATGATGCGATTTCAAATGGCACGCCGCCGCTAAGTCGCAGCGAGGCGGCCTTCAACGTCGCACCAAAACCCCACGGCGTGCGTGAGTCGAGACGGGCACTCGTGAAAACTCTGACTTGGTTGATCCAACCGATAGACGCGCCCGTGGCGATTAGTGCGTCGACTAATGCCACGTCCTCATTGAAGGCGAGCGGCTGGAACCCGCCCGCCCAAGTGACGACATTCACGGTGGAACTGCCACGTGCGCCCTGCGGCTGAATATCGGGTCTTTCTAGCGAAATCGACCGCATGGCCGGCGAGGGCATCACTCTGCACGGGCATTGCTCGAAGAAGCACGCTGCATAGTGTTTTGACGATCGTATCCACAGCGCGGCCTGTTCCATGGCCGCACTCGCCAGCGCGATCGCACTTGCGCTGAGGCTCGTAACGCCAGGCCCGCAAGTGACGCTTTGAGCCGTTCCTCCCGGAGGCTCGAGAACCCAACATGATTATGTCCCCACTCCGTGCATCGCGCCCGCAAAGATGTTGCACGTCTTGAAAAAAGGAGCGATCGACTATGTTCGTGCATGACAAACGCCTGCAATCCACCGGGCGCGTCGCTGCGTCGGATTCTGGTTTGGGGAACCTGCTGCTGGAACAATTCGTCGGTCCACAAGATGAGCTTGGGGCGGCCGGCCGCCACTTCACGCAAGCGGTCTCGGAAGACGGACGCGAAAGGCGTCAGACCCGTCCAGTGATCCGACCATGGACGCCGATCTTGGTTCGGGAGAGGCGCTGACGAAGTATCGCTGCTAATGCCGAAATCGCCAGCGAATCAGGCGGCTTCGGCATCTCAAACGACAGGCCGCGGACCGAAGACGTGTTCGGTCTCCGCGGAGTTCCTATTTCTGCCGTCTGTGAGTCACCGTCGCGGCATGTGCTAGCCAGTAGATCAAATAGACGTGAACACTTACTTCGGTGCCAGTCGTGAAAGGGACGGACACGAATCAAGTCGCGCGCCTTTCAAAACAGGTCCGATCGGACGCGCCGAAAGGGCTTACGTGCCCAGCGCAAATTGATCGAAGAATCGAATCATCTCGCTACTTGCATGCGGGCCGCGAGGGTCGGCATAGGTACCTCGTGCATTCCCTCCAGACCAGGCGTGACCTAGCCCGTGGACAAGCCATTGCTCGCCGACGGGCCGTCCATTCTCGTCATGAAAGACGCGGCGCGTGTACGCGTAGCCGTTCACCGCTTTCGCCGCATAAGTTGACGAAACCTCAGACGTTGCACCGCGATCGACCTTCATCAATCCGCGCATCGCAACAATTTGATCACAGTTACGCGGATGCACAGTTTCATCAGCGTCGCCGTGGAAGACGATGAGCGGCACGGCGCGGTGTTGAAATCTATCAGGCGAGCTTACGGGCAGGCGAATCTTGCCCATCCCATCGTTCATCGCGCAGAGCGCTGAGATCGCTTCATCTGCGACGCCGAAGGCGACGCCCGAGTGCACCGCAGCGGCCGCGTAGAGTTCCGGGTGGGTGACTGCCAGATTGACCGCCATGGCGCCGCCAGCCGACATGCCCGCTGCGTAGACGCGAGCCGGGTCAACGTTGTACGCCGCGACGACCTCTCGAGTAAGGGCCGCGATCATCGAGGTTTCGCCGGACTCGCGCGCCTGGTCCCTGGCCCGGAACCAGTGCCAACATCTGAGGAGATTCGCGCTTTCCGACTGCTCTGGATAGGCGACTATATAGCCATATGCCTCTGCGGTCTCGTTCATTTCCGTGCCGGCCGCGAAGTCGTCGGGGTCTTGTTGGGCGCCGTGCAACATCACGACCATCGGCAGCGGCTGGCCGTGGTGGACACTCGGAATGTAGAGCTTGAACCGGTGAGTTTCGCCACCGTGTGCGAATTGAGTGCTCAACCATTGCGGCACGTTCTTGGCGGGCGACGCGCGTCGTTCAAGCGATGGCGCAGCCAAGGGCCGCGACTGTTCCAGCGGGGCAGCTTCCTCGGTCGCGTCGATTTGGATTGGGGAATGATCCGGTTTCCCGCTTGGGGCCGCCGTGTGGGGTTCCACGAAGAACTGCGTCGCGAAACCCAGAGGTCCGCAGGTGAACAGTGAGAAGAGCGCGGCCTGTGCCGATGCAAGCGGATCAAAATTATTCATTTCGTTTCTTCGAGAGTAAGTCAGCGTATTTGGTGCGCGCTAAGCCACGACGAGCGATTATGGGGCCGCAACAGGTACGCTGCATTCGTTGTTCCCGGCATCGCGAGAGCAACCAAATTACGTAGGGAAACGAATGGATTGGTTCGTGGCGTATGCTTTGCGAATTTTCTCCCGACACAATCCTGAGCGGCACCATCACGCATGAAGCCGCGTGCCTGCAGCTTCGGCTTCATGCTTACTCTTCGTATTAGCCCGAATGCCTGGTTGGTGTGCGCACAGTCTTTGCGATTTCGCCGTTCGCATCCAGGATCGCGCCGCCCGTGCCGCGCGCGGCGTCGCTCGCGGTTTCGGCGAGGTTTGTGACGAGTTCGCCCGACGACTGGACGGCTGACTGAGCGTCGTTGGCAGCAACCTTCGCCGCCTCGTTGAACGTGATGCCGTTGCGCTTATACTGGCTGCGCACTTCGCCGATTATGTCGTCTTGCGTCGACGTGATAATCGAGATCATGTGTTGGCCGTACGATGCGGCTTTCTGAGGGAACTGGGCGAGCATAATAGACTGCCAGCCGAGCACGTCGCCGGCACCTGCCTCGTCCCCCGCGCGCCGGAGCGTGTTGCTTTCCTCCACTACCTTGCGGACCATCTGTAAGTTCAGTTCCGTAAGCGCCTGCAGACCGCTCGCGAAGCGCCCAGTCACATTGAAAAACACCTGCAGGTTGGCGCGCGCGATGGACGGAATCTGATAGGCGAAATAGCTGGGGTACTGAAACATTAGCTTGCTCCTTCTAGAACTAGATGAACGTCGTCAAAAGGACAGTGTGAGACACACCTAGCACCGGTCGTTCCGGTGCATAGATGCCACGAACCTTCGGGTCTCGTGCCTAGTGAAAATTGGTGAAGCGGATCAAGGCGCGAACGCCAGTCGCCCAGTCGCGGACCAGGCGATTCACGCTGCCGCATCTAGGGTTATTCTGGCGTCGTCTTCTTGGTGCTTGGAACGTCGACTGAGGCATCTCGCGAACCGGGCGTGCGCTCCACATCCACTTGCGTGCCACGGACGGTGTCGGTGACCGTCTCGGTGCGACTAGATGCTTCCTTGCCGACCACTACTTCTTCAACCACGCGGGCGGTCTTGGCGACAACCGCTTCTTCCGCTGTCTCCTTGATCTCAACGAAGCCTTCGCGCAGATCAGCGGCCGTCGCAGGGCGGTCGACGGGTCGGCGTTCGATGTTCGCGTGTTCTTCACGCAGGCTCACCGACTCGCTGACGGGCGTCTCGGTCAGACGGGAGTACACCCGCACACCACCTGTCTGCACGGATCGTTTGCCGATTTCCAGCGACTCCTGCACCACCGGAAACGCCTTGCGCTCCTCTGCGATCTGGTCCGCCGTATAGTCGGGCGCGTTCCGGTCATAGCCGGTATAGCCGGTGTTACGCCATTGCGCGACGCGCGAATCGATGTCGATGGCGCCGGCCGCATACAGCGCATCGCGCACGCGCTCTGTCTCGGATTCATTTACCGCGTCTACCGACAGAAGCGCACCACCGCGTCGCACGGCTTCCTGATAGTGACCGATCTCCTCCGGTCGTTCGCTGTCGCCAAAAAGATTCTTGAAGAAATGCTCAATCCGGGCCATCGCTCCCTCATGGACTTCGCCAGCAGGACGAACGACAGGATCGTCCACCGTTGTATCGGTAGACATCGTCGAACGCTCGTCATTGGCGTGCACGCGCATGTCTGAGCGTGCGATACCTTTTGCTTCGAGTCGCGTCTGGGCGAGCTCGGCATCCTGGAAGGTGTGAAATACACCGATAATCGTCTGAGTCATTGCCGCATCTCCGAAATAAAGGGCTTGCGCAAGCCGGAAGAACAGCGCATGCGAGGGATAGCGCAACGTCCGTTCCAGTGCGGCTCAACGCGAGGGCGGGTCAGGCTTCCACTCGCCGTCAGGGCCTTCGCGCCGCTCAACGATCAGTTCTTCGGCGTGCCTAAGGACGCGGTGCTCGACGTCGCGTTCAGTCTCCGTCCTCTTGACACGCACCTCTTCTTTCAACGTCAACTGCATCGTGATTCGTAAACGGGAATGATTAACGTATCGCCCTCGCGGCGCGGCTCCGTGCGTTCTTCCACAGGGCGATTGACGGTTATGCGCGTGACCTCAACGTGCTGCTCGCGCAGGCGCATCGACAGAGGTTCCATCTCTTCATGAACGACCTTGCGCACGCGCACAGATCCAGTCTCGGTCGTTCTGACGCCGACTTCGAGTTCCTCCCGCACGGCAGACAGGCGAACATCGTCTTCTGGGACGCCGGTCGGCACGGCGTTCGGTGGAGCTTTTTCAGAGTTCATCGGTTTCTCCGTAACGCAAGTGCAGTGTTCGGCCATGCGGCTCAGGTCCGCGCACTGCGCGCGACGGTACGGTTGCGAGCCAGTGCTGCATCTCGATCCACCGCAGCGCCGCCACTTTCCTCGAACGGCGGTTGATGGCGAAAACCTGCGCCGCCCGACACGATCGAAATGATGGCCCCGACGATCAGTGCAGCAAACGAAAACCAGCTCGCCCGCGCGACGCCACGTGCTGTCGTATCCGCCGCTTGACGAGCATTTTGTTCAGCGTCTGGACTAGAGGCGGCGGACGCTGCTGAGGCGACTGCAGCCTGCACCTGCTGTTTGGCTGAATCGATCAGTTGGTTGCCGCTGCCGGGTTGATTGGCCGCGGTCGCGCCAACCTGCGCACCTGTCGCGGCGATGCTGCCCGCCGTGCTCATGGCACCGGTGACGAGCGATGTCATCCCATACACGATCAAAAGCGTCATGACGGCCCATGACAGCAGTCCGTGGAGCCAGCCAAGCACAGGGGCGCAGCGTCCCGCGAGGTACGAGCCAACGAACACGGCTAGCACGGTCGTCACGATGACCCAGACGCCCGAACCGAAGCCAAAGCCATGCAACGGATCCGGTTTCGACAACGGCGCCAGCAGCGATGCGCCGATGGCTGTGCCGAGCGCACTCATGATCAGATAGACAATCATCGACAGGATCACTCCAGCGATGATGGAACCCCACGACAACCGCGGCAGGCCGTCTTTAGTCGTTAGCAGTCGCATGATATCTCTCCGGCAGGATGTGTTTGAGATGCTCCTGACGCTCCGCAATTGGCATGCCGGTCTCCCGACGATTCGGCGTACTCCGGGCTGTTGACCCCTTTCGAGGCTGGGCGTCGAGCGTTGAAGGAGGGGCGCGATGTCAAGCGACCGTCCGAGCGCAGATCGTTCGCGCTCAGCACCGGGAATTCGCCGGTTTTCTATGGGGCCCGCTCCGGCCCACGAGCCCGCATCAGTGGCGCTCAGAATGCAGGTGGGACAGAGGCCAGGTTCCTGGCCGAGAGCGTGAGAGCGCGTGCTTTGCCGTTCCAGCGTGTCCTCTTGGTGCCGATTTTCGAAGTGGTCGCGCTTCTTAGCCGCCGCGACGCACCCGTGGCCGGTAGAGCCGCAAAGACCTCGTTCGATAGGAGCTTGCTGATAGCATAGCGTCCGGTGCTCCCTTCGAGACTATGCGAAAGCATGTTCGCCAGGCGTGCGTATTATTTCCCGCATCGGCGACGGTGAATCGACAAAGTCGCGCTGCGCGTGCGCCGCCGCTGCGCGAGTAACGACGGCGCTGCCGCGAGTTGCAGCAGCGCCGACCGGTGTTACACCTCGTTGGCCTTTCCAGCGCCCAGGTCGGCGCCGGTGGTCGGCTCGGCGGACGGATTCGAAGCCGTGCGCGATGCCATCGCCTGCAGTACTTCGACGTCGCGTTCGGTCACGGTCACGGTGGCCGTTCCGTCGCCGCCATCGACGGCCGGTTGCGGATCTTCGACGAACTGCCAGTCGCCGCCCTCGTTCCATGGCCCGCGCGCGTCATCGCCCTTCGACATGTTGAAGTAGACGCTCGTGAACTCCGGCTCGCCTGGCAATTTGCCTTGCGGGAAGTTCGGCTGAATCGAGTGAAGCGCCTTTTCGAACGATTTTTGATGCGCGATTTCGCGCGTCATCAGGAAACCGAGCGCTTCCTTGATGCCCGGATCGTCCGTTACGTTGATGAGACGTTCGTAGACGATCTTCGCGCGGGCCTCCGCTGCGATGTTCGATCGCAGATCGGCCGTTGGTTCGCCGATGGTGTCGATATAAGCGGCCGTCCAGGGCACGCCTGCGGAATTGGTGAGGGCAGGGCCGCCGCCATAGAGCAGCGCCGTGGTGTGCGAATCGTTGCCCCCCCCCGTGAGCGACCGATACAACTCGGCTTCCGATTCCACTGCTTCCGCAAGCTGGCCCTTTGCACTCTTGTTCAGCATTGCGACGATTGAGCCAATCACTTCGAGATGGCTGAGCTCTTCGGTGGCGATGTCGAACAGCAGGTCTTTGCGGCCCGGATCGTCTTCGCTGACAGCTTGCGTGAAGTACCGGCAGGCGGCCGCCAGTTCACCCTGCGGCCCGCCGAACTGCTCGAGCAGCAGATTGGCGAGACCCGGATTGGGCGCGCTCACGCGGACGGTGTATTGCAGACGCTTGTTATGTACGAACATTTGCACGACTCCTTTTAGGGCGCACGAAACCCTTCACGATCTCGGCGCGAATCATCAACTTTTGGATGGTTGTGCTTGCAGCGACCAAGAGGACGTCGAAAGCGTTGCTTACGGTCGCGTTGCTGCAAGCCTCAGCGCGAGGACATCGCACTGGCGTATTGCGGGGAAGCCGCGTCGTGGAATGGAAGGCCGGCTGCCGGGGTCGGAGTTCGGCACATCGGCCTAAATGGGATTCAGCAACGCGTATGCCACGCGATCCGGCTGGTTCCACGAGCGGGCATTGTCGATGCTTCATGCCGAACGTATGGATCACTGGAGACAACCATGAACGTCAAATCGCTGACGGGCCGAACCTTCGCATGGCCCGCGCGCATGTTCAGACGCTTCGGCGCGGATCGCGCTGCGCCGATGGCCGCGAGCATCGCGTTCTATTCCGCGTTTTCGCTCGCGCCGACGCTCGTTATGGTGATCGCCGTCGCCGGACTCGTCTTCGGTGCGGAGGCCGCTCGCGGGCAGCTCTTCCATCAGATCAGCGGCATGCTCGGAAAGGATGCCGCCGCGAGCGTGCAGGCGATCGTCGAACACGCGCACCGGAGCGGGGGAAGTGGCATTGCGGCGGTGATCTCGTTCGTACTGCTGGCCGTGGGCGCATCGGCGACATTCTCGTCGTTGAACAC
>NZ_FCOE02000138.1 GCF_001544915.2 Caballeronia pedi | reverse complement strand
ATCGCCTCGCTGAGGGCCAGAAACACTTCGGGCCGCGCAAGGCGCTGCAGGTTGTTGTTCGGAGGACCGTTGGGATTCACCAGATAGGCGGAGGTGTCGCCACGATACTCGATGATGTTCAGGTCGTCATCGCAGATCACGGAAGGCGGCGCGTACCGCGAGAACGTGATGCGAGCGACCTCTGCGCGCAGCGAGGAGGCTTCGGGTGCCTCGGAGGGCGCCTCAGGCGCGCTGACGGAGCGGACGGGCAAAGGCGCAATGTACGTTGAGGGCCGGCCGAGCACCGCGGGTGGCGCGAGGCGGGGCTTCTTACCGAACAATTTGCTGCGCCGGTCTTCGATGTTGCCGAACAGGTCCGAAAATGCCCCTACCGTCTCTGACGGTCCCAGCATCAGAACGCCCTCGGGCTTGAGCGCATAGTGAAAAAGCGGCATCACAGTACGCTGTGCGGGTGCACTGAGGTAGATCAGCAGATTACGGCAGCTCACCAGGTCCATCCGCGAGAAGGGCGGATCGCTCAAGATGTCGTGACGCGAGAACGTGCAAAG
>NZ_FCOE02000075.1 GCF_001544915.2 Caballeronia pedi | reverse complement strand
TCTGTCGGTCTACTCTCAGGCCAAACTCAATGCCGTGGCAAGAAGGCTGAACGAGCGTCCACGCATGACACTGAATTACGAAACGCCGGCTGAACGGTTCCAGAAAACTATTGCATCGATCGGTTGAATCCGCCATCCACTGCCGTCGTTAGTTTCAGCTCAACTCCGACGTTGGCTTTTGGAGGCAAAGGAGACAGCAGGCGCTGCGTTGAGGAGGTGCTCATTAGTGTCTTCAACTTTCAAGGACGCACTCGCGCACACGCACTGGATACCAACGCATACGCGACTTCGGGCTTGCAGATATCTGAATGATCCTTGATGCATGCGTCCGCGTTGAGGTTGTGGATAGCGCCCATCTTCCATTCGTACGCCGTCCCCGGTGCGTGGATGGCCTGATTGCTCGCATCGCTCTTTTGCGCGCCGTTGGCGCCGAGACCCCCGTATGGGCTGTTGGCATCGCCGAATTCGCTTGCGACCTGATTCGCGATCAGCGACGCGAGCGGATACAACGTTCCGACCGCCTCATCGTTGCGCGTGCACGATACGACGAGAGGGCCGCGCACAAGCTTCTCGTTCAGGACACGCCGAAAGAAGCCAGCCGATCCTTTCGCGTCGTAACCGGCAGCGAAACCGTAATGCGAGAACGCTGCCTGCAGCAGCACGAGCGTATCGACGGCCAGCGTCGCTTCGCCTGAGTTTCCGGCGACCGTCGCCGTCACCAGTCGCGCGCCGAAGCTGTGGCCGACGAGATGGAGCCCGACATCGGGACCCGACGCGCGCACTTCGCGCAAAAGCGGCGCGAGTCCATTCACGCCCACCGTCGCGGCGCGCTCCTTCATCTCGTAGTAGGTCGCGTAGTTGAGAAACTTGATTGCGCCGCCGAGCACGCCCGTCACCGATGACGCTACGCCCACTGCGCGGCCTTGTTCACCGGGATCCACCGGCATAGCGAGCGCCGCCCCGCCCTCGCCGCTCGCGACGCTCTTCGCGAGCGGCCGCCCGAGCCGGTCGATTAGTTCTTTGCCCTTCGTGGAAAAGAACTGCGGGGGCGAATCCTCGGTGTTGCCTTTGGATGCGCGCAGCAAATTCCGTATGGCATCGACGAATTTCGCGCGCGCGGTTTCGCTGTCTTCGAGATCCGGCACGAGCTTGCGTGCCGCATTGATTTCTGTTCGATTCGGGAACACCGCGCTCAAGGTATCGAGTTGCTCATGCAGCGCCTTTTTCAGATGATCCGAGCCGAAACCGGCGGCAGGGGTCGCGGCGGGCAGCGTCTTGTCACCGAATTTCTTCGATGGCCAGAACACGCCGGCCACCCCCCACTTGCGTGTGCCGCCGAGAGAATCCGCCGCCGGCCGCACATCGGCGAAGAAGCGCTTGTAGAGATCCATCGCGTCGACTTGGTCGTTGTTCCAGCCGTGCGACATCACAATCAGATCCGTCGTCCCCGAATCCTTCAACATCGCGACGACCTGCTGCGCGCGATTGGCGCCTTCGAGGCCGCCGTCCTTGTCGAAATGCACGTCGATGAACGGAAAACCGGCAAGCGTTGGCATGGCTGGCTCCTTAAGCGAACAAACCCTACACAGATTGAATGGCACGCATCAGATCGACGAGACCGCGCCCTTGGAAATAGGGGGCGCGCTTCAGATCCGTCGCGGTGGAGAGAAAGATGTCCTTGACGCGTTCCGGCTGTCCGATGAACTCGCGCCGCGCCGACAGAAATGCCGCGATAACGCCGGACACATGCGGCGCTGCCATACTCGTGCCGCTTTCCTCCTTATAGGCGGCGACGACCGGCGCTTGCCCGTTTCCGTTGACGGCCGCGTTGTCCCCTGGACCGGTTGCGATGGCCGACGAACGGCATGAAATGATCTTCTCGCCAGGCGCGACGAGATCGGGCTTCATGCGCCCGTCGCCGGTCGGACCTTTCGATGAGAAGTAGGACACACCGTACACATGCGGCATTTCCCGATGCGTCGAGCCGACGGTGATTGCCAGTTCCGCGTTGCCGGGATCGTTGATGGTGAGATCCATGCCTGCCGCGACCATCTTGTTTTCGGCGGTCTGCGCGTAGCCAAATCCGCTATTCCCGGCGGCCGCAACCACCACCACGCCCGACTTCACGAGCCTGTCGACCTCGACGCACAGCGGACTCTGACCGCACGCGAACCACTCCGGATTGAAGTCGTAGCCGACGCTGAGATTCACGCCGTGCACGCGCAGACGCCGCCCGTAGCCGTTGATCTCCTGAATCTCCGCGATGGCCGCGATCAGATTGCTCGCTTGACCGTCGCCGTTTTCGTCGAGCACCTTGAGACTCAGCAGCTTGCACTTGGGCGCCATGCCGGTGATGCGTTCGATCTTCACGTCCTCTGCCTTGACATCACCCAGTTCGTTGCGATATCTCGCCTTCGCCTGAATGATCCTGCCGGGAGCGTTTGTCATCGTCCCCGCGATGATGCCCGCGACATGAGTACCGTGGCCAAACGGATCGGACAACAACTGCGCGCGGTCGAGCTTCCGGTCGTTGGTTACGGTGAAATCGCGATGTCTAAGCGGCTCTTCCAGCTTCAGGTTGCCGAACTCCATGAAATGCGGATGTGTGCCGTCGATGCCCGAATCGCACACCGCCCACACGATGCCCTCGCCGTACGCGGCGAACGAATTGCGCGCCGCGTCGGCCTTCACGGTGCTGACCGACTTCACCGTCATGCGCTTGATCGGAAAATCCGGCCATATGCGGTAGATCGCGCGCTCGTGACGCGGGCGCGCGGCGTGATTGGACGCGGTATCAAGTTTCACCAGTTTTTCGATTTGGCGGCCCGTCAGCGTCGCGAACACGTATTGTTCGCTGATGCTCCCCTTCGATTCGTTTCGCCCGAGCGTCTTCTTTGCGCCGCGCGCGTTCTTGGCGGTCTTCGGCCGCCCGGAGCACGCCTCATCGATCAGGTTTGCGACGCGCAGCGCGGCGTCCCTGCGCCCGCTCGTGTACTCCAGATTCAGATCGATAATCACATCCTCTGCCGCGCCCGGCGCCTGCCTGATCAGATGCAGCAACGGAATGGCGATGACCGTCTTATCGAGCACTTCCGGCGTGAAACCCATCTGACCCGGCGACGTGTCCGGCGCGTTGCTTTTGCGTGTGGTCATCTTGCGTGCCCCTATCGTGTTCGTCTCACTCGCCGTCGCAACTCCGGAAATCGATGACGAGCGTGCTCCCGGGCAAGAGACCACGATTCCTGAACGAGAGCAACACATCAACATCCCAACGCAATGCTGAAGTTGTGATTCGACGGACCAATCTGCACATTAGTATTAAGGGGCCTTTCGTGGGCCGCCCTCTCGCATACAGTGCGTCCTGCTCCGCGTAACTGCGCGTCCGGGCGCCAGAAATCCGACGCGACGGAAAACGTCTTTTGGATATCTATTCCCGGTGTGGCTGAGAACACACGCCGCGCGGCGTGTAACCATCTGTCCAGCCAATCGTTCAGCTCTCTGTACGCTTTCGACTTTCTGCCGAACTTGGAGCCAAAAATAATCTTTACTTTACCGTTGAAATAAACTTGCAACCAGAGCGGATAAGCGTCGATAGGCAACCTGGCCATCGTATCCGCGCCTGATATATTCGGCGCTTTTTATGTCTGGATCGACACCACAGAAAGGACAAATCTGTTCGCGAACCAAGATGTAACAAAGACAATATTTGCAAATTCTCAGATCTACAACGACATTATTGTTGATCACCAAGATTCCTCTATTAACTTAAAAAGCCCCGTCCCAAACGATGATTTGTCTGCCTCGGACACTTTCACCACTCGCTCTCGTTTTCCGAGTTTCTTCAAAGAAAGAACACGATGATGACAGTATGGATTGTTTCCCGGCTTTCCGAATAGCGAATCGGATGTCCAATTGCATCCGCCACGGCAAACTTTTGCATAGTAACAAGTTTTGCAGAACCCCCACAGTTTTAAGTCCCAGTCGCGATTTAACGGAAAAGCCAGGTTTCCGTTCCAAATCTCCTTTATCGGAACAACCCGTACGTTCCCCTCGGAATATCTCGACGTTGCCAGCGAGGGGCACCCCTTTATCGTTCCGTCAGCCTCGATTCCGATAGTATTAATTCCGGCTTGACATCCTTTATAATGGTTGTCAAAACGGTGTGGACCACGCCAAAGATGCTCATACGGACCAAAAAATCCGATATTATTCCCCGGATAAATTTGAACATTTTCTGTTTTAGCCATATCAGTCAGTGCGGCGATAACAGGAAAAAGTTCGTAAAGGTGGAACGGCTGCAATAACAAATCATCGTTGTCTGCGGCATTTCCCATTGCCACGGTCAGCTGCAGCTGCCAAGCGGCTATTTGCGCCTTGCGCAAATCGGTGTAGATGTCAGGTAACGATCTCCAATTCTTTGCATGAATTTGGGTATTCGCCGTTACGGTCAGTCCTACCTCCCTAGCTGCGTTCAAAGCTTCGAACGCAGCACGATAAGACCCGACGACTCCACGAATGTCATCATGAATCGGTTCTAGCCCATCAACCGAGATTCCAAGCGCTGCGAGCCCTGCTTCTTTCGCACGTTGCGCAAGTGTCGCAGTGAAACCATATCCTCCCGATTGTAAGACCGGTCTGATTCCTAGGTCGCGCGCTCGTCTTACAATCTCGATCCAGTCTCCTCTGAGATATGCTTCTCCGCCTATCAACGCTAATTCCCTGACCCCCAAACCACGGAGATCTTCAACTAACGCAAGTGCCTCGCTTGTAGACAATTCACCAGTACGTTTCTTGCCCGCTCGGGAACCACAGTGCGAGCACGCCAGATTACATTGCAGCGTCAACTCCCAGACCGCATAGACAGGGGTCCGGCCGCCTCGGTCCGACGGCCGGAGGACGCGAACAGGCGCGTCGTGATGAGAGATTTTTAGCTCCATCCTATTTCCAATCTGATGTATGGGCCTTCGGTGTCCGAATTCAAAAGCAAATTAAGGCCCCGTGCCAACTCAACACTATCAATAAGGACAAACCCGTCACGAACTGCAACGATATCCTCGCGCGCAAGCTTAATAGCAGTTCGTTCAGCAATGGCGCTTACCAACTGCTTATTAGCGGCGGTAAGCTCCGCCTCCTCGTCCCCTTCCAAGTCCTGCGATCGCACCCGCAGCATATAGCCAGTTACAGTAGCCAGCTCACGCATCTCCTCAAGATTACCTCTATGGATCGCTTCATTAATTGCGACGCCGTACAAAGGCATTGGTGCGGCCATGATTGCTCCTCTTTTAAGGAAAGTGAAGAATCCCCCGTCCTAGTTTTTCCGCAAAGTCTGGATTTTCCTTGTCGACACTTTCAGAACAAGCTTCTCGAGCGACGCGCAAGATTTCGTCGCGCATCATTCCGCGATTTCTTGACCATATGGTCGCCAACACGGCACCAGCGTGCGGCGCGGCAAAAGACGTTCCCGACACATAATCGAACGCTCCGTTTGCTTGGGCCGCGAAAATATCGTTTAGATCGTATGGACTTCCGTTTCCGCCTGGCAGAGCAAAGTCGATCCGCTTCCCGAAATTGGACGTCGGAGACTTCGTTTTATCTTTTGTGACTCCCGCAATTGATATGCAGCCAGCATAATCAGAAGGGTAGTGCGATCCGTCTTGGTTGGTGTTTCCCGCTGAACAAACGCAGACCGCACCCGCTCTATTTAGTGAATCAAATGCCATCGAAACCGACGTCAAATCTTGATTTGCCTGAAGTTGCCAGCTGCAGTTGACGACTAACCTTCGAATGGGAAAGCGTTCTCCCGAGCGAAGTCCTACATATTGATCTTGCAACGCCCTGGCCAAAAAATTAATTGCGACGGCTCGTCTCGCGTAGCTGGAATCCGAGGTCGTATCGATCGATACCGGGAGCAACTTTGCTCCGGGTGCCAACCCCAGCGGAGCTCCGCCGACCGACGTCGAATCGACCAGTATGCTCGCTACGCTCGTCCCGTGGTTCTGGGGCTCTGGGACCGTCGAACCGAAATGAAATTCATTCGTTTGTGTAAAAAGAGCTTGCTTCAATCCTGGATGCGCGAGAAAAACAGGGGTGTCTACAATTGCGATGACAACGCCCCCACCATCATCAACGCTCCAGCCGTTCTGACGGCACACGGTTTGGTGATTCCAGAGCGGCGCTGTTGGGATAGGTTGGCCTTCAGATTCGGTATCCTGATACGTATTAAGTTCTCCCCCATCTAATATGTTGGGTTCTGCGAAGAGCACTCGATCGTCATCCTCCATCTTCTTCAGCACAGTCGGAAGATCATCTTCTAATATTCGGAACAGACCGAACTTGCCAATTCGGTCAAACCACATTTGAGTAAGCTTATATTCGATGCACAATATTGCCAACGCCGTACTAGATGAATCGCGGCTCGCCATAATGACTTCAGAATGGCGAAAATTTACTTGGACCCCGCTGCTATCGACGTGAGTAAAGACCTCAATTTGTCGCGCTGGTATAGCCTCGACTTCGAACTCACTCTGAGTGTCAGGATCTACAATCACACGGGGAGCTTGTACCGGCTCGGCGATCAGCATCAGTAGTCGTGTGGACGCACTGAAATTCCTACCGGCGTGCTTTCGCAGTCGGTGTGTATTCAAGAGCGCCGGTCCTACTACTGTAAAGTTAGCTGCTTTCCGAACTCTTCCCGTCTTGTCCACAAGTTTGATAACGATTGGCACTTGTCAATCTCGTTGGGTAGTAACAAAGCTACAAATACGGCAAGCGTGATTACCCCTTTGCGCATACCACCGGCACTCCGGGCGGATGGCACAAGGAATCTCGGAACTACCGATTAGATTTGTGATCGACGATAATCGCTCGGCTGACTGTTCAGGGACCAAGCATTTTTCTCCATCCCACTGGTTACATTTCTTCTCCCTGCATGGCTGACTAAACCTATACCGCTTCTCAGGTGCCCTATGTTTGCCGGCTTCCTGGACGAAAGCCGAGGTAATCGGTATGGCCGGAACAATTGGAATTACTCTTCCTGAATGCCCTACGCGTCCAATCATGAGGGCACCTTCTTCGCATGGAGCGCTCGGACAGCGTGCCATGACGTCAGTCCATTGCGGCGACGTAGCCTGCAATTCCACCGCCCAGCGGTCCACCTTTAAGGCCTTCAGTGTCGTCTATTTTTGCCAACTCTGCTTGAACAGTTTCCTGCAGCGCGATTCCTATTACTTCTAACTGGTCGTTCGATAGCTGCAGCACTTTCAGATCTACGATGAAAATCCCATTAAGCTCTTGTCGTTTGACAACCTGTGCGCGCTTAGCCATGAGCTGCTCCAAATATCCAAATTGGATTCAAACCTGAGCTGCTTCATTTCTAGGATATGACAACGTACCTGTCAAATTCTTTTCATTAAGCTGCGCAATTCCAACGGGCTCGGGAGTGTTCGGTAGCGCACATACATGTAAGTTTTTCGATCCGCCGGTCTGTTTCGAGCCGATCGAACGAAATCTTGACAAACACGGGTCGTTGTTTATGCTTTTGAATATCAATGTAATTTATCTTTCGCGCCGCACATGCCGAAAGCTGGCACCGCGTTGTTCGTCTAAATTAAGAGGTAAGAAATGTATTTGCGCCTCGCTGCTCTTTTCGCGATTCTTCTATGTTCATGCGCGAGAATCTCTATTTACAGCGATGAGACGTTCTCAGGCAAAGAGACCGGCATTAAGTTCTATACACCGAAACCTTATCTTCTAGTGGCTCGGACGGGGGCGAAAGAAAAGCCGACGGAAGTAAGCGTAATTTGGATTCCGGATCTCTCAAAACCTCTTTACGCGAAACTCGAAACAGGATTTGGTGCTAGTGAGCTCACAATGTCTTTCTCAAATGGCATATTAACTGCGGTGGGCCAGAAAAACGACCCTAAAATTGCTGAATTACTTAACGCTATTGGTGGAGCAAATAGTGCCTTTGCAACAGCTTCAAAGACACGCAAGGAAGCAAGCCTCCTGCAGCCGCAGGCAGGAACTGTTTATAAAGCGGCAGGGGATCTCAAGATCATTGCAGATGATTTGAAAGCGCATCTTACGGAGGCGCGGGACAAAGGATTGCTTACAAAGCTTGAATTACAAGCGTTAGAAGGAATAGTGCAAACGTTATCAGAGGCGAGCACGCTCTTAACAGGTCCAACTGCGGAAGGGAATCTGCCCGCGGTACTTGTTAATCTATCCATGGCTTTGAAACAGTGGGACATTGTTAAGCTACCCGAATCTGGTACGGATCCTCGGAAAAGCAAGTTGCTTAACAATATAGCCGTACTCAGGGGGCAGGTGGAAGCCGTACAGACGTCGCTTGCTCCGAAGCCGGCCGACGAACCCAGTTTCAGCCTCTATGAAATAGATAATTCCAATGGGTTGACTAGCCTGCGTGAGGTCAAGTTCTAATGACAGGGATATACAAGTCTGTGCGCTTGAATGATGTTCGGATGGCTCGTTCAAGGTACGGCGCTCGGTTGTTGAGTAAGCCGAACGTCATCGGATTGATGCTGGGGGTCAAGCTAGTCTCCGATGAAGTGACGCCGCAACTCTGCCTTACGGTGCTTGTGGACACCAAGTTACCGATGAGCGAACTGTCTCCGGAAGCAAAGCTACCGGTGCGGCTGACGCTTGAAGATAAGAAGCGAGTGCCCGTAGATGTGTTAGAAATGCAACCGCTTAGACGTCAGGCCGCAGCATTTCCACGGCAAGGAACACTAGGGCTCTCCGATACCGTGCAAACGGGAACCTTAAGCGCGCTATCTGTCTCTCCGGGAGGTGTTTTCGGGATCACCTGTGCCCACGTACTTAAGGGTAAAGACAATGATACTGCGACGCCAACTCCCGTCGGCGCATGGTCTCCGTCCCTCAACCGCTATTTGCAGGTAGGAACGAGCCTTTTTTCTGTTTCGGGGCCCGGCGCCGGCGTAAGAGGGAGTTTTGGCTTCTTAGATGCCGGCTTATTTTCAATTCAACACCCGGAACTGTTATATGCGGCGAAGCACGCCCAACCTTTGGCACTCGCGCGGAGCCTTAATCTAAAGACAGCGCTTACCGGGATTGGTGCGGTAAAGGGGGTTCGTTCAGGGCAGGTCATCGGGCTTGAACAATCTGTGTATGGAGTTCTTTGCGACGTAGTGATTCGAGTGGATGTGCCTGGGACGTTCAGAGGCGATAGTGGAATGCTTTGGCGAAATGACCGCGGAGAAGCCACTGCCATCCATGCAATGGGAACCGACGCGCCACCTGGAGTCGGAAGCGCGCTTACTGGCGCGATGTTAGTTAGACGTGCTACTACTGCCCTCGGAGTCACGTTGATAGATGCGCCAATCTAACGGTCCGCGCGTCGAATATCGCGGCCGCTTCAATCTGAAGTGAACGCGGAGCCTAAAGTTTAGAACCGTGAGGCTGGCTCGTTGCGTTGTGTTTCCGCAGATCTCGTGCTGCCGATGGACGTGCGGGTCGCAGAAGTAGGCGCGCATGCAAGTGCCGCAACAGGTTCGTGATGCTACGAAAATTCCCGCTGATCGTAGTGAAGGTTTGTCGCCACGGGGCGCGACTGGTTTGAGTTTGCGAGAGAAGCCCGCTAAGACGGAGGGTGGCGATGGCGGTGGCGGTGGCGGTGGCGTTTTCCATCCTAACGCGGCCTGTGCCGGCGTGCGGAACATGCGGACCGTATGACCGCGGGGCAAGCAGGCAATGAGCTGCCGGTGTCGTTCGCCGCGCGGCTGGGCTCAGATGGCCGTGGAGATGCTGGGTTGATCGCTCCGATGCATGCGCTCATGCGCCTGAATGTGCTCGCTATTCTGCTGGGGTGACGCTTTCCAGCAGTGTAAGCACGACCACGCCAGCAAACGCTTTGTAGGCGAAGCTCCACGGGAACCCGCGCTGCGGCCGGCGGCGCTGAACGCTTCGGCTGGCACCGATGCGTAGCGCAGCAGGAGAGCTTTCTCCCGTCCGTTCATAGCTCACCCTCGCCGGCAAGGGCCCGAGAATTCAGGACATGACCACATGTCCGATGCTATAGCTGCAGGCTTGCGATCGCAAAGCGTTCGTCACATTGAAGCTGTGAATGCGAAGGCCGCCGCTCTATTCACGGTTTTGTTCTCTGCCACAGGGAATTGTTGCGTCAGACGATGTTGCGCCTGCCATTGTTTCGGATGACTCGTGAAACTTCGCGCTACCTCGCGCGTGGGAAATCTTAACAATGCTCACGCTGATTCCTTCGATTTCGCGGACGCAGAGCGTCGAAAACGTGCCGTCTTTCAGACTTTTTAGACCACCTTCGTCGGTAACAAGTATCACTGACTCGAACCGAAGCAACAGATCGTCGACGGGCTCAGTCAGATCGGTCGAACGGCCATGTTGAACTGAACGCACGACTTCGGCCATTCTCTCCATAGGCAGGATAGCCCTCACCTCGAAGTCGACTGGCGCCAAAGCGCGGGCGCGCTCTCCAGTCAGCGCACCGAGTAGGTCGATAAGAAGCGGACTTCCAAGCGCGCCGGACATCGATGCGGACACATCCAGCGCGATCACGGTATCGCCGGCATCGGGCGGCATCGGCAGTGCCGGTTCGCCAACGAAATCGCGGACGAGCTTCTTCAGAGCCTCGCGTGGCTCACGATTGCGCACCGTCAATTCGCCGATGATATGACAGCGATTCTGCACATCCCTGTCGGGCTGGGAAAACGCCACGCTGGCTTTGCCGTGGCTCACCAGCACGACCTGCGCATCCGCGTGAGCGCGTGCGTAATCGATTAGCACCTTTCTGAATCTAGAAGACGCGTCGCGCTTATAGTGTTTCACCTCGACCACGAGACCGCAGGCTTCTTTCGCGTCGGACCCTCGCCAAAGGCTGTAGTCTGGCTGCACGTTACCTCTGCGCTCATCGCTTATAGGATTGGAGAGCGGCCTGCGCCGCTCGGCGTAAAGTCGGACAGCTGGACTGCTGCTCTTGATCGTAGCGACCACATTCTCACGAAAGGGGAAAACGATTTTCCCATTCTCATGGTGCAACTCGCAGTTGTGATCCTTCACCGCACCTACGATTTCCGTCGCGATCCACACCGCATATAGTTCGTAACGCTTCTGCCAGAGAGGCAGCTTCAGGATCCGCTCAAGCATGAGTTGATCCACATGAATGCCGATCTTGCGTCGTGGAAACTGGGCGTACTTTTCCGTGAGTTCACGAGCCATCTTCTCGCGCAAGCTTTCGTCCAGCGAAGAAAGGCGGGAAAGATAGTAGATCCCGTAGCCGAGGCGGTAGTCGGTCTCCTCCTGGGCAAGCGTGCCCAAGGCGAAACCATCGGATCGTTCGCGAATGGGTGTGAGCGCCAGCATCTCTTTCCGCCCCGGCCATCTTTTTCGAATGAGGGCGAGCGAAGCCATGAAGTTCGATGCCACATCTGCGAACGGCGGCGCGAACTTCAAAGGATGGAGCGACAGTGGATAAGTTTCGTACAAGCCTTGCCAGTAGGCCTGTAGCCAAGTCTCCACATCCGTCGAAATATCATTGCCTGAGGTGCCAAAAGAAGGGGTACAGCGCATACCATTGTCGTAGGCAACATTATTGAAATCCCAGGCGCCGGACCAGTCCACGTCTGGAACATCAAAATCCGCGGACACCGAATCCCACGTTCGCAAAAAATGCTCGAAATGCTTGAGGTCAAGATGCTCATCGTCCACCTTGATTTCCCACTCTTTCCGCCCCTCACGCGCCCCCGACGCCTCGAAAAACGCTAAAATTGCCCGGAACATTTCCCCGAACGGGGCGCCGGCTACGAAGAACTTCTCGATCAGATGGTCGGTGGAGCTCTGCCGGACGGCTTCCTCGATGCTCGCCGCCTCGCTGTCCAGCAGCACTCTCAGTTCATCCACGAAGTCGGCGTCCCGACCCTCGGGCTCTATACCTCCGATGCTGCACAAGGTCGCCCAAGCTGTTGCACTATCGTGTGCCAAATTCCCCATAGTAGTAAGCTCCTGATTTCGCCAACGAGTCCGATAGGCGCAACTGAGCAGTGCGTTGTGCGAACGTGTCCGTTCGACAAGTGGCCGCTATCGTGCGAGATGCTTCTTGCTAGCCAATCTTCTATACGTTTGAGCGATATCGCACCATCAAGCAGATAGTCGATGTGACCCCGAGCAAAGCGGCGATAGCTCGGAGGCTGGCCTGCCCGGTGATCTGGCCGAGCACCTGTTATTGATTCGATGTCTGTGCGGACTGCCGATACGCTTGGCACCTCGATACACGCGTAACCACGCACTCGGGAGGAGTTCAGGCCCCATAGCGGCTATTTGTGGAATAGCGCTTTGAGTGCTTTCCGAAGCTTCGTAGACGAACCGGACCGTCTGGGCAGTCCCGCTGAAGAACATATCGCGGCCATCGCGGAACGACGGGCGTTTGCATCTCGTGGCGATGAGCACCTCAAACGGCGAAACGTCGACTGCCCTTGGTCTCCTTTGAAAACGCTAGCCGAACGACCGGCACCGGAACCCGTTGCACACACGATTGGGTGAAAGTCCCAGCCGTCGTCGGGGCAGATAATTAGCGGACGGAAATCTGGGAAACGGCCTTCATCCAGCTAGCCGATGAGGGGTCGGCCGACTACTGAAAACTGCTCGCTCCGGCCAGCCGCTCTTGACCTGCAGGGATGAACAAAAACTACGGGTCAATCAGCAGCTTCGGGCGGTAGCAACTGCTGCAATTTTCGGGGAAGGCGTAATAGTGAAGACTGCTGCACCGATCCGTTGAACTGCAGATCCGCGCGAATATCGCGCTTTAATGTTTCGAAGACTTCTCGGGGCGCGCGTGGATCGATATGAATCGAGCGCACAAGTGAATGCGGATCGATTGAAAACTTGAATGTCTTCGAATTGACATTTGCTGAAGGCCTTTGCGGCAGTACTGCCAAAATTCTCATTTCCTGCTCGTGCCGAAACGCAATGCGCTTGTTCAGCCAGGCCATCGCAACCGCCGCATCATGATCTGCGCCCGGACGCGCAACGTCGTCAATCAGCTGCGTCGCACATCTTTCCAGTTCCAGGTCACGCCGGTAGTTCATCTCGCCAAACCACATGCGCGCGTCGCGCAGTTCGGGCGCCGCTTCAACCTGACACTGCAGTTCGCCCACTCCAATCGTCACACGCACGCCCAGCCAATTCCGGGAATAGATCGACCACATTGCGTCGGAGCGCGCTTCAAAAGTTAGACAACTTCCGAACACCCTGGATAACAGATCGCTGTGCGCCGGCTGATCCTTGAAGACGAGGCGCGACCAGAGCTTCTCGAACGGATCTTCCCAAGTGAACGGTGACAGCAGCGTGTATTGCCGTTCCTTGAACAGCCGAACTAGATGTTCAAACCTGAGAATTCGGTAAACGGTCTGCCGCGGCGTGCATCCGACCGCGTGCATGCTCTTCTCCGGAATTCGTATGACTTTCATATCGGCGTTGCGGTGACAGCGAGATCGTTCAAGGCGCGTCAAACTGAACTATGCCAGCCTGGCGCGAGCAAGCGGCAACCGCACCCGCGGCAAGCTCACGACCGATAGATAGACACAGCCGTGGACCCACGTCCTCGTCAGCCAGACTCGGATAAGCTTGCGCCCGCCATGGCGTGTGGAACAACGCCGGCGCAGTGAGTCCTGCGCTTCGTCTCGCGTGTTCATGGGCAAGTCTCCTTCACTGCTTATACGTGTGATAGGGTCAATAACGCGCCGGCGCTAACAGTTCATCAGCGTCGGCGCCGCTGAAGACTACCTACTTATAGGCCCCTGCGAAAGTTGTGTAATTGCCGTTTACCCCAAACGCAAGTTTCGATTGCGTACGTTCGTTAAGAAGTTTCTTTTGAAGGTCATCCAACGTTGATCTAGGTTGATCCAACTTTAAACTCGCAGGCGGCTGGAGCTGTTCGACAACGCATAGTTACAACAGCCGGTGCCGCTGGAGATTTCCACCGTACAGGATCAATTCGCGTCGACCAGGCTTCGCTGCAGCAACTATGCTTCACCATTACTGAGGTGTGGAAGTGGAATTCGCCGCAGCGGCAGGCGCACCATGAGTTTTTGCCGACGGTTTACCAGGCTAACCTTGACTGGAAGCAGTCCGCCGCGATACCGCCGAGGCGGCGCCGAGAGTGGATGGCCGCTTCCGGCAGTCGCAACTTCTAGTTGCGTTTAGGTTTGTTCTTCGTTTAGGTTTGTTCGACGCCTGCCCTCGACCAAAGGCTTACGAGCCAACGAAATCGCGTGGGGGCAGGCGTCGATTAAACCTCGAGGAAGGACTATCGGGAGAAGGGCCACAGCCACTGAAAGGGCATGACGCTCGACACCGGCGAGTCCATCCGTCGCTTCGTGCTCCATGTATCGGCCGACGGCTTCAATCGAATCCGCCACTACGGGTTACTGGCCAATCCGGTGCGCCGCGCCAACCTGGCGAAATTCGCACGCTCCTTGGCGTTGCGCCCGAATTCAGCCCCTCACCGCACGAAGCGGCCGTCGTTGGTCAACCGACCTTCATCAGTCGGCACTGTGGCGCACGGATGATCGTCATGGAAATCCTCGCGCGCAGCGCCCCGATCCGCGCACCGCCAATGCGTCGGGATCCGACATGAACTCCACGGTTCCTCGACCTGCCTGTTGAACGTTGGCTCCGCGGCAACGCGACCTAAGGATGGAAGGCTGCGCGTCGCTACGCGAAGCGCTTTGCCTGGCCGCCTCATCATCGCGAATGCACGACTCAACCACTTCGCTACGGCGTCAGCGTCCCTCCGGCACCCCGCCTGAGCGTGCCGCATCCGGCACGACTGAACATTCCGGTCTATCAATCGCCATAGCCGCAAACCCTCCAATCGCAGTGAGGCACTCCGCGGTTTCCTCCATCGATCTTATTCGACGCCTGCCAACACGCGCAGAGGCAGCGTCACATTCCTGCGATCGATGGCAGGCATCGAATAACCCTTAATGCATGAAGCCTGTTGTCACTCTGTTGACCGTAAATCAGCGGACGGCTACTAGGTGCGCGCGCCGGGGGCATGATGGCCCGAGTGCCACGGGCGGAGCGGCGAGGTAAATCCACAAGTCTAAGAAAGGAAGTCTAGCGGTCCGCTAGCACCTTTTAGGAACGTGGACGCCTTCGAGCAAACACAGTATCACGCAGATTCATCCGGAGTTTCTTAGGCCGGTTGCAATCCCGTTGATCGTCAAGTGGATGCCGCGATGCAAGGTCGCATCAGGTGCTTCCGCACGGCGACGTCTTAGCAGTTCGACCTGAAGATGGTTGAGCGGGTCGAGGTACGGAAATCGATTCTTAGTTGACCGCGCAAGCAGCGGATTGTCTGCGAGACGCTCGCCTTTGCCGGTGATCTCGGCCAGCACGTTCGACGTGCGCTCATGCTCCGCGACGATCTTGTCGAA
>NZ_FCOE02000071.1 GCF_001544915.2 Caballeronia pedi | reverse complement strand
ATTCGCGGCTGAGGCCGAGTGGCTTGCGTTCGGCATCGGGCTCGAGCGCGCCTGCGCGCATTTGCAGCCGACGGGCCGCAAGAGCGCCGATCCCGCCGCGCGCCGCGCGGACCTGACCGCGCGTTTCACGCGCGCGTTCGGCGAACTCGCGCAACGCTATGGCAATGCCGCGCTCGCGCAGGGCGTGCAGGGCGTCGTGGCGGGCGAGCGCATCGCCGAGCGTGCGCGCTGGGATCTCGGCGAGCAACTGCGCTGGCTTTCGTCGATTCGCCGCTATGTCGAGTTCGCGCATCGTATCAGCGCGCGTATCGATGCGGAGTGCCCGGGCATCGATCGCGAAACCTTCGTCGAACCGCTGGAGATGTGCTCGACGACACATGTGCATAACGACCATCGCCTGGTGACGATTCAGGAAGGCGACATGCTCTTCTGGGGCAACGTCGGTATGCAGCTCGAAATGCATCAGGGCGACATGGTCCTGATTCCCGACGGCCGCCTGCACGGGTCCACTGTGACGTCCCCGGAATGCACGTATCACCAGCCGATCATTCCGGATGACTGGGTCGAGGCGCTCGTCGCCGAGCTGGACGCCAGGACGCCAGCCTGAACGCGACGACGGGCACTGCCCCCATTCCAGGCGCTTCTTGAGAAAGCGTCGGCAAACACCCCCCACAACTCGAGCAACGTTGAACGCCCGCATAAAGGCAAGAAAGCGGGCGCGGACGGCGCGCGCAGATCGTCATCCGCCATGAGGGCGGATATCACGGCGCGCGCCGCGTGGGTGGTGATGACCAACAGGAATGACAATGCAAGCACACGATGACGTCGCGCAGTCTCGCGGGATGCAATCGACCGACGCAGCCGGCGCGGACTTCGATGCCAACGACTGGAAAACCCGGGTGATCGCCGGCAGCCGGACCGGCGCGGCGGCCCGTCCGCCCTCATGGCTCGCGGGCTCGTATGAGACGCTGCGCGAGCAGGTGATGCATCCTGAGTACCCGTGCTTCTTCGGCACCATGGCCGAGCGCCGCGGCGAGATGTTCTACGCGTATGTGAACGGCAAGGACATCCGCGAGCTGCCCGCGACGATGCAGACCTTCGCCACGTTCGCATCGCAGCCGCAGTACCGGCGCAACAACATCGCGGTGTTTTTCGAGCCGGACCGCGAGCCGCTCACGCACGAGCAATATCAGGAGCTCTTCTGGAAGACGTTGCAGCATCTGCACGACGTCGATCCCGATCCCGAGGCGGACAAGCAGCCGGACCCTTCGCAGGAAGAGTGGGAGTTCTCGTTCGCGGGCGTGCAGATGTTCGTCGTGTGCGCGCTGCCGAGCTTCAAGGTGCGCCACAGCCGCAATCTCGGCCCCGGCATGGTGTTGCTGTTCCAGCCGCGCGCCGTATTCGTCGACACGATCACGAACAAGGTGATCGGCCGCGAGGCGCGCAATCAGGTGCGCAAGCGCCTCGAAACATGGGACGACGTGAGCGCGCATCCCGATCTCGGCTTTTACGGCGACCCCGGCAATCTCGAATGGAAGCAGTACTTCCTCACCGATGAGAACACGCCCGCCGAGGATCGTTGCCCGTTCCTGAAGCGCAAGAAAGCGCAGGCCGCCGCGAGCAGCGAAGCGGCGGCCAAGCCACGCGGCCATGCGTATGCGCCGCACCATGCGCCGGCCCAGCGTCATGTGGACAAGGCCCGCCCGTTGCACTACGAGCACTCCGGCCAGCGCCCGCACGGCTCGGACCAGTGGCAGGCGGGCATGCCGCCGAACGCGAAGGCGCGCAACGAACAGAGCGAGAGCTAAACCCCCGCAGGCATCAGCAGGACAAGACAGACCCATGAGCGACACGACAATCGCAGCCGTCCCCGATTTGCTCGCCGTATCGAAGGCGTACGTGCAGTTGCCGGAAGAGAAGCGCAAGCAGTTTCGCCATCAATTGCGCGCGCGCGGCATGCAGGTATCGCGCCTGCCTATCGTGCCGTTTCCGGATCGCGGCGCGGTGTTTCCGCTCTCTCATGCGCAGGAGCGCATGTGGTTCCTGTGGAAGCTCGATCCGTCGAGCGCCGCGTACAACATCACGGGCGCGGTGCGGCTGCAAGGCACGCTCGATCGCCGCGCGGTGAAGGCCGCGCTCGATCGTGTGGTCGCGCGTCACGAGAGCCTTCGCAAGCATTTCGTCGATGCGGACGGCGTGCCCATGCAGATTGCCGGCGCGGCGGACTACGGCTGGCGCGAGCTCGACGTCGATGCCGATGTACCGCTCGCCGACGGACTCGATGCGCTGGGCGCCGCACCCTTCGACCTGGAGCGCGGGCCGCTGCTGCGCGCGACGTTGCTGCGCCGCGCGCCGGACGATCATGTGCTGCATGTCGCGATCCATCACATCGTGTCGGATGGTTTGTCGGTCAATGTATTCGTCGATGAATTCGTCGCGGCCTACCGCGCCGAGTGCGGCGTTTCGCCCGGCGCGCTTCGCGAGGTCGATGACGCGCCGATTCAATACGGCGACTTCGCGGCGTGGCAGCGCGAATGGCTCGACGACGAATCGCTCGCCGGGCAACTGAGCTACTGGCGCGAGGAACTGGGCGGCGAGCAACCGGTGCTCGAATTGCCGTTCGATCGTCCGCGCACGGGCATGCGCGGCTCGGCGGGCGCGAGCGTGATGCGCGTCGTCGCGGGCGCGGCGGCGTCTGCGCTGCGCAAGCGCTCGCAATCGGCCGATGCGACGCTCTTCACGACGCTGCTCGCGGCGTATCAACTGCTGCTTTCGAAGTACAGCGGACAGGACGATATCCGCGTCGGCGTGCCGGTGTCGGGACGCGATCGCGACGAGACCGAACGTGTCATCGGCTTCTTCGTGAATACGCTCGTGCTGCGCGCGCGGATGAGCGATGCATCGACGTTCGGGCAACTGCTCGCACAGATGCGCGAGCGCACGCTGACCGCCTTCGCGCGTCAGGACGTGCCGTTTTCGCGGCTCGTGCAGGAGTTGCAACCGCAACGCAGCTTCGGCCACACGCCGCTCTTTCAGACGATGTTCAATTACCTCGGTCCTGAACGCGCGCCGTTGACGCTGCCGGGCTTGACGGTGTCGGACATCTCGTCCGACTTGCAGACCGCGCGCTTCGATCTCGTGCTGACGGCGCGCGAGCGCGGCGAAGGTCTCGAAGTATCGTTCACGTATGCGCGCGATGTGTTCGATGAATCGACCGTCGCGCGCATGCTCGATCATTACGTGGCGCTGCTCGAGCAACTCGGCGCACAAGGCGATGCGCATCTCGGCGCGCTCACGCTCGAAGCGCTTCAGCCGCAACCGATGCTGGCCGCACATGCGTTCGCATCAGTGGGCGAGCGCATCGCGGCACGCGCGCAGCGCATGCCCGAAGCCAACGCCGTGCATTGCGAAGGCGAGCGGTTGAGCTATGGCGCATTGCAGGCGTGGTCCGCGCGCATCGCGCACGCGTTGCAGGCGCGCGGCATCGGTGCGGAATCGCGCGTGGGTCTGTGCCTCACCCGTTCGCCCGCGCTGATCGCGGCGCTCGTCGGCGTGCTGCGCTCGGGTGGCGCGTTCGTGCCGCTCGATCCCGCGTATCCCGCCGAACGGCTGGGTGTCATGCTGGAAGACGCCGGCGTGCGCTGCGTAGTCGCCGATGCAGCGACCATCGCCACATGCGGTGCGTTGTTCGCGGGGCTCGATGTCATCGACGTGAATCAGCTCGACGCGTTCGCAGACGTTGCACCGCGCGTGACGATCCAGCCCGAGCAACTGGCCTACGTGATCTACACATCGGGTTCGACGGGCAAGCCCAAAGGCGTCGCGGTGAGCCACGTCGCGCTCTCGCGACACCTCGATGACTTCATCGGCTGCTACGGCATCACATCGCGCGACACGCAACTGCAATCGTCGACGATCAACTTCGATGTCGCGCTGCACGAGATGCTGCCCGCGCTGATGCAGGGCGGCCAAGTGGAGATGCGCGGCCCGCAGTTGTGGGACATCGATACGACGAGCCGTCATCTGCGCGATGGCGGCGTGAGCTTCTCGCGCATTCCGACAGCGTACTGGCAGCAGTGGCTGCGCACGCCGCCGCCGGCGCAGGAGCTGGCCACGCTGCGTCAGATCACGGTGGGCGGCGAAGGGCTGCCGGGCGACGCGCTCGCGCAATGGCGTCGCGGGCCGCTCGCGCATATCCGGCTCGACAACCTGTACGGGCCGACCGAAACCACGGTCGCGTGCATGTACCGCGCAACGACCGAGGAGGACACGCGGCAGAGCATCGTGTCGATCGGCGAGCCGTATGCATCGCGTTCGGTGCAGGTGCTCGATCGCTTCGGCAACGAAGTGCCGGTGGGCGGGCTGGGCGAGTTGTGCATCGGTGGATTGACGCTTGCGCGCGGCTATCTGAATCGTCCGGGGCTCACCGCGGAGCGCTTCGTGCCGGACCCGCGCACGCCGGGCGCGCGACTGTATCGCAGCGGCGATTTGTGCCGCCGGCGCGCGGATGGAAGCATCGACTTCCTGGGGCGTCTGGATCAGCAGGTGAAGCTGCGGGGCTTTCGTATCGAGCTGGGCGAGATCGAAGCGGCGCTGCGTCAGGCCGAAGGCGTGAGCGCGGCGGTGGTGGCGCTCGCGGGCGAGGGCGAGGCGCGCCAACTGGTGGGCTACGTGGTCGGTCAGTCCGATATCCGCACGCTGCGCCGCACGCTCGAAGCGCGCCTGCCGGGCTACATGGTGCCGGCCGCGTTCGTGACGCTCGATGCGCTGCCGCTGATGCAAAACGGCAAGGTCGATCGCGCCGCGCTGCCCGCGCCGCAAGCATCGGCGCAACGCGAGCATGTCGCGCCGCGCACGGCGCTCGAAGGCGAACTGCTGTCGATCTGGCAGGCGGTGCTGGGGCGCGAGCGCATCGGCGTGACGGAGAACTTCTTCGAGATCGGCGGTCATTCGCTGCTGATGATGCAGGTGGCCTCGCGCATCCGTCAGGAGCTGGGCCGGGAAGTGACGCTCGCGACGCTCTTCATGCATCCGGTGCTGGAAAGCCTGGCGGCGGAACTGGAGGCGGGGCAAGCGCGGGCGGTCGCGCCCATCGCGCGGAGAGATGAACACACGCGCATTCCGCTGACCTATGCGCAGGAACGCTTGTGGTTCCTGTGGAATCTGGAGCCTGCGAGCGCAGCGTACACGATCGCGGGCGCGGTGCGCCTGAAGGGCCGACTCGATAAGACCGCGATGCGCCGGGCGCTCGATCACTTGGTGATGCGTCACGAAAGCCTGCGCACGCGTTTCGTGGAGGAGGACGGACAGGCGTGGCAAGTGGTGGACGAGACGCCGCGCTATCAATGGAGCGAAGCCCGATACGAAGGCGAAGCGCAACTGCAAGCGCTTTCGCAGGCGCCGCTGGATCTGCGTGCGGGGCCGATGCTGCGTGTGGCGTTGCTCGAAGGCGGCGCACAGGACGCGGTGCTGCACTTCGCGATGCCGCATATCGTCTCGGATGCGTGGTCGCAAACGATCCTGCTGCGCGAGTTCTCGCAATTCTATGCAGCGGCGGTTGAAGAGCAGGAAGCGCATCTGGAGCCGCTGCCGATTCAATACGGCGATTACGCGACGTGGCAGCGCGAGCATCTGAACGAAGCCGCACTGCAAGCGCAATACGCGTACTGGCAACACGAACTCGGCGATGAACAGCCGCTGCTCGAACTGCCCGTGGATCGCGTGCGGCACGGCGCGCGCGATAGCGCCGGAGCGAGCATCGAACGCCGCCTCGATCCCGCGCTCGCGAGCAGGCTCGACACCTTGTCGAAAGCACACGGCGCGACGCGCTTCATGACGATGCTCGCCGCCTTCGGCCTGCTCCTTGGTCGCTACAGCGGCCAGCAGGACATCCGCATCGGCGTGCCCGAGGCCGGACGCGACCGGCTGGAAACCGAGCCTCTGATCGGCTTCTTCGTGAACACGCTCGTGATCCGCGTGCGCACACATGGCACTCAGCCCTTCGATGCATTGCTCGCCGATGTGCGTCAACGCGTGCTGGACGCGCAGGCGCATTCCGGCGTGCCCTTCGCGAAGCTCGTCGAGCATCTGCAACCGCAGCGCAGCGCGAGCCACACGCCGCTCTTCCAGGTGCTGTTCAACTACGCCGCGCAGACCTCTTCGCGCCTGTCGCTGCCGGGCGTCGATATCACGCCGATCGCAGGCGCGACCGGCAGCGCGCAGTTCGATCTCTCGCTGCAAGTGGATGGCGACGATTCGTCGGATGGGCTCACGCTGGGCCTCAATTACGCGACCGATATTTTCGATGCCGCGACGGCGCGTCGCCTGCTCGACGACTATGTGACCGTGCTCTCGTATATCGCGGATGACGCCGCCGTTCGCGCCGCGCAGATCGAATTCGACGGCGAAGCACGCGCCTTCGACACGATGCGCACGCTCGAAGGCTACGCGTTCGAGCCGGTTCCCGAGCGCATCGCGCAGCAGGCCGCGCGCACGCCCGATGCGCCCGCGCTGCGATGCGGCGACGAAACTCTCACCTATGCCGAACTCGACGACTGGGCGACGCGCATCGCTGCGCAACTGCAAGCGTGCGACGTGTCGCCCGAGGCGCGCGTGGGCATTTGCGTATCGCGTTCGGCCGGACTCGTGGCCGCGCTCATCGGCGTGATGCGTTCGGGCGCGGCTTACGTGCCGCTCGACACGAGCCTGCCGCCCGCGCGCATCGAAATGATGCTCGACGATGCCGGCGTCGCATGCGTGATCGCCGATGAAACGGGCGCGCAATCGCTCGAAGGCGTCGTGGGCGAGCGCACTGTGCTGCGCATCGAGCACAGCTTCGACGCCGTGCCGCCCGCATCGTCGAAAGCGGTGCGGATCTATCCTTCGCAGCTTGCCTATGTCATCTACACGTCCGGATCGACGGGCAAGCCCAAAGGCGTCGGCGTGTCGCACGATGCGCTCGCGCGCTTCCTGGCGAGCATGCGCGCGCGGCCCGGCATCGGCGCCGACGACGTGTGTCTCAGCGTGACGACGCTCTCGTTCGACATCGCCGCGCTGGAGCTTTATCTGCCGCTGATCGCGGGCGCGCGCATCGAGCTTGCTTCGCGCGACGACGTGACCGACGGCGAGCGGCTCGCCGCGCTCATTTCGCGCTCGGGCGCGACGATGATGCAGGCAACGCCAATGGGCTGGAAAGTACTGCTCGAAGGCGGCTGGCAAGGAACCGCGCCCGGTCGCGGGTTCAAGGCGCTGTGCGGCGGCGAAGCATTGCCGCGCGAGCTCGCGGCGCGAATGCTCGCGCGCGGCGTCGATCTCTGGAATCTCTACGGGCCGACCGAAACCACCGTCTGGTCGAGCGTCGCGCATCTGGAAAACGGCGATACGCCGCCGTCCATCACGCTCGGCGAGCCGATCGAAGGCACGACGCTGCATCTCATCGACGCAAGCGGCGCGCGCGTGCCGGCGGGCGGCATCGGCGAGCTGTGCATCGGCGGGACGAATCTCGCGCGCGGCTATCTCGGACGCGCCGCGCTGACGGCCGAGCGCTTCGTGCCGGATCCATTGCGCGCGGGCGCGCGGCTGTACCGAACGGGCGACCTGTGTCGCATGCAAGGCGGACGCCTCGTGTTTGTCGGACGCGCGGACCATCAGGTGAAGCTGCGCGGCTTTCGCATCGAGCTGGGCGAGATCGAGGCGCAGTTGCGGCGACTTCACGGCGTGCGCGACGCCGCCGCCGTGGTTCGGGACGTCGCGGGCGAGCCCTTGCTCGTGGCCTATGTGGTGCACGGCGCAGATGCCGCCGCAAACAGCGTCGCATGGCAGGCGCAACTCGCGCGGGACTTGCCGCCGTACATGGTGCCGCAACGCTTCGTGACGCTCGACGCGCTGCCGCTCACGCACAACAACAAGCTCGATCGCAACGCGTTGCCCGCGCCTCAGGCGAGCGCCGATGCATCGGCCAAGACCGCGCCGGGCACCGCGACCGAGCTGGCGATCGCGAGCATCTGGACGCGCGTGCTGGGCGTCGACGACATCGGCGCGCACGACGACTTCTTCGCGCTCGGCGGCGAATCGCTCAAGGCGTTGCGCACGGTGGCCGCTATGCGCACGGCGTTCGGCATCGACCTGCCGGTGCAGGCCGCGTTCCTGCGTCCGGTGCTCGCCGACCTCGCAAGCGCGATTGACACGCTCTACGATGGCGCACGAACGCAGACGATCATTTCCGCGCGCACCGATGTCCTCGCGCCCGCGCCGGTCTCGTTCGAACAGGAGCGGCTCTGGTTCTTCTCGCGTCTCGATCCGGAAAGCCCGGCGTACAACCTCTCGGGCGCGGTGCGTCTCGAAGGCGCGCTCGACCGCGACGCCCTGCGCGCCGCGCTCACGATGCTCGTCGCGCGGCATGCCAGCCTGCGCACGCGTTTCACTGAGCGCGACGACGTGCCGATGCAGCTCGTCTCGGACATGGCCGATTATGGTTGGTCCGTGCTCGACTTCGCCGACGTGGCCGTCAACATGCGCGATGAACGCATCGCTTCGGCGCTGCGCTCGATCGCGCGCGCCCCGTTTGCGCTGGATCAGGGTCCGCTTCTGCGCGTCACGTTGATCTGCCTCGGCAGCGACGAACATCTGCTGCAATTCGTTGTGCATCACATCGTGTCGGACGCATGGTCGGTGCAGATCATGATCGACGAGTTCGCGCAAAGCTACGCGATGGCCCGCGATGGACGAAGCGCGCCGCTGCCCGCGCTGCCGGTGCAGTACGCCGATTACGCGGCGTGGCAACGTGATGCGAACGCACAGGCGCGCATCGATTCCGATCTCGACTTCTGGCGCACCCGTCTCGCCGGTGACGAGCCGCAGGTGATGTTGCCCTATGATCGAACGCCCGGCGGCATGCGCAGCCAGGACGGCGGTCGCGTGAGCATTGCGCTTGCATCGCTTGCGCGGGTGGGCGTGCAGAAGACGGCGCGCCGTCATCGCACGACGGCGTTCGTCGTGCTGCTCGCTGCGTTCGATCTGCTGCTCGCGCGGTATAGCGGCAGTGAAGACGTGCGCGTCGGCGTGCCGGTCGCGGGACGCGAGCGCAGCGAGACGCAATCGCTGATTGGCTTCTTCGTCAATACGCTGGTGATTCGTGGTGAACTGGCGGGACTGCGTACGATCGACGATCTTCTGGCGCATGTGCGCGAGCGCGTGCTCGAAGCGCAGGCGCATCAGACCGCGCCGTTCTCGCGCGTCGTGGATGCGTTGCGCCCCGGCCGCAGTCTCACGCAGACGCCGCTGTTCAACGTGATGTTCAACTTCGAGCCTGCGCTCGATCGCGGGACTTTCGGCCTGCCGGGACTGAACGTGACGCCGGTCGAATCGACGACGGGCACCGCGCGCTTCGATCTCGTGCTGACGGCGCGCGAACGCGGCGAAGGTCTCGAAGTGTCGTTCACGTATGCACGCGATGTGTTCGATGAATCGACTGTCGCGCGCATGCTCGATCATTACGTGGCGCTGCTCGAGCAACTCGGCGCACAAGGCGATGTGCATCTCGGCGCGCTCACGCTCGAAGCGCTTCGGCCGCAGCCCGCATTGGCCGCGCATGCGTTCGCACCGGTAGGCGAGCGCATCGCGGCACGCGCGCAGCGCATGCCCGAAGCCAACGCCGTGCATTGCGAAGGCGAGCGGTTGAGCTATGGCGCATTGCAGGCGTGGTCCGCGCGCATCGCGCACGCGTTGCAGGCGCGCGGCATCGGTGCGGAATCGCGCGTGGGTCTGTGCCTCACCCGTTCGCCCGCGCTGATCGCGGCGCTCGTCGGCGTGCTGCGCTCGGGTGGCGCGTTCGTGCCGCTCGATCCCGCGTATCCCGCCGAACGGCTGGGTGTCATGCTGGAAGACGCCGGCGTGCGCTGCGTAGTCGCCGATGCAGCGACCATCGCCACATGCGGTGCGTTGTTCGCGGGGCTCGATGTCATCGACGTGAATCAGCTCGACGCGTTCGCAGACGTTGCACCGCGCGTGACGATCCAGCCCGAGCAACTGGCCTACGTGATCTACACATCGGGTTCGACGGGCAAGCCCAAAGGCGTCGCGGTGAGCCACGTCGCGCTCTCGCGACACCTCGATGACTTCATCGGCTGCTACGGCATCACATCGCGCGACACGCAACTGCAATCGTCGACGATCAACTTCGATGTCGCGCTGCACGAGATGCTGCCCGCGCTGATGCAGGGCGGCCAAGTGGAGATGCGCGGCCCGCAGTTGTGGGACATCGATACGACGAGCCGTCATCTGCGCGATGGCGGCGTGAGCTTCTCGCGCATTCCGACAGCGTACTGGCAGCAGTGGCTGCGCACGCCGCCGCCGGCGCAGGAGCTGGCCACGCTGCGTCAGATCACGGTGGGCGGCGAAGGGCTGCCGGGCGACGCGCTCGCGCAATGGCGTCGCGGGCCGCTCGCGCATATCCGGCTCGACAACCTGTACGGGCCGACCGAAACCACGGTCGCGTGCATGTACCGCGCAACGACCGAGGAGGACACGCGGCAGAGCATCGTGTCGATCGGCGAGCCGTATGCATCGCGTTCGGTGCAGGTGCTCGATCGCTTCGGCAACGAAGTGCCGGTGGGCGGGCTGGGCGAGTTGTGCATCGGTGGATTGACGCTTGCGCGCGGCTATCTGAATCGTCCGGGGCTCACCGCGGAGCGCTTCGTGCCGGACCCGCGCACGCCGGGCGCGCGACTGTATCGCAGCGGCGATTTGTGCCGCCGGCGCGCGGATGGAAGCATCGACTTCCTGGGGCGTCTGGATCAGCAGGTGAAGCTGCGGGGCTTTCGTATCGAGCTGGGCGAGATCGAAGCGGCGCTGCGTCAGGCCGAAGGCGTGAGCGCGGCGGTGGTGGCGCTCGCGGGCGAGGGCGAGGCGCGCCAACTGGTGGGCTACGTGGTCGGTCAGTCCGATATCCGCACGCTGCGCCGCACGCTCGAAGCGCGCCTGCCGGGCTACATGGTGCCGGCCGCGTTCGTGACGCTCGATGCGCTGCCGCTGATGCAAAACGGCAAGGTCGATCGCGCCGCGCTGCCCGCGCCGCAAGCATCGGCGCAACGCGAGCATGTCGCGCCGCGCACGGCGCTCGAAGGCGAACTGCTGTCGATCTGGCAGGCGGTGCTGGGGCGCGAGCGCATCGGCGTGACGGAGAACTTCTTCGAGATCGGCGGTCATTCGCTGCTGATGATGCAGGTGGCCTCGCGCATCCGTCAGGAGCTGGGCCGGGAAGTGACGCTCGCGACGCTCTTCATGCATCCGGTGCTGGAAAGCCTGGCGGCGGAACTGGAGGCGGGGCAAGCGCGGGCGGTCGCGCCCATCGCGCGGAGAGATGAACACACGCGCATTCCGCTGACCTATGCGCAGGAACGCTTGTGGTTCCTGTGGAATCTGGAGCCTGCGAGCGCAGCGTACACGATCGCGGGCGCGGTGCGCCTGAAGGGCCGACTCGATAAGACCGCGATGCGCCGGGCGCTCGATCACTTGGTGATGCGTCACGAAAGCCTGCGCACGCGTTTCGTGGAGGAGGACGGACAGGCGTGGCAAGTGGTGGACGAGACGCCGCGCTATCAATGGAGCGAAGCCCGATACGAAGGCGAAGCGCAACTGCAAGCGCTTTCGCAGGCGCCGCTGGATCTGCGTGCGGGGCCGATGCTGCGTGTGGCGTTGCTCGAAGGCGGCGCACAGGACGCGGTGCTGCACTTCGCGATGCCGCATATCGTCTCGGATGCGTGGTCGCAAACGATCCTGCTGCGCGAGTTCTCGCAATTCTATGCAGCGGCGGTTGAAGAGCAGGAAGCGCATCTGGAGCCGCTGCCGATTCAATACGGCGATTACGCGACGTGGCAGCGCGAGCATCTGAACGAAGCCGCACTGCAAGCGCAATACGCGTACTGGCAACACGAACTCGGCGATGAACAGCCGCTGCTCGAACTGCCCGTGGATCGCGTGCGGCACGGCGCGGCGAGCAGCGCGGGCGCATGGGTCGAACGATCCATCGACGAAAAACTCGCGCGCACTCTGGACGACATGTCCCGCAACGCCGGCGCGACGCGCTTCATGACCATGCTCGCCGCCTTCGGCGCGGTGATGCAAGGCTATAGCGGACAGCGCGACGTGCGCATCGGCGTGCCGGTGGCGGGGCGCGACCGGCTGGAGACGCAATCGCTCATCGGCTTCTTCGTCAACACGGTGGTGATCCGCGTCGACACGCCGCCGGGCGCGTCGTTCGATGCGCGGCTCGCGCAGGTTCGCGAGCGCGTGCTCGGCGCGCACGATCACACGGCGGTTCCGTTCGCGAAGCTGGTCGAGCGCCTTCAACCGCAACGCAGCATGAGCCACACGCCGCTCTTTCAGGTGATGTTCGACTACAGCGAAGCCGGTGCGCCGCTCGCGATGCCGGGCGTCGAGGCGAGCGCGCTCGCGGGCGGCACGGGCACGGCGCAATTCGATCTCTCGATGCAAGTCTCCGCCGATGCGGCCGGTGGCCTGCACATCGGCTTGAATTACGCGACCGATATCTTCGACGAACACACCGTCGCGCGCATCATCGATAGCTACGTGGCCGTTCTCGAACAGGCCGCGCAAAAACCGCAGCGCCGCAGCTTCGAGCTGCCCGACGATGCCGAGCGCCGCCAGCTCGCGCGATTCACGCACGGCGCGCCGCTCGCGGCGAACGTGGCCCTCGTGCATCGACGTTTCGAAGCGCACGCGGCCGCGCATCCGGACGACATCGCGCTCGTCTTCGAAGGCGAACATATCAACTACGGCGAGCTGAACGCGCGCGCGAATCGCGTCGCGCATGAGTTGATCGCGCGCGGCATCGCGCCGGACGAGAAGGTGGGCGTGGCGCTCGAGCGTTCCATCGACATGATCGTCGCGGTGCTGGGCGTGCTCAAGGCCGGCGCGGCCTATGTTCCGCTGGACCTCGCGTATCCGGCGGCACGTCTCGCGCACATGATCGAGGATAGCGGCGTCGCGATGCTGCTGACGCAGCGCGCATTGCGCCCGAACCTGCACGTGCCGGAGGTGGCGGTCGTCGTCGAGCTGGAAGCGATCGAGGCGACGACGACGCGCTGCGACGATCCATCGGTGACGCCGCACGCGCAGCATCTCGCGTACGTGATCTACACGTCGGGATCGACGGGCAAGCCCAAGGGCGTCGGCATGTCTCATGCGGCGTTCGCGAGTCACGTCGACGTGGCGATCGGCTTTTTCGGCCTCACGCGCGCGGACCGCGTGCTGCAGTTCGCGACCTTCAATTTCGATGGCTTCATCGAGCAACTGTTTCCTGCGCTGTGCATCGGCGCGTCGGTGGTGTTGCGCGGCCCGCAACTGTGGGACAGCGTCACGTTCCATGAGCGCGTGCTGTCCGACCGCATCACCGTCGCCGATCTGACGACCGCGTACTGGCAACTGCTCGCTCAGGACTTCGCGGCGCGCGGCGTGACGGACTTCGGCGCACTGCGTCGCGTGCATGCGGGCGGCGAAGCAATGTCGCTCGCCGCGCTGAAGAAATGGCGCGCATGGCCCGCGCCCGCGAACGTGCAGCTTCTCAACACCTATGGCCCGACCGAAGCCGCAGTCACCGCTTCGACCTTCGATTGCAGCGCCGCCGGCGAGCTCGACGCGTTGCCCACACGCGTGCCCATCGGCGCGCCGCTCGCGGGCCGCTCGATTCACGTGCTGACGCCCGAGCTGACGCTCGCGCCTGTGGGCGTGCAGGGCGAAGTCGCGATCGGCGGGCCGCTGCTTGCGCGCGGTTATCTGAATCGGCCGGGCCTCACGGCGGAGCGCTTCATTCCCGATCCGTTCGATGCGTGCGGCGCGGGCGCCAGGCTCTATCTGACCGGCGATCTCGCGCGCTGGAACGCCGCGGGTGAGCTCGAGTATCTGGGCCGCATCGATCATCAGGTGAAGATTCGCGGCTTTCGCATCGAGCTCGGCGAGATCGAAGCGGCGCTGCGCGCGCAGCCCCGCGTGCGCGATTCGGCGGCTGCCGTCAAGGAGATCGGCGGCGAGCCGATGCTCGTCGGCTACGTCGTGCCCGCGAACGAAGACGACGGCCTCGACATCCATGCGCTGCGTCTCGCGCTCGCCGCGCAACTGCCCGCGTACATGACGCCGCAGCGCATCGTCACGCTCGCGGCGCTGCCGCTCTCGCCCAACGGCAAGCTCGATCTCAATGCGCTGCCGCTGCCTTCGCTCACCCGCGATGCGGTGTCGGGCAACGAGCCGCAAACGGTCACGGAGCACGCGCTCGCCGCGATCTGGCAGAGCGTGCTCGGCGTGACGCACGCCGGCCCCGACGACGACTTCTTCGCGCTCGGCGGCGATTCGCTGCGCACGCTGCAAGTCGCGCGCCTCGCCCGCGAAGCGATGCTGCCCACGCTCGGCATCGAGGCGATCTTTGCGCGGCCGCGCCTCGGCGATCTGGCCGCTTATCTGGATAACCACGCCGATGCGCAACGCGACGCCGCGCCCGCGAGCATCGTGCCGATGAACGCGCCAGACGCACCGCTCGATGTCTTCGCGATCCATCCCGCTTACGGGCTGATCGCCGAGTACCGCACGCTCGCGCGGCACCTCGACGGCATCGCGAGCGTGCATGGCGTGCAGTCGCCCGTGTATGGCGAGCCGGACTGGTGGGCGCATGACCTCGATGCGCTCGCGCGCGATTACGCGGAACGCGTGCGGCGCGTGCAGCCGCGCGGCCCGTATCGCTTCGTCGGCTGGTCGATGGGCGGGCTGCTCGCCGTCGAGATCGCGGCGCAACTGGAGGCGGCGGGCGAGACGGTGGACTTCATCGGCCTGATCGACGCGGGCATGCAGCAGAACACGACGCTCGATGCGGCGCACGCGGCCCGGGTGCTGGCGCACCGCAGGACGGCATCGCAGGAAGAGATCGCGGCGTTCTGGGACGGCGCCGACGACGCGCGCCGTCAATGGCGCGCGGAACTCGGCGAGACGGCGAGCGATCCCGGCGTGATCGGTCATGCGCTGATCGCGATCGAGCACCTGCAGGCGTTGACGCAGGCGTGGCGCACGCGTGAGGTGCGTGCGCCGCTCACGCTGTGGTGGTCGGGACAGGAAGCGGGCGCCGCGGCGCTCGACGAGAAGACCGCGCGCTGGCGTGCGTGCAGCGCGAGTGAAACGGTGCTCGCGGGCACGATCGATACGGATCACGTCGGCATCGTCCGGCATGCGGCGCTGCTGCGGGACCTCGCGGCGCGCCTCGAAGCATTGAGCAAGAGCGAAGCAGAACAGGAAGGACTGGCACATGGCTGAGAACATGATCGAGCGCTTGCGCGAACTCGCGGCGACGCGCGGCAGCGACACGGCGCTCGTCGTCGTCGATGCGAACGGCGATACCGCATGGACCTACACGCAACTCGACGCCCGCGCGGCGCGCATCGCCGCCTGGCTGCGACGCGCAGGCGCTGCGGGCGAACGCGCGCTGCTGCTGATGGATAGCGGCGCGGATTACGTCGCGTCGTTTTTCGGGTGTCTTTATGCGCAGACCGTGGCGGTGCCCGCGTATCCGCCCGAGACGCTGCGCGCGCAGCATCTCGCGCGGCTCGCGGCCATCGCGAGCGACGCCGATGCGCGTTTCGTGCTGACCACGCGCGCGCTCGTGGAGCGTTATCGCGAGGCCTTCGCGTCGATCGCGCCGAACGCGCGCGTGATCGAAGTCGATGCACTCGATGCAGCCGATAGCGCGAACGAGATCGCGCATGTGGCGTCGTCTGATCTGGCCTTCCTGCAATACACGTCCGGCTCCACGTCGACGCCCAAGGGCGTGATGGTGACGCACGGCTGCCTGTGGGCGAACGAGATCGCCATTCGCGAGCGTCTCGGCGTGACCGCGCGCGATGTCTTCGTGAGCTGGCTGCCGCTTTATCACGACATGGGCCTCATCGGCTCGATGTCGCAGCCGATCTTCAGCGGCATTCCGCTCGTGCTGATGTCGCCGCAATACTTCCTCGAACGGCCGGTGCGCTGGCTCGATGCGATCTCGCGTCATCGCGGGACGATTTCGGGCGGCCCCGATTTTTCGTATCGGCTGTGCGCGGACCGCATCGGCGACGATCAGCTTGCTGCGCTCGATCTGTCGAGTTGGCGCGTCGCGTTCTCGGGATCGGAACCCGTGCGCCATGCGACGCTCGATGCGTTCGTCGAGCGCTTCGCGCAGCGCGCTTTCGACACACGCGCGCTGTATCCATGCTACGGGCTCGCGGAAGCGACGCTGCTCGCCACCGGCGTGCAGCGCGATGCGGGCGTGACCACTGCATCGCTGCGCGCGGATGCGCTCGAACGCGGCATCGCCGAGCGCGCGCAAGAACGCGACGTGACGCTCGTGTCGTGCGGCGTGCCGCCCGCGGATCATGCCGTGATGATCGTGCATCGCGAGAGCCGCGAAGCGTTGGCCGATGGCGCTATCGGCGAAATCTGGGTGAGCGGGCCGAGCGTGACGGCGGGCTACTGGCGACGTCCGGATGCGACGGCGGAAAGTTTCGTCGAGCGTGCAGGCGCGCGCTGGCTGCGCACCGGCGATCTGGGCTTTCTGCTCGATGGCGGCCTCTTCGTGGCTGGACGCGTCAAGGATCTGCTGATCGTGCGCGGGCGCAATCTCTATCCGCAAGATCTCGAACTCGCGATCGAACGCGACGTGGAGCTCGTGCGGCGCGGGCGCGTCGCGGCCTTCGCGGTGCAGATCGACGGCACGGAATGCATCGGCGTGGCGGCCGAGGTGTCGCGCAGCGTGCGCAAGCTCGTGACGCCCGAGGCACTGGCGTCGGCGGTGAGCGAGGCGGTCGCGCTCGCGTGCGGCGAGCCGGCCGCTGCTGTCGCGCTGCTCGAACCGGGCGCGCTGCCGAAGACATCGAGCGGCAAGGTGCAGCGCGCCGCGTGCGTGAAGCGCTTCGCCGAACGCTCGCTCGAAGCGTATGCGTGGTTCGTGAAGGGCGAGCGCATCGATGGCGCGACGACGGCGCAAGCGCCGCGCGATACGTTTACGAACATCGAGACGCAGCTCGCCGCGATCTGGAGCAAGGCGCTCGACGCCGCGCCCACGAGCCGCGACGACAGCTTCTTCCGGCTCGGCGGCAATTCGCTCGCCGCGGTGCGCGTCGCGGCCGACGTGAGCGCGCAGTGGCGCATCGCCTACGATGCACGCGACGTGTTCACCGCGTCTTCCTTGCGCTCGGCGGCGGCCGAGATCGAGAAGCGCAGCGCGGCGGGCGAGCCGCTTCGCCGCGCGCCGTTCGTGCGGCTCGCGCCGGAAGCGCGCCGCATCGCGCGCGCTTCGCATGCGCAGCGCGCGCTATGGATGACCTGGGCGCACGATCCCGAGAGCAACGCATACAACATGAGCGGCGTGCTGTCGATGGACGGCCCTTTGCAGGCCGATGCGATGCAGCGCGCCTTCGACACGCTCGTCGCGCGGCACGACATCCTGCGCGCGCGTTTCGAGCTCGACGACGATGGCGAGCCGATGCAGATCATCGACGATGACGCATCGATCGCCTTGCCGTTCACCGACCTGAGCGGCGAGCCCGCCGCGCTCGAACGACTCACGCAGGAGACGGCGCGCGCGCCCTTCGATCTCGAGCGCGGTCCGCTGCTGCGCGCGCATCTCGTGAAAGTGGACGAAGAGGCGCATCGGCTCGTGATCGCGCTGCATCACATCATCGCGGATGGACTCTCGGTGAACGTGCTGCTCGAAGCGCTCGCGGATGCGTATCGCGCCGGGATCACGCCGTCGGGCGCGGGCGATGCCGACATCGCGCTACCGCAGTACGCGGACTTTTCCGCATGGGAGCACACGGCGATCGATCACGCCGAGATCGACGGGCAGATCGGCTACTGGCGCGAAGCCTTGTGCGCGCATGGCGATGCGTCGCGAATCGCGCGTCTCTTCGAGCGCGGCCATGCTGCGCCCGGCGCGCAGCGAACGCTCGTCTTCAGTCTGCCGCCCGCGCTTTCGGCACGCCTTGCGCAAAGCGCGCGCGAACAGCAGGCGTCGCTTTTCATGGTGATGCTGGCGGTCTTCGGCGCGACGTTGCGCGAGACGAGCGGCAAGCGCGATATCCGCATCGGCGCGCCGATGTCGAGCCGCAGGCACGAAGAGGCGCAAGCGGTCATCGGCTATTTCATCAACATGCAGGTGTTGCGCGTGGTCATCGAAGACGATGCGACGCTGCGCGCGCTTGTGGCCGCGGCGAAGGAAACGGTGCTCGCCGCGCACGAGCATCAGGACGTGCCTTACGACAGGCTCGTCGCCGCGCTGCTGCCGAATCGCGCGCGGGCCGACGATGCGCTGTTTCAGGTGAAGCTCACGGAGCAGCGCGCGTTTTCGCTCGATGCGTTCGCGCCGCTTTCGACGCGCCTGGACGTGCTCGCGAACGACGCCGCGCACTTCGATCTCGCGCTGGACTTCGTCGATCGCGCATCGGGCATCGAATGCACGCTCGCCTATGACGACGCCGTATTCGACGATGCCTTCGCTCGGCGCTTCGAAACCGTGTTGCGCGGTGTCGCCGAAGCGCTCGTCGATGTGCCCGACAGCACGGTGACGCACATTGATTCGGATGACGAACAATCGAGCGATGTGCTCGCGCTCTGGCGACGCAGCGTCGCGCGGCATCCCGAGCGCATGGCCGTGCGCGACGAAACACGCGCGATTTCGTATGCCGAATTGGACGCCGCAGCGAACACGCTCGCGTCCCGTCTCGTCGCGGCGGGTTGCGGACCGGAAGCGCGCGTTGCCGTTCATGCGCCGCGCGGTGTGGAGATGGTCCTCGGCATGCTCGCCTGTTTCAAGGCGGGCGCGACGTGGGTGCCGCTCGACCCGCAATTGCCCGCCGCGCGCAACGCCGCGCAGATGGCCGACAGCGGCGCCATCGCACTGCTGCATGCGGGCGCGTGCGCGACGGACATCGCATCGGCGGTCGCAACGGTGCTGCCGCTTTCATTCGACATCGAAGCGGACACAGCCGAGCCGCCGCGCGCGCTTCATGGCGCTCAGGCCGCGTATCTGATCTACACGTCCGGATCGACGGGCAAGCCCAAGGGCGTGACGGTGAGCCATGCCGCGCTCGGCAACTACGTGCGCGGCATGCTCGAGACGATCGGCGTGGGCGAGGACGCGGCGTTCGCGATGGTCTCGACGCCCGCCGCCGATCTCGGTCACACCGCCTTGTTCGGCGCGCTGTGCTCGGCGGGCACGCTGCATCTGATTTCCTCCGACCGGGCGCTCAATCCGGATGCCTTCGGGCAATACATGGCGCAGCATCGCGTCGATGTATTGAAGATCGTGCCGAGTCATCTGTCGGCGCTGTTGTGCGCCGCCGATGCGCGCAGCGTGTTGCCCGCGCGCGCGCTGATCGTCGGCGGCGAAGCGACCTCGGCGGCGCTGCTCGCGCAGATCGCCGCGCTCGCGCCGACATGCCGCATCTTCAATCATTACGGACCGACGGAAACGACGGTCGGCATCGCAATGCACGCGATGTCGGACGATCACGACATGCAGCGCGGCCTGCCTCTGGGCGCAGCGCTCCCCGACACACGCATCTACGTGCTCGACGAGCACATGAACGCCGTGCCCGCCGGCGCGACAGGCGAGCTTTATCTGGGTGGCGCGGGCGTGGCGCGCGGCTATCACGGACAGCCCGGACGCAGCGCCGAGCGCTTCGTGCCGAACCCGTTCGTGCCGGGCGAGCGTGTGTATCGATCGGGCGATCTGGCGCGCGTTGCATCGGATGGCGCGCTCGAATACCTCGGACGTGCCGACGATCAGGTCAAGATTCGCGGATATCGCGTCGAGCCGGGCGAAGTGCAGCGCGTGCTGCAAGGTTTCGCGAACGTGCGCGCGGCGGCGGTGCTCGCGTACGACGTGAATGGTGCGAAGAGGCTGGGTGCGTGCATCGCCGGCGATATCGATGCGAACGCGCTGCTCGAGCAGGCATCGCGCATATTGCCGGATTACATGGTGCCGGGCGATATCGTCGTCGATAAGGCGTTGCCGCTCAATGCGAACGGCAAGCTCGATCGCGCTGCGCTCCTTGCACGTTTCAAGGCGTTGCATGAAGCGCCCGTGCCGCATGTGAACGAGGAGCACGCGCCGCGCGGGGAGATGGAAGAGCGGCTCGCGCGTGTCTGGAGCGAAGTGCTGTCGATCGATGCGTCTACGCTGCGGCGCGATCGCAACTTCTTCGAAGCCGGCGGCGATTCGATCCTCGGTCTGAAGGTCGTCGCGCGCGCGAAAAAAGCGGGCATCAAGATTACGCCGAAGCAGTTGTTCGAGCGGCATACGCTCGCGCAACTGGCGTCGATGCTCGCGCCTGTGCCTGTCGTCGCTTCTGGTTCCGAAGATGCGATTCGTCGTTTGCCCGATGACGTTCGCGCGCGCACGGAAGCGTCTTTTGCGCAGCAGCGGTTGTGGTTTTTGTGGCAGTTGTCGCCCGAGAGTAGCGCGTATCACGTCGCGGGTGGCTTGCGCTTGCGCGGGCCGGTGGATCGCGCCGCATTGCGCGCGAGCTTCGAAGC
>NZ_FCOE02000069.1 GCF_001544915.2 Caballeronia pedi | reverse complement strand
TTTCAACAATCGCGATGACGTGCCGGTCGTCGAGCATTGGAGCGTGCATGGATTGGGTCATGCATGGTCAGGAGGACTGCCGCAAGGCTCTCATACGGACGCACGCGGTCCTAACGCGACCGACGAGATCATCCGTTTCTTTGGACAATTTGCCTGCAATGCCGGTGCGAACGTGCGAAAGATCCCGCAACCGCTACTCGCAACGGCGCTGAGGCACATCAACACGAATAAGCAAAGACGCACAAGACCCAAATTGCACGCCATGCGGGATCGGATTATGCGCGTTCGCGACTGAAAGCAGTGGTGACCACATGTGGCGATTCGACGGGAGCACACGGGCATGGATAACGAAGAAGAGCTACGGGTGCGTGCGTACTATCTCTGGGAGGCGGCGGGCCGCCCGAACGGAGAAGCCGACGAACATTGGGCCCAGGCCGAACAAGACGCAGCGGCGGTCTCTCACGTTCTTGTCTCGAACGATTTGTCCAGCCTGCTAACGCTGGACAACTTGGCGCTGCTCGAGAAGGAAGTCCTGCCGGGCTATCTGATGCGACGGCGCTGGTTCGCGGCGAAAGATCGAAAGGTTGACGCCATTCGCGTGATGACACCTGCCACGGCAATCGACCAGACAGGTTTGCTCGCCCAGATCGAGGTCACGATCAATGACAGCATCGAGCGATACTCGATTCCTCTGGCAATCGTCTGGGACGAGCGCAGTCCCACCGATGACGATCTTCGACTCGCACGGGACATGGCGCTGGCATCTGTGCGGGGCGAACAACGAAGCGGGATTCTGACAGACGCGTTCTTCGATCCGGCATTCGTACGCGCGCTGGTCGGCAAGACGAACGCGGGCGCCGTCGTCGGGTCGCCGGAAGGAGCGCGAGTCGACTTCGTGCTGGAGCCTGGAGCGAAAGAGACCATCGGTCTCGGCGGCGACATTCGCTGGCTTTCAACGGAACAAAGCAACACTTCGGTGATCGTCGGCGGACGCATCGTGATGAAGTTGATGCGAAGGCTTCAGTCCGGCGTTCATCCCGAGGCGGAGATGTGCCGGTTTCTCACTCGGGCCGGATACCGGAATTCGAGCCCGTTGCTGGCCGAGATCGTCCACACGGACGACGATGGCGTGTCGCGCTCGATCGCGGTCCTCGAAGGTTTCGTCGCCAATGATGGCGATGCGTGGACCTACGCAATCGAATGCCTGCGCGATGCCCTGAAGGAGGACGTCGCTGCAACCTCGGAGCCGCGCGATGGCAAAGCTTCAGACGGCAGCGCGCGCCTGCAGGAAGCAGCGACGGTCATCGGCCGGCGTCTCGGCGAACTACACGCCGCGCTCGCAAGCCCCGACGGCAATCCGGCATTCGCGCCCGAAGCTGTGGAATCGAAAGACATCGAGGTCTGGAAAGAAGCCGCCATTTCACAACTCGAGCGCGCGCTCGACATCGTCGATGGGCAGCGTGGCATCCCTTCGTCCGTTGATACTTCTTTAATCGAGAAATTGACCCAGGGTCGCGAGCAGATCATCGAATCAGTGCGCGGCGCAGTGCTGCCCGAATCGAGCGAGTCGAAGACCCGCATTCACGGTGACTTTCATCTGGGCCAGGTCTTGTGGGCGAACGGTGACGTCTGCATCATCGACTTCGAAGGGGAACCGGCGCGACCGATCGAATCGAGAAGGGCGAAGGCGAATCCGATGCGCGACGTCGCCGGTTTGCTGCGGTCGATTGCTTACGCGGCAGCATTCGTTGCCCGACAGGAAGACGATTCATCTTCCGAGTCGTGCGATCCGGCGAACCGGGAATCACGCCTCGAGACGCTTCGCCGAGGGGCAGAGGTGTGTTTCTTGAAGGCCTACTCAGAAGTCGCCGACCGTGACGTTTCCGAATTGGTTGATGAAAATGAGGTTAGCCTGCTTCGCCTGTATCTCGTCGAAAAAGCTGCTTACGAGGTTTGCTACGAAGCGGCGAATCGCCCGGAGTGGATAGCCATTCCTTTACGGGGCCTGGCTCGCGCCCTTGCCGCGTTTTCGGGTAAGGAGAACTCCAGCGGCAAGGGCACCATTTTCAAATGAGCGGCACGTTGCCGTAATGGCTGCAGCCTTTTGCTAGCTGCCTACGTCTTGAGCTGGGGAACGAACAGAGAGGGCTCAGATTGTTTGGCACAGCATTTGCTATCCGTTGCCACACCATTATTAGATGAGGTCAAAACATGTTGCACTATGCCGTAGTTTTTCTGGTTATCGCCCTGATCGCAGCGGTTCTTGGCTTCGGTGGAATTGCGGCTGGCGCTGCCAGCATTGCGAAGATTCTCTTCGTCGTCTTTCTCATCCTGTTTGTAGCAACACTCGTGATGGGTCGCACGCGACGAGGTTGAGGCGGTCGAGGCAGTAAAGGCGACAAGGCGATCAGCGCGAGGCGCATGCTCAGGCGGACCGGCCCGCAAATTGGCGTCCACATTCATCGGATAGAGAGGCGACGCCTTCTGGGAGAAAACTCGCCGGTCATCTCCGTGCAGGGAGATGAAGATAGGTGGGTCGGACGAACTCGAGTGAAGATCTGCTAAAGCACGAGAAGCAAATTGTCCAACAGTCAAACCGAGCTCGCTCGGGCCAGCAATGGATCTTGACCTTGCAGCCGAGACGCCGGCAGTTTGTAAAAAGGACGGGAGCAGCGAGGACTTGTCGTTCTCTAAAAATTGGAAGCGGCTCACTGCGCGATGTCCACGACCGCCGCCGCCCGATCCGCGGCAGCGGATCGATCGATATGCTCGATGACCATTGTGAAAAGCGTCTCCGTGTGCGGGCAACGTCGTTCGCGGTGTGGACGAGATTTGTGATGAGTTTCTTCGACGAACGCGCGGCCGCTTGGATAACATCGGCGGCACCATTCGGCTGCTCCCCAAGCGTCATGCCGTTGCGGTCATACAGGCTGCTTAATCGCCGATGATGTCGTCCGTGCATCAACGCGATAATCGACAGCATGTTGCTGGCCGTATGAAACGGCTTCGCGGGAAGCTGCGCGAACATGATGACTGCCCGCCAGGCCGGTCGCCTGCGCCTGCTTGGTTTCCCGCGCTCAGGAGCGTGGCGGGTCGTCGACCATCTCGCGTACCGTTTGTATGTTCAGTTCTCTTAGCGCCTGCGGCCCGCTCGCAAAGCGCCCAGGCGCGTCAAGGAGTGCATGCGGATTGACTCGGGCCGGGACGGCATCCGGTAGGCGAAATACCCTGGTTGTTTATTGACAGCTCTGTCGCATGCCAAAAGAATTTTCGTATTGTCAATGATCGGTTAATAGCGATGACTGCTGCGTTGGCGACAAGGTGTCAGAAGCACGCGCTATCAAAAGAACAAAGCGACCATCGATATGCTTTCGCTATCTTTTGCGGTCATATCTCCGCGTGTCAATAATGATCATCGCCGCGATACCGCTTGTGGTAAGAACGTGGAGGCGTCGCATTTGCGGTTGCCCATATCGCGCCGAGCAAGAAGCCTAATCCCGCGGCCACCGCAAGAGCAGACAGCGGACTGTCCACCGTCTTGTTTCGCACAACCTCCGTTGTATCCGCGTAAAGCTGCTGTGCCTTGCCGCCGAGTTCGCGCGCTTTGCCGACCGCCTGGGTGCCGGTATCGCCCAGCAACTCACCGGCAGCGTCTTGCACCTTGCCGGCAATCTCCTTGACGTTTCCTTCTGCTTTATTCGAGTCCATTGTCGCTCCCTGGTATGTTTGAGAGATGGAGGATCTTCTGCGGAACTTTCAATTGCTCGCCCACCATCCCATCATCGACGTGCAAGCCGTGTTCCTGTTCGGAAGCACGCGGAATCGGGTGTCCGACTTGCCGATGAAAAGTCGAAGCTTAGCCGACAGCACCAATTCGGTATTTCGGCAAGCTGCTGCCCGGCACAGCTTTCGCGCTCAATCACACCGCGTGGCGCGTTCGTGCTGACAGGTATATGACGCGACATCGTGCGATCCGCCGCGTTTTCTTCGATGCACGGGTTCGCTGTCGCTTAGGCGAGCAGGTGAAAGCGTCGCGCAACCTCACCGCGTGTTCAACCGGGGGATCGCGCCTCGGCCGGGTTGTCCTTTAACGTGTTCACCCCTGCCGTGATGTGACGGTCACCAGCGCGGGATCTCTCGCGTGTGCATTGGCAGAGAGAGGCAGAAGACTGACTGCAAAACCCGTGTTTTTGTCTCCGGGTACGTCGCTTGCGGACTTTTTTCCCGCAGCGCCGTGGGCGCCTGAATGCCGCCACATAGGTGCTCGTTCTGTCCACTCTACACGCTGCCGGTAGCCAAGGCTCAGCGTGGCGGCTGCGGTCTCCGTGGCTGCGCCTTCGCCGGAGCGTTCGCTCCGAGACTTTGTAACGACTGACCAGCAACGCACATGCGTGCCTCGGCCTGCCGCTGCAACGCAATTCCCGATCGTCAACTTCGACCTGCGCCGCTCGCCATGCCGCGCGGTAAATCAGGTCGTCCTTAGGAAGGAGTCTTTCATGTTCGTACATAACAAGCGTCTCCAGTACACCGTCCGCGTGGCTGCCCCTAACCCGGGACTCGCCAATTTGCTGCTCGAGCAGTTCGGCGGTCCGCAGGGCGAATTGGGCGCGGCCTGCCGGTATTTCACGCAGGCCGTCAGCGAAGACGATGCTGGCCGTAAAGATTTGCTCTTCGACATCGCAACCGAAGAACTCAGCCATCTGGAAATCATCGGCTCGATCGTCGCCATGCTCAACAAGGCCGCCAAGGGCCAGCTTGCCGAGGCCGTCGAATCGGAGGCCGAGTTGTATCGCTCGATGACAGGCAACGGCAACGATTCGCATACCACGGCGCTGTTGTACGGAGGCGGTCCCGCGCTCACGAATTCCGCGGGCGTCCCGTGGACATCTGCCTACGTCGACACGATCGGCGAGCCAACCGCTGATCTTCGCTCGAACATCGCTGCGGAAGCCCGCGCCAAAATCGTCTACGAGCGGCTCATCAACGTCACGGACGACCCGGGGATCAGAGACGCGCTCGGATTCCTGATGACTCGCGAGATCGCGCATCAGAAGTCATTCGAAAAGGCGCTGCACTCGATCCAACCCAACTTCCCGCAGGGCAAGTTGCCGGGCGTGCCTGAGTACACGAGCGTCTACTACAACATGTCTCGGGGAGAGGACGCACGCGGCCCGTGGAACGAGGGGAATGATTGGAAGTTCGTTGAAGACCCGCAACCAGCGGTCGACGGCGGAGACGGCACGGCACGCGTGGGCGTCAACGAGGCAGACATCGAAGTGCTCAAGGCGATGGCAGCACGGACGGCTTCCGATCCGTCGAGCGACCCCGTCACGGGTGCCGACATCGGTTCTGGTCAGGCGAGCTAATTGCTCAGATCGGATTCGATGAGGCAGGCAGGCCGTGCGGGTTGAGTCCGTGCGGCCGCTAATAATAAATCAAAAGGAAGACCATGCTCAGCGTCGTTATTCCTGCGCATAATGAAGCTGCTCTTATCGGACCATGCCTGAATTCCGTCCGCGTCGCCGCCTCGCATCCAGGGCTCGGTGGCGAACGCGTGTTAATCGTGGTAGTCGCCGATGGCTGCAGCGACCTTACCGAAGCGATCGCGGTTTCATGCGGTGCGCTCGTCCTCAGTACTTCCAAACACAACGTCGGGAGTGCGCGTGACCTTGGGGCGCGTCTGGCCATCGCCCACGAAACACGATGGCTTGCTTTCACGGACGCTGACACCACCGTACACGCGGACTGGCTGGTCGAGCAACTCGAGTGTGCAACGGACGCAGTGTGTGGGGTGATCACGATCTCCGATTGGACGGGGCACCACGCCGAAACGAGAGCTGACTTTGTTACGACATACCGCGATGTTGAGGGACACCGCCATGTCCATGGCGCGAATTTCGGACTGTCCACGCTCGCGTATGAAGCGACCGGCGGATTTCAGCCGCTCACCTTCAACGAAGATGTTGCACTGGTCCAAGCGCTCACGGAAAGCGGTTTCACCATCGCGTGGACCAATAAGGTGCGTGTCGACACCAGCGCGCGAACGGAAGCTCGCACACCTTGGGGCTTCGGTGCCACCTTGCGTGCGGTATCAGAACAGATCAAAGCGGGATCTGCCGGATCGTTGAGTGCTCATCCCCGTTACGCCTGCTCAAGTGACGCTGACGCTGCAAACGAGGCTCAAGCGAATGAGCAGATGCTCGGCGCACCAAGAGGCGCCGCCTCACCAGTTGACGGTATCTGAATAGGAGCGTCACATGCCCAAAGCCGCAATCTTCGACGTTGACGGAACCTTGGTCGATTCCGTCGATCTGCACGCACTCGCTTGGCACGAGGCGTTTCTCCATTTCGGCCACAACGTGACTTTCGAACAGGCCCGCAGCCAGATCGGCAAAGGCGGCGACAATCTGCTTCCGGAATTCCTCACGCCGCAGCAGATCGATGACTACGGCGCTGCGCTGGAAGACTGGCGAGGCGAGCGATTCAAAAGCGCCTATCTGCCGCTCATTCACCCCTTCTCAGCGGTGCCAGCGTTGGTCACGCGATTGCGGGAAAAGGGAATCAAGCTTGCCGTTGCCTCCTCAGCAAAAAAGGACGAACTCGACGTCTACCTGAAGATTGCAGACGTCGCGGATCTTTTTGACGTGACCGTTTCTTCAGAGGATGTCCAGACCTCCAAGCCGGCACCCGATGCCTTCGAGGTGGCAATACACAAGCTTGGCGTCCCGCCGTCCGAGGCGATCGTAATCGGTGACTCCCCGTATGATGCGCAAGCCGCAACGCGCGCTGGCTTGCGCGCCTTGGGCGTTTTGTCTGGCGGATTTGCCGAAGCAGCGCTGCGTGAGGCAGGCTGCACAACGATTTACACGGGGCCTGGCGGACTTCTGGCTTGCCTCGGTACGTCGGTGTTCGGACCATACGACCGTCATTGACCCCATCACGCCACGGCATAAGCGGTCGACGTCCCGTAGTGCCACTCAAAGGAGAACACATGGACGTTCCAGTTACGGAAGACCAAATCCGCAGCCTCGCCTATCAATTGTGGGAAGAAGCGGGCAGTCCCGACGGACGCTCAGACGAGTTTTGGGTGCTGGCGCAGACCCAACTTGCGAGCGTGTCTGAAGTGGGAATCGATGAAACCAAAGCCGGCGATAGTGACCCCGCCGCACTGAAGTGACCAGCTGCGTCTGCATTGTTCGCCCCGACGCTCATTGGAGCCAAATCTTGTAGAGCCCGCGGGTGAAGGAGGATCCGTGGCTCGGCACGTGACTTTCCAGCGGGAATGCGGTCACCGGTTCGACACGAGGCCGCATAACCGCGAGGGAGAAGCGGCCGGCGGCGATCCTTTGGTCAGCCGCGCTCACGTCGACGCGCAGGCCAAAAAAACGGCGCGGGCGGCGCTGAGCGCGGGTTTATCAACAGAAACGTCATTCGCGCAGTGCGTTGAGAAGATTACCGACCGCTCGGTGTGTGGACGCATTCAATCCCGCGCTGACCGCGGTCTGAATCGTGCGGCGCAGCCCGAAAATGGCAATACCAACCAGCGCGATCGCAATCAGTTCCGCATTAGGTGTACGCAGAAACCACGGCGCGGCACGCATGGTGGCCGGTAATCTGCGCGCTACGCGCGTGGGCCGCACGGGTTCGTTCGCGACGTGTGCGACGATCAACTCCGCGCGTGATGCTGTCATGCGCGCCAGCACGGCCTCCTGAGCTTCAGCGTGCTTCATTGCGTCGCCTCCCTGATGGCGTCGGCGTCGCGCTGCAACTCTTCGCGCAGCAACTGGAACGGTTGAGCGGGCTTGCGCGACATCATGACCATGAAAGCGATCACCGCTACAGCGAGCCACGCCCCCGCCACGCACCAGGCTGTGAGCACGAGGTTCGGCGTACCGACGGCGGTCACAATCACCGCGATCGAGACGAAGGACAGGGTGAACAACGTGCCGATCGTGAGCGCGACGAGCGCGACCACTTCATGGAGCACGCGCTTCTTGGTCTCGGCGAGTTCGATGGGAATCAGCTCGCCGTAATCGACGAGACGTCCCGCGCAGAAATGGCCGATTCTGCGCCAGCTGGCGATTTTTCTCTGGATTGTCATTCTTGCCTCTCCGCCGCGGTGTAAGTCAAGTCAGGTACTAGCCATCACCTTCAAGCAGCGAGCGTGCCGGCGGCAGACCGCGCCGATGATGAGGCGCAGCGGTGACCTCCCGCTCGAATGCACGATGGCTTGGGTACGGGCGATTGCAAGGCGTCGCGTTCTGCCGCGCGCTGCGCGAACTCGACCAAACGGAGCACTTTGTGGCCCTATCGACGTGTGCCCGATCGCCACACATCTCGCCTGTGCGAAGGACTCACCCCAGGCGGTGCCGTGCACATGTCGCCGGCCGCTCCTCTTCTTAAAGTGGGTTGACCCGCAAAGCGGTCAACGCGCAAGGGCCCGGTCCCATCTCTTTCGTCATTTCGACAGCCGACGATTGCGGATGGCCGCGCGAACGTGCTCTGGCAAGGGCGAGGGCCGCTCACTTCGCATAAAGTGCTGAAGCCGCTCCGTGGCGGCTGTCAGGTCGCGCAGCCGGATGCTAGCCAGCTGTTGATCGTGCAGTTGAAGAACTCGCTCGAGTAGCGAGGCCGTCTCTGCATCGACGAGCCAGCGGCGCTCCGCTTCTACGCGCGACAACGCGGCACTCAAGCCGTGCTCCGCACGCGCGTAATCTTCAAGAGGCAACTGCCCAAATCCCAGCTCCTGCAGTTGGTGCGTGATGTAGAGAATTCTTAAAAGTTCGTTGAATTGGTGAGAATTGCCGCAGCCGTCCTTGCGGCAAGCGGCGAGCGCGAGGTGGATCTGAAGCGACATCTGCCGCACAGATGCTAGCGGCAAGGGCAGCAACGCCGCCCGGCTCGTTGGACGACGAGGGCCGGTCGATGGTGGCAATTTTCGGGGAGTGCTGCGAGGCATCGAGAGTGAGGGGAGAGCAGGGATCGGGCCGTCCAGGAGCGATCTTCGCGACAGGGTCACCTTATTCTATGCCTCGCTACGTGGTTTAGCGGGAAAATCCCTACTGCGGTTATCTGCAGACTCGGTTGAAAAGCTTGTGCGCAACTGACGCAGGAACACCCGAGTCCCGGATAAGTCAGCTTTCATGCTGCAGCACCGACCTGCGCCGAACGGGGGCGTTTCAATGGATACCTGCGCGAACACCAAGCCAGGTCGCAATCCCTCGGCGTCATGATGCCGTGGTGGGAGGCACTTCGAATAGCACGAAGCCGAAGCCGGCCAGGCGCGATCATCCGGCGGGCGGTAAATTGGAAACAGCGGAAGGTTTGTCGGCTCAGTCAGCCGTTTCCGGTGGAGAGGAGCTTCGCGCGCCGCCCGCTTCGGAGATTCGAATCCTTACGGGGGTTCGCCCGAACTTGAACGTTCGGTCTTCGATGACGGCGCAGCTTTCGTGACAGCGAGTTCGGACCTATAACAGCGGACGGGCCCGCCTCACAGAACTGTCCAGCGTACGAAGACTTGAATGAGCACTGCATTTTCGGACCGCACCACAATCGCGATTCGCGCCATCCCTGCCGACAATCGGCGCGCGGGATACGCTCGCTGCTGCTGTTTGCGGGTCTGGCAGTCATTGCCTTGAACTCCTACATGGATCCGCGCAATTACGCCCCCCAATATCCAGGCCAAGGACGCGCTTCGGCCCTTCGTTGCTAGGGTCCTGCAGTTGGCCAATCTGATTGCTATAGTGTTTCAGACGTTGTCTGCGAAGCTGGGCATTGTGAGGGTCCGCAATCTCGTGAGAATTTTCCTCGCCCTGCGGTGTTTGCGATGTGAACGGTTCGCGAGGTAGCCGCGATGGCCACCGATCTTGCCGAATTTTTCGGCGGTGCGATCGCCCTGGCGCCGCTTTTCACACTGCCGCTGATGGCGGGCATGGCCACCACCGCCGTCGTGGCTTTTGGTATCCTGCTCGTCGAGAAAAAAATGGCTTCCGTCCAATGGGACTTGTCATCGGCACACTCGTGGGCGCGATCGGTCTGAGCTATTTGGCCGAGATGTTCATTACGCCTGCTGCTTGGGTGGGTAGGCCGCCTAGCACATGATCATCCGTTCCATGCCGGGCGCCGAAGCCCTGACGCCTTGCTCCCGCTCACATCGACACGCTGCCCGATGCCGATGCGACCTCCGAGCCAGTGTTCGTTCCGCGCCCGGCCGAAGCGCCCGAGGGCGACGGCTGGATCCTCGCGATTGTGTATGCGCAGGAAGCGCGCAGCGACCTTCTGATGCTTAATGCGACGAACTTTTCGGTCGGACCGATCGCAACCGCGGTAATGCCTCATCGTTTGCCGAAGGACGTTCACGGTAACTGGATCGACGAGCCCTTCTCGTCTGAGTTTGCTCAATTCCATCTTTAATTGCGCGGGAGTTGCCTGATGAACATGTTGCTGGCGTTCGCCCCCTTCATTGCGTTCGTCGTGATCGAGCGCGCAGTCGGCGTGTCTGCGGGTCTTGCGGCTGGCGCAGTCGTGTCGGCCGTGATGCTGGCGCGGGATTTTCTGTCGCCCGGGCGGCGCGCCAAAATTCTTGAAATCGGCACGTTTTTGCTTTTCGGTGCACTGACGCTATACGCGGTCGCGTACGGCGCGTCGTGGTCAGTGCCGGCGGTGCGACTGCGCGTCGATGGCGGGCTGCTTCTGATCGTGCTGGCATCGATCGCGCTGCGTCAGCCGTTCACGCTGCAATACGCACGCGAGAAAGTCGCCTCTGACCTGTGGAGTTCGCCGATTTTCATTCGCGTGAATTACGCGATTACATCAGCCTGGGCTCTTGCGTTCGCAGCGATGGTCGCGGCCGATCTGTTGATGGCTTATGTGCCATCGGTGCCGCACGCGGTGGGCATTGTCACCACGATTGCCGCGCTCTATGCGGCAGTCAAGTTCACAGGCTGGTATCCGGCGCAGCAGCGATCTGTGGACCGGGCGTGAAGCGCTGAACATTTGGTCTCAACTACTGATGTCGGCCAGCAACAGAATTTGGGAATGCGAATGATCCGCCACTGGAAAGGGCTGTAGTAGTCTGCAGAACAGACGGAAGCGCCGGCCGGTGCGAATACATCCCACCCCACCGGTTATCGCGAGCCCTTATGGACCGGGGCGAGTCATCGCCGTCACTGGCAATCTGAAACCGGCAAAGGCCGCGCAGGTGGACGAGCGCATTGCGCACGCTGCGCCACAATTTCCCGTCGTATCTGCTCGATCAGAAGGGCCAGGCCAACCGCTGCCGACGCCCTGGAGCAATGCGGACCCCTCGCCTTTCGTCGGGCCACCATTTCCCTGCCTGCGTGACAGACCCGTCCCCTCGACCTACGGGTAACCCCTCTTTACGTCGCCAAATTGCTGGGCTAGGATTTGATCCATAGATACGTGGATCCAATATTACAAAGGACAAACGAATGGGCGCGTTTGACAATCCGCTGCTTCGCTCGCGGTGTTTCATTGATGGCACCTGGGTCGACTCCGATAACGGCGCCGTCCTGACGGTCACGAATCCGGCCACGGACGAGACGCTCACGACGGTTCCTCGCGCCGGTGCTGCCGAGACCGAGGCGGCGATCGAGGCAGCAGCGGCGGCGTTCGGCTCGTGGAAACGGACGCCGGCTAAGGACAGGGGGGCCGCGCTCGCGCGCTGGGCGAACCTCGCCGAACAAAACCTCGAAGAGTTGGCAAAGATTCTGACGGCCGAGCAAGGCAAGCCGCTTGCCGAGGCGCGCGGCGAAGTGCGTTCGACGATCGCCTACTTTCGCTGGTTCGCGGAGGAAGCGCGTCGTATCGACGGGCAGATCCTGCAGGCGCCGAGCGCCGACCGTCAGTACCTCGCGATGCGCGAGCCGGTCGGCGTCTGTGCCGCCATCACGCCGTGGAACTTCCCATCTTCGATGATTGCGCGCAAGGTCGCGCCTGCTCTTGCGGCGGGTTGCACAATCGTTCTGAAGCCCGCCAACCAGACCCCCCTGTCTGCGCTCGCGCTGGCCGCGCTGAGCGAACGAGCGGGTATTCCGGCTGGGGTCTTTTCGGTTGTGACGGGCGATGCGCGCACGATCGGCCAAGTCATGTGCGGCAGCGTTACGGTGAGGAAGCTCAGCTTTACCGGTTCCACGCAGGTGGGCCGTCTGCTGATGCAACAGTGCGCCGGGACCATCAAGAAGGTCTCTCTTGAACTGGGCGGCAACGCTCCTTTCATCGTTTTCGACGATGCAGATCTCCAGGCCGCAGTGCAGAGTGCGCTCGCCGCGAAGTTCCGCAATACCGGTCAGATGTGCACCTGCGCCAACCGGATCCTTGTTCAGGATGGCGTCTACGAAGCCTTCACCGAAAAGCTCTTGTCGGCGGTACGAGAGCTCAACGTAGGCAATGGTGCCGAGGCGCATGTCACACAGGGCCCGCTCATTGACGAGCACGCGGTCGGCAAGGTCGAAGAACTCGTGACGGACGCCGTCACCAAAGGCGGTCAACTGCTCTGCGGCGGTCGCAAACACGTGCTCGGCGGGCGCTTTTACGAGCCGACGGTAATCGGTGACGCTGTTCCCGCGATGCGCTTCTCGCGCGAAGAGATCTTCGGACCGGTCGCGCCGCTGTATCGCTTTTCAACGGAAGACGAGGCGATCGCCCTGGCCAATGACACCGAGTATGGCTTGGCGGCCTATTTCTTTAGCAAGGATCTGGGCCGTGTCTTCCGGGTGCTTCAGGCGCTCGAATACGGCATGGTCGGTGTGAACACGCATCTGATCGCTGACGAGGCTGCGCCTTTCGGCGGCGTCAAACAATCGGGTCTCGGTCGCGAAGGCGCGCGTGAGGGCATCAACGAGTATCTGGAAACGAAGTTCGCAAGCGTTCAGCTTTGAACGACTCCATTGCGAATAAGCCGAGCGACTCACTTTTATTCTGCTGAAACGAGATGAAGACGAAATTCGATTGGGCCTTCCCCTATACGTCACAGAAGATGCCCTTGCTTGCGCGAAACGTCGTGACCACGTCCCAGCCGCTCGCCGCTCAAGCCGGCGTGCGCATGCTGCTGGCCGGCGGCAACGCGGTCGACGCAGCGCTTGCTTCGGCCATCACCCTGACGGTCGTGGAGCCGGTGATGAACGGCATCGGCGGTGACTTGTTCGCACTGGTCTGGGACAAGGGCGAGTTGCATGGCATCGATGCATGTGGACGCGCGCCCGCCTTGTGGAATCCCGAGTACTTTGCCGGACGCACCTCGATGCCGACGCTCGGCTGGGACTCGGTGACCGTACCAGGGCAGGTCGCCGGATGGGCTGCGCTGTCCGAACGCTTCGGCCAACTGCCCTTCGAAAAACTATTCGAACCCGCAATCGAGTATGCGGAAGAAGGATTCGCCATCTCGCCACAGATCGCGCGGCAATGGGCGGCACAGGTGCCGAATCTGAGCAGTCAGCCGGGCTTCGCGGCAGCGTTCACCCGCAACGGTGAAACGCCGAAGGCGGGTTCGTGGTGGAAGTTTCCTGGTCAGGCGCGAACACTGCAGGAAATCGCAAGAACGAAAGGCCAGAGCTTCTATACGGGGAATCTTGCCGAACACATCTGCGCATTCTCGAAGCAATGTGAGGCAGCGCTCTCGGCCTCGGATCTCGCTGGAATCAAGGTGGAATGGGTCAAGCCCATCAGCGCAGACTATCGCGGCTACACGCTTCACGAGATTCCTCCCAGCGGGCAGGGCATCGCGGCTTTGCTCGGCTTAGGCATCCTCGAGCAGTTCGATCTGGAATTGATGGGGCTGGACAGTCCCGACGCCTATCACGTCATGATCGAGGCGATGAAGCTGGCGTTTGCAGACTTGCACACACACATCGGTGATCGCGAGCACATGAAGCACACCGTCGAGCAGTTACTCGACAAGGCCTATGCGCGTCAACGGGCAAGCCTCATTCAGCGCAACCGCGCGATACCGGCGACGGCCGGAACCCCGGCCTCAGGCGGAACAGTCTATCTTGCCGCAGCCGATACCAGCGGCATGATGGTGTCGTTCATCCAGTCGAACTACAAGGGATTCGGCTCCGGGGTGGTGGTTCCAGAGACCGGCATCAGCCTGCACAACCGTGGCATGGGTTTTGTCTTGAGCGAGGGGCACGTCAATCGCGTTGCCCCGCGCAAGAAGCCCCTGCACAGCATCATTCCGGGATTCGTCACGCAAGGCGGCGAGCCGGTGATGGCGCTTGGCGTCATGGGTGGATCGATGCAGGCGCAAGGCCATGTGCAAATGCTCGCTCGTCTCGCGTGCTTCGGTCAAAACCCTCAGGCGATGAGCGATGCGCCACGTTTTCGCGTGGAGGACGGACCGATCGTGCATCTGGAGGCCCATACGCCTTCAGACGTAGCCGAAACGCTGCGCGCGCGCGGGCATGAGGTCAGTGTTCACGCGCCCGACAGCATGGAGTTCGGTGCCGCGCAAATCATCTGCTGTTCAGACAGTGGCGCTTATGTCGCCGCATCCGACTCACGGCGTGACGGCCAGGCGGTCGGGTTCTGAAAAACTCACTCGAGGAAAACATGAAAGCTGAAAGCAATAGCGTGCTCTCCCAGCAAGACGCGCAATATCACCTGCACGGCTTCACGAATGCGGAAAAGAACCGTGATGAAGGCGCCAAAGTCATGTCGCGCGGCGAGGGCATCTATGTGTTCGATGAGAAGGGCAACAAGCATATCGAGGCGCTCTCTGGTCTCTGGAGCGTGGCGGTCGGCTTCAGCGAGCAGCGCCTGATCGATGCGGCGACCCGGCAAATGTCGGTCTTGCCGTTCTACCACACGTTCGTCCAGCGATCACACAAGCCGCTCATCGAACTGGCCGCCAAGCTCGTCGAGATGGCGCCGGTGCCGATGAGCAAGGCCTATTTCACCAATTCCGGTTCCGAGGCCAACGACACGGCGATCAAGCTGGTCTGGTATCGCGCAAATGCGTTGGGCCAACCGCAAAAGAAAAAGATCATTACGCGCAATCGCGCCTATCACGGTGTCACGCTCGGCTCAGGTAGCCTCACTGGCATGCCGCACGTCCATGGCGGCTTCGATCTGCCGCTGCCGGGCTTCCACCATCTGACGGCGCCGCATTTCTATCGCGAAGGTCGCCCTGGCGAAACGGAAGAAGCGTTCTCCACGCGCCTCGCAGAAGAACTCGATGCCTTCATCATTCGCGAGAATCCCGACACCATCGGCGCGATGTTCGCCGAGCCGCTCATCGGCGCGGGTGGCGTTATCGTTCCGCCGGCCGGTTACTGGGAGAAGACGCAGGCCGTGTTGAGCAAGTACGACATCCTGCTCGTCGCCGACGAGGTGATTTGTGGTTTCGGCCGCACCGGCAGGATGTTCGGCTCTCAGTACTTCGGCATCCGGCCCGACATGATGGTCCTGTCGAAGCAACTCTCGTCCTCTTACTTGCCGATTTCGGCGTTGCTGATCAACGAGAAGGTCTACGCGCCCGTTGCAGAAGAGAGCAACCGGCGCGGCACGTTCGGTCACGGACTGACCGCTGGTGGCCATCCGACCGCCGCAGCTGTTGCGCTTGAAAACATCGCGATTATTGAGGAGCGCGGTCTGGTTGAACGAGCGCAGTTGCTCGGCGAACGCATGCATTCGCGTCTGTCAATCTTGCGCAAGCATCCGCTCGTAGGCGAGGTTCGTGGCGTAGGCCTCATCGCCGCAATCGAACTGGTCGCGTCGAAGGAGGACAAGGCGCCTTATGAAGCGCCGGGCACCCTTGGGATGATGGCCGCCGAAGCGCTGGCTCAGCGCAATGTCATCACCCGCAACATTGGCGACGCGATCGCCCTCTGTCCGCCTCTCATCATCACAGACGAGGAACTGGACGACCTGCTGTCGCGCGTTGAGGCTGCGATTGATGATGTCGCGCGCAGGGTTAACCTTGTATAGACGGCTCTGGACGACGATTTTTGGTCGACCTATATTGGTTTTTTTCATGCGTGTATCCAACCTTACAAATACCGAGAAACTCATGAGCGTCGAGGCGCGATTGGCCCAACTGGGCATCGAGTTACCGCTGACCCAAGTGGGCTCGGAGTACTACGGCACGAAGTACGGCAAGATGAAACCGTACTATGAGCACGGAAAGCTGCTGCTTCTGTCCGGCCAGACTGCGGGACTCGAGCCGAATGGTGAAGCCCGTTTTACTGGTCGGGTGGGTGGGTCGATCTCGGTCGACGACGCTCGGCAAGCAGCCAGGCTCACCGGCATCAACTGTCTGGCGGCCATCAAGAACGCGGTGGGGGATCTCGATCGTGTAGTCGGCATCGCGCGCGTGCTGAACTTCGTCGCATGTGACTCGGCCTTCACTGAGCCACATCTGGTGGCAAGCGCCATGACCGATCTCTTCGTCGAAGTGTTCGGCGAGGAGATCGGAGTCGCACCGCGCGCGACGATAGGTGTCGTTTCGCTCGCTGACGACTATTGCTTCGAAACCTGGGTGACTGTCGAGGTCGCCTGACGAACTCCGGGAAACAAGAATGTCTGAAACCGTCAACGTAAACGGAATTGCGCTGTCCGCCGAGGATGAAGCGTACCGCTTCATCGAGGCCGCGATCCGCTCGGGGCGTTACCGGGCTGGCGAGCGCCTCGTAGGTGAAGATATTGCGGCGGAAATTGGCACGAGCCGCATGCCGGTTCGCGAAGCCTTCCGACGATTGTCGGCAGAGGGGCTATTGCGAATCCGCCCGAATCGCGGCGTGATCGTACGCGGGCTGAACGCGGCCGAGATGAGGGAAGTCTTCGAGATGCGGGCTGCGCTGGAAGGGCTCGCGGCCGGTTTGGCCGTGCCAAAGATTACACGGCCGAATCTCGCAACGCTCGAGCATCTGCTCGATCAGATGGAGCAGGCCAATGCAGATTTTCCGGCGTGGGTCACCTATCACCGGGAGTTTCACGAATACCTGACCGGACTTGCCGGCATGCCTCGCCTGACGCGTCAGTTGTCGGGACTGCACTCAGCCATCGAGCCTTATATGCGCATATGGCTGGAGCATGCCGACAAGCCGATGACCTCCCGCGACGATCATTCGGGTATCTTGCAGGCGATCAAAACGGGCAACGAAAGACTGGTCGAGGAGACGGTTCGCGAGCACGTGCGGGCGACCATCCCGGCACTGGTTGATTTTGTAATGCTGTAAATCAAAGTGAGCTCGACCTATCGGGCTCCGTTCCTATCTATTCGGTCTACTAAAAACTGGGTTCGTTGAACGCACCCTGGAAAGAACGGAATGACTGACCCCAACGTGTGGAAGAGGACCAGTATGTTCAAGCAGATTGTGATGGCCGCCGCTTCATCGATGGCGTTGATGAATGCGGCAAGCGCGCTGGCCGACGAGCCGGTGTCCATCGGCTTCACCGCGACACTGACGGGAGACTTCGCTTCATACGGTGTGGATGTGCGCAAAGGGCTGGATCTGGGTATCGCCGAGGTGAACGCGCAAGGCGGCCCGCAACTCGTGTTGAAGGTCATCGATGATCACGGCCAACCTAACGATGGCGTGTTAGCAGCTGGGCAGTTCTGTGAAGACGCCAAAGTGAGCGCAGTGGTGGGTTACACCTTTAGCTCCGTTGCGCTCGCGGCGGCGCCTATTCTGAAGAAATGCAAGATGCCGGTTGTAGCGTCTGCGGTCACCAGTCCGGAACTCACGGGCGTGAACAAATACTTCCGCCGCGTCATTCTGACCGACGCGAGCCAGGGCGCAAAAATGGGGAACTACGTTGCCCATCAGATGGGCGCCAGGCAGGTCTATGTCCTCTATCAGCAGGATGACTATGGCATGGGCGTGAGCAAGGCCTTCAAAGAGGCCTTCACGGCGGCAGGCGGAAAAATCGCCGGCGAGAGCAGCTACAACCTGGGTACCAAGGATTTTCGTACGATTCTCGCGCGTCTGAAGGCGACGAACCCGGATGCGATCTTCATCGGCGGTTTCTACACCGAAGCGGCCATGATTGCGTCTCAGGGTAAAGATATCGGGCTGACTGCAAAGCTGATCGGCACTGACGGCGCGTTGTCACCGCAGTTGATGCAGTTGAGCGGCAACGCGGCAGAAGGCATGACACTCTACGGCATGTTCGATCCCGGTTCCGCGCCCTCGCCGCAGACCGCTGAATTCGTCAAAGCCTACAAGGAAAAATATCACCAGGACCCCAATGAATGGGCTGCACTCGGCTATGACACGGCATTGTCGATCGGCGCGGGTGCAAAGGCGGCAAAACAAAAGGGCGAAGTGAACCGCGAAACCATGAATACGGCACTGGCCAACATCAAGAATCTCCCTGGGGCCACCGGCAACATTTCCTTTCAGCCTGATGGGGACCGCGCTGGCTCGCTCTACTACTTCACGGTGCGCGGCGGGAAGTTCGTTCTCGCCGGCAAACAGTAATCGCGGCTGCGTGGCGCCGTTCTGGCCGCCACGCTCTCGGGAGATCCCTATGCTCTATTTCGAGCAACTCTTGATCAACGGCCTGATGCTCGGGTCGGTATATGCGCTCGCCGCAGTCGCTTACACGCTCGTGTATGGCGTGGTGAAGTTGGTGAACTTTGCGTTCGGCGAGCTATTCATGCTCGGCGCGTTCGTCACGCTGTCGCTGATGGCGCCAGAGGTTTCCTTGTTGGGTCACGTAGTACCCATGCCAGGCTGGAGCTTTTATGCTGCCGCACCGGCTGCGATCGTGGCCGTTGGCGTGCTGGGTGCGTTGATCGATCGCGTGGCCTATCGCCCGCTTCGCAATGCGCCGCGGCTCGCGCCGCTGATCACGTCGATCGCGGTGTCGGTTCTTCTTCAGAGTCTCGCGCAGACTGTATGGGGACCGGGCTCACTGCGGTTTCCCGACACGCCGCTGTCGCATATCCCGGCGCTTCATCTCGGACAGGTCAGCATCAGCGGCTCCAATCTGGTCGTCATCCTGGCAGCGCTCGTCGGCATGGTCGGGCTTCAGCTCTTCGTCTATTACTCCTCGCTCGGGCGTGCCATGCGCGCTGCAGCACAAGATTCGACCGCAGCGTACCTGGTCGGCATTCCGGTCAACCGGATCATCGGCTCGGCGTTCGTGCTCGGTTCGGCCTTTGCCGCTGTGGCCGGGATCCTATACGCTCAGGCGTTTCAGTTTGCCAGCCCGACGATGGGTTTCACGCCGGGTCTTAAAGCACTCACCGCAGCGGTGCTCGGCGGAATCGGCAGTATTCCGGGCGCAGCGGTTGGCGGTCTGTTTCTCGGCCTTGCAGAGTCATTGTGCGCAGGCTTTCTGCCAAACGGCGCCGTGTATCAGGACGCGCTGAGCTTCATTCTTCTCGTGCTGCTCCTGCTCGTTCGACCGCAAGGCCTGCTCGGCAAGAAGGAGCTCAATGTCCACGCACGCGGCAGTCTGATTACCGCGAAGCCGCGCGGGCGCTTGTCGATTCTCGGCGCTCCGTTGCAACTGATGGACGCGTTCTTCGGCTCGCGGTTCTTCGATAGTGCCGCATTCAAGCTTTTGGCGCTCGTCTGCGCGATCGCGGCGGGACTTGCCGTGCGCTCGGATTATTGGCTCAGCATCATGGTGGTCGTACTGATCTACGGCATGCTGGCCAGCGGTCTGAACATCGTCGTCGGCTTCGCGGGATTGCTGGATCTGGGCTTCGTGGCGTTCTGGGCGGTGGGCTCCTATTTCACATCGATCGTCTTCATCGACGTGCTCAAAAAGCACTTTGGTATCGACGTCGACTCGGTTTGGTGGCTGCTGTATGCCAATCTCATCATCGGTGGCGGGTTTGCTGCGCTATGTGGTGCCATTCTGGGTTACCCAACCCTGCGCGTGCGGGGCGACTATCTGGCGATCATGACCCTGGGCTTCGGCGAGATCATCCGCGTGGTCGCGACGAACTGGGTGTCGCTCACCAACGGGCCGATGGGGATTCGCGGTATTCCGTCGCCGTCGATGTTCGGTCACGAGCTGGACGACGCCCGTTCGCTTTACTTTTTCGCGCTGGCCCTCACCGTGGTGCTGTTGTTCTGCATTGGCCAGGTCGTCCGGTCCTTCGTCGGCCGCGCATGGGTCGCGCTCCGAGAGGATGAGGACGCAGCCCAGGCGATGGGCATCCCCGGCACCCGCTACAAGCTTCTGGCGTACGCATGCAGTGGCTTCGTGGGCGGTGTTGTGGGGGTCTTCTATGCTCACTTTCAGCAGTACATCAGCCCGGCCAGCTTCTCCCTGTTCGAGAACATCCTCATTTTGATGCTGATCGTGCTGGGCGGACTCGGGACGATGATCGGCCCGTTCATCGGCGCCGCCATCTGGATCGGCTTCTTGCAAGTGTCGCTCAAGGTCCCGTTCGTCAGCAGCTATCCGGAGTCTCGTTACATCCTTCTGGGCGCCATGCTGATCGCCTTGATGCTGTTCCGCCCCAGTGGGGTCGCCGCGAAGGCGCGCTTGCGCCTTGTCATGGAGTAGACCCATGCGAGCTTTAACAGAAGATTTGATCCCCCTGATGAACCGAAACGCCTTTGTGAATGACTGCATCATCGACGAGCGCGCCAATTGCGCAGTTGCTGAGGCGCAGAAGGTCGCGCTGCGAGCGGAGAACGTCACCGTGCGCTTCGGCGGACTCAATGCGGTCAAGAACCTCGACCTGGTGGTGAAAAGTCATGCCGTGCACGCGCTGATCGGTCCGAACGGTGCGGGCAAAAGTACGGCAGTGAATGCGCTCTCGGGCTTCATTCGCAGCGAGGGTACCGTCTGGGTGGGCGAAAAGACGACGGCAAACTGGACATCCCATTCTATTGCCAGAGCAGGCCTTGCGCGCACCTTTCAGAACATTCGCCTGTTCGGTGTGATGTCGGTTCTGGAGACCATTCTCGTCGGCAGTCACACGCGATTCGACGGTGGGTTGTTTTCGGCCTTGTTCCGCAGCAAGGCAGCCAAAAAGCAGGAGCGCGAGGCGGTACAGGAAGCAAGACGCCTGATCGAATTCGTCGGCCTTCCTCCGGAAGCGGCGGAGATGACCGCCAGCGCCTTGTCTTACGGTCACCAGCGTCGGGTAGAGATTGCGCGTGCGCTCATCTCCAGGCCCACTGTGTTGCTGCTCGACGAACCCCTGGCCGGCATGAATGTGGCCGAAAAGGCGGAGCTAAGCGAGTTGATTCGCAAGGTGTATCGAAGTGGCGTTGCCATCCTGCTGATCGAACATGATATGGACGTGATTCGAAGCCTTGCTAATCACGTCACCGTTCTGTACCACGGCCAGAAGCTCGCCGACGGCACCCCTGATGAAGTTCTGAGCAACGCTGACGTGCAGGCTGCGTATTTGGGGAAGGGGAAAGCATGAGCACTTTGCTGGAAGTGACCAACTTGACGGTGTCGTATGGCGGGATCCGAGCAGTGAAGGGAATCTCTTTGACGGTCGGGGAAAGCGAGATCGTAAGCCTCATCGGCAGTAACGGAGCTGGGAAAACCACCTCGCTGCGGGCCATCTCGGGTCTGTTAGCGTGTCAATGCGACAAGATTCGATTTGCCGGCAACGACATCGGCAATTTGTCTCCTGATATGCGCGTGCGAACCGGTCTTGCACATGTGCCAGAAGGGCGACATGTGTTTCCGGCGCTGACGATAGACGAAAACCTCAAGCTAGGCGCCTATGTGCGCAAAGACAGAAAAGGGATCTCCCACGATATTGAGCGCATGTATGACCTCTTTCCCATTCTAAAGGAACGGCGCAAGCAGAACGCGGGAACGATGTCCGGGGGTGAGCAGCAAATGCTGGCGATCGCGCGCGCGATGATGTCCCGCCCGAAGCTGCTGATTCTCGACGAGCCAACGATGGGCCTCTCACCCAAAATGATCGAACTCGTCCTGGAGACAATCGACAAGATCCGCCGGGAGCAGACGCCCATCCTTCTGGTCGAGCAGAACACGATCGAAGCCATTCAGATGTCGGACCATGTCTTCGCGCTGAGGGTGGGCGAGATCGTGCACAGAGACGTAGGAGCTAACGTCAGCGACGCAATGCTCAAGCACTTATATCTTAACTAAGCCGGACAAACGTCGACGCTCCGATGTCTCGCCGCTAGTGTGATTAGGAATCCTATTCGCATCTGCGATGACAGACCTATCGCCGTGCGAGACCGTCGCAAGCAAGGCGCGGACTCACATCATTTCTTGAACGACAACGGATGATCACAATGAAAAACGGAAAGTTAGTCTCAGTTTCGATCGCGATAGTATTTGCTTCCGGTGCACTGGTTCCAGGCATGGCAAGCGCTCAGTCTGCCGTCACGCTCTACGGTGCGCTCGATGAGGGGATCGACTACGTCAACCACAGCGGCGGCAAATATCTCGTGCGCATGCGCGACGGCACGTACGACGGCATGTACGGCAGCCGCTGGGGACTCAAAGGCGAAGAAGACCTGGGCGGAGGTCTGAAGGCACTATTCAAGTTGGAGTCGGGCTTCAGCATCGAAAACGGTCAGTCGCGTCAGGGCGGCCGTCTTTTCGGTCGCCAGGCGTATGTTGGCATTGCGGATCAACGCTTCGGCACGGTTACGCTTGGCCGTCAGTACGACTCTGTCGTCGACTATATTCAACCGGTAGCCGCTTCCGGCCAGTTCGGCGGCCCGTTCCTGCATGCCGGCGATATCGACAACACGGATAACTCGTTCCGTGTCGACAATGCAATCAAGTACACGTCCCCATCCATTGCTGGCCTGACTTTCGGCGGAATGTACTCGTTCACGAACACGAATGCGCCCGGTCGCGGTACGACCGGCATGTGGAGCGTCGGGGCGAATTACACGTATTCGGGATTGAACCTTGCCGGTGCGTACTTCTATGCGAAGAATCCCGCTCTGCTCTTTACCGATGGGAACTTCATTGCCAACACGACTGGCACAGCCATAGGCGCAAGCGGACCGTTCAGTTATGTCGGGAATCCGCAGAGTGAGCAGATCGTCGGCGGAGGCGGCAGTTACAATTTTGGCAAGGCAACCGTGGGGCTCGATTACACCAATACGAAGTTCTATCAAGCAAACGGGACCAGCAGTTCGGTTGTCTTCGACAACTACGAAGCATGGGCGAAATACAACGTCACGCCGGCCGCGATGATTGGCGCTGCCTACGTGTACACACACGGAAAAGTCAACTACAACGGCGACACACCGAAGTATCACCAGGTTGGGCTGATGGGCAGCTACTCGTTATCGAAACGCACGACGTTGTACGCGATGGGTGCGTTCCAGAAGGCGGCAGGATCCGCCACTCGAGCGGACATCTTCGATTTCGCGATCGCTGACGCGTCGACAACCAACAAGCAGTTGATGTTCCGTTTGGGCATCTCGCACCTTTTCTGATAGGCCACCTCGCCGACGCGCGGGACGACTTGACGTCGTCCCGAATCAAAGAGCTGGCTTGAGCGAATAAACGCTGAAGTGGTTAGACGACGGTGGACTCAGAGCAGAGACGGTCTATCTTGATCGGACGGCGCTCATGCTGTGATTTCTTCGGCAACCGCGCCCCACACGGCATGTCGCTTGGGAGCGCTTCGCCATGGCAATGAACTGTGCAGTCACTTCGAGCGGCAGCGCGGGAATCGTGCCTGGGCACGAGTAAAACCGAGTTGGACCCGCTAGGCATCGCGTCGTAGCTCAAATCGACCGACCGGCGGAGAAGCTGTGACGCACAGCGCCGCAGCCGCGCCGGCGCGCTGGAGGAACCGGGAACTGAATGCGCGTGCGCGCTATGAGCATGGGATAGTCCAGTTGTCGTTGCCCGCACTGATTGACATTCAGAGCGCTGGGAGATGATCGACGTAACCGAAGCCGTTTTAGACGTCGCCGGCAGCAGGGCCAAACGAAGTCGCCAGCGGTTGAGCGGCGACGCTGGGTAGCGTCACGGTGAAGGTCGTGACGTCGGCCGAATCGACAGCAATCGACCCGCTATGCGCCAGAGCGATTTGCCGCGCAATGAACTGGCCCAAGCCGAGGCCTGCCCCTGCGCGCCGCGCGTGCCCGGGTCGGTTAAGACGCTTGAGAGGATCAAAAATCGAATACAGGTGCTCTGCCGGGATCGGATCGTCCTCGTTGGAGACTGACAGCGAGACCTGATCGTCAAGGCCTCGGGCGGCCACCCGAATCAGCCCGCCAGGACGGCCATGATCAATCGCATTTTTCCAAAAGGTTGACGAGCAATTCGCCCCAGTCGCGCGCTATCCCATACTCCCGCCAAGTCGCCTGCGGGCGAGCAACGCAAATCTTCAGTCGGATGCGCATCAACTTTCAACAAGTACTGCGCGGACGAGTAGACCGCGCCGAGCGGGGTTCTGAGATCATGCGCCAAGATGCCTACGAAGAGTCCACGAATCCGTTCGATCGCCGCTGAGTAGCATGCAATCTACTCGGTGAGCGCTGGCTACGAGCTTTGCAGTTTTGCGAGCAAACGCAACGGTTAAGAAACTGGTAGTTATCTAAATAGAGGCCTTATCGAGCCAGATTGATGGTCGCACGTTGCACGATCGGGTGGCTTAGAGAGGTGAAGGGCTCGACCGTGTTCCCCTGATCGGCGGCGCTGACAGATAACGACCGAATGACCGGACCACGTGGCGGATTCAACCGGTCGATGCAACGATTTGGTTAAATCGCTCAGCTGGCGTATCGAAGTTGAGCGTTTTTCGGGGA
>NZ_FCOE02000022.1 GCF_001544915.2 Caballeronia pedi | reverse complement strand
GTGGACAGCGAGTTCACCGCCGTCGAGGTCGAGCTCGACAGCGTGCTCATGCCCGTGGACAGCGAGTTCACGCCAACGGAGAGCGAGCTCACGCCGCTCGACAGCGAGGCGATGCCCGTCGAGGTCGAGACCGACAGCGAGCTGATGCCCGTGGAGGTGGACGTCGACAGCGAGTTCAGACCCGTCGACAGTGAGCTGATGCCCGTGGAGGTGGACGTCGACAGTGAGTTCAGGCCCGTGGACAGCGAGCTGATGCCCGTGGAGGTCGACACCGACAGCGAGTTCAGGCCCGTGGACAGCGAGCTCACACCGGCGGAGAGCGAGCTCACGCCCGCCGACAGCGAGCTGATGCCCGTCGAGGTGGACGTCGACAGCGAGCTGAGGCCCGTGGACAGCGAACTGATACCCGTGGAGGCCGACACCGACAGCGAGTTCATCCCCGTCGACAGCGAGCTGATACCCGTCGAGGTCGAAGTCGACAGCGAGCTGATGCCCGTGGAGGTGGACGTCGACAGCGAATTCAGACCCGTCGACAGCGAGCTGATGCCCGTGGAGGTCGACACCGACAGCGAGTTCAGGCCCGTGGACAACGAGCTCACGCCTGCGGAGAGCGAGCTCACGCCGGCCGACAGCGAGTTGATGCCCGTGGAAGTCGACGCCGACAGCGAGCTCAAGCCCGAAGACAAGGAGGAAATGCCGGTCGACGCCGAGGTCGACAGCGAACTGAGACCGGTCGACAGCGAGTTGACGCTGGTCGAGGTCGAGACCGACAGCGAACTGAGACCCGTGGACAGCGAGCTTGCCGTCGTGGAGGTCGAGATGGAGAGGCTGTTCAGACCGCTGTTGGCCGTGCTGATGCCGGTCGAGAGCGAGTTGACGCTGCTCGACACTGTCACGGACAGCGACGAGATTACGTCGGCGCCCGCAGTCGACATTACCGTCGAGAGCGAGTTGAGTCCAGTCGACACGGAGGTCGACAGCGAGGTCAACTGGCCGAAGTTCACCGCATCCGGATTCGCCGTGCCGTCCGCCACGTTCGTCAGCTTCACCGCCGGCTTGCCCGAGCCGCCCAGCGTGACCTTCGAGTGCGTCGAATCGTCGTACATGACCGCGTCGTTGAGCACGGTCGAAAGACTGCCGACGGTGCTGTTCGTCGTGCTCAGACGTGTCGACAGGAGACCCAGGTTGCTGTTCGTCGTGCTCAGGCCGGTCGAAAGCGTGTTGACCGAACTCGAAAGCGAAGTGACGTTGCTGTTGGTCGTGCTGAGGCCGGTCGACAGACTGTTGACCGCGCTGTTCGCCGTGCTGAGACCCGTCGACAGCGAGTTGATGCCCGTCGACATCGACGTGGAAAGCGTAGCCTGGCTGGTCGAGAGGCTATCGACAGTGCTGTTGGTCGTGCTCAGGCCCGTCGACAGCGAACTCACGGCGCTGCCCGTCGTGCTCAGACCGGTGGAGAGCGAGTTGACCGTGGAGGACAGACTCGTGACCGTGCTGTTGGTTGTGCTCAGACCCGTGGAAAGGCTATCGACCTTGCTGCTGGTCGTGCTCAGGCCCGCGGACAGGCTGCTGACCGTGCTGTTGGTCGTGCTCAGCCCCGTCGAGAGGGTGGCGATACCGGTAGAGGCCGAAGTCGACAGCGTGCTGAGGCCCGACGACAGGCTGGTGACCTTGCTGTTGGTCGTGCTCAGACCCGTGGACAGACTGTCCACCTTGCTGCTCGTGGTGCTGAGGCCAGTTGACAGACTGCTGACCGCGCTGTTGGTTGTGCTCAGACCCGTCGACAGCGTGCTCACCGTGCTCGACAGCGTGTTCACCGTGCTGTTGGTCGTGCTCAGACCCGTCGACAGGCTGTCGACGTTGCTATTGGTCGTGCTCAGACCCGTCGACAATGAATCGACCTTGCTGCCGGCGGTGCTCAAACCGGTCGACAGGCTGTCGACCTTGCTGCTGGCCGTGCTCAGGCCGGTCGACAGCGAATTGATACCCGTCGAGGCAGACGTCGACAACGACGTCAGACCGGTGGAGAGCGAACTCACCGTGCTATTCGTCGTGCTCAGGCCCGTCGACAGGCTGTTGACCTTGCTCGTGGTCGAGCTGAGGCCAGTGGACAAACTGCTGACCGCGCTATTGGTCGTGCTCAGACCCGTCGACAGCGAACTGACGCTGCTCGACAGGCTGGCAACGTTGCTGTTCGTCGTGCTCAGACCGGTGGACAGGCTGTCGACCTTGCTGCTGGCCGTACTCACGCCGGTCGACAGCGAATCGACCGTGCTGTTGGTCGTGCTCAGCGCCGTGGACATGCTGTTCACGCCGGTCGACATCGAGCTCACCATGCTGTTCGTGGTGCTCAGACCGGTCGACAGGGAACTGACGGCGCTCTTCGTGGTGCTCAGGCCGGTGGACAGCGAACTCACCGTGCTGTTGGTCGTGCTGAGACCCGTCGACAAGCTGTTGACTGCGCTATTGGTCGAGCTCAGACCCGTCGACAACGAGTTGATGCCCGTGGACGCAGAGGTAGACAGCGACGTAAGGTCCGTGGACAAGCTCGTCACGGTGCTGCTGATCGTGCTCACGCCGGTCGAGAGCGAGTTCACCGTGGACGTGGTCGTGCTTAGGCCCGAGGAGAGGCTGTCTGCCTTGCTGTTGACCGTGCTCAGGCCCGTGGAGAGGCTGTCTGCCTTGCTATTGGCGGTGCTCAGGCCCGTGGAGAGGCTGCTGATGCCGCTGTTGGCAGTGCTCAGGCCGGCCGAGAGGGAGTTGACGCTTGTCGACACCGAAGACGACAACGTCGAGAGGCCACTCGACAAACTGGTGACGTTGCTATTGGTGGTGCTCAGGCCGGTGGACAGGCTGGATACCGCACTGTTGGTCGTGCTCAAGCCAGTCGACAGCGAGCTTACCGCGCTGTTAGTCGTGCTCAAGCCAGTCGACAGCGAGCTTACCGCATTGTTGGTCGTGCTCAAGCCAGTCGACAGCGAGCTTACTGCACTGTTGGTCGTGCTCAAGCCAGTCGACAGTGACGTTACCGCGCTGGTGGCCGTGCTCAGGCCGGAGGAAAGCGAACTTACCGCACTATTGGTCGTGCTCAGGCCAGACGAGAGCGAAGTTACCGCGCTATTGGCGGTGCTCAAGCCAGTCGAGAGACTCGTGACGGAACTGGTGACGGTGCTCAGGCCCGTGGAGAGACTGCTCACCGCGACGTTGGTGGTGCTCAGACCCGTGGATACGCTATTGACGGTCTCGTTCGTCGTGCTGACGACGCTCGAAAGACTGCCCACCGCGCTGGTGGTCGTACTGACGACCGTGGAGAGACTGTCAACCTTGCTCGACGTCGTGCTCAGACCGGTGGAGAGGCTGCTCACCGCGCTGTTCGTCGTGCTCAAACCGGTGGAAAGCGAATTGATCCCGGTGGAAACCGACGTGGACAACGTGCTCAAGCCTGTGGAGGCCGAGATCGAAAGAGAACTCAGGCTGGTGGAAAGGCTCGTTACCTTGCTGCTGGCGGTACTGACCGTGGTGGACAGCGAGTTTACCGTGGTCGACATCGACGTAACGGCGGTCGACATGGACGATACCGTAGTCGAAGTGTTCGTTGAAAGTGTGTTCCACGACGTCGACATCGAGTTGAGCGCGGTGGACGTGCTGGTCGAAAGGGAATTCAAGCCCGTGGACAGCGAACTCGCCGCGGTGGACATGCTCGTCGATGCGCCAGCCACGCCGGCCGACATGGAGCTGACCGCCGTGGACATAGAGGTGAAGCCGTACGTGATGGTCGAGACCATCGTGCTCACGGAACCGGAGAGCGCAGTCGAGACAGAGAACAACTGCCCGCCGGTCACAGCCTCGGCGCTGCCAGAAGCAATGCTTCCGTTCGCCACGTTGCTCAGCGCTACGTTACCGAACGAAATTGTGCTGGCATTGAACACAATTTTGCTTGACTTCATGTTGATATTTCCATCGGCGCCGATGGTCATGAGGGTAGTACCCCCCTGAGTGCCAGCTTGAATTACGACGCCATTGAAATTTCCGCCAGTGTAAGTCGGCGCGCAATCGACAGGACCGGTAGTACCCGCGCTACCGAAGCCGTTTGCGGTCCCATTCGTGCAGACCGCGAAACTGGGCGACGTGGTCTCGGCCATGGCGTTCGGACCGCCGAATAGCATCGCAACCGAAGCGCCAACACCGGCGGCCGTGCGTAGCGCGACTTTCGGGCCAGCGCTCTTGTCATGGCGTGCGCTTGCATCAAAAGCTTCCTGACCACCTTCCGGGTCGCATACCGCGCCGCCAGAACTCTTCTTGCCACGCGCCATCGCGGTCTCAGCGACCGCGACAAACGTCCCTACCTTCTCATTCCAGATACTGCGGTATGACTTATTCATAAACCGGATTGACCCACAAAAAACGATCGTCTTTTACAAAACAAAAAAAGGAAGCACCTTTGACCACGGCAGAGAATATTCGGGAGCGCCACCTCAATGAAGCGGACATGTCCTAAATTCAATGAAACCGCAGAAGCCGTTAAGAAATTCACGAAAAATATATTTTTCGGAAAAATCCCATTGATATAATTTATTTAGTCATCCTAATTTTCTTAGAAGGAATTTTTTGGATACTTTTTGACGCATCCTCGTCTTGACACCTCGGATTTTCGAAGAGTCTGCTCCTACGCGTGCTCGTTTGTTACGCGTTCAACCAATCAAACGTCAACCGGGCACAGCCGCGGAAAGCACAAATGCGCCATGTCTGATCATCCGATCAGACATGGCGCTTGACTAACCTCAAATGGAAATGCCGAAAACGTCGTTTCAGCGCAACGGCTTCTTGATAAGCGCGTCGAGCAGTCCGGCATAGCCGCCGACCAATTCAGCGTTATCCGGCAGATACCGAGCAATCAGCGCACGCTGTTTATCCCGATATTGCGCAAGCTGCGAATCGTGCTGATCAATGGCCTCGACGACCCGCCGCGCGCCTTCGTTCACGTTGTTGTCACGATAGTAGTAACCGAGATCCGTGCACAACGTAGCGTTGTGAACCAGCGGATACCCCTGCCAGCACACTTCCAGGTAGAAGTAGTTCAGCGGATTTTCCCACTGATGCGACACGATGATGTCCGTGTTCTCGGCCAGAAACGTGGGCGTGTCGAAGCGGCCAAGAAACACCGCCTTGTGATTCCGAACGATGTCGAGCTGGTTCATCAACGCAATGAACTCCCTGCACTCCGTGGCGAGGTGCTGCGCGTTCGTGACCTGAAGCAACTGGATGTCGTTCGGGCGCTCGCGATAGGCCATTTCCGCGATCATCGCCGGATAGAGACAGAATTTCACGACATTGATGTTCGGCTCCATCACGCTCAGGCGACGCGGGCCCGCTTTCGGCTGATATTCACCCGAATGCGGCAAGGATGCGCTGCGTGCGTCGAGGAACATCGGGCTCCAGATGAACGGCACGACCTGCGCCGTCTGGCGACGCATCACCTCGAAGTACGGCGCGCTGATGTTCGCGACCTGCGGGATCATCCAGATGTCGTCGTAACGCTGGTTCACGAACAGGTTGTCGCCGAAGCTCGGTCTGTTGAACAGAATCGACTCCATCGTGTGGACGTATTCGAAACCGCAACAATACGAGACGAGGCGCGCGCCACGCTGTTTCAGATACTCCGTGGCGTCCGGGCTGATCTGGCCGCCGAGTTCGATCAGCACGTCGATGTTGTCTTTCGCGCCATCGAAAGTGACGGTGGGCCAGCGCTCCAGGTCCCACGGCAATTGTTTCGTGATTGCCACGTGCGTCGTATTGACTAGCACGACGCTCTCGACATTCGGACAGTTCTTAAGCGCTTCAGCGAGAAAGACCGCGTTCTGCTTGATACCGTTGTTCCACAGCGTTTCGGCCTCGTGAAACAGACCGATGGTGATGCCAATTCTCAGCTTCTTCATTCCAAGTAACTCCATTGCCTCGCGGCAAAATTCCTCAACCTCGCGCTTACGCCCTCGCGTAGACAGCCTCGATCGCCTCTGTATAGGTCCGCACGTTCTCTTCGTTTTCCGGGTCGAGCGTGTGAAGGAATTTCTTCGCGGTCGAGCGGTAACTCTCGAGATTGGCGTCATGCTCAGCGAAGGCGCGAAGCAACGCGCGACCGCCTTCTTCGCAATCGAAATCGTGATAGCGGTAGCCGCAATCGCCGATCAGATGCGAGTTGTGGATCAGCGGATAGCCGCCGTGCAGCGCCTCGTAGTACACATAATTCTGCGGGTTTTCCCACTGGTGACTGACCACTGCATCGACAGAAGCCGGCACGATCTGCGCGAACGGGAACCGCCCTTCGAAGTTGCCGAGCCCGTGCTTCACGTAATCGAGGCTCTGCGCGAAGCCGGCGAACGCCGCGTGATCCTTCAGCTTGAACGTGTTGTACGCCCATACGCGTTCGAGCATGTCCGGATTCTCGCGATGCGCCGCGTCGCAGGCGAGCATCGGGATGTAGCTCGTCTTCACCATGCAGACGTTCGGCTCGAAAATGCCCACGCGCCAGCGGCGACGGCCCGGCTGATAGCCGAATTTCTGACCGTTCGGCAGCTTCGCGGCTTCGCGGTCGAGCACGACCGGACTCCACAGATGCGGCATGAGCTTGACCGGCGCGCGAAACAGCGTTTCGAAATACGGCTTGCAGCTGACTTCGTATTCCGGCAGCGTCCAGACTTCATCGTAAGGCGCGCCCGAAACGAGCAGCGCGTGCTGAAGGTTGAACACCATGCGTTCGATGTCGATGACGTAGTCGTTGCCCACGCGCATCGTAATGATCTTGCCGCCGCGCTCACGGAACTTCACCGACCACTCTTTGTTGAGTTGCGCGCTCATTTCGATCATGACGTCGAGTTTCGTCTGGGCCGTTTCCATGTCGATGAGCGGCACCGGCGAATCCGAAAGAAAGCGCTTGGCGTCTTCGGGACCGCCGTCGCCGCCGCCCGTCACCAGATAGGTCGACTTCACGCGCGGCGAGCGCATCAGCAACATCACGAGATAAAGACAATTCTGAAAAATGCCGTTTTCCCAAAGCGATTGCTCGCCCTTGCGGATGTAGATGGAAACGCCGACATTGATCCGCTCCGGCATGCGGGATTTGCTTTGCATGTTCATACGCCTACCTCGAGCTTGCTTCCCTGGCAAAGGTTGATCAACCGGTCTGCGAAGGCATCCAGGTTTGCTTGATTGAAAGGATTCACCGAATCGATCACGCGCTGCGCACCTGCGCGGTATGCATCGAGATTGCTGTCGTGTTCACGGAAGGCGCGCAGCAGTTGGCGTCCGCCCTCTTGCGCGTCGAAGCCCGGGAAAAAGTAGCCCGCGTCCTTGAGCCACGGCGAGTTGTGAATCAGCGGATAACCGCCGTAGAGCACATCGAGATAAAGATAATTCTGATCGTTGCCCCATTGATGCGACACCACGGCATCGGCGTATTGCGCCATGAAGCCGGCGATGTCGTTACGGCCATGGAACGTCGCCTTGGAATCCTTCACGATATCCAGCGAGTTTGCCATGTACATGAGCGTCGGGTGATCCTTCATGTGCATTGAATTGAGCACATGCATGGCCGAGACGCTCGAACGATCTGCGCGATACGCTTCCTCGCAGACGAGCATCGGAATGCTCGATGTTTTCACCACCGAAATATTCGGCTCGAACATTGCAACGCGGAAACCCTGCGGCTGGATGGCCGGCTGAGCCGACGCGTTCGCGCGGCGCTCATAGCCGTAACGCAAACCGTGTTCTTCCACTTCCGCGATGCGCTGTTGGACGAACTGCGGATGCCAGATGAACGGAATGAGATGAACCGGGCAGCGATGCAGCGTGCGCATCATCGGGACGGACAGACGGTCCTTCGACATCAGCCAGACCTGGTCGTAACGGTCGGGACGCATCACATGAACGGGCTTGTCGAAGACCGGCGACTCGACGAGCCCAACGTAAGGCTGGCCGCAGCAGTAGTAGGCGACTTTCTTGCCACGGGCGCGCATGAGGTCGAGCCATTGCGTGTCGAGCGCACCGCCCATTTCGAAGATGACGTCGACGGCATCGGTCGCATCCGGAATGCGCATGATGCGCAAACCCTTCGACGCGGCGTCGACTTGCGGCGGCAATGCGTTCTGGTCGCCTACGTCGATCAGCGAAACGCTCTCGACGAATGGAAGCTTCTGAAGCGCTTCCGCCAAAAAGATCACGTTCTGGCCCAGGCCGTTTTGCCAGATGTTTTGGCCTTGATGCGTGACGACTGAAATTCCGACTCGAATGGTCATCGGATTGGCATCCTGAAAAAAGACGAAACTACGCTCTTGGAAAAAGAGGTTCCGCGGTAACTTGGTCGCGGCGGCCCGCAAGGACTGAAGCAGCGGGCGGCGTGGCGTTGCTGGACTCATGCAGCAGCGGCGGAAGTAAGGAGCCTTTGCGCAAGACGCGCCGAAATTTCCTAGTTGAAACGCTTCCGCGCCTTTAAATATATCGGGGAACTTCTGAAGCCTAAATATATAGAACTAGCGGTGAAATTCCCAGCACATCCGGGATAATTGAGAGCAGTCTTATCTGAGTCTTAATTGAAGCGCAAATCGTCTTAATCGCTGTGATTTTTGAAATTCGAATTAATCTGATTCACAAAGCGAAAGAATGGTCGCCCAAGCAGAAGCGACAGCAGAGCAGATGAGCCGACAGGGACTGAAAGCAAAAAAGCGCGTCCGACCGCTCACACGGTCGCGACGCGCCTTCTGGTACAACAACAACCTTACTGGTGCGGCGCCAACTCGCTCGCGGCACGGGCGAGACGGGTGACTTCCTCCCAGTTCTGCGCGGCAAGCGCCGCCTTCGGCGTCAGCCAGGAGCCGCCGACACACACCACATTCGGCTGAGCGAGAAAGTTGGTTGCGGTCTCAGCCGTGATCCCGCCCGTCGGACAGAATTTCAGATTAGGGAACGGTCCGTAGAACGCCTGCAGCATCGGAATGCCGCCCGCCTGTTGCGCCGGGAAAAACTTGACGATTTCATAGCCCAGCTCCATCGCGGCGATGATATCGCTGGGCGTCATCACGCCCGGCAGCAGCGGCAAGCCGGCATCCTGCGCGGCCTTGTGCATGTCCTTCGTGAGACCGGGCGACACCCCAAACTGCGCGCCCGCCTTCTTCGCCTGCGCGCAATGCTCGGGTTTCGTGATGGTGCCGACGCCGACAACGATATCGTCCGCCAACTGGCTCGCGCGCTCGATCGCGCCGATGCCTGCCGGCGTGCGCAGCGTGATTTCCAGCACCTTCACACCGCCCGCATGCAGCGCGCGCGACACATGTTCACCTTGCTCGACCGTTTCGAACGCCAGCACCGGAATCACCGGGCCCAGACGCACGATTTCGCTTACCGATTTCATTTGATGCGACTCCTGTTTTTGATGCGGCGCCATTCGATCTGTCCGCGGGTTCTCGACGTTGCGAGGTTCAATGATGCGTGGCGTGCGCCTTGTTCAGCGCCGATGCCGCGGCGCGCGCGTTGTCGCGCAGCGGATTTTTCTCATGCGAGGCCGCCGCACCGTTCGCCCCGTCGTGCGCGGACGTCGCGCCAATGAGCGCGCCGAACACCGACGCTCCCTCTTCCGCCGGCAGCGCTGCGCTACGGAATACGCCGAACAGTTCGCGTCCGAATCCTGCTTCGTTGTCCGCCTGATAGAGCGGCGCCTGCACTTCCCGCGAAGCCCACTCGTTCGCATCGATTTCGATGTCGAGCACGCCGGCGGGCGCGTCGATCACGAGCATGTCGCCGGTGCGGACCTTGCCGAGCGGTCCTTGCAACAGCGCCTCGGGCGACACGTGAATGACCGCCGGCACCTTGCCCGACGCGCCCGACATGCGCCCGTCCGTGACCAGCGCGACGTGGAAGCCCTGATCCTGCAGCACGCCGAGCAGCGGCGTCAAACGATGCAACTCGGGCATGCCGTTTGCCCGCGCGCCCTGAAAGCGCACCACGGCGACGAAATCGCGCTTCAGCTCGCCCTTGTCGAACGCTTCCTGCACTTCTTCCTGCGAATTGAACACGATGGCCGGCGCCTTCACCACGCGATGATCCGGCGCGACCGCCGAAATCTTGATGACGCCGCGCCCGAGCTTGCCCTGCATCAACCGCAACCCGCCGTCCGGCTGGAACGGCTCGCCGATGCCACGCAGCACCTTGGTGTCATGGCTTTCGGGTGCGCCGTCGACCCATTGCAGCTTGCCGTCGATGAGCTTCGGCTCCTTCGTGTAGTGCGACAGCCCCTTGCCGGCGACCGTCTGCACGTCTTCGTGCAACAAGCCGCCTTCGAGCAGATTGCGCACGAGGAACGCGACGCCGCCCGCCGCGTGAAAATGGTTCACGTCGGCCTTGCCGTTCGGGTAGATTTTCGCGAGCAGCGGCACCACTTGCGAAAGCTCGTCGAAATCGTTCCAGTCGATCACGATGCCCGCCGCCCGCGCGATCGCCACGAGATGCAGCGTGTGGTTGGTCGAGCCGCCCGTCGCCAGCAGCGCGACGATGCCGTTTACGATCGCCTTTTCATCGACGACATGCCCGATCGGCGTGTAGTTGCCGCGTTCCAGCGTGATATCGAGCACGCGACGCGCGGCCTCGGCCGTGAGCGCGTCGCGCAGGGGCGTGTGCGGGTGGACGAACGCCGCGCTCGGCAGATGCAGCCCCATCACTTCCATGAGCATCTGGTTGCTGTTGGCCGTGCCGTAGAACGTGCAGGTGCCGTGGCCGTGATATGCCGCCGACTCCGCTTCGAGCAACGCGCCGCGATCGCATTTTCCGGTCGCGAATTCCTGACGCACCTTGGCCTTGTCGTCATTGGTGAGGCCGCTCGTCATCGGGCCGGCGGGCACGAAAATGGTCGGCAAATGGCCGAATTGCAACGCGCCGATAGCGAGCCCCGGCACGATCTTGTCGCAGATACCGAGGCACAGCGCCGCGTCGAACATGTTGTGCGTGAGCGCGACGGCCGTACTCATCGCGATGACTTCGCGCGAAAAGAGCGACAGCTCCATGCCGGCGTTGCCCTGCGTGATGCCGTCGCACATGGCGGGCACGCCGCCCGCGAATTGCGCGATGCCGCCGTGCTCGCGCGCCGCCTGCTTGATGATGTCCGGAAAGCTCTTGTACGGCGCGTGCGCGGACAGCATCTCGTTATAGGACGAGACGATGCCGATGTTCGGCTCGCGAATCGCCTTGATCGCTATCTTTTCCTCGCCTTCAAGTCCGGCGAAGCCATGCGCCAGATTCGCGCACGAAAGCGCGCCGCGCGCCGGAAACTTGCCGTGCGCGGCGTCGATGCGCGCCAGGTATGCGGAACGCGTCGGCTTGCTGCGTTCGATGATGCGGTCGGTGACTTTTTTGAGTTGCGAATGCGGGGAAACCATCGAAGCTCCTTCGTCTTACGCCCGGCGCGCCTGCCGTCGACGTTGGGTGGAATGTTGCAGGGAACGGCGTTCGAATCGTCGTGCGATATTGCCGTGTTCGCGATATTAGTAGAAAAACTACACGCTGACAACGAACATTCGCTGCGATATTTTAAGTGACCACATGAATCGAAACACTTACGCAGAAACGATCTACGGGATTTCCCTTAGATTGCGACGGTAAATTTTGTAGTATTTGTACATGATCGATCTTCGGCTATAGTCCCAAGCAATTTTCAGCATAGGCGAGATTTCCGATGTTGCTGTCCCAAGTCGAAACGAAGCGCGAGCAACTGCGGCCGTCCGAGCGCAAGCTGGCCGATTACGTGCTCGAAGCACCGCGCGAGGTACTCGACCTGTCGATGACCGATTTCGCGGCGCGTGCCGGTGTCAGTCAGCCGACCATCGCGCGGTTCTGCCAGGCGCTCGGCTTTTCGGGCTTCCGGGAATTCAAGATTCGCCTGGCTCAAAACATAGCAGCGGACGTTCCCACCGTTTATCGCGACGTGCGCACGGACGAGCCGCCTGCGGGCGTGGCGGCCAAAGTGCTCGACCGGACCATCGGCGCGCTGATCGCCGTGCGCAATACGCTGTCGTCGGACAGCGTCGCTGCGGCCATCGCGATCCTGGCCGAGGCGCGTCGCATCGAGTTCTACGGCGCGGGCGGATCGGGCATCGCCGCGCTCGACATGCAGCACAAATTTTTTCGATTGGGCGTGCCGTCTGTCGCATACTCCGATCCGCATACGTACACCACTTCTGCCGCGCTGCTCGGCGCGGGCGACGTCGTCGTAGCGATTTCCAACACTGGGCGCACCAAAGACATTCTCGACGCGTGCAGATCGGCGTTGAACGGCGGCGCGAAGGTCATCGCGATCACGCACGGCCACTCGCCGCTCGCGCGCATGGCGACGGTCGGATTGTTCGCAAATGTCGATGAAGACACCGACATTTTTTCGCCGATGACATCGCGCGTGTCGCATCTCGCGATCGGCGACATTCTGGCGGTCGGACTGGCGCTGGCCCGCGGACCCGCGCTGGCGGACAAACTTGCCGAAGCGAAGGACGTGCTGGAAGGACGGCGGGTGGGAGCGTAAGCGGCAGAGGCGGCGTCACCGTCGGATAAGCGGCGATCGATGGCCTATGCTGTCCTTATTTCCGTTCGCTTATCTGGGTCGCAAATGAGCAGTTCCTTCTCCGTCGAACGCTTCGAATCCTGCTGCCATGGCGCAAAGCCGGATGAAGCCATCGCGCAGCTTTCCGAACTCAATGCCGTGCTTCGCGAGCAACCATTCACTGATCCGCTGACTCTGATGGCGCCTTCCGGGGCATGGCCACGTCCCAGCAGAGAGGCGTCGCTCGAACGCTTCACCGCTCGCATGGCGGCGGCCATCACCGGTCTTCTCGGCAATACCGAATTTACGCTCACAGAGGCGCAGTTAGCCCGCTTATCAGGCTCTCGCTCACTCATCCAGCATTTGCTCGGCGCTGCCCCCCTCAAAAATGCGGATCATGTCGCGCGCAGGTACCTTCCTGCTGTCGCAGAAGACGGGACCGTTCAACTCCCGTTTCCCGACGCGGTAAAAAGGCTCAGCATTCTGTGCAACTCCGAAACGCAGTTGCCCCTCGACTACCCCGCGTGCATGCGCGCGGACCCCGTTCCCACGCTCAACCTGGCCATCGCGACTGCCGGTGAGATGCTTCCCGGCAGCGCCGATGCGCACCGCAATCGCGAAACACTGCTTGATTGGCTCGACAGGACGCTCGACGAACAGAGCGATCTCCGGGACATCGAGATGAAGGGCTTGTTGGAACTCTACATGCATTGCACGTATGCCGAGATCGAACACCGGCACGCGATCAAACGGAGCATCAACAAGCTCGTGCGCAAGGCGCTTGCGAGCAGCGGACTGGCCGATCTGAATCCGGACCTCACCGCTCCGCAACGCGCCAGCCGGGCGCGACCGCTCATGCTCGTCGTGCTGGAAGCTTTCACGGACGGCCATTCGATCATGCGCACGCATTCCCGCACGCTGCTCGCCGCGCGCGCCCACTTCGACATCGTGGCGATGTGTCGAGCGGACGCAATCGGTACTCTCGGGCGCGAGGTCTTCACGCGAGTGATCGACTTGCCTGACGATCTGGGCTTTGTCGGCGAGCTCACCGCGATTCGCGAATTCGCGGAGGCGGAATGCCCCGACGTTCTCTACATGCCGAGCGTTGGCATGTCGCTATTGTCAATCTTTGTGTCCAACATGCGCCTGGCGCCGCTACAGATCGCAGGGTTGGGCCATCCCGCCACGACGCACTCCGAGTGCATCGACTATGTCAGCGTCGAGGACGACTACGTCGGCGATCCGGCGTGCTTCAGCGAGGCGCTTCTCAGGCTTCCCAAAGATGGCCAACCCTATCGGCCTTCGGCGCTTATGGAAGCAATCGCGCCCCGGAAGAAGAAGGTGGCAGGACGAGTCAATATCGGAATCGCGGCGAGCCTGATGAAACTCTCTCCCAGCTTTCTGGAGGCGTGCCGGCAGATATCCGCGCGCAGCAAGGCTCCGGTCCACTTCCATTTTCTGACGAGTGGCGGCAATGCTGTCACGCTGCTGCATCTGGCGAAAGTGGCCGGACAGGCGATGGTCAAGAAAAACGGCACGGTCATGCCCACCCAGTCCTATATGGACTACGTGAACTATCTCAACGACATGGACATGTTCCTGAGTCCATTCCCCTTCGGCAACACGAACGGCATCGTGGACGCGTTTTCGGTCGGGTTGCCGGGCATCTGCAAGACAGGCCGCGAAGTGTTCGAGCGCATCGACGGCGCGATGTTCATGCGCGCCTATATGCCCGGCTGGATGGTCGCGGAGACTGCGGAGGAATACATCGAAGCCGCCGTGCGACTCGCGAACAATCACGACGAGCGTGAATCGCTGCGCCGCTACATGCTCGAAAAGAACGTCGTGCAGCGCTTCTTCGAAGGGCGTCCGGAAGTTTTCGGCGAAATGGTGCTCGATCTCGTCAAAGAGCAACGCCTCAAAACGGCTTGATCACCACGAGCAAGGTCGTGCCGAGCAAGCCCAGCACCGGCAGCTCGTTGAACATCCGATACCACTTGTCCGAGCGCTTGTTCTCGCCACGTTGAAAGGTGTGCAGCAAGCGCCCGCAATACGCGTGATACACGATGATCAACGCGACGATCGTGAGCTTCGCATGCAACCATCCCTGCCCCGCGCCGATCCCGACGACGAGCCACAGCCACAGCCCGCACGCGAGCGCGGGCACCGCGATGAACGTCATGAACCGGAACAGCTTGCGCGCCATCAGCAGCAGTCGCGCGGTGGCCGCCGGATCGGTTTCCATCGCGAGATTCACGAAAATGCGCGGCAGATAAAAAAGCCCCGCGAACCACGAGGCCACCAGCACGATATGCAGCGATTTGATCCAGAGCATCGTTGTTCTTGTCGACTCGTGCTTATTGACGCACTTCGCCGCGCCCCAGCACGACGTATTTGAGCGATGTCAGCCCTTCGAGGCCGACCGGGCCGCGCGCGTGCAGCTTGTCGTTCGAAATGCCGATTTCCGCGCCGAGGCCGAATTCGAAGCCATCGGCGAAGCGCGTCGAGGCGTTGACCATTACGCTCGCCGAATCCACTTCGCGCAGGAAGCGCATCGCGCGGTCGTGATCTTCGGTGCAGATTGCGTCGGTGTGATGCGAGCCGTAGCGATTGATATGCTCGATCGCTTCGTCCAGATCGCCGACGATCTTGATCGCGAGCACCGGCGCGAGATATTCCGTGCTCCAGTCTTCCACGGTCGCATCGACGAGTCCGCCGATCTTCGACGCTTCGAGCACGGCGCGCGCTTCGGCGTCCACGCGCAGTTCGACTTCCTTCGCCTGAAACGCGCGCGCGAGTTGCGGCAAGGCTTGCTGCGCGATGCCGCGCGCGACGAGCAGCGTTTCCATCGTGTTGCAGGTGCCGTAACGATGCGTCTTCGCGTTGTCGCAGATCACCGACGCCTTCGCCAGATCCGCGCGATCGTCCACGTACACGTGACAGATGCCGTCGAGGTGCTTGATCATCGGCACGCGTGATTCTTCCATCAGGCGCGCGATCAGGCTCTTGCCGCCGCGCGGCACGATCACGTCGACGAACTCGGTCATCGTGATGAGCTTGCCGACCGCCGCGCGGTCCGCCGTCTCGACGACCTGCACTGCGTCCTGCGGCAATCCGGCCGCTTCCAGCCCGACCCCGATCAGCTTCGCGAGCGCTGTATTGCATTCGAGCGCTTCGGAGCCGCCGCGCAGAATGGTCGCGTTGCCGGATTTGAGGCACAGCGCGGCCGCGTCGATGGTCACGTTCGGCCGCGATTCGTAGATGATGCCGATCACACCGAGCGGCACGCGCATCTGCCCGACCTGAATGCCGCTCGGACGAAACTTGAGGCCACTGATCTCGCCGATCGGATCGGCCAGCGTGGCCACCTGCCGCAAGCCTTCGACCATCGTGTTCAGCGCCTTGTCGGAGAGCGTCAGGCGGTCGATGAAGGCGGCGTCGTGGCCTTTTTCGCGCGCGCGGGCAAGATCGCGTCCGTTCGCTTGCTTGAGCGATTCGCGCTCGCGTTCGATGGCGTCCGCCACCGCGTGCAGCGCCGCATTCTTCGCCGCCGTCGACGCCCGCGCCATCGCGCGCGACGCCGCACGGGCGCGGCGGCCGAGGTCGGTCATGTATTGATCGATGTTCATCGTGGATCTCATCCGTGTTCCGCTTTCCTGAGCCGCCTGCATGGCCGAAGCGTCGATGCGTTCATTCTAAGCCGTTGCACGAATTGCAACAGCACGTGACAGAAGCGTTCTAGCGACGCGGTCGTGGCGCTGGCGGCGCCTGCGCCGGCTTGCCGCCGTGCGCGACCGCCATCGCCAGTTCGAACATGCCGGCCCACGGGTCCGGCGGCGGCTCACTGCCGCGCTTGCCCGTGCTGCCCGAAAGCCCCTTCACCTGCCGGTCGAGCCGCGCCGCGAGCGACAGCGCCTTTTCGAGCGCTTCGTCCGTCACGCGCGAGAGCGCCGGACCGATCAGCCGTTCACGCGGACCCCAGACGCGGTTCTCGCGCAACAGCGTGGCGAGCGGCTTGCCAGAAGCGACACCGCGCTTGATGCGCAACAGCGTGCGCACCTCTTCGACGAGCGCCCACAGCACGAGCACCGCGGCTTCGCCTTCGCCCTTCAGGCCGTCGAGCATGCGCGCGAGGCGGCCGACATCGCCCGTCAGCATCGCCTCGTTGAGCTTGAACACGTCGTAGCGCGCGACGTTCAGCACCGCGTCGTGGATCTGCTCGAACGTGAGCACGCCCTCGGGATACAACAGCCCGAGCTTCTGAATTTCCTGATGCGCGGCGAGCAGATTCCCTTCCACCCGTTCGGCGATGAACGACAGCGCGCGCCGACCTTCCTCGCCGGGCGCGACGCGCTGACCTTGCTGCGCGAGCCGCTGGCCGACCCACATCGGCAATTGCGCGCGTTCGATCGGATCGATCTTCAGCGCGACGCCCGCGCCGGTCAACGCCGTGAACCAGCCCGACTTCTGCGTCGCACCATCCACACGCGGCAGCGTGACGAGCGTCACGACATCGGGGTTATCGGCGCCGGCGAGCGTCTTCAGCGCTTCCGCGCCTTCCTTGCCCGGCTTGCCGGTGGGAATGCGCAGTTCGATCAGCTGACGGTCGCCGAACAGCGACATCGATTGCGTCGCGCCGATGAGCCCGCTCCAGTCGAAGCCACGCTCGACGGTAAATACCGCGCGGTCCGTGAAGCCGCCCGCGCGCGCCGCGGCCCGGATGCGGTCGCACGCCTCCTGCGCGAGCAGATGCTCGTCGCCGTAGACGACGTACAGACCCTTCAGGCCTTTCGCGAGGTGCGCTTCGAGCGCGTCGAGCTTCAGTTGCATGATGCTGGCGAGCGCGCGATCAGAGCGGCGGCACCGGCAGCGGCGCGCGCGGCGAGACGCCCGGTGTCTGTTCGCCCGGCGCCGGATGCAGCGAGCGCACCGTCGCGAGACGGCGCGTCAACTGATCGACTGCGTCGTTGCGCATGTCGTTGTAGAGCAGTGTTGCTTCCTGGCCCTTTGCGAGCGTGTATTGATCGCTATAGGTCATCGAGCGGTTCAACACGATCGCGCTCGGCGGAATCAGCAGCGTGCCATCGGCGCCTGTCAGCGAATAGTTCACGTTGTAGACGAGCTCGTACTCCTGCACGACGCCCTGCGCATTCAGGCTCAGTGTGCGCAATCCCTGACCTTCCGACAGCGTGAGCGTCGCGTCCGGCTTCTCGTAAGGCTTGACGATCACCGTGTCGCTGCCGCCCTGAACCATGCGCTCGAGGCGCGCGACCATCTGCGGCACGCCGCCCGTGATCGCGAGCCGCTTGAACGCGTAGTCCTGCTGGCCGCGTAGCTGGAAGCCGCAGGCGGACAGCATCGCCGCGCCGCCGAGGAGCGTGAGAAACGAGCGCCTGCTCGTGCTGACTTTGCCGGTCACATCGACTCCCATGGTTGTGCGCATCAGACGACCACGTTGACGAGACGCCCCGGCACCACGATCACCTTCTTCGGCGCGCGTCCTTCCGCGAACTTCTCGAACATTTCGTGCGCGACCGCCGCCTTTTCGATGGCTTCGCGCGATGCATCCTTCGCGACCGTCAGCGCGCCGCGCACCTTGCCGTTGACCTGCAGCACGAGTTCGATCTCCGATTGCTCGAGCGCGGCTTCGTCCACATTCGGCCAAGGCGCGTCGAGCAGCGGGCCGAATTCCTTCTCGTAGCCGAGTTCCGACCACAACTGGAACGTGACGTGCGGCACCACCGGATACAGCACGCGCAGCAACACGCCGAAGGTTTCGTTAAGCGCGCCGGCGCCCGCGCTCTTCGCGCCGTCGACCGCGTTGAGCATCTTCATCGCGGCGGAGACGACCGTGTTGTACTGCAGGCGGCCGTAGTCGAAATCGGCCTGCTTGAGCACCGTGTAAATTTCGCGACGCAGCGTCTTGTCCGCGTCGTTGAGCGTCGAGGCGTCGAGCTTCGCGTGCTGGCGCAGCGCGTCGGCGTTGTCGTGCGCGAAGTGCCACACGCGGCGCAGGAAGCGGCTCGCGCCTTCCACGCCCGCGCCCGACCATTCGAGCGACTGCTCAGGCGGCGCCGCGAACATCACGAACAGACGCGCGGTATCCGCGCCGTACTGGTCGATCAGCGTCTGCGGATCGACGCCATTGTTCTTCGACTTCGACATCTTTTCGACGCCGCCGAGCACGACCGGCTGACCGTCCGCATTCAGCGTGGCGCCACTCGGACGGCCCTTGTCATCGTGCGCGACGGTGACGTCGAGCGGGTTGTACCAGGTCTTCTTGCCGGCCGCGTCTTCCCGATAAAACGTTTCGTTCAGCACCATGCCCTGCGTGAGCAGGTTCTTCGCCGGCTCGCCGAACTTGATGAGGCCCATGTCGCGCATGACCTTGGTCCAGAAGCGCGAATACAAAAGGTGCAGAATCGCGTGTTCGATACCGCCGATGTACTGATCCATCGGCATCCAGTAATCGGTGCGTTCGTCGACCATCGTGCTCGCGTCCGGCGCGCTGTAGCGCGAGAAGTACCAGGACGAATCGACGAAAGTGTCCATCGTGTCGGTTTCGCGCTTCGCCGCCGCGCCGCACTTCGGGCACGCGCAGTTCAGGAACGCTTCGGACTTGGCGAGCGGATTGCCCGAGCCGTCCGGCACGAGGTCTTCCGGCAGCACGACGGGCAGATCCTTCTCCGGCACCGGCACGTCGCCGCAGTTCGGGCAATGGATGATCGGAATCGGCGTGCCCCAGTAGCGCTGGCGCGAAATGCCCCAGTCGCGCAGACGCCAGGTGACCTGCTTGTCGCCGAGGTCCTTCGCCTTGAGATCGGCGGCGATCGCGTCGATGGCTTCCTCGGTGGTCATGCAGTCGTACTTGCCGCTATTGATGAGGCGGCCGGCGGTCTTGTCGCCGTACCACTCTTCCCACGCGTCGGTCGAATAGGTCTTGTCAGCGACGTCGATCACCTGATTGATCGGCAAGCCGTACTTCTTCGCGAACGCGAAATCGCGCTCGTCGTGCGACGGCACGCCCATCACCGCGCCTTCGCCGTAGGACATCAGCACGTAATTGCCGATCCACACCTCGACCTGCGCGCCCGTCAGCGGATGCGTGACGAAGAAGCCCGTGGGCACGCCCTTCTTTTCCATCGTGGCGACATCGGCTTCCGCCACGCCGCCGCGCTTGCATTCGTCGATGAAGGCCTGCAGATCCGCGTTGTCGCGCGCGAGGCGCGTGGCGAGCGGATGCTCCGCTGCGACCGCTGCGAAGGTCACGCCCATGATCGTGTCGGCGCGCGTGGTGAACACGCGCAGCAACTTCGCTTCGCCGTCGATTTCATACGGGAAGCCGAAATTCACGCCGAAGCTCTTGCCGATCCAGTTCTGCTGCATGATCTTGACGCGCTCGGGCCAGCCGAGGCCTTCGAGATCGTCGAGCAACTGGTCCGCGTAATCGGTGATGCGCAGGTAGTACATCGGAATTTCGCGCTTTTCGACGAGCGCGCCCGAGCGCCAGCCGCGCCCGTCGATGACCTGCTCGTTCGCGAGCACGGTCTGGTCGACCGGGTCCCAGTTCACCGTGCCGGTCTTCTTGTACGCGATGCCCTTTTCCAGCATCTTCAGGAACAGCCACTGGTTCCACTTGTAGTACTCGGGCGAGCAGGTGGCGACTTCGCGCGACCAGTCGATGGCGAGGCCCATCGACTGCATCTGCTTCTTCATGTACGCGATGTTCTCGTACGTCCACTTCGCCGGCGGCACGTTGTTCGCCATCGCCGCGTTCTCGGCGGGCATGCCGAACGCGTCCCAGCCCATCGGCATCAGCGTGTTGTGACCGTTCATGCGCAGATAGCGGTACATCACGTCGTTGATGGTGTAGTTGCGCACGTGCCCCATGTGCAGCTTGCCCGACGGATACGGCAGCATCGAGACGCAATAGAACTTGGGCTTGGCCGACGTCTCGGTCGTCCGGTAGACGTCGTTCGCGCGCCAGTTGCTCTGCGCGGCGGATTCGACGTCGGCGGGTACGTATTTATCGTGCATGGTGTGGTTTGGCTTTCGGCAAATGCTGGGAACGGACTTTGGAACCAGCCGCTACTGATCTGGGCGACGAGTCCAGGCGCTGCGGCATTGCTGACACGGCGCGGCGTCGGAATTCGGGCCTGCTGACTTCTGCACGGCCCGCCGAACGGGGAAAAACGCGATTATACCGTTCGATGCGCGGCAACTCGCGCGCTTATCGCGCGGGCGCTTGCGCCTGCGGCCGCGCCGGCTGGGTGACGAAGCCGATGCGCTCGAGCCCCGCCTGCTGCGCCGCGCCCATCACCTGCGCGATGACCTCGTAGCGCGTCGCGCTCGACGCCCGCAAATGCAGCTCGGGTTTTTGCGCCGTCTTGCCGGCATCGGCGAAGCGCGCGCGCATCTGTTCGAAGCTGACGGGCGTGTCGTTCCAGAAGAGTTTGCCGGCGTCGTCGATGGAAAGCGTGACGGTCTGCGGCGTCTCACGCGCGGGCTGCGACGCAACTTTCGGCAAATCCAGCCGGATCGCGTGCGTGAACAGCGGCGCGGTGATGATGAAGATGACGAGCAGCACGAGCATGACGTCGATGAGCGGCGTCATGTTGATATCCGCCATCGGCGCGCCGTTGGGCTTCTTGTCGAGTCCGCCGAAGGCCATCGTCGCGCGCTCCTACTCGGACGGGCCGCAGACGAACGTGTGCAGATCGTGCGCGAAGCCGTCGAGCTCCTCGGAAATCTGCCGCACGTAGCGGCCGAGCACGTTATACGCGAGCACGGCGGGAATCGCGACGACCAGCCCGAACGCCGTCATGATGAGCGCCTCGCCGACCGGCCCGGCGACGTTTTCGATCATCGCCTGCCCGCTCGACGCGATGCTGCCGAGCGCGTGATAAATGCCCCAAACGGTGCCGAGCAGGCCGACGAACGGCGCCGTGCTGCCCACCGATGCGAGCAGAACCTGGCCGAATTCGAGCCTGCGTTGCGAACGCAGCATGGCCTCGCGCAGCGCGCGCAAGACCCGCTCGCTGCGCTCGACGCGCGCAAGCATTGCACCGGGCATGTCGGTTTCGGACGCGTGCCACGCGGCTTCGGCGAGCGGCAGGAAAACGCGCTCGCGATCCGCGCTGCGTAGCGCACTGATGCCGTCTTTCAGATTCGCTGCCTGCCAGAAGCGCTGCAAGGCGCGTGGCCCTTGCCATTTGGCGTGCGCGAGAATCCACGCCTTCACGAGCAGGGAGCACCAGCTCGCGAGCGACATCGCGAGCAGCACGCCCGCGACCGCATGCGTGACGGCGTCGCCGGATTGCAGATAGTGAATGACGCCAGTCGCTGCCATCGTCGAGATAAACGATCAGCGCAGGCCGAGCACGTCCTGCATGTCGAAGAAGCCTTTGTCGTGTCCTTGCAGGAAATGCGCGGCGCGCAGCGCGCCTTGCGCATAGGACAGACGGCTCGCCGACTTGTGCGTGATCTCGATGCGCTCGCCGATGCCCGCGAAGAGCACCGTGTGATCGCCGACGATATCGCCGCCGCGAATCGCGGAGAAGCCGATAGTCGACGGATCGCGCTCGCCCGTCACGCCTTCGCGCGCATAGACGGCGCAGTCCTTCAGATCGCGGCCGAGCGCCTTGGCGATCACTTCGCCCATGCCGAGCGCGGTGCCCGACGGCGCATCGACCTTATGCCGGTGATGCGCCTCGATGATCTCGATGTCGTATCCGGTGGCGAAGTGCTTCGCGGCGAATTCGAGCAGCTTCATCGTGACATTCACGCCGACGCTCATGTTCGGCGCGAACACCACGCCGATCTTCTCGCCCGCCTGCTTCAGTTGCGCCTTCTGCTCGTCCGAGAACCCAGTCGTGCCGATGATCATCTTCACGTCGTGGCGCAACGCGGCTTCGAGGTGCGTCATCGTGCCTTCGGGGCGCGTGAAGTCGATCAGATAGTCGGCATCGGCGAACACACGCTCGATGTCGTCGGTCAGCAGCACGCCCGTGGTCTTGCCGAGAAACGCGCCCGCATCCTGCCCGAGTTGCGGCACGCCGGGCCGGTCGAGCGCGCCGGCGAGTTGCGCTTCGGAATCGTTGAGAACGGTTTCGATCAGCATCCGGCCCATGCGGCCCGATGCCCCGGCAATGGCGATCTTCATGGCAGTCTCGTATTGAATCTGAATCGCGCGCGCGACGCGCGATGGATGATGCGGATGGGCTGGCCGGATGAAGCGACGCCAGGTCGAAACGCCTGGCGCGGCCTCATCCGCAAACGGCTGAACTGCTTACTGACTTTGCTGCGGCAGATAGAACTGCGCCTGACCGCCCGCATTGGCCGGCGTGGGCGACGAGCCCGCCGGGCCCACCGCGCTGCTGTCCGGAATGTTGATGGTCTGCGGCCGGCGCTTCAGTTGAATCTGCGAGTTGCTGCCGCTCTGGCCGCTCGAACCGGGCGCGCCGCCCGCTGTCTGCGGCACGTTCGCGCGCACCGACGACTGCGTGCGGCCTGTCGGCATGTCGACCTGCGACGTGGCGCGATTGGCGGCCTGTGCGGCTTCCTGATTGGCGTCGCCCGCGAACGCGGCTGCGGTGTTCGGCTGCGTGGACGGCTCGCCGACCGGCGCGGTCACTGCAGCCGTCGACGCCACCGGCGCCGATGCCGCCGTGGGCGCCACCGGCTTCGCGACCTTGATGCCCTTGTCGCCGTCGATCTCCGCGAGCAGTTCGAGGTTCGACGGCAGATTCTCGCCGCCCGACCAGCTCACGACGCGATCGCTCGCGAAGTTCACGACGAAGTCACGCTGCTGCACGATCGACGTCGACCCGCGCTTGAAATAGAACACATAGTCCCAGCGATCGGCGTGGAACATGTCGCTCAGAAGCGGCGTGCCCAGAAGCTGCTTGACCTGATCGCGCGACATGCCGACCTGCATCTGATTCGCTGCTTCCTGCGAAACGAAATTGCCTTGCACGACCGTGATCCGATACGGCGTGATGCTTTGCGCGATCTTCTGCGTAACGCTGTCGTACGCCGAGCAGCCGGCGAGCAATGCGGCCAAGGTTGCTGCGATCACGATTCCCCGCATGCGACGGCTCTCCCTGCAATTCGATAAAGATTTGACGAACATTTCACCTTTCACGCGAGGCGCTCCGAGGTCGCGCTCTTTTCATCCGATTCGCCTTGCATCCGCGCGGGATGTCGGGAATCGGAAAAACGCATTACTATGAGAACCTTGAATTGTACTCTAGGGATGCCTAGCCATGACCAATCCCGCCGATCTCAAAAATATCGGGCTCAAGGCGACCCTGCCCCGCCTCAAAATCCTCGAAATTTTTCAGCATAGTCCGGTGCGCCATCTGACCGCTGAAGACGTGTATCGCAGCTTGTTGAACGAAGAGCTCGATATCGGTCTCGCGACGGTGTATCGCGTGCTCACGCAGTTCGAGCAGGCCGGCCTGCTGTCGCGTAGCAATTTCGAATCGGGCAAGGCCGTCTTCGAGCTCAACGAGGGATCGCACCACGATCACCTCGTGTGCATCGACTGCGGCCGCGTCGAAGAGTTTTTCGATGCGGAGATCGAACGCCGTCAGCAATCGATCGCGAAGGATCGCGGCTTCAAGCTCCACGAGCATGCGCTCGCGCTGTACGGCGCATGCACGAAGGAAAACTGCCCGCATCGCAAGCACTGAGTTTCGAGCGCCGGCTTCGCGGCGCGCGGAAATGAAAACCGCCGTCCATCTCGCGATGGACGGCGGTTTCGTTTCGCCTGTGCGTTTTGCGATTTGCGTCTGCGATCGATTCGCAGTTGCATTTCGATTAGCGTGTCACGCGGCGTGCACTGCGTGTTCGATCAGCGTGTATCGATCCTGCAAATCGATCTCATCGCAGTTCGGCGCATCGCCGCCGCGATCCACTACGATGAAATCGCCGGCCTTGTCGAGCACGATCAACGGGTGATGCCAAACGCCGCGCGCATAGTTCACGCCTTGCCAGCCGTGCGCGTAAAAGGCGCGCAGCTTCGCCGAGTCGAACTCGCCCGCGGGCGCGACCACGACGAGATAGCGCACGTCCGCGAGCGGCACGAACGCCTGGCTGCCGAGCGGATGACGCTCCATCATCGAGATCACGACCGGCTGCGGGCGCGGCTGGCCGCGAAACACGTTGATGAGCGGCCGTCCGCCGTTTTCGAAACCGACTTCGACATTCGCGAGATCGTGAAAGCGCTCGGTCGTGCCCGCGTTGATCGGAAAATGGCGCGCGCCTTCGAGTTCGATCACGTCGCCGAACGGGACGAAGGCTTCGCGCGTCAGCGGTTCCAGCGTCAGCGTCTTCATTCCAGTTCACCGAAAATGCGCAGCCGCGACACGCCGCCGTCCGGATAGATATTGAAGCGCACGTGCGTCACCGGTCCGAGCGCGGCGATCTCCTTTTCGAAACGATGCACGCTGTCCATCGAGAGTTTCTGCTCGTCAAGCAGCACGGGCCAGAACATCGCCTGCGTGACGAGCGATTCATCCGTGCCGCCTTCCACGCGCGCCGCCTGCAGCGAGCAGCGGTCCGGATAGTTGCCCTTGAAGTGCGCGGTGTCCACTTCGATCGCGCGGATCACGCCGGGATTCGCCAACGCGACGATCGCCCAGTCGTTGCCCGGCTCGCGCCGGCGACGCGTTTCCCAGCCATCGCCCATGTTCACGCCGCGTCCCGGCATCAGCATTTGCGACGCGGGACCGAAATGCTGATTGTTCGCCGCGACGAGATACGCACCGTTTTCGATCGCCGCGAGATCGAGCAGCGTGCCGCGTTCGACGCGCGAAAAGTCCGTCTTCGGCTGGCCATAGACACGCAAGCGCGCGATGCCGCCATCGGGATAGATGTTCACGCGCAGATGCGTGTAAGCGCGCGTATCGCCGATTTCGAGATAGTGATGATGATTGCCCTGCAGCGTCGTCGACGGCACGATCTCGCGCCAGTCGCCGTCTTGCTGCGGATTCGCGCTTTCGCTGTAGCACGCGTCGATCGACGCCGCCGGCGGGAAGTTGCCGGTGAAGTGACTCGTATCGATGTCGATGCCGTGAATCACGCCCGCGCGCGCCAGTTTGACGATGCAGTGATCGTAGCCCGTCGTGCGCTTGCGGCGCGTTTCCCAGCCGTCCATCCACTTGCCGTGTTCGTCGTACTTGCCGGGGATGAACACCGCCGGCTGCGGTTCCAGCATGCGATCTTTCGGCGCGAAGAATTCGTCGGTGGCGAAGAGCGCCTGCGCGCCGAGTCGCGGGTCCGCGAGGTTCATGTAGCGGCGGGCGAAAGCGGGAGCGTCGTCGGGCAGAATCGGATTGGCCATTTCAGTCTTCCTTCGGTTGCAGTGAGTCAGATTGCGTGTGCGTTTTCATGACCGTGCGCGTGCGCGGGTTCCGGCGCGGCGGGCACGAAGCGATATTCGGCGTCCTGGTCGAGCACGCGCTTCGCACGCACCCGGTCGATGTCGTTCTCCCACACCGCGACGACCACCGTCGCCACGCAGTTGCCGATCAGATTGGTGACCGCCCGCGCGATGCCGACGAACCAGTCGACCGGCAGGATCAGCACGAGGCCGAGCACGGGAATCGCGGGAATCGCGGACAGCGTCGCGGCGAGAATCACGATGGCCGAGCCCGGAATGCCGTGCGCGCCCTTCGAGGTCACCAGCGACACGAGCACGACGACGATCAGGTCATGCAGCGACAGCGGCGTGTTGGTCGCCTGCGCGATGAAGATCACGGCAAGCGTGAGGTAGATCGAGAAGCCGTCGAGGTTGAACGAGTAGCCGGTCGGAATCACGAGGCCGACGGTCGAATCCTTCACGCCCATCCATTCGAGCTTGCGCATGATCTGCGGCAGCACGGCATCGGACGACGCGGTGCCGAGCACGATCGACAGTTCTTCGCGCAGGTAGCGCACGAGCTTGAAGATCGAGAAGCCCGCGAGCCGCATTACCACGCCCAGCACGACGAACACGAACAGGAAGCAACTCGCGTAGAAGACCATCACGAGCAGGCCCAGTTGCTTGAGCGACGCGACGCCGTACTGGCCGGTCGTGAACGCGATCGCGCCGAGCACGCCGAGCGGCGCGAGCTTGATGATGAACGCCATGATGCGGAAGAACACGTTCGACAGTTCGTCGATGAACACCGTCACGCGCTGCGCCTTGTCGCCGAGCATCGAGAGCGCCGCGCCGAACAGGATGGCGAACACGAGCACTTGCAGGATGTCGCCCTTCGCGAAGGCATCGATGGCAGTGTCGGGGATGATCTTCAGCAGGAAGCCCGCCGTGTCCTTCAGGCTCTTCGCGTGCTCCGTGTAAGTGGAGAGCGACGCCGCGTTGAGCGTATGCAGATCGATGTTCATGCCGACGCCCGGGCGCGTGACCCACGCCAGAATCGCGCCGATGACCAACGCGAGCGTCGTCATGATCTCGAAGTAGATCACAGCCTTCAGCCCGACGCGCCCGACCTTCTTCAGATCGCCCGCGCTCGCCATGCCGCTCACGACGACGCAAAACACGATCGGCCCGATCACCATTTTGATCAGCTTCAGAAAGCCATCGCCCAAAGGCCGCAGCGACTGGCCGAATTGCGGAAATAGCGCGCCCACCACGATGCCGATGACCAGCGCGATCATCACCCTGCCGAACAGCGAATTCAGAAATCTCGACACGACCGTCTCCTCGTGTAATGTCTCAGGACCTGAGCAACTGTTCCGACTGGTCGGACCAGTGCTGTGATGTGGAATATTAGAAAGCCGATATAACCCAGTCAAGGACGCATTCGTAGCGGTATACCCTGTTCGGTTCGGGCACGAAAATGCGCACGGCACGGTCGCTCACACGCGCGCGCGGCACGCGCATACAATGGCGGTCAGACCGGCCAATACTGTTTTCTTCCTATGAAAAATGTCCCGCACACCGTGACCGACGCCGCGATCGCGACCATTCGCGAACGTATCGAATCGAGCGTGTATCCGGTCGGGAGTCTGCTGCCGGCGCAGCGGCAACTATCGGAGGAACTGGAGATCAGCCGGGCGTCGCTGCGCGAGGCGCTCTCGACACTCGAAGCGCTCGGCATGCTGCTTATCCGTCCCGGCAAGGGCGTGTACGTCAGCAACGCGCAGGCGAGCAACGCGCATCCGTGGCGTTTCGCGGATCAGGCTTCGTTGCCGGATACCTATCAGATGCGGTTCGCGCTGGAGGGATTCGTTGCGCGGCTCGCGGCGCATTCGATCGGCGATTCCGACATCGACTGGCTCGACGACAATCTCGGTTCGCTGCACGCTGCGCTGACGGAATCGGCGCTGGAGGAAGCCGCGCAACTGGATTTCGCGTTCCACATGCGTATCGTGAGTCTCGCGGGCAACGCGGCGATCGAATCGATCCTGCGCGGCAGCGCCGACATCATGAAGGAAAGCCAGCGCCTGCCGTTCTATCGGCGCGAGCTGGTGTTGTCGACGTATCACGAGCACGCGGGAATCATCGAGGCGCTGAAGGCGCGTGACGGAGAAAAGGCCGGCATGGCGATCGAGCGGCATATCGTCAACGCGGCGCAGCGCGCCGGTGTGCATTTTCCGCTGCCTGACAAAGCGTGAGCGCATGCGGCACTTCTTTTGATGTCGGCAGTCTCAGCAAGGGCCGTGCGTGATGGAGGTTTCTATCCGCTTGCGCTGCCCTGCAATTGGCGAACATCAAGAGGAGCAGCGTCGATGGACATGCAACAACTCGTTTCGGAATTTCTGTCTTCGGATCATGGCGCGCAAGCCACACAAGCGCTGACCGATCAGGGCTTCAGCCCCGAAGATAGCCAGCAGATGCTCAGTACCGCCGCGCAGACCGCGCACGCGCACGCCGAAGAACAAAGCCAGGGCTTGCTGGGCGATCATCCCGGCAAGAGCTTTTTCGCAGCGTTCGCCGCCGGGCTCGTGCGAGGCGACGGCTTTCTGAAATCGATGGAGGAAGGTGGCGAAGGCGTTCTCACGGGACGCATCGCCGAATCGATCGCCGCGCGCATGGGCATGGACCCCGGCACGGCAGCCACGGTCGCGGCGGCGGCGACACCTTACGTCGTATCGTTTCTGCGCGAGAAGCTCGCGTAACGCAGACTAAAGGCTGCAAAAAACAAAGCCGCTCCGAAGAGCGGCTTTGTCATTTCGGCAAGCCGAAACTTACTTGGCGTTGGCGAGCGCAACCGCCGTATCCAGCATGCGGTTCGAGAAGCCCCACTCGTTGTCGTACCAGCTCGACACCTTCACGAGACGGCCCGACACCTTCGTGAGCGTCGAATCGAACGTCGACGAAGCCGGGTTGTGGTTGTAGTCGATCGAAACCAGCGGCGCGTCGTTGTAGCCGAGCACGCCCTTCAGCGCGCCTTCCGACGCTTCCTTCATGATCTTGTTGACTTCCTCGACCGTCGTGTCGCGCGCGGCGATGAACGACAGATCGACCACCGACACGTTGATCGTCGGCACGCGGATCGCGTAGCCATCCAGCTTGCCGTTCAGTTCCGGCAGCACGAGGCCGACCGCGGAAGCCGCGCCCGTCTTCGTCGGGATCTGGCTGTGCGTGGCCGAGCGCGCGCGGCGCAGATCTTCGTGATACACGTCGGTCAGAACCTGATCGTTCGTGTAGGCGTGGATCGTGGTCATCAGACCGTTCACCAGACCGATCTTGTCGTTCAGCGGCTTGACGAGCGGCGCGAGGCAGTTCGTCGTGCACGATGCGTTCGAGATGACCGTGTCCGAAGCCTTCAGCACGTTATGGTTCACGCCGTACACGACGGTCGCGTCCACGTCCTTGCCGCCCGGCGCCGAGATGATGACCTTCTTCGCGCCGCCCTTGATGTGCGCGCTGGCCTTTTCCTTGGTCGTGAAAAAGCCCGTGCACTCCAGCACCACGTCGACCTTCAGCTCGCCCCACGGCAGTTCGGCCGGGTTGCGGTTCGCCAGCACGCGGATCTTGTCGCCGTTGACGACGAGGTAATCGCCGTCCACCGACACTTCGCCCGGGAACTTGCCGTGCGCGGTGTCGTATTGCGTCAGATGCGCGTTCGTCTTGGCATCGCCCAGATCGTTGATGGCGACGATCTCGATATCGTGCTTCTTGCCGTTCTCATAGAGGGCGCGCAGCGTGTTGCGGCCGATCCGGCCGTAGCCGTTGATTGCAACGCGAATCGTCATGGTCTATCTCCTTGGCTCAAAAAAACCTTGCTTCGCTGACGTCAATGCTTACGCGGCGAGAACGGACTTCGCCGTCCCGACGACGTTCTCCACCGTGAAGCCGAAATGCTTGAACAGCGCGCCCGCCGGGGCCGACTCGCCGAACGTGTCGATGCCGACCACGCCGCCTTCGAGGCCCACGTACTTGCGCCAGAAATCCGTCACGCCCGCCTCGATCGCCACGCGCGCCACGCCCTTGGGCAGCACGCGCTCGCGGTATTCGGCATCCTGCTTGTCGAACACGTTCGAGCAGGGCATCGACACGACGCGCGCGCCGATGCCTTCCTTCGCCAGCGCCTCGACCGCTTCCATCGCGAGCTGCACTTCCGAGCCGGTCGCGATGAGGATGATCTTGCGCGCGGGAATGTCGTCGTTCCAGTCGCGCAGCACGTAGCCGCCCTTCGCGATATTGGCGATCTGAATGTCGTTGCGCGGCGAGAATTGCAGGTTCTGGCGGCTGAAGATCAGCGTCGACGGACCGTTGTGCGCGATCGCATGCGTCCACGCGACGGCCGTTTCGACCGTATCGGCCGGACGCCACGTCTGCAGATTCGGGATCAGGCGCAGGCTGGACACGTGCTCGATCGACTGGTGCGTCGGGCCGTCTTCACCGAGGCCGATGGAATCGTGCGTGAACACGAAGATCGAGCGCGACTTCATCAGCGCGGCGACGCGCAGCGCGTTGCGGCTGTAGTCCGAGAACGTCAGGAACGTGCCGCCGAACGGACGATAGCCGCCGTGCAGCGCGAGGCCGTTGATGGCCGCGCTCATGCCGAACTCGCGCACGCCGTAGTTGATGTGATTGCCCCACTGGATGCCCGCGTGATCCGGATTCGCGTTCTCCGCGTCGCCAGCAGCACGAACGGCCTTTGACGCCTTCCAGTTGGTCAGGTTAGAACCAGTCAGGTCAGCCGAGCCGCCGAGCAGTTCCGGCAGCGCCGCAGCCAGACCTTCGATCGTGTTCTGCGATGCCTTGCGCGTCGCGACCGTTTCGGCTTTCTGGTTCGCGTCCTCGATGATCTTCGCGGCAGCTTCGGCCCAGTTCGCGGGCAGTTCGCCGGTCATGCGGCGCGCGAATTCCGCGCCTTCGCCGGCGTACTTCGCCTTGTAGGCGTCGAATGCCTTGTTCCACTCGGTTTCAGCGTGCGCGCCCTGTTCCTTCGCGTCCCACGCTGCGTAGACTTCCTGCGGAATTTCGAACGGACCGTAATTCCAGCCGATGGCCGCGCGCGTCGCCGCGATTTCCTTGTCGCCGAGCGGCGCGCCGTGCGCGTCGTGACCGCCCGCCTTGGTCGGCGCGCCCTTGCCGATGACCGTGCGGCAGCAGATCAAAGTCGGCTTGTCCGATTTCTTCGCCTGCGCGATGGCCGCATCGACCGCATCGACGTTGTGACCGTCCACCGCGCGAATCACGTTCCAGCCGTACGCTTCGAAGCGCTTCGGCGTGTCGTCGTGGAACCAGTGCTCGACGTGACCGTCGATCGAGATGCCGTTGTCGTCGTACAGCGCGATCAGCTTGTTCAGCTTCAGCGTGCCCGCGAGCGAGCTGGCTTCGTGCGAGATGCCTTCCATCAGACAGCCGTCGCCGAGGAACACGTACGTGTGGTGATCGACGATCTTCGCGTCAGTCTTGTTGAACTCGGCGGCAAGCAGCGCTTCGGCCAGCGCCATGCCGACCGCATTGCCGATGCCCTGGCCGAGCGGGCCCGTGGTCGTCTCGACGCCGGCCGTCATGCCGTATTCCGGATGGCCCGGCGTCTTCGAATGCAACTGGCGGAAATTCTTCAGTTCGGCGAGCGGCAGGTCGTAGCCGGTGAGATGCAGGAGCGAATACAGCAGCATCGAACCATGACCGTTCGACAATACGAAACGGTCGCGATCGAACCAGTGCGGGTTCGTCGGGTTGTGCTTCAGATGGCGCGACCACAGCGCGACGCCGATTTCGGCCATGCCCATCGGCATGCCGGGGTGACCGGAATTGGCTTGTTGAACGGCGTCCATGGCAAGCGCGCGGATCGCGTTGGCCATGAGGGCGGACTGGCTGGAGGTCGGGATCGTCATGTCGAGTCTGGGGCAGGTCCTGAAATGATCCACGGTGCTTCTCTTGCAGTACTTCTCACCCGAGCCGGACCCGCGGGACACAACGTTTTCAGGACCGGAACGACGAGAAACGACGAGGATCGGGAGGCCGTCATTCTAACAGACCGGTCCGATTGACACGCGCCGCGAGCATGCCGAAGCGGGTGCGGCCAGGCGTCCCGGGGCGCGGGCATGTTCCGTGCAAACGAGCGTCGGCGATCTGCGGGAACTGCGTTGCGCCGCGCGCGTCGCAAGCGTGACAGCCGCTGTCACGACTTCGTGACAACGCGTCACATTACACGGTAACGGGCATCATCGACGGACGTTCATCCGGCGAAATCCGACCGGTGCGCCGCTCGACGTGCAAAATCCTTGCCGGTCCATTGTTCGTACGGCTTCATGGCAAAATGACTGTCAATGCAGCAGCAAGGCTTCAAGGAGTGCTTTCGATGACCGACCCTCGCCCCGCCGACGTGCCCTGGCTGATCCCGTACCTCACTGTGCGCGATGCGCGCGTGAGCATCGCGTTCTATGAAAAGGCGCTCGGCTTCGCGGTACGCGACAGCGTGAACGACGACGGCTCGATCATTCACGTCGAGATGGCGTATCGCGGGCAATTGATCGTGATGTTCGCGCCCGAAGGCGCATACGGTTCGCAGGCGCGCACGCCGAAAAGCGCGGGGCAGATGGCGCCGCAGTCGTTCTATCTGTATGTCGACGACGTCGACGCGACCTTTCAGCAGGCGCTCGCGGTCGGCGCAAAGGCGCTGATCGAGCCGCAGGACCAGTTCTGGGGCGACCGTTTCGCGCAGATCGAAGACCCGGACGGCTATCGCTGGGCCATCGCGCGGCATCTGGGTTAAACGCGCTCGCATCGCCGTCAGGCATCACTACTATCCGCGGATCGAATGTCCGCGATCGACCATCCATGCCACGTTTTCACGTCGACGGCCCGCTTCGCGTGGGCCAGACTCTTCCCCTTCCCGATGACGTCGTGCGTCACGTCCATGTCTTGCGCCTGCAGACCGGCGACGCGATCACGCTCTTCGATGGCGCCGGCGGCGAATATCGCGGCGAACTGGTCGATATCGCCAAACGCGCGGCGACCGCGCGCCTCGACGAACACAGCGATCGCGAGGCCGAGCCGCCTTATCGCGTGACGCTCGCGCAAGGCGTGGCGGGCGGCGACAAGATGGACTGGCTCATCGAGAAGGCGGTGGAACTCGGCGTCGCGGCCATCGCGCCGATCACCGCCGAGCGCGGCGTCGTGCGTCTCGCCGGCGAGCGCGCATTGCGACGTCAGGCGCATTGGCAGGCGCTCACGCGCGCGGCCTGCGAACAGTGCGGCCGCAACCGCGTGCCGGATGTCGCCCCGCCGCGCGATCTCGACGCCTGGCTCGCCGATCTGCCCGCCGCCACCGATGGCGAACTGCGCCTGCTGCTCTCGCCGCGCGCGGAAGTCAGCTTCACGTCCCTGCCCGCCGATCCGCCGCGCGCCCCGGTCACGTTGCTGATCGGCCCCGAAGCGGGCTTCTCGCCCGGTGAAGAAAGCGCGATCGTCGATGCGGGCTTTGCCACGCTCGGCCTCGGCCCGCGCGTGTTGCGCACCGAGACGGCCGGCATCGCGGTGCTCGCCGCGCTGGCCGCGCGCTGGGGCGGCTGGTGAATCTCCGGCGTCGACACGCAAACGAAAACAGCCCGATGAACGCGCCTTTCGGCGACACCCATCGGGCTGCTGCAACCACCTGACCGCCGCGAGCGCGCCGGCCGAGCGGACTCAGACGAACGAGTAAAACACGCGGAAAGCCACTTTCCGCTCGGCCCAGAATTCCGCGGCATCGCGGAAGACGTCGAGCAGCACTTCGCGCCCTTCCTTGTCGAATTTCTGCGCGATCGGCAACTGCTCCAGCACGATCACGAAACCCGGCTGCGAGCCCGCCTTGTGAACGAGATCGGTGAGTGAATCGTAGAGCGCGTCGTAGTTCTTGCCGAAATGCTTGGGGAAGATGAACGAGGTGGCGATGGTCTCGAGCACTTCCTGCTTGCTCTGGGCCTGACCGAGATAGGCGTAGAGAAAATGCTGGCCGAGGCGGTTCGCTTCGTCCGCCAGATCCTGCACGCGGAACGCGCGGATCGACTGCACGATATTCGGCCGCACGGTGGCGAACAGCGCTTCCGGATCCTCTTGCGAATGGAACTCCTCAGGCCTGGTCTCGTCGTCGGGTCTGTTGTCGTGTTCTGTCATGCGTAGCCGCAATACTCGCTGGAACAGGTTGCCATCGCCGGTGGCGAAAAGATCACCCGCGACGCTGTGGTCGTGCGCGTAGATGTTGTCGCTCATGCCGTTAATCCCGTAGTTAATCCGCAATGCGTTTGAAACTCGCGTAGTGGTCGTCCGTGTAGTAGCAATCGCCGATCTGCTTCTTCGCGCCGCCGCAAACGATCCGGCGCGCGCCGCGATCCCGCGCGCGCGGCGTGGGAACGGTGTACTCGTGGTAGTAGCCGCGTGCATGCCGCGGCAGCAGACGCTCGCGATTGCCGAACACGACGCCGTCCTTCTCGTAAGGGAAAGGGCCGCCCGCTTCGATCAGCCGCAAGGTCGCGACCGCCTGCCTGGGCAACTGCGCGATGTGGACGGTGGCGAACCCGTCACGCTCCTGCCCGTCGGTCGCGTCAAGCTGCCGTGACTGTGCTTGCCGGACCGGTTCCACTGGCGCGACCGGCGCCGGACTCGCCGACGCAACCGGTTCCTGAACGCCACTGCGAGGTTCGTCCTTGCCGCATGCCCCCAACAGGACGCTCAGGACGATGACGGAACACAGAACCCGCGCGCGTATCACCAAACGGTTGTCCTCGCGATACACCAGAATTCGACGACCATGAAAGATGTAAGGGTATCGCTAATGACAGGGCGAAGCAACGTCAGGCCGAAAATCGGAAATTTTTTCTCAGTTTGATCGCGTCATGCAATTCCGGGCACGCTCCGTCGGCCATATTTAGCCCAAATCTGAGAGATTTTTATCTCATGCGAGATAATAATTCGACGCGTGGGATCTTGAAGCCTTTGGACGAGCCGCCTCACTCGTCGCCAGCTTCACGGCAACGCGCTCCGCCGACGATCCCGCATTTCGCGGGTAAAAGCAGACACCCCTCTTGCTTTTTCTCGGGCGTGCCGTGGAAACGCGGCACGCTTTTTTTTTGCGCAATAGAAAACGCGGCGGGAGCGCCGCCGCGTTTCATGTCAAACCGAAGCCGCGCTTAGCGCGTAGCCGTCGCGTCCGCCACCAGCAACGCCGTCATGTTGACGATCCGCCGCACCGTCGCCGACGACGTCAGCACGTGCACCGGCTTGGCCGCGCCGAGCAGGATCGGCCCGATCGCGATGCCGCTTCCCGCCGCCGTCTTCAGCAGGTTGTACGAGATGTTCGCCGCGTCGATGTTCGGCAGGATTAGCAGATTCGCATCGCCTTCGAGCGTCGATTCCGGCAGCACTTCCTTACGCAGGCGCGAATCCAGCGCGACGTCGCCGTGCATTTCGCCATCCACGTCCAGATCGGGCGCGCGCTCCTTCAGGATCGCGAGCACGTCGCGCATCTTCTGCGCGCTCGGCGCGTTGCTCGTGCCGAAGTTCGAATGCGACAGCAGCGCGATCTTCGGCACGATGCCGAAGCGCTTCACTTCTTCCGCCGCGAGGATGGTGATTTCGGCAAGTTGCTCGGGCGTCGGATCGACGTTCACGTGCGTATCGACGATGAAAATCTGCCGACCCGGCAGCACGAGCGCGTTCATCGCCGCGTAGACCTTCGCGCCTTCCTTCTTGCCGATCACCTGATCGATGAAGTGCAGATGGCGATGCGTCGTGCTCACCGTGCCGCAGATCATGCCGTCGGCTTCGCCCTTCTGCACGAGCATCGCGCCGATGAGCGTCGTGCGGCGGCGCATTTCGAGCTTCGCCATCTGCTCGCTGATGCCCTTGCGCGCCATCATCTTCGCGTAGGTCTGCCAGAAATCGCGGTAACGCTCGTCGTGATCCGTATCGACGACGGAGAAGTCGGCGCCCTCCGCAAGGCGCAGGCCGAACTTCTGGATGCGCTGCGCGATGACCGCCGGACGGCCGATGAGAATCGGCTTCGCGATCTTTTCATCGACGGCGATCTGCACCGCGCGCAGCACGCGCTCTTCCTCGCCCTCCGCGAACACGATGCGCTTCTTCTCCGGCTCGACGCTGCGCGCGAGCTGGAACACGGGCTTCATCGTCGTGCCGCTGTGATAGACGAACTGCTGCAGATGCTGCTCGTAGGCTTCCATGTCCTCGATCGGACGCGTCGCGACGCCGGAATCCATCGCGGCTTTCGCCACCGCCGGCGCGATCTTCACGATCAGACGCGGATCGAACGGCTTCGGAATCAGATATTCCGGACCGAAGGACAAGTCCTGAATGCCGTAAGCCGTGGCGACGATATCGCTCTGCTCCTGACGCGCCAGTTCCGCAATCGCGTTCACCGCCGCGATTTCCATTTCCTTCGTGATGACGGTCGCGCCCACATCCAGCGCGCCGCGGAAGATGAACGGGAAGCACAGAACGTTGTTGACCTGGTTCGGATAGTCCGTGCGGCCGGTGGCGAGCACCGCGTCCGGGCGCACTTCGAGCGCGAGTTCCGGCAGGATTTCCGGCGTCGGATTGGCGAGCGCGAGAATCAGCGGCTTCGCAGCCATCTGCTTGACCATGTCCTGCTTGAGCACGCCGCCCGCCGACAGACCGAGGAACACGTCCGCGCCTTCCATCACTTCAGCGAGCGTGCGCGCGCTGGTTTCGCGGGCGAACAGTTCCTTGTCCGGGTCCATGAGCTCGGTGCGGCCTTTGTAGACCACGCCGGCGAGATCGGTCACGTAGATGTTCTCGCGCTTCATGCCGAGATCGACGAGCAGGTTCAGGCAGGCCAGCGCCGCCGCACCCGCGCCCGACGCGACCAGCTTCACTTCGCCGATGCTCTTGCCGACGACCTTCAGACCATTGGTGATGGCCGCCGCGACGACGATCGCCGTGCCGTGCTGGTCATCGTGGAAGACGGGAATCTTCATGCGCTTGCGGCACTCGCGCTCGACGATGAAGCAGTCCGGCGCCTTGATGTCTTCCAGATTGATGCCGCCGAAAGTCGGCTCCAGCGCGGCGATCACGTCGACGAGCTTGTGCGGATCGTTTTCGTTCAGCTCGATATCGAACACGTCGATGCCGGCGAACTTCTTGAACAGCACCGCCTTGCCTTCCATCACCGGTTTCGACGCGAGCGGCCCGATGTTGCCGAGTCCCAGCACGGCCGTGCCGTTCGACACGACGCCCACGAGATTGCTGCGCGCGGTGAAGCGCGCGGCGTTCAGCGGATCTTCCACGATCGCTTCACACGCGAACGCGACGCCCGGCGAATAGGCGAGCGCGAGGTCGCGCTGGTTGATCATCTGCTTCGTGGGCGCGATCGCGATCTTTCCCGGAACCGGGAATTCGTGATAATCGAGCGCGGCTTCGCGCAACTTCGTATTGGCGTCAGTCGTCATAGGGCGGGCTAGCAGAGCGGGAATTAGAATAGAAGTTCGAACGCATTGTAGCGCCAATCAGGGGCGGTTTCGGGCCGCGCTCCATGCATTTCGGCTACAAGTGCCGTGACCGGAAACGGTCTGATCGCTCCGTGGAGCAAGGCTCGCGGCGCTTCGTTCGATTTTTTCGAGACACGGGACGGATGCTTTCGGGGTTCTTGCGCGTCCCGCGTCGTTCTCTTGCAGCGCACAAAAAACCACTTCATCGCCGACGATGCTCTCCGAGTTTTCTCTGATCGACCGCTTCTTTGCACGCCGCGCGACCGCGCCTTCGCCACGTCATGACGACGAAGCCGCGAGGCCGCTCGGCATCGGCGACGACTGCGCGCTGATCGCGCCGCCCGCCGGCCATCAGCTCGCCATTTCGACGGACATGCTGGTCGAAGGCCGCCACTTCTTTCCCGATGTCGATCCTTACGCGCTCGGGCACAAGGCGCTCGCCGTGAATCTGTCGGATCTCGCCGCGATGGGCGCGAAGCCGCACGCGTTCACGCTCGCGCTCGCGCTGCCGCGCGCCGATGAAGCGTGGCTCGAAGCCTTCAGCAATGGCCTCTTCGCGCTCGCCGACCGGCACGACTGCGCGCTCGTCGGCGGCGACACCACGAGCGGTCCGCTCAACCTCTGCATCACCGTGTTCGGCGACGTGCCGCACGGCGCGGCCCTGCGCCGCGACGCCGCGCGGCCTGGCGACGACATCTGGGTGTCCGGCACGCTGGGCGATGCGCGCGCGGGACTCGGCGCGCTGCGCGGCCAATGGCGCGCGCCCGACGAGGCCACCGCCGCAAACTGGCGGCGCGCGCTGGAGCGGCCCGAGCCGCGCGTTGCGCTGGGTCTCGCCCTGCGCGGCGTCGCGCACGCGGCGCTCGATATTTCCGACGGCCTCGCGGGCGATCTCATGCACATCCTGAAACGCTCGGGCGTGCGCGCCGTCGTCGATGCCGATGCCGTGCCATGCTCGGACGCCGTGCGCGCGCTGCCCGAGGCCGCGCGCCGCCAATGTGCGCTCGCCGGCGGCGATGACTACGAACTCTGCTTCACCGCGCCGCCCGCCGCGCGCGCGGCGCTCGGAAATATCGCGACGAGCGTGAAAGTGCCGCTGACCCGCATCGGTACAATCGAATCATCCGGTGTGCCGGGTATTGCCTGGCGCGATGCCGCCGGCGCGCCGCTCTCCCTGACGTTGCAAGGCTTCGATCATTTTCATGCAGACTGACCCGACCCTCGCGGGCGATCCGAACGATTCACGCAATGCGCCGCGCGCGCCGCGCAAGGCGAGCGCGCGCTTCATGCTCACGCATCCGCTCCATATTCTTTCGCTCGGCTGCGGCAGCGGGTTGTCCCCCGTCGCGCCGGGAACGGTCGGGACGCTGTTCGCGTGGCTGACGTTCATCGTCTTCAACCCGCATATGACGGTCGCGGCTTGGGGCGCGCTGATCGTCGCCGGCTTTATCGCCGGATGCTGGTTCACTGGCTTCACCGCCAAGAAAATGGGCGTCGCGGACCCGTCGCCGGTCGTGTGGGATGAGATCGTGGCGTTCTGGCTCGTGCTGCTGCTCGTTACGCCCGCAACGTTTACCGGACAGTTGTGGGCGTTCATCGTGTTCCGTTTCTTCGACATGGTGAAGCCGCCGCCCATCCGCTATTTCGACCGCCATTTGAAAGGCGGCTTCGGCATCATGTTCGATGATCTCGTCGCGGCGTTCTTCACGCTGCTCGTGATCGCGCTCTGGCGCATGACCGTCTGACTTTCCTATCCATCGAGAACACCGCCATGCCAACCGACACCGTCGTTCACCAACTTGCGATTCGCGTCGGCAACAAGCTGCGCGACGAACGGCTGATGCTCGCGACCGCCGAGTCGTGCACGGGCGGCATGGTCGCGACCGCCATCACGGATATTTCGGGCAGCAGCGCGTGGTTCGAGCGCGGCTTCGTCACCTATTCGAATCTCGCGAAGATCGAGATGATCGGCGTGCCGGCGGCGCTGATCGAGCAGCACGGCGCGGTGAGCGAACCCGTCGCGAAAGCGATGGCCGAAGGCGCGCTGCGCAACAGCCGCGCGCAGGTCTCGGTGGCGATCACGGGCGTCGCGGGCCCGGCGGGCGGAAGCGACGCGAAGCCGGTCGGCACGGTGTCGTTCGCGTGGAGCAACCGGCTTCATACCGGCGTCGAAACGCAATTGTTCAAGGGCGACCGCGAGCAGGTGCGCGCGCAGGCGGCGGCGCATGCGCTGCGCAAGCTGCTGGAGTTTCTGGATCAGCGCGAACGGTGAGTTCGCGCCTTCATATCACCGATACTGATTGATCGTATCGCGCGTCTTCTTCGCCGCTTCGGCGGCGGCTTGCGCGTAGTCGTCGCCCTTGCTCGCGTAGATGATCGCGCGCGACGAGTTGATCAGCATGCCCGTGCCGTTCGGGGTGCGGCCCGCGCGCACGGTCGCTTCGACATCGCCGCCTTGCGCGCCGATGCCGGGAATCAGCAACGGCATATCGCCGACGATGCCCCGCACGGTTTCGATTTCCTTCGGGAACGTCGCGCCGACGACCAGTCCGAGCTGGCCGCTCGCGTTCCACTTTTCGGCGGCGAGCGTCGCGACGACCTGATACAGCGGCTTGCCGTCGGTCGTGAGGAATTGCAGATCGGAGCCGCCCGCGTTCGACGTGCGGCACAGCACGATCACGCCCCGGCCTTCATGCGCCAGATACGGCTCGATCGAATCGAAACCCATGTACGGATTGACCGTCACGGCATCCGCCCGATAGCGCTCGAACGCTTCCTTTGCGTACTGCTCGGCCGTGCTGCCGATGTCGCCGCGCTTTGCATCGAGAATCACCGGAATGCCGGCGTGTTTTTCATGGATGTGCGCGATCAGCGCTTCGAGCTGGTCTTCGGCGCGATGCGCCGCGAAATACGCGATCTGCGGCTTGAACGACGATGCGTACGGCGCGGTCGCGTCGACGATGGTCTTGCAGAATTCGAAGATCGCATCGGCGCGGCCGTTGAGCGCGGCGGGAAATTTCGCGGGCTCAGGGTCGAGGCCGACGCACAGAAGCGATTGCGTGCGCGACCACGCGGCGTTGAGAGACTGGATGAAGGACATGGCGGGATTCGTTGAACGTCGATGCCACGCATTTTAACGTGCGTGGCATCGCGTCTCCCGGACATCAGCGCGATGCGCTTCTCGCCCGCGCTTTCGCTCCCGCGCGCGTGCGCGGCCGTGCGCGCCGCGCCGCTTCCCCGGTGCGTTCGACCGTGAATCGAAACTCCCGCGAGAGCCGCTCGCCCGGCGCGAGCACGGTCATGCCGTGCGCTTCCCCGCCGCCGGGCAGATTCACTGCGTTGACCGGATGATCGACTGGCTCGAAGCAAAAGAAGCTCTCGCCGGGCGGCGCGTACAGCACGTAATAGTCGGTATCGGCGGCGATCGTCAGCGACAGACGCCGCTTCGGCCACAGCACGCTCGTGCGGCCGCTCCATCCCGTGAACGCGTTGTTCACCATCTCGGAGGGCATCGGATACGCGACGCCGAACTGCCACGCCGGCGGCGTCGGCACATGCCGCACCGGCAGCCAGTCGTCGCCGCACAGCCACACGCCGCCCGCCGCCGCCGACAACTCCGTGTCCGCCTCGCGCATCAGAAACGGATGCAGCCCGAGGCCGAACGGCAGCGCTTCGTCGCCGGTGTTCTCGACATCGAGAGTGACGACGAGCGTGGCTTCGTCGAGCGCGTAAGTCTGCGCGGCGCGAAACGAATACGGCTTGCCGTCGCTGCGATCGAGCGTGAGCCGCGCGCGCCCCGCTTCCTCCGCTTCGACCTGCCACGCGCCGAGCCAGCCGTCGCCGTGGAGCGGCAGCGGTTCGCCGGCGCGATTGCACGGCACGTCGATGGAGCGTCCGGAGAACTGAAAGCGCCCGTCGCCGATGCGGTTCGAATACGGCAGAAGCGGATAGCACGCGAGCTGATTCGGATCGGTATCCGGACCGGGTTCGGCGCAGGGCCGGAAGATCGGCACCAGCGTGCCTTCGTGACGCCAGTCGAAACGCGTGATGCCGCCGCCGAGCGACGGCGCGAGTTCGAGCCGCAGATGCGCGTTGGCGAGAGTGATGCAGCCTTCGGCGTGCGATCCGCCGATCGCGACGACCGCCGTGCCCGGGCCGGGACGGATGGGCGGCTCGGCCGCGGCGGCCAGCCTGGAACGGCGGACGTTCGCTTGCGCCGTGGACGTCGATGCAGGATTCGGTCTTTGCTCTGTGCGCGCAACAGCCATGACTCGTGCTCCATCGAGAGGCGAAAAACCCGGCGCCGCCGGGGCAGGTCGGGCGGCGCGTCGTTGCGCGCCGTCTCGGTGTTCTCTTCGTTACGCCTTGCCCGCGAATACCGCTTCGGCGATGCCGCGTGCGCCGGGCGTCGCGACGAACACGCCGCCGGCGTGCGCATCGCTTTCGAGCGCTTTATCGTCGAGGCCGATGCGCGCGCTCGTCACATACAGCGTGCCGAAATCCGCGCCGCCGAACGCGGCGCAACTCGGCTGCGCGCTCGGCACGTCGATGCGCGCCGTCTCGCGGCCATCGCGCCCATAACGCACGACCCGCGCGCCGCCCCACTGCGCGTTCCACAAGCCGCCTTCGGCATCGACGATGGAACCGTCGGGCACGCCGGTCGCGTCGGTCAGCTCGACGAACACGCGGTCATTTGAAAACGTCGGGTAATCGCAGACGCGGATCTGGCGCGTCGGCGAGTCACAGTAATACATCGTCGCGCCGTCGGGGGAAAAACCGATGCTGTTCGAGATCGCGCAATCTCCGAGCGGCAGCCGTTCGAGCGACAGATCCCGGTTCAGCCGATAAAACCCGCCGATCGCCTGCGCGTCCTCGACATCGTGCTTCGTGCCGAAGACGAAGCGCCCTTCGCGATCGCAGCGGCCGTCGTTCAGACGCGTCGGCAGATCGGCTTCGACTTCCATGAGGGTCTCGATTTTCCCTGTCGCGATCTCGTAGAACGCGAGCCGCGATGCGAGGCCGAGCAGCAGGAAGCGCGCATCCGCGCACGGCGTGAAGCATCCGAGCCGCTCGGGCATGGCGAACGATTCGCTCGCGCCGTCGCGCGGATCGTAGCGCCACAGCGTGTTGCCTTCGATGTCGGTCCACCAGAAGCGGCCGCTCGCGGCGCACCACGTCGCGCCTTCGCCGAGCGAGCATCGGCTGTCGATGAGCAGTTGCGCGCGAGTCGAGTTCATCAGGCCCATCCTCCGTCGACGATGATGTCTTGCGCGGTCAGCATGCTGCTGTCGTCCGAGGCGAGAAAGAGCGCCGCGCGGGCGAGATGCGCGGGCAGCAGTTCCGCGTCGATGCACTGGCCTTGCTTGATCGCTTCGCGGCCGGCGTCGTCGAGCCAGAGGCGCTTCTGCTTTTCGGTCATGACCCAGCCGGGTACGAGCGTGTTCACGCGGATGCCGAACTTGCCGAGATCGCGCGCGAGGCCGCGCGTCATGCCTTGTACGGCCGATTTCGCCGTTACGTAGACGGGGAAGTTGCCTTGCTTGAGCATCCAGCTGATCGAGCCCAGATTGATGATCGAGCCGCCGCCAGATTGCTTCATGTCTTCGATCACCGCCTGAGCCGCGAAGAACTGATGGCGGACGTTGACCGCGATGCCCGCGTCGTAGGATTCGGGCGTGACGTCCTCGATCTTGTGGCGCTTGTCGTTGGCGGCGTTGTTCACGAGCACGGTGATCGGGCCGAACGCCGTTCGCACGTCCGCGATGCCTTTGCGCAAGGCGTCGATGTCGGTGAGGTCGATGTTCAGGAACATCGGGCGTGTGTGGGTCGGCTGCAAGGCCGCGCCGAGGCGGTCGGCGAGGGATTCGCCCGCGTCGGTGTCGATGTCGAAGAAGGCGACTTTCGCGCCCTGGTCGAAGAAGTGCTCGACGAAGGCCTCGCCGATGCCGGTCGCGCCGCCGGTTATCAGGACGGTTTTGCCTTGCAGGCTGGGGTATTGGGCGAGTTTGCTTTCGATTGCCATGTCTCTTTGTCTCTTTTGCGGAATCCTGAACTCGTGTCGGTCTATTAGCGTTGCCCCTGTGCGGGGCGGCAGTCACTTTCTTTGCTGCTGCAAAGAAAGTAACCAAAGAAAGCAGCTTTCCCCATCCGGAACGCCTCACACCGGCCGCGGCACAGGCGATCGTCTTTGGCACAGCAGTAGCGAGTGCCCTCAAAGGCCACACCGGGCTTGGACCGCGCACGGTCTGCCATATCGCACCGCAAAACAAACTGGTTCAGCACCAAATAGCTCCGGCCCGCTTCGCGGCCGATGGGTACATCGGCGATGCTTGTGCTTCTGCGTTTCTCTTTGCTCGTCGGTTTCCCTTGCATACCCCACGGCGGCGCGTAGCGCTGTGCCGGAACTCTTTCGTGCTGAACCAGTGCCCTTGGCTTACTAGCTCGTCAGACCGTGCGCGGTCCATGCCCGGTATGGCCTTTGAGGGCACTCGCTACTGCTGGACCAAATACTATCGCCTGTGCCGCGGCCGGCTTGAAGCGTTCCGGATGGGGAAAGCTGCTTTCTTTGCCTACTTTCTTTGCAGCAGCAAAGAAAGTAGGTGCCGCCCCGCACAGGGGCAACGCCAATAGACCAACACGAAATCAGGATTCCACGAAGGCCCCAAGCGCACCAACCCAAACCCCATCAATCCCGCGATCCGCGATTCTTCAACTGATCCAGCAACACGGCTGCAAGCAAAATCGCTCCCCGCACAAGATACTGATAGAACGCATCGATATTCAGCAGATTCATGACGTTCTCGACGGTGCCCATAATCAGCACCCCGATCACGACGCCAGAAATCGTCGCCCGCCCGCCGAGCAGCGAAACCCCACCCAGCACGCAAGCCGAAATCACGTTCAGCTCAAAACCCTGAGCCGCATTCGGCTGCCCCGACGTAATCCGCGAAGCGAGAATGACACCCGCCAGCGCGGTAACAGCGCCCTGAATCAAGAAGATCCACACCCGCGTGCGCTCGACATTGATCCCCGCGAGCCGCGAAGCCTCGGGATTGCCGCCGATCGCCAATGTATTGCGTCCATACACAGTCTGGTTGAGCAATACGCCAAAAACGATGAAGCACGCAAGCGTCACCCAGATAGGCAGGGAAATCCCGAGCATCGACAGACTGCCGAGCGCGATGAACGTATCCGACGACACCCCCACCGCCTGCCCGTGCGACACGATGAACCCCAGTCCGCGCACGATCTCCATCGTCGCGAGCGTGGTGATCAGCGCGTTGATGCGCAGATAGGCGATCACCGCGCCGTTCACGAAGCCGATCACCGCGCCCGCCGCCACGGCCGCGACAATCGCAATCGCGGTGTTGTCGGTCGCGTTGAGCACCATCGCGCACAGCACGCCGGCGAACGCGATCGTCGAGCCGACCGACAGGTCGAAATCGCGCGACGCGAGACAGAACATCATCGTGCAGGCGACCATGCCGATCTGCGAGATCGACAGCGCCAGACCGAGCATGTTCTCGATCGAAAAGAAGTGATCCACGGTCAGCGACATCGTCAGGAACATCACGATGAAGATCACGATCAGGCTGTACTCCGTGATCTGCTGCCACCACTTCTGTTTATCGTTCTTCTGCGGGATCAGCGCATTCGCGACGGTTTCCGTCGCCTGCCCCACGATGTTTTCTCTTGCTTCCATGATTCGCTCCTCTTTTCCTTACGCCGCTTCGGCGACGCTATCGCTCTGCGGCAGCGCGAGACTCAGCACCGCCTGTTCGTTCGCCTTCTCGCGCGGCAGTTCGCCCGCGATCCGCCCTTGCCGCATCACGATGATCCGGTCGGACACGCCGAGCACTTCCGGCAACTCCGACGAAATCATCACGATCGCGCAGCCGCGCTCGGCAAGCTGATAGATGACGTTATAGATCTCATGCTTCGCGCCGACGTCGATGCCGCGCGTCGGCTCGTCGAGAATCACCACCTTCAGATCCGGCTCCGCGAGCCAGCGCGACAGAATCGCCTTCTGCTGATTGCCGCCCGACAGAAAACGGATGCGCTGCTTGCGGCTCGGCGTCTTGATCTTCAGAAGCTGGATGAAGCGCTCGGCCGTCTGCGCTTCCTTCTTGCGATCGAGAAAGAGACCGGCGCGCAAATAATGACGGCGGCACGAGATGTTGATGTTCTCCGCGACCGTCGCGATCGCGACGATGCCCTCTTCCTTGCGATCCTCCGGACACAGCACGATGCCGTGACGAATCGCCTCGCCCGTGCTGCGTACCTTGATCGGCTGGCCGTCGAGCGTGATCGTGCCTTCCTTCTTCTTGTCCGCGCCGTAGACGAGATGCATCAGCTCGCTGCGGCCCGCGCCCACCAGCCCGAAAAATCCGACGATTTCACCGCGCTTCACTTCGAAGTTCGCGGGCGCGCTCAATGCGTCGCCCTGCACGTTCGCAACAGAGAAGCGCACATCGCCGAGCGGCCGCGCCCGATAGTTGTAGATGTCGCTGATTTCGCGGCCGACCATTTCCTGCACGAGCGTGTCGCGCCGAACGTCCGCGAGCGACAGATGCGACGCGATCTTGCGGCCGTCGCGGAAGATCGTGCAGGCATCGCAGAGTTCGTAGATCTCGTCCATGCGATGCGAGATGTAGATCAGTGCGCGGTTGTCCGCCTTCAGGTCGCGCACGAGCTTGAACAGCACTTCCGTCTCGCGGTGCGAGAGCGAACTCGTCGGCTCGTCGAGCGCGATCACGCGGGCGTTGCGCAAGAGCGCCTTGCAGATTTCGACCATCTGCCGCTGCGCAATGGACAGCCTGCGCAGCTTCGCGTTCGGATCGAGATCGACGCCCATCGCCGTAAGCCGTTCGCGCACGTGCGCCTTCGCCGCGCGCTTGTTCACCCAGCCGAGCCGGTTCGGCAGCGCGCCGAGCAGCAGGTTCTCGGATACGGTCAGGTCCGGCACGTACTGCAATTCCTGATGAATCACCGCGATGCCCGACGCGATCGAAGCCGCCGCGCTCGCGAAATGCACTTCGTTGTCGTCGATGAGCACGCGCCCCGAATCGGGCTGATACTCGCCGCCGAGAATCTTGAGCAAGGTCGATTTACCCGCGCCGTTCTCGCCCATCAGACCGTGAACTTCGCCGGCGTTGACGTCGAACGACACGCCGTCGAGCGCGCGCACGCCTGGAAACACCTTGCCGATATTGTCAAAACGCAGCGTCGCTGACACATCGCCTCCTGAATTCGCGCGGGCCGTACTTTCATACGGCCCGCAAAGCTTTAGTTCGATGCCAGGCCCATCTGCTGACGCACCGAGGCCACGTTCTCACGCGTGGCGAGCATGCCGGTCGTGAGCGTGAGCGGCGGCGGCGCCTTGCCGTCCTTGATCCACGCGTACATCAGCTCGGAGGTCTCTTCGCCGTGACGCTTCGGGCTGATGATCACGGTGCCGTAGAAGCCCGTCGGGTTCGGCTTCTTGAACTCGTTGAGTGCCGAGTCCGAACCGCCGATGCCGATGCCGATCATGTTGTCCGCCTTGAAGCCGCGCCCTTCCGCCGCGCGCACCGCGCCGAGCACGCCCTCGTCGTTGAGCGCGTAAGCGACCCAGTGCTTGAACTGCGGGTTCTTCGTGAGCGCGATGTTCGCGGCGTTGAACGCGTTCTCGGTGTCGGTCTTCGCTTGCGGCGCCATGATGATGTTCGCCTTCGGGAAACCGGCCGCGACGAGCGCATCGGTCGCGCCGGCGGTGCGGTCATGCGCGGTCGGCAACTGTTCGTAGGTCACGTCGATCGCGCCGACGTCCTTCATGTCCCAGCCGCGCTTCTTGATCTCGGCCGCGATGCCATCGCCCACCTGCTTGCCGATGTTGTAGGCCGAGATGCCCATGTGCGGCACGGACTCGATCGGCTTGCCGGAGCCATCGACCAGCCGGTCATCGACCGTCATGATCTTGAGCTTGTCGGCCTTCGCCTTAGCGACGATGCCCGGCCCGAGCTTCACGTCCGGCGTGCAGATGATGAAGCCCTGCGCCTTCTGCGCGGCGAGATTGTCGATCGCGCTCATCACCTTTTCACCCGACGGCGCGCCGATTTTCACGAGCGTGAAGCCTTTCTCTTTCGCGGCCATTTCGGCGAACTTCCATTCGTCCTGGAACCACGGCTCTTCGGGCTGCTTCACGAGGAAGCCGATCTTGACCTCGTCGGCGGCCTGCGCGACGGGTGCGGCGATCATGGTCGCACTCGTTGCCGTGGCGGCGGCGATCAGCGTGAGGAACAGTCTGCGTTTCATTTTTTGTCTCCCGACTTTTTCCGATGTCGAAAAAAATGCCCGCGCACGGGCGCTACGAAGGTGTGTGGCCGTGTTTTTTATGGTGATGCCGCACCGCGGCCAGTGCGTCATTCTTTCGGTAGTTCGTGGTTCAGTCGTGGTACAGCGCGGAGCGCCCGCCATCCACGGTGATGCAGCTCGCGTTGATGAACGGCGCCTCGTCCGAGGCGAGGAACACCGCCGTCATCGCGACTTCCTGCGGCTGGCCGATGCGCTTCATCGGCTGAAGATTGAGCGTTGCGGCACGCGCGGCCTTCGGGTCGGCTTGCGAATCCCACCAGTCCAGCGTCAACTGCGTTTCGATATAACCCGGCGCGATTGCATTCACGCGCACGTTGTTCGGCGCGTATTCGATGCCGAGTGCGCGCGTGAGCCCGATTACGCCGTGCTTCGCCACCGGATAAGGGAAGCAGCCCGGAATGATCTTGAACGCATGCGTCGACGCGATATTCACGATGCTCCCGCTGCCACGCGCGACCATGCCCGGCAGCACGGCGCGGCAACCGTTCCATACGCCGTCGAGATCGACGGCGAAGCAGCGGCGCCAGTCGTCGTCGGTCATCGTGAGCGGATCGCAGAACACGTTGATGCCCGCGTTGTTCACGAGTACGTCGACCGGGCCCAGCGATGCTTCGACGTGCTCGACCGCCTCTTTCACCTGCGCGCTTTGCGTCACGTCCGTGCGCACCGCGAGCACGCGCGCGCCGCCCACTTCCGACTCGATGCGCTCCGCCGTCGCGCGCGCCGTGTCGATGTCGAGTTCGGCGAGCGCCACCGCCGCGCCCTCGCGCGCGAACGCCAGCGCGATCGCGGCGCCGATGCCGCGTCCCGCGCCCGTGACCATCGTCACTTTGCCGGCGAGGCGGTTCATCTCGTTTCGCCTCGCGCTTTCGCGAGGCCGTCGATGAAGGCCTTCGCGTGGCGCGCGGTCACGTCCGCGCTCTGGCCCGGCTTGTACAGCGCCGAACCGAGGCCGAAGCCGTTCGCGCCAGCGCTCAGGAACGGTCCCATGTTGTCCGGCGAAATCCCGCCGACCGGCACGAGCGGCACCTCGTTCGCGATCACCGCGCGCCACGCCTTCGTCACGGTTGGGCCGAGCTGTTCGGCGGGGAACATCTTGAGCACGTCCGCGCCTGCTTTGAGCGCGAGAAACGCCTCGTTCGGCGTCGCGACGCCCGGCGCGCATGCGAGGCCCTGCGCCTTTGCGGCGCGCACGACATCGGCGTCGCTGTGCGGCATCACGATGAGTTCGCCGCCCGCGGCCTTCACGCTGTCGACATAACTCGGATGCAGCACCGTTCCCGCGCCGACGATCGCATCGGCGGGCAGCGTCTGACGGATCGCCGCGATGCTGTCGAACGGCTGCGGCGAATTGAGCGGCACCTCGACGATGCGAAAGCCCGCTTCGTACAGCGCGCGGCCATGCTCGGCGGCTTCGGTGGGCGTCACGCCGCGCAAAATCGCGATCAACGGACACGCGGCGAACGCCTTCGCGAGACCGGCGTGCATGCCGTACGGCGCGGGCAGATTGATGGGAGGCTGCATCGTTTTCGCTCCTTCTCAGGCCGCGCGCGCAGGCGCGGCGACCAGCCCGGCGAGGGCTGCGATACGGTAAAGGCCGTGCTCTGTGGCGTGCGCGACCGTCGCGGCGTCGTGGCAACCGAAGCGCGCGAGCGCGGTGCGATAGCGTTCGCAGAGCGCATCGTTGCCGATCAGCCTCAGCGTCCGGCCCGCGAGCGACGCCTGCTGGCGCGCCAGCACTTCGTTCAGGCCGCGCAATTCGTGACCGATCAGCAGGCCCGACAGATAGTCCGGCTGCTGCTCCGCCGTGAGCTGACCCGTGAGGCCGAGCGTGCGCGTGCTGAAGATCGTCGCGAGCACGCCGGGATGACCGGCATCGCGCGCGGTATCGACGCCGCGCAGAAACACCGGTTCGTCGTGCGTCGGGCTCGGATGCATCGTGCGGCCGAGGATCGTGTGATCGCGCAGCGCGCCGAAGGTCTCGCCCGTCATGAAGGTGTAGAAGCGCTCGATGCGCTCATCGTTCACGAACACCCATTTCGCGTGCGTGCCCGGCAAGCCGATCAGCGCGCCGCCCGCCGCACCCGATGCGGCGTCGCTGGCGAGCGCGCCGAAGATCTGCGTTTCCTCGCCGCGCATCACGTTCGGCAACGCGCCCGGCTCGAGCACGCCCGGCACGACATGCACCGTGACGCCGCGCGCGGTCTTCACCTTCACGATGCCCGCGACGAGCGCATCCGCGCCCGCCGGCGTTTCGACGTACGGCGCTTCCACCCAGCCCTGTGCGCTGCCGACCATGCCCGCCGCGATGACGGGCAACCGGGCAGCATCGAGCCACGCGCCGCAGGTTTCCTCGAACGCCTGATCGAAGCCGCCCGCGGGCAGGTTCATGATGCCCGCCGACGACGCGCGCGTATCGAGCGCGACGCCATCGCCGCCGAGCAGATAGGCGCGCAGGGACGTCGTGCCCCAGTCGAGCGCGATCAGTGCAGGCGCGCTCATCGCTTGATCCTGCGCGCGGACTGCGGCGCGCGCCAGCCGAGTTCCTCGGAGATCGCGCGCGCCTCGCGCTGCAAGACCGGAATCAGTTCTTCCATGCGTTCGTGCGGCATATAGGGAATCGTGCTCGCCACCGACAACGCCGCGACGATCGCGCCCGACGCATCGCGCACGGGCGCGGCGACGCAGCGGATCGACGCTTCGTTCTCTTCGAGATCGAAGGTGAAACCGCCTTGCGAATAGCGCGTCATGCGCTGCAGGAAGGTGTCGAAGTCGGGGCGGTTATCGGGCTTGAAGCTCGTCTTCGCGAGCGCGCGATGCGACGCGTCGAGCAGCCTCTTCCACGCGTTCGCTTCGAGGTCGAGCATCATCGCCTTGCCGATGCCCGTCGACGCGAGCGGCATGCGGTGCCCGACGCGCGAGCGCATCTCCAGGCCGCGCGTGCCGGGAATCTTGTCGATGTAGAGCACGTCGTCGCCGTCGCGCACGCCGAGGTGGATGGTGTCGTGCGTGTGATCGGCGAGCGCTTGCAGATGCGGGCGCGCGACCGTCGTGAGCGGCATCTGTTCCAGCGCGATCGTGCCCAGTTCGATCAGCTTCGGTCCGAGCAGATAGCCGCCCTGCACCTGGCGCAGATAGCGCGCCTGCACGAGCGAGCTGACGAGCCGGTGCGTGGTGCTGCGCGTCGTGCCGAGCGCCGCGCCGAACGAGCGCAGATCGCGCGCGCCGTTGGCGGCGGCTTCGAGAATCGCGAGGCCGCGCAGCAGCGTCTGCGTGCCGGCCTGTTGCGGCGTGATGTCGACGAGCGCGCTCGGCAATGCGATCGCGTCGGGATCGGGCAGATGTTTCGTTGCGCTCGCGCCGCTCGGCTTCGCGCGCGGGCCGCTGGTATGCGCGGCCTGCGCTTCGGCGGTGTCGGTTTCCGGATTCTGAAATTGGGTCATGGCGCGCGTCCTCGTCGATTAGCGCGTCGGTCGAGATGCGCGGTTGGCGGCGCGCAAAGTCGAAGCGTGCGATTCGTGCGATGAGGCCCGCGAGCGCGGGCAGGCGATCGAGTGCATGACGTGTCTCCGTTGTTCTGGTCGTGCGAGCCGGTTTCTCCCGGTCTTTGCACGCATGTGCCGTTTGGCTTGGTCGGATTGTAGTTCCGCCTCTCCGAATAATTCAATATGTGATCGCACTGCTCAGATGTTGGGAGGAAACCTGACAACCGACAGCCTTTTGAAAACAAAAAAGCCCTGATAAATCAGGGCTTTACATTGTTTAGTTTGGCAAAGCTAAATTTCACTGCGGCAATTCCGCCGCCCCCATCCGCCGCGCGATGACGCCGGCCCGCTGCGACAGATACGGCGCATTGCGATGGTCATCGAAATACTTGGGACGCGGCAGCATCACGGCGAGCCGCGCGCTCTGCCAGGCGGTGAGTTTCGCCGCCGACGTCTTGTAGTAATGCTGCGCGGCAGCTTCGGCGCCGTACACGCCGTTGCCCCATTCGACGGAATTCAGATAGATCTCGAAGATGCGTTCCTTATCCATCCAGAATTCGAGCATCCAGGTGATGACCAGCTCCTGCGCCTTGCGCACATAGCTCTTCTCACGCGAAAGGAACAGATTGCGCGCGAGCTGCTGCGAAATGGTCGATCCACCCGCGACGATCTTCCCGCGCGACTTGTTCTTCTCCCACGCCTGCAGGATGGCGTCGGTTTCGTAGCCGTTGTTGTTGACGAAGTTGGCGTCTTCAGACGCGATGATCGCGCGCTTCAGGTTGCGCGAAATCTGGTCGTACGGCACCCAGTTGCGTTCCAGCGCAATGCCCGGATGCGTCTTGGCGAGCGTCCACGCATCGGCGCGCATGAACGCGGTCGGGCCGGGATTCACGACCGTCCAGATGCCGATCTGCGCGAAAAAGTAGAGCTGCGTCGCGATGAACGCGATGCCGAGCACCGAGACGCCATAAGCGATCCAGCGCGCCGGGCCGAGCCGCACCGCGCGTCGCACGCGCGGCGTGCCGGTAGGCGTGCGGCTGCCGAGCGGCGCGGTCGTCATCAGGCTTTGGCTGCGAGCGCCTGGCGCAATTCGTGCAGCACCGCGCCACCGTCCGGGCGCACGCCGCGCCAGATGAAGAACGATTCGGCCGCCTGCTCGACCAGCATGCCCAGGCCGTCCGACGCGCGCGCGCCGAGCCTCGATGCGTGCTGCATGAAGACGGTCGGCTGCGCGCCGTACATCATGTCGTAGGCGAGCGTGCCCGCGCCGAACGCGCTGTCGTCGCAATCGGGCAAGGCGGCGTCGAGGCTGCCCGCGGTCGCGTTGACGATCACGTCGTAACGGCCGGCTTCGGCGCTGTCCGCGCCGCCGCCCGAGAAGCGCACACCGCATTCGGCCGCGTTGCCCGCGAACTGCTCGACGAGCTGCTGCGCCTTCGCCGCCGTGCGGTTGACGATGGTCAGCGCCGCCGGCGCGCGATCGAAGATCGGCAGCACGACGCCGCGCGCCGCCCCGCCCGCGCCCAGCAGCAGGATGCGCGCGCCTTTCAGGCTCACGCCGAGATTCACTTCGATGTCGCGCACGAGCCCGACGCCGTCGGTGTTGTCGCCGCGCACGCCATCGGGACCGAAGGCCAGCGTGTTCACCGCGCCCGCCGCCGCCGCGCGTGGCGACAGTGAATCTGCGAGCGCATGCGCTTCGAGCTTGAACGGCACCGTGACGTTCATGCCGCGTCCGCCCGACGCGATGAATTGCTTCACCTCACGCTCGAAACCGCCGAGCGGCCCGAGAATGCGCCCGTATTCGACCGGCTCGCCGGTCTGCGCGGCGAACTTCGCGTGAATCCACGGCGATTTGCTGTGTTCGATCGGATTGCCGATCACCGCGTACTGGTCTTTCATGGCGTCGGTTCCTGCGCGTTGTCCGGCGTTTCCGGTTGTGGCTGCTCCGTCGACGCTTCCGCCTGCGCTTCCGCTTCGCTTTCGGCGGAAAGATCGGTCGCTTCGATGATCTCTTCTTCCGCTTCGTCTTCCTCGACCGGCGCGCTCGCGGCGGGCGCATCGATGACGTGCAGCAAACGGCACGACGCTTCGACGGTCAGTTCATCGATCGATACGACTTCCAGCATCACGCGCGTGCCGCGCGCATGCACGCCGAGACCCGGCACATGCAGGATCAGCGGAATTTCTTCGAGCCGCACGAGATCGTCCTTGATGACCGACGCCGGAACCTGCTTCCGGTTCTCCTGCTTCAGCCAGCGCAGGCACCAGAAATATTCCATGCGGCGCTGGTGATCGGCATACGCGGTGTAGGTATCGTCGAAGCCCTGCACGACGGCGAAGAGATCCGCGTCCTTCGGCTTGAACGGCGCGGCGAGCTTCGCCGTCACGCCGTGCTGCACACACGCGATCAGTTGCCATTGATTGACGAGATCGACATAGCGGCGCAGCGGCGACGTGCTCCACGCGTATTGCGCGACGCCCAGACCTTCGTGCGGCGCGGGCGTCGTCTGCATGCGCGTGCGCTTCGGGCCCGGCCCGCCGAAACCGCGCTGCGAGCGATAGATGCCCGGCACGCCGTGATCGTTCAGGAACGCGCCCCACGACGAGTTCGCGAGAATCGCCAGCTCCGCGACGATCAGATCGAGCGGCGAACCGCGACGGCGCGGCGTGATCGTGATGTGCTCGCCCTCGACATAGAAGTTGAAGTCGTTGTTGCGCTGCACTTCGCGCTTCAAACCATAGGTGGCGCGCGCCTGCTGCCGCTTTTCGAAGAGCGCCTGCGCGAGCGGCCACAGCACCGCGATGTCCGCCTTGTGCGGATAGTCGCCCGCGCCCGCCGCGAGGCTTTCCTCGGTGACGAACTCGTCGAGATGGTTGTGGCGCAGATTGCTCTTCACGAACACGCGCTCGGCGCGCGTTTCCGTCGCGACGATATCCTGCGTCTCGCGATTCACGATGATGTACAGCGACAGCGCCGGACGCAGCCCGCCTTCGCCGAGCGTGAATACATCGACGACGTTGTCGGGCAGCATCGTGATCTTGTCGCCGGGCATGTAGACGGTCGACAGACGCCCGCGCGCGATTGCGTCGATCGCGTCGCCGCGCGTGATGCCGAGCGCCGGCGCCGCGATGTGGATGCCCACGCGCACGCGGCCATCGGAAAGATGCTCGACGGAGAACGCGTCGTCGATTTCGGTCGTGGTGACGTCGTCGATCGAGAAGGCTTCGACGTGCGCTTCAGGCAGATCCTCGGGCAGCGGCCCCGGCTGCACCGACGGAAAGCCGATGCCGTGCGGGAAATACTCCGATAGAAAGCGCGCTTCGTGCAGCGCGCGCGGCGATGCAATACCGCCGCATTCGAGCATCAGACGCGCCTGCGAGATGCCGCGCGCGGCCGCCGCCGCCTCGAGTGCCTTGTACTCGATGGAATTCTTGTCCGGCTTGGTGAGCAGGCCGAGCGCCTTGCCCTTCAGCGCGTCGGGCAGTTTGCCCGCCTTCATTTCCTCTTCGTAGCCCTGCTGCACGAGCGCCTGCTGACGCTTGCGCTCCAGCCCGGCGAGCGCCATCTGCAACTGTTCCTGCGGCGCGCGCTGATACTGGCCGCGCCCCTTGCGCCGGAAATAGACCGGCGCGCCGTGCATGCGCAGGACGAGCGCCGCGCGTTCGGCGGGACCGAACTTGTCGCCGAAATAGTCCGCGCCGAGCGTGGCGAACGGGAATTCGTCGTCGGGCGCGCATTCCCACAGAAAATCGAGATCGATGTCCTGCGCGATGGCGTCGGCTTCCTGCATCAGATCGCCGGCGGCGGGTTTGTCGAATTCGATCAGCACGTCTTTGGCGCGCACCTTCGCGCGCCGCCCGCCCGGCAACTCGACCTGGAACGCGTCGCCCTGTTTGGACAGCACCGATCCGGCCTTGAAACTACCCGATTCCTCGAAGAAAACGTTCACTCAATACTCTCGTCATACGGTGGACCGGGCCGCGCTCGTGCGGCAGGCGCGCCGGTGGTTGAATGGGTTCGATGCCCGCGTCACGCGGCGGCCGGCGCGACGAGCGGCGGCGTCTGATCGCAGAACGCGAGGACTTCGGCGAGATGGGCCGGGAAGTCGCTGATCGCGTGATCGCCGCCCTGAATCAGCGTCGTGCGCACGCCGGGATAGTGGTCGAGCATCGTGCGGTAATCGAGCACTTCGTCGCCGGTGGCCGCGATCAGATAGTAGCGCTCGGGCCGCGTGATCGACGCGACGGAAAGCGCGCGCAACTCGTCGAGATGGCGCGGCAACACCGTGATGCTGCCGTCGCCGTGCCACAGCGGCTGATCGCCGAGAAAATGGCTCAGATCGCGCTGCGGCACGACCGCGGGATTGAGCAGCACGGCGCGCCAGCCGTGCTTTTCGGCGAGATACGTGGCGTAGTAGCCGCCGAGCGAACTGCCGACGACGGTCACATCGGCCGGGCTCTCGTCCGCCGCGAGCGATTCCGCCAGCGCGACGGCGTCGAACGGCGACACCGGCAGCGCCGGGCACTGCCACTCGCCGAGCCTCCCGAGTTCCGCGAGGCGCGCGCGCATCACGCGCGCCTTGAACGATTGGGGAGACGAGCGAAAGCCGTGCAGATAGAGAATCACGAATGTCCTCCTGCGCCACGCACCGAGAGCGCGTCGAGCAGTTTCTGATGGACGCCGCCGAAGCCGCCGTTGCTCATCACGAGCACATGGTCGCCGGGGCGCGCGGCTGCCGCGACCGCCTTCACCAGAGGTTCGATCTCGTTGAATGCCCGCGCCTTGTCGCCGAGCGGGGACAGCGCCTCGGCGAGATCCCAGCCGAGCTTGTCGCGGCCTTCACGCGCGCCGTAGCCGAACACGAGATCGGCATTGGCGAGACTCGCGGGCAACTGCGCCTTCATCGTGCCGAGCTTCATCGTGTTAGAGCGCGGTTCCAGCACCGCGAGAATGCGCGCCTGGCCGATGCGCGTTCTCAGTCCTGCGACGGTCGTGTCGATCGCGGTCGGGTGATGCGCGAAGTCGTCGTAGACGGTGACGCCATCGACGCTGCCTTTCACTTCCATGCGCCGCTTGACGTTGCGAAAGCTCGCCAGCGACTTCGCCGACTGCGCCGCCGGCACGCCGACCGAACGCGCCGCCGCGATCGCCGCGAGCGCATTCATGCGATTGTGCTCGCCCTGCACCTGCCAGTCGACGACGCCCTGACGCTCGCCCTCCCAGTACACGGCGAACTGTTCGTCGACGGGAGCGCCATCGGTCGCGGGCAACGCCTGCCAGCCGCCGTCGACGCCGAAGCGCTCGACGCCCGACCAGCAGCCGCGCGTGAGCACGCGCTCCAGCGCGTCCTCGCGCCCGTTCGTCACGATGCGGCCAATGCCCGGCACCGTGCGCACGAGATGATGGAATTGCGTTTCGATCGAGGCGAGATCGGGAAAGATGTCGGCGTGATCGAATTCGAGATTGTTGAGCACCGCCGTGCGCGGGCGGTAGTGGACGAACTTCGAGCGCTTGTCGAAGAACGCGGTGTCGTATTCGTCGGCTTCGATGACGAAGAAGCTCGAATCCGTCAGCCGCGCGGAAATGCCGAAGTTGAGCGGCACGCCGCCGATCAGAAAGCCCGGGTTCATGCCCGCATCTTCGAGCAGCCACGCGAGCATGGAACTGGTCGTCGTCTTGCCGTGCGTGCCGGCGACCGCGAGCACCCATTTACCGTTGAGTACATGCTCGCCGAGCCACTGCGGGCCGGACGTATACGGCAGACCGCGATCCAGGATGGCTTCCATCAGCGGATTGCCGCGCGTCACCACGTTGCCGATGACGAACAGATCCGGTTCGAGCGCGAGTTGCTCGACGCCGAAACCTTCGATCAACTCGATGCCCTGCGCTTCGAGCTGCGTGCTCATCGGCGGGTAGACGCCCGCGTCGCAGCCGGTGACCTTGTGGCCCGCTTCGCGCGCCAGGACGGCGAGTCCGCCCATGAAGGTGCCGCAGATGCCGAGGATGTGGATGTGCATAAACCGTGTCGCGCCGCGCGGGCGATTGAGATGCCGAAACAGGAAACGGCGCCGTACGGGGAACCTAAGGGCAAACCCGTGCAGAAAGGCGCCTGAAGGCGCATATTGTAACCGAGCAGGCCGGGCGTTCTGCCGCCGCCGCAAGCCCGCCGCCCGGGTCCGGAAAAGGCCGTCCGACGTTATCTAGTATCATTCCCGCCATGGTTCGCAAAACACATTTCGATCCGCAGCGCGTGCGCGAGGAAATCGCGATTGCGGCTGCGCGGATGATCGCCGAGGACGGCCTCGACTACGCCACCGCCAAGCGCAAGGCCGCGCGGCAGGTGGTCGGCGAAGCGAAGATCGGCGGCGAGTTCCTGCCCGATAACGACCAGATCGAAGAGGAAATCCGCACGTATCAGGCAATTTTCCAGGGCGACACCCAGCCGGCCGTGCTGCGCCACATGCGCGAAGTCGCGCTCGACTGGATGGAGCGGCTGAAGCCCTTCGATCCGTACCTGACGGGCGCGGTGCTCAACGGCACGGCGGGCGAGCATTCCGATGTCCACTTGCAATGCTTCTGCGACAATCCGAAGGAAGTCTCGATCTATCTGTTGAACGCGAACGTGCAGTACGACGTCTCCGAGACGCGGCATTTCGCCGGGCGCGGCTACGTCGAGACGCTGAGTTTCCTGCATCGGGTGCGCGGCGACGAGCCGGTCGGCGTGCATATCGCGCTCTATGGCGCCGATGACCTGCGCGGCGCGGTGCGCGCGGACGGCCGCGGACGGCTCGCGCGCGCGAATGCGGCGGCCGTGCGCGCGCTGCTCGATCAGCCTGATGTCCCGCCGCTGGAAATCGGCGGCTGACCTTTCTTCTGGACGCTCATGAAAAGCACACGCATTCTGGCGGCCCTCGTGGTCGCGGTCGCCGCGACCGTCGGCGGTTTCTACGCGGGTCATCTGTTCACTGGCAGCGATACCGTTGCCGCGACGCAGGCGAGCGGCAACGCCGTCGAACAACTCTGGAAAGCGACGCCGCCCGGCGCCTCGGGTACGGCGCAGCCGCTCGCGGCGTATCGGGGCAAGCCGGTCGTCGTCAACTTCTGGGCCTCGTGGTGCGGGCCGTGCGTGAAGGAAATGCCGACGCTCTCCGCGATGCAGCGCGACTATGAGAAGAAAGGCATCACGTTCATCGGGCTCGGCGTCGACAGCGAGAAGAACGTCAACGACTTCCTGAAGAAAGTCCCGGTCGCCTATCCCGTCTACGTCACCGGTTTCGGCGGCGCGGATCTTGCGCGGAGCTTCGGCAACAACGCCGGCGGCTTGCCGTTCACCGTCGTGATCGATGCCAAGGGCCACATCCGCTCGACAAAACTGGGCGAAGTCGATCCAACCGAGCTGAAACACACGCTCGACAGCCTGTAAAAATTCGCTGCTTTTAAGCAGTGTATTGCGCTGAGTAAGCTGCGAGTTAGGGTACAGTACGGCGATCTTGCGGGAAATTCGGCTTGTCCCACGGCGTGGGATGGTAATTTCTCCCGCCGTTTCGGAATGGTCCGCACGGTAAAACTAGACAAAATTCTCTAAACGGCGCTAAAGTGCGCCCAATTCCGCACAACCCGAAGCGACCATGACTACTCTGCCGGTGCCACGAGGCTACCTCGCTGTCGAGTTCGACATCCGTGAAACGGGTGTCGGCCGCGTCAAGGCATCCGCAGCCGTCATGCCGTCCGGGCGCGCGCTTCAAAGCGACCACGACAACGCGTTCGATTTGAACGCGTCACGCGTGCCGACCGATTCTGCCGCCGTTGTTTCCGTCGGCGCTTGCACGGGCGCGGATGTGCGCGGCGTGTCTGCGCATGTCGGCCGGCTGGCCGCGCCGGTTCGCGGCTGAGCAGTCAGAACACCCACAAATCAAGTCAAGTGCCGGGCGAACCCCGGTCTCCAAGTATTGAAAGGGGAAATTTCGATGGACCTTCGTAAACTGAAAACGCTGATCGACCTCGTCTCGGAATCCGGCATCTCGGAGCTGGAAGTGACGGAAGGCGAAGGCAAGGTTCGCATCGTCAAGAATGCCGCGCCCGTCTACATGCAGGCGCCGCAGCAATACGCGCCGCAAATGCAGGTGCCGGCCGCGCCGCATTTCGCCGGCGCGGGCGAAGCAGGCGCACCGGCCTCGGCGGCCGCGCCGGCCGCCGCCGCACCGCAGGGTCACGTCGTGACCTCGCCGATGGTCGGCTCGTTCTATCGCGCGCCGTCGCCGGGCGCGGACCCGTTCATTCAGGTCGGCGATACGGTGAAGGAAGGCCAGACTCTCTGCATCATCGAAGCGATGAAGCTCTTGAACGAAATCGAATCGGACAAGGCCGGCGTCGTGAAGGAAATCCTCGTCGAGAACGGGCAGGCGGTCGAGTACGGCCAGCCGCTCTTCGTGATCGGCGACTAAGGGCGCACCGGGCCGTGCCGCGGATGCGCCTCGCAGCCGCCGCCGGCTTCACCGCGCCGGCGCGCTTCACGCGGCATCGATCCGTCGATAAGCGCGCCGCCGATTGGATCCCCGAGGGCCGCTCGCGCGAGCCCGTTGATGAGCCGACCCACTATGTTTGAAAAAATTCTCATTGCGAACCGCGGCGAAATCGCGCTTCGCATCCAGCGCGCGTGCCGCGAGCTGGGCGTCAAGACCGTCGTCGTCTACTCCGAAGCCGACAAGGAAGCGAAGTACGTCAAGCTGGCCGACGAAGCCGTGTGCATCGGACCCGCGCCGTCGAACCTGTCCTACCTGAACATGCCGGCGCTCATCAGCGCGGCCGAAGTCACCGACGCCGAAGCGATCCACCCCGGCTACGGCTTCCTCTCCGAAAACGCCGACTTCGCCGAGCGCGTCGAGCAATCGGGCTTCACCTTCATCGGGCCGCGTCCCGAAACCATCCGCCTGATGGGCGACAAGGTCACCGCCAAGCAGACGATGATCAAGACCGGCGTGCCGTGCGTGCCGGGCTCGGAAGGCGCATTGCCGGACGATCCGCGCGAGATCGTGAAGATTGCGCGCGCGGTCGGCTACCCCGTCATCATCAAGGCGGCGGGCGGCGGCGGCGGGCGCGGCATGCGCGTGGTGCACACGGAAGCGGCGCTCGTCAACGCGGTCAACATGACGCGCGAGGAAGCGGGCCGCGCCTTCGGCAACCCGCAGGTGTACATGGAGAAGTTCCTCGAGAATCCGCGCCACATCGAGATTCAGGTGCTGTCGGATTCGTTCCGCAACGCGATCTGGCTCGGCGAGCGTGACTGCTCGATGCAGCGCCGTCACCAGAAGGTGATCGAGGAAGCGCCGGCGCCGGGCATCGCGCGCCGGCTGATCGAGCGCATCGGCGACCGCTGCGCCGACGCCTGCAAGAAGATGGGCTATCTCGGCGCGGGCACTTTCGAGTTCCTGTACGAGAACAACGAGTTCTACTTCATCGAGATGAACACGCGCGTGCAGGTCGAGCATCCGGTGACGGAACTCATCACGAGCGTCGACATCGTGCAGGAACAGATCCGCATCGCCGCCGGCGAAAAGCTCTCGATCCGCCAGAAGGACATCCAGTTCCGCGGCCACGCGATCGAATGCCGCATCAACGCGGAAGATCCGTTCAAGTTCACGCCGTCGCCGGGACGCATCACGTCGTGGCACACGCCGGGCGGGCCGGGCATCCGCGTGGATTCGCACGCGTACGCCAACTACTTCGTGCCGCCGAACTACGATTCGATGATCGGCAAGCTGATCGCGTACGGCGCGACGCGCGAGCAGGCGATCAACCGCATGCGTATCGCGCTGTCGGAAATGGTCGTCGAAGGTATCTCGACCAACATTCCGCTGCATCGCGAGATGATGATCGACGCGAAGTTCGTCGAGGGCGGCACGAGCATCCACTACCTCGAAAACAAGCTGGCGGCGCGACAGGCGGCCGTGGCGGAAGAGTCGTAAGCCGAGCGAGAGAGACGAGCATGAGTTACCGGGAACTGATCGCCGAGCTGGATCGCGAGCACGCGGAAGCGCTGTCGGACGCGCTGCTCGAAGTCGGCGCGTTGTCGGTGTCGGTCGAAGACGCCGACGCCGACACGCCCGACGAGCAGCCGCTCTTCGGCGAGCCGGGGCTCGTGCCCGAGAAGAGCGCGTGGAATCGCTCGCGCGTGGTCGCGCTGCTCGCCGAGGACGCCGATCCCGACGTGCTGCTCGCCGCCGCCGCGAACGAGATCGGCCTCGCGGCGACGCCCGCCTTCACCGTGCGTGACGTGGCGGAACAGGATTGGGTGCGTCTCACGCAGGCGCAGTTCGATCCGATCGCCATTGGCGAACGCATCTGGGTCGTGCCGTCGTGGCACGACGCGCCCGATCCGGACGCGCTCGTGCTTGAACTCGATCCCGGCCTCGCGTTCGGCACCGGCAGCCATCCGACCACGCGCCTGTGCATGGAATGGCTGGAGCAATCAGTGCAGCCGGGACAATCGCTGCTCGACTACGGCTGCGGCTCCGGCATCCTCGCGATTCTCGCGAAGAAGTGCGGCGCGCAGCCGGTCGTCGGCATCGACATCGATCCGCAAGCGGTCGAGTCGGCGCGTCAGAACAGCGCGCGCAATCACGCGGACGTAACCTACGGCTTGCCCGACGCGTGCCCCGCCGGCGAGTTCGATATCGTCGTCGCGAACATTCTCTCGAATCCGCTCAAACTGATGGCGTCGATGCTCGCCGCGAAGGTGAAACCGGGCGGCAGAATCGCGCTGTCGGGCGTGCTCGCGCGCCAGGCCGACGAAGTCGCGGCGGTCTATGCGAAGTGGATCGACATCGGCGTCTGGCGCGAACACGAAGGCTGGGTATGCCTCGCGGGAACCCGGCGCGAAAGCCTTTAGAATAGCGCCATCCTCCACGAATGGCCGTCAAGGCCAACGGCACTTCTTATATGGCGCTGGCAACCCGCTGCCCTCACTGCGAAACCGTGTTCAAGCTGGACCCGCACCTGCTCGCGCCGCATGACGGCCGCGTGCGCTGCGGACACTGCCAGGAAGTCTTCGATGCCGCGCATCATCGCTTCGAGCTTCCCGATGAGCCGGCCGCGGCTGGCGTCGCGCAGCATGCCGCGATCATCGACGATGACGTCGCCGTCGGGCCCACGACCAGTTCTCCCGATACGCCCGCCCGCGCACCCGTCACGCCCGAAGCACCGCTGAAGCCGCGTCCGTTCGCACCGCGCAAGCTCGATCTCGATACGCCTTCCCAGCCCGCCCCGCCCTTCGGCACGAAGCCCGGTGAAGACAGCGAACGCACGGTCTACGCCGATTCCCCCGCGCTCGGCAGCGCATCGGGGCAGTCGCGCCCAGCGCCTCCGCGCTCCGAGCCCGCGCAGTCCGATGCAGCGAACGAGCCGTCCGCGCTGCCTTCCGAACCGGGTCGTCTGAAACAGTTCATCCGCGTCGGCTCGCCGCATCCCGACGCCGCGAACTCCGCGCAAGGCGGCGCTGGTTTGCCGCTCGGCGAGCCGCCCGCCGCGCCGTTCGCGGGTCCCGTCGATGATCGCGCCGAGCCGTTCATCGGACCGGTTCCGCAACTCGATGCGCCGCCCGCACGCCCCGCGCCCGAAGCGCCTGCCGCATCCGCCTGGCGCAACGACGAGGAGCCGGCCTTCAGCGCCAAACCGCCCGCCCCCGCGCGCCGCGCAAGCGCGAACGAAGCGTTTCCGGTCATCCGCGAGTCGCGGGAGCCGCGGGAGGCCCGCGCGCCCGTGCGCGCCGCGCCAAGCAAACTCGGGCGCGCCGTCGGCATCATCTTCGCCGTGTTGCTGGCGTTGCTGCTGCTGGTGCAGCTCGCGTGGTGGCAGCGCGAATCCGTGATGGTGCTGGTGCCCGGATCGCACTCGCTCTATTCGGATGTCTGCGACCAGATCGGCTGCACGATCTCGCCGCCGCGCAACATCGACGGATTGCAGATCGAGAGTTCCGGCCTGCGTCAGGTGGACGGTCCGCACAAGCTCGAATTGAAGCTGTCGCTGCGCAATCGGCTGGATGTCGCGCTCGCGTATCCGGCGCTCGAACTCACGCTGCTCGACGACAAGAACAACGTCGCGATCCGCCGCGTGCTCTGGCCGCAGGATTACGCGCGACCGGGTACGATATTCGCCATCGGCCTTCCGCCGCAAAGCGCGCAGCCGGTCGTCGTCCGGCTCGATACGGGCGACGCGGTCGCCGCGAATTACCGGGTTCAGGTCTTTTATCCGTGATCACGGCCTTGGCGCCTCGTCGCGCGCAAGGCGAACCCGGTGCCACACGACGCGCGTGCCTGCCCTCATGGCTCGGCACGCGCGATTTTCCTGTCAGCATCTGACAATTCTCTGGAGCGCAACATGAGTCAAGTTACCCTCGGCGGCAACCCCATCGACGTCAGCGGCACGTTTCCGGGCGCGGGCCAGCAGGCGTCCGAATTCACGCTCGTCGGCGCGGATCTCGGCGACGTCAAGCTCGCGAGCTTCGCGGGCAAGCGCAAGGTGCTGAACATCGTTCCGAGTCTCGACACGCCGACCTGCGCCACCTCGACGCGCAAGTTCAACGAAGCGGCCGCGGGCCTGAACAACACGGTCGTGGTCGTGGTTTCGGGCGACCTGCCGTTCGCGGCGAAGCGCTTCTGCACGACCGAAGGCATCGAGAATGTCGTGACGGCATCGACGTTCCGCGGCAATGAGTTCGCGCAGGCCTACGGCGTCGACGTGACGAGCGGCCCGCTCAAGGGCCTGACGGCGCGCGCGGTCGTCGTGCTGGACGAAAACAACAAGGTGCTGCACTCGGAGCTCGTGCCTGAGATCAAGAACGAACCGAACTACGACGCAGCGCTCGCCGCGCTGAAGTAATCCTTCGCGACAGACCGCTTCGCATCGAAGCGGTCTGCGCATACGAGGCGCGGTGACCCACTCGCCGCGTGCCGTATGCGCATTTTTTTCCTCGGCCCCTATTCATAAAGGACGTTCGCCTTGGCTACGCTCATCTGCGGCTCGCTCGCCTACGACAACATCATGACTTTCCAGGGCCGCTTCGGCGACCACATCCTGCCGGACCAGGTGCACATGCTGAACATCAGCTTCCTGGTGCCGACGATGCGGCGCAACTTCGGCGGCTGCGCAGGCAATATCGCGTATGCGCTCAAGCTGCTCGGCGGCGATCCGAAGATCATGGCGACGCTCGGCGCGGCCGATTCGCAGCTCTACACCGACCGGCTCGACGCGCTCGGTCTGTCAAAGGAATACGTGCGCGTGCTGCCCGATCAGCACTCGGCGCAATGCTTCATCACGACCGATCTCGCGAATAACCAGATCACCGCGTTCCACCCCGGCGCGATGATGGAATCGCACCTGAACCGCGCCGATGAAACACGCGGCATCTCGCTCGGCATCGTCGCGCCCGACGGCGCACAGGGCATGCGCGAACACGCCGAAGGAATGGCCCGCGCGGGCGTGCCGTTCGTGTTCGATCCGGGCCAGGGATTGCCTATTCTGGAAAGTGCGGAACTTTGTCGCATGATTGAACTCGCCACCTACGTGGCGGTCAACGATTACGAAGCCAAGTTATTGAGCAACAAGACCGGCTGGTCGATCGAAGACATCAAGAGCCGGGTCGATGCCGTCGTCGTGACGCGCGGCGAACACGGCGCGCAGATCTATCATGAAGATGGCGTACTTGAGATTCCCTGCGTGGAAGCGCGTCAGGTGGTCGATCCTACCGGTTGCGGCGACGCATTCCGCGGCGGCCTGCTGTACGGCATCGAAAACAAGCTTGGCTGGGAGAAAACGGGGCGTCTCGCAAGTCTGATGGGCTCGCTGAAAATCGAACATCAGGGACCGCAAACCTACGCGCCGACGCGCGTCGAAATCGAAGAGCGTTTCAAGCAGGCTTTCGGAAGCAGCCTGTTCTGAATGATTGGAGTGAAGGAATGAAAACGGTAAGTCGTATCGCGCTGGCAATGGCGCTCATCGGCTCGGTGGCGCTGACGGGCTGCGCCTACAACAGCAGTTCTTCGGACGTCTACACGGCCTCGCAGGCGCAGCGTGAGGAAACGGTGCGCATGGCGACGGTCGAAAGCGTGCGTGGCGTGAAGATCAGCTCGAACAATGGTCAGCCGACCGGGCTCGGCACGATCGGCGGCGGCGCACTGGGCGGCGTCGCGGCGGCAAGCGCGATCGGCGGCGGCAATGGCTCGATCATCGCGGGCATCATCGGCGGTCTGGCGGGCGCCGTGGCGGGCAACGCGGTCGAGAACAGTGTCGCGATGAAGAACGGCCTGGAGATCACCGTACGCCTCGATAACGGCGATCTGCGCGCGATCACGCAGACCGCGAACGGCGAAGTGTTCCAGGCGGGCGAGCGGGTGCGTCTGTTGTCGAGCGGCGGGGTCACGCGCGTGACTCACTGAACCGAGGCACCGAGGCATTCAGCGGAGGATTAGGCGCCGCGCCACAAGGCGCTCACCTCTGCTAAACGAGCGCATGTATCGAAAGATGCATGCGCTTTTTCTTTGGGCGCTCGACTCGTGTGAGTTGCCCCATGCGATTCGTTCGCCGAAACGAAAAACCCGCCGCCAGGTTGCCCCGGCGACGGGTTCAGGCCGGGTAGGCCTACCCGGACCAAGGGCACAGCGCGCTGTGCCTGGGTGTTGCCTACTGCGAGAACTTACGGACGGCTGCCCGTCGGGAACGGCCATGCTGCTGCCGGGTTCAACGCCGTCTTGACAGCCGCAGCCGGAGCCGGAGCGGGCGCCGATACGGTCGTTGCCGTCGTTGCAGGAGCGGCAGCCGTAGTCTTCTTCGCAGCAGCGGCCTTCTTGGCCGGAGCCTTTTTCGCAGGGGCCTTCTTCGCAGCAGGAGCGGGCGCAGCCGCAGGCGCAGCGGCTGCGGTCTTCGCAGCAGCCTTTTTCGCAGGGGCCTTTTTCGCGGCAGCCTTCTTCGCCGCGGCCTTCTTCGCAGGAGCCTTCTTCGCTGCGGCCTTCTTCGCAGGCGCCTTCTTGGCGACAGCCTTCTTTGCCGCGGCCTTCTTCGCAGGCGCCTTCTTCGCTGCGGCCTTCTTCGCTGCGGCCTTCTTCGCAGGCGCCTTCTTCGCCGCGACCTTCTTCGCTGCTACCTTCTTTGCCGCGACCTTCTTCGTCGCTACTTTCTTTGCGGCGACTTTCTTCGCCGCGACTTTCTTCGTAGCAACCTTCTTCGCCGCGACCTTCTTCGCTGCTACTTTCTTTGCAGCGACCTTCTTCACAGCGACCTTCTTAGCGGCAACCTTCTTCGCCGGCGCAGCCTTCTTGGCGGTGACCTTCTTTGCTGCAGCCTTCTTCGCGGCGGGTTTTTTCTTGGCAACTGCCATGGTTTTTCTCCTTCAGGTTTTCAGATGAGAGTCAGTTCAAACTACACCCTTCGTCAAAACCCGCTTCCCACGCGTCGCCTCTCACAGCGCACGCTACGAAGCGGATTATTCATCGGCGTACGCTGATCCCACCTGCTTACGCTAATGAATACGGCAAGGCGCGCCGTGCCCCGAGGCACCGCGCGCCAAATTGAGTCAGCACCGCTTGTTCGCGGCGCCGGCCATCGCTTGATCGAGCCAGCGAGCTTGCCGCTGGCATATTCCGGGGGGAAGTTTGCCCATCCCTTTTCAGGGAACGCAAAACGCCTGTCTTCGATTCGAGCCACTTGGCCCGCCAAGTCAGTAGGCGCACTTTGCATCAGGCGACCGTTCTCCTAAACCTTGTCGGCCGGGCGCGCGTGAGCGACACGCTGCTGCCCGTCCGTCCCGTCGATTTCGTCTGCAACACGTCCTGGATTTTTATTATTCCCAGGTCAGCGCGCCGCCGGTTTGATACTCAATCACGCGTGTCTCGAAGAAGTTGCGTTCCTTCTTCAAGTCGATCATTTCGCTCATCCACGGGAACGGGTTTTCCTCGTTCGGGAAGAGCGGGTCCAGTCCGATCTGCTGGCAACGCCGGTTGCAGATGAACCGCAAGTAGCTCTTGAACATCGACGCGTTCAGGCCGAGAACCCCGCGCGGCATGGTGTCTTCAGCGTAGCGATATTCAAGTTCGACAGCCTGCTTGAAGAGCTCACGGATCTCGGCCTTGAATTCGGCGGTCCACAGTTGCGGCTCTTCCAGCTTGATCTGGTTGATGAGGTCGATGCCGAAGTTGCAGTGCATCGATTCGTCGCGGAGGATGTACTGATACTGCTCCGCTGCGCCCGTCATCTTGTTCTGGCGACCCAGCGCCAGAATCTGCGTGAAGCCGACATAGAAGAACAGGCCTTCCATGATGCAGGCGAACACGATCAACGACTTCAGCAATTTCTGGTCCGCTTCGAGCGTGCCGGTGGTGAAGGCCGGGTCGGTCAGCGTATTGATGAAGGGGATGAGGAACTCGTCCTTGTCACGGATCGACTTGACCTCGTGATACGCGTTGAAGATCTCGCTTTCATCGAGACCCAGCGATTCGACGATGTACTGGTACGCGTGCGTGTGGATCGCCTCTTCGAACGCCTGGCGCAGCAGGAACTGGCGGCACTCCGGAGCGGTGATGTGACGGTACGTGCCGAGCACGATGTTGTTCGCCGCGAGCGAGTCCGCCGTGACGAAGAAGCCGAGGTTGCGCTTGACCACGCGGCGCTCGTCGTCCGAGAGACCGTTCGGGTCTTTCCACAGGGCGATGTCGCGCGACATGTTCACTTCCTGCGGCATCCAGTGATTCGCGCAGCCGGCGAGGTACTTCTCCCACGCCCACTTGTACTTGAACGGGACGAGCTGATTGACGTCGGTCTTGCCGTTGATGATGCGCTTGTCGGCGACATTGACGCGCGCTTCGCTCTGCGCGGCGATCGCGCTGGCGGACGGCGTGGCGGCTGCGGGGGGAACGAAGCCATCGGAGAAGATGTTGTTCGCCTGAGCAGTCTGGGCAGCTTGATGAGCGTGCGCCACTTGCGTCGCGCCTTGCGTGCCGAAAGTCGTACCTTGAGCGTGACGCAACGCGTTCTGTTGCGAAGCGCTCGAGGGAGCTACGGCAGTGGTCTCGTCATCCCAGTTGAGCATAAATTCTCACCATCAATTTAGATCGGTTTGTACCATCTTTTCATGAGCGATAAAAGAGTTTGCTCATGAAAATTCTCGTTTTCATGCGATTTAGATTCGACGTTGCTACCTGCATACAACACTTGGCTCGTCGCTGTGTGTGTGAAGCTCGATGCGACGTGTCTTCAATCGTGTGTGAAGCGGTCCTGATCGAGTGACTTCGAAGGCATCACCGCGTGCTTGCGAGTGACTTCATCGATGCCCTGGAAGCCTTGTATCACAAGGCTTTGCGGCCGACGCACAAAGCACGGTGCGAAGCACATCGTGTTTCGTTGCAAGCATCGGCTCAATGCTGTGCGTGCGATCTCGAACGCATCGAAGCGTGACGCGCTTCGTTCATCGATCCATCTTGCTCGACGACACGCGATGCGATGCAAAACATGTGTCGAGAAGCGATCGACTTGCTGCCTTCGCGCGCTCTCTTCGATGACCTTCGATGCATGTCATGGAACCCATGCCGCGTCGCTCGAAAGACTCTCGCGAAGACATCTCGAAGCGCGCTCTACTGCCTGCTTGCGGCCGCGAATTCGTTGCCGAAGTTTAGCATCTGGTGTCTCGTATTTCCACAATATCTTGTGCTTGCAAATATCGCCAATACAACCTATAGCGTGTTTACGCGGCGACCCGCCTCACCGTAAAACCTTGCGCCACGCGTCATCGGCCTCGCAACGGATCGAGCAACGCACGCAAGTTGTTGTGGTCGATCTCATGCATCAACGCGAGCAGCCTGCCGAGCTTGCCCTCTGGAAAACCCTCACGCGCGAACCACGCGAGATAGTGACCAGGCAGGTCCGCGATGAGCCTGTCCTTGTACTTGCCATACGGCATCGTCTGCGTGACGAGACGCTGCAGATCCTGCGGGTCCATCGCTTCTTCACTCCTCGTTCAATGTTCATCGCACCACGCAACGCGTGGCAATCGCTCAGCGACTGCTCCATATCGGTGCCATAATCGCCGCTCTTGCCGCCAAGAGTTGATCGCGATTCACCATGCCGCTTGCCGTCAAAGCTTTCATCGCCCCTCTCATCGTCGCGTGCGCGATGTTCATGGAAAGCGTCGACGCCAATGTCATCGTCACGGCGATTCCTGAAATGGCCCGCGCCTTCGGACGCGATCCCGTGACGTTGAAGGTCGCCGTCACGAGCTACGTGCTCGGGCTCGGCGTCTTCATACCGATCTGCGGCTGGGTCGCCGACCGCTTCGGCGCACGCGCCGTGTTCCGCACGGCGATCGGCGTGTTCGTCGTCGGCTCGCTGCTCTGCGCGGCCTCCACTTCGCTCGGACCATTCACCGTCGCGCGCTTCATCCAGGGCGTCGGCGGCGCGATGATGGTGCCCGTCGGCCGCATCATCATCTTCCGCTCGGTGCGCCGCTCCGACTTCATCCGCGCGATGAACTATCTCTCCGTGCCCGCAATGCTCGGACCCGCGGTCGGGCCGCTGCTCGGCGGCTTCATCACGACGTACCTGCACTGGCGTCTGATCTTCTTCATCAACATTCCGATCGGCATCATCGGCATCTGGCTGACCAATCGGCATATCGCCAACTCGCACGAGGAGCATCCGGGCCGGCTCGACTGGTTCGGCTTCTTCCTCTCCGCGAGCGCGGGCGTGTTGCTGCTGCTCGGGCTCTCGCTCGTCGGCGGCGAACTGATTCCGCAAGGCACCGCCTACGCGATGTGCGTCGCCGGCGCGCTGATGGTCGTGCTGTACTGCATCCACGCGCGCCGTGCGGAGAAGCCGCTGCTCGATCTGCGCTTCTTCCGCGTGCCGACGTTTCAGGCGAGCGTGCTCGGCGGCTCGATGTTTCGCATCGGACTCGGCGCGGTGCCGTTCCTTCTGCCCCTCGCGTTGCAGGAAGGTCTCGGCATGACTGCGTTCAAGTCCGGCGCGATCACCTGTGCGTCCGCGTTCGGCGGAATGTTCATGCGCTCGCTCGCATCGCGCGTGCTGCATCGCTTCGGCTTCCGTCAGACGCTCTTCTACAACGCCGCGCTGTCGGGCATCGCCATCGCGGCGTGCGGCGCGTTTTTCCCCGGCACGCCGACCTGGGTGATCTGGGCTGTCGTGCTGCTCGGCGGCTTCTTTCCTGCGTTGCAGTTCACGAGCCTCAACTCGCTCGCGTATGCCGAGATCGAAACGCGCGATGTCGGCCGCGCGACCAGTCTCGCGAGCTTCGTGCAGCAGGTGTCGCTTGGGCTTGGCGTGACCGTCGCGGGCATCACGCTCGAGCTCTCGCAATATCTGAACGGTCATGCGAGCGTGCAATGGTCCGACTTCTGGCCTGCGTTTGTCGTCGTCGGGCTGTTCTCTTTTCTTTCGATGCCGATTACTGCGCGTCTTGCGCACGATGCCGGCACGGAGATCTCGCGTGGGACGCGCGGCTGAGTCTGGTTCTTCTGCGGCTTTCGCCGGATCCCGTGTTCGTGTCGGTCTATGAGCACTGCCGCCCCGCACAGGGGCAACACCAATAGACCGACACGCCAACGGGATCCGGCAAAAAAAAACGGACCAGCACCGGAGCATAAAAGAAACCGCTCCGATGCCGGCCCGCCCGACCGGCTCACTCGACGCTTACTGGCAAGCCTCGCACTCGTCGAAACCCGCATCGCCCGGACGCATCATGCAGACCGGACCATCGGCTTCCTGAGCCGGCGCTGCCTCGACCGCCGCAGCATTGAACCCGCCCGCGCCCGACGACGCACCACCCGACACGCCACCGAAGCCACCTTGCGCACCCGAGGCGCCGCTACCACCATCGCCCGACGGCACCGCGTTCAGCGCGCCGTGCGCGACCGTCGACTTCTCGACGTGCGTCGCCGCCATCGTGCGGAGGTAGTACGTGGTCTTGAGGCCGCGAATCCACGCGAGCTTGTAGACCTCATCGAGCTTCTTGCCCGACGCGCCCGCCATGTAGATGTTCAGCGACTGCGCCTGATCAATCCACTTCTGACGGCGCGACGCCGCCTCCACCAGCCACTTCGGATCGACTTCGAACGCGGTCGCGTAGATCGCGCGCAGATCGGCCGGAACGCGGTCGATGCGCGAGAGCGTGCCGTCGAAGTACTTCAGATCCGACACCATCACTTCGTCCCACAGCCCGCGCGCCTTCAGGTCACGTACGAGGTAGTCGTTGACGACCGTGAATTCACCCGACAGATTCGACTTCACGTACAGGTTCTGGAAGGTCGGCTCGATGCACGCCGACACGCCGATGATGTTGGAGATCGTCGCCGTCGGCGCGATCGCCACGCAGTTCGAGTTGCGCATGCCGTACGTCGAGATGCGCGAACGCAGTTCGGGCCAGTCCATCGACTCGGACGAATCCACTTCCACATACCCGCCGCGCGCGTCGGCCAGCAGCTTCAGCGAATCCTGCGGAAGAATGCCGCGATCCCACAGCGAGCCGCGATACGTCGCGTAACGGCCGCGCTCTTCCGCGAGTTCCGTCGATGCGTAGTACGCGTAGTAGCAGACGGCTTCCATCGAACGATCCGCGAACTCGACCGCATCGCCCGACGCGTACGGCGTGCGCAGCAGATGCAGGCAGTCCTGGAAGCCCATGATGCCCATGCCCACCGGACGATGCTTCAGGTTCGAGTTACGCGCCTTCGGCACCGCGTAGTAGTTGATGTCGATGACGTTGTCGAGCATGCGCATCGCCACGCTGATGGTGCGCTTGAGCTTGGCGTGATCCAGCGCGTAGCTGCCGTCGGCCTGCTTCACCATGTGCGCGACCAGGTTCACCGAGCCGAGATTGCACACCGCGATTTCCGTCTCGCTCGTGTTCAGCGTGATTTCCGTGCACAGGTTCGACGAATGCACGACACCGACGTGCTGTTGCGGCGAGCGCACATTGCACGGATCCTTGAACGTGATCCACGGATGGCCGGTCTCGAACAGCATGCCGAGCATCTTGCGCCACAGTTGCGCCGCCGGCAGCTTCTTGAACAGCTTGATCTCGCCGCGCGCTGCTTTCTCTTCGTAAGCCACATAGGCCTTCTCGAAGTCCGCGCCGAACAGGTCGTGCAGGTCCGGGCAGGTCGACGGCGAGAACAGCGTCCAGTCGCCGCCTTCGACGACGCGCTTCATGAACAGGTCGGGAATCCAGTTCGCCGTGTTCATGTCGTGCGTGCGGCGACGGTCATCGCCCGTGTTCTTGCGCAGTTCGAGGAATTCCTCGATGTCGAGGTGCCACGTTTCCAGGTACGCGCAGACCGCGCCCTTGCGCTTGCCGCCCTGATTCACGGCGACGGCCGTGTCGTTCACGACCTTCAGGAACGGCACGACGCCTTGCGACTTGCCGTTGGTGCCCTTGATGTGCGAGCCGAGCGCGCGCACGCGCGTCCAGTCGTTGCCGAGGCCGCCCGCGAACTTCGAGAGCAGCGCGTTTTCCTTGAGCGCTTCGTAGATGCCGTCGAGATCGTCGGCGACGGTCGTCAGATAGCACGACGACAGTTGCGAGCGATGCGTGCCCGAGTTGAACAGCGTCGGCGTCGACGACATGAAGTCGAACGACGAGAGCACGTTGTAGAACTCGATGGCGCGCGCTTCGCGGTCGATTTCGTTGAGCGACAGGCCCATCGCGACACGCATGAAGAATGCCTGCGGCAGCTCGATGCGCGCGCCTTCGACGTGCAGGAAGTAGCGGTCGTACAGCGTCTGCAGGCCGAGGTAGCCGAATTGCAGATCGCGGTTCGCGTCGAGCGCGGCGCCGAGGCGCTTCAGATCGAATTGCTGGAGCTTGTCGTCGAGCAGGCCGGCTTCGACGCCGCGCTTGATGAACAGCGGGAAGTATTCGGCGTAGCGCTCGCCCATTTCGGCTTGCGTCACTTCGTCCACGAGAATTTCGCGGCGGATCGTGTGCAGCAGGATGCGCGCGGTGACCTGGCTGTACGCCGGGTCCTTTTCGATCATCGTGCGCGCGGCGAGGATGGACGACTCGTAGACCTGCGACATCGGCACGCCGTCGTACAGATTCTTCACCGTTTCCGCGACGATCGGCTCGGCCGACACCGCGTCGCCGAGGTTCGCGCACGCGGAGACGATCAGCGCCTTCAGCGCGTCGAGATCGAGCGGGCGCGTGACGCCATTGTCCGTCACGTTGATGACGCCTTCGTGCGCCTGCGCGTCCTGCGTCTGCGCGCGCTCTTGCGTACGCTGCTGCGTGCGCTTCTCGCGATACAGCACGTATGCACGCGCGACGTTGTGCTCGCCGCCGCGCATCAGCGCGAGTTCGACCTGATCCTGAATGTCTTCGATATGGAACGTGCCGCCATGCGGACGGCTGCGCACGAGCGCGCGCACGACGGCTTGCGTCAGTTGCTCGACGAGCTCGCGCACACGCGCGGAAGCTGCGCCCTGCCCGCCGTTCACGGCGATGAATGCCTTCGTCACCGCGATCGCGATTTTCGTCGGCTCGAACGACACCACGCTTCCGTTGCGACGGATGACCTTGTAGTCGGCAAACGTCGTGTCCGGCGCGAGCGCTTGCGCTGCGCTCGTGGACTGGGCACCGCCCATCGGCTGTGCGGATGCGCCTTCGAAGGAAGTCGCGGCGTTCTCGGTGGTTTGCATGTGCAAAACTCCTGGTGTTCGAATGGTGCGGATGGTCCGCGGATTTATCACTTATGCCGCGCGCGTCAGGACATCGTCATGAAGATTGCGCGGTGTTTTGGCGGTCAAGCGGGCTGTGAATGCAGCAGGCTGGAAACACGATTCGCGGCGCTTACGGCCCGCATTGTCTTTGGCGTCTCATGCGGTGCCCGCGTTGGCGCGCGGTGTCGGTCGACGCAACTCGCGCTCACTTGCTTGCCTTCTTCACGGTGCTGCTCGCTGGCGCTCGATGCGCCCGACGTCTCCCTCCTCGCAAAGAGAAACGGTCTCGCGCATCGCCCCGGGCCAGCCAAACTTCTCTTACGCCGGAAAGCCGGCGGCGCCGGCTCATCGGAGCGGGCGCCGCCACAACAACACAAGATCTAGTGCCAATTACGTCTTTCGGCACCAAGTATAGTGGACATCCGCGCAGTCTCAAAAAGGTTTATTTGCCTGACGTCTGGCGAAACGGGGTTGACTTTTGCTATCGCAAAGCGCGGCAAGGCCTCGCGCGCAACGCTGTTGCGCCGCAGCGAGAAAGACCTTACGCGGCGCTCAGATGCTGGGCTGGAAGGGGAAAAACGAAGGCGGCAAGGCGCTGTCGTGACGCATGCGCTGCCAGTCGAAATGCGGGCCGGGATCGGTCTTGCGGCCAGGCGCGATGTCGGAGTGGCCGGCCACGGCATCGATCGGATAGCGCTTCACGATGATGCGCACGAGCGCGCTCAACGCGGCGTACTGCGCGTCTTCGAACGGCATGCGGTCGCTGCCTTCGAGCTCGATGCCGATCGAGAAATCGTTGCAGCGCTCGCGCCCGCAAAACGACGAGACGCCCGCGTGCCACGCGCGTTCATCGCAGGAGACGAACTGCTGGATCGCGCCATCGCGGCGAATCACGAAGTGCGCCGACACGCGCATGCCGCGCAGATGATCGAAGTACGGATGCGCGTCGTGATCGAGCTTGTTGAGAAAGAAATCGGCGATCGCGTCGGTCGTGAAATCGTCGGGCGGCAAGCTGATGTTGTGCACGACGATGAGCGTCGGCACGGCGTCGCCGGGGCGCGCCTCGAAGTTCGGCGACGGCCGGCGCGACGCGTGCGTGAACCAGCCTTGCGCGTCGATATGCGGATCGCCTTGCCTGACGACAGGCTGGACGTGCGGGACGTGCTGTGGGGTCATCGCGCGTCGCGACCGGTCGGACGGCTCGCGTAGTGGCGCGCGTGATCGGCGCAGCAAAAGCGCTCGCCCGCGACGACGATCGACTCGCTGCGCGGCGTGTGCACGCCGCACTGCGCGCAACGGATCAGCGGATCGGCGAGTTGCGGCGCGCCGTTCGACGCGCCATTACCATTGCCATTGCCATTACGCGCGCGCTGCGCGCCACTGGCGCCGCCCGCGGTCGCACCGCCGCCCTGGGCCTCGCCCTGCTGCGCGCGCTCGTTCGCGCGGCGCAGCTTCTTCAGGAGCCACTGGCTCACGAAGAATAGAACGATCAGAAAGATGAAATTTCGCATCGATTCATGCCGATAGAAAGTACGCGCTCAGACCACCGCGCGATGCAGCAGCACTTCGAACACGAAGCGGCTGCCCACATACGCGAGCAGCAGCGCGACGAACGAAGCGAGCACCCAGCGCAACGCGGCGCGTCCGCGCCATCCGGAGATGCGGCGCGCGGTGAGCAACGCGCCGAACATCAGCCAGGAGATGAAAGCGAATATGGTCTTGTGATCGAAGCGCAGCGCGCGGTCGACCAGTTGTTCGTTGAACGCGATGCCCGACACGAGCGTAAGCGTGAGCAGCACGAAGCCCGCCGCGATCAGACGGAACAGCAGCTTTTCGAGCGTCAGGAGCGGCGGCAGCGCGTCGAGCCAGCTCGTGAGCCAGGTGTTGCCGGTATGACGCGTCGCCATGCCGCGCATGCGTTGCAAACGGCGTTCGAGCATCAGCATCAGCACGGCGTGCAGCGCGGCGATCGCAAAGAGTCCGTACGCAATGTTCGCGATCAGGAAATGCAGCTTGAACATCGGCGCGGCGGAGTACGACAGCACGCGCACGCCGCCGAACACGAGCGGCATAAGCGACGCGATGCACGCGAGCGGCAGCACGAGCAGACGCAGGCCGTCGAGCGGAAAGAAAAAGCTTTCGATCCAGTAGATGCCCGCGCCGAGCCAGAACATCGCGGAGAGCGCGAACGCGAAGCCGAAGATCATCGCGTTCTGGGGGAAGATCGTGGTGTGCAGCAGGATGCCGTGCACGAGCAACGCTATTAATAATAGAGCGCGGCCCGTTGCACCCATCGCGCCCATGCCCCGCGACACTTTCGGCGCCGCCTGCGCCATGCCCGAAGGCACACCGGCCAGCGCCGGCTCCACGGCCGTGTGACGATGCGCGCGCCACCCCGCTACGGCCAGTCCGCCGTAGAGAAGCGCAGTGAGGGCATACAGTACAATATCCATGTTCGAAGTTTACACTAGGCCCCTGAATCGCGACGTTTTCCCCCTTGCGGCAACGCGGGGCGTCGAGTCGTTCTGCGCTGAAAAAGGGCCGCATTCCCTACCGCTCCCCCATGCTCGATAACCTCACTCAACGGATGGCGCGCGTCGTCAAGACGCTGCGCGGCGAGGCCCGGCTCACCGAGGCCAACACGCAGGAAATGCTCCGCGAGGTGCGGCTTGCGCTGCTCGAAGCGGACGTGGCGCTACCGGTCGTGCGCGAGTTCATCGCGAAGGTGAAGGAGAAGGCGCTCGGCGAGGAAGTCGTGTCGAGCCTCTCGCCGGGCCAGGCGCTCGTCGGCGTCGTCCAGAAGGAACTGACGGCCGTGATCGGCGGCGATTACGAAGGCAAGGCCGCCGAGCTGAATCTCGCTGTCACGCCGCCCGCCGTCATCCTGATGGCCGGCTTGCAGGGCGCGGGTAAAACGACCACGACGGGCAAGCTCGCCAAACTCCTGCGCGAAAAGAGCAAGAAGAAGGTGCTCACCGTTTCCGTCGACGTGTACCGCCCCGCCGCTATCCGCCAGTTGCAGACGGTGACCGAGCAGGTCGGCGCGGACTTTTTCCCGTCGGAGCCGAACCAGAAACCTGCGGACATCGCGCGCGCGGCGATCGACTGGGCGAAGCGGCACTATCACGATGTCGTGATCGTCGATACGGCCGGCCGCCTCGGCATCGACGAAGCGATGATGAACGAGATCAGCGAGCTGCACACGCTGCTCAAGCCCGCTGAAACGCTGTTCGTCGTCGACGCCATGCTCGGTCAGGACGCGGTCAACACCGCGAAGGCGTTCAACGACGCGTTGCCGCTCACCGGCGTCGTGCTCACCAAGCTCGACGGCGATTCGCGCGGCGGCGCGGCGCTCTCCGTGCGCCACGTCACCGGCAAGCCGATCAAGTTCGTCGGCGTCGCGGAAAAGCTCGACGGCCTCGAAGTCTTCCATCCGGATCGCATGGCGAACCGGATTCTCGGCATGGGCGACATTCTCGCGCTCGTCGAGGAAGCGCAGCGCGGCGTCGACAGCCAGGCCGCGCAGAAGCTCGCCGACAAGGTCAAGAAAGGCGGCGACTTCGACCTGAACGATTTCAAGGCGCAACTCTCGCAGATGAAGAAGATGGGCGGCCTCTCGTCGCTCATGGACAAACTGCCCGCGCAGTTCCAGCAAGCCGCGCAAGGCGCGGACATGAACAACGCGGAAAAGCAGATGCGCCGCATGGAAGGCATCATCAACTCGATGACCATTCAGGAACGCGCGAAGCCCGAACTCATCAAGGCCGCGCGCAAACGCCGTATCGCCGCGGGCGCGGGCGTGCACGTTCAGGAAGTGAACCGCATGCTCAATCAGTACGAGCAGATGCGCGGCATGATGAAGAAGCTCAAGGGCGGCAATCTGCAGAAGATGATGCGCGGCATGAAGGGCATGCTGCCCGGCATGCGCTGAAACGCAGCACGTCGAACCCGCGTTTGCGCGCGTCGCCCGACGCGAAGGAAGCGCGGGTTTATCATATGGCGCACGCCGCCGTTTTTTTCCACACTAAGAAGTCAGCCTCTCCCCCGCTTTCCCTATGAATCGCGAAGAAGCTCTCCATATTTTCAGCCACTCCGAAGAAATCGTGACGGCTGACGAAGTCAATGCATCGATCGGCAAGATGGCCACGGCCATCAAGGCGGCGACGCAAGACGACTTCCCGCTCGTGCTCTCGGTCATGGGGGGCGCGGCCGTATTCACCGGCATGCTGCTGCCGCATCTCGACTTCCCGCTCGAGTTCGATTACATCCACCTGACGCGCTATCGCAACGCCATCAAAGGCGGCAGCGAGATGCAGTGGCGCGTGGCGCCGGCGGAATCGGTGAAGGACCGCGTGGTGCTCGTGCTCGACGATATCCTCGACGAAGGCGAAACCATGGCGGCAATTCGCGATCGCATCATGGCGATGGGCGCGAAGACGTTTCTCTCGGCGGTGCTGTGCGAGAAGATCATCCCGAAGGCGAAGCCGCTGCGTCCGGATTTCTGTGGATTCGAGGTGCCGGATCGTTACGTGTTCGGCTGCGGGATGGATGCGAAGGGTTACTGGCGGAATTTGCCGACGATTCGCGCGCTGACCGAAGGCGCTTGAGCATTTTCCGGCGACATGAAAAAAGCGGCCTCGGCCGCTTTTTTCACAACTGATGCACGAAAGTGCGTATCCCCGTCAGTATCATCTCGACGGAAATCGCGACCAGCACCAGCCCCATCAAGCGCTCGAACGCCGTGACCGCGCGCTCGCCGAGCCAGTGCTGAATCTTTTCCGCAAGAATCAGCACGATCGCGCAGACGATCATCGTCACCGACAGCGCGCCGACCCATTCGAGCATCTTGCCCGGCGCCTGCGAGGTCAGCAGCATCACTGTCGCCAGCGCGGACGGCCCGGCCAGCGCGGGAATCGCGAGCGGCACGATCAGCGGCTCGCCGCCGCGCGCGTCGCCGCCCATCGCGCCATCGGGATGCGGGAAGATCATCCGCAGTGCGATCAGAAACAGCACGATCCCGCCGCCGATGCGCAACGACAAATCCGTCAGATTCATCGCGCGCAGGAAGCGGTCGCCCGCCAGCATGAACAGCAGCAGGATGCCGAACGCGATCGCCACTTCCCGCAGGATCACGACGCGGCGCCGCTCTTTCGCAACGCCGCGCAGCGCGTTGATGAAGATCGGAATGTTGCCGAGCGGATCGGTGATCAGCAGCAGCAGGATCGTCGCCGACAGGAAGTCGTACTGCATTACTTCCCGAGCGCCGCTCGCACCTTCGCTGTCACCGCGCCGGCGGCTTCATCGACCGGCAGCAGCGTGGCTTCGGTATCGCGGCGGCCCTGATATTCCAGCTTGCCTTCCTTCAGCCCGCGATCGCCGATCACGATGCGATGCGGCACGCCGATCAGTTCCCAGTCCGCGAACATCACGCCCGGACGCTCGCCGCGATCGTCGAGGATCACGTCGATGCCCGCTTCCTGCAGCGTCGCGTAGAGCTTGTCGGCCTGCTCGCGCACCGCGTCGCTGCGGTCGTAGCCCATCGGGCAGATCACGACCTCGAACGGCGCGATGGCTTCCGGCCAGATGATGCCGCGGTCGTCGAAATTCTGTTCGATCGCCGCGCCCAGCACGCGGGTCACGCCGATGCCGTAGCAGCCCATCTGCATCCGCGCGGGCTTGCCGTTTTCGTCGAGGAAGGTCGCGCCCATCGAATCGGAGTACTTCGTGCCGAGCTGAAACACGTGGCCCACTTCGATGCCACGGCAGATTTCGAGCGTCCCCTTGCCGTCCGGCGACGGATCGCCCGCGACGACATTGCGGATGTCCGCGACTTCCGGCTCGGGCAGATCGCGGCCCCAGTTCACGCCGGTCGTGTGGTAATCGACCTCGTTCGTGCCGACGACGAAATCGCTCATGTTCGCGACCGTGCGGTCCGCGATCACGCGCACCGGCTTCTTCGTGCCGATCGGGCCGAGATAGCCCGGCGGCGTGCCGAACCATTCGATGATCTCGGCTTCCGACGCAAAGCGATAACCCGCGAGGCCCGGCAGCTTGCCGGTCTTGATGTCGTTGAGCGAGTGATCGCCACGCAGCATCAGCAGCCAGATGGTGGGCTCGGCGCCTTCGTTCTCCGTTGCCAGCACGATCGACTTGATGGTCTTTTCAAGCGGAATGTTCAGAAGCTGCGCGACGGCCTCGCATTTCGCGGCGCCCGGCGTCGGCGTCTTCTTCAGTTCCTCGGTGGGCGCGGCGCGTTGCGCGATGAGCGGCAGCGCGTCCGCGGCTTCGACGTTCGCGGCGAAGTCCGAGTCCGGGCAATACGCGATGTCGTCCTCGCCGGTATCGGCAATGACGTGAAACTCGTGCGAGCCGCTGCCGCCGATCGAACCGTTGTCCGCCGCGACCGCGCGGAACTCCAGGCCGATGCGCGTGAAGATGCGCACGTAGGCTTCGTACATCTTGCGATACGACTCGGCGAGGCCGTCGCGGTCCTTATCGAAGGAATAGGCGTCCTTCATGATGAACTCACGGCCGCGCATCACGCCGAAGCGCGGACGGATCTCGTCGCGGAACTTGGTTTGAATCTGATAGAAATTCACCGGCAACTGGCGATAGCTCTTGATATCGCGGCGCGCGATGTCGGTGACGACTTCCTCGTGCGTCGGGCCCATCACGAAATCGCGCTCGTGGCGATCCTTGAAGCGCAGCAGTTCCGGACCGTATTGCTCCCAGCGGCCCGACTCCTGCCACAGTTCGGCGGGCTGCACGGCAGGCATCAGCAGTTCGAGCGCGCCCGCGCGGTTCATCTCTTCGCGCACGATGGCTTCGACCTTGCGCACCGAGCGCAGGCCGATCGGCATGTAATCGTAGATGCCGCCCGCGACGCGGCGGATCATGCCGGCGCGCATCATCAGCTTGTGGCTGACGATCTCGGCGTCGGCGGGAGCTTCTTTCAGGGTGCCGATGAAGAAACGGGATGCTTTCATTCAAATTTTCCAAAAGCGTCGCGCGCTTCGGAGCCGTTGTGGCGCCGGAGCAGGCGTATCGAAGGTGAACGACGGAAACGGTCTACGGCTTTCGCAGGGAAGAAGATTTTGCCGCCTTCCGCATGGTCTGGCAAAGCGTCCTGCACCCGGCTCGGCAAACGTGCCCCGCATTCGGCTTCGTGCCGCGGGTTCGAACCGATGCGCGGGCTCCGTTAACTGTTTATAATCAAAGCAATTTTAAAGGATTTGAAGGTGGCTGTATGCTGGATCGTGAAGGCTTTCGCCCGAACGTCGGCATCATCCTCTTGAACGCGCGCAACGAAGTGTTTTGGGGCAAGCGGCTGCGTGAACATTCCTGGCAGTTTCCGCAAGGGGGCATCAAATACGGTGAGACCCCTGTGCAAGCGATGTATCGGGAGTTACACGAAGAAACCGGTCTGCTTCCGGAGCATGTGAAAGTTGTCGGTCGCACGCGCGACTGGCTGCGTTATGAGGTGCCGGACAAGTTCATCAAGCGCGAGGTGCGCGGACATTATCGCGGTCAGAAACAAATCTGGTTTCTGCTGCGCATGGTGGGACGCGATTGCGACATCTGCCTGCGTGCGACGGACCATCCGGAGTTCGATGCCTGGCGCTGGAACGAGTATTGGGTGCCGCTTGATGCGGTCATCGAGTTCAAGCGCGACGTTTATCAAATGGCTCTCACCGAGCTGTCCCGGTTCCTGCGGCGAACCAACTCCCGCGCCGAGCGCGGCGAGCGAGCCGCGCATCATGGACTACGCTATCCACGCGTGGTCCAGACGATGACGATCGAAGCACCTGCTGTTACTGCCTCCGGCGCGGCGGTTCAGGCAGAATGCACGGTCAGCGAAGAAGTGCATGTGATCGCGCACCGCTCATCGTGCGACTGATCATCGCGGTTCCTCGCACACGTCGATACTCAGCACGACTTCGATCGATGGCACGGCGATTCACTCGCCGTGCCATTTCGCTTTGTTCCGCCGGGCGGGCGCATCGAGCCCCGCGCGCATGTTTCCGGGAAGATCCAATTGAAAGTGAATGCCTCACTCGCGGTAATCGCGGCATCTGCGGCAGCGCTTGCCGTGCTCGCCGGCTGCTCCAGCAATAAAACCCCGTCCACCCAGGACGACGGCGTGTTCACCTATCTGCTCGACCGCAAGCCGAACTGGACCGAGGAGAAGATCGAGACGCTGCCGCCTCTGCCGCAAGCATCGAATCTGCTGGCGTTCAATGTTTCGCAGAACACGCCGCTCACTTTCGCCGTCGACAAGTCCTCGCTCACGGTCGGCAAGGACGGCGTCGTGCGCTATGTGGTCGTCGTGACGAGTCCGGCGGGCGCGCGCAACGTCAACTATGAAGGCATTCGTTGCGACACCTACGAATGGCGCCGCTACGCGAGCATCAACGACGATCAGAACGGCTGGGATCAGGGTTCCGCGTTCGACTTCAAGCGCATCGAGAACGGCGAGTTGAACGCGTATCAGGCGGCGCTCTATCAGGACTACTTCTGCGCGAGCAAGCTGACTGTCGGCACGGCGGCGCAGATCGTCAACAACATCCAGTACAAGCGCACGCAAAGCTCGATCAACCTGCGCTGAACGCGGCTCTGGTCGTGAAAAAGCCCGCTGGCCTTGCGGCCCGGCGGGCTTCTTTTTTTCGACGACGGCTCAGACGAGCACGAGATTGTCGCGATGAATCAGTTCGGGCTCCAGCATATAGCCGAGCACGATTTCGATCTCGCCGCTGGGCCGCCGATGGATCAGGCGCGCTTCGGAACTGCTGTAGTTCGTGATGCCGCGCGCGACCTCCTGCCCTTGAGCGTCGACGCACGCGATGACTTCGCCGCGAGCGAACGCGCCCTTCACGTCGATCACGCCGATCGGCAACAGGCTCTTGCCGTCAGCCGTGAGCTTGCGCACCGCGCCGTCATCGATCACGACGTGCCCGCGCACCTGCAAATGATCCGCCATCCACTGCTTGCGCGCCGCGATACGCGCGGTGCGCGCGATGAGCTGCGTGCCGATCATTTCGCCCGATGCGAGACGCGTGAGCACGTCGGCTTCGCGGCCGCTCGCGATCACCGTGTTCGCGCCGCTGTGCGCCGCGCGCTTCGCCGCGAGAATCTTGGTCAGCATGCCGCCGCGTCCGAGGCTCGAGCCCGCGCCGCCCGCCATCCGTTCGAGTTCGGGCGTGCCGGCGTCGGCCTGTTCGACGAGCGTCGCGTTCGGATCCTTGCGCGGATCGGCGGTGAAGAGACCGCGCTGATCGGTGAGGATAACGAGCGCATCGCCTTCGATCAGATTGGCGACGAGCGCGCCGAGCGTGTCGTTGTCGCCGAACTTGATTTCGTCGGTGATGACGGTGTCGTTCTCGTTGATGATCGGCACCGCGCCCAGGCGCAACAGCGTGAGCAGCGTCGAGCGCGCGTTCAGATAGCGCTCGCGATCCGCGAGATCAGCGTGTGTAAGCAGAATCTGCGCGGTGCGGATGCCGTGCGCGCCGAAGCTGCTCTCGTAGACCTGCGCGAGGCCCATCTGGCCGACGGCGGCGGCCGCCTGCAATTCGTCGATCTCGCGCGGCCGCTTGGTCCAGCCGAGCCGGTGGATGCCTTCCGCGATCGCGCCCGAACTCACGAGCACGACTTCCTTGCCCTGCTCGCGCAGCGCCGCGATCTGCGCCGCCCAGCGAGAGATTGCCGCATGGTCGAGCCCGCGCCCGTCGTTGGTGACGAGGCTGGACCCTACTTTCACTACGATTCGCTTCGCAGCGGCGATGACCGAACGCATCGTGCGCTTTCTCCTCGTGGTTGCGTTTATTCCTTCGCTGCGTCGTCGCGGAAACGCACGTCGGCGGCGAGATCTTCCGCCTCCGCCGCGCGCGATGCGTCCGAATGCTGCGAGATGTAGTCGTAGATCGCGTACGTGAGCGCCTCGCAGCCCTGGCCCGTCAGCGCCGAAATCTCGTAGACCGGACCGTCCCACTCGAAACGCTCGACGAAATCGGCGATACGCGTTTCGCGCTCGTCCTCAGGCACCATGTCCAGCTTGTTCAGCACGAGCCAGCGCGGCTTGTCGTAAAGCGACTCGTCGTACTTGCGCAGTTCGTTGACGATCGCTTTCGCTTCGGCGACCGGATCGACGTTTTCGTCGAACGGGGCCATGTCGACGAGATGCAGCAGCACGCCGGTGCGCTGCAAGTGACGCAGAAAGCGATGCCCGAGCCCCGCGCCTTCCGCCGCGCCTTCGATCAGGCCGGGGATGTCCGCGATCACGAAGCTCTTGCTAGGCCCGACGCGCACCACGCCGAGATTCGGCGCAAGCGTCGTGAACGGATAATCCGCGATCTTCGGGCGCGCGTTCGACACCGACGAGATGAACGTGGATTTGCCCGCGTTCGGCATGCCGAGCAGACCGACATCGGCGAGCACTTTCAGTTCGAGCTTGAGCATGTTGCGCTCGCCCGGCTTGCCGTCGGTTTTCTGACGCGGCGCGCGGTTCGTGCTCGACTTGAAATGCAGGTTGCCGAGGCCGCCCGCGCCGCCCTGCGCGATCAACACTTGCTGATTGTGTTCGGTCAGATCGGCGATGATCTCGCCCGTTTCCTGATCCGAAATGATGGTGCCGACCGGCATGCGCAGCGTGATGTCGTCGCCGCCCTTGCCGTAGCAGTCCGCGCCGCGGCCGTTCTCGCCGTTGCGCGCCTGATGCTTCTTGGAAAACCGATAGTCGATCAGCGTGTTGATATTGCGATCGCCGATCGCGTAGACGCTGCCGCCGCGGCCGCCGTCGCCGCCGTCCGGCCCGCCGAATGGGACGAACTTTTCGCGGCGCATCGACGCGCTGCCATCTCCTCCGTCGCCGGCGATGACTTCAATCTTCGCTTCGTCAATGAACTTCATGCGTTGCTCCGTCCCGTGTATTTGCAGCTATTTTGCCGTGACCCGGCGTTGCCGGTCACCGATATCTCTGAATTCCGCCGATGCGCGTTCCCCGCGCACCAACGAAAAAGGCCCCGCGAACTTCGCGGGGCCTTTTTTCGGTCCTGAAGCCCGTGCGTAAAATTTACGCTGCCGGGACGACGACGACCGTGTGCTTCTTCGCAGCGCCCTTGGTCACGAACTTGACGTGACCGTCGGCGAGCGCGAACAGCGTGTGATCCTTGCCGATGCCGACATTCTCACCCGGGTGCATGCGCGTGCCGCGTTGGCGAACGATGATGCCGCCTGCGTTGATTGCCTGGCCGCCGTACACCTTCACGCCGAGGCGTTTCGACTCGGAGTCGCGGCCGTTGCGGGAAGACCCGCCTGCTTTTTTGTGTGCCATTTGATTAGCTCCTTAACCGATATCTGTGCGGAACGATCACGCCTTAGGCGTTGATCGCGTCGATGCGCAGTTCGGTGTAGTTCTGGCGATGGCCAGCGTGCTTTTGGTAGTGCTTCCGGCGGCGCATCTTGAAGATGGTCACTTTCTTGTGACGACCTTGCGACACGACGGTAGCCTTGACGGAAGCCCCACCCACCAGCGGCGTACCGAACTTAATCGATTCGCCTTCGCCTACTGCGAGAACCTGGTCGAGCGTGATTTCAGCGTCAATGTCTGCCGGTATCTGTTCTACTTTCAATTTTTCGCCAACGGCAACCTTATACTGCTTGCCGCCGGTTTTTATGACCGCGTACATTGAGAACCTCACTCAGAATTCTTTTTCCACGCACCACGCGGGGAAAACACGCGATTATACATAGGGTTACGCTCGACGTCAAAGTGCGTCGACGTTTCCCGCACGCCCGGCGCGAGCGCGCGATCCGCAGGCAAACCCCGGCGAAACGCAGCGAATCCTGTCCGAATTTCGCGCACGTCGCGCGAATCGGCACAGCCGAAACCCCGTCGTCTGTCGGATTCGCCTTATAATCCGCCGGATTACCTTTCCTGCCGAACATGTCGTCCACCGCCACTTCCCCTCCCAACGCCGCCGCGCTGCTCGCCCCGATCGCCGAGGACATGCAGCACGTCAATCGTGTCATCCGGCAGCGCCTGGCATCAGAAGTGATGCTGATCAACCAGATTTCGGAGTACATCATCGGCGCGGGCGGCAAGCGGCTGCGTCCGGCGCTGCTGCTGCTGGTCTCCGGCGCACTGGGCGACACGACCGGACATCGCCATGAACTGGCCGCCGTGGTGGAGTTCATCCACACGGCGACGCTGCTGCACGACGACGTCGTCGACGAATCCGACCTGCGGCGCGGCCGCAAGACGGCGAACGCGCTGTTCGGCAACGCGGCGAGCGTGCTGGTCGGCGACTTCCTGTATTCGCGCTCGTTCGAGATGATGGTGAGCGTCGGCAAAATGCGCGTGATGGAGATTCTTTCGGTCGCGACCAACGTCATTTCCGAAGGCGAAGTGCTGCAGTTGCTCAACATGCACGACCCGGACGTCGACGAAGCGCGCTACATGCAGGTGATCCGCTACAAGACCGCGAAACTGTTCGAGGCGGCCGCGCAACTGGGCGCGGTGCTGTCGGGCGCGGATGCGCGCACCGAAGCGGCTGCGGCGGAGTTCGGCCGGCGCATCGGCACGGCCTTCCAGATCATGGACGACTGGCTCGACTACACCGGCACGCCCGAATCGATGGGCAAGAACGCCGGCGACGACCTGCGCGAAGGCAAACCCACCCTTCCGCTCATCTTTCTGATGGAGCACGGCACGCCGGAACAGGCGGCGCTCGCACGCGAGGCCATCGAGCAAGGCGGCACGGATCGCTTCGACACGATCTTCCACGCGATCACGAAGTCCGGCGCGCTCGACCACACGCTGGAGTGCGCGCGCAAGGAAGCTCAGGCGGCGGCGAATGCGATTTCTGCATTTCCCCCTTCCATCTACAAAGAGAGCCTGCTAGAATTATGTTCTTACTCGACGTCACGGCAGTCTTGAACGAGACTGAAACAGCGTAAGAGTCCAAGTTGGTCGAATTCGGGGTGTAGCTTAGCCTGGTAGAGCGCTACGTTCGGGACGTAGAGGCCGGAGGTTCGAATCCTCTCACCCCGACCAGAATTGCAAAAACCCGCATGGTCCGCCATGCGGGTTTTTTATTTCCGGCGCACGAAACCGCGTACGCTGACCAAAAGGCCGAGGGCGGGCATGCCCGCCCGTCTGTTATATTGCCTCCCATCTCCGCCCCTACTCGATCACCGCGTGGACAACCTTCCCTTATGGGCGCAAATTTGCGCCATTTTTCTGCTTCTCTTCCTTTCCGGCTTCTTCTCGATCTCCGAAACATCGATGATGGCGCTCAATCGCCATCGGCTGAAATATCTGGCGAGCCAGGGATCGCTGCGCGCCCGTACGACGCAAGGGCTGCTCGGAAAAACCGACCAGCTTCTTTCCGTGATCCTGATCGGCAACAACCTGATCAACACGATCATTCCGGTGCTCACCACGTCGATCGCGCTGCGCACGTTCGGCCATAACAACCTCGTCCTGTCGGTCACCACCGGCGTCATCGCGTTTCTGATCATCGTGTTCGCGGAGATCGCGCCGAAGATCGTCGGCGCGACCTATCCCGAGAAAGTGGCGCTGCCCGCGAGCCTCGTGCTCGCGCCGCTCATGCGCATCGCGCGGCCGCTGATCTGGTTCGTCAATCTGTTCGCCAACGCGATTCTCGCGGCGCTGCACATCAATACGAAAAACAAGCGCGATCAGCGCATTTCGCCGGAAGAACTGCGCACCATCGTGCTGGAAACCGGCAGCTTCATGCCGACCAAACACCGCAGCATCCTGCTCAATCTGTTCGATCTGGAGAACATCACCGTCGATGACGTGATGATTCCGCGCCGACGCATCGAAGCGCTCGACTTCGAAGCTCCTTTCGAGCAGATCCTGCATCAGCTCGAGACCTGTTATCACAACAAGCTCGTGGTGTTTCAGGGCGATATCGATCGCGTGATGGGCATCCTGCATGTGCGCAAGACGCTGTCGGCGCTGCATAACCAGGAACTCGAACGCGAGACGCTGCGCGAACTGCTCACCGAGCCGTACTTCGTGCCGGCCGGCACGCCCGTCTTCCAGCAACTGCAGTACTTCCAGGAAAGCGGCCATCGCATCGCGATCGTGGTCGACGAGTACGGCGAGTTGCAGGGGCTCGTCACACCCGAGGACATCATCGAGGAACTGATCGGCGAGTTCACGACGACGATTCCGCGCGGCGCCGGTTCGCGCGGCGGCTGGAACGAGAACGGCGAGTGCATCGTGGCGGGCAGCATGCCGCTGCGCGAGCTGAACCGCTGGCTGCATCTGACGTTGCCGACGGACGGCCCGAAAACGCTCAACGGCCTGATTCTCGAAACGCTCGAAGACATTCCGGACGGCGACGTGTCGATCCGCATCGCGGACGTGACCTTCGAAGTCATGCGCAGCGACGATCAGGCGATCCGCACCGTGAAGATTTTCCGCCCGCTCGGGCCGCAGCGCGCGCTGCGTTAGCCATTCGGACGACTGGGCGTCGGCGGTTGCGGGGGAGATGATCGGGTCATCTCGACTCCGACCGCACGATGCCCATGATTGCTCCCTCCCGCGACGCATTCGACACTTTCGCGCGCCCGGCGCGCTCCGCCGATCCAGCGCTCGAAGCCGCATCCGAAAACGAAACGCCCGCCGTTTCGCTCCTCGCCGATACCCTGCGCGAAGCCGCCGAACGCGGCGCATCCGATATTCACGTCGAGCCTTCCGAGCACGACTGGCGCATCCGCCTGCGCGTCGACGGCGCGTTGCATGTGCTCAGGCGTCCGCCGCCCCATTTGCGCGACGCGTTCGTCACGCGCATCAAGGTGCTGGCGCGCATGGATATCGCCGAGCGGCGCGTGCCGCAGGACGGCCGCTTGCGGCTGAATCTGCCGGGCGGGAAAGTCGGCGACTATCGCGTGAATTCGCTGCCGACGCTCTTCGGCGAAAAGCTCGTGCTGCGTCGACTCGACGCGCTGCCGCCCGATCTGTCGCTCGCCGCGCTCGGTCTCGACGACGCGCAAGGCCGCACGGTCGAATCGGCGATTCGCGCGCCGCACGGTCTCGTGCTCGTGACGGGCCCGACCGGCAGCGGCAAAACCTTGTCACTCTATTGCTTCCTGCAGATGCTCAACGCCGAAGCGCGCAACGTGTGCTCCGTCGAAGATCCGGTCGAGATTCAGCTTGCAGGCATCAATCAGGTCAGCGTGCGCGAGAAGGCCGGGCTGACCTTCGCCGTGGCGCTGCGCGCGTTCATGCGCCAGGACCCCGACGTCATCATGGTCGGCGAGATTCGCGACGCGCAAACCGCGGACGTCGCGGTGAAGGCCGCGCAGACCGGACACCTCGTGCTCTCGACCTTGCACACGAACGACGCGCCCGCCGCGATCGCGCGGCTCATCGATATCGGAGTCGCGCCTTATAACCTCGCGTCGGCGCTCAGGCTCGTCACCGCGCAACGGCTCGTGCGCAAGCTGTGCGAGCACTGCCGCGCGCCATCGGCGCTGCCGCTCGAGGACGGCTTTCATCCGTTCGAGGCGCGCGGCTGTCCGGCGTGCCATGGCATCGGCTATCGCGGGCGCGTCGGCGTGCATCAGGTGATGCCGGTCTCCGACGAGATACGCGAGCTGATCGTCTCGCGCGCGGCGACGCACGCGATCGCGCGCACCGCGCAGACGCAAGGCATGCCCGCACTGCGCGATGCGGCTTTCGCGCGCGTACGTGAGGGCGTGACGAGCGTCGCCGAGGCGGCCGAAGCGACGGAGATCGAGTGATGGCAATCGAGATGCGCTTCGCGTGGCGCGGCCTGGATGCCGAAGGCCGGCAAAAGCGCGGAAAGATCATCGCAACCGACGCGGTTTCGGCGCGTGCGACGCTGCGGCGCGAAGGCGTCATCGTCACTTGGCTCGAAGCGCTCGGCGCCGCGCCGCCGCCCAAGGCGAAGGCCGGCGAAGTCACGCTGTTCACGCGTCAGCTTGCCGGCCTGCTGCGCGCGGGCCTGCCGCTCGCGGGCGCGCTCGAATTGCTGGCCGGCAGCGCGACGGGCGGCGGATTGCCGCGCATCGTGCGCGCTCTTGCACGCGATATCACGCGCGGCGTGCCGTTCTCGGCGGCGCTCGCGCAGCATCCCGCGGCATTCGGCGCGTTGTATTGCCAGTTGATCGCGGTCGGCGAAGTGGCGGGCGCGTTGGCGTCCGTGCTCGCCCGTCTCGCCGACGATCGCGAGCGCGCCGCGTCGCAGCGGGCCCGATTGCGCGCCGCCCTCACCTATCCGGTCATGGTTCTGCTGCTTTCCCTCGCGATCACGGCGGGTTTGCTGATCGGTGTCGTGCCGACCTTCAAGACGATCTTCGACGGCTTCGGCGCCGCGCTGCCCGCGCCCACGCGTTTCGTGCTCGCGCTCTCGGACGGCGTCGCGAATATCGGCGTGCCTTTCGTCGTGGCGTGCGCGTGTGCGGTGCTCGTCGTGTCGCGCTGGATCAGGCGCTCGCCCGCTGCGCGCGAGTCCGCCGACCGCCTGGCGCTGCGTCTGCCGCTCGCGGGCAGGCTGCTGCGCGCGCTGGCCGTGGCGCGCTGGAGCCGCGCGCTCGGCACGCTGCTGGCCGCCGGCACGCCGCTGTCGGACGCGTTCGACTCGCTCGCGCACGCCACCGGCAACCGCGTGTTCGACCGCGCGACCGTCGATATCGCCGCGCGCCTGCGCAACGGCGAACGCCTCGCGGCCGCGATGCGCGCCAGCGGATGCTTTCCGCAAGACGTGGTGCAGCCGATCGCGGTCGCCGAGGAATCGGGCTCGCTCGACGCGATGCTGCTCGATCTCGCCACCCTCGCGGATCGTCAAGTGGACGAGCGTCTCGGCGCGTTCGCGAGCCTGTGCGAGCCGATCGTCATCACCGTGCTCGGCGCGCTGGTGGGCGGACTCGTCATCGCGATGTATCTTCCTATCATTCAGCTCGGCAACGTGGTGTAGCATCGCGGGCCAAAGCAACCGTTCGTTCATCATGCAGCCTTCGTTCGATCCGTCCACCGCGCACTTCGCGGACCGCTATGCGGCCGCGTTCGCCATGCTTCCCGTCGCCATGCAGTACGGCTTCGTCGTCGTGTTCGGCCTCGTGATCGGCAGCTTTCTGAGCGTCGTCGTGCATCGGCTGCCGGTCATGCTCGAACGCGCGTGGCGCGCCGAAGTCGATGCGGCGCTCCCCGATGCGCCCGATTCGCTGAAATCCGCCGCCGATTCCTATCCCGCGCGCTTCAACCTCGCCGTGCCGCGCAGCGCCTGTCCGCATTGCAAGCATGTGCTGCGCGCGTGGGAGAACATTCCCGTCGTCAGTTATCTCGCCTTGCGTGGGCGCTGCTCGGCATGCGGCGCGCGTGTGAGCCCGCGCTATCCGTTGATCGAACTCGCGACCGGCGCGCTCGCGGCGCTCTCGCTCTACGCCTTCGGTCCCGACTGGCCCGCGCTCGCTGCGTTCGGACTGTGCGCGACCTTGCTCGCCGCAGGACTCATCGACTACGACACGCGCTATCTTCCCGATGTGCTGACGCTGCCGCTGCTGTGGGCGGGGCTGATCGTCAACTTCGGCGAAGGCGGATTCGCGACGCTGCACGATGCCGTCACCGGCGCGATCGCGGGCTATCTTTTCCTGTGGTGCGTGTACTGGCTCTTCAAGCTCGTACGCGGCGTGGAAGGCATGGGATATGGCGACTTCAAGCTGCTCGCCGCAATCGGCGCGTGGCTCGGCTGGGCGGCGCTGGCGCAAGTGGTGCTCATCGCGGCCGTCGCGGGCGCGGCGTTCGGGATCGTCGCGACGTGGCGCAAACACATGCGTTTCGAAGAGCCGCTGCCGTTCGGGCCGTTTCTCGCAGCGGGCGGCGCCGTCACGCTGTTCGCCGGCACGCCGCTTTACGCATTGTTCGGATGAACGAAGGAGCGCAACGGATGTTCAGCATTGGTCTCACCGGCGGCATCGGCAGCGGCAAGAGCACGGTCGCGGATCTGTTCGCGCAGCGCGGCGTGCCGTTGATCGACACGGACCTGATCGCGCATCGGATTACCGCGCCGGGCGGTGTCGCGATGCCGCTCATCGCGAGCGAGTTCGGTGACGATTTCGTCGCCGCCGACGGCTCCCTCGATCGCGCCAGGATGCGCACGCTGGTTTTCGCCGACGACACCGCGAAAGCCCGTCTCGAAGGCATCGTGCATCCGCTGATTCGCGCCGAAACGGAGCGCCAGCGGCACGGGGCGTCGGGCGCGTATCACATCGTCGTCGTGCCGCTGCTCGTGGAGTCCGGCGAATGGGCGAGCCGCGTGTCGCGCGTGCTGGTCGTGGATTGTCCCGTCGAGACGCAGATCGCGCGTGTCATGCGGCGCAACGGCTTCACGCGTGAACAGGTGCTTGCGATCATCGCGAAGCAGGCGTCTCGCGAAGCGCGCGTCGCGGCAGCGGACGATATCGTCGTCAACGATGAAACCGCCACGCTCGAATCACTCGCGCAGCAGGTCGACGCACTGCACGCGCGTTATGTGTCGCTCGCATCCGTCTGACGCAACGCAATCGCCTGAGTTTGCCAAATCGACGAAAAGTTCCCGGATTTGCGGTGAAACCGGCAGCTTGACGCGCGAATATGCCCCGATTTGCTAGGGTGAGGATGCGGCATTAGAATGTGCTCACTTCCGCTCAAGGAAGCAACCGACCCACGCCGAGGCGAGCGCGCTTGATCCTTTACGAGTATCCCTTCAACGAGCGAATCCGGACGCTGCTGCGCCTCGAAGACCTGTTCGAGCGCTTCACGTTCTTTCTGACTCAGGAAGACGCGCGGGAACATCACGTCGCGCTCACGACACTCTTCGAGATCGCCGAAGTCGCTGGCCGCACGGATCTCAAGGCCGACCTCATGAAGGAACTGGAGCGGCAGCGGCAGACGCTGGCGCCGTTCCGCGGCAATCCGGGCATCGAGCAGGAAGCGCTCGAAGCCGTGCTCGGCGAAATCGAGCAGACGCTCACCGGGCTCACCGACATGCACGGCAAGACCGGCCAGCATCTCGCCGACAACGAGTGGCTCGCGAGCATTCGCAGCCGCACGATCATCCCCGGCGGAACGTGCAAGTTCGATCTGCCGTCGTACTATGCCTGGCAGCAGTTGCCGGTCGAGGAGCGGCGTCAGGACATTGCGAAGTGGGTCATGCCGATGCTCGCGCTGCGCGACGCGGCGGCCATCGTGTTGCGGCTCGCGCGCGAATCCGGTCAGGCGTCGAAAGTCATGGCGATGCAGGGCAGCTATCAGCAGATGCTATCGGGCCGCACGTATCAGCTGATGCAGGTGCGCGTTTCGCCCGACACACGCGTGATTCCGGAAGCGAGCGCGAACAAGTACATGCTGTGGGTGCGCTTCACGGTGCAGGATGGCGATCTGAAGCCGCGCGCCGTCGATGTCGATGTGCCCTTTCATCTGACGCTTTGCAGCCTTTGAATCGAATCGGCATGTCGATCGAAGCCTGCGCGATATTTCACGCCTTACCGTTATGAGCACTGTCGTCAAATGCCCGACCTGCGACAAAGACGTTCGCTGGGTTCCGGAAAACCGTTTTCGCCCGTTCTGCTCGGAGCGCTGCAAGCAAATCGATCTCGGCGCGTGGGCGACCGAGAAGTACAAGATCGCGGGCAATTCGCAGGAAACGCCGCCTGACGACGATACGCGCGGCGGCCTGAACTGAGCCGTCTCCGGCTCTATTCGCGCTCTTCCTCTTCGAGCCATTCGAGAATCGGAATGGCTGCGGGCAGCAAGGGCTCGACGTCGACCGGCAGCGTCTGCCACGCGATCGCCTGACCTTCGCGCCCGCGCGGCGTGCCCTGCCAGTCCGTCACCTTGCAGAAAAAAAGACGCACGTACGCGTGCGGATAGTCATGCTCCAGCGTGCGCCAGAGCTGGCACGCGGTGACGTCGATGCCCAACTCTTCGTGCAGTTCGCGTCCCAGCGCCGCCTCGACGCTCTCGCCCGCTTCGAGTTTGCCGCCGGGGAATTCCCAGTAACCTTCATACGGTTTGCCTTCGGGGCGCTGCGCGAGCAGATAGCGTCCGTCGTGCTGCACCATCACGCCGACGGCAACTTCGGTCACCTTGCGTCCATCGGGCGCAAGGTCTTTCTGCGAGCTGGTGTTCGACTCGCTCATTGCTTGCGTCCCGACCAGTCGCGCGCGAATTGCCATGCGACGCGCCCCGAGCGCGAGCCGCGCTCCAGCGCCCACACGAGCGCATCGCCGCGCGCGCTTTCGACTTCCGCTTCATCGCAGCCGAAATGCTTCAGCCAGTGACCGACGATCGAAAGATAGTCGTCCTGCTTGAACGGATAGAAGCTGACCCACAGACCGAAGCGCTCGGACAGCGAGATCTTCTCCTCGACCACTTCGCCCGGATGAATCTCGCCGTCGGACGTGTGTTTGTACGTCTCGTTGTCGCTCATGTATTCGGGCAACAGATGGCGGCGGTTCGACGTCGCGTAGATCAGCACATTGTCCGATTGCGCCGCGACCGAACCATCGAGCGCCACCTTCAGCGCCTTGTAGCCCGACTCGCCTTCCTCGAACGACAGATCGTCGCAGAACACGATGAAACGTTCGGGCCGCGCCGAAATCAGGTCGACGATATCGCCGAGATCGTGCAGATCGTCCTTGTCGACTTCGATGAGACGCAGGCCGTCCTTCGCATGCGCATTCAGGCACGCCTTGATCAGCGACGACTTGCCCGTTCCGCGCGCCCCCGTCAGCAGCACGTTGTTCGCCGGCAGCTTCTTCACGAACTGCTGCGTGTTCTGCTCGATCAGGCCTTTCTGGCGATCGATGTTCTGCAGATCATCGAGCGTGATCTGCGAAATGGCCGGCACGGGTTGCAAGAATCCGCGCCCCTGACGCTTGCGCCAGCGAAACGCCACCGCCGATGCCCAGTCGATATCCGGCGCCGCGGGCGGCAACATGCCTTCGATGCGCGCGAGGACCGCCTCGGCGCGCGTGAGAAATTGTTCGAGCTTGTCCATATGGGTATCGATGCGCGCCGCTGGTTCAGGAACGGTAGTCGGCGTTGATGCTCACGTAATCATGCGAGAGGTCGCACGTCCAGATCGTCGCTTGTGCGTCGCCGCGTCCGAGCAGCACGCGAATCGCGATCTCGCTCTTCTTCATCACGCGCTGGCCGTCTTCTTCCTTGTACTCGGGATTGCGTCCGCCCGCTTTCGCGACGAGCACGTCATCGAGATAGAGATCGATCTTGCCGACGTCGAGATCCGTCACGCCCGCATAGCCGATCGCCGCGAGAATGCGGCCGAGGTTCGGATCGGAGGCGTAGAAGGCCGTCTTGACGAGCGGCGAATGGCCGATCGCGTAGGCGATCTGACGGCATTCCGCCGCGTCCTTGCCGGCTTCCACCGTGATCGTCATGAACTTGGTCGCGCCTTCTCCATCGCGCACGATGAGTTGCGCGAGCGCCTGCGCGACTTCCGTCACGGCATCGCGCAGCGCGGCGTACGCGGGCAAATCCGTCGACGTGATCGCGGGCAGGCTCGACTTGCCCGACGCGATCAGGATGAACGAATCGTTGGTCGACGTATCGCCGTCGATGGTGATGCAGTTGAACGAGCGATCCGCGACATGCTTCACGAGCTGATCCAGCACCGGCTGCGCGACGGTGGCATCGAAGGCGAGGAAGCCGAGCATCGTCGCCATGTTCGGCTTGATCATGCCCGCGCCCTTGCTGATGCCCGACAGCGTGACGACGTGTCCGTCGATCGTCACCTGACGCGACACCGCCTTCGGCAGCGTGTCGGTGGTCATGATGGCTTGCGCGGCGTCGAACCAGTGCGCGGCCTTCTGGTTCGCGAGCGCGGCGGGCAGACCGGCCTTCAGGCGATCGATCGGCAGCGGCTCCAGAATCACGCCGGTCGAAAACGGCAGGATCTGCTGCGCATCGAGACCTTCGAGGCGCGCCAGTTCCGCGCACGTCGCGCGCGCGTGCGACAGGCCCGGCTCGCCGGTACCGGCGTTCGCATTGCCGGTGTTCACGACGAGCGCGCGAATGCCCTTGCCGCCCTTGCTGACAGCCGCGAGATGCTCGCGACACACGGTGACGGGCGCGGCGCAAAAGCGATTCTGCGTGAACACGCCCGCGACGCTCGCGCCTTCATCGACGCGAATGACGAGCACGTCCTTGCGATTGGGCTTGCGGATATTCGCCTCGGCCCAGCCTAGCGTGACGCCGGCGACGGGATGAAGCGCTGCGGGATCGATCGAGGGAAAGTTGACGGCCATGTTCGCGTCTCGCTGAAGGTGGCGAGTGCCGGTTTATCGGACCGGCACGCTTTGGAAGACTGACGCCCGCTCCGATCTTCGAGGCCGGCGCCGTGAATAGAGACCTGCAAAGACAAACGACGCATCGCTGCGTCGCTTGGATCTGGTCGACAGCCGATTAAGCCAGCTTGCCGTGACAGTTTTTGTACTTCTTGCCGCTGCCGCACGGGCACGGATCGTTGCGGCCGACCTTCGGCACGTCGTCCGAGGGACGGGTCGCGACGCTGATGTCGTCGCCGGCGGACATCGCCTGGCTGACCATCTGCGCCGTTGCGCTCGCCGCCGCTGCGGCCGGCGTCGGCTCGGCGGCCGGCGCGTTGAAGTCCGCGTGCGTGAACGATACGTTCTCGAGATGGCTACCCTTCTCTTCGTACTGCTCGGCGGCCTCTTCGAGTTGTTCCGGCGACTGAATCTGCACGTTCATCACGACGCGCGTGACTTCCTGCTTCACGGCGTCGAGCATCGCGGCGAAGAGTTCGAACGCCTCGCGCTTGTATTCCTGCTTGGGGTTCTTCTGCGCATAGCCGCGCAGATGGATGCCCTGACGCAGATGATCGAGCGCGGCGAGATGCTCGCGCCAGCGGCTGTCGAGCGTCTGCAGCATGATCGAGCGTTCGAACGCGCTGAACGATTCGCGGCCCACCAGCGTGACCTTTGCTTCGTACGCTTCGTCGGCGGCGGAGAGCACGGCTTCGCAGATCTCTTCGGCGTCGATCGAGTTGGACTCGTTGATCATCTCCTGCACGGCGAGGTCGAGCGACCATTCGTTGCGCAGCACTTCTTCCAGCTCCGGCGCTTCCCACTGCTCTTCGATGCTGCCCGCCGGCACGAACGTGCGCACCACGTCGCCGATCACGCTCTGGCGCATCGCGGCGATGGTTTCCTGCACGTCGTTCGCTTCGAGCAGTTCGTTGCGCTGCTGATAGATCACCTTGCGCTGATCGTTGGAGACGTCGTCGTATTCGAGCAGCTGCTTGCGGATATCGAAGTTGCGCGCTTCGACCTTGCGCTGCGCGCCTTCGATCGAACGCGTGACCATGCCTGCTTCGATCGGCTCGCCTTCCGGCATCTTCAGGCGATCCATGATCGCGCGCACGCGGTCGCCCGCGAAAATGCGCAGCAGCGGATCATCCAGCGACAGATAGAAGCGCGACGAACCCGGATCGCCCTGACGGCCCGCGCGGCCGCGCAACTGGTTGTCGATACGGCGCGACTCGTGACGCTCGGTGCCGATGATATGCAGACCGCCGGCGGCCTTCACGTGATCGTGCAGCGCCTGCCATTCGTCGTGCAGCTTCTGGATGCGCGCGGCTTTTTCGTTCTCGGGAATCGACAGATCCGCTTCGATGAACGACGCCTGCTTCTCGACGTTGCCGCCGAGCACGATGTCCGTGCCGCGGCCGGCCATGTTCGTCGCGATGGTGACGGCGGCCGGACGGCCCGCTTCGGCGACGATCGCCGCTTCGCGCGCGTGCTGCTTCGCGTTGAGCACTTCGTGCTTCACGCCCGTCTGCGCGAGCAGGCCGGACAGCAACTCGGACGCTTCGATCGATGTCGTGCCGACCAGCGTCGGCTGACCGCGTTCGACGCAATCGCGGATGTCGCGAATCACCGCGTCGTAACGCTCCTTCGACGACTTGTAGATCTGGTCCTGCTTGTCGACGCGCTTCGGCGGACGGTTGGTCGGAATCACGACGGTTTCGAGGCCGTAGATTTCCTGGAATTCGTACGCTTCCGTGTCCGCCGTGCCGGTCATGCCGGACAGCTTCGCGTACATGCGGAAGTAGTTCTGCAGCGTGATGGACGCGAGCGTCTGGTTCTCGGCCTGAATCTGGACGTGTTCCTTCGCTTCGACGGCCTGATGCAGACCGTCCGACCAGCGGCGGCCGGTCATCATGCGGCCCGTGAATTCATCGACGATCACGACTTCGCCGTTCTGCACCACGTAATGCTGGTCGCGCAGGAAGAGCGTATGCGCGCGCAACGCGGCATAGATGTGATGCATCAGCGTGATGTTCTGCGGCGCGTAAAGGCTTTCGCCCTCGCCGATCAGACCCCACTCGGCGAGCAGGCGCTCGGCCTTTTCGTGGCCCGATTCCGTCAGGAACACCTGGCGCGCTTTTTCGTCGAGCGTGTAGTCGCCGGGCTTCTCGACGCCGGTGCCATCCGCCTTTTCCTCGCCGATCTGCTGTTCGAGCAACGGCGGCAGCGCGTTCATGCGCACGTAGAGATCGGTGTGATCTTCCGCCTGGCCGGAGATGATGAGCGGCGTGCGCGCCTCGTCGATGAGGATCGAGTCCACTTCGTCGACGATCGCGAAATTGAGCGGCCGCTGCACACGCGCGTTGGTCTCGTAGACCATGTTGTCGCGCAGGTAGTCGAAGCCGAATTCGTTGTTCGTGCCGTAGGTGATGTCCGCGCCGTACGCTTCCTGCTTCTGCGAGTGCTCCATCTGCGACAGATTCACGCCGCACGAGAGCCCGAGGAAGTTGTATAGGCGCGCCATCCATTCGGCGTCGCGCTGGGCGAGGTAATCGTTCACCGTCACGACGTGCACGCCGCGGCCCGACAACGCGTTCAGATACGCCGCGAGCGTCGCGACGAGCGTCTTGCCCTCGCCGGTACGCATTTCAGCGATCTTGCCGTAGTGCAGGACCATGCCGCCAATCAGCTGGACGTCGAAGTGGCGCATCTTCAGGACGCGCTTGCTCGCTTCGCGACAGACGGCGAACGCTTCGGGCAGGATCACGTCGAGCGATTCGCCGCCCGCCACACGCTGGCGGAACTCATCGGTCTTGGCGCGCAGCTGGTCGTCCGAGTACTTCTCGACGGTCGGCTCGAGGGCATTGATCGCCGCAACGGTCTTTTGATATTGCTTGACCAGCCGCTGATTGCGGCTGCCAAAAATCTTCTGAAGGAAACCGGTCGTCATCGGATCAGTGTCTGCGTCGCGGCTTCGGACGGGCGGCAGCATCGAGCTGCGTCCGGCCTCGGGGAACCTCGGCGACTTAAGTCCATAAGGTGAAATTCGAATCGGGAATTTTAGCACGCGAGTCTGGCAGACCTTGTGTCAGCGTGCCCGCCCGCGCGTCGGTGCTGCGCGACAGTCAACGGGTTGAAAGCTTGCCTGCAAGCAACGCCCGAAAAGGCTCGCGACCGGGAACAACGTCTCGTCTCGCGTACAATCGACCCGTTCCATCGGGCGTCCGCCTGGATAAAAATGAGCCGCTTTTCTACAAATTCAAGGTCGCGTTTCGATCCGCGCCGGCCGCAAGCCGTCGCCGACGTGCTCGATCGCACCGATGCGTTCCGAGCGCTGCGGGCGGGCGTCGAGCAAGTGGCGGCGCTGCAGCGCGATCTCGGCGCGCTTTTACCGGATTATCTGGCGTCGAACGTGGAGCCAGGGTTCATCAAGGATGGCGTGCTCGCGCTCTTTGCCGCGCACAACGCGCTCGCGGCACGGCTGCGGCATCTGGAGCCGCGTCTGCTCTCGGACCTTCAGCAGCGCGGCTGGGCGGTCGATGCGCTGAAAATCCGCGTGCGTCCGCAGCCGATGAAGGAAGCCGCGCCGCCGAAGCAGGCGCGCATGTCGCCGGCGGGTGCGTCGGCATTGCAGGAACTCGCGGAAACGCTGGAGCCGTCGCCGCTGCAGGAAGCGCTCGCGCGCATGGCGTCGCGCCACCAGGCACGCGCGCAAAAAAAATGAGCGGCGCTTTCGCTGCCGCTCATTCTCTGATTGCCGAATCGCTGCGTTACATCAGGCGAACGCCGTCTGCGTGTCGAAACCAAAACCGCGCGGCGCCTTCTGCGTGTCCTCGAACGTGACGATCTCGTAGGCGTCTTCGGTTGCGAGCAACTCGCGCAGCAGCATGTTGTTCATCGCGTGGCCGCCCTTGTACGCCTTGTACGACGCCAGCAACGGATGGCCGACCACGTAAAGATCGCCGATCGCGTCGAGCATCTTGTGCTTCACGAACTCGTCGTCGTAGCGCAGGCCGTCATTGTTCAGGATGCGGTATTCGTCCAGCACGATCGCGTTGTCCATGCTGCCGCCGCGCGCGAGGCCCAGTTCGCGCATCATCTCGACTTCATGCGCGAAACCGAACGTGCGGGCGCGAGCGATCTCACGCACGTAGGACGTGGTCGCGAAATCCACTTCGAGCGCCTGACCGGTTTTGTCGACGGCCGGATGGCGGAAATCGATGGTAAAGCTCAGTTTGAAGCCGAAATACGGTTCGAGACGCGCGAACTTGTCGCCGTCGCGCACTTCGACAGGCTTCGTCACCTTGATGAACTGCTTCGGCGCGTTCTGCTCCTCGATACCCGCCGACTGAATCAGAAACACGAACGAAGCCGCGCTGCCGTCCATGATCGGGATTTCTTCGGCGGTCACATCGACATACAGGTTGTCGATGCCGAGGCCGGCGCATGCCGACATCAAGTGCTCGATGGTCGAAACCCGCGCGCCGTCCTTCTGCAACACGGACGCGAGCCGGGTGTCGCCGATCGCCATTGCCGACGCCGGTATATCCACCGGTTCCGGCAAGTCGATGCGCGAAAATACGATGCCCGTGCCAATCGGTGCGGGGCGCAGAGTCAGGTTGACCTTGCTGCCGGAATGGAGCCCGATCCCCACGGTTTTGACGACGGTCTTGATTGTTCGCTGCTTCAACATGATGTTCTTTCCGATTTACGATCCCTATAAAGAGAATCAATCGTGCATTAAATTCTAATAGGTCGAATTATACTCCATTCGTTGCACGCCGTCCTGATCCGTGAGGTATCAAACGTTTCCCTGTGTTACGTCGCGACGGCCCAACTGAGAAGTAGAACGGGCCGATGCCCGGAATGGAGGCATTTCCGGTCATCGGCCCCAAGTTACGGCTGATTGCGAGGGCGTCTGAAGCGTTGCGCGCGGGCAACGCGACGCCGCTGCAATCAGCGCAACGTCGCCAGGATGCTTTGAGCGTCGCTGACTTCGAACTTGCCGGGCGCTTCCACAGACAGCGTCTTGACCACGCCGTCGTCGACCACCATCGCGTAGCGCTGGGAACGGATTCCCATGCCACGCTCGGACAAATCCTGATCCAGTCCGAGTGCCTGAGTGAAACGCGCACTGCCGTCCGCGATCATCTTCACCTTGCCCGAGGCTTGAAGATCGCGTCCCCACGCGCTCATCACGAACGCGTCGTTGACGGAAACGCACCAGACTTCATCGATGCCCGCAGCGGACAGGTCCGCCGCCGCATCGATGTAGCCGGGCACGTGTCTGGCGGAGCACGTCGGCGTGAACGCGCCCGGCAATCCGAAGATCACCACGCGCTTGCCGGCGCACCGCTCGCGCACCTGGAACGCATTCGGTCCCACGGCACAGCCCTCGGTCGCCTCGTCGATGAACTCGAAAAGGCGCGTATCGGGCAACGCTTCACCTACTTTGATCATGCTCGGTCCTTCCCTGATCAGTGCTCGCGACATCCTCGCGATTGCATCGTCCCGCAACCGCGCCGACGCCTTTTTGCGGTCATGTCGGCTTCACTCTGCCTCCCTCGACGTCAGGAGCAGATTCGTGGAGGTCGGCTGGCCACGGCCCGGCGTCCATTTCGAATCAGGACGCGGCCTTGGACAGTCGCCCCACGCGAAACCTTCATCATCCGCGCAAAACGTTCAGCGCGTGCACGCGGTGTGCTGCAAGCAGCAAATAAACTGCGCTTCGCTCAGTCCGCCTGCTTGCGCAGGAACGCCGGAATGTCATACGTATCGACGCCCTTTTCCTGCAGCGCCTGCACGTGCGATGCCGCGGTTTCGCGGGTCGAACGCCACACAGCCGGGGTGTCGAGCTGACCGTAATCCGTCGTCGACTGGCCGTGCTGCGCACCGTACGTATTGTGCGAAGGCTGATGGCCGTGCGCGATCGGCTGGTTGTCGGTGCCCGTGCGCAGCAGGGTCATCGGCGCTTGCTGCTGCTTCTTCGCCGCGCGGCCCAAACCCGTTGCCACCACCGTCACGCGCAGTGCGTCGCCCATCGCGTCGTCGTACACGGCGCCGAAGATCACGGTTGCATCGTCGGCCGCGTAGCTCTTGATGGTGTTCATCACTTCACGCGTTTCCGACAGACGCAGCGAACGGCTCGACGTGATGTTCACCAGCACGCCGCGCGCACCCGACAGATCCACGCCTTCCAGCAGCGGGCTCGCGACCGCCTGTTCTGCAGCGAGGCGCGCGCGATCGACGCCGGCGACCGTCGCCGTGCCCATCATCGCCTTGCCCTGCTCGCCCATCACCGTCTTCACGTCTTCGAAGTCGACGTTCACGAGGCCATCGACGTTGATGATTTCCGCGATCCCGGCCACAGCGTTGTTCAGCACGTCGTCCGCGCACTGGAAGCACTTGTCCATCTCGGCGTCATCGCCCATCACCTCGAACAGCTTGTCGTTGAGCACGACGATCAGCGAGTCGACGTGATCCTCCAGTTGCTGCGAGCCTGCTTCCGCCACGCGCATGCGGCGGCCACCTTCGAACTCGAACGGCTTGCTCACCACGCCGACGGTCAGAATGCCCATTTCCTTGGCGATCTGCGCGACCACCGGCGCCGCGCCCGTGCCCGTGCCGCCGCCCATGCCCGCGGTGATGAACACCATGTGCGCGCCGCGCAGTGCATCGGCGATACGTTCGCGCGCGTCTTCCGCCGATTCCTTGCCCTTCTCCGGTTTCGCGCCCGCGCCGAGACCCGTCATGCCCAGTTGCAGCACCGTCGGCGCGCGCGAACGGGCGAGCGCCTGCGCGTCGGTGTTCATCACGATGAAGTCGACACCCTGCACGCCGCGCGTGATCATGTGCTGAACCGCGTTGCCGCCAGCACCACCAACGCCCACGACCTTGATGATCGTTCCGTTGGTTTCCGTTTCCAGCATTTCGAAATCCATGTTGCCTCCGTCAAGAATGAAGATCGGCGTTATTCGATGAAAGATCGGGCAACCTTTCGTCGCGCACCAGCCGCCGGTACCGGCGCGTAATTCTTTTTGTTGCTTGTTGCTTAAAAGTTTCCGAGGAACCAGTCCTTCATCCTCGAAAACACTTGTCCCATCGAACCGTTTTGCACCGCGACCTTGCGGCCGCGCATGCGTTGCGAGCGTCCTTCGGCGAGCAGGCCCATCGCCGTCGAGTAGCGCGGATTGCGCACGACGTCCGCGAGACCGCCCGCGTACTCCGGCACGCCGATGCGCACCGGCTTCAAGAAGATGTCTTCGCCGAGCTCGACCATGCCGGGCATCATCGCCGCGCCGCCGGTCAGCACGACGCCGCTCGACAGCAGCTCTTCGTAGCCCGACTCGCGCACGACCTGCTGCACCAGCGAGAACAGCTCCTCGACGCGCGGCTCCACCACCGCCGCCAGCGCCTGACGCGACAGCGTGCGCGGGCCGCGTTCGCCGAGCCCCGGCACTTCGATCATTTCGTCCGGATCAGCGAGCGCCTGCTTGGCGATGCCGTAGCTCACCTTGATGTCTTCCGCGTCGGGCGTCGGCGTGCGCAGCGCCATCGCGACGTCGCTCGTGATCTGGTCGCCCGCGATCGGGATCACCGCCGTATGGCGGATCGCGCCTTCGCTGAAGATGGCGATGTCGGTCGTGCCGCCGCCGATATCGACGAGCACCACGCCGAGTTCCTTCTCGTCCTCGGTCAGCACCGCGAGCGACGACGCCAGCGGTTGCAGAATCAGGTCGTTCACTTCGAGGCCGCAGCGGCGCACGCACTTCACGATGTTCTGCGCCGCGCTCACCGCGCCCGTCACGATGTGCACCTTCACTTCGAGGCGGATGCCGCTCATGCCGATCGGCTCGCGCACGTCTTCCTGACCATCGATGATGAATTCCTGCGTCAGGATGTGCAGCACCTGCTGATCGGTCGGGATATTGATCGCCTTGGCCGTTTCGATCACGCGCGCGACGTCCGCCTGCGTGACCTCCTTGTCCTTGATCGCGACCATGCCGCTCGAATTGAAGCTGCGGATATGGCTGCCCGCGATGCCGGTGAAGACGTTGGTGATCTTGCAATCCGCCATCAGCTCGGCTTCTTCCAGCGCGCGCTGGATGGATTGCACCGTGGCCTCGATATTGACCACGACGCCCTTCTTCAACCCCTTCGAGTCGCTCTGACCGAGTCCGATCACCTCGTAGTGGCCTTCGCCCTTCAGTTCGGCGACGATCGCGACCACCTTCGACGTTCCGATGTCGAGGGAAACCAGCAGGTCTTTGTAGTCTTTGCTCATAGCGTGCTCATTGCCTGTGATGTCTGCTTACTTCTTGGCCTTGTCGGTGTCGTTGATGAAGCGCATGCCAGCCGCGCGTATCGCGAAGCCGTTCGGGTAACGCAAATCTGCATATTCGATGTCCTTCCCCCATCGTCCCGTAACGGACGTCCACGAAGCGACGAAACGCTTGCAGCGCTCATTCAGCGTGTCCTGGTTGCGCTCGCGGCCCAGTTCGATCTGCGTGCCGTTCGAGAGCTTGACCGTCCACGCGAAACGCGGCGACAGCGTCACTTCCTCGGGCTGCGCATCGAGCGGCGCGAACCACTTCTGGAAATCGCGGTACCGCGCGACCACTTCCTTCGCCGTGCCTTCGGGGCCGTCGAACGCGGGCAGATCGTCGTCGAGCTCGCCCTGATTCGCCGTGAAGAGATCGCCGTCGACGCTCACCAGTTGATCGTTGCCCCACGTGCCGAGCGGCTTGTACTCTTCCAGCGTCACCGCGAGCGCGTTCGGCCACACGCGGCGCACGCTTGCATGACGCACCCACGGCACCTGCTCGAACGCCGCGCGCGCGGCATCCAGATCGACGGTGAAGAAGTTGCCCTTCAGGTGACCGACCACGCTCGCGCGCACGACCGGCGAACTGACGTGCGTGGTGTCGCCGTCGATCTGAATCTGGCGCAGGCGAAACTCGGGACGCTGGATCGCCCAGTAACCCGCGGCGCCCAGAAGCAGCAGCACGAGCACGATGTGCAGCGCGTTGGCGGCGAGGTTGAGTTGGCGAACGTTGTTCCACATGGTTTCGCTGCTTCGTGTCCTGTGTGTGATCGACCTAATTCTTCAGCGTGAGCGACAGCACCTTCACGACGAGATCCTTGTAGCTGATGCCGACCGCGCGCGCGGCCTTCGGCGGCAGCGAGTGATCCGTCATGCCCGGCGCCGTGTTCACTTCGAGGAAGTACGGGTTGCCGTCCACATCGAGCATGAAGTCGGCGCGGCCCCAGTCGGTGCAGCCGAGAATCTCGAACGCGCGCTTGGTCAGCGCCTTCATGCGCGCTTCCTCGGCGTCCGTCAGGCCGCACGGAATCAGGTACTGCGTGTCGTCGGCGACGTACTTCGCGTGATAGTCGTAGAACTCGCCCGCCGGCACGATCTTGATGACCGGCAAGTCGAGATCGCCCGCGATGCAGCACGTGAACTCGCCGCCGCCCTCGATGCTCTTCTCGACGATCACGATCTTGTCGAAGTTCGCCGCTTCCGCGAGCGCCGGCACGAGCGTTTCCGCGCTCTTCACCTTGATGACCGCGACGCTCGAACCTTCGCTCGCCGGCTTCACGAAGAGCGGCAGGCCGAGCTTCGCGATGATCTCCTGCGCGCGCGCCGCATAGTCTTCGCCGCGGAAAACGGTCTCGAACGGTGGCGTCGGAATGCCGGTCTGCTGCCACACGAGCTTGGTGCGCAGCTTGTCCATGCCGAGCGCCGAGCCGAGCACGCCGCTGCCGGTGTAACGAATGCCGTAGAAGTCGAGCGCGCCTTGCAGTTGCCCGTTCTCGCCGTAACCGCCATGCAGCGCGATGAACGCGCGCACGAAACCTTCGGCCTTCAGATCCGAAAGCGGATGCCGCGCCGGATCGAACGGATGCGCGTCGATGCCCGCGTCGCGCAGACCTTCGAGCACGAGCCGTCCCGAATTGAGCGAGACCTCGCGCTCGGCGGAGTTACCACCGAGCAGCACCGCGACTTTGCCGAACACGGCCGGATCGATTTGATTCACTTGATTGCTCGTTACGTCTGTCATTTCAGTTCTGGCCGTTGGCCACATTCGCCAGCTTTCCGCACACGCCGCCGATGGAACCAGCGCCCATCGTGATCACCACGTCGCCGTTGCGCGCGATCGTCGTGACCGCGTCGGGCACTTCATCCACCGTGTCGACGAACACCGGCTCGACCTTGCCCGCGACGCGAATCGCACGCGCGAGCGCGCGGCCGTCCGCCGCGACGATGGGCGCTTCGCCTGCGGCGTAGACATCGGTGAGCACGAGTGCATCGACCGTCGACAGCACTCGCACGAAATCCTCGAAGCAGTCGCGCGTGCGCGTATAGCGATGCGGCTGGAACGCGAGCACGAGACGCCGGCCGGGAAACGCGCCGCGCGCCGCCGCGATCGTCGCGGCCATTTCCACCGGGTGATGGCCGTAGTCGTCGATCAGCGTGTACGCGCCTGCGCCGTCACTCGCGCTCACTTCGCCGTAACGCTGGAAGCGCCGGCCCACGCCGTTGAATTCGGCGAGCGCACGCTGGATGTCGGCATCGGCAACTTCGAGTTCAGTCGCGATCGCAATCGCCGCGAGCGCGTTCTGCACGTTGTGCGTGCCCGGAAGGTTCAGCACGATGTCGAGCGACGGCGCGTCTTCGCGCAAGGTCGTGAAATGCATGCGGCCATCGCGCGCCTCGACGTTGACCGCGCGCACCTGCGCTTCGGCCCCGAGTCCGTAACGGATGATCGGCTTCGACACGAACGGCAGGATCTCGCGCACGTTCGGATCGTCGACGCACAGCACGGCGATGCCATAGAACGGCAGCCGATGCGTGAATTCGATGAACGCCTGCTTCAGCCGCGCGAAGTCGTGGCCGTAGGTGTCCATGTGATCGGCGTCGATGTTCGTGATGACTTCGATCACCGGGAACAGATTGAGGAACGACGCGTCCGATTCATCCGCTTCCGCGACGATGAAATCGCCCGTGCCGAGCCGCGCGTTCGCGCCCGCGCTGTTCAGGCGCCCGCCGATCACGAAGGTCGGATCGAGCCCGCCCGCCGCGAGCACGCTCGCGACGAGCGAAGTCGTCGTGGTCTTGCCGTGCGTGCCGGCGATCGCGATGCCCTGCTTCAGACGCATCAACTCCGCGAGCATCACGGCGCGCGGCACGATCGGCACGCGGCGATGGCGCGCGGCGAGCACTTCGGGATTGTCCGCGCGCACGGCCGTCGACACGACGACCGCATTCGCGCCTTCGATGTTCTGCTCGTGATGGCCGATCTCGACACGCGCGCCGAGCGCACGCAAGCGCTCCGTGACCGCGCCGTTCGAGAGATCCGAGCCGCTCACGTGATAGCCGAGATTGAGCAGCACTTCGGCGATGCCGCTCATGCCCGCGCCGCCGATCCCGACGAAATGAATATGCTTGACGATATGTTTCATGTTCAGTGTGCCTCCCGAGCTTGCGCGTTCACACGCGCGCCGGCCACGTCGGCGCAAACGCTCGCGACCCTTTCGGTCGCATCCGGTTTTGCCAATGCGCGCGAGCGCTCGGCCATCCCGGCGAGCGTGTCGCGCGTCTGTGCGCGTAACCAGTCGGCGAGCTTTTGCGCCGACAAATCGCGTTGTTGTATCAATTCAGCCGCGCCGTTCTTTGCGAGAAATGCGCCGTTGGTCGTCTGGTGATCGTCGACGGCGAACGGGAACGGCACGAAGAGCGCTGCCACGCCGACCGCCGCGATCTCCGAAACGGTCATCGCGCCCGAGCGGCAGATGACGAGATCCGCCGATGCATACGCGCTCGCCATGTCCTCGATGAACGGCACGAGTTGCAGGTCAACGCCCCGCGCGAAACCCGCTGCCGCATAGTTCGCTTCCAGTGCCTCGATATGCTTCGCGCCCGCCTGATGCACGATGCGCGGACGCTCGTCCGGCGAGAGCATCGCGAGCGCCTTCGGCACGGTTTCGTTCAATGCCGCCGCACCGAGACTGCCGCCAACGACGAGCACGTGCAGGCGTCCGGAACGCGCGGCGTAGCGTTCTTTGGGTGGCAATGCGCCCGTTAGTTCCGCACGGATCGGATTACCGGTCCATTCGGCATTCGGCAGAGCATTGGGGAACGCCACCAGCACGCGCTTCGCGAGATGCGCGAGCATCTTGTTCGCGAGTCCGGCGATCGAATTTTGTTCGTGCAGCACGAGCGGGCAGCCCGCGAGCTTCGTCATGATGCCCGCCGGAAACGTGATGTAGCCGCCCATGCCGAGCACGACGTCCGGCTTCACGCGGCGCAGCGCCGCAAGGCTCTGCGAACACGCGCGCAACAGATTGACCGGCAGCATCAGCTTGGTCTTGATACCCTTGCCGCGCACGCCGCCGAAGCGCACGTATTCCATCGGAATACCGTGCTTCGGCACGAGCGTCGCTTCCATGCCGCTCGCGTTGCCGAGCCATACCACGCGCCAGCCATGCGCCTGCATCCAGTGCGCGACCGCGAGCCCCGGGAACACGTGGCCCCCGGTGCCTCCCGCCATGACCATCAGCGTGCGGTTGCTTTGCGCGGTCATACCTTTCCTCCGCGCATCAGCACACGATTCTCGTAATCGACGCGCAGCAACACAGCCAGCGCGACGCAGTTCAGCAAAATACCGGAGCCGCCGTAGCTGACGAGCGGCAACGTGAGACCCTTTGTCGGCAGAAGACCGAGGTTCACGCCCATGTTGATGAATGTCTGCGCGCCGAACCAGATGCCGACGCCCTTCGCCATCAGACCGGCGAACGTGCGGTCGAGCGCGAGCGCCTGACGGCCGATCTCGAACGCGCGGCGCACGATCCAGTAGAACAGCAGAATCACGCAGATCACGCCGACGAAACCGAGCTCCTCGCCGATCACCGCGAGTATGAAGTCGGTATGCGCTTCCGGCAGATAGTTGAGCTTCTCGACACTGCCTCCAAGCCCGACGCCGAACCACTCGCCACGCCCGAACGCGATCAGCGAGTGCGTCAATTGATAGGCCTTGCCTTGCGCGTAGCGGTCGTCCCAAGGATCGAGATACGCGAAGATCCGCTCACGGCGCCACGGCGACGCCCACACGAGCAGCGCGAACGTGCCGACCGCCGTAGCGACGAGGCCGCCGAACAGCTTGCCGTTCACGCCGCCGAGAAACAGCACGCCCATCGCGATCGCGGCGATCACCATGAACGCGCCCATGTCCGGTTCGAGCAGCAGCAGCGCGCCGACCGCGCCGACCGCGACGGCCATCGGCAGAAAGCCCTTGCCGAAGCTGTGCATGAATTCCTGCTTGCGCACGGTGTAGTTCGCGGCGTAGATCGTCACCGCGAGCTTCATGATTTCCGACGGCTGCATGTTGGAGATGCCGAGCGGAATCCAGCGGCGCGCGCCGTTCACGCCTTTGCCGACGTGCGGAATCAGAACGATGACGAGCAACACCAGTGCGATCAGAAAAAACTTCGGCGCGTATTTTTCCCACGTCTTGATCGGAATCTTGAACGCGATGATCGCGCCGACGAGCGCCGTCGTGATCGAGATCAGATGGCGCACGAGGAAGTGATAGTCGCGGTAGCTCGCGTACTTGGGCGAATCGGGCATGGCGATCGACGCCGAGTACACCATCACGATGCCGAGTCCGAGCAGCGAGATCATCACCCACAGTAGCGAATAATCGTAGTCGAGCATGCGCGAGCGCGCGGGACGCACGCCGTTCACCGCGCTCGAAATGCCGCCGCGCGTACCGGAATCCGAACGGCCCGCGAGCGAGTCGCTCGGCATCGCGTTGCGCTGGCCGCTGAGTTTCGATCCGAAGCGTTCCGACCAGCTCATAGCATCACTCCCCGCGCGGCGGCAATTTCTTCGACCGCGCTGCGAAATACCTCAGCGCGATGTGCATAGTTTTTGAACATGTCGAGGCTCGCGCACGCGGGCGACAGCAGGACGGCGTCGCCGGCTTCGGCGATGCGCGCGGCGGCGTTCGTCGCGGCTTCGAGCGTCGCGTGATCTTCGAGCGCGACGCCCGTCGATGCGAGCGTTTCGCGGATGCGCGGCGCATCGCGGCCGATCAGCATGACCGCGCGCGCCCAGCGTGCGACGGGCGCTTCCAGCGGCGAAAAGTCCTGGCCCTTGCCGTCGCCGCCGGCGATCAGCACGATGCGTTGCGCGAGACCGTCGAGCGCGGCGACCGTCGCACCGACGTTGGTGCCCTTGCTGTCGTCGACGTAATCGACGCCGTCGATCTGCGCGATCACTTCCACGCGATGCGGCTCGCCGCGATATTCACGCAAACCGTGCAGCAAGGCGGCGAGCGGCAGGTCGATCGCGCGCGTCAGCGCGAGCGCGGCGAGCGCGTTCGCCGCGTTGTGAAGGCCGCGGATACGCAGCGCGTCGACGGGCATCAGCCGCTTCGAGACGACGTTCGGCTCACTGATGTCCTGCTTGCGGCGACGCGACGGCGCGGGTTCATCGGCTGCGTCCTGGTCGACGCCGACGGCCAGCCACGCCATGCCGTTGTCACGCAGCAGACCGTAATCGCCGACGTGACACGGCTCGTTCAGCCCGAACGTCACGACGCGGTCCTGCGCGATGTTCTTCGCGAGCGCCATCGTGCGGGCGTCGTCGCGATTCAGCACGCGCGTGGTGCGCGGGCCGAAGATGCGGCCCTTCGCGGCGGCGTACGCGTCGAGGCCGCCGTGCCAGTCGAGATGATCCTGCGTGATGTTGAGCACCGCGGCGGCATCGGGTGCGAAGGTATGCGCGGTCTCCAGCTGGAAGCTCGACAGTTCGAGCACCCATACATCGGGCAAAGCGGTCTGATCGATGGCTTCGGTGAGCTTGTCGAGCATGGCCGGGCTGATGTTGCCCGCGACCGCGACCGACTTGCCCGCGCGTTCGCACAAAAGGCCGGTAAGCGCGGTCGTCGTGGTCTTGCCGTTCGTGCCCGTGATGGCGATGACCTTCGGCGCATAGCCGTTCACGCCGAGTCCGGCGAGCGCCTGCGCGAAGAGTTCGAGTTCGCCCCACACGGGAATGCCGCGTTCGTTCGCCGCGGCGATCAAGGGCGCGAGGTCCGGCGCAAGCGGCGAAAGACCCGGGCTGATCGCGACGAGTTCGATGCCGCCATCGAGCAATGCAGGCGTGAACGCGCCGCCGACGAAATCGGCGTCGATCTTGTGAATCGCGAGTTCGGAAAGATTGGGCGGCGTTTCGCGCGTGTCGGCGATCTTCAGGCGGCAACCGTGCCTGGCGCACCAGCGCGCCATCGCCAGACCGGATTCACCGAGTCCAAGCACGAGCACCATCGGACTTTGCCGACCGACAAACTTCTCGCCAAACATCTCTTTACCTTTCCCAAAAGCCCGAAAAACCGCGAAAACACAAAAGGATCAACGCAACTTGAGCGTCGACAAACCGAACAGGCACAACATCAACGTGATGATCCAGAAGCGCACCACCACTTGCGTCTCGGTCCAGCCGGACAGCTCGTAATGGTGATGCAGCGGCGCCATCTTGAAGAAACGGCGGCCTTCGCCGTAGCGCCGCTTCGTGAACTTGAACCAGAAGACCTGCAGCATCACGGAGAGCGTTTCCGCGACGAAGATCCCGCCCATGATGAACAGCACGATCTCCTGACGGACGATCACCGCGATCGTGCCGAGCGCGCCGCCGAGCGCGAGCGCGCCGACATCGCCCATGAAGACCTGCGCGGGGTGCGTGTTGTACCAGAGAAACGCGAGCCCGGCGCCGCCCATTGCGGAACAAAAGATCAAAAGCTCGCCCGCGCCGGGAATGTGCGGGAACAGCAGATACTTCGAATAGACCGAGCTGCCCATCACGTACGCGAACGCGCCGAGCGACGCGCCCACGAGCACCACGGGCATGATGACGAGACCGTCGAGGCCATCGGTGAGATTCACCGCGTTGCTCGAACCGACGATCACGAAATACGTCATCGCGATGAAGCCCCACACGCCGAGCGGATAGGTGATCGACTTGAGGAACGGCAGCATCAAATCGGCGCGCGCGGGCAGGCCCATCGACAGGCCGCTGCGCACCCACGCCATGAAGAGGTCGAAGACGCGCGCGTTGTTCGCTTCGGACACGGAGAACGCGAGATACACCGCCGCGAAGATGCCGATGACCGATTGCCAGAAATACTTCTCGCGCGAGGACATGCCGCGCGGGTCCTTGTGCACGACCTTGCGATAGTCGTCCACCCAGCCGATCACGCCGAAGCCGAAGGTGACGAGCATCACGATCCACACGAAGCGATTCGTGAGATCCGCCCACAACAGCGTGGATACCGCGATGCCGATGAGAATCAGCACGCCGCCCATGGTCGGGGTGCCGGATTTGACGAGGTGCGTCTGCGGGCCGTCCTTGCGCACGGCCTGGCCGACCTTGAGCGCCGACAGCTTGCGAATGACCCACGGGCCGCAGACGAGTCCGATCAGAAGCGCCGTCGCCGTGGCTCCCACGGCGCGGAACGTGATGTAGGTAAACACGCGCATGAAGCTGGCGTCATTCTGAAGCCATTGCGCGAGTGCGAGTAGCATGCTGGTCCTTCTCTTTCAGTGAATCAATGTGCGGCGGGCGCGTTGCCCGCAGCGGGTTGTTGTGGACTCGTCAGGGCGTCCACCACGCGCTCCATCTTCATGAAGCGCGAGCCTTTCGCGAGATACGTGGCCTTGTTGCCGTAGCCTGCGTGTTCGAGTGCTGCGATCAGTTCGGCGACGTCGCCGAAATGCCGTGCGGTCTGCTTCGATGCGCGCGCGTTGAATGCGTTCACCGAATCGCCACTCGAAGCACCGAGCGCGTAAAGCGCATCGATGCCGCGTTCGGCCGCATACGCACCGACTTCGCGATGAAACGCCGGGCCTTCCTCGCCGACTTCGCCCATGTCGCCCATCACGAGCACGCGGGGTGAAGCTTGCGATGCGAGCACGTCGATGGCAGCGCGCATCGAATCGGGATTCGAGTTGTACGTATCGTCGATGACGGTCGCGCCGTTCAGCGCGCCGAGCACCGCGCGTTTCACCTGCAGGCGGCCCTTCACCGGCTGGAATGCTTCGAGTCCGCGCTTGATCGTGTCGAGCGAAACGCCCGCGGCGAGCGCGGCCGCGGTGGCGGCCATCGCGTTGCGCGCGTTGTGTTCGCCGAGCACGTTCAGCGCGACGTCGAGCGCGCCTTGCGGCGTGCGCATATGGACCGTCGTGCCGTCGAGCGTGCCGGTAACAGCCGCTTTCGTTGCGTCGTCCGTCAATGCGAAGTCGATGATCGCGTTGTCCGTCGCGGCGGTGCGCCAGAAGACGGCGTACTGATCGTCGGCGGGGAACACGGCGGTGCCCGATTCGCCCAGCGCGTGAATCACCGACGCGTGTTCGAGCGCGACCGCTTCGACCGTCGCCATGAACTCCTGATGCTCGCGCTGCGCGTTGTTGACGACGGCGACATCCGGCGCGGCGATCTTGCCGAGCACTTCCGTTTCGCCCGGATGGTTCATGCCGAGCTCGACCACCGCGAGCTTGTGCGACGCGTTCAGACGGAACAGCGTGAGCGGCAAGCCGATGTCGTTGTTGAAGTTGCCAGCGGTCGCAAGACGCGCTTCCTCGCCGACCGCGGCGGCGAAGATCGACGCGATCATTTCCTTGACGGTCGTCTTGCCGTTGCTGCCCGTCACGGCGACGAGCGGCATCGTGAAGCGCTCGCGCCAGCCGTGCGCCAGCGCACCGAGCGCGGCACGCGTGTCCTTTACCTTGATGACAGGAAGTGGCCAGGCATCAGCGTTGCTCGGGTCGCGTGACACGAGCGCCGCGGACGCGCCGCTCTTCGCCACCTGATCAAGGAAATCATGCGCATCGAAGCGATCGCCCTTCACCGCGACGAACAGGTCACCGGCCTGAACGCCACGGCTGTCCGTGACGACGCGCTCGATGGCCACGTCGTCATCGCCCTTCAGAATTGCGCCGGGAATCATCGCGGCGGCTTCGCGCAACGTGAACATCGTCATTCGCCGCCTCCGCGCTGTTGTGTGGCGCGTGCGGCCAGCGCGAGGCGCGCGTGATCCTGATCCGAGAACGCGCGCTTCTTGCCCATGATTTCCTGCGTGGCTTCGTGCCCCTTGCCCGCGAGCACGACGACGTCCTCGCGCGCGGCCGAGCGGATCGCCTGCAGGATCGCGCTCGCGCGGTCCTCGATACGGCGCGCTTTCGCGGCGTCGTTCATGCCGGCGGCGATCTGGTCGATGATGGCTTGCGGGTCTTCGCTGCGCGGGTTGTCGCTCGTGATGACGACCTGATCTGCGAGGCGTTCGGCGATTTCGCCCATCAGCGGACGCTTGGTCGAATCGCGGTCACCGCCGCAACCGAACATGCAGACGAGCTCGCCGCCACGCGCCGCCGCGATCGGGCGCAGCGCGGTGAGGGTTTTGTCGAGCGCGTCGGGAGTGTGCGCATAGTCGATCACGACGAGCGGTTCGTCGCTCTGAACGCGGCCGCCGAGACGCTCCATGCGGCCGTTCACCGATTCGAGCTTTTCGATGCGCGTGATCGCGGCCGCGAACGGCACGCCGACTTCGAGCAGCACGCCGAGCACCGAAAGCAGATTGCTTACGTTGAACGTACCGAGCGTGCCGACTTCGACATCGGCTTCGCCCCAGTCGGACGACAGATGAAACGCGGTGCCCGTTGCCGTCGCGCGGACCTGCGTCGCGAGCAGCATTGCGTCGGCGCGCGGCGCGGCGTCGACGGGCATGTCGACACCGTACGCAATCGTGCGCACCTTGCCGCGCAGCGATTCGATCAGGCGCTGGCCGGCCGCATCGTCGCGATTGACGATCGCCGTCTTGAGCGACGGCCACGCGAACAGACGCGCCTTCGCCGCCTCATACGCGTCGAAAGTGCCGTGGTAGTCGAGATGATCCTGCGTGAGATTCGTGAAGATGGCGATGTCGAAATCGACGCCGTTCACGCGCCCCTGATGCAGCGCGTGCGACGACACTTCCATCGCAACGCCTTCCGCGCCCTGCGTCTTCAGTTGCGCGAGATTGCGTTGAAGCTGCGGCGCGTCAGGCGTGGTGAAGCCGCTATGCACGAGCTTGCCCGGCATGCCGATGCCGAGCGTGCCGACAATCGCGCACGGACGGCCGAGCGCGCTCAGCGCCGTGGCGATCCACTGGCTGCACGAGGTCTTGCCGTTCGTGCCCGTCACGCCGACGGTCAGCATCGACGCGGTCGGCTCGCCGTACCACGCGGACGCGATCGGACCGGCGAGTTCGTTGAGCGCCTTCACGGCGAGCGCCTTCGACGCGTCCGGCTTGCCCGCGAAGTTCTCCGGCTGATACAGCGCAGCGGCCGCGCCGGCGGCCAGCGCGGCGTCGAGATACGGACGGTTGTCCGCGCCGTCGACCGCATAGGCGAGGAACACGTCGCCGCTTTTGAGCGAGCGCGTGTCGGCGTGCAAGTGCGCCTCGGGCTGCGCGCGCGCGCGCAGCCATTGAACGGCATGTGAAACGTCCTTCTGCATCTTGGTCTGTCGGGCTTGCGCGCTCATCGCACGACTCCCGGGTGCGTCTTCATATTGCTCGACACCGCGACTTTCTTCGCGGCGTTCGCGTTGTTCAGGTTTGCCGGCTGCTGCGCGGCCGGTTGTGCTGCGGAATTCGAATCGTCCGTGACGACCATCTGCTTGACCGGCATGTCGGGCGGCACGTTGAGCGCGCGCAGCGTATCGCCGACGATGCCCGAGAACACCGGACCCGACACCTGGCCGCCGAAGTGGCTGCCGACCGTCGGTTCGTCGACCGAAACCGCCACGACGATGCGCGGATTCGGCATCGGCGCCATGCCGACGAACGATGCGCGGTACTTCGACTTGTCGTAGCCGTGGCCCCCGTGCTTATACGCCGTACCCGACTTGCCGCCGACGCGATAGCCCGGCACCGCCGCATCCGGCGACGTGCCGCCCTTCGCCGTGACGGTTTCGAGCATCGCGCGCACTTGACGCGCGGTGGTCGGCGAAAAAATCTGCTGGCCGATGACGGGCTGATCGCCCGGCGTGCGGAAAATCGACACCGGCATGACCTCGCCGTCGTGCGCGATGGCCGTGTACGCGCGCGCAAGCTGAAACAGCGAGGCGGACAGGCCGTAGCCGTATGACATCGTCGCCTGCTCGATGCGCCGCCAGCTTTTCCACGGGCGCAAACGGCCGGTCACTGCGCCCGGAAAACCGACCTTCGGTGCCTGACCGAGCCCGAGACCCGTGTACATGTTCCACATTTCTTCAGGACGCAATTGCATCGCAATTTTGGTCGCGCCGATATTGCTCGACTTCTGAATCACGCCGCCGACAGTGAGCGTGCCGAAACCGGAATCGTCCGTGATGCGCGCGCCGTCGAGCACGAACACGCCGCCGCCCGTTTCCACGAGCGTGTTCGGCGTCACGCGATGCAGATCGAGCGCGAGCGAAACGGTGAACGGCTTCATGATCGAGCCCGGCTCGAACGTGTCCGTGAGAATGCGGTTGCGCAACTGCTCGCCGGTCATGCGCGAGCGGTCGTTCGGGTTGTACGTGGGATAGTTGACGAGCGCGAGCACTTCGCCCGTCTTGGTGTCGATCACGATCGCCGCGCCCGCCTTCGCCTTCGACTTCTCGACGGCGGCTTTCAGGTTCGTGTACGCGATGTACTGAATCTTGCTGTCGATCGAGAGTTCGACATCCGCACCGTTGTGCGGCACGACCTGTTCGTCGACGTCCTCGACGATATGGCCCATGCGGTCCTTGATGACGCGCCGCATGCCCGGCGTACCGGCGAGGACGTGCTGATCGCCGAGTTCGACGCCTTCCTGTCCCTTGTCTTCAATATTAGTAAAGCCGATCAGATGCGCGGTGATTTCGCCTTCCGGATAGAAGCGCTTGTATTCGCCGCGCGAATAAATGCCGGGAACGTCGAGCGCGGCGACTTTCTGCGCGACTTCGAGCGGCACCTGGCGCTTCACGTACACGAAGGTCTTGTCCATCGACAGCTTCGCGCGCAACTCTTTTTCCGGCATCTCGAGCAACTTCGACAGCTGCGCGAACTTTTCCGCGCCGAGATCGTTCGGCACGGCTTCGGGAATCGCCCAGATGGCCTTCACCGGCAGGCTCGTCGCGAGCACGAGGCCGTTGCGGTCGCGGATCTGCCCGCGCGTCGCCGGCAGTTCGAGCGTGCGCTGATAGCGGCTCTCGCCCTGCTTCTTGAAAAAGGCGTTGCCCGGACCCTGAATCCAGAACGCGCGGGCGGCAAGCGCCACAAACGCCATGAATAGCAGGAACACGACGAACTTCGAGCGCCACATGGGCAAGCGCACGGCGAGGAGCGGGTTCGGTACGTGAGCGATGTCTTTCTGCTTCGCGGACTTTTTCATCGCTTGGCTCCGCGTGCAGGCGGCGCCGACGCCGGCAGCGGCGGCGGCATGGGTGCGTCGGCGGCCTTGTTGGTCGCCGTGTCGTAAGTGAGGTATTGCGTGCGGCCGGTCGTCACGGGCTGCATCTTCAGTGAGTTAGTGGCCAACTGCTCGATACGCGATGTCTTCGACAGCGCGCTCTGCTGGTATTGCAACTGCGCGTAATCCTGCTGAAGCTGGCGCTCCTGCGATTGCGCCCGCTGCAACTCGATGAAGATTTCCCGTTGCTGATTGGTGGAGCTGACGACCGACAGCGCGCATCCGAGCACGACGATCAGCAGGAAGATATTGAGACGGTTCATGGCACGATCCGCTCGGCGATACGCATCACCGCGGACCGGGCGCGCGGGTTGTCGGCGACTTCGGCTTCGCTCGGAAACACGCGGCCGACCACCCGCATCGGCGGGCTGGGAAGATCGACCGCACGGATCGGCAAGCGACGATCCACCGCTGGCGCGCTCGCGTGCGCCTGCATGAACCGCTTGACGATCCGGTCTTCGAGTGAATGAAAGCTGATCACGACCAGCCGCCCCCCTTGCTCCAACAATGCCAATGCCGATTCGAGTACTACCTGCAGCTCCGCAAGCTCTTGATTGACGTGAATCCGTATAGCCTGAAAGGTGCGAGTTGCCGGGTCCTTGCCCTTTTCACGGGTTTTGACGACGTGACCCACGATTTCGGCAAGCTCGCCCGTGCTGTCGAGAGGCCCAAGACGGTCGGACTCTGCCCGGCGAGCAACAAGCGCCTTTGCAATCTGAAAAGCAAACCGTTCTTCCCCATAATCTCTGATGACCTCCGTGATTTCCTGCACCGTGGCTCGTGCGAGCCACTCGGCTGCCGACTCGCCGCGAGTCGGGTCCATCCTCATGTCGAGCGGACCTTGCGCGCGGAAGCTGAAGCCGCGCTCCGGGTCGTCCACCTGCGGCGACGACACGCCAAGGTCGAGCAATACGCCCGACACCCGCCCTACCCCACGCTCGGCCGCCGCGTCGCGCAACACCGCGAAACTGTCATGCACGATCGAAAAACGCGCGTCCTGAATCTGTTGCGCCGTGGCGATCGCGAGAGGATCCTTGTCGAAGGCGATGAGCTGCCCCGCTTCTCCCAGCCGCTGCAAGATCGCCCGGCTATGACCACCGCGTCCGAACGTGCCATCTATATAGATGCCGTCCGTGCGGGTGATCAGTCCGTCCACCGCTTCCTTCAGCAGCACCGTGCGATGCTGCAGTTCATTTCCCGACGACTTCGCCATGTTTTTCAGCGCCGCATCAGAAAGTGAAGTTCTTCAGCGCGTCGGGCATGCCCTGCGCCATCGCCGCGGCTTCGTTCGCCGCGTAAGTCTGCGAATCCCACAACTCGAAGTGCGCGCCCATGCCGAGCAGCGTCACGTCTTTTTCCAGCGACGCGGCCGAGCGCAATTCGGGCGAGACCAGCACGCGCCCGTTGCCGTCGAGTTCGACATCCATTGCATTACCGAGAAAGATGCGCCGCCACCACATGGCTTCCATCGGAAGCGCGGCGACCTTCGCGCGAAAGACTTCCCACTCCGGACGAGGAAAGAGCAACAGGCATCCATCCGGGCTCTTTGTGAGCGTCACCCGGCCTTCTGCCTGCCCTTGCAGCGCATCCCGATAGCGCGACGGAATGGACATCCGTCCTTTCGCATCGAGCGTCAGCGCCGACGCCCCCTGGAACACTCGCCCTCTCCCCGTTTCAGACGCCCACCGTGACGTCCGTCCCACTCAGATTTGCTCGAAAATGGGCTCTGAATCACACAAAAGACCACTTTCTCACACTGTCTCCCACTTTAGAGGAAGGTATTTCCTCGGTCAAGACGCGCACCTTTTTTTCGAGCGATTTTTATTTGCTAGAACAAGGACTTAGCGTAGGAGCTTGAAGTGACGCGAAAAGAGAAAACCGTTATGAATTAGAGAGCTAGTGGCGGATGTGAAGGTAGTACGTGAAATCAGCTGTCAAAATGAGGGAAATGTAACGGTCTTTACGGCCGATTTGTGGGCCACAGGTGGGATGCGGCCGCGGGGGTCTCGGCCGACCATGTGCGGATCGGCCGGGACGTTCATCGCACTATATGTAATACGCCGTGCGGGTCATGACTTTCGAAGCTGCGCGCATCAACGCGCGGACCGGAAAAGGCACTTCGCTCCCACCCGCGCCGATCGCGGCAGCGGCATGCGCGCTTTCGTCGAGACGCATTTGCTCGACGATCGCGCGAGAAGCGTGATCGTTCGCGGGCAAGGTCTTCATGTGACCGTCGAGGTGTTGCTCGACCTGGCGCTCGGTTTCGGCCATGAAGCCAAGGCTCGCGCGATCGCCGAAGCGTCCCGCGACGAAACCGATCGCGAGCGAGCCCGCATACCAGAGCGGGTTCAGCAAACTCGGCCGCGATTCCAGGTCCTGAAGCCGTTTCGATGTCCACGCGAGATGGTCTTCCTCTTCGCGAGCCGCCTGCTCGAAGCTCGCCTTGAGTTCGGGCGACTGCGTGGCGAGCTTTTGCGCCTGATAAAGAGCCTGTGCGCAAACTTCGCCGACGTGGTTCACGCGCATCAGGCCCGCCGAATGAGCGCGCTCTTTCTCGGTGAGTTGCGATTCGTCGGAGAGGACGTCGTCCTGCGCACCGGACATCGTCGCTTCGGGAATGGGGCGCGACATGCGGCTCACGCCTGTCATGGACCGCAATCCTCGATCGAACTCGCTGATGACTTCATCGAGCGTCATGTTGTCACCTCTCATCTTGGTCGCCGGCGCGTCGCGGTCTGCAAACCGTACGGGCGTTTGGCGGAAAACGCGGATTTTAGCGCACATCTCCGAGCGTCGATGGCTGCGTCGGCTCGCTCGAACACCCCCTCGTGAACCTGACCAAAGGGACGGAAAACAGCCCTTCGACGGAGTCCTTTTTAGTAACTAGGGCAAACACGGGTCGCAAAAATCCTGCAAAACCAACATTTTAGCGCCTGTTGCGTAAATGTCACATGCGTTGGGCGGACCGCCCCCTTTTCCTTTGTCCATCAAAGGCTCTTTGTTACATTACGTGGCAACTTCGTTAAGAAGCCCGGCAGGGACCGTCAACACACTGGCGCTAGAACAGTGACCTTGCCAAACAGTCGCAAACACTCCCTGGAGATCTATTCAATGAAAAAGTCGCTTCTCGCTCTCGCCGCATTGGGCACTTTCGCAGGCGCCGCACATGCGCAGAGCAGCGTGACGCTGTACGGCATCATCGACGCTGGCTTTGTCTATAACAACAACAGCAGCGGCCAGAAGCTGTATGCAATGAACAGCGGCAACCTGCAGGGCAGCCGTTGGGGCCTGCGCGGCACGGAAGATCTGGGTGGCGGTCTGAAGGCCATCTTCGTTTTGGAAAACGGCTTCAACGTGTTCAATGGCCGTCTGGGCCAAGGCGGCGCTGAGTTCGGCCGTCAAGCGTATGTCGGTCTGTCGACGGCGCAATTCGGCACGGTCACCCTCGGTCGCCAGTACGACTCCGTGGTTGACTACACCGGCGCATTCGAAGTCGGTAGCCAGTGGGCATCGTACTTCGGCGCGCACCCGGGCGACCTCGACAACATGAACAACTCGAATCGCGTGAACAACGCGGTCAAGTTCACGAGCGCGAACTACGCGGGCTTCACGTTCGGCGGCCTGTACAGCCTCGGCGGCAACGCCGGCCAGTTCAACCGCAACCAGATCTGGTCGGTTGGTCTCGGCTACTCGCAAGGTCCCCTGCAGTTGGGCGCCGGCTACCTGAACGTCAAGGATCCGAACTACTCGTTCTTCGGCAACACGCCGTCGTCGAGCACGACGGGCTCGAACATGGCCGGCAGCCGCGTGTACTCGGGCTACGCTTCGGCGAAGACGCAACAAGTGATCTCGGCTGGCGGTGCATACACGTTCGGCGCGGCGACCGTCGGCGCAACGTATAGCAACACGCAGTTCAAGGATCTGGGTTCGGAGCCGGGCACCGGCCTGACCCCGACGGGCGGCTTCACGGGCGGCACGGGCAAGTTCCACAACGCCGAAATCAACTTCAAGTATCAGCTGACCCCGGCGCTGCTGCTGGGCGTGGCGTATGACTACACGAAGGGTTACGGCCTGGGCGACGCCAAGTATCACCAAGCCATGCTCGGCGCGGACTACTTCCTGTCGAAGCGCACGGACGTGTACATCGACGGCGTGTACCAGCACGCGACCGGCACGGACTCGACGAACCGTTCGGCTGTTGCGAACATCAACGGCCTGTCGCCGTCGTCGACGTCGAACCAGGTTGCTGCTGTGGTCGGCATCCGTCACAAGTTCTAATAAGATCGTAACAAAGCGGTATTCCCTGAAAGGCGCCTCCGGGCGCCTTTTTTTCGTTCTGGCCGGGGAAACCGCGTCGCGCGGGACCAACAAAAAAGCCTTCGTGTCTCACGACATGAAGGCTTTTCCCGATGCGGGCGAAGCGAACGCTACGCGCGCCCGTCGCGCAATTCCCGCCGCAGGATCTTGCCGACATTGCTCTTCGGCAGATCGTTGCGAAACTCGATCATGCGCGGACGCTTGTAGCCGGTGAGCCGCTCCTTGCAGTAGGCCATGACATCGGCTTCGGTCAGGCTCAAATCCTTGCGTACGATGAAAAGCTTGACGGCTTCGCCCGAAGTCTGGTCCTTCACGCCGACCGCCGCGACTTCGAACACGCCCGGCAACATCGCGACGACGTCCTCGATCTCGTTCGGATACACGTTGAAGCCCGACACGAGAATCATGTCCTTCTTGCGATCGACGATCTTCACGTAACCGCGGTCATCCAGCACGCCGATGTCGCCCGAGCGGAAAAAGCCGTCGGCGGTCATTACCTTCGCCGTTTCATCTGGACGATTCCAGTAGCCTGCCATCACCTGCGGACCGCGAATACAGATTTCGCCGGACTGGCCGAGCGGCACTTCGTTGTTGTCGTCGTCGCGGATGGAGACTTCGGTCGACGGAAGCGGCAAGCCGATCGTGCCGGTGTATTCGGTCGCCGTCACCGGGTTGCAGGTGACGCACGGCGAGGTCTCGGACAGGCCGTATCCCTCGATGATCGGCACGCCGGTCGCCGCAAACCACCGCTTCGCTACGGATTCCTGAACCGCCATCCCGCCGCCGTTCGCCGCGATGAGCTTGGAAAAGTCGAGTTTGCTGAAATCAGGATGATTCAACAGCGCGTTATAGAGCGTGTTGACCGCCGGGAACGTGTTGATGGGAATGCCCTTCAGTTCCTTGATCGTCCCGGCGATGTCGCGTGGATTCGGAATCAGCACGCCGAGGCCACCGGTCCGGATGGTCAGCATCCCGCACACGGTCAGCGCGAAGATGTGATAAAGCGGCAGCGCAACCACGCAAACGAACTGGTCGATATCTGGGCGGCGCTTGCGAGCCGGGTCAAGCCACACTTCGGACTGCAAGGTGTTCGCGATCACATTGCGATGCGTGAGCGTCGCGCCCTTGGCGATGCCCGTCGTGCCGCCGGTGTACTGCAGGAACGCGACATCGTCGGGGTTTTGGGTGACAGGCTGGAGCGTGCCGCGCGCGCCTTCATCGAGCGCGTCGTTGAAGCGGATGCTGCCGGGCAGGTTCCACTCCGGCACCATCTTCTTCACGCGCCGGACCACGAAGTTGACCAACAGGCCCTTCAGACCCATGAGATCGCCCATCGACGCAACGACCACATGCTTGATGGCCGTATTCCTGACGACAGCCTGCAGCGTGCCCGCGAAGTTTTCCAGGATGACGATCGCTTCCGCTGCGCAGTCCTTGAGCTGATGCTCGAGTTCGCGCGGCGTGTACAGCGGATTGACGTTGACGACGATGTAACCGGCGCGCAGCACAGCGGCGATCGCGACCGGATATTGCAGGACGTTGGGCATCATCAGCGCGACGCGCGCGCCGGGCTGCATGCCCCTCTTCTGGAACCACGCGGCCAGCTTTCTCGACATCGCGTCGAGCTCGGCGTAGGTGATCGACTGGCCCATGCAGACAAACGCGCGGCGGTCGCGGTTCGCACGGAAACTGTCCACGAGCAATTCGGAAACGGACCGATACGCGGATGCGTCGATTTCCGCAGGCACGCCGGCCGGGTAAGACTTCAGCCAGGGTTTTTCCATACGGCGTCTCCTTTATATGATTTTAGAATGGTCGTGCGGAAACGAGATCCTAGCTTTTCGGCAGGTCTCCGACAACTGGGTTAGACGCCATGCACCAGACTCGTTCGAGCCGGCTCTTGCAAAACCCGTCAATGCATCGGCTCCACTTCGACGAGACAATCGTAAAACGTCGCCGATCGCCCGAGATCGGTCAATGCCTGGCTCGTCACCTGATTGGCGTTGCAGCCGTCCGGCGAGAGTTTCTTCCACCAGATCGACAAACCGACGACAACCCCTTCGCGTGCGCGCTCCGTTACGCGCGCGCGGGCCTGCATCGAACCGCGATCGTTGAAGATGCGCACCTGCGCGCCGTCGCCGATGCCGCGCGTTTTCGCATCGAAGGGATGAATGTCCAGATGCGGCTCGCGCTCCGCCGCACGCAGGCTTTCGATGTTCACGAAACTGCTGTTCAGAAAGTTGCGCGCGGGCGGAGAGATCATCGCGAGCGGATAGCGTGCAGCCAGTTCCGGCGAGCCATCCGCGGATTCGTACGGCGGCAGGTAGTCCGGCAGCGGATCGAGACCCTCGCTTCTCAGACGCTCGCTGTAGAACTCGCATTTGCCCGACGGCGTCCGGAACGCACCCTCGGCAAGCGGCGCCTCGGCGATATCCAGTTCCAGCCAGCCGGACGCCTTCAGCGTGTCCCAACTCTGGCCGTGCAGCGTGCGGTCGTCCCAGCGGAATGCCTTCGATGCGATCTGTTCGTCGGTTTCGAAAAGCGCCGGTTCGACGAGGCCCATCGCGCGCGCGAGGCCGCGGAAGATTTCTGTGTTCGGGCGCGCCTCGCCGACCGGCTGAATCGCCGGCAGGTTCGCCATCACATGCGTGTGTCCGTAGGACTTATGGACATCGAGATGTTCGAGTTGCGTGGTCGCAGGGAGGATCAGGTCGGCGTAGTCGGCGGTATCTGTCTGGAAATGCTCCAGCACGATCGTGAACAGATCCTCGCGCGCGAAACCCGCCTCGACCTTTGCCGAGTCGGGCGCGACCGCGACCGGGTTCGAGTTGTAGACGATCATCGCTTCGATTTTCGGTCCGAAGGTTTCGTCGCCCGGATGCAGCAGCGCGTCGCCGATCGCGTTCATGTTGATCGCGCGCGGTGTCTTCGACGGCCAGTCGGGCAGCAGGTCGGGACGCTCGAGCGCGCTGCCGTCGATTGGCGCCCATCCGGACGATGACAGCAGCAAGCCGCCTGCGCGCTCGCGCCACGCCCCTGTCAGTGACGGCAGCGAGGCGATCGCCCGGACCGCGTTGCCGCCGCCGCGCACGCGCTGCATGCCGTAGTTGAGCCGAATCGCGGCCTTTTTCGTCGATCCGAACGCTCGCGCAAGTTCGACGACCACGTTCTCGTCGATGCCACAGATCTGCGCCACGCGTGACGGCGGATACTGCGCGGCGCGCGCCGCGAGCTCGTCGAAGCCTACCGTGTGCGCGCGTACGTACTCGTGATCGATGAAATTCTCACGGACGAGAACATCGATCATGCCGAGTGCCAGCGCTGCATCCGTCCCCGGGCGCAGCGCGATGTGTTGATGGCACTTTTCCGCCGTGAGCGACTTGTAGGGATCGATTGCGATGAGCTTCGCGCCACGTCGCTTGGCTTCCTGCGCGCGAGTCCAGAAATGCAGGCTGGAGGCGATCGGGTTCGCTCCCCAGATCAAGATCAGCTCGCTCTCTTCGTAATACTCTGCGTGCATGCCGATGCTCGCGCCGTACGTGTAGCGCAGCCCCGCCGCTCCCGCCGCGGCACAAATGGTGCGTTCGAGTCGCGACGCTCCGAGCACGTTGAAAAACCGCGCGGCGATGCTCTCGCCTTGCACCAGACCCATCGTGCCCGCATAGCTATACGGCACGATGGCTTCGGGCGCGCGTCGTGCAATCGGTCCGAGGCGCTCGGCGGCGAGTTGTAACGCTGCGTCCCAGCTTATCGGTTCGAATCGGTCTTCGCCCTTTTTGCCGACGCGACGCAGCGGAGTCAGCAATCGATCCTTGTGATGCGTGCGTTCGGCATATCGAGTGACCTTCGTGCACAGCACCCCCTGCGTCGGCGGATGATCGGGATCGCCGCTGATCTTCACTGCTTTGCCGTCTTTGACGGTTACGCGCATCGCGCAAGTATCGGGGCAATCGTGGGGGCATACGGCTCGGGCAAACTCGGCTGGAGCGTTCATCAGAAAGTCCGGTAAATCGAAACAAAAAGCGGCAGATGACGGATTCTATTACGGGCGCTATGAGATCGACCGTCCGGTGCAGCAAATAGTGGCGGCGTAGAATGAATGCGTCACGCGCGGTCAATCCGCGCGATCCGAATTCAAACGTGAGAGCGGTTCAAATGAATCTGATCCCGGAAATCGAAGCATCACACGACGAAATCAAAACGCTCCGACGAACGATCCATGCTCATCCCGAATTGCGCTATGAGGAAGTCGGCACCGCGAAACTCGTGGCCGAGAACCTCGAACGATGGGGAATCGAGGTGCATCGGGGATTGGGCAAGACGGGTGTCGTCGGTGTGTTGAAACGGGGAACTGGCAAAGCATCGATCGGGCTGCGCGCGGACATGGATGCGCTGCCCATACAGGAACTGAATACGTTCGGCCACAAGTCGATGAACGACGGTCGCATGCATGCTTGCGGACACGACGGTCATACCGCGATGCTGCTCGGCGCCGCGAAGCATCTGGCCGCGCACGGCAAGTTCGACGGGACGATCGTTTTCATCTTTCAACCTGCGGAAGAAGGGGGCGCGGGCGCAAAGGCCATGATCAAGGACGGTCTTTTCGAGCGCTTTCCAGTCGACGCCGTTTTCGGCATTCACAACTGGCCCGGTATTCCGGCCGGTCATTTTGGCGTGACCGCAGGACCGATCATGGCCTCCAGCAACGAGTTTCGCATCATGATTCGCGGAACCGGTTCGCACGCGGCCTTGCCGCACAACGGGCACGATCCGATCTTCACCGCGATCCAGATTGCGAACGGACTTCAGAGCATCATCACGCGAAACAAGAAGCCGATCGATACCGCGGTCCTGTCCATTACGCAGATTCACGCGGGGGAGGCGGCGAATGTATCGCCCGATCAGGCCTGGCTCGGCGGGACCGTACGCACCTTCACGGTGGCGACGCTCGATCTGATCGAATCGCGCATGCGCAAGATCGTCGAAGCGACGGCAGCCGCCTATGACTGCGAAGTGGAGTTGCACTTCCACAGAAACTACCCACCGACGATCAATGCACCCGAGGAGGCGAGATTCGCGGCGGAAGTCATGGCGGAAGTTGTGGGAAAAGATAAGGTCGATAGCGCCGTCGAACCGACGATGGGGGCCGAGGACTTCTCGTTCATGCTCATCGAGAAGCCCGGATGCTATGCGTTCCTGGGTAATGGCGACGGGGGACATCGCGAGCAGGGGCACGGCGCGGGGCCGTGCATGCTGCATAACGCCAGCTACGATTTCAACGATGACTTACTGTCGATCGGGGCGTCGTATTGGGTGCGTCTGGCCGAGCGATTCCTGACGCGCGGATAACCGTGGCGGCGAACGCTACCGCTTCGTTCGAAGCTATACGCTTTGCATCGCCGGCCCAAACGCAAAAACCCCACCTTTGCGGGGTGGGGTTTTTGTTTGTAGCATGAGGAGCCTGACGATTACCTACTTTCACACGGGAGCTCCGCACTATCATCGG
>NZ_FCOE02000095.1 GCF_001544915.2 Caballeronia pedi | reverse complement strand
ATCAGCTATGGCTGTTCTGGATTGCGCCGATCGTCGGTGCGATTCTGGCGGGCGTGCTTTATCCGGCGCTGACGCGTCAGAAATAAGCGTCGGCGGTTAAAAATCGGCGGAAAGCAGACGGGCGCAAATGCGCCCGTTTTTTGTTTTTTCGCCACGCCGCGCATTCGAAAGCGCGTTCGAAAGATTAAACAGCCGCGACAGATGTAATGCCGAATTACGCAGCATGCTTATGAATTGCTGCGCCACTGATTTTCATGAATTTTCATTGGTGGGCGTGAGCCTTATGGGATAAGGATTTCGACGATTTCGCCAGGCAAAATCGGCTTTCTCCGTCCCTTACGGCGCCCTTGCACACGGTAACAACTCGTCGAAGCGTGTAAGACGGCGGGCGCTTAAATTGGACTCATGCGACACACGTCGCCCTAAAGGAGAAACACAATGAAGCGCATCGTCACCCAAATGCTTGTCGCGACCGGCCTTGTGATCGGTGCGGTCGGAGCGGCACAGGCTCACAGCGACCTGCACATCGGCGTCTCGCTCGGTGCGCCGGCTTACGTAGCCCCGGCTCCGGTCTATGTGCGTCCGGCGGCCCCGGTGTACCGCGAACCGTACTATCGCCATGAAGCGCCGCGCTGGCACGGCGGCTACGGCCACGACAACGGCCGCTGGAACCGCGCGGGCTACAACCACGGCGGCTACGGCAACAACTGGGGGCATCGCGGATAAACGAAACGGGCCGCCGGCGCATGCCGGCGGCCCGTTTTGACGGATGCTCAGTCGGGCGTCTGTCCCGGCGACGCCAGTTCGTCGCGGATGCCGAACAGCTTGCGCAGATGATGCGCGACGCCCGCCTCGAAGTTGTTCCCGACGCGCGGCACGTTCGGCAGGCGCTTGATGAGATCGGGGTTGGCGTTGTTCATCATGAACGGATGCCCGGCGGTTTCGAGCAGGTCGATATCGTTCATGTTGTCGCCGAACGCGACGCACTGCGCGGTATCCACATCCAGCCGGTCCAGCACGAAGCGCAGCGCCCGCCCCTTCGACACGTCCGAGGTCATGACTTCCAGACAATCGGGCAGCGAATACGTGACGTAAAGCGAGTCGCCGAACTCGCGCTCGAGGTTCGCGGCGGTTTCCGCGAGATCCTCCGGTTCGCCGATATACAGCACTTTCGCGATGTTCTCGCCATCATGCTCGCGCAGATCCATTACTTCGTACTTGAAGCCCGAATCCTGGTGGAAGACCAGCAGTTCGGGCGCGTGGCGGTCGATGAGCCAGGCGTCGTCGGCGAAAAGATTGACGATGACGCGGCCGTGGTCGCCCGTGAGATCCGGCTGCACCAGACGGCGCACGGCGGCGGGATCGAGGTCGCGCGAATAGATGCGCTCGTCGCCGGGCGCGTGCACGCGCGCGCCATTGGACGTGATCAGATAAGCGTCGACGCCCAGCAGATCGCGGATGCCGGCGACATCGCGATAATGCCGCCCCGTCGCGATGATGATGGGCACGCCGCGCGCCGCCAGCGTGCGCACGGTTTCTGCGGTGAAGGGATCGAGCTGATGGTCGCTGTTCAGAAGCGTACCGTCGAGATCAGTAGCGATGACCGAGTACATGACTGCCTTTGTGGTGCTGCGGAGAACGCTATTTTATCGCGTCGCGCTGGCGGCACCCGGCAACGCGGCCGCCGCGCGCCGCGCCAGTGCGAGCGCGCCCGCCGCCGAATCGGCGCGAGGCGCCCGCAATCGCTCGCGCAATCCGGCAGGCACGACTGGCTCGTAAGGCGCGGCGAGCCCGCCGCACAGCGCGACGGGCAGCACGCCTGGCGGGTCGAGCGCCGCAACCAGCCGTTCTATCTCGAACGCCGCGCGCTTGAGCAGCCGCGCCGCGACCGGATGATCGCGGTATTCGAACACCGAGGGCGCGAGTGTCGCGTAGGCGGTCTGATTCGCGTTGCAGAGCCACACGACGAGGCTGTCGCGATCCGTCGCGCCCGTCAGCGCGAGCAGCGCGCGCGACCAGCCGTCTTCCGGCGCGCGGCCATCGAGCACGCGTTGAAGATGAACGACCGCGCGCAAGCCGAGCCACGCGCCGCTGGCTTCGTCGCCGCTCGGGAAACCGTAGCCGCCCGCGATGCGGCACGCGCCTGCCTGATCGAGCGACGCCGCGATGCTGCCCGTGCCGAGCGCGACGATCACGCCGGGTTCGCCGCCGTGCGCGCCGAGCACGGTGGTGTAAGCGTCGCTTTCGACGCTCAGCGCGCGCAGGTCCGGCGCCGCCGCGAGAAAAGCCGCGAGCCAGTCAGCGTTGTTCACGCCCGCGAGTCCGCAGCCGAGCGCGCAGTTGCGCCAGTCGAAGGGCAGCGCGGCGGCGTCGAACGCGCGGCGGCACGCGTCGCCGATCGACTGCCACGCGCGCTCCACACCGAGCCCGAGCCCCGACGGTCCGCCGTTCGAGCGCGCCAGCTCGATGCCTTGCGCGTCGGCGAGAATCACGCGCGTGCCGCTTCCGCCGCCGTCGATGCCGACGAGAAAGCCCTGGGATGCCGAATTCGTAGAGGTATTCATGGGCGCAAGCTTACCGTCGGCGGTGGCGCGCGCCAATCGGCCGAATGGCATAGGTGGCGCGGCGCGGGCGATCCGCTATGCTGACGCGATTCAGAATAATGAGGACTCGCAATGGCAGACACCGACCAATCCCGCTGCGCCTGGGCCACGACCGACGCAATGATCGCGTACCACGACCACGAATGGGGCGTGCCGTCGCGCGACGACCGCCATCTGTTCGAGATGCTGGTGCTGGAAGGCGCGCAGGCCGGTCTTTCCTGGTCGACGATCCTCAACAAGCGCGAAGGCTATCGCGCGCTCTTCGCGGGCTTCGATATCGACAAGGTGGCGCGCTTCACCGACAAGGACATCGAGCGAATCGTGCTGGACGCGCGCATCGTGCGCAACCGGGCGAAGATCGCGTCGGCCGTGCTGAATGCGCGCGCCGTGCAGCAGATTCAGCAGGAACATGGGTCGTTCGCGGACTTCGTCTGGTCCTTCGTCGATGGCAAGACCATCGACACACCGCGCGATGCGAAAAATCCCACGCCCGCGTCCACGCCGGAATCGGATGCGCTCAGCAAGGCGCTCAAGAAGTACGGCTGCAAGTTCGTCGGCACGACGATTTGCTACGCCTTCATGCAGGCCACGGGCATGGTCAACGATCACGCGGCCGATTGTCTCTCACGCGCAAGAAGCAAAACAAAACGTCGATCTGCAGCGAAATCCTCACACTAAAGCGATTCGTATGCGGAACATTTTTGCTTTTTGACAACGTTTGTGAGGGTAAATCGTACACCCTAGGGTATATCCTGATAGAAGCCGATTTTTTTGCAGTGAAGCACGCGCAATTCCCCGATCAGCAAGGATTCCGGGCTTCTTTTCCGCACTGCACGAACGTGCGGTCCGTGTAAAAATGGCGTCCTCGCGTGCGCTAGCGCACCTTTTTACCGGACCGAACCGTTATAACTGGCGGTGTACGGATCGTTCACTGAGTGCAGAAAATCCGACGCGAGCACATCGGGCGCTGTGAGACCGCACGCCCAGGCCGGGAAAATCCGCCGTGCTCGAAGCAGTGTCCGGGCGGCGAAGCGTTGCTTCAGGTTGCGGCACATTCGCAACGACGCCGCCGCTCCGGTGCAGCAAGGTGCAGGTTCTCGAATACTCAAACGCAGGGCCGCTGCGCAGGGGCGCAGGGGAGAGGATCATGAAAAGCTTGAACTTCCTGACGCATCAGGAGATTTTCAACAGCGCGGTACAGCATCTTTTCGTGCAAGGGCAAGCGGCCTTGCTTCCGCACGGCGGCGGCGCCTATCGCGGCTACTGCGGCGGCTGTCCTGTCGGCAGCTTCATCAAGCCGCGCGACTACATGAGCGCGATGGAAGGCGTGCCCATCCGCTACATCTCCCGGGCGCCCGAGCAGATTCCGGCGTACATGGATGTCGGCGTCACGGCGCTGCGGCGCGCGCTGCTACGCTCGCGCATCAACGTGTTCGATCCCAATACCGTCGAATTGCTTTCTTGCCTGCAAAACGTGCATGACGTTTTCGGCAAGTGGGAATGGCGCGAGCGTCTCACGTCGATCGCGCGTCAGTTCGGGCTGTCCGCCGAGCTTCTGAAAACGGCTGCCTGAGCGCGCGGGTGCTGCGATGTTAAGCCCTATTACGATGTTGAGCCCGAAGGAGATCTACGAGCGCGTCAGCGAGCATCTGCTGACGCAGCGCGCGGTGTCGGAAGACGACAACGGTTCGTGCCGGCTGCGCAGCCCGGAAGGCCGCAAGTGCGCGATCGGTTCGCTCGTGAACGACGATCTTTACGAGCCGGAGCTCGAAGGCATCGGCATTTCCTACTATCGGCATGCACAGGACGGCAAGCTGCTGCAGGCGCTCTTTGCATCGAACGTGAATGCGTACGATCCGAACATCATCGATCTGCTGATCGAGCTGGAAGAAATTCACGATTACGCCGATATCGACGAGTGGCCCGAGTTGCTCGCGGCGCTCGCCAAGCGTCACGCGTTCGTGTGATTCACGCGATCGAATAACTCGCAGCACAAACAAAACGGCGGTGCGCCCTGATAGGTCGCACC
>NZ_FCOE02000015.1 GCF_001544915.2 Caballeronia pedi | reverse complement strand
ACGTGTGCCCCAAGGGGCTCAATCCGACCAAGGCGATCGGCAAGATCAAGGAATTGATGGTGCGACGGGCTGTCTGAGTGGGCAATGTGATGGTCGACAATCAAGACAACTCGCATCAGTCCGATCCCCTTCGCCGGGCGCGCCTTCGTTGGCGCGCGCGGCGCGGCCTGCTGGAAAACGATCTGATCTTCGAGCGTTTCTTCAGCCGATATGAGCATGACCTCAGTGACGCCGACGTGGCCGCGTTGACCCGTCTGCTGGAACTGAGCGACAACGAACTGATGGACTTGCTGCTGGCGCGCACGGAGCCTGAGGGCGACCTCGCGACGCCGGACGTGATCCGCTTGCTGGAAGTGCTGCGCACCGTGTGATTCCAGCAGGAATTCGCGGAATTTTGCAAAATACGCCTGTTGCAGTGCACACAGGCCGATCGAACAGTTTTGCCGCGCAGCTTCCGTCGTGCAAATTATCGAAAACCTGTATCCATACTTCGATTGAGGATGTGCTATGACCCCGTCAGATGTTAAAGCCACGCTATCGTTCAGCGACAACTCGCCGAGCGTCGAAATGCCGATCTACAAGGGCACGATGGGCCCGGACGTGATCGACATCCGCAAGTTGTACGGTCAGACCGGCAAGTTCACGTATGACCCGGGCTTCATGTCGACGGCGGCGTGCAATTCCGCGATCACGTACATCGACGGCGACAAGGGCGAGCTGCTGTATCGCGGCTACCCGATCGAGCAGTTGGCCGTGAATGCCGACTTCCTCGAGACCTGCTATCTGCTCCTGAAGGGCGAACTGCCGAACGAAGCGCAGAACAAGGAATTCGTGGACACGGTCACGCGTCACACGATGGTGCACGAACAGATGCACTTCTTCTTCCGCGGCTTCCGTCGCGACGCGCACCCGATGGCCGTGCTGACGGCTGCGGTGGGCGCGCTGTCGGCGTTCTATCACGACTCGCTGAACATCAACGATCCGCGTCACCGTGAAGTGTCGGCCATTCGCATGATCGCGAAGCTGCCGACGCTGGTCGCAATGGCGTACAAGTTCAGCATCGGCCAGCCGTTCGTGTATCCGAAGAACGAACTGTCGTACAGCGCGAACTTCATGCACATGATGTTCGCGAACCCGTGCGAAGAGTACAAGGTCAACGACGTGCTCGTGCGCGCGCTCGACCGTATCCTGATTCTGCACGCGGACCACGAGCAGAACGCGTCGACGTCTACCGTGCGTCTCGCCGGTTCGTCGGGCGCGAACCCGTTCGCGTGTATCGCGGCAGGTATCGCGTGTCTGTGGGGCCCGGCGCACGGCGGCGCGAACGAAGCCGCGCTGAACATGCTGGAAGAGATCGGCTCGGTCGACAACATTCCCGAGTTCATCAAGCAGGTGAAGGATAAGAACTCGGGCGTGAAGCTGATGGGCTTCGGTCACCGCGTGTACAAGAACTACGACCCGCGCGCGAAGCTGATGCGCGAGACGTGTCACGAAGTGCTCGAAGAGCTCGGCCTGCACGACGACCCGCTCTTCAAGCTCGCGATGGAACTCGAAAAGATCGCGCTGGAAGACGAATACTTCGTGTCGCGCAAGCTGTATCCGAATGTCGACTTCTACTCGGGCATCGTGCAGCGCGCGCTGGGCATCCCGACGTCGATGTTCACGTGTATCTTCGCGATGGCGCGTACCGTTGGCTGGATCGCGCAGTGGAATGAAATGATTGCGGACCCCGAACAGAAGATTGGCCGTCCGCGTCAGTTGTTCATCGGACAGACGGCGCGTGAAGTGAAGCCGCTCGCGAAGCGTTAAGCTGATTCACGGCTTCAGGTAGGTGTGAAGGCCCCGGCGGGTGATTGCCGGGGCTTTTTGTTTTTTGAGGCTTATCTAGACGGCAAACACTTCTTGCAGCGCGTGCAGCGCGTCTGACAGCGTCTTGTCGGCCAGGGCGCCTTCCTTCCTGACGAGCCGCATCTTGTCCACAGTGCGGATCTGATCCAGAAGGACGAGTCCTTCCTTTCGCTTGAACGATACGGAAATTCGGTAGGGAGCCGAGGCGCCTTTCGAAGTCATCGGCGCGACGATGACCGTGCGCAAGTGGTCGTGCATTTCCGGCGGAGAAACTACCACGCAGGGCCGAGTTTTCTGAATCTCACTGCCCAAGGTAGGATCGAGCGCCACAAGCCAAATGTCGCCGCGCGCTACCATTCGAGCTCCGAATCATCGTCGTTGGCGAACTCACCCATCACCAGCTTGTCATCCCCGCTCGCGGCAATCGACTTGCTTGCCTCAGCCCAGCCTTCGCGGACCCTGCTGCGGGGTCGACGCAGCACGATAGCATCGTCTTCGACGTTCATTTCTACTTCGTTCTCCAGACCCAGTTGCGCCAGAAACGGCTTGGGTATGAGCACCCCTTGCGAGTTGCCCATTTTCCGGATGGTGGTTTTCATGAGATCGATCATGGTTGTTCGTGTAATTACAATGTTATTACCAGTAGGGAAGTGTCGTCAATAGATGCTCGGTCGCGGGCATCGGGTCGTCAACCAACGATACGACGCCACTCGAGCGTGGAGCAGTCAACCAAATGGGCTAAGCCAGTTGTGCGAAGGGATGCCTTCTCGATGGCCGCTCCCCATCCGGGTAGTCTTTATCCGGGTACTGTAGCCACTACGCAAACCACTGTTTTTATTAGCTTTTTTCGTAGCCTAGTACTACCCGGGCGCCCCTTGACGGTGGCATAATCGACTCACAAGTGGTCAACCCATCCCCCGCAGTCACCTACGAAAGCGCTCACCATGGCACAGACTCTCTACGACAAACTGTGGAACACGCACGTGATCCACACGGAAGAGGACGGCACGTCGATCCTCTACATCGATCGTCACCTGCTGCATGAAGTGACGAGCCCGCAGGCGTTCGAGGGCCTGAAGCTGGCCGAGCGCCCGGTGTGGCGCATCAGTGCGAATCTGGCGGTGTCCGACCACAACGTCCCGACCACCGACCGCTCGCACGGCATCGCCGATCCGGTCTCCAAGCTGCAGGTCGATACGCTCGATAAAAATTGCGACGCCTTCGGCATCACGCAGTTCAAGATGAACGATCTGCGCCAGGGCATCGTGCACATCATCGGGCCGGAACAGGGCGCGACGCTGCCGGGCATGACCATCGTCTGCGGCGACTCGCATACGTCCACGCACGGCGCGTTCGGCGCGCTCGCGCATGGCATCGGCACGTCGGAAGTGGAGCACGTGCTCGCCACGCAGACGCTCCTGCAAAAGAAGAGCAAGAACATGCTCGTCAAGGTCGAAGGCCCGTTGCCGCGCGGCTGCACCGCGAAGGACATCGTGCTGGCGATCATCGGCAAGATCGGCACGGCGGGCGGCACGGGTTACGCCATCGAATTCGGCGGCGCGACCATCCGCGCCCTGTCGATGGAAGGCCGCATGACGGTCTGCAACATGGCGATCGAAGCAGGCGCGCGCGCCGGCATGGTCGCCGTGGACGACACCACCATCAATTACCTGAAAGACCGTCCGTACTCGCCGCAGGGCGTCGAGTGGAATCAGGCGGTCGAATACTGGCGCCAGTTCAAGTCGGACCCGGATGCGCAGTTCGATCGCGTCGTCGAACTGAACGCTGCCGAAATCGTGCCGCAAGTGACGTGGGGCACGTCGCCGGAAATGGTCACGTCGATCGATGGCCGCGTGCCCGATCCCGAGAAGGAAAAGGACCCGGTCAAGCGCGACGCGATGGAGCGCGCGCTGACCTATATGGCGCTGCAACCGAATACGCCTATCGAATCCATCAAGCCGGACAAGATCTTCATCGGCTCGTGCACCAATGCGCGTATCGAGGACTTGCGCGCGGCCGCGTACGTCGTGAAGTCGCTGGGCAAGCGCGTTGCGTCGAACATTCGTCTCGCGATGGTCGTGCCGGGCTCGGGTCTCGTGAAGGCGCAAGCCGAGCACGAAGGCCTCGACAAGATCTTCACGAACGCCGGTTTCGAATGGCGCGAGCCGGGCTGCTCGATGTGCCTCGCGATGAACGCGGACCGGCTGGATCCGGGCGAGCGTTGCGCCTCGACGTCGAACCGCAACTTCGAAGGCCGTCAGGGCGCGGGCGGTCGCACGCACCTCGTGAGCCCCGCAATGGCCGCCGCCGCCGCGATCGAAGGCCACTTCGTCGACGTGCGCAAGCTCGCGTGATCAACCGGGATACAGAGAAAGGTCATGGAAAAATTCATTGTGCATAGCGGCCTCGTCGCGCCGCTGGATCGCGAGAACGTCGACACGGACGCGATCATCCCGAAGCAGTTCCTGAAGTCGATCAAGCGCACCGGCTTCGGCCCGAATGCGTTCGACGAATGGCGTTATCTCGATGTCGGCGAGCCGGGCCAGGACAACAGCAAGCGTCCGCTGAATCCGGATTTCGTGCTGAACCAGCCGCGTTATAAGGGCGCATCCGTGCTGCTAACGCGCAAGAACTTCGGTTGCGGCAGCTCGCGCGAACACGCGCCCTGGGCGCTGGATCAGTACGGCTTTCGCGCGATCATCGCGCCGAGTTTCGCTGACATTTTCTACAACAACTGCTTCAAGAACGGCCTGCTGCCAGTCGTCCTTACGGAGCAGCAAGTCGACAAGCTGTTCAACGAAACGTACGCGTTCGTCGGCTTCCAGCTGACGATCGACCTCGAAGCGCAAGTCGTGCGTACGGGCGACGGCACCGAATACGCGTTCGAAGTGCCGGGCTTTCGCAAATACTGTCTGCTGAACGGCTTCGACGATATCGGCCTCACGCTGCGTCACGCGGACAAGATCAGGCAATACGAAGCCGAGCGGCTCGCGAAGCAGCCGTGGCTGAATAACCGGCTCGTCGGATAAATCGATTCACGAACAGAAGGAAGAGACGATGAAGATTGCAGTGTTGCCCGGCGACGGGATCGGTCCGGAAATCACCGCCGAAGCGGTCAAGATCCTGAACGCGCTCGGCGAAAAGTTCGAGCTGGAAGAAGCGCCCGTCGGCGGCGCGGGCTACGAGGCGAAGGGCCATCCGCTGCCGGATTCGACGCTGGCGCTCGCGAAAGAAGCCGATGCGATCCTGTTCGGCGCGGTCGGCGACTGGAAGTACGACAAGCTCGAACGCGCGCTGCGTCCGGAGCAGGCGATTCTCGGCCTGCGCAAGCATCTGCAGCTTTTCGCGAACTTCCGTCCGGCGATCTGCTATCCGCAACTGACGGGCGCGTCGTCGCTGAAGCCGGAGATCGTGTCGGGTCTCGACATTCTCATCGTCCGCGAACTGAACGGCGACATCTACTTCGGCGCGCCGCGCGGCCTGCGTGAAGCGCCGGACGGTCCGTTCGAAGGCGCGAAGGAAGGTTTCGACACGATGCGCTATTCGGAGCCCGAAGTGCGCCGCATCGCGCACGTCGCGTTTCAGGCGGCGCAGAAGCGCCAGAAGAAGCTGACGAGCGTCGACAAGGCCAACGTGCTCGAAACGTCGCAACTGTGGCGCGACACGATGATCGACGTCGCGAAGGAATATCCGGACGTCGAGCTGTCGCACATGTACGTCGACAACGCCGCGATGCAGTTGGTGAAGGCGCCCAAGGCGTTCGACGTCGTCGTGACCGGCAACATGTTCGGCGACATCCTGTCCGATGAAGCCGCGATGCTGACCGGTTCCATCGGCATGCTGCCGTCGGCGTCGCTCGACAAGAACAACAAGGGCTTGTACGAGCCGTCGCACGGCTCCGCGCCGGACATCGCGGGCAAGGGCGTGGCCAATCCGCTCGCGACCATCCTCTCCGCCGCGATGATGCTGCGCTATTCGCTCGGCAAGACCGAGCAGGCCGATCGTATCGAAAGCGCGGTCAAGAAGGTGCTGGAGCAGGGCTATCGCACCGGCGATATCGCCACGGCGGACGGCAAGGTCGTCGGCACGAAGGAAATGGGCGACGCGGTGCTGAAGGCGCTGTAAGCACCGAAAGGACGATCGGCCGTTGCAGGCAAAAGCGCGGCCGATCGTCTCTTTTTACCGATGTTCGCGCACGATCCGCACGATTTTCATACGCGTGCCGCAAGCGCGTGACGAAAACATCGGGTTATCGTGTATATTCTTTGGTCATGGCGAAGAACTCTCAATTCTCTCTGGATTCCATCGGACGCGGCTCAAATGTCGTCGCGACGGAACTCGCCATCATCACGCGCATCGATGCGGTCACACGCGTCCTGAAAACGCGCATTACGAAAATCTCCATCAAAGCGATCACGATTCGCTGATCGTCCCTCGTGTCCGAGCGTCTTCCCCGCGCGGCCACGCCGGGTAAAGATGCGGGGAAGCGTCCACTAGGAAAGGTTAGTCATGAACGTAGGTCTCGTTGGTTGGCGCGGCATGGTCGGCAGCGTCCTGATGCAACGCATGCAGCAGGAAGGCGATTTCGACTTGATCGAACCGGTGTTCTTCAGCACCAGCAATGCGGGCGGCAACGCGCCGTCGTTCGCCAAGAACGAGACAAAGCTCAAAGACGCGACGAGCATCGACGACCTGAAAAAGTGCGACGCCATCATCACTTGCCAGGGCGGCGACTACACCAACGAGGTGTATCCGAAGCTGCGCGCGGCGGGCTGGAAGGGCTACTGGATCGACGCGGCCTCGGCGCTGCGCATGAAGGACGACGCCGTCATCATCCTCGATCCGGTGAACCTGGACGTCATCAAGGATTCGCTCGTGAAGGGCGGTCGTGACTTCATCGGCGGCAACTGCACGGTCAGCCTGATGCTGATGGCGCTCGGCGGCCTGTTCCGCGAGAACCTCGTCGAATGGACGACGGCGATGACCTATCAGGCTGCCTCGGGCGCGGGCGCGCAGAACATGCGCGAACTGCTCCAGCAGATGGGCGTGCTCTACGGTTCGGCGAAGGAAGATCTGGCGGACCCGTCGTCGGCGATTCTCGACATCGATCGCCGCGTGCTCGCCGCGATGAACGGCGAGCGCATGCCCGTCGACAACTTCGGCGTGCCGCTCGCGGGCTCGCTGATTCCGTGGATCGACAAGGATCTCGGCAACGGCATGTCGAAGGAAGAGTGGAAGGGCGGCGCGGAAACCAACAAGATTCTCGGCAAGCCGGCCATGGGCGCGCCGGGCTCGATTCCCGTCGATGGCCTCTGCGTGCGTATCGGCGCGATGCGCTGCCACTCGCAGGCGCTCACCATCAAGCTCACGAAGGACGTGCCGCTGGACGAAGTGCACGGCATTCTCGCATCGGCGAACGACTGGGTGAAGGTCGTGCCGAACGAGCGCGAAGCGTCGATTCGCGATCTGTCGCCGGCGGTCGTCACGGGCACGCTGGCGGTGCCGGTCGGCCGTCTGCGCAAGCTGGCGATGGGCGGCGAATACCTGTCGGCATTTACTGTCGGCGATCAACTGTTGTGGGGCGCGGCCGAACCGCTGCGCCGCATGCTGCGCATTCTGCTCGACAAGTAAAGTAAACTACGCGCCTGGAAGCGCGTGCCAGCACGGAAAGCGTCGCGTTTCTCGCGGCGCTTTTTGTTTTTGTGCCGTTTTATTGCAATTCTGTGTCTGTCTGACTGTTTTCGCCGTATGTTTCAATTTTCCGCCGTACCCGGAGCCTCAATGATCCAACGACCTCGCCGGTCTCTCCTTTCGTCATCGCGTGCGGCGCTCGCCGCGACAAGTTTCGCCGTATGCGCGATGTTCTGGGCGAATCCCGGCGACGCGCTCGCCCAGGCAAGCAACGCGGCGGCGACGCCGGGCGCGACAGGGCAGACCTACGCGGTCAAGCCGGGGCAGTCGCTGAGCGATATCGCCGGCGAACTCACCGGATCGAAGGACCGCGACGTTCGGGCGCGAGCGGCGCGTGCGCTGTTCGACGCCAATCCGAACGCGTTCGGAAATCACGATATCAACAAGCTAAAGCTCGGCGCGGTGCTGAACGTGCCGGCCGATCTGGGCGGCGCGAAGGCTGCGGCTCCCGCTTCCGCGCCCGCCGAGACGCCCGCTCCTGCGCCCGCTCCGGAGGCGGCGCCCGCGTCCGAGAGCGCAGCGCCTGCATCGGCCATCGAGCCGCCAGCGAGTGCGCCTGCGGAAGTCGCGTCAGCGCCGGAGCCTCAACCCGAAGCCGCGTCTGCGACGCAGGTCCCGGCGAGCGCGCCAGTCATCACGGCGCCCGCGAGCACGGGTCATGGCGGCGTGGCGGCCGCGACGATCGGCCTGACGCCGTTCATCGTCGCGATCGTGATCGTGGTGATCGGCGTCCTGCTGGTCAGGATGCGCCGCCGTAAGCGGCCTGCGACAGCGAGCGGCGACCTGGATCGCACACCGCGAACGTTCTCCAGTCTCGAAGAAGCGCAAGCCGATGCAAACGCGCGCAACGAAGCGCTTCGCAAAGCGCGCGCGGCCGAGGCGGCAGGTGCGGCCGTGAGCGCCGAAGCCGCGCAGGCCGGGCACGATCGATCCGGTGCGGCTGCGGCGGCGAGCATCGACAACGCGGACGCGACGGCGAAGCCCGCCGTCGAACCGGCTCGCGATGAACCATTCGCGCCCGTCGCGCCCGCGGCACGACACTCCGACTTCGTTCCGCCCTTGCCCGAAGCCCCCGCAGGCGACGCCGACGCGCACGAGCAGCACCTGCGCGAAATCGAGGCGCGTGAAGCGGCTCGTGTCGAAGCCGAGAAATGGGAACACGAGGAACGCGAGGCCGCGGCACGTCAGGCGGCCGCGCACGAAGCGGAGGAGCGTGAGATCCGCGCACGCGAAGCCGCCGCGCGGGAGGCGCTCGCGCACGAAATGGCTGCCCGTGAAGCGGAGCAGCGCGAGGCCGAAATGCGTCAGGTGACCGAGCGCGAGGAGCAGTCGCGCGACGCCGCCGCACGCGAGATCATCGCGCGCGAGGCCGAGCTGCGTGAATTGCAGGCGCGCGCCGCTGATGAACAGGCCGCCGAACAGCGTGCAGCCGAGCAACGCGAGATTGAGGAACTGGCCGCGCGCGAAGCGGAGGAGTCCGGCATTGCGCCCGACGAGGAGCCGGCGGTCGCGCATCGCTTTCCGATGCCGAAGTTTCCGCAGGACGCGATTCAGGCGCTGGGCTCCCTCGAGATGGAACTGCCGCCGCGCATGGAACTGACGATCAAGCCGCCCGCGATTACGGAACCGGCCACGCTGACTTCGCCGCCGGCTGACCTTGCCCCGCCGCCGGGGGAAACACATCCGAAAGCGTTGCAGCAGGTGCCGTCCGTCACGCAGCCGATCGAGCAGGCGCCGTTCCTTCCGCAGCCGGTGGCACGGCCCGACCCGGCGCAGCAGCCGCAATCGCAGGTGCAGTCCGTCGTCTCGCAGATCGAAGCGGGCACGGCCGGCGCGGCGTCGGTAGCGGGCCTCGGCGCGACGCGATTCGCTCCGCTGAGCCTCGACTTCGATTTCGGCGCGGCGTCGAGCACCACCGAGCCGCTTCCCGCTCTCACGGTCGCGCAACTAGCGACGATCGCGCGCAACAAACTCGAACTGGCCGCCGAATACATCGAGTTGGGCGATCTTTCGGGCGCGCGCACGTTGTTGCAGGAAGTGATCGAATCGAACGATCCGGCGACGCGTCAGCAGGCCGCCACGCTCCTGTCGACGCTCGCGCCGCATTCCTGATGCGTATTGCACTGGGCGTTCAGTACGACGGTTCGGCGTTTTGCGGCTGGCAGTCGCAGCCGCATGGCAAGACGGTCCAGAACGAGCTGGAGCGCGCGCTCGCCGAGTTCGGCCAGACGCCGCTTCAGACGGTCGTCGCAGGCCGCACGGACACGGGCGTGCACGGGCTCGGTCAGGTCGTCCATTTCGACACCGATCTCGATCGCACCGCGTTCTCGTGGGTACGCGGCACGAACGCGTTCCTGCCGGATACGGTCGCGGTGCAATGGGCGAAGCCGATGCCCGACGACTTTCACGCGCGCTTCGCGGCCTTCGAGCGGACCTATTACTACGTCCTCTACGTCAATCCGGTGCGTTCGCCGATGCTGTCAAGACGCGCGGGCTGGGTCCATACCCCGCTCGACGTCGGCGCGATGCGCGATGCGGTCGCGTGTCTGATCGGCGAGCACGATTTTTCGTCGTTTCGCGCGGCGGATTGCCAGTCGAAAACGCCGGTGAAGCATCTCTTTCAGATCGATGTGCGCGCGCAGGGCGACTTCATCCACTTCCGCTTTCGCGCCAACGCGTTCCTGCATCACATGGTGCGCAACCTGATGGGATGTTTCGTCGCGATCGGGCGAGGCCGTCATCCGGCTTCCTGGATGGCCGAGGTCCTCGCCGCCCGCGACCGCCGCGCCGCCGCGCCGACCTTCATGCCCGACGGGCTGTATCTGGCCGAGGTCGGCTATCCTGATCACTTCGCGGTGCCGCCGCCGCACATCGCCAGCATGCCCTGGAGCGCCGTCTGGGCCGAGCCGACATGACCGAACGAGATTTGCATCGCACCCGCATCAAGTTGTGCGGGTTGTCGCGCGTCGAGGACGTGCAGCACGCCGTCGCGCTCGGCGCGGACGCCGTGGGCTTCGTGTTCTATCCGCCGAGTCCGCGCTCGGTGAGCGTCGCGCAGGCGGTCGAGCTGGCGCGCCAGGTGCCGCCGCTTGTGTCGGCGGTCGGGCTTTTCGTGAATGCGACGCCCGAGTGGATTCGCGAAGTCACGTCGAACGTGCCGCTTTCCCTGCTGCAATTCCACGGCGACGAAACCCCGGAGCAATGCGAGGAACTCGCGGCAATTGCGGGTTTATCCTATTGGCGCGCAGTGCGAATTGGGGCTGATGCGTCTACAAGCCATTTGATAGAATCGTCTTTCAAGTTCAAAGCCGCAGGCGGTCTTCTGCTCGACGCTCTCGTCGAGGGCTTCGGCGGCGGTGGAAAGGTATTCGATTGGTCACTTATCCCAACAGATCTCGGGCATCGGGCCGTTTTGAGTGGTGGGTTGAACGCGCAAAACGTCAGTGACGCCATTCGGCGTGTGCGCCCGTACGCGGTCGATGTCTCGAGCGGCATCGAAGTGCCGGGCGCCAAGGGCGTGAAAGATCCCGCCCGAATGGCGGCATTCGTGCGCGCGGTGCGCGCAGCGGATGCCGGGTGAATCGAACGCGGGCCGCGCTGCCGGTCCGCGGAACCGAGAGAGTGACGCAATGTACAACTTGCCAGACGAAAGAGGCCATTTCGGCCAATATGGAGGCGTGTTCGTCTCCGAAACGCTCATCCACGCGCTCGACGAACTGCGCGTCGCGTATGAAGCGGCTCAAAAAGATCCTGAATTCATCGCCGAATACGAGTACGAGCTCAAGCACTACGTGGGCCGTCCGTCGCCGATCTATCACGCGAAGCGCTGGAGCGAGATGCTCGGCGGCGCGCAGCTTTATCTGAAGCGCGAGGACCTGAATCACACCGGCGCGCACAAGGTGAACAACGTGATCGGCCAGGCGCTGCTCGCCCGCAAGATGGGCAAGCCGCGCGTGATCGCGGAAACCGGCGCGGGTCAGCACGGCGTGGCGACGGCGACGATCGCTGCCCGCTTCGGCATGGAATGCGTGGTCTACATGGGCGTGGAGGACGTGCGTCGTCAGGCGGCTAATGTTTATCGCATGAAGCTGCTCGGCGCGACGGTCGTGCCGGTCGAATCCGGTTCGAAGACGCTCAAGGACGCGCTCAACGAAGCCATGCGCGACTGGGTGACGAACGTCGAGAACACGTTCTACATCATCGGTACGGTGGCGGGTCCGCATCCCTATCCGATGATGGTGCGCGACTTCCAGCGCGTGATTGGCGACGAATGCCGCGTGCAGATGCCGGAAATGACCGGTCGCCAGCCGGACGCTGTGATCGCCTGCGTGGGCGGCGGATCGAATGCGATGGGCATCTTTTATCCGTATATCGAAGACAAAGACGTCAGGTTGATCGGCGTCGAGGCGGCCGGCGACGGCATTGATACGGGCCGTCATGCGGCATCGCTGATGGGCGGCAGTCCTGGCGTGCTGCACGGCAACCGCACGTATCTGCTTCAGGACGAGAACGGGCAGATCATCGAGACGCATTCGGTGTCGGCCGGTCTCGACTATCCGGGCGTCGGACCCGAGCACGCGTGGCTGAAGGACGCGGGGCGCGCGGAATACGTCGGCATCACCGATGACGAAGCGCTCAAGGCGTTCCACGACTGCTGCCGCATCGAGGGCATCATCCCGGCGCTGGAGTCGAGTCACGCGCTCGCCTACGGCGCTAAGCTCGCGAAGACGCTGCCGCGCGACAAGGTGCTGCTCGTCAACCTGTCGGGCCGGGGCGACAAGGACATGCACACGGTCGCCGAGCGATCGGGCATCCAGTTCTGAGCGCCTGATACATGCGCACCGTCATCGACGAGCCCTTGTCCGCCGGCGCTCTGCAGGGCACCGGCAACGACATCCGCAACCGCGATTTCCTGGCCGATGCCGCGAACATTCCCGACGCCTCGATCGATCTGATCGTCGCGGACCCGCCCTACGGTCTGGGCAAGGATTACGGGAACGACTCGGACATGCTGTCCGGCGACGCTTTTCTTGAGTGGACGTTTCGCTGGCTCGATCTGGCGATCCCGAAACTCAAGCCGAGCGGCTCGCTGTACATCTTCTGCACCTGGCAATATTCGCCCGAACTGTTCGTGTTCCTGAAGCGTCGTCTTCTGATGATCAACGAGATCGTCTGGGACCGGCGTGTGCCGAGCATGGGTGGAACGACACGGAAATTCACGTCAGTGCACGACAACATCGGCTATTTTGCGGTATCGAAGGATTACTACTTCGATCTCGATCCGGTGCGCATTCCCTACGACGCAGAGACGAAAAAGGCGCGTTCGCGCAAGATTTTCGAAGGCAGCAAGTGGCTGGAGCTCGGCTACAACCCGAAAGACGTCTGGTCGGTGTCGCGTCTGCACAGGCAACACGCGGAACGCGTGGATCATCCCACGCAAAAGCCGCTGGAAATCGTCGAGCGCATGGTGCTCGCGAGTTGTCCACAGAGCGGCCGCGTGCTCGACCCATTCATGGGCAGCGGCACTACAGGCGTCGCGTGCGCGCGTCACGGGCGGCAGTTCATCGGTTACGAGATCAACGCGGACTACTGCGCGATTGCGGAAAGCCGCGTCGCGCAAGCAAGGGCCGCGCGAGTCGAGCCTGAAGACGCCGTTCGCACGCGCCCCAAGACGCTGCTGGCCAACGACATCGCTCAAGCCGCCGAATAGCGCCTTTTCGTTGCTGATCGCGTCAGATGCGAACAGAAGCATCGACGCTAACGAACGTTCAAGAGAATTCTCATGTCCCGTATCAAGCATACTTTTGCGGCCCTCGCCGCGCAGGGAAAGAAAGGTCTGATTCCGTTCATCACGGCGGGCGACCCGAATCCGGAGCAGACGGTCGAGTTCATGCACGCGCTGGCGAAGGGCGGCGCGGATGTCATCGAACTGGGCGTGCCATTTTCCGATCCGATGGCCGATGGCCCCGTCATCCAGCGCTCGTCCGAGCGCGCGCTCGCGCGTGGCGTGACGCTGAAAAGCGTGCTCGCCGACGTCGCGCGTTTCCGCCAGACCGACGACAAAACCCCCGTCGTGCTGATGGGCTATGCGAATCCGATCGAGCGCATGGGCGCCGATGCGTTCGCGAAAGCCGCGCAGCAAGCGGGCGTCGACGGCGTGCTGGTGGTCGATTACCCGCCCGAGGAAGCGATCGAATTCGGCGAGAAAATGCGCGCAGCCAGCATCGATCCGATCTTTCTGCTCGCCCCGACATCGACGGACGATCGCGTCGCGGCGGTCGGCAAGATCGCGAGCGGCTATGTCTACTACGTATCGCTGAAGGGCGTGACCGGCGCGGCAAATCTGGACGTTTCCAGCATCGCGAGTAAAATCCCGGCCATCAAGTCGCATGTGCCGCTGCCGGTTGGCGTCGGTTTCGGCATTCGTGATGCCCAAACCGCGCGCGCCGTCGCCGATGTCGCGGACGCCGTCGTCATCGGCAGCCGCCTCGTGCAACTGCTCGAAGAGGCGAAACCGGACGCCGCGGCTGCATCGCTGACGAGCTTCATCGCCGAAATTCGTCAGGCGCTCGACGCCGCACAGTAAAATACGCGCCGCCGCGGGCCGTCCGATTCGGGCGTGCGCCGCGCGGCAACCGATCAGTCAAGGAAAAACGATGAGCTGGCTCGACAAACTGCTGCCGCCGAAGATCAAGCAAACCGATCCCAAAAGCCGCAAGGGCATTCCCGAGGGCCTGTGGGTGAAGTGTCCGGCGTGCGAGGCGGTGCTGTATCGCAACGACGTCGAGGCGAATCTGCACGTCTGCCCGAAGTGCAGCCATCACATGCGCATCGGCGCGCGCGAGCGGCTCGACCGCCTGCTCGATCCGGAAGGCCGTTATGAAATCGGCCAGGAAGTCGTGCCGGTCGACGCGCTCAAGTTCAAGGACAGCCGCAAGTATCCGGACCGCATCAAGGAAGCGATGGAGGATACCGACGAGACCGACGCGATGGTCGTCATGGGCGGCGCGATTCATACGATTCCGTGCGTCGTCGCGTGTTTCGAGTTCTCGTTCATGGGCGGCTCGATGGGCTCGGTGGTCGGCGAGCGCTTCGTGCGCGGCGCGCGTAACGCGATCGAGCAGAATGTGCCGTTCATCTGCTTCACGGCTTCGGGCGGCGCGCGCATGCAGGAAAGCCTGCTTTCGCTGATGCAGATGGCCAAGACCACTGCCTTGCTGACGAGACTCTCGGACGCGAAGCTGCCGTTCATCTCCGTGCTCACCGACCCGACGATGGGCGGCGTGTCCGCGAGCTTTGCGTTCCTCGGCGACGTCGTGATCGCCGAGCCGAAGGCGCTGATCGGCTTCGCTGGCCCCCGCGTGATCGAGCAGACCGTGCGCGAAAAGCTGCCGGAAGGTTTCCAGCGCGCCGAATTCCTGATGACGAAGGGCGCGATCGACATGATCGTGGATCGCCGCAAGATGCGCGAAGAACTGGCCCAGTTGATGGCGCTCATGACGCGGCAACCCGCCGATTCCGTCGCCTGAGTTGCTGATTTAGCAGCGCCGCGCCGCGCGAGAGCCCTACGGTTTTCGCGCGGCGTTTTGCTTTTCTCCGATCTCGAAAATGAACACTTTCCCCACTCTCGACGCCTGGCTCGCCCATCTGGAAGCGGCGCATCCGGTCGGCATCGACATGGGCCTCGCGCGCATCGGCAAGGTGAAGGACGCGCTCGGCCTGCATTTCGACTGTCCGGTCATCACGGTCGGCGGCACGAATGGCAAGGGCTCGACGTGCGCGATCATCGAAACGATTCTGCTGCGTGCGGGCTATCGCGTCGGCTGCCATACCTCGCCGCATCTGCTGTCGTTCAATGAGCGTGCGCGTATCGACGGCGCCGAAGCCAGCGACGCCGAGTTGCTCGAGCATTTCGAGGCGGTGGAAAAGGCGCGCGCGAGCCTGCCGGAGCCGGTTTCGCTGACCTATTTCGAATTCACGACGCTCGCGATCCTGCATCTGTTCGCCTCGCGCGGACTCGATGCGGTGATTTTGGAAGTGGGGCTGGGCGGGCGTCTGGACGCCGTGAATATCGTCGATACGGACTGCGCGGTGATCACGAGCATCGATATCGACCATACGGACTATCTCGGCGATACGCGCGAGAAGATCGGTTTCGAGAAAGCGGGCATCTTCCGGTCCGGCAAGCCCGCCGTGTGCGGCGATCCTTCGCCGCCGCAGAGTCTCATCGACCACGCCGGGGCGGTCGGCGCGGACCTGTGGCTCGTCGGACGCGATTTTCGTTACGAAGCGCAGCCGGGCAACGAGCGCCAGCAATGGAGCTATATCGGACGCGAGCAGCGGCGCTCGGCGCTGGCCTATCCGGCGCTGCGCGGCGCGAACCAGCTGATCAATACATCGGCGGCGCTGGCGGCGCTCGAAGCGTTGCGTGCCCGCCTGCCGGTCTCGGCGCAGGACATTCGTCTCGGCCTCGCCAATGTCGAGTTGCCGGGCCGTTTTCAGGTGCTGCCGGGCAAGCCGCAGATCATTCTCGACGTGGCGCACAATCCTCACGCCGCCGCTGTTTTGTCGCAGAATCTCGGCAACATGGGCTATTTTCCGTACACGTACGCGGTGTTCGGCGCGATGGGAGACAAGGATATCGAGGGCGTCGTGAATCAGTTGAAGGGCGAGATCGATCACTGGAACGTCACCGCGCTGCCGACGCCGCGCGCCGCTTCGGCGGAGCAACTGGAGCACGCATTGCGCGATGCCGGTGTCAACGATGGCCCCGACAGTAGCGTTTTCCGTTTTGAAACCCCGGCCGCGGCTTTTCAAGATGCCTTAGGCCGTGCCTCCGAAAATGATAGAATCTTGGTCTTCGGCAGTTTCTACACGGTAGCCGGCGTCATGGCCTACCGTAAGTCGCAGCATCACTGAGCAGCATCACCCAGACGGTCGGCCGTCAGCACCAAGCGATACATGGGACTCTTCTCGTTCGGCAAGAAAGACGACTCCGGTCGCGACGCATCCTCCGATTCCTCACGCGGCTCGCGTCACACCGTCCGCACGGAACGCCGCACGCGCAGATCCGACCGTAGCGAGCGCACCGACACCGACGCGATGATGCTCGATCCCACCTTGCCCGAAAAGCAACGCGCGCGCCGCAGGCTCGTCGGCGCAGTCGCGCTGGTGCTGGCCGCGGTCATCGTTTTGCCGATGGTGCTGGATTCGCGCCCGAAGCCCGTCACCGACGATATTTCCATCGATATTCCCAATCGCCCGGCGCCTGCCGCGAAGCAGTCGCGCGACGCGAACGACGCGGACACGCAGGCCGGTGTCGCGCACGAAGCGCCGGCGGGCGGGTCGGGCAGCGTCGCCGCTGGCGTGACGCAACCGCAGGCAGCAGCACCGGCCGCGACGGCGCAGGCGAAGCCGGAATCGAAGGAACAGCCGAAACCGGAAGCGAAACCCGCCGTCGCTGCGCCTCAAAACACCAAGCCGCAAGCGGCACCGCCCTCGGACGACACCACCGCCAACGCAGGCACCGCGAACACGCCGTCGTCGCCGGCCGGCAGCCGCTTCGTGCTGCAGATCGGCCAGTTCGACGATGAAACCGCCGCGCAGAACTGGGTCAACAAGTTGAAGTCCGCGGGCGTGCCCGCATATCTCGAACATCGCAAGCAGTCGGACGGCGCGACCAAGTCGCTGCTGCGCGCGGGTCCGTTCCCGGATCGCGCGGCGGCGCAGGCAGCGCTCGTGAAGGTGCGCCAGGCCGGCCTGGGCGGCGGCACCCGGTCGACATCGAACTAAGCAGGCTCGATGTTCACCGCTTTCGACTACGCCGTGATGGCCGTGATCGGCCTGTCCGCGCTGCGCGGCATGTGGCGTGGCCTGCTGGCCGAGGCGTTCGGGCTGGTCGGCTGGATCGCGGCCATTCTGATCGCCGGGCGCTTCGTCGGGCTCGTCGTGCCCTATATTCCGGCGACTTGGCCGGGCGGCGCGCTCACGCAATGGCTCGTGGCGTTCCTGCTGGTGGTCGCGGCGGTGCTGCTGGTGTCGAGCGTGCTGTCGTCGCTATTGACGCGCATCACCGAAGTGACCGGCCTGCGCGGCGTGGATCGCTCGTTGGGCTTGCTGTTCGGCCTCGTGAGAGGCGCTATATTGGTAGTGATACTGGTCGCGCTGGCTGGCTTGACCGAACTGCCGCAAAAGGATTTTTGGCGCAATGCGCTGCTGAGGCCGATGGCCGAGCAAGGCGTGCGCGAATTGAAACCGCTGCTCCCCGATACGCTCGCCGCGTATGTGCATGTCGCTCCTCAACCGAGCGGACTGGCGCCAGACGCCGCACAATAGACGAACGGCCAGCTACACGAGGAACGCGCGACGGCTCGAAGACGCTTCGACCCGGCCACGTCACGGCCAAATATCGAGAGAAGCGTCGATGAGATCCGGGCAACGCCTTGTCTACCCGTTTCGACTCTTTGAAGGACCATGCCATGTGCGGCATCGTAGGTGTAGTTTCCCAAAGTCCCGTCAATCAGCTGATCTATGACAGCCTGCTTCTGCTCCAGCATCGCGGACAGGACGCGGCGGGCATCGCCACGGCGGACGGCAACAACTTCCACATGCATAAGGCCAACGGCATGGTGCGCGACGTGTTCCGCACGCGCAACATGCGCAGCCTGCCGGGCAACGTCGGCATCGGCCAGGTGCGTTATCCGACCGCCGGTTCCGCGTCGAGCGAGGAAGAAGCCCAGCCGTTCTACGTGAATGCGCCGTTCGGCATCATCCTCGCGCACAACGGCAATCTGACGAACTGGATGCAGCTGAAGGACGAGATGTTCCGCATCGACCGCCGGCACATCAATACCGCATCCGATACCGAAGTGCTCCTCAACGTGTTCGCGCACGAACTGCAGCTCGCCAGCTCGGGTCTGCAACTCGACGCCGCCGCGCTTTGGAAAGCGGTCGCGGGCGTGCATCGCCGCGTCAGGGGTTCGTATGCGATCGTCTCGCTGATCGCGGGCTACGGGCTCGTCGCGTTCCGCGATCCGTTCGGCATCCGCCCGCTCGTGCTCGGCAAGCAGGAAACGGCGACGGGCGTCGAGTGGATGGTCGCGTCGGAATCGGTGGCGATCGAGGGCATCGGCTTCGAGTTCGTGCGCGATGTCGAGCCGGGCGAAGCGATCTTCATCGACGCCGAAGGCAACCTGCACAGCCATCAATGCGCCGAGAAGCCGGAACTCAATCCCTGCATCTTCGAGCTCGTGTATCTCGCACGTCCGGACTCCTGCCTCGACGGCGTGCCGGTCTACAACGCGCGTCTGCGCATGGGCGATTACCTCGCCGAGAAGATCAAGCGCGTGCTGCCCGACGTGCCGATCGACGTCGTAATGCCGATTCCCGATTCGTCGCGCCCCGCCGCGATGCAGGTGGCGGCGAAGCTCGGCGTCGAGTACCGCGAGGGCTTCTTCAAGAACCGTTACGTGGGCCGCACCTTCATCATGCCGGGTCAGGCGGTGCGCAAGAAATCGGTGCGCCAGAAGCTGAACGCGATGGGCATCGAGTTCAAGGGCAAGAACGTGCTGATCGTCGACGATTCGATCGTGCGCGGCACGACCTCGCATGAAATCGTGCAGATGGCGCGTGATGCCGGCGCGAGCAAGGTGATCTTCGCATCCGCCGCGCCGCCGGTGAAGTTCCCGAACGTGTACGGCATCGACATGCCGACGCGTGGCGAACTCGTCGCGCACGGCCGCAGCGATGACGAAGTCGCGCGCATGATCGGTGCGGACTATCTCGTCTATCAGGATGTGGAAGATCTGAAGAACGCGATCCGCGACATCAACCCGGCGCTGAAGGAATTCGAAGCATCGTGCTTCGACGGCAACTACATCACCGGCGATGTGACGACCGATTATCTCGATCGCATCGAAACCGCGCGTCTCGCGCCGCAATCGCAGTCGGATCGCGATGCGGCCAGCGATGCGCAGGACGGCGGCATGACGCGCTCACAGTTGCATCTGCAACTATCGGTCGAGTAAGTTTTCGGCGCTTCAAACGAGCCCGCTTTGTCTGCAAGGACCAAGCGGGCTTTTTTGCGCCGCGAGCCTGACAACAAGGGAGAAAAACATGGACGACCCATTCAACTTCGACACACTCGCCGTGCGCGCCGGCACCTTGCGTAGCGAATTCAACGAGCATAGCGAGGCGCTCTTTCTCACGTCGAGCTTCTGCTTTTCGAGCGCGGCGGAAGCAGCCGAGCGCTTCAAAAATGCCGAAGAAGCCTACACGTACTCGCGCTTCACCAATCCGACCGTGACGATGTTCCAGAACCGCCTCGCCGCGCTCGAAGGCGGCGAAGCGTGCATGGCGACGGCGTCGGGCATGTCGGCGATATTGTCGGTCGTGATGGCGTCGATGCAGCAGGGCGATCACATCGTCAGTTCGAAGAGCCTGTTCGGCTCGACGATCGGCATGTTCACGCAGATCTTCCCGAAGTTCGGCATCACGACGACGTTCGTCGATCCGACCAGGCCCGACGAATGGCAAGCCGCCGTGACGCCCGCGACGAAGATGTTCTTTCTGGAGACGCCATCGAATCCGCTGACGGAAATCGCGGACATCGAAGCGATCGCGAAGACCGCGAAGCACAACGGCGCGCTCTTCGTCGTCGACAACTGCTTCTGCAGTCCGGCCTTGCAGCAGCCGCTGAAACTCGGCGCGGACGTCGTGATGCATTCGGCCACGAAGTTTCTCGACGGCCAGGGCCGCGTGCTCGGCGGCGCGCTCGTCGGCTCGAAACGCTTCATCATGGAGACGGTGTTTCCGTTCGTGCGCAGCGCCGGTCCGACGATGTCCGCCTTCAACGCATGGGTGTTGTTGAAGGGCATGGAAACGCTCGCGCTGCGCGTGGAGAAGCAGTCGGCGAATGCGCTGGAGATCGCGCGCTGGCTCGAAGCGCATCCGGCCGTGAATCGTGTGTTTTATCCGGGGCTCGAATCGCATCCGCAACATGCCATCGCGATGAAGCAGCAGAAGGCGGGCGGCGCGATCGTATCGTTCGAACTGAAGGGCGAGACGCAGGAACAGCAGCGCGCGAACGCCTGGCGCGTGATCGATGGTACGAAGCTTTGTTCGATCACCGGCAATCTCGGCGATACGCGCACGACGATCACGCATCCTTCGACGACGACGCACGGACGCCTTGCCGTCGAAGTGCGCGAGGCGGCGGGCATACGCGAAGGATTGATTCGTCTTGCCGTGGGTCTCGAAGATCCGGCGGACATACGCGCCGATCTGGGGCGTGGGCTGGGTTAGACGCCGCGCGGCGATCTGAACCCGCCATTGCGCCATTGCCCCGGCGAAATGCCGAAGCGTTTCGAAAACGCGTGAGTGAACGCGCTCTGATCCGCGAAGCCGACATCGAGCGCGATATCGGTAAGCGACGTGCGCGGATCGGCCAGCAGCGTCAGCGCCGTATCGAGCCGCAGACGATGCAGGTAGCGATGCGGCGTCTCGCCGAACGCTTCGTTGAATAGCTGATGAAAGCGCCGCATGCCGAAGCCGCAATGCGCGGCGAGATCGGCGATACGCAGCGGCTCCGACAGATGCAGACGCAACCACCGGTCGATGCGCGCGAAGTCGAGACCACGCATCATGTCGATGGAATCGTCCGTGTCGTGCATCAGCGCGCCGCACAGATGCGCGGCCGCCTGCCATGCGACGCGGTCGGAGAGCGAAGCATCGCCGAAACGGGCATGACGGGCGACGTCGGCGACGGCCTGCGTGACGCGCGGATCGATCGCGATCGCGCGGGCCCGCGCGAAGTAGCGCTCGGGCACCGCGACGGACGTGGCGGGCAGATCGAGCACGAGCTGGCGGTTGTCGCCGTCGGCCCAGTAATCGTGGCGCGCGCCCGCCGGAATGATCCACGCGCCGCTGCAGTCGATACGCGCGCCGTTGCCATCGACGGCCATTTCCATCGATCCGTCGAGGCCGAGCACGATCTGATGAAAGTCGTGCACGTCCGACGCCTGCGCCGCTTCATAGCGGCGCAGCGAGACGGCAGGGCGATGCAGCGGCGCGCTCATGCCGTCGACGCTCAGACGTCCAGCAGTTCCACTTCGAACACGAGCGTGGCGTTCGGCGGAATCACGCCGCCCGCGCCGCGCGCGCCGTAACCGAGTTGCGGCGGAATCGTGAGACGGCGCACGCCGCCCACCTTCATGCCCTGCACGCCTTCGTCCCAGCCCTTGATGACCATGCCGCCGCCCAGCACGAATGCGAACGGGTCGTTGCGGTCCTTGCTCGAATCGAACTTCTGGCCATCCGTGAGCCAGCCCGTGTAGTGCACGCTGACCGTCTTGCCCGCGACGGCTTCGGCGCCTTCGCCAACGGTGACATCTTCGTACTTGAGACCGGAATCGGTCGTGACTGTCGACATGGTTGCTCCCTGGTTGCCCGGCGATCCCGAACGATGGATCAGCCGGTGGTCGAAACCGACATTGTAGAACGTCGGACGGAAGCAAGCCGCCGCGCGAACCTCAGAGATGACGCCCGCGCGGACCGAAGCGCGAGCCGATGCGCGCGCCGATCTCAGGCCGCACATGTCTGCCGATCGCCGTGCCGATCGACGCGCCGTCCTGCGACGCCTGCATCGCATTGGCGGCGGCCTTGTCGCCGACGTGCTGGCGCGCGAGCTTGAGCGCACGCACGCGCACGTAGGCCAATGCGACCAGCGTCCACGGCGCGAGATAGGCGAACTCGGGCACGGAGACCATCATCATCGTCCAGGTCGCGGCGCAGCACTGGCGCAGCGCCATGCCGCGCGGGTCCCAGTCGAGCTTGAACGCGGGGTAGAGCATCATCGCGCTGATGAACACCGTGCCGACGACGCCGATGTTCACCAGCAGCGTCGAGAAGAGATCAGTCGAACGGATATAGCCGAAGCCAACGCCGAAGAGCTGATTGAGCGGCGCGGCATGAAACCACAGACGCATCGATTCGAGGAACAGCAGCGAGCGATCCGAGCCCGACTCGGTTTTCGCCTCAAGCTTGTCCGTGACCATCTGCTTGAAGAGGTCGGCGATATAGTCCTGCAGAACATAAGCGACGATGCACAGCACGAACAGGCCGATCAGCGCCTTGACCGGATTGATGCCGAGCTTGCGCACGCGGATGAGCGAGTACACCGCATAGCCGATCAGCACCGTCGACGACGTGGTCATCAACAACGACAGCCCGATGACCCATACCGGCCAGCGCACGCGTGACGTCGCGTTGAAGTAGACCCAGAACGGGAAGATGGACATCGCGTACATCGACGGCTCGCCCGTGAGCGCCTTGAGACGCTGGATCGGAAAGCCCTTGACGTCGATCTGCTGGAACGAACTGCCGTTCACCGTGCCGTCCGAGCGCACGATGCCCTTGCCGAACTGATCGCCGAACGCGCGGTTCGAGATGAAGTCGCCCGGCTGCCCCGTCACGATGTAGTAAGCCACTTCGAACATGCCGTAGAGCGCGAACAGCGTGATGGCCGCGAGCAGCCATTGGTCCCAGGTCGGCTTGTAGTAGTGGTACACGTAGGCCGCATAGAGCACGACGGCCGCCACGTAGGCGGACTGCGTGAACAGGCTCTTGCGCATGAGGAACGTGAAGGGATCGGTGTCGTCGACGAGCACGACCTTGCTGAAGTCGGGATCGAAAGGCGCCATCACGTCCGCGAACTGCGACGTGAAGAACATGATCAGCCAGACGAGCAGCGCCGCGCCCACGAAATGCAGCCAGTGCTTGCGCGCGCGGCCGCCGAACAGCAGCACGAGCGGCACGGAGAGGAAGCACATCAGATAGCCGATCGTCGTGCCTTGAATCGAAGGCATGACGAGAAACGACGTCACCGGCATCGCGAAGGCCCAGATTCGGTAGTAAAGGTCGGTCAGCGCCGCTTTTTCTTTCATCGTCGAAGGTTAGTGTTGGATGGAGCGAGTGCGGCGAACCATCGGATGAAATCGCCGGTTCAGCGCGACAGGAACAGGTGTGTATCGATTCCCGACTCGCCCAGATAGAGGCAGCCGCCGATCGCGAGCAGCGCCAGCACGACGACCAGCGCCATGCGCAAGGGCGCGCGTTTGCGCGATGCTTTCGGCTTGCGATGAAAATCGCAATGAGGGCACACGGACGAATCCGCGGCCACCTGTCTGCGACAGCGCGGGCATTGCACGAGCCGATGCCTGAAGGAAAAACGTCCGCTCATATGCGTCTCTTTCCTCGATCCGGTTGGCGACGCGAAGCGCGCCGAAGCCCCGTGAACCAACGCGCTGATCGCAAGCGCTCAGCGCGCGGCGATCACATCCGGAGGATAGCTCGTCATGCCGCAAATCGTTTGACATCCCGATCGCGCGAGTGTTTCCCGCAACGGATGGAACGTAAAGCGCCGCGTGACGGGCACGCGGCGTGATGCATCGATACATATATACGATGTGCGCCTCATCGCGCGCACGCCGTCAGTTCACCGACCTGAACGTACTCGTGTAAGCCGCCGCATAACCGTAGCTGCGGCGATTGCTCGGGCGTCGCGGAATCGCGTTGAAGACCGAACCGACCAGTCTGCCGCCCGCGCGCTGCACCTTCTTCACGGTCTCTTCGATCTCTTCCTCGCTCTGGATGCCGGAACGCAGCACGAGCACCGTCGAGCCCGCGTCGCTTGCGACGATCGCCGCATCGGTCACGACGAGGAACGGCGGCGTATCGACGATCACCAGATCGAACTGGTCGCTCATGCGCGCAAGCATATTGCGAAAGCCCGGCATCATCAGCAGCTCAGACGGATTCTCCGGATAGCCGCCGCACGACATGAACGACAGGCCCGGCACGCCGACATAACGGATCGCATCGCCGAGCGCCATCTCGCCCTTCAGCACTTCCGAGAGCCCGCCCGGATTCGACTGCTTGAAGAACGAGGCGATATGGCCGCGCCGCATGTCGCCGTCGATCAGCAGCACGCGCAGACCGATTTCGGCGAGCAGCACCGACAGATTCGCCGCGACGAAGCTCTTGCCCGCCGACGGAATCGGACCCGTCAGCATCACGACGTTGTTCGGCGCGTTGGCGAGATCGCGATACAGCTCCGTGCGCACCGCGCGCAGCGCCTCGACGGCCGGATCGTGCGGATAGCGCGTGGCGAGCACGCGGGCGTCGCGATCGGTATCGGCGACGTGCGGCATCGCGAACGCATCATGTTCCGGCAGGTGAACGTACGGCAGCGCCTTGGGTGGTCCGCCCTGCTCGGCGCCGGAGTAGGTGAGCGGCGCATGCTCCGCTGGCGAGACGGCGATCTCGTGATCGAGCATCGCCTGTTGCCGGCTATACAGCACTTCGCCCAAAACGGGCACCGACAGACGGCGCTCGACGAACATCGGATCGGTCACGCCGATCATCGCGTGGCGGCGCAGGAAGATGAAGAAGGTGCCGATGAAAAAGCCCAGACCCGTGCCCGCCATGATGACGAGCGGCTTGTTCGGCTTCACCGGACGATACGGCCGCAACGCGTTATCGACGATATGCGCGCCGCCGCTCGTGCTCGCACGACGCACTGAAAGCTCCTGCGCCTTGTTGACCATGCCCATGTAGATGGTTTCGGCCACGCGCGCATCACGCGTGAGCGTCGCGTTCTGGCGCTCGGACGCGGGCATGCTGTCGAAGCGCTGCTGAATCTGCTTGTTCGATGCTTCGAGCTCGGCGATCTGCTGATCGAGATTGACGACTTGCGGGCTGCTGGGCTGGAAGCGCTGCAAGGCCTGCGTGCGTTGCAGCTTCAGGGTCGCGAGTTGCTGCATCGACACGATGCTGCCTTGCAGATACGCCTGCGCTTCGTTGATCGGCTGCACCGACTGCGACTTCGAACGGAACGCGCTCAGGTTGCCTTCGGCCTGGCGCAGATCGCGTTCGAGGCGCGGCAGTTCTCCGCGGATGAATTCGAGCGTCTTCGTGTCGTTCGCCTGCCGCGCCTGCACGGCCGCCGCCAGATACGCCTGGCCGAGCGCGTTGGCGACCTCGGCGGTGAGCGCGGGGTCGTCGGCATTGAAGGTGATCTGCACGACGCCCGTGTCCTTCGCGGACTCGGCCACCTTCATCGTCTTCTTCATGAGTGCGATGGCGTCGAGCGTATTGAGGCGCGTCACGTCGAAATGCACGCCGGGGTGGCCGACCACGCTATCGACGAGTATCGACACGCCATTCGCCGATGCCGGACGGCCGACCGTGCCGCGCAGAAGCGTTTCGCCGTCCGGGTCGCGCAACTCGTACTGGCTGTTTTCGAGCACGACCAGATCGAGCTTCTGATCTTCGAGCGCGGGCGGCACGTCGAGCCGGCCGATCTGCAGCGACTCGCCGCCCCAGGCGTACGAATCGAGACCGAACCATGCGGGCGCGAGATGTCCCTTCTTCGCGAACAGTTCCGCGATCGAGCCGAGCACGGGGAGCGTGTTGGGCTTGACCTTCACGTCGAAGTGAAACTGCTTGACGACGGGCTCCAGCACCGAGCGGCTCTGCATCATGGAGATTTCGGCGGGCGCGAGCTGATTCACCGTCTGCACCGCCTGCGGCATCTGCTGCTGGCTTTGCGGCGCGATGCCGAGCGCGTTCGGATCCGGTGGATCCACGCGCACGACCACGTCCGACGAATAGATGGGCTTGGCAAGAAACGCATACGCGCTCGCGAGCGCGGCTGCGATTCCGATGAACAGGAAGAGGATGCCAAGGTGATCGCGCAGTAGCCTGAGCATATCGCTCGCGGTGAATTCACCGTCATCCTTGCCTGGGCGCGAAGGTAAGGCGTTGACATAGGGGGTGTTCAAAGGCGCAGTCCTCAGTCGATAAATTGAGCGTTGTTTCCGGGCTGCGGAAAAAGCAGAGAGCCCGCGCGGCATGCCGCGGTACGTTACGTGTCAGTGGTCCGGCGAGAGAGCCGTTGGAACTTCCAGACTTAAGACGCGAGAGGCTCTTGAAAAGCGGGCGAAGCGCTCGACGCCTCGCGTTCGCATGACGAAGCATGTCGGCTCGTCGAAGTGCGATATATGCCTGAAGCACACACCGTGCCTCGGAACCGCGTCCTGGATTCAGCGGATGAAACTCGCCAATCCGTTTCGAATCGCTTGCTAACAACGATACGATACGCCCGGAAAAAATAGCGTTCAAAACTATCTTCCGGGCGTGAGTTGCTCGCGTCTGTTAAGTAGCGAACGTTAAATGCCTTCCAATGCTGGGCACGCCACTTGCGCGCCGGTGATTTCGCGCGATAATCGTCGGTTCGGCGCGCGCTGCTTTCGTCATACAAGACGAGCCGATGCTTCACGGCATCGGGTTCGCCTTGATGAAGTCGCGCACGGTATCGAAGCGGGATTTGCGCGTTTTGCCGTCATCGTGAATCACGCCGTAGTTGCCATCGCCACCATAACGCTGATCGTCGTAAAGCTCATACAGGGTGACGTTCTGAATGTTGTAAGTCTTTGCAAGCGAGACGAATCCCTTCAATGCATCCTTGCCGACGAGATAGCCCGCCGGGTCCTCATGAGTCGGCCGCACGCCGTATTCCGTGATCCAGATGGGCTTGCCATAGCTGTCGCGCAGGCGCTCCAGCACGTTGACCTTGTTCTGTCCCGCCGCCGTGATCGATCCCATGTTCGAATACCAGTGCCACGCGGTGATGTCCCATTGCGGAACCGGATGGCCCTTGCTGCCGTCGGGCTGCGTTCCTGCATAGAGCATGTCCGTGAAGCCGTAGTGAAGCCAACTGAACGATGTCAGCAGGATCTTCGCGTCCGGATTCGTCTCGCGTATGCCCTTGATCAAGCCGAGGATCGATCCGCGCGCCTTCATGAACCGCGCGTTGTCGTAATCCGACGGATGTTCGCCGCTGCGGTCCGAACCCAGGATCGTCCAGTTGTCGTACTCGTTGCCTACTTGATAGTACGTCACGAGACCTTTCAGCAAGCGTCCTGCGATCTTGCCGAGCGCATAGCCCCGCTCGAACGTCTCCTGCTCGTTCGCGCGCTTCTCCTGCTCGAACGGCGTGACGAGCGCAAGCACGCCGATGCATTGCTTCGCCGCCGCGCGCGCGAAATCCGCGACCATGTGCGCACTTTCCTCGTTCGACACATCTTGCGCGTACATCGTGACACCCAGATCGCGGAGTTGTGAAATCTGCAGACCATAGTCGCTCATGCGATACGCGCCGCGATGTTCCAAGTGTCCAGCGATGCCGTAAAACACGCCCGTCGATCCCTTGCCGCAGGATATCTTCGGCGTTGCGTGGCTCGCGGCATCCGCCTTGGGGACAGCCGAGCGACTGCTGTGATACGCGTCCGACGTGCCGCTGCGCGCGAAAATAAGCACCGACGCGCACAGCAACGCGCCAAACACCAATACCGCAGCCACCAGAGTTCGCATCGATGTTCGGCCTCGTGAAAGTGCGCGCGCTTACTTGACCAGCGCGTCGGAGTGTCGTGCGGTCGGCTCGACGCCCGCGTTGCGCGCATCGCCCGCTTGCAACACGACGCTCTGCGCCTGCGCATCGAAAACTTCGCGCGAGAAGCGTCGCCGGAATGCGGCCGACAACGAGGCGAGCGGAAAATCGCGCGCGGCGAAGATGCGCTCGACGAAGGCATCGTGGTCGTGCGCGGGAAAGAGCAATGCATCGGGCAGATACGATTCGAGTCCCGACACGCGCGCGACGACGATCGGCCGTTCCGCGAGCACGGATTCGATCATCACGAGCGGTACGCCTTCATACGCGGACGGCAGCACGAGCGCATCGCTTGCGACGATATACGGCAGCACGTCCTTCTGCGGCCCGACCATGCGCACGCACGCGCAGAGCGCCGGGCTCGCGTCGATCGTCTCTTGCAGACGCGCCGCGTCCGGCCCTTCGCCGACGATCAGCACGAGCGTACGTGCGAATGCATCGGCGTGACGTTCGATGGCCTGCATCAGGAAGTCCTGACGCTTCTGCTGAAAGTTCAGCCGGCCGACATGCGCGATGATCGTGGTGCCGTCGTCGGGCAGGCCGAGCGTCGCGCGCGCGGCCTCTTTCGTGAGCGTCGAGCGGCTGAAGCGATCGTCGACATAATTCTCGAGCACCATTGCGCGCGCGTTCGGCGCGAGCGTCTTGAGCTTGCCGCACAGATGATCGTTCAACGTGACGTACGCGTTCGGCATGCGATACAACCGGCGCTTCACGAGCCACTTGAGCTTGCCGGCGCGGCTCGCGTTCGCGGGCGCTTCGTCGACGAGCGGCAGATAGCTGACCGTCTCGATACGTGCCCGGCGCGCCGCGAACAGCCCTGCTATTCCTGAGGCGATCGTGCCTTGCGCGATCAGCACCTTGTCCAGCCGCAGCGCGCGCAGGGTCGCGGCGGTTGCGCGCATCGTGCGCCAGAGTGCGATCACATTCCCGCGTATCGATTCGGCCGTGTACGAAAGACCGATCGCCTTCACTTTCGGATGCGCGTTCGCCAGATCGCGCACATAGCGATACAGCGGCTCGTTGGTGATCGGCACGAGGATATGCAAGGTTTCGACCTGCGTGCTCGGCACGAGCGCAAGCATGAAGCGCTTGAGCATCTCTTCGTGACCGCCGTTGATACCCGAGTCGCAGTAGATTCCCAACCTCACCGGCTCCCTCCCTCGCTGCGCGCGTCGGCATCGCTGCTCTCACGCGCCATCACGGCTTGTCGATGAACTGCATCAAGAGGCGTGCGCTTTCCGTCCATCGGAAGCGCTCGGCATGCGCGAGGCCGCGCCGTTTCAAGTCCGCGCTCAGCTCCGGCGAATCGAGCAGCTCGCGCAGTTTGCTCGAAATATCGTCGACCGAGTAGGGGTCGCAATAGATCGATGCGTCGCCGCATGTTTCCGGCAACGCGGCCGCGCGGCCCACGAGCGTCGGGCAGCCGTTGCGCATCGCTTCCAGCGGCGGAATCCCGAAGCCTTCGTAAATGGAAGGATAGAGGAAGCATGCCGCATGTTGGTAGAGCGCTCTCAGCTTTTCGTCGCTGACATAGCCTGCCTGCTTGATGTTCGGCGCGCTCGACAGATCATGCGCCTTGCCAAAAATCGACGCATTCTTCATACCGACGATCACCAGATCGATCGACGGATCGTTCAGCTTCATGAATGCTTCGACGAGACGCTTGAAGTTCTTGGTCGGATTCATGCTGCTTACGGCGAGCACGTAGCGATTATTCGTGAGCTTCAGTTCGTCGATCACGGAGGCATCCGGCGTGATGTGATCGAGATGATCCGCGGCGAGCGGCACCACACCGATGCGCTCCGCGGGCACGCCGACATGATGCGCGAGCCGGTCGCGCGAGAACGTCGAATTGGTCAGCACGCAACTCGACGTGCGCGCGAGAATCCAGAACATCACGTGATACCAGGTGCGGAACTTCCACGAGAAGTGCGCGGGCGTATCGAACACCGCGGCATCGTGCATGTAGATGATCTGGTTCGTGCGGAAGATGGAACCCGAGTTGGACAGATTCACGATGCGCGAGCGGCCGGCGAAGAGCGGCAGCACGATCTGCTCCCAGAAGACGCCCTTGCCGAAGCCGAGCTTGACGGTGTCGACACCCTGCACGGGATCGAGTCCGTTTTGCGGCGGAACCGCGAGCGTCACATGCGAGCCTTGCGGCAACTGCACGAGTGCGGCGACGAGTTCGCGCGCGACGCGCTGCACGCCGGTGGTCTTCTGGCTCGTGAAACGGCCGTTGTAGACGAGCTTGTTCGTGGCGAAGGAAGTATCCATTGTCGAGGCGTCAGAACTGTGAATCGGAGCTGGTTTCATAGGCGATCTCGTCCTTGTCGAGCGGCGCGCGCGCGTGCGTGTAGGAGTCGAGCTCGTATATGGAGAGCCATTGACGGAAGATCGCGTCCATCGAAAAGCGCTTGCTCGCCGACGTTCTCGCCGCTGTTCCCATGCGCGCGCGCAGGACGGGGTCGTCGCGCAACATCGTCGTGTACTGCGTCATTTCTTCGACACTCTTTGCGACGAAGCCCGTCACGCCATGCTGAACGACATCGCGATTGCCGACCACGTCAGTAACCACGGCGGGAATGCCCGCGACCTGTGCCTCGATCAGCGCGATAGGCATGCCTTCCCAGCGGGACGTCTGCACATAGATGTCGAGACTGGCGGTAAGTTCAAGCGCACGGTCGCGCGTGACCCAGCCACTGCACGACACGACACCGTTGCGCGTTCCGGCCGGCAACTCTTCGGCATGGCCGCCGATCCACAGGAATTGCGCCGAGTCGCCATGCAAGGCGTTGGCGAGATCCACGAACGCTTCATGATTCTTTTGAAACGTGGCGCGCCCGCTCATGCCGATGAGCACCTCCCGCGCGTCTTTCTCGATGCGTGGCGGAATCTCCGGCACGTTCACGCCGTTCTCGATCATGCGCGCCTGTCGCGCGTGCATCCTCGTTTCGATCTCCGAGAGTTCGCTCTTCGAGCACGCGACGATGGTGCCGCCGAGGCGCGCGGCGATGCGCTCGAAGCTCAGATAGGCGAACTGCTTCGCGGGCGACACGTCGCGGCGCAGAAAGGCGAGGCCGTGCGGCGAATAGAACACGCGGGCACGCGGCGCGGCGATGCGTGCCGCGGCGCGTCCCAGTACGCCGGCCTTCGACGAATGCAGATGGATCACCGATGGATCGCACTCCCTGAGCTTGCGAACCAGGTTCCACAGGCCGGTGAGGTCGCTTCGCATGCTCACTTCACGGACCATGTTCACATACGTCAGCTTGACCGCCGGATGAAACAGCCGGGAAAAATTGTTGGGCGTTTCCTGCCGGATCGAATGAAGGATCGTTACGCCGACGCCCGCGGCTGCCGCTCGGTTCGAAAGCTGGGTCAGCATGGATAGCACACCGCCACCGAAAGCTTCGGTGATATGGACGATCTCTTTCATCTTGGACTCTTCGTTGGCGTCCTGCCGAGCACCCGCGGCAATACGCAATAAGAAGTAAATGGCCTAATCGTTATCGGTGATCGACGTGACAGTTTCGAGAAATGACCGATGCATCAAAGAGGTGCACGGTCGTCACGAGGAGTACTGATCGAGCGTTGAATTGCGCAGTCGAAAAATACGCACGCGATGCGGCATAGCATGAGTCGTTCCCGCGCACGGATGCGAGGAACCCCGTCATGCTCGAAAACCATCCCCGGAGTTACCTGTCGAAAGCCCGGTCCAGATCAATTTGGCCGGATGACTCCCGCAGATCGGTCTTTGTGACGATTAATCTGTGCCGCACGATAGAAAGTGCAGTGGAATCCGGTAAAAAGGACTGCTCTGCAACCGTGCATGAAGCCGACTAATCATTCGGGTTTTTTGGTGTCCCGGTGTCGGGACTGCGGCATCCGGCTCGGGCACCTTCCTCATTGAAGTGCTCAAGAGCTCAAGACACGGATTGTTTGAGGTCATTTCGTTACTGAGGCATTCTGCTGAGCAATCGCCGCTTCGCAAATCTGCAGCACTATCTGCAGGTCCTTGAGCGGAACCGCGACCGATTGCATGCGCAGGCTTTCGGCCTGCTGCACCAGCTTCTGGACGTGTTCGATCGACATTTCCTCTGTTTCCATTCCACAGGCTCTCTTAATTAAACACTGGTCATACCAATACGATACCGGCTCGAACTGCATCGGTCGGTTCGCTGACTCACATACATGTATGCAACTTTGGAGTAGGGCGGGTGTCGAATGTCGCCGCATCGAAAACATGAATCATGTCGTTCCTGAGCGCGCGCCTTCGGCGATTGGACGACGCTTGAGCAACGGCACACCTTCCAGATGCAGCGTGAATGCCATCGCGGCAGCGACCACGGTCTCGGTGATCAGCACCGTAGCCGCCGCGCCCTGCTCGCCGAACAGCGTTGCGAGCACGGCGAGCAAGCCGAAGTTCACTACCGCGGACGCCATCAGCACGCGACTGAATTGCGCCTTCATGCCGAGCGGAAGCATCGTCTGAACACCGAAGAGATCGGACAGACCGGCCATCAACGGCACGAACGCCATCCATCGCAACACCTCTACGGTAGGCAAGAACTTCGGTCCATACAAGAGTTTTACTGCAAGCGGTGCGCCGAAGAAGATGCACAACGAGATCAGCGACACGATCACGGCTTGCGCCACGAACATCTTGCGCAGGAACGCGAAGGCATCTTCCCTTGCGTGATGCATGAGAAAGCTCACGCGTGGATACGCCGCGGTCTTGAGTGGTGTCAGCATATTTAGTGCCGCGCGGATCAGCTTGTCGCCCGCGGCGAAGTAGCCTGCAGCGACATTGCCTGCAATGAACGTGAGTATCACGATGTTGCTCGACGCATAGATGTCCACGATCGCGGTGGCGATGAACACGCTCCAGCCGTCCTTCAGACGAGCGACGATGGTCCTGAACGACACGCGCACGAAGTCGAGTTCGCGCCGGGAGTACAGGTATGTGCAGATCGCGATTCCCGATAGCAGCGGCACCAGCGCATTCACGGCCATTGCAATGTAGACGTCGTCGTGCTCGCGCACGAAGAGATACATCGCAGGAATGCTGAGCGCGCGTCCGATGAATACGAAGAGGCTCAGCATGCCGAGATCTTCGACGCCCTGGAAGTACCACGTGGGGATCAGCATCGCGCCGATCGCCTGGCCATAGCCGATGAGAAGCAGCTCGCGATTCTCTTGCAGATAAGGAATGACCGACGTCAGTATGACCAGCACGACGAATCCTGCGCATGCGAGCGCGGCTTGCGTGAGGATGGTTTCCCAGAAGACGCGCGAGCGCAGTTCGCGGTTCTCGCGATTGATCGAGATCTTCGGCGTGGCCGTCAGCGAGAAGCTGTAGTTGGTGACCGAGATGAAGTAAGCGGTAAAGGCCAGGCCAAATGCAAGACGTCCATATTCGCCCGGACCGAGGACGCGCGCGAGCCACGGCAGCGTCAGCAGCGGTGCGAGGTATGTGGATACCTGCAACGTCATCAGTATCGTGAAGTTCTTTCGAAAAGATGCCATTGAACGGTTTTTCCCCGGCTTGAGCGCAGCGTGGTGATCTTTGATGACTATGCCGCAAGGTTGCGAACCGTGCAGGTTCGCCCGACGCGAGGGGCTTTTGCGTGACAGCTTCTCGAGCGAATAGTTTCGCTTGCGCGCGCTGCCGTCAATGCGGCTCGCGGCCAGGAGAGGTGCACGTCTGCGCCTTTGGGCTGGCGTCGGGTGCGCGGAAGTTGAACGGAATACACCGCCTTCGGGCCGTCGATTCGAAGCCGGAAAGCGCCAGTGTATTGCAAACCTTATTTAACAAAATAAAAGCGTATTCATCAGTGGGTTGGCACACGCAACGATGCGCCTGAAACAGGATCGTTCGATTGCAAACTACCTGAAGTGCTGGTAGGACATCGCGCCTTCCCATGCTTCATTCATTCACCGTCGACGCCTGCCGGGGAACGCGATGCGCACGCGATGCCGCCGCAGGCGGACGCAGTTCGAGGCCGAGCGCCCGCTTGACGAGGCGCTTGGCGAGGAACACGCGACGATCGACTGCAATCTTCCTTTGAAAGCGCAGCTCCTTCGGCGTATCGGTGCGATGCGCGGCGAAGTCGCGATAGCGCGCCGCCGTGGTTTCGATGATGCGCATCGATTCTTCGAACGCGCGGCCATCGACGCGGGCGGCCTGAAAGCACGCATACGCAAAGACCTTGTGGAACATCGCGAGCCAGAACGGATCGAGCGGACCGCCGTTGCAGCGCTGCATGGTGTCTTCCGCGCAGGTCGCGAGCGACTGCACCGTGTACGGTGTCGCGCGCGTCGTGATGCTGCCCGCGCGGCGTCGATAGAAGTAGAGATCATCGGTGAGACGAAAGAGCGACTGCGCGCGCGCATAGACGAGCGGAATCGCGGCGGCGTCTTCATAAACGCGTCCAGCCGGAAACTCGATGCCGTCCCACAGCTTGCGCTTGTACACCCGCGCGACCGGAAACACCTGATACACGCGCGCGAAGTCGAGCAGCGCGTCGAGATCGCATGCGCGATGACCTTCCGTGCCCGCATCGATCAGTGTGACCTTGTCGATGACCTTGCCGCCCGAATCGATGATGCCGACATTGAATTCGATGATGTCCGCGGCGTTCGAATCGAGCAGCGGCATGATCTTCGCGGTGAAGTCCGCTGCCCAGACGTCGTCGGAATCGAGAAAGCCTATGTACGGCGATGTCGCTTCCGCGATGGCGCGATTGCGCGCGGCCGACACGCCGCGGTTCTCCTGATGAATGACGCGGATATTGCGGCCGCGCGCGCTGCGCTGCACGTCGAGAATGCGTTCGAGTGTGCGATCCGTCGAGCCGTCGTCGATGACGATCAGTTCGATTTCATCGGAACGCGGTTGCGAGAGCGCGGATTCGAGAGACGCGGCGATGAAATGCTCCACGTTGTACGCGGGGATGATTACCGACAGCAAGGTTTCAGGGTTGCCATTGCGGATGCGTGTCATTGTGCTCGTGTCACCGGTTAGAGTTGAATCGAAAGCCACCGTGGACAAGGCGGTCATGCGTGCCGGCGGGTCAAGTGCTGAACACCGGAGGGAATGCTATGGACAGGTTGATGCGGGGAAAGTTCTGCTACACGTGAATGCGGAATCGAATGCGTATTCTCCAGATTGCGCGCCCCAAGTCGTGGTCAAGAGAAAAATAAAATCGATGCGAGGATTTGCGTAGGGAATTTTCATTGCCGAAGGCATCGCATTTTGCAGACTGAAGCGGGTTTGCAACCGCAATTCGCGTTTTAAATCTCAACGTGTAAAAAACGTAACGAGACTTTATTGCCGCGACTATTCGGTTATCAAAAAGCGAATTAATAGCATTCCGATCTTTCCAGCGGAGGCGTCTGATTGGCACGATCGTGCACGCGAATTGCTACACAGGCGCGGCGGGCACAAGTGCACCGCTGCCGCATGCGTCGTAGGCGCTCACATATAATGACCCGCAAGGATTCATTCGAGCTGCCCATTCATCAGGCAGATGCAACCGGCTTCGCGACTTCGCCGCAACACCGATACACGCAAGGATCCATAACTGTGACAACGTCTTTTTCCAGTACGGTCGAGCCGGAAGGCGACAACTCCTTCGGCGCGGCCGTCGCAGGAAACGACGGCGTGCTGGTGCTCGACGCCGCCCAGCGCTGCCTCTCCGCCGACGCCGTCCTGGCGCATCTCTTCGATCTCGATCCCGCCGCGCTCGTCGGCCGCGCGCTCGCCGATACCCCATTGCCCCGGCCGCTCACCGCCGCGTTCGCTTCGGCAGCCGATGCCGCGCTCGCGTGCAACGGCACGCGCCGCGCGCACGTGTCGATCGAAGACGACGACGCCACGCGCGCCTTTTCGATCATCGCGCTGCCGGGTCCGGATTGCGTCACGCTGATCGTGTCGCCATCGGCAGGGGCATCGGACAGGGAGCACGACACCGCCGATCGCGTCGCGCATCTGCGTGCGGAGGCTGCGCTCTTCATGCGCGATCATGTGCTGTCGGTGGTATCGCACGATCTGCGCGGTCCGTTGAACGCGATCCATAGCTGGGGCTACGTGCTCGAACGCAAGGTCGACGCCAACGATCCAGCCGCGCAGCGCGCGCTCGCGGGCATCCGCTCGGGTGTTGAGCAACAGGTGAAGCTGATCGAGCAATCCGTCGATACGACGCGCGCCGAGACCAAGGCGCTGTCCGTCGCGCTCGCGCCGGTCGCGGTGCGTCCGCTGCTGGAAAAGAGCGCGGCGCTGGCGCGCGCGGGCGTTGCGCGGGCGCGCGGCGTGACGATCGAGATCGACTCGCCGCTCGCGGACGAGCAACTCGAAGGCGATGCGGAGCGTCTGTTGCAGGCGCTCTGGCTCATGCTCGCATTCGCCGCCGAGGCGAGCGCGGCGGGCGCGACGGTGCGCGCGTCGAGCAATATCGAAGGCAGCATGTGGCGCACCGACGTGCGTTTCACGGTATCGGCCGAGGCGCTCAGCGACGCGGCGTCGCCACACGTGCTCGAAGCCTTCGCGCGCCGGCAGGCGCTGGAACCGCGCGAAGGCGGGCGCATTGCGTGGGGCCTCGCGCTGTGCAAGCGCGTGTCCGAAGCGCATGGCGGCGCGTTCGAGCACAGCGATATCGTGGACGGCGCGGAGGTGACGTTGTCGGTGCGCCTGCCGGTCGCAGGGATGTAAATTGACTTTCGATTTCCTGTCGGCCATATACTGACGCTTTCCATTTTCGAAGAGAGTTGCTTTGGCTCAGGTTGTCGCGCTGATCGGCGCATTGTTGCTCGTCGCGTTGAATGGCTTCTTCGTCGCAGCGGAGTTCGGGCTCGTCAAGCTGCGGCCCACGCGCGTCAAGGCGCTCGCGCGCACCAACGGCCTGCCTGGCCGCCTGCTCGCGAAGGTGCACGGGCAACTCGACGCCTATCTGTCCGCATGCCAGCTCGGCATCACGCTGGCGTCCCTCGGGCTTGGCTGGATCGGCGAACCGGCGTTCGCCACGCTCCTGCATCCGTTGTTCGCGCTGATCGGTGTCGAATCGGAGAAGCTGATCGATTCGATCTCGCTCTTCTTCGCGTTCACGGTCATTTCGTTTCTGCATATCGTCGTCGGCGAGCTGGCGCCGAAGTCGTGGGCCATCCGCCGCGCGGAGCAGGTGGGTCTGTGGCTCGCCACGCCGCTCTATGGCTTCTACTGGGTGATGTATCCGTTCATCTGGGTGCTGAATTCGAGCGCGAACTTCGTGTTGCGGCTTTTCGGCATCTCGGCGGACCACGGTCACGACGCGCATTACTCCACCGACGAACTGAAGCTGATCCTGCGCGGGCGTCATCATGGCGGCGGGTCTTCGTATAACGAGGACGAGTGGAACACCATCGCGCATTCGCTCGATTTCAGCCGCATGACGGTCTCTGACCTGATGCGTCCGGCGCATGAACTCGTCGGGCTGCGCAACGATCTGGCGATGCGCGACAACCTCGCGGTGATTTCACGGCATCGTTTTTCGCGCTATCCGCTGTTCGCCGATGCGTCGGGTGAGCGCGTGATCGGCATGATCCATCTGAAAGATCTGCTGCTTGCGGGCGATGGCAGCGGGCGTGGCTTCAACTTCAGCTTGTCGAAGGATGCCGCGGAAAAGATCGACAAGCTTTCTCGCCATGTGCGGCCGGTGCAGTATGTCGCGCCGAATCTGTCGGCGCTGGAGTTGTTCAGGCGCTTTCGCAAGGGCGCACCGCATCTGGCGATCGTCGGGCGCAAGGGGGCGAAGCCAATCGGCTTCATCACGCTCGATAACCTGCTTGGCGCGCTCGTCGGGCAGATTCACGATGAGTTCCGTCAGGGCGATGCCGACTGGTCGCGCATGGACGATGGCACTTTGATGGGCAAGGGGAGCTTGCCGGTCGTTTCGCTCGAGCGCGCGTTGGGGATCGATATCGATGAAGGACGGGCGGAATCGGTGGGCGGGCTCGTGATCAATGCGCTCGGTGATTTGCCCACCGAGGGGCAACGGGTGGAGTTCGATCGGTTCGATATCGTGGTCAAGAAGATGAAAGGGCCGCGCATCGTGCTGGTGCGGGTTTATCCAAGGGAAGAGGCGCTTCAGGAAGCGGAATGACCGTTGGGTTTCGCCTGGTTTGTCGCCGGGATTCGGCGACAAACCAAAAACTTGAACCCTAAGGCTTCGGCACGCCTTCCTCCACCAGCAAAGCCACTGGCATCACCCCCAACGCATCGCGCAGAAAGAGCCTCTCCCCCTCGGCCTTGGGCGCATTGGGCCCCAACCAATCGAACAACGCCCGCGAATGCAGCGCCTCGGGCAACACGATAGCCGTATCCCCCCAACGCTCAGGCTCCACAAGCGGCACATCCCGCTCGGGGTCCAGCAACGGCGCCGCGAGCCGCGTCGCGATCACGATGGCAAACGCACTTCCTGCATGGCGCGCATAAGCGATCACATGTCCCGCCTGCTCACCCTGAACTTCGAGCGGCACATACTCTCCTTGAGCAAACAACGACTCGCAATGCTTGCGCAAAGCCAAAGCGCGCCTCACGAGCGCCAGCTTCACACGCCCATCGCGCCAGTTCGCCAACTGCTCGGACGGTGGCCCTTTCTCTTCCACCTCGGCAAGCCACTGCCGACGCAACGCATAATCGACAGGCCTGCGATTGTCAGGATCGACGAGACTGAAGTCCCACAATTCGGTACCCTGATAAAGATCCGGCACGCCCGGCGACGTAAGCCGCAGCAACGTCTGCTGGAAACTATTGATCGCACCGAGCGGCGCGACCCGCGCGACGAACGCCGACAACTCCTGCAGAAAGCCATTGCGCCGCTGCGGTGCGACGATATCGAACAGAAAGTCCTTGCACGCGTTCTCATACGCTTCGTCAGGCGCGAACCAGCTCGTGCGGAGCTTCGCCTCGCGCAGCGCCTTCAACTGCCACTGCGCCACACGTTCGGCAAGCGCGTGAACGCCCGCTTCGTCATCGGGGGCGAGCGTCGTCGGCCAGCATCCGACGAGCGTCTGATAGAGCATTGCCTCCGCAGCCGGTCCCGGCGCCCAGTCATGCGGATCGCCGCGTCTTAAAGGGGTGTTCAACGTGGACCATTGCCGGAGCGTCGTGGCCCATTCGTCCGGAATCTCGCTCAACGCCGCGATGCGCGCGCGCACGTCCTCTCCGCGCTTGTGATCGTGCGTCGCCGTGCAGAGCATCGCGTGCGGGAACGCTTCGAAACGCTCTCGATTGCAGGCGTGAAACTCATCGACGGATAACGCGAACTCGCCCGGGTCCGCGCCGACTTCGTTGCGCGAAATGAGCCGCCCGTAGCGATAACACGCCGTATCCTCGACGGCCTTCGCCGCCACCGGCGAGGTCAGTTGCGAAAATAGCGTCTGCGCAGCGCGACGCTGCGAACCGCTCGACGATGGCGGATTCGGCCCCGCCTGCGCCTGATTGCGATCACGCTCGCGCGTGCGCTCCGCGGCACGATCGCGGCCGCGTTCCGGACGCTCACCACGCTCGATGCGCTCAGGCTGCGGCACATCGTCCGGCAGCTTGCCGCCGAGCCATTGCGCGACCTGATCGAGCACGACATGATCCGCCCGCGCGAGCACCGCGCGCGCGGCGTCGAGCGCTTGCGTGAAGAAGCGCTCGTCCTCGGGGCTGCGCACGCTGCCGATCGGATAGATGCGATACACCGGAAACTGCACGACGAGTTCCGCGACCACCCGCCTGATCGACGTAAAGGTGAAATCGCGCGTCGTCTGCGCATCGCGCGCGATACGATGCAGCGCGCGCGTGACGCGATCCAGTTCCGCCGACAGATTCTCCGCGAGTATCTTGCGGCGCGCGGCGAGCGCTTCGTCGGCGAAGCATGCGCTCATTCCCGTGATCTCGGCCCACAACGCGGCAAGCGGTTCCGCGCCCGCCGGATCATGCAGCAGCGCGCCGACATCGTTCATGAAGTCGTAGCCGGTCGTGCCGTCGACCTGCCAGTCGCGCCGCAGCGGTTCGCCACGCGCAAGAATCTTCTCAACGACGAAATACGTGCGGCCATTGCCATGCTGCAGTGCCTCGGGACGTTCGACCGACAAATCTTCGAGCCGCGCGCGCAAACGCTGGCAATACTCGCGCGGTTCGGCGAGACCATCGACGTGATCGACGCGCACGCCGTCGATCAGCCCTTCAGTAAAGAGTCTGAAGACGAGCGCATGCGATGCCTCGAACACCTCGGGCCGCTCGACGCGCACGCCGCCTAGCGTGCTCACGTCGAAGAAGCGCCGCCAGTTCACTTCGTCGGCGGCGGTGCGCCACCATGCGAGGCGGAAATGCTGCCGTTCCAGCAGGCGATGCAGCCGATCGCGGCCCGCGGGCGTATCCGGCGCATGCGCGGCTATGATCGCCTCGATTGCGGCCTGGCCGCCCTCGGTCTGCGCGATGGTGACGAGCGCGGTGCGCGCGTCGGCGGCGCGTGGCTGATCGACGGGCTGCGTCGTCAAACCGACGAAGCGTTGCGCAAGCTCGGGCGCTTCCTGAAACACCGCCGGGTAGTCGACCGGGCAGACCGGAAATGCATTCGAGTAATACTCGATGACGAAGCGCCCTTCGTCCGCGCGATACGCGAGCGCGATCTTGCCGGCCTGCAATTCCTCGCCATAGGACGCGCCGAGAAACGGCGCGAGCACCTTGCCGCGCAACGCGGGATCGGGCGAATGCCAGTCGACGTCGAAAAAGCGCGCGTGCGCCGCATGGCGGCCCCATTCGAGGATGTCCTGCCACCACGCGTTCTGCGATCCGCCCACGCCCATGTGATTCGGCACGATATCGACGATGAGTCCCATCTCGTGCGCGCGCAGCTTCTCGACGAAGCGCCGCAGCCCATCCTCGCCGCCCAGCTCGGGATTGACCGTCGTGTAGTCGACGACGTCGTAGCCGTGCGTGGAACCGGCCGTCGCGGTCGTGATCGGCGACACATAGGCGTGACTCACGCCGAGTTGCGCGAAGTAATCCACGAGCGCGGCGGCGTCGTCGAAAGTGAAGCCTTTGTGAAGCTGAAGCCTGAGCGTGGAACGCGGTACGGTCATGGTGATTCGGGTTTCGATGTAGTTTCGTTCGGCTGCACGGAGCGCTTGCGCGCGGCATCCACGGCGAGCAGGCGGTCGGAGAAGGCATCGTCGAGAAACAGCTCGTCGACGGCGCGGGTCATGCGCCTTCGCCAGTTCGGATGCTCGTCGATCGAGCCGGGCAGGTTCGGCTGCTCCGCGAGCGCGAGCAGGTCTTCGAGCGGATACGTGACGAGCGGCGCGGGCGTCGCGGCGACGAAGGCGAGCGCTTCATCGACGGGCGCATTGTCGATGCCGGGCGCGTCCACGTCGTCGGGTGCGATGCCCGCTTGCTGAAACGCGCGCCATAGATACGCACGGTCCTCGCCGCGCTCTTCGAGCGCGACTTCGACGGCGTCGCGGCCATCGGCGCGCGCGTTCGTCTGGCCGATCTTCGAGCGCCACACGATGTCCTCGCCGCGCCACCATCCGGTGACGGTCGGCAGGTCGTGCGTGGTCGTCGTCGCCGTGACGCCGCTGTCCCATTCGCGCGGCGGCTTGAAGCCCGGGCCATCCACTTCGCGCTCGAACCACAGCACGCGTATGCCCAGCAAGCCGTGCTCCTGCAAGCGTTCCGTAAAGCCGGGCGGCACGGTGCCGAGATCCTCGCCGACCACGATCGCGCGATGCCGCCACGATTCGAGCGCGATGAGCCGCAGCATGTCGTCGAGCGGATAGCGCAGATACGCGCCGTCCTTTGCGCTTTCGCCCTCGGGCACGAGCCAGAGCCGGCGCAGGCCGAGAATATGATCGATGCGGATGCCGCCCGCGCGCGCGAACGCGCAGCGCAGCATGTCGATGAATGCCGCAAAGCCCTGCGTGCGCATCGCGCGCGGCGAGAAGGTCGTAAGGCCCCACGATTGCCCGGCCTGATTGAAGAGATCGGGCGGTGCGCCGACCGACACGCCCGTGAGCATTTCCTCGCGATACGACCATGCGTGACTGCCCGCGCTGTCGCAACCGACCGCGAGGTCCGCGACGAGGCCGACGGCCATGCCCGCATCGCGCGCGGCGTATTGCGCGTGCATGAGGCCCTTGGCCGCGAGCCATTGCGTGAAGAGATGAAAGTCGACTTCGCGGCGATGGGCGCTGGCGAATGCCGTTACCGCGTCGCTGCGCGGGTCGCGCAATGCCTCGGGCCAGTTGCGCCAGTGGCCTTCGCCGTTCTCCGCGATCTGCGCGGCCTGCAGCGCCTCGAAGCGCGCATGGTCTTCGAGCGGGCGGCCGCCTTCCTCGACGAACGCGGCGAAGTCCTTCGCGAAGGGCGAATCGCGGTCTTGCGAAAAGGTGTCGAAGAGGGCGCGCAGAATCGCAAGACGCGCTTTCGATGCGCGCGGCCAGTCGATCAGCGCGAGACGTTCGAGTTCGTCGAGCTCCTGGGCCACGCCCGCCTTCTCGATCGCCGCGCGGGTCGCGGGCGCGCCGAGCACGGCGGCCGGATCGACATGCGCGATGTTGAGAAAGAGCCGCGATGACGGCGAGTACGGGCTGAACTTGTTCGGCTCGGCGCTGAACATCGCGTGCATCGGGCTGATGGCGACGGCATGTCCGCCGCGCTTCGCCGTCTGCGTCGCGAGCGAAGCCAGCGCGGTGAAATCGCCGACGCCGCCATCGCCGTTGCGCCGCAGGCCATACACCTGCGCCGCGACGCCCCAGAGCGGCGGCGCGTGCTCGGCGTTCTCATCGACGGTGCGCCATGCGTCGTCGATCGTATAGCAGCGCGCGGGCGCGACCGCGAGCGTCGTGCGATGGTCGTTGATGACGAGCGTGTGATAACCCGGCTCGGCGATCGGCGAGAGCAGCGCGGTCTCGCCCTTGGGCGACGTGAAGCGCCCGTCGATGACCTCGCCGCTTTCCAGTTCGATGCGATAGCGCGCGCCCGACTTCGCCGCCGACACCGGCAGCGCGATGCCGCGATCCACTTCGGCTGTGATGAGCGGCGGCAGCTTGCGTCCGCTCATTTCGGCATCGACGGCGGCCATGCTCTGTCTGATCTGCGTGGCGTTGCCGCACGGCAGGCCGAGCTTTTCGAGCAGAATGCGCAGCGTCGTTTCCGGCACGCGCTGCATGTTCCTGTGCGCGTTCTGCCATTCGATCTCGAAGCCCGCGCGCTCCGCGAGCGCTTCGATGCTGCTCACGGGACGCGCGGCGTTCGCTTTGTTTGTGGCGGCGCTCACGAGATTTTTCCTTCGGCCGATGCCGGTTCGAAGCGGCGCGCGTCGTGCGCGATTGCGTATTCGTTCACGTCGCCGGTGAGCCAGGCGAGGAACGTGCGTCCGCTGAGTTCGCCGTCACGCGCGCGATCCTGCGCGCGCGCCGGCGTCTCGAAGATGATCTTGCCGGCGGGACTCTCTTCAAGCGTGATGCTCGCATCGCCGAGATTGAGTGCGACGGTCAGCGTCTCGCCGTCGCCGAGCTTCCAGCGCGCGACGAGCGCCTTGTCGCCGAGAACATCCGCGCCGAGCGCTTTCGCGCCCTTCAGACGCGGCGTGATGAGCTTCGCGCGCACCGTGAGCGCCGAGCGATAGAAGTGCAGCCATGCAAGGCGGTCCGCTTCGTCCTGTTCGTCGGACGGCTTCGGCGAGGACATCTCGAAGGTCTGTTTATCGTTCGGATCGGGAATCTGCGCGCGGCGCTTTTCGTCGCTGAACGCGGAGAACTTTGCGAATTCCTTGCGACGGCCTTCGCGCACGGCATCGGCGAGCTGATCGTGATAGTCGGTGAAGAACAGGAACGGTTGCTTCGACCCGTATTGTTCTTCCATGAACAGCAGCGGAATCTGCGGCGACAGCAACAGAAGACCCGTCGCGGCGTAGAGCGATTCATCGTCGGTCAGTGAGCGCAGACGCTCGCCCATCGCGCGATTGCCGATCTGATCGTGGTTCTGCAGGAACATCACGAAACGCGCGGGCGGCAGATGCGCGCTCGTTTCGCCGCGCGGCTTGCCGTCGTGGATCGGCGACGGATCGCCCTGATACGCGAAGCCTTCCTTCAGGATGCGCGCGAGCTTCTCGATGGGCCTGTCGCAATACGCGCCGTAGTAGCTCTCGCTTTCGCCGGTGAGAAGGACGTGCAGCGTGTTGTGCGCGTCGTCGTTCCATTGGGCGTCGAAATGCGTGTCGAGCAGATTCGCCGTGTTGTGCTCGTTCTCCAGCACGAGATGCACGTGACGGCTCGCTTCGACGGAACTGCGCACGCGGTGCGCGAATTCGCGCAGCCATTCGTCGTCGTCGATTGCGTGCACCGCATCGAGGCGCAGGCCATCGAAACGATATTCGTTGAGCCAATACAGGGCATTGTCGAAGAAGAGATCGCGCACTTGCGGACGCTCGAAGTCGATCGCCGGGCCCCACGGCGTGTGCACGCCTTCGCGGAAAAAGGTCTTCGCGTAGGCGTTCAGATAGTTGCCGTCCGGGCCGAAGTGGTTATAGACGACATCGAGAAACACCATCAGGCCGAGACCGTGTGCCGTGTCGACAAGCTTCTTCAAGTCCTCGGGGCGGCCGTAGGACGAGTCGGGCGCGTAGGGCAGCACGCCGTCGTAGCCCCAGTTGCGCGTGCCGGAGAAATCGTTGAGCGGCATCAGTTCGATGGCCGTCACGCCGAGTTGCGCGAGTTCCGGCAGACGCGCGGTGACGCCCGCATAACCGCCCATCGCGCCGACGTGCAGTTCGTACAGCACGGTCTCTTCCCACGGCCTGCCGTGCCAGTTCGTGTGGGTCCAGCGATACGCGCGCGGATCGACCACTTCGCTCGGGCCGTGCACGTCCTGCGGCTGAAAGCGCGAAGCGGGATCGGGCACCGCGAGATCCTTATCGAGCCGATAGCGGTAGAGCGTGCCCGCGCCGCCATCGGCTTCGGCTTCGAACCAGCCGTCGCCGGTTGCCTGCATGTCGACCAGTTCGGGCGCGCCGCCCGCGCGTTGAATCTCCACCTGCACGGCATCGCGCGAAGGCGCCCAGAAGCGAAAACGCGTACGCGGATTTTCGCGCACGGCGCCCGTCAGATGAGCGCCGAAAGGAAGGCAATACGCATGATGATGCTTGTGCGGATCGATCGGACGTTCGGACATGATTTCCTGCCTGTATTGCTGCTGTTCGGCGAATTTCTCGCGGGCGTGTCAAGCGTTCTACTAGCGCGTCAATGCGGCGAATCGCTGTCGGGCGCGTGATGCGCAGGCATCGTACCGGGGTCGGGCGGCAAAGCCGTCAAAAGTCGTGGCCCCTGATGCGCGCCCGCCATCCACACCGCCTGCCAGTCGGCCTCGCCGGTCGGCTCGGCCAGCAGCACGGTAATGCTGTGCGCGGCCACCTCCAGATCGCTGCCGACGAGCGGCCGCGTCACGGAGTCGGGCTCCGCGCTATCGATGAGCACGTTCCATTCCAAGTGCGGCGCGGGCGGCGTGAATACCAGCGTTTGCGACGATCCGTTGAACATGATGAGCAGCACATCGATTTCGCCGTCGATACCGGGGCCTGCGCGCCGCAGCGTGAGCGCGCGCCGCTCGGCGTCCTGCCATGCTTCGATCGCGAGCGCCTCGCCGCGTTCATCGAACCAGCTCACATCGTAGAGTCCCGGCAACACTTCGCGGTCGCCGTAGAGAAAGCGCGTTTCGCGCAGCACGGGGTAACTTTTGCGCAGTGCGATTACGCGCGCGACGAACCCGGTCATCTCGACGCCCTGCGGACTCGCCGCCGCGTCCCAGTCGAGCCACGATATCTCGTTGTCCTGGCAGTAGGCGTTGTTATTGCCTTGCTGCGTGCGGCCGAATTCGTCGCCGGCGAGCAGCATCGGCGTGCCGAGCGAGAGCAGCGTCGTCGCGATCATCGAGCGGGCGAGGCGCGCGCGGATGGCGAGAATCGCGGGGTCGTCGCTCGGGCCTTCCACGCCCCAGTTCGCGCTGCAATTTTCGTTGTGGCCGTCGTTGTTGCCTTCCTGGTTTGCCTCGTTGTGCTTGTGCGAATACGCGGTGACATCGGCGAGCGTGAAGCCATCATGCGACGCGACGAAATTCACCGACGCCCACGGTTTCCTGAAGCGGCGGTTGAACAGTTCCGCGGAGCCGGTGAGGCGCGCGGCGAGATCGGGACGCATGCCCGCATCGCCGCGCCAGAAACGTCGCACGCCATCGCGATACTTGTCGTTCCATTCGGCGAAGCCCGGCGGATGATTGCCCACCTGATAGCCGTCCGGCCCGATGTCCCACGGCTCCGAGATGAGCTTGCGCGTGGACAGGATCGGGTCCTGACGGATGGCATCGAAGAAGCCCGAGCCCGGATCGAAGCCGTGGCCTTCGCGGCCGAGCGTGACGCCGAGATCGAAACGAAAGCCGTCGATATTGAACGCGGTGCTCCAGTAACGCAGCGAATCCATCACCATCTGCAGCACGCGCGGATGCGACAGGTTCACGGTATTGCCGCAGCCGGTCTCGTTGATGTAGTGGCGCTCATCGCCGGGAATCAGGCGGTAATAGCTGGCGTTGTCGAGGCCGCGCCACGAGACCGTCGGTCCGAGTTCGTTGCCTTCGCACGTGTGGTTGTAGACGACATCGAGAAACACTTCGATGCCCGCGGCGTGCAACTGGCGCACGGCGATACGCATTTCGTTGAGCCGATGGGTCGACAGATACGAAGGTTCGGGCGCGAAGAACGCCGCCGTGTTGTAGCCCCAGTAGTTCCTGAGGCTGCGCTCGACGAGAAAGCGGTCGTTCAGAAACGCGTGAACCGGCAGGAACTCGACGGCGGTGATGCCGAGTTTCTGCAAGTGCTCGATGAACCACGGCGACGACAGCGCCGCGAACGTGCCGCGTTCGTGCTGGCGGATGTCGTTACGCATCATCGATGTGCCGCGTACGTGCGTTTCGTAAATGATGGTTTCGCCCCAGGGCGTGTCGGGGCGCACGTCGCGCGACCAGTCGAAGGCGTCGTCGGTGACGATGCATTTGGGCATCGCGGGTGCGGAGTCGCGGCGGTCCATCGACATGTCGAGCCGGTTCGAATGCACGCGATAGCCGAAGAGTGCGTCGGACCAGCGCCAGGGCCCGACTAGCTTCTTTGCGTAGGGATCGAGCAGCAGTTTGTGCGGATTGAAACGATGCCCTTGCTGCGGCTGATACGGGCCGTGGGCGCGGAAACCGTAGACCGTTCCCGGATGCGCGCCGGGGAGATAGCCGTGCCAGATTTCATCGGTGCACTCGGGGAGGTCGAAGCGCATCAGTTCCTTGCGGCCGGTGCTGTCGAAGAGACATACCTCGATGCGGTGGGCATTCGACGAGAACACCGCGAAGTTGACGCCCAGTCCGTCCCAGTTGGCTCCGAGCGGGTAGGAGGCGCCCGGGAGTAACCTTTCGGGGAGTGCATTTGCCATGTGGGCTTTCCTTTAGGTTGGGTCTTTTTGTTGCCGAATCCCGTATTCGTGTTGATGGGTTAGTTCGCCGGATCCCGTTTTCGTGTCGGTCTATTAGCGTTGCCCCTGTGCGGGGCGGCAGTCACTTTCTTTGCTGCTGCAAAGAAAGTAACCAAAGAAAGCAGCTTTCCCCATCCTGAACGCTTCACACCGGCCGCGGCACAGGCGAACGGCTAGGGCACAGCAGTAGCGAGTGCCCTCATAGGCCGCCTCGGGCTTGGACCGCGCACGCTCAGCCACATCGCACCGCAAAACAAACTGGTTCAGCACCAAATAGCTCCGGCCCGCTTCGCGGCCGATGGGTCCATCGGGGATGCGTGTGCTTCTGCGTTGCTCTTCCTCGTCGGTTTCCCTTGCGTACCCTACGGCAGCGCGTAGCGCTGTGCCGGAACTCTTTCGTGCTGAACCAGCGCCCTAAACGTCCTCGCTTGTCAGACCGTGCGCGGTCCACGCCCGAAGCGGCCTATGAGGGCACTTGCTACTGCTGTGCCAAGACCGATCGCCTGTGCCGCGGCCGGCATGAAGTGTTCCGGATGGGAAAAGCTGCTTTCTTTGCCTACTTTCTTTGCAGCAGCAAAGAAAGTAGGTGCCGCCCCGCACAGGGGCAACGCTAATAGACCGACACGACCACGGGATCCGGCGAAAAGCAAACCCAAACCCAAATCCAAACCTCAATCCGCCCTCAACACAATGGTCGCCAACGGTGGCAACGTCAACGCCGCCGACTGCTCCCGCCCATGACTCGGATAGTCATCCGTATGAATAACCCCGCCATTCCCAGTGTTGGAGCCGCCATAGATCGCAGCATCGGAATTGAACACTTCACTCCAACGCCCGCGCCGTGGCAATCCAATCCGATAAGCCAGCCGCGGCACCGGCGTCATATTGCAAACCACAACGAGATCCCGCCCTTCGGCATCCGTGCGACGATACGCATACACGCTGTTCGCATTGTCATCCCCGACGATCCACTCGAACCCGCGCGAATCGCTATCGAGCTTATGCAGCGCAGGCTCGCTCGTGTAAAGCAGATTCAGATCGCGCACGAGCTTCTGCAATCCACCGTGCAGTGAATCATCGAGCAGATGCCAGTGCGGCGATTCATCGTGATTGAACTCCGCAAACTGCCCGAATTCCCCGCCCATGAACAAGAGCTTCTTGCCCGGATGCGTCCACATGAAGCCGTAGTACGCGCGCAGGTTGGCGAACTTCTGCCAACGGTCGCCCGGCATCTTGTTGATGAGCGATCCCTTGCCATGCACCACTTCATCGTGCGACAAGGGCAGAACGAAGCGCTCGGAATATGCATACACCATCCCGAAGGTATAGAGATGATGGTGATACTGCCGATAAACCGGATCTTCCTCCATGTAATGCAGCGTGTCGTGCATCCAGCCCATGTTCCACTTGAAGTCGAAACCAAGGCCGCCGCTCTCGACATTGGCCGTCACGCCCGGCCACGCAGTCGATTCCTCCGCCACGGTGATCGCGCCCGGAATCTGCCGCACTTCGTGATTCAAGCGTTTGAGAAACGCAATCGATTCGAGATTCTCTCGTCCGCCATAGATGTTAGGCACCCACTCGCCCGCCTTGCGCGAATAGTCGCGATACAACATCGACGCCACCGCATCGACCCGCAAGCCATCGACGTGATAGCGCTTCAGCCACGCCAGCCCCGATGCGATCAGGAACGCGCTCACCTCGTTGCGGCCGAGGTTGTAGATCATCGTGTTCCAGTCCTGGTGATAGCCCTCGCGCGGGTCCGCGTGTTCGTAGAGCGGCGTGCCGTCGAATTCCACGAGACCATGCGCGTCGTTCGGGAAGTGCGCCGGCACCCAGTCGATGATCACGCCCAGGCCCGCCTCGTGCGCGCGGTTCACGAACTCCGCGAACTGCTCCGGCGTGCCGAAACGCGCGGACGGCGCGAACTGCCCGAGCGGCTGATAACCCCACGAGCCGCCGAACGGATGCTCGGCGATCGGCATGAACTCCAGATGCGTGAAGCCCATACCCTTCGCATACGGAATCAGGCGCTCGGCCAGCTCGTGCCAGTTCATGCCGCGATTGGCTTCCTCCGGCACGCGCAGCCACGATTCGGCATGCGCCTCGTAAATCGTGATCGGCGACTGCGCGGTCTGCTTTTCGCCGCGCGTCGCCATCCATTCGGCATCGGTCCATGCATAGTGTTCGATGGCGTCCGCATCCGCAACCACCGATGCCGTCGAAGGCGGCTTCTCGCTCTGCATCGCGCAGGGATCGGCCTTCAGCGGCAACGTGTGGCCGTCGCGCGTGACGATCTCGTACTTGTACCGCGTGCCCGCGCCGATGCCCGGAATGAACAACTCCCACACGCCCGCATCGTGACGCAGACGCATCGGGTGACGCCGGCCATCCCACGTGTTGAAGTCGCCGACCACCGACACGCGGCGCGCATTCGGCGCCCACACCGCGAAGCGCACGCCCGCGACATTGCCATGCGTGAGCGGGCGCGAGCCGAGACAGTCGAGCACCGCATACGGGTCCGCGTGCGATAGACGCGTGAGCCATTCATCGGGCAAAGCGGGGCCGAAGGAATACGTGTCGTGCGTTTCCTGCGGCGTGCCGTTCCAGTCGATCTGCAGACGATACGCCGTCGGCCGTTCGACGAAGCCCGCGTAGAGGCCCGCATTGTGGATGCGCGCGAGCGAACCGATATGCTCGCCGTCGCCCGCATCCGTCACGCTCACCGACGATGCGCCTGGCATAAACACGCGCACGACATGCCCCAGATCGGTCTGATGCAGGCCGAGCATCGAGAACGGATCGGGATGCCGGGCCTCGACGAGTGCGTCGATGTCGAGCGGATTGAGGCCGTGCGCCGGATTCCTGGTATCCGCCGGAGCGCTACGATTGTTCATGGTGGGTTCCATCCGGATTGTCCTTGGTTGCTCCGAACACGGGTCGCGTGCCCGGAGCGGGCGGCTCGCCCGTGTCTCCCAGCAAACGGCTCGCGAGCGACGCGAGACCCCGCAACGGAAGGCCGATCCAGGTCGGCCGGTTCGCTGCTTCGTAGCGGATTTCGTAAGCGGCCTTCTCGATCAGGAAGAGATCGAGCAACGGTTGAAACACGTCGTCGGCCGCGATCGTTTCAGGCGACGATGCAATCGCCGCCATGTACTCACGCAAGAAGCTCTCCTCGGCGAACGCGCGCATCCGCTCGAACAGCGCGCGCTTGCGATCGGCGGTCTGCGCGGGCGCGTTTTCAGTCGTCGATTGCGCCGCCGCGCTCGCATACGACAGCGATCGCAGGAGACCCGCGACGTCGCGCAGCGGGCTCGTCTTTCTGCGGCGCTCTTCGAGCGCGCGCGCGGGCTCGCCTTCGAAGTCGATCAGATAGGCATCGCCCTGGGCCATCAGCACCTGGCCCAGATGGAAATCGCCGTGGATGCGGATGCACAGCGCATCGGCGCCGGGCGTGACGAGCTGCTTCACGGCGTCGACCAGAAGGTCGCGTCGATCGAGCAGGCTCTGCGCAAGGAAACGGTCGTGCTCGTTGAACTCGCCGAGCTTCTGCGCGAGGATATCGAGCGCTGAGTCGAGCAGCTTCAGCGTGCCGTCGATCCATTCTTGCGCGTCTTCGGCGCTCGCGCGCTGCGGCGCGAAGGCTTCATCGTCCGTGGGCGTGGCGAGCGCGACATGCAGTTCGCCCAGCCGCTTGCCGATCACGCCCGCAATCGTGCCATAGCCCGCGAAGCCTTCGGCCTGCGCATCGCGTTCCTGCGTATGTTCTTCCGATTCCACCGCGACGGCGAGTTCATCGACCGTGCGGCGCAGATAGTCGAGCGCGTAGTTCCACGCATCGCCCTGATTGTCGATATAGCCCTGCAGGATGATGAGCGTATGCGGCACGCCCTGCGGATCGACACGCACGACTTCGCCGTACAAGGGACCCGTGTTCGCATAGCCGAGCTTCGTCAGATAGCGGCTCATCTCCGCTTCCGGATGAATGCCGCCGACCACGCGCCGCACCAGCTTCAGCACGACCTTGTCGCCGACCACGAGCGAGCTGTTGCTCTGCTCGGCCGCGAGCCAGCGAATTTCGGGCGGATCAGCGGGATAGTAATTGAGCTCGTTCAGACGCTCGGTCGGAATGAAGCGGATCTCGCTCTTCTGCACGGTCGGCACGACCGCGCGCTCCTTCAGCTTGCGCAGCACGCCGTAGGTGAATTGCGGCACCGAGAACGCATCGGTGAGATGCCCGATGTTGCGGTTGCGCCGCACGCGCGCGAGCGCGAGTTGCATATAGAGCGGCGAGGTGGTTTCCGTGCCCCACGCGATGGACAGCGGCAGCACATAGCGTTCGCAATGATCGCCGACATCGGCTTCGATTTCGGTGAACGCGAAGCCGGCGTTTTCGATCGTCGTCAGCGCGGCGAGACGCACCGCATGCAGTTTCTTGTCCTTCGACGCGAACCAGCGGCGCTTGCTCAGGTAATTCGGCAGCACTTCCGATTCGAGCAGGCGCACGTTTTCCGGCGTCGGGCCGGTCTGTCCCGCGCGGATCACCATCGTGACGAATTCGGGCAACTGCTCGGACGGCGCCTGTGCCCACGCCGGCCGCATGTTGCCGGGGCAAAGCTGGAACCACAGGAAGCCGTAGGGCGGGAAAGTCAGCAGATACGTGAGCTTGCCGATGGCCGGGAACGGCGAATCGGCGGTCATTTCGAGCGGCACCGAGCCATCGAACTCCGACAGGTCGAGTTCCACCGCTTGCGGCGCGCGCGAAAGATTCGCGACGCACAGAATCGGCGGTTCGCCTTCGAGCTCGCGCAGATACGCGAGGATCTTGCGGTTCGCGGGCCGCAGGAAGCGGATCGTGCCGCGTCCGAACGCATGCTTCGAGCGACGCACCGCGAGCATCTTGCGCGTCCAGTTCAGCAGCGAATGCGGATCGCGGCTCTGCGATTCGACGTTCACCGCGTCATAACCGTAGAGCGAGCCCATCACGGGCGGCAACACGAGCTGTTCCGGATCGGCGCGCGAGAAGCCGCCGTTGCGGTCGGACGACCACTGCATCGGCGTGCGCACGCCGTCGCGATCGCCGAGGTGGATGTTGTCGCCCATGCCGAGTTCATCGCCGTAATAGATCACGGGCGTGCCCGGCATCGACAGCAGCAGCGAATTGATCAGTTCGATGCGTCGTCTGTCGCGCTCCATGAGCGGCGCGAGACGCCGCCGGATGCCGAGATTCAGACGCGCGCGGCGATCGCTCGCGTAGGTGTTCCACAGATAGTCGCGCTCGGAGTCCGTGACCATTTCGAGCGTGAGCTCGTCGTGGTTGCGCAGGAAGATCGCCCATTGATTGGTCGTGCCGAGATCGGGCGTCTGCCGCATGATGTCGGTGATCGGAAAGCGGTCCTCGCTCGCGATCGACATATAGATGCGCGGCATCAGCGGGAAGTGGAACGCCATGTGGCATTCGTCTTCATCGCCGAAGTATTCCTTCACGTCTTCCGGCCACTGATTCGCTTCCGCGAGCAGCATGCGGTTCGGATACTCCGCGTCGATGGTCGCGCGAATCTTCTTCAGAATGTCATGCGTTTCCGGCAGATTCTCGTTGTTGGTGCCTTCGCGCTCGACGAGGTAAGGCACCGCATCCAGCCGCAGCCCGTCGATGCCCATGTCGAGCCAGAAGCGCATCACCGAAAGCACTTCCTTGAGGACCGCGGGATTGTCGAAATTCAGATCCGGCTGGTGCGCGTAGAAGCGATGCCAGTAATACTGGCCCGCGACCGGATCGTGGGTCCAGTTGGACGGCTCCGTGTCGATGAAGATGATGCGCGTCTCTTCATACTTCTTGTCCGTATCGGACCACACGTAATAGTTGCGATGATTCGAGCCCGGCTTCGCATGCCGCGCGCGCTGAAACCACGGATGCTGATCCGACGTGTGATTGATGACGAGCTCGGTGATCACGCGGATGCCGCGCGCGTGCGCTTCCTGTATGAAGCGTTTGACGTCCGCGATGGTGCCGTAGTCCGGATGCACGTTGCGGTAGTCGGCGATGTCGTAACCGTCGTCGCGGCGCGGCGACGGATAGAACGGCAGCAGCCAGATCGTATCGACGCCCAGCTCCGCGATGTAGTCGAGCTTCGCCAGCAGGCCGGGGAAATCGCCGATGCCGTCGTTGTTCGCATCGAAGAATGACTTGATGTGAACCTGATAGATGATCGCGTCCTTGTACCAGAGCGGATCATCACTGAGACTCGACGCCTTCTTGTTGCGCTTCACCCTTGTATCCACGTTTCGCTCCAATGTTCGTGCGGGCTAGCTGCCGCCCTTGTTATTGGTGTGCTCTCGTTCGCCGCCGGTGATTCATGCTTCCTCGTTCGGCTGGGGCTTCGGCAAGCCCCATGTCGGCGAAATGCGCCATATCGCGAACGGCAGCGAATGCGGATTGAGCCGCACGTGCTGACGCCGTCCACGCCATTCGAATTGTTCGCCCGTCACCTGATCTTCGACCGCGACCGCGTCCCAGTCATGCACGCCCCAGCGTTCGAGCGTCTGCCACGGCAGGTCGATATCCGCGCCCTGCTCGTTGAACGGATCGAGATTGATCGCGACCAGCACGACGTTGTCGCGCGATGCGTTCGCCTTCTCGAAGAACAGGATGTGATCGTTATGCGCGGGCAGGAAGTTCACGCCGAGATGCGTCTGCAACGCGGGATTCGCGCGGCGGATGCGGTTGAGCGCGGTGATCTCGGTCACGATGTTGCCGGGCCGGTTCCAGTCCCACGCCTTGAGTTCGTACTTCTCGGAGTGCAGATATTCCTCGCTGTTGGGCAGCGCCGCAGATTCGCATAATTCGAAGCCGCTATACACGCCCCACAAGCCCGATAACGTCGCCGCCAGCGCCGCGCGGATCACGAAGCCCGGCCGCCCCGAGCTTTGCAGGAAGCGCGGATTGATGTCAGGCGTATTGACGAAGAAGTTCGGCCGGAAGTAATCCTTCGCGTCGGTCTGCGTGAGATCGTGCATGTACTCGATGAAATCGCGCTTGCTTTCGCGCCACGTGAAGTACGTGTACGACTGCGAGAAACCGAGCTTGGCGAGGCGATTCATCACGCGCGGCCGCGTGAAGGCTTCGGCGAGGAAGATTACGTCGGGATGACGCGCGCGCACGTCGCCGATGACCCATTCCCAGAACGGAAACGGCTTCGTATGCGGGTTATCGACGCGAAAGATGCGAACGCCCGCCGCGACCCAGTGCAGGAAGACATCGCGCAAGGCGATCCATAGTTCGGGCTTCGCGTCCTGCGCATAGAAGTCCGGATTCACGATGTCCTGATACTTCTTCGGCGGATTCTCCGCATAGCGCAGCGTGCCGTCGGGACGCCACGCGAACCATGTCGGATGTTCCTTGAGCCACGGATGATCCGGCGAGCACTGCACCGCGAAGTCGAGCGCGATCTCGAGACCGTGTTCATGCGCGGCTTCGAGCATGCGCTTGAAGTCGTCGAGATTGCCGAGCTCGGGATGCAATGCGTTATGGCCGCCTTCCTTGCCGCCGATCGCATACGGACTGCCGACATCGCCCGGCTCGGCCGTGAGCGTGTTGTTCTTGCCCTTGCGGTTCGCAATGCCGATCGGATGGATCGGCGGGAAATAGAGCACGTCGAAGCCCATCTCGCGGATGCGCGGCATCTTGCCGATCACGTCGATGAACGTGCCGTGGCGATTCACGTCGTCGCTCATCGAGCGCGGGAAGATCTCGTACCAGCTCGCGAAGCGCGCGGCGGCGCGTTCGGCATCGACGCGATACACCACCGGATCGCGCGACAGGAACGGCCGATGCCTCGCCGCCGCCACCGCCTTTGCGGTCGCAGGCGCGAGCACGAGTTCTAGCTTGCGTGCGTCGTTGGCTTTGGTGAACTCCTTGACGATCGCGTCGAGCGGGGCGCTGTCGCTGTCGGCGTCGTCGGCGGTCTTGACTTCGGCGAGGATCAGCGCGAACAGATGCTTCGCTTCCTCGACTTCGAGCTCGACGGTCTGCCCGGCCTTCAGCTTCTTCTGCATGTGATCGACGAGCGACGCGTAATCGTCGCGCCATGCCATCACGACGAACTCATGCCGGCCCACGCGTTCGAGCGGAATGCGCGTCGACCACAGATCGAGGCCGGCGGGCTGCACGGCGGTCATCGGCGCTTCGTGCCAGTCGGTTTCGTCGGCGGCGCGCCATTGCACGGAGGCGGCGATCTTGTCGTGGCCTTCCGCGAAGATCGCGGCCTGAATCTCCAGCGCCTCGCCGACGATGCGCTTCGCCGGAAAGCGCCCGTGATCGACGCACGGCGTGACGCTTTCGATCGACACGCGCGGCGCGGCGATCGCCTCGGTCACGGATTTCTTGTCGGCGGTTTTCGCGCCGCGCTTCACCTGCGGTTGCGCAAGCAGAACGAAGGGCTCGGCTTCCGCGCGGAACAGGCGCACCTCGCCCGCTTTCAGCGTGAACGGCGCGAGACGTTCGGCCTTGCCCATCGCATCGTCGATGAGCGCGAAGCGCGTGTAATTGCCCGGCACCGATTCGAGCAGATGCAGCGTATCGACATGCACCGGCGCGACGAGATCGGGATTGATGATCGCGAGCACGGCGCCTTCGCTGTGACGCAGATCGCCGCCATCGGCGCGAATGAGCGCGGCGTACGGCGTGCCCGCGCCCGTCAGCGCGCGCAGTTCGCCGACGCTCGACAGCGTGCCGACGTTGCGTTGCAGTTCGTTCGCGCGCCGCACGCGCGCCGTGAGATCGATGCGCTTCTCGTTCTTCGCGCGCTGGTACTCCGCCGCGACGCCGTATTGCGGCGACATCGGCAGGCCGACGCCGTACTCGAAGCCCATCGGCACCATGATGCCGGTGCCGAGCGCGGCGGCGGTGTCGAGCGCGCGCGTGTAGGCGCGTTCGACGAGCGCGGTGTCGCTCGTGTCGGAGAGATCGCTGATGAGACGCGCGCCGAACGGATCTTCGGGGAACGTGATCGGCGAGGCGATGCGCGTGAGCGCGCCGTGCTCGTCGAAGAGCCATGCGCTTTTGAAGTCCCACCAGCGCGTCGAGGCAAACACCGCGTCGAACGCGGCATCGACGAGACCATGCAGATCATGGCGCGTCGCGCCGACCGTCCATGCGAGCCAGCGCGTGTCCGGATGCTTTTCGCGCACGGCCGCGCCGAGCTTGCGCCAGACATGCGCGGGCACCGCGTAAGGCGAATCGAAGCGAAAGCCGCCGACGCCCGCCGCGGCGAGCACGTTCAACTCCCGCGCCCACCATTCGGTCAGATGATGCGCGGACTCGCCATCGGCGAAATTCGCCCAGGCGACATCGCGCTGACGCGGCGGCTTGCGCGGATCGAGCCGCGCGTCCGCGCTTTCGAACGGCTGGAACCAGTGTTTGTTGTCCTGATAGAGCCCGCCCTCGGCGCTCACGCGATCGATCACGATATCGACGAGCAAGGTGAGTTCGTGTTTCTTCGCGGCGTCGGCGAGTTGCCGCAGACCGTCGGCAGCACTCGCATCGGATTCGAAAACGGGATGCAGCCGATGATGATCCGCCACCGCTTCGCGATGCCCGTTGCTGCCGGGCACGAACGGCGAGCCGATCAGGACATGGTCGAAGCCGAGCGCGGCCGCGTGCTCGAACTGGGCGGGCCAGTTCGCGAGCGGGCCGACGAGCAGGGGATCGATGAAGTAGATACGCGGCGCGTACGCATGATGAGCTTGATGGTTTTCCATCGTTAGTCTTTTCCAGAGTCGTCCTGCGGTGGCGGGGATGCGGGCATCGATCGCGATCACGCTCACGGGCCAAACTGGCTGAAGAGCCGTCCCTGTGTCGCGGATCGCGCGGGCTCTCAGGCGGAACTCAGATTACACCCTGGCGCCGTTCGAATCGACGCCTGCCTGGCCGCGCTTCGCGATGCACCGTGCTTCGCGCGCTGCTCGCGGGCACGGTGGGCGCCACGGTCCCCAAGTGATCGTCAACGCACGGCGAGACAGCACGTAGCGTGCCGCGCCCGGCGTGCCCGGCTCAGTGCAACATCAGGGCACTACTATGGAACAACTGCGGCGGACATGCTCAGGCAGTGCGCGCAAGCGAATGCGCGTCGTGCGCCTGCGCGGGCATCTGAGCGGGCGCCTGCATGATGTCGGCAACGCGGCGCGGGCGCAGTGCCGTGCGGCTCGGGCGCGCATCGCTCACGCCGACGTACAGTGCGACCATCTTCGTGACGGCTTCGTTCCATCCGAAATCGCGGGACATCGCGTTGCGCTGCAGCGCCCGCCACACTTGCGGGCGCATATAGGCGTCGAGCGCGCGGCTCGCGGCGTCGATGACATCGCCCGCGCGTTCGCCATCGAAGAGAAAGCCGGTGGGCGCGTGCGAGGCGCGCGGCGCGGGCATCGACGCGATCGGCATGTCGTGCGTGCCGTCGCGCAGCAACACCGACGGACGCAGCGCGGAGTAGGCAGCGTGATCCGCGTTTTGCGCCGCATCGACGATCGTGTCGGCGAGGCCGCCCACGCGCGATGCGACCGGCAGCGTGCCATAGCGCATCGCGTACATCTGCGTGAGGCCGCAGGGCTCGAAACGGCTGCCATGCAGCAGGATGTCGGCGCCCGCGTGCAGTGCATGCGCGCGCCGCTCGTCATATCCGATATACACGCCGACCCGGTCCGGCCATTCCTGCGCGAGCTTCCTGAAGCCGGCTTCGATATACGCTTCGCCCTTGCCGATCACCGCCAGCTGCAGGCGCGGATGTCGCTCCAGCAGACGCGGCAACGCTTCGAGCACGACATCGGCCAGTTTCTGACCGGTCATGCGGCTGCCGATCGCCATCAGCGGCGCGAACGGATCGACGGGCAAGCCGAACTTGCGTTGCAGCGCGCGCTTGCAGGCGTGCTTGCCGCGCATATCGTCGAACGAATAGTTGCGTTCGATGAGCGCATCGGTAGCGGGATTCCACGCCTGTTCGTCGATGCCGTTGACGACGCCGCACAGCTTGTCCGCGCAGCTTTGGAGCACGCCTTCCATCAGATGCCCGAAGCGCGGCGTGAGAATTTCGCGCGCGTAGGTTTCGGAGACGGTCGTGACGCGATCGGCATGCACGATGCCGGCTTTCATCAGACTCAGCGCGCCGTAGAACTCGATGCTCTTTGGATCGCTGAGCGCGTGCACGAGCCACTTCTCCGGCACGCCGAGCGACGCACCAAGCGAGCGCGCGTAGTTGCCCTGGAATGCGAGATTGTGGATCGTGAATACGCTCTTTGCGTGCACGCCCGCATGCTTCATCAGGAGCGGCGTGAGGCCGGTATGCCAGTCGTGCGCATGCACGATATCGGGCTTCTTCACGCCGCGCACGCCTTGCGCGATTTTGACCGCCGCGGCCGAGAGCGTTGCGAAGCGGATCGCGTTGTCCGGGTAGTCGCGGCCCTGCGCGTCCTGATAGAGGCCGGTGCGCGCGTAGAGCGCGTCGCAGCGCAACAGCAGCACCGGCACGCCGGTGTCGGGCATGCGCGCGCGCAACAGCGTCGCATCGCCGCCAGGCAGGCCCCTGAGCGTGCCGACCTTGCTCAGACCTTGCGCCTGGGCGATCGCGTTCGGGTAAGCGGGAAGCAGGATGGTGGCGTCGACGCCGGCTTCGCGCAGTGCGGCGGCGTAGGCGCTGACCATGTCGCCGAGTCCGCCGGTCTTGGCGAGCGGGACGGCTTCGGAGGCGACCAGCAGAACGTTCAAGGGCAAAGTGGGCTCCTATGGAAGCGGAATGCGCGGGTGAACGGCCGCGCATGCAAGTGCTGATCGGGATGGGATTCGGAATGGCTGGCGCATGGCAGCAATCGGTGTGCCACGCGTCGCGATGTGTGCAGTGCAGCATGCCGGACGATGGCGACGCGCGCTTCGGCCATGCGCGAAACGGCACGAACACGCCGCGTGTAAAACTGACAGCGGCGCGCGCCGCGTTTTTACACGGCGCGTGAGATGAGCTTATGGCGTGCGCGTGACAGCGTCGTTTCAGCCGCCGACCATGCTCGCCGCGATGTTGATGGAGAGCCCCAGCACCGCGAGGTTGAAGAAGAACGACAGCACCGATTGCCCGAGCGCCGTGCGGCGCGCGGAGGTCGAGGCGAGCGCGACATCGGCGGTCTGCGAAGCCACGGCGATGGTGAAGGAGAAGTAGAGGAAGTCCCAGTAGTCGGGTTTCAGATGCTGGTCGGGAAACCTGAGCGCGGGATCGTTGTCCGGCGACTGATAGTAGTGCCGCGCGTAGTGCAGCGTGAACATCGTCGGGATCAGGAACCAGGCGCCGAGCATGGTCGCGCCGGTCAGCAGGTAATGCAGCACCGCGCCGGCGCCCATGTTTTTCGCGGTCGACAACTCCACGACGATCGCGACAATGCTCGCAATCGCCGCGACGCTCACGATCATCAGCACGGTCGCGGCGTTCTCGTCCTCGCGCTCGGCGAGTTCCTGCACGTCGCTCTGGCGCGCGGTCGCCATCTTCAGCCAGATCAGCACGAGATAGAGCCACACCGCGGTGTCCCAGCCGAGCAGTGCGCGCGCAGTCGGACGCACGTGCGCCGGAATCAGGGCGGCCACGACGCAACCGACCAGCAGGGCGATCAGGGCGCGCGGCCGGTTGCGCAGGACGGGCGGGAGAATCTGCTTCATCGCGTTTGATCCGCATGGGAGCCAGGCTTCGCTCGATGGCTGCGATTATTGCCCGCCCGCCTTTCAGCAAGCTGAGTGTGAATTCGTCGCGCAATAAATGCGGTTTCGGATAAGCTGGGGCGGCAGCTTTTACGTCGATGACGAGCGCGCACGTAACGCCGATGTAACGGTTGTCGAGCCGGCTTCCAGATTGCTTGCAAAAGCGATGCAGCCCTCACACGGTGTCATTGAGCAGCGCTATCATCCACGCATGAATGGTCCTACCTATCCTATCGTCTGCAGGCATCCCGTCAACGAAAGCGGCCGCGATTTCGTGGTCGGCGATCTGCATGGCTGCGTCGATGCGCTGCGCTATCTGCTGCACGAAATCGGCTTCGATGGTGCGCGGGACCGGCTGTTCTCCGTCGGTGACCTCGTCGATCGCGGTGCGGATTCGCTCGCGGCCATCGATCTCATCGACAAGCCGTGGTTTTATGCCGTGCGCGGCAATCACGAGGATTCGCTGATCTCGGTCGCGACCGGCACGATGCGGCGCCAGTCGTGGTATGCGATCGGCGGCGAGTGGGCCGAATCGGTCTCCGATGAGCAACTCGCCCAGCTCGCGGCGCGGCTCGCGACGCTGCCGCTGGTGCGTATCGTCGGCGAGGGCGCGCAGCGTTTCAATGTGTTGCACGCGGAATTTTTCGGTTGCGACGCCGAACTCGACACCGCCGATTTCCCCGACGACGTGCGCAACCAGATCCTGTGGGGACGCGGCCTCGCGCTCGGCCACGCGGACCCGGCCCAGCAATATGGTCTGTCGCCCACGTACTGCGGCCACACGCCGACGCGCACGGTGAAGCAGATCGGCGCGCAGATCTTTATCGATACCGGCGCGTTTGCGTCGGACGGGCGGCTCACCATCGTCCAGCCCGGCACCGACGAGCGCTGGTCCGTGAAAGAGCGCTGGGCCACGGCGGAAGGCGCGGGCGCGCTCGCGCTGCCCTGACCACAGGTAGTCCGGCACGCGCGTTGCTCGATGTTTCGCCATCAATCGAATGCATGGCGAGGCGCACGGTGGCACGAATCGAAAACGACATCGAGACGGGAGGCGTGCAGGGCTGCCCCGAGGATCTGCCGCCGGGCTTGCGCTACATGGACGATTCGCGGCGCGGCTACACGCGCGAATGGACCGACGGCGCATTCGCGTACTTCAACACGCAGAGCAGGCGAATCGACGATGAAGCGGAGATTCGCCGCATCAATGCGCTCGCGATTCCGCCCGCTTACACCAATGTCTGGATCTGCCCCGACGCGCGCGGCCATCTCCAGGCGACCGGGCGCGATGCGCGCGGGCGCAAGCAGTATCGCTATCACCCGCAATGGCGCGAAACCCGCGACGCCACCAAGTACGAGCGCATGCTCGCGTTCTCCGGCGTGCTGCCGAAGCTGCGCTCACGCGTCGCGCGCGATCTGACGCTCGACGGCATGCCGCGCAACAAGGTGCTCGCGACTGTCGTGCGCCTGCTCGATACGACGCTGATCCGCGTCGGCAGCGAGGAGTACGCGCGCGAGAACCGTTCGTATGGGCTGACGACATTGCGAAAGCGCCATCTGAAGGTATCGGCGGGGATGCTGAGGTTCAGGTTTCGCGGCAAGAGCGGCATCGAGCACGATGTCGCGGTAAGCGATGCGCGTGTCGCGCGCATCGTCAAACGCTGCATGGATCTGCCGGGTCAGGATCTTTTCCAGTATCTCGATGCGGACGGCACGCGTCATTCGGTCAGTTCATCGGACATCAACGAGTATCTGCACGAGATCACCGGCGCGGACTTCACCGCGAAGGATTATCGGACGTGGGCCGGCAGTGTGTTCGCGCTCGCGGCGCTCAGAAGGCTCAAATGGGAGACGGTGACGGAGGCGCGCAAGCATGTCGTCGGCACGATCAAGGAGGTCGCGCAACTGCTGCGCAACACGCCCGCCGTGTGCCGCAAGTGCTACGTGCACCCCGCGGTGATCGACGCATTCGAGGCGGGTGAGCTGGCGGAGACGTTGCCTGCGTCGCGGCGCCACGGACTCAAGACCGATGAAGCCGCACTCGCGATCTTCCTCGATAAGGAAGCGAAGCGCCGCACGCGCGAGGCGGCGCGCAAGAACCGCAAGGGCGCCACGCCGAGCGACACGCGCCTCACGAAGCTGCTGACCGAATCGAGTCGCAAGGCGCGCGCCGGTGCGCTTAAGGCGAGCGGCAAGAATGCGGCGGGCCAGGCGCTGGAGCAGGTTGTCAGGAAGCCGGCGAAAAAGGCCGCGCGGCCGGCGTCGAAGAAACTCGCGCGCACGCGCACGGAAACCGCGGTGGCGATCGGCTCAGGCGCGTGAAACGTTTGCCCGGTCAGCCGATCTGGTTCAGCTCGAACACATAGTCGACCGTTTCGCCGTTCCAGTTGTACTCCAGATAGGCCGCGTGACGGCAGTCGCGCAGCATGGTCGTGCGCAGGGCGGCGAGGCATTCGCCTTCCGGATCGCGCACCGACGGATACGCGATTCCACGCGCTCCCGCCGCCCGCACCGCGCGGCCGAGCGCCTTGCCCGGAGCGTAATCATCCGGCGCGAGAATGCGCGGATCGAGCCCCGCCTCCGCGATCGCATCGCCGCGCAGATCGACGACTTCGCCGTGCGCCCGCACCGTGTAGAGGCGCATCTGCTGACGCAATGGCGCTTCGTTGGTGGCCGCGAGAAAGAGGCCCGAGTGATAGCGCGTCTCCGCGATCGCCGTCTGCCGTTCGCGACCGCAATAAAACACGCCGTAGCTGCCGTCGGAAAAGCGGCTGCCGTTCGGGTTCAGATGCGTGAACGCCGCCATGATCGGCCCGCATCCCGGTCCGAAGCAGCGTTCCTCGGGCGGCACGAGATCCAGTTCGCCGACTTCGGTGCGCAGGCGGTCGTTGGTCATCGCTTCGAGCGCGTAGAGCGCCTCGAAATCCTGCGGCGAGGCGACCCGGTCGAAGAGATTGACGGCCGGAAAGCGCGTCGGAATCACGCGGTACGCGGGCGTCCAGTCGAGCAGACCGTGCGGCCATCGTTCGCGCCAGTTCGATGTGTCCTTGCTGAATGCGATCCCCATCACGCCCAGCCGCCTCGCATTGCGTCGAGGTACTGGCGCACGGCGACGAGATCGCTGATGTTGCCCGCCAGCAGGCGATCGAGCGCCGGACGACCGCCGAAGGGCGGCGCGGCGTTGGCACGGCGAATCCAGGTATCGGCGGCTTTCGGGTCGGGCAGAAGGATTTGCAGCGCCTTGTAGATGCCGAGAATCAGCGACAGGCGCTCCAGCGTGTCGCGGGCGAGCCGCGCGGACTCCGGGTCATGCTTCCATTTGAAAAACGTGGAGCGCCCCGGCGAGCCGAGCAGCGTGATCTGCTCTTCGGCGGAAAGCGCCCAGTCGCGAGCGATATTGAAGAACGCGCGCAGGCCGGCGGCGGAGAGATCGCTCGAATCCAGCGCCGGACGCGGCACCGGATGGCCGGCCGACGCGGCGGCGTGTGCGGCGTTGGGCATGTCGTTGAGTCTCCAAAGGAACTTTCAACGAATATTAGTCCATATCTGGATTAATACAAGCATGCCATGAGTGTTTCTGCTCGTAGCGCCGGATCAATCCTCGTCGTCGGACGGGCCGTAGCGGCGGCCTGGAACATGGGATTTGAGTGCGTCGGCGATCTGGGAAGGCGTGCAATTGGCGGGAACCACGCGGCGCTGCACGCGCGGATCGTTCTTCAGCGCCCACTCGACCATGCGATATGCCGGTCCCCACGGCGGTTCGACGGGCAGTGACAGACGGCATTCGCGCAGGGTGAGCGCATACTGCTTGCGCAACGTCGGTGCGAGGTTGGCGGGGCGTCGGCGCGCGGCGGTATTGGCGGACATGGCAACATTCCTCACGTTAATGGCTCGGCCGTCCGATGCGGACGGAGGCGATGGAGCCGGATCGTGAGTCGAGTGTGTCGGTAGAGAATTAAGGGCGACTTAATTCGCGGGGGCGCAGCCGACAGGCGCGGCGAAATGTCACCACACGCCGCTGAAGTCGGCTCGGCGCGTCGGTCAAGAGGCGCTTCGGCATTTTCACCACGGCACGCAGCGCCTGTTTGCCGCCGCGATCGCTTACTGTATATTCGTACAGGTTGTCCGCGACAAGGAGGTTGCCGATGAATCCACGCAACGATCCGCTCGAAGCCGCCGCGCTCGAACGGTTCATGCGCGCGACGCGCGCGGTCCACGCAGCGTTCGACGCCACGCGAGGCGAGCCCGATTCCGGGCAGGACGGGCGCTTTGTCGCACGTGCGCTTGCGCGACTCGACGCCGCGTTGCGCGAGTTGCAAACATCCGAGCAGTCGCTCGACGCCATCCTCTCGCGCAGAGCGGGTCACTAATCGTTGGAGCGAATCACTTGAAGCGCGTATTCCTGATCGTCGTTCTTCTGATCGGCTCGTCGACGCTATTTGCGGCCGAGCGCTACACGGAAGTCTGGAATCCTCCCGAAGCACAGAGCGTCAAGGGCAAGAGCAAATCGCACGCGAGCACGCAGGCCTCGGCCAAGAAGAAGCGCAAGAGCGCCACCGCGGTGAAGCAGGTCGCCGACAAGACCGCCATCGAACAGCCGCCGGTGACGCCGCGTCCGAAGGCTTCATCGCCGAAACAGACCGAGCCGGTCATCCCGCGCAAGATCGAGCCGAACGGCCAGGTGATGCGGGTCTAGAAGAAGTTCACAAAGCGTAGACGACAAAAGGGGCGCCCCGACGGAGCGCCCCTTTTTCTTTGCGACTGAACGCGGCTGGCAGCCGCATCGCTTCATAGGCGACCCATCAGCAGCAGGACGATCACCACGATCAGCACGACGCCGACGATCCCGCTCGGTCCGTAGCCCCAACTGCGGCTGTGCGGCCACGAAGGTATGGCGCCGATCAGAATCAGGATCAGGATGATCAGCAGTATGGTTCCGATCGTCATTCGACTTCTCCTTGTTCAAATAGACCGCGTGGGCGAATCGGCGCCCGGCGCGGCCTCCCAACTGTCATCGACAGTCATACGCCAGGGGCTCGGCAGCACGTGGCCGCCGGCAGATCCGTTGTGCGATCGACGAGAGCAATAGAGCAACGGTTATGCCAGCGCGCCTGAAAGCCCGTGGAACAAGGCGCTCGCCGTTTTGGTGAGCGCGCGCGTGAGCATACGATTGTCGAAAAGGAGAGGTGAAAAGCGGTGGGGCGGGCAAAAGTTGCACGGCGCGAAGCATCCCGTCGATGGGATTCTCCGCGCCGTTCCTGAGCGCCGAAGACCGATCAGAACAACCCGCGGAAGGCCCAGAACAGCAAACCCGCGAGCGCGATCGATACCGGCAGCGTGAGAATCCACGCGAGCGCGAGGCTGCGCACGGTGCGCCATTGCAGGCCCGAGCCGTTCGCGGCCATCGTGCCTGCGACGCCCGACGACAACACATGTGTCGTGCTGACCGGGAGGCCGTAGACATCGGCGGCGCCGATGGTCAGCATCGCGACGAGTTCCGCCGACGCGCCTTGCCCATACGTCAGATGCGACTTGCCGATACGCTCGCCGACCGTCACGACGATGCGCTTCCAGCCGACCATCGTGCCGAGGCCGAGCGCCACCGCGACGGCGACCTTCACCCACGTCGGGATGAACTTGGTCGCGTGGTCGAGCTGCTTCTTGTAGTTGTCGAGCACGGCGGTGTCATCGGCGGAGAACGCGGGCGTCTTCTGCTTTTCCATGATGCGCAGCGCTTCGGACGCGATGTACATCTCGTTGCGCACGTTGCGCACGCTGTCCTGCGGCACGCCGGCGATCGTCTGGCTCGGGCGGATTTGCGCTTCGATCGAATCGACCACGCTCTTCAGCGACGCGATCGTGTCCGGTGCAAGGGTCTTCGTCTGCACGAACTTCTCGACCTGGCCGCGCGCGTCGGCGGCGGGCGCCGCGCCGTTGGTGTAGCGCTGCAGCACCTCGGATGCGCTGTGGCTCACCGCGACGAAGGTCTGCGTCTCGTTCGCCGTCACGGCCTTGTTGAGCGCGTAGGCGGTCGGCACCGTGCCGATCAGGATCAGCATGATGAGGCCCATGCCTTTCTGGCCGTCGTTGGAGCCGTGCGCGAATGACACGCCCGTGCAGGTGAGAATCAGCAGGCAGCGAATCCAGAACGGCGGCGGCGTGTTCTTCTTCGGCTCCTTGTAGAGCGCCGGCACGCGCACGACGAGCTTCAGCACATAGAGCAGGAAGCCGGCCGCGATGAAGCCGATGATCGGCGAAAACAGCAGCGATTTGCCGACCGACGCCGCCTGGCTCCAGTCGACGCCCGACGTGCCGTTGGTCCCGTGCAGCATCTGGTTCATCAGGCCGACGCCGATCACCGAACCGATCAGCGTATGCGAACTCGAAGAAGGCAGGCCGAGCGCCCAGGTGCCGAGATTCCAGATGATCGCCGCGATCAGCAGCGCGAACACCATCGCGAAGCCCTGCGAGCTGCCCACGCCGATGATCAGCTCGACCGGCAGCAGTTGCAGGATGCCGAACGCCACCGCGCCGCTCGACACCAGCACGCCGATGAAATTCCATGCGCCCGACCAGACGACGGCGAGGTTCGGCGTCAGCGAGTGCGTGTAAATTACCGTTGCGACTGCATTGGCCGTATCGTGAAAGCCGTTGACGAACTCGAAGCCGAGCGCGATCAGGAGCGCGATGCCGAGCATGATGTACGGAAACGCCGACGATTCGCGCACCGGCGCGAGATCGTCGAGCAGATGCATGACGCAGTACACGGCGCCCGCGAAAATCGCCAGCAGGAACACCAGCAGCGCGAACCGCTGTCCGGGCGTGCGGCCGTTCTGGGATGGGAAGGCAATCTGGTTCATGTCGCGTCCTTGGGGCCGGGCTTGCGCGAGGTCGTATGAGAAGTTGAAAGGCAGACGAGCAGCGTTCAGAAGCACAAATGGCCATGTTTCCTGCGCCATGTGTCGATTTCATGACGCGGGGGAAACGGGCTTTTCGTATGACTTGACAGCGGCGCGCGACCGCTTCGGGAGACTTCATGACGGTGTGGGTCGAAGTGGCGCTGCAATCGCATCGTTCCGGCGACGGTTCCATCGGCGCGCTTGCCGACGCGTTGCAGCGCGTTGCCGCCTTCGCGGGCGTGACGCCCGCGAGCACGCGCTTCACGACGCGCGACGTTCCGCTGAAAACGCCGGGCTGGCGGCTGTCGATCGATACGCTGGACGGCGCGCGCACGCTATGCGCGGTGCAGGCAGAGGGCACGCCGATTTCCGGCTTCACGCGCTACCGCACCTTCGCGCGGCCTGCGGGCGACGATCTGGCGGCATCGCTGACGGAATTCGCCCACGCCGACGGCGCGTTGCGCGAACCGCTCGACGTGCCGCTGCCGGATAGCGATGCGGAGCGCGAGATCGCGCGCATCGAATGGCGCATCGACGCGGGCGGCGCGGACATCCTCGCCACGCTCGAAACTTCCAGCGAGGGGCCGCCGACGTTGCGGCTCGCGGCGGCATCGGTGGACGGCGCGCTCGATGCCGTTTTCAGGGTCGCGGGCGAGGTCATCGACGCAGCGCCGTTTTTCATCGCGCCGGACGAAGCGCAGGAATCCGAGACGGCGCCCGTGCATGCGGCAAGACTCGATCTGCCGCGCACCGCGACGCGCCACGATGCGTTCGTCGCGATCGCGGCGTCGGTGGCGCAGCAGTGGTTCGGCAACGCGGCCGCATCGCATGCAAGTCTCGGCGATGAGCACGTGCATCAGTTGCGCGTCGCGCAGCGGCGGCTCAAGACGCTGCTGAAACTCTTCAAAAGCTATGTCGACGATGCCTGGAACACGCGCATCGCGCCCGATCTCGAGTGGTTCGGCGAGCTGCTCGCCAATGCGCGCGACTGGGACGTCTTCACCGATCAAACGCTGCCCGCCTACGCCGAAGCAGACGACAGCGCCGAGCGCTGGCAGACGCTCATCGCCGCCGCCGACATCAAGCGGCGCATCGCGCGGGACGCGGTGCGCGACGCGCTCGCGTCGAAGCGTTACGCGCGTCTGACGCTCGCCTTCGTCGAATGGCTCGCGCGCTTCGCGTCACAGGAAGATGCAGAGCCGGTACGTCTGGTCAGCTTTGCCGAGAAGCGTATTCGCAAGGATTATCGGCGCATCGCGCGCGTGCCCGATCTCGCGTCGCTCGAAGCGCACGAGCGGCATCGCGTGCGTATCCATGCGAAGCGGCTGCGCTATGCGCTCGAATTCTTCCGTTCGGTCACGTCGCGGCGCACGCGCAAGAGCACGGCGCAGCGGCTCGGCGAATTGCAGACGGTGCTCGGCGAAGCAAACGATGCGGCCGTCGCCGCCGACCGGCTCGCGGCCATTCCCGAGGCCAGCGACTACCAGCGCGGTTTCGCGCGCGCGTGGGGCGCGGCGTCGGCGAGAAAGGATGCGCAGGAAGGCGAGCGGCTGCTTCGCTCGATGCATCGTCCGCGCGTGAAGCGGTCGATATAATGCGGTTCGCGTTCATCGTATAGGCACGTCCGCAGAGGCAACAGATGACCAAAACAGCATCACCAGCGGTGCGCGATCCGCTGAAACTCGGCGGCTCCGTGTGGCTGAGCAGCGGCACGGAGACGCTCGGCGGCGCGGCGCGCATCGGGCTTCTGGCCGCGATTCGCGATGCGGGCTCGATCACCGGTGCGGCGAAAGCCGTCGGCATGAGCTACAAGGCCGCGTGGGATGCAGTCGATACAATGAATAACCTTGCCGGCGAACCGCTCGTGACGACCGCGGCCGGCGGCCGGGGCGGTGGCGGTACGACGCTCACGCCGGCGGCGCTGCGTCTCATCGACACATATCGCGCGGTCGAGCAGGAGCATCGAAGATTTCTGGAAAGAGCGGGCGCGGCCATCGAAGGCTTTGCCCATGACTGGCAACTGATCGGGAGACTAGGAATGAAAACAAGCGCACGCAATCAACTGGCCGGCAAGGTGACGAAGGTCACGCGCGGTGCGGTGAACGATGAAATCGAACTCGGTTTGCCGGGCGGCCAGACGATCGTCGCGGTCGTCACGCACGAAAGCACCCAGTCGCTCGGGCTGAAGGAAGGCAGCGACGCGTTCGCGCTCATCAAGGCGTCGTGGGTCATGCTGATGGAAGACACGAACGCGAAGTTGTCGGCGCGCAATCAGTTGCGCGGCACGGTTGCCAGCGTGACGAAGGGCGCGGTGAATGCCGAGGTGACGCTTTCGCTCGACGGCGGCACCACTGTCGCCGCGATCATCACGAATCAGAGCGCCGACACGCTGGGGCTCGCGCAAGGTCAGAAGGCCGTAGCGGTGATCAAGGCATCGAGCGTGATCATCGGCGTGAACGACTGAGCGTCACGCCATACGAGCGCGCCGGCCGCGTCAGGCGGCCGCGCGCTCTTCGGATTGAACTTCGGTGCGGCGCTCAGGGACGCGATAGGTTTTCGCCTTCCAGCTCGCCCGCACGTAAGGGCGCTCGTGGCCCGACAGCCCGAGCGCGATTTCGGTGATCCAGCGCTGAGTCGGCACCGGCACGCCATGCAGGGCGACGAGGACTGCCGCGAGGCTCGCGGCGACGGGCGTCGCCGCAAGCTTGCCGGATTCGGCCCGCCACGCGATCCACACGAACGCCAGCGCGACCACCGCGCCGAGCGCACAACCCGCCACCACTTCCGACACCGAATGCGCATCGAGCACGACGCGCGATACCCCGACCCATACGCCCACCAGCAGGCCGATCGCGACACCGGCCGCGCGGAATGCGCTGCGCGCGGGCAACAGCGCGACGAAGATCGCGACTGGCAGAACGGCCGTTGACATCAGCGCGTGTCCGCTGATGCCGGTGAAATCGAGATGACGAACGCCGATGCCCCAGCCGATGAAAGCGATCTTGCTCAACGCGACCAGACCGCTCGCCGCGCCGAGCAGTGCGAGCCATGCAAGTGCGTATTTCCAGCGATAGCCGAGTGCGAGCCATGCGGCGACGATGAGCGCCGCAGGGCCCATGACGCCGACGCTACCGAGCGCGGTGATGGAGATCCAGGCGGAGATGGGCAAGTCTACGGTCATTAGTATTCTTGGGAACGAGGTTTGCTGCAGTGCGGCAGCCTTGGCGCAAATGATGCTCAAGCTGAACGGTCAGTGTGCGCCGCCGCAGATCGACAGAAGTATAACGCTTGGGAAGATACTGAATTATGCGACATTCCTTAAAGCAAGCAGACCGTTACATCGCGTAACTTGCGTTTAATTTTGCCTAATGTATTGAATTTACGTTAACTCATCCCGATATGTGAGTGGCGGGCGCGCGACGGTCAGCCATGTTTGGTGTTATTGTGCAATGCACAACCCGGCGCGATCTTTCGTCGCGCCTGTCGACTTGCATGTTTGTGGAGGACCCAGCCGAATGTCGAAAAGCCTTACCAAGCTCTGGTTCCGCGGCTTGAGACGCCTGGTCGCCGGCCAAGTGGAATCGTTTCGCGCACCGAAGCCCCGCCCGGCGGCCAAACCCGCGCGCGCGAAGACCGTCAAATCGAAGCTGAAGTCGGGCGCGGCCACGAAGGCGACCGCGACCGCCAAGGCGACTGGCGCGCCTCGCGCCAGTGCGCGGCCGGCCATGCGCGAGTCGCGCGTGCGGCCACGCGCATCGGCGTGGGCGCGCGGGAAATGGGCGCGCTCGTATCACTCCGCACCGCCTACAACCGGCCGCTTCGTGAATCACATGTCGTATGCGCTTTACATTCCGCCGAAAGACGGCCCGGAACCGATGCCGCTCGTCGTGATGTTGCATGGCTGCAAGCAGAACGCCGACGAATTCGCGCAAGGCACGCGCATCAACCTGCTTGCGGACCGGTACGGTTTCGCGGTGCTCTATCCCGAGCAGTCGAAGCACGATCACGCGCATCGCTGTTGGCGCTGGTACGACGATTCGGGCGCGGGCGGCGGTGGCGAGGCGGCGTCGGTCGTGTCGCTGGTGGGCGCGATCGTCCAGCAGCATGATCTGGATCCGGAGCGCGTGTATGTCGCCGGCATGTCGGCGGGTGCGGGGCTCGCAGCGTTTCTCGCCGTGCGTTATCCGTATGTGTTTGCGGCCGTTGGCCTGCATTCGGGCGTGGTCTTCGGCGAGGCGCGCTCGGCCATCGGCGCGATGGACGTGATGCGCCGTGGCAGCCGAAGCGATCCCATCACGCTGATCGACGCGGCCGTCGATGTGCGCGAGTATCCGGGCATGCCGGCGATCATCGTGCATGGTGAACTGGACTCGGTCGTCACGTCCGCGAACGCCGAACAACTGGCGAAACAGTTTCTTCGGCTGAACGGCTTTGTCGATGCCGCGGGCAATCGCCGCGCGGGCGAAACGCGGGAGGAAACGCAGCCGGACGGCGTCGTGACGGATTACGTCAAGAACGGCAGACGCGTGGTGAAGACCGCGATCGTGCGCGGCCTCGGCCATTCATGGGCCGGCGGCGACGATACCGTGGCATTCCACTCGTCCAAGGGTCCGGACTCCTCGGCGCTGATGTGGGAGTTTTTCAAGCACCAGCGGCGGCCGAGCGTGGCCGCGCGCGATGTCTACGTCGCCTGAGGGCGGGCGGACCGTTTCGAGTGTTGCAATTTGGTCTTTAGTATCAGCGTTCTAGCAAACACGGCTGGTGTTGAGTCAGGGATTACCCTATAATCGGTTTCATAGGTAGTTACCCCAGTATTCAAGCGAGGCCCACCATGTTCCTGCTCAGCCGCATTTTCCTGTTCCTGACCAAATCCGCCGACCAACGCGACCGCGAGCGCGACGACGCTTACCTCGCCGAAGCAACGGATATCTACGATCTCGAATATCGTATGAAGAAGCTGGACCAGCGCGTGACGGCGCGTCACCCGTCGTGGATGTCGAACTAAGATTTCGATTCAGCAGTTTGAAAATGCCGGCCCGAAAGCCGGCATTTTTCATTTCCGCTATCTCAGATGACTTTCACGCGCACATCGACGTTATTGCGCGTGGCGTTCGAGTACGGACAGACCTTGTGCGCGGCATCCACCAATGCCTGCGCTTCCGCGGCGTCGAGACCCGGCAACGAAACGCGCAGCTCGATGTCGAGTTTGAAGCCACCCGTATCGTTCGGACCTACTCCCACGTCGGCCGTGACCGTCGTATCGGCCGGAACTGCGCGTTTTTGCTGGCCGCCAACGAACTTCATCGCCGACAAAAAGCAGGCCGAATAGCCCGCCGCGAACAGTTGCTCGGGGTTCGTGCCCGGCGCGCCTGATCCGCCGAGTTCCTTCGGCGCGCTCAATTTCACGTTCAACTGCTCGTCCGAAGACACTGCGCGGCCATCACGTCCACCCGTGCTCGTTGCGGTTGCCTTGTACAGAATGCTCATCGTTTCTCTCCGTCGGTTTCGGTGTCTGTTGGGTATTGCGTGAACCACGGAAGAAATATATCGCGATAACAATTAGCGTGCAAATTAAAAATTATCAATCGATTCGTTGAGAATTCGCTATCGGGCGACAGTCACGCGTCGAGATATTCGTTGAGCGAGGCGCGCAGGCGCACGAGGTCGTCGCGCAAGCGCAGCATGGCGTCGGCATCGGAGCCCGATGCGCAGTAGATTTCCGGCGGAATCGCCCGGGCGGCGCGTTTGAGATCGCGACCGACGTCAGTCAGCCGGATATGAACCTGCCGCTCGTCCTCGACTCCACGCACGCGCTCGACATAGCCTTGCGCTTCGAGGCGCTTGAGCAGCGGCGTCATCGTCGCGGAATCCAGCGCGAGGCGCGCGGCGATGTCCTTCACGGTCAGATCGTCGGCTTCCCAGAGCACGAGCATCGTCAGATATTGCGGATACGTCAGCCCGAGTTTCTCCAGGAGCGGCTTGTATGCCTTCGTCATCGCGAGCGATGTCGAGTAGAGCGCGAAGCACAACTGCTGATCGAGTTCGAGCGGGAAGTCGGGCGAGGCGTCGGGCGAAGTCATGGAAGGCGCGGCAAAAAGGCCGGGGCGGCCGATGGCGCTAGTGTACGTGCAATGCTTCGCGCACGAAGGATCGCCGCGTGGCTTCGCAGCGCGCGGCGTTTCGGTCAGGCGTTCGGTGTGCCAGGCGCGTCGGGAATGTCCGGCGAGTCGGGCGACTGCACGCCGAAGCAGCCGCGATACGTCGCGTAGAACGAGCAATACAGCGCAGTCGTCACAATGATCGACGCCGGCATCAGCACCGCAAGCGCCATTTCCTGACCCGCGCCGAGCGCCTGCATCAGCGCGGTGAGGCCGAACGACACCGCGAGCGCGATGACGATCCACAGCACGCCGTAGTAAACGAACGCGCCACGGTTGCGCCAGCATGAAACGAGGCTGAAGAACAGCGCCTTCGCGGGCGGCACGTCGTGCCACGCGACGAGAATCGGCGCGAACCAGAACAGCATCGCGACCGGGAGATAGCACGCCATCGCGACGAGCACCGCGAGCGGGCTGAAGCTCGCGGCGACCGTTTCCGGATCGCCGGTCGGGGCGTCGCCCATCATGAGACTAAGTAGCGTGCCGCCGTCGACGAGCGCGGATGCCGCGAAAATCGCGGCCATCGCAATGATGTACAACGCGCCCAGCGCGAGCAGCCTGCGCGCGACGATGCCGCCGTACGAGCGGAAGCCATCGACGAGAATCGTCGGCCAGACGGGCTTGCCCGAGATCGTGTTGCGGCACGCCGCCATGAAGCCAACCGCGATGCCCGGAATGAACAGGAGCGGCAGGATCGGGCCGATGAGCGGCACGCGCGAGATCAGCGTCATCACGAACAGATAGGCGAAGAACACCGTGAGAAACGCAAACGGGTTGCGGCGGAACAGCCAGATGCCCTGACGGAACCACACGTAGCCGGTCTTGGCGGGAACTTCGATCAGTCGCATGTCGCAGGGTTATCGGTTGAGGGGGGAACGGCTTTGACGCGTTCGCGCAGAATGCGTTCGAAATGGCCGGGATCGTGCGCCTTCAGCATCTGAGCTTCGCGCGGGCGATAAAAGTCGAACAGGCGCGAGACCCAGAAACGCATCGCGCCGGCGCGCAGCATGTCGTTCCAGTGACGCTCCTCGGCGGGCGTGAACGGACGCACCGTCTGATAGGCGCGCAGCATCGCATCGACGCGCGCCGGATCGAGCGCGCCCGTCGCGAGATCGATGCACCAGTCGTTCACCGTCACGGCGACGTCGAAGAGCCATTTGTCGACGCCCGCGAAGTAGAAATCGAAGAAGCCGCCCAGACGCGCGTGCTCGCGGCCGGGCGCGAACAGCACGTTGTCGCGAAACAGATCGCAATGGCACGGGCCGTCCGGCAGCGACGCGTAATCCGCCGAGCCGAAGAACGCCGTCTGATGCGCGAGTTCGCTCTCGAACAACGCGCGTTGCTCCGGGCTCAGAAATCCGACGATCGACGGCGCCTTCTCCTGCCACCACGAAAGGCTGCGCAGATTCGGCTGATGCCGCGAAAAGTCGCGACCCGCGAGATGCATGCGCGCGAGCATCTGCCCGACCTCGATGCAGTGCGCGGGCGTGGGCGCAAGCTCGGGCGCGCCTTCGAGCTTCGTCACGATGCTCGCGGGCTTGCCGTGCAGCAGGCCGAACAGCGAGCCGTCGCGGCGCGGCATCGGATCGGGCACCGGTACGCGATGCGACGCCAGATGACGCATCAGATCGAGATAGAACGGCAGTTGCGTCGCCGTGAGATTCTCGAAGATCGTCAGCACGAACTCGCCGTGCGTCGTCGTGAGAAAGAAGTTGCTGTTCTCGATGCCCGACTGGATGCCACGAAATTCGACGACATCGCCGAGATCGTAGTCTTGCAGCCAGTCGCCGAGTTCGGCGTTGGTGACGGGAGTGAAGACAGCCATGCAGGAAAACGTCGGTCAGGTTGGACGGCCAGGAGCGGGCCTGTGAACGATGGCGCCGGGCAGGAAGCCACAGTGCCGCGACCCGCTCGGAAGGAGCGGGTCCGAAGCAATCTTACGGGATCGGCGATCAGTAACGCAGGTTGACCGAGGGCAAGCGCGTGCTTGCCTTGCCGTTGTCGCGCACTTGCGGCGATGTATCGGCGGGCGAACTCATCTGGTAGCGCGTGCCGAGATTCGAACGCACGTCGATTTCGACGGGCTTGCCTTTGTCGCGGAATTCGGTGATTTCGGTGCCATTGGTGCTTAGTTCGTGATAGCTCGGCACGCGCGGCGGCGAAATCTCGACTTTCGAGCTGACATTGGCGGGCGGACGGTTGATGGCTTTCAGGTCCGGAAGGCCCGCGGCTTCTTCCGGCGACATTTTCTGCGCCGCGGGTTGCGGTGCTGCGTTGGCGGCTGGCTGCGCCGGTTGCGCAAATGCGCCGAGGCTTGCTGCGGCGAGGACTGCCGCGGCGGCGGCGCAAAGGTGCGGCTTCATGATGGTTCTCCAGGCGATGGCCGGATTCTAACAAAACGGTTGCTGACGCAGTGGCTCACTCGGGTCGAACGCCTTATTTTGCGCTGCTTTCGCGAATTTTGACCGGACCCGCCAAAAAGGTGTTGCACGGTGTGATCGCACGCACTCACGCGAAGAGGGACTTCATGGTTCGCACATTCTTCCGTGTTAATGTCGATTCATCACGAGGGCATCGAAGAAAGACACAAGATCATGACAAACGACCGGACTCAAAGCACACAGGGCACACCCGCCAACGACTTCCCGACCGAATCCTTCGAGGACCCGGCTGCCGCCGTCACGCGTCTTTCGGCGATCTATGAAGCGAATACCGCATTTCTGCGCGATGCCTTCGCGCGTTATCGCCGCAACGAGCAGTTCACGCATCGCGTGCGCGCGTGTTATCCGTTCGTGCGCGTGCGCTCCGAGCTCAACACGCAGATCGACTCACGGCGTTCGTATGGCTTCGTGGCGGGCCCGGGCATCTATGAAACGACGCTGACGCGTCCCGATCTCTTCGGCGATTATTATCGCGAGCAATTGCGACTGCTTACGAAGAACCATCACGTGGGTCTCGAAGTAGGCGTGTCCGCGCAGCCCATTCCGATTCACTTCGCGTTTGCCGAGGGCATCCATCTCGAAGGCGATCTCGATCGCGACCGCCTGCTCGCGATGCGCAATATCTTCGATACGCCCGACCTTGCGTTGCTCGACGACCGCATTGTCAACGGCACGTACGAGCCGGGTCCGGGCGAGCCGCATCCGCTCGCGCTGTTCACGGCGGCGCGCGTCGATTTCTCGCTGCATCGGTTGAGGCACTACACGGCCACGTCGCCGACGCATTTTCAGAACTACGTCCTGTACACGAACTACCAGTTCTATATCGATGAATTCGTGAAGCTCGGCCGCACGATGATGTCGCGCGCCGATGACGAGGAAACGCGCGCGTATCGCAGCGAGTATTCGTCGTTCGTCGAACCGGGCGATGTCGTCACGTACAACGCGAATCTCGGCGAGCAGCCGGAGGAAGGCGCGCCGATCGCGCGCCTGCCGCAGATGCCCGCGTATCACCTGAAGCGCGCGGACGGCAGCGGCATCACGATGGTGAACATCGGCGTGGGGCCGTCGAACGCGAAGACGATCACGGATCACATCGCGGTGTTGCGGCCGCATGCGTGGATCATGCTCGGACACTGCGCGGGTCTGCGCAATACGCAGCGTCTGGGCGATTACGTGCTCGCCCACGGTTATGTACGTGAAGATCACGTACTCGATGACGATCTGCCGCTGTGGGTGCCGGTCCCCGCGCTCGCGGAAGTGCAGGTCGCGCTGGAGCGCGCGGTTGCGCAGGTGACGCAACTGGAAGGCGTCGAACTGAAGCGCGTGATGCGTACGGGCACGGTCGCGAGCGTCGATAACCGCAACTGGGAACTTCGCGATCATCGCGAGCCGGTGCGTCGGCTGTCGCAGAGCCGCGCGGTGGCGCTGGATATGGAAAGCGCGACGATCGCGGCTAATGGGTTCCGCTTTCGCGTGCCGTACGGGACGCTGCTATGCGTGTCGGACAAGCCGCTGCATGGCGAACTCAAGCTGCCCGGCATGGCCGATCAGTTCTATCGCGCGCAGGTGGATCAGCACTTGCAGATCGGCGTGAAGGCGATGGAGTTGCTGAGGATGAATGGCTTGTCGAAGCTGCATTCGCGGAAGTTGCGGAGCTTTGCGGAGGTGGCGTTTCAGTGATCAATCGATCCTGAAACGAAGCGAGCGGGTTCGAGATCCGCTCGCTTCCACTGCCTCACAGATAGAACATCCGATCCTCATCCGACTTGCCTTCCGCCGGCTGCTCGACCGAATCCTCGCGGTCTTCATAGAACCGCAGCACGGCATCGAGCACCTGATCGGGATCGTCGATCACCTGCATCAGATCCAGATCCTTCGGGCTGATCACGCCATTGGTCAGGAGCGTGGTCTTGAACCAGTCGAGCAAGCCAGCCCAGAACTCCGAGCCGACCAGCACGATCGGCACGTGACGCGACTTCTTGGTCTGAATGAGCGTCAATACTTCGGCGAGTTCGTCCAGCGTGCCGAAGCCGCCCGGCATCACCACGACCGCGTCCGAGTTCTTCACGAAAGTGACCTTGCGCGTGAAGAAGTGACGGAAGCGCAGCGAGATGTCCTGCCACTGGTTGCCCGACTGCTCGTGCGGCAGCTCGATGTTGAGGCCCACCGAAGGCGACTTGCCCGCGTGCGCGCCCTTGTTCGCGGCTTCCATGATGCCCGGCCCGCCGCCGGAAATGACGGCGAAGCCCGCGTCGGAGAATTTCTGCGCGATTTCGATCGTGCGCTGATAGTACGGCGACTCGGGTTTAAGCCGCGCCGAACCATAGATGCTGATGGCAGGTCGGATCTCCGAGAGGTACTCGGTCGCCTCGATAAACTCTGCCATAATCGTGAACATCTGCCACGATGCGCGAGCCTTCTTGGCCGTCGCGCGCTCTTGATCTGCGAGCGATCGCAGACTCGGAATCACTTTTCTCTTGTTCATAATGCCTGAAGAACTAAGTCTTGAAGGTAAGACCCTGCTATTGGTCGACGGTTCTAGTTACTTGTACCGGGCCTACCATGCGATGCCGGACCTGCGTGGCCCCGACGGCGGCCCCACCGGCGCTCTGTACGGAATGATCAACATGCTGCGGCGCTTGCGGCGCGAAATCAATGCAGAGTATAGCGCGTGCGTATTTGATGCCAAAGGCAAGACTTTCCGCGACGACTGGTACGCCGAGTACAAAGCCAATCGTCCCTCGATGCCGGAAGACCTCTCCAGACAGATCGAACCCATCCACGTCGCCGTGCGCGCGCTCGGCTGGCCGCTCGTGATGATCGAGGGCGTCGAGGCCGACGACGTCATCGGCACGCTCGCCGTCGAGGCCGAGAAGCGCGGCATGAAGGTGATCGTGTCGACGGGCGACAAGGATCTGGCTCAGCTCGTGACGGATCATGTCACCCTCATCAATACGATGACCAACGAAACGCTCGATCGCGCGGGCGTGCTCACCAAGTTCGGCGTGCCGCCGGAGCGTATCGTCGACTATCTGTCGCTCATCGGCGATACCGTCGACAACGTGCCGGGCGTCGAGAAATGCGGCCCCAAAACGGCGCTCAAGTGGCTCACGCAATACGACACCCTTGATGGCATCGTAGAACATGCCGGCGAGATCAAGGGTGCGGTAGGAGACAATCTGCGCAAGGCTCTGGAGTTCCTGCCGATGGCGAGAAAACTCGTCACCGTGCACACGGAATGCGACCTCGCTTCGCAGATCGAGTCGATCGACGGCACGCTCGCGACGCGTCCCGAATCGCGCGACGAACTGCGCGATGTGTTCATGCGTCATGGTTTCAAGACCTGGCTGCGCGAAGTCGAAATCGCCGACGCCGTGGAAGGCCCGACCGACACGCCGCCCGCCGAAGTCACCGAAATCGTGCATCACTACGAGACGGTGCAGACGTGGGAACAGTTCGACGCGTGGCTTGCGCGCATTAATGAAGCGGAGATCACGTCGTTTGACAGCGAGACCACCTCGCTCGACCCGATGACCGCGCAGATCGTCGGCGTGTCGATTTCGACCGAGCCGGGACACGCGGCCTACATTCCGGTCGCGCATCGTGGCCCGGATGCACCCGAGCAATTGCCGCGCGATGAAGTGCTCGCGAAGCTCAAGCCCTGGCTCGAAGATGCATCGAAGAAAAAGGTCGGTCAGCATCTGAAGTACGACGAGCAGGTGCTGGCCAATTACGGCATCGAGATGCGCGGCGTCGAACACGACACGCTTCTGCAGTCGTACGTGCTCGAATCGCATCGTCCGCACGACATGGACAACCTCGCGTTGCGTCATCTCGGCGTGAAGACGATCAAGTACGAAGACGTCGCGGGCAAGGGCGCGTCGCAGATCGGCTTCGATGAAGTGCCGCTCGACAAGGCATCGGCCTACGCAGCGGAAGATGCCGATATCACGCTGCGTCTGCATCACGCGCTGTATCCGCAAGTGACGCAAGAGGAAGGCCTGCTGCACGTCTATCGCGACATCGAGCTGCCGACCTCGCGCGTGCTGCGCAAGATGGAGCGTAACGGAGTACTGATCGATCGCCAGAGGCTCGATACGCAAAGCAACGAGATCGCGAAGCGTCTCATCGAACTGCAGGCGCAGGCGTATGAACTCGCGGGCGGCGAATTCAATCTCGGCTCGCCGAAGCAGATCGGCCAGATTTTCTTCGAGAAACTGCAATTGCCGGTCGTGAAGAAGACGCCGAGCGGCGCGCCTTCCACCGACGAAGAAGTGCTGCAGAAGCTCGCCGAAGACTATCCGCTGCCGAAGGTGCTGCTCGAGCATCGCGGTCTGTCGAAGCTCAAGTCCACTTATACGGACAAGCTGCCGCGCATGGTGAATGCGTCGACGGGGCGTGTGCATACGAACTATGCGCAGGCCGTCGCGGTGACGGGACGTTTGTCGTCGAACGAACCGAACCTGCAGAACATTCCGGTGCGTACGGGCGAAGGGCGGCGCATTCGCGAGGCGTTCATCGCGCCGCCGGGCAGCAAGATCGTCTCGGCCGATTACTCGCAGATCGAGTTGCGCATCATGGCGCATATCTCCGGCGACGCATCGCTGATGCGCGCGTTCAAGGAAGGCGAGGACGTGCATCGCGCGACGGCATCGGAAGTGTTCAGCGTCACGCCGCTCGAAGTCGACAACGATCAGCGGCGCATCGCGAAGGTGATCAACTTCGGCTTGATCTACGGCATGAGCTCGTTCGGGCTCGCGTCGAATCTCGGCATCACGCGCGATGCAGCGAAACTGTATATCGACCGCTATTTCGCGCGTTATCCGGGCGTCGCGGCGTATATGGAGAACACGCGCATGAGCGCGAAGGCCAACGGCTTCGTCGAAACCGTGTTCGGCCGACGCCTGTGGCTGCCCGAGATCAACGGCGGCAGCGGACCGCGTCGTCAGGCGGCCGAGCGCGCCGCGATCAATGCGCCGATGCAGGGCACTGCGGCGGACCTCATCAAGCTGTCGATGATCGCCGTGCAGGACTGGCTCGAAAGCTCGGGCATCGGCGCGAAGATGATCATGCAGGTTCACGATGAACTCGTGCTCGAAGTGCCGGAGGAAGCGCTGCCCGAAGTCAGGAAGCGCTTACCTGAATTGATGTGCGGCGTCGCGAAGCTGAAGGTGCCGCTCGTCGCGGAAGTGGGTGTCGGCAACAATTGGGAAGAAGCGCACTGAAATAGTTTGCGCAAGGCATGCGCGGCAGATGTCGCGTATGCCCGACATCTCGGTGACACGCTTGTGACTGTCATCGAAGCTCACGCACAATAAGTCAATAGAGGAAAGCAAGAACGATAGTCGGTCGAATATAAAAGGACAGGGAGAGTGCCATGCATCGCTTCATCATCGTCGGCGGAGGGGCCGGCGGCCTCGAACTCGCGACGCGTCTCGGCGACCGTTTCGGCTCGACGGACGGCAAGACTCCGCCGAAAGCGCAAGTCACGCTCGTCGACCGCAACCCGACGCATATCTGGAAGCCGCTTCTGCACGAAGTCGCGGCGGGCAGCATGGACCCGTTCACGCAGGAGCTCGAATACGCGGCGCAGGCGCTGTGGCATGGCTTCGAGTTTCAGCAGGGCGAACTCGTCGGGCTGAATCGCGCGACGAAGCGCATCACGATCGGCCCGTTGCGCGATGAAGAAGCGGGCGAGCTCCTGCCCGAGCGCGAACTGGAGTACGACACGCTCGTCGTCGCTATCGGCAGTACGACGCATTTCTTCGGCGTCGAAGGCGCGCAGCAAAACTCGATCGCGCTCGATACCGTCGGTCAGGCCGAGCTCTTTCGCAAGCGCCTGATCGCGGCTTGCATGCGCGCGGAGCATTTCGCGCCGGAGCCGGTCGCGGCAGGCGTCGAGGAGGGCGAGGACGAGCCGGGCGTCGATCCGGTGCCGCGCATTCAGGTGGCGATCGTCGGCGCGGGCGCGACCGGCGTCGAATTGTCCGCGGAACTGCGCAACACGGCGCAAGTATTGTCCGCGTACGGCTTGCACAAACTCGATCCGAAACACGATATCGGCATCGTGCTGATCGAGGCGGGGCCGCGCATTTTGCCCGCGCTGCAGGAGCGCGTGTCGAGCGCGACGGCGGAACTGCTCACCAAGCTCGGCGTGAAGCTGATGACGGGCGAGACGGTCGCGCAGGTCTCGCGCGATACGATCCGCACCGCGAGCGGCAAGACGATACGCGCGGATCTCACGGTCTGGGCGGCCGGCATCAAGGCCCCCGCCATTCTCATGAATCTCGAAGGTTTGCCGACTAACCGCCTCGGCCAGCTCGTCGTGCGCCGCACGCTGCAAACCGAAACTGACGACAACGTCTTCGCGCTCGGCGATTGCGCGGCGTGTCCGTGGCCCGGCAACGAGCGCAACGTGCCGCCGCGCGCGCAGGCCGCGCATCAACAGGCCAGCTTTCTCTTCAAGTCGTTCGAGCGGATGTTGCAGGGCAAGCCGCTGCCCGAATACACCTATCGCGATTTCGGCTCGCTGGTGTCGCTCGGGCATTACAGCGCGGTCGGCAATCTGATGGGCGGGCTGATCGGCGGCAACATGCTGATCGAAGGGCTGTTCGCGCGCTTCATGTACATGTCGCTTTACAGGCTGCACATTGCGGCACTGCACGGCTACGCCCGCATGGTGCTCGATACGGTCGCGCACTGGCTGCGCCGCTCCACCGCGCCGCGCGTGAAGTTGCACTGACGTGGAATAGAACGCCTGCGTGATTCGTTGAAAGCTGTTTAGAATGGTCACCGCGATGGGCGGCGCGCCCGATCCATCGCGCGTCCATCGTCGTGCAGCACCGCGTCGCGTGCAGCCTTGAGCACGTTGCCCGGTTCCAACGATCCACGCCGTCGCTGCATCGCGAACATCCACAGCGATAATGACGCGACGGCCCTGCCGCGGGAGTTCTCCATGCTAGACCCTGAAGTCGACAGCCTCATTCCGCACGTGCCATTCAATCGGCGCACCTTCATCAAGGCAACCTTCGGCACAGGCTTCGCGGCTGCGGTACTGCCGGTGTCCGCGCAGACCATCCAGACCGATACCAACGGCCTCGAAGCCGGCGCCATCGGCATTCGCGGCGCGGACGGTACGCTCGTGCCGGCTTATCGCGCGCAGCCAAAGGGCAAGACGCATCTGCCGGTGATCATCGTGATTCACGAGATTTTCGGCGTGCACGAGCATATCGCCGATGTGTGCCGGCGCTTCGCGAAGCAGGGTTATCTGGCGATTGCGCCGGACCTCTATACGCGTCAGGGCGATGCCACGGCGTACAAGTCGATGCAGCAGCTCAACGAGCAGCTCGTATCGAAAGTGCCCGACTCGCAGGTGATCTCCGACATCGACCAGACCGTCAAATGGGCGGGCGAGCACGGCGGCGATCCGAAGCGCGTCGGCATTACGGGGTTCTGCTGGGGCGGGCGCATCGCGTGGCTCTACGCCGAGCACAATCCCAATCTGAAGGCGGCGGTGGCGTGGTACGGACGGCTCGTCGGCAACAAGACGGAGAACACGCCGAACAATCCCATCGACCTCGCGAGCCAGCTAAAAGTGCCGGTCCTCGGGCTATATGGACGGCAGGATCAGAGCATTCCGCAGGACAGCATCGAGCAGATGAAGCAGGCGCTCGCAAACGACCCGCCGCCCGCGAAGAACTCGCAGTTCGTCGTCTACGACGACGCGCCGCACGCGTTCTTCGCGGATTATCGTCCGAGTTATCGCAAGGCCGACGCCGAGGACGGCTGGAAGCGCGCGCTCGCGTGGTTCCGCGAGCACGGCGTCAAATAACGCGCTTCAGGGCGTCGGGCCGGTCGCAACGGGCCGTCCCGGATCGGCGGTCCATTCGCTCCACGAGCCCGGATAGAGCGCCGCGCCGTGCAGGCCGGCGATTTCCATCGCGAGTGCGTTATGGCAGGCCGTCACGCCCGAGCCGCATTGCAGCACGATGCGGTCCGCCGGCACCGTGCCGACCAGCGAGCCAAACGCCTCGCGCAACTCGTGCGCGGTCTTGAAGCGGCCTTCGGGCGTCAGGTTGTTCTTGAAGAAGTGATTGAGCGCGCCGGGAATATGCCCGCCGACGGGATCGATCGTCTCGTTCTCGCCGCGATAGCGGTCGGCGGCGCGGGCATCGATCAGCAGATGATCGCGAGTGCCGATGCTGCGCTCGATTGCCTGGGCGTCGATCGTCACCTGAAGCGGTGCGCCGGCCTTGAACGTGCCTTGCGTCTTCGGCGGCACGGCCGTGTCGAGCGGCTGGCTCGCGGCTTCCCACGCCTGCAGGCCGCCGTCGAGGAGCGCGACGGAATCGTGCCCGAGCCAGCGCAGCAGCCACCAGACGCGCGCCGCGTACATGCCGCCGTGGGCGTCGTAGGCGACCACTTGCTGGCCTTCGTTCAGCCCGAAGCTCGCCAGCTTCGCGACGAGCGCGGCGCGCTCCGGCAACGGATGACGCCCGTTCGCGCCGGTCTTGACGCCGGACAGATCGCGATCCAGATGGAGATAGTGCGCGCCGGGAATATGCCCATTCGCATAAGCCGCTTCGCCCGATTCGGGCGCGGCGAGATCGAAGCGGCAATCGAAGACGAGCACGCTACCGGGCGCGGCGGCGAGCCGTTCGGCGAGATTGGTCGCCGAGATGAGCGTGGTGTAGTGAGTGTGCGGCATGACGGCTCCTGAATCGGCGCGTGTGATGCGGGGATGAGCCAATAGTCTAAAAGAAAAAACGGGCTCGAAAGCCCGTCTTTTCCCGATGACTCAACTGCCGTCAGATAGTCCCGAGTCGATGCCGCAGAAACTCGTGGAAATGCTGCATGCCGGATTCCATCGGGCTCTGGTACGGCCCGACCTGGTTTTCGCCGCGCGCCATCAGCGCGCGCCGGCCGGCGTCCATGCGTTCGGCGATTTCGTCGTCCTCGCGCGCGGTTTCCATGTACGCGGCGCGCTCCGCCTCGATGAACTCACGCTCGAAGAGGGCGATTTCCTCGGGGTAATAGAACTCGACAATGTTGGTCGTTTTCTGCGTGCCCTGCGGAATGAGCCACGACACGACCAGCACGTGCGGATACCACTCGATCATCAGGCCGGGGTAGTACACCATCCAGATCGCGCCGAATTCGGGCGGCGTGCCGTTGCGGAAGCGCAGGACTTCGTCGTGCCACTTGCGGTACGTCGGGCTGCCCGGCTTCTCCAGATTCTTGTGGACGCCGACGGTCTGCACGCTGTACCAGTCGCCGAATTCCCACTCGAGGTTGTCGCACGACACGAAGCTGCCGAGGCCCGGATGGAACGGCGCGACGTGATAGTCCTCCAGATAGACCTCGATGAAGGTCTTCCAGTTGTAGTTGCACTCGTGGACCTCGACGTGATCGAACATGAAGCCCGAGAAGTCGAAATGTTTCGCGGTGCCCAGCTTCGCGAGATCGGCCGCGACGTTGCGGCCCTCCGACTCGAAGAGCAGGCCTTGCCAGTTCTGCAGCGGCGTCTTGCCGAGGTTCAGGCAGGGTTTGTCCGCGAAATGCGGCGCGCCTAGCAGTTGACCGTCGAGATTGTAGGTCCAGCGGTGCAGCGGGCAGACGATGTTGTCCGCGCTGCCGCGGCCATTGAGCATGATCGCCTGGCGATGGCGGCACACGTTCGACAGCAGTTCGATATTGCTCTGCTGATTACGAACGAGCACGCGCCCTTCGCCCTCGCCCGGAAGCGCGAAATAGTTTCCCGCTTCGGGCACCATGAGTTCGTGCCCGATGTAGCGTGGACCCTGCTTGAAAAGTGTGTCGAGTTCGCGCGCAAGAAGCGCTTCGTCAAAGTAAGCCGTGACTGGCAGCTGACTGTGAATGGCGTTCAGCTGCAATGCATTGCTCAGATTGGACATTCCCACTCCCGATGAAAACGTGAAAGCAGTGAACAACCCAACCATCGAAGATTCGATTTAGGGAGCCCGCGATTATACCGAAATCCCCCTCCTTGGGGTGCTTAAGGTCTTGATTTGGGTATAAATTGTCGCGAGAGTTCCTCGCAATCGCAGCAAGAGCGCGGGCCTGTGGCGCACCGTGCAAGGATCGGGAGAAAATGCCGCAATCCGAACGCCAGCCTTCGATGCGGACGGGATGCGGGTCGAAAATTTGGCTTTTGCCGTAGAATGTGCGACTTGGTTCCAAAAATTCAATTGCACATCCACGATTCATGGCGAAGACCGCTGTCCAGGAAACAGGCGAGAAAACCGGCGCCGACGCACAGAGCGCGGACGCCGCGCAGCTTCCGGAAAACTACGAGGCGGCGCTGGCAGAACTCGAATCGCTCGTCGCGCGCATGGAAGAGGGCGCGCTGAGCCTCGAGGCATCGCTTGCGGCGTATCGTCGCGGCGCGGCGCTTGTCGGCTTTTGCCAACAGCAGCTCGAGAAAGTCGAGCAGCAGGTACGCGTGCTCGACGGCGAGACGCTCAAGCCGCTGCCCGCCGAGGTACAGCGCGCCACCCAGGGTGCCGGAGCGACAAACGACAACGGGGACGACGACCTATGACCTTCGAACAATGGATGCGCGCGACGCTCGATCGCGTCGAGACGGCACTCGAACACACCCTTCCGGGCACGGATGTCGCGCCCGCACGCCTGCATGAAGCGATGCGCTATGCCGTGCTGGGCGGCGGCAAGCGCGTGAGGCCGCTCTTGGTCCACGCGGCGGGCGAGCTGACCGGCGCGAGCGCGCAGGCGGTGGAAGCGGCGAGCGCCGCGCTCGAGATGATCCACGTCTATTCGCTGGTGCATGACGACATGCCCGCCATGGACGACGACGCACTGCGCCGGGGTAAGCCCACGGTACACATCCAATATGACGAAGCGACGGCACTGCTCGTCGGCGACGCGCTGCAATCGCAGGCCTTCGTCGCATTGACGGCCACGGGCAATGGTCTGAACGATGCCCAGCAAGCCGCGCTCGTGCGCGAACTGGCGCTCGCGAGCGGCTCGCTCGGCATGGCTGGCGGTCAGGCCATCGACCTCGAAAGCGTCGGGCGCAAGCTGACGCGCCCCGAGCTCGAGACGATGCATCGCAAGAAAACGGGTGCGCTGTTGCGCGCGTCGGTGCGCATGGGCGCGCTCGCGGGCACGCATCCGGGCGCGGACGCGCTCGCGTCGCTGGACGATTACGCTGCCGCGGTCGGCCTCGCCTTCCAGGTCGTCGACGACATCCTGGACGTCACCGCCGACTCCGCCACGCTCGGCAAAACCGCCGGCAAGGACGCCCAGCACGACAAACCGACTTACGTGTCGATCATCGGGCTCGATGCATCGCGCGAACTCGCCGCGCAACTCGGTCGCGACGCGCATGCCGCGATCCAGCCGTTCGGCGCACGCGGCCAGCGTCTGGCCGAACTCGCCGATCTGGTCGTGAACCGGGTGAATTGATTGTTGAACGCGTGACGAACCCCACGGCGAGAAGAGACATAATCTCGCCGAACGAATCACGCCAGTTTTCCTAAAATGGGACGACGATGTACGACTTGCTGAAAACCATCGACGATCCGGCCGATTTGCGGGCCCTCGATCGCCGCCAACTGCAACCGCTGGCCGACGAGCTGCGGGCCTACGTGCTCGACAGCGTGTCCCAGACGGGCGGCCATCTGTCGTCCAATCTGGGCACGGTCGAGCTGACGATCGCGTTGCACTATGTGTTCGATACGCCTAATGACCGCATCGTATGGGATGTCGGCCATCAGACGTATCCGCACAAGATCCTGACTGGCCGTCGCGATCAGATGCCGGGCCTGCGTCAACTGGGCGGCATTTCCGGCTTCCCGCGACGCTCCGAGTCCGAATTCGACACCTTCGGCACCGCGCACTCCAGCACGTCGATTTCGGCGGCGCTCGGCATGGCGATCGCCAACAAGCTGCAGGGCGACAACCGCTTCTCGATCGCCGTGATCGGCGACGGCGCGATGACCGCCGGCATGGCCTTCGAGGCGATGAACAACGCGGGCGTCGCGGATGACGTCCCGCTGCTCGTCATCCTCAACGACAACGACATGTCGATCTCGCCGCCGGTCGGCGCGTTGAATCGCCATCTCGCGCGCCTGATGTCGGGCCGCTTCTACGCCGCCGCGCGCGCGGGCGTGGAACGCGTGCTGCGTCACGCGCCGCCGGTGCTCGACCTCGCCCGCAAGCTCGAAGAGCACGCGAAGGGCATGATCGTGCCGGCCACGCTGTTCGAGGAATTCGGCTTCAACTACATCGGGCCGATCGACGGTCACGATCTCGATTCGCTGATCCCGACGCTGCAGAACATCAAGGAACTGCGCGGCCCGCAATTCCTGCACGTCGTCACGAAGAAAGGCCAGGGTTACAAGCTCGCCGAAGCCGATCCGGTGCTCTATCACGGTCCGGGCAAGTTCAATCCGGCCGAGGGCATCAAGCCGTCGACGGCGCCTTCGAAGAAGACTTACACGCAAGTGTTCGGCGAGTGGCTGTGCGACGCCGCTGCGCAGGACTCGCGCGTGGTCGGCATCACGCCGGCGATGCGCGAAGGCTCCGGCATGGTCGAGTTCGAGAAGCGCTTCCCAGAGCGTTATTTCGATGTCGGCATCGCCGAGCAACATGCGGTCACGTTCGCGGGCGGTCTCGCGGCAGACGGCATGAAGCCCGTCGTCGCGATTTATTCGACCTTCCTGCAACGTGCCTACGATCAGTTGATCCACGACGTCGCGTTGCAGAATCTGCCGGTCGTGTTCGCGATCGATCGCGCGGGTCTGGTCGGCGCCGACGGCGCGACGCACGCGGGCAACTACGATCTCGCCTTCCTGCGCTGCATTCCGAACATGACCGTGATGGCCGCATCGGATGAAAACGAGTGCCGCCAGATGCTCTACACGGCCTTGCAGCAGCCGAACCCGACGGCGGTGCGCTATCCGCGCGGCGCAGGCACCGGCGTCGCGACGGTCAAGCAGATGACCGCGATTCCCGTCGGCCGTGGCGAGATGCGCCGCGAGTCGTCGCAGAAGCTCGGCTCGGGCAAGCGCATCGCGATCTGCGCGTTCGGCACGATGGTCGCGCCGTCGCTCGCAGCGGCGGAAGAGCTCGATCTGACCGTCGCCAACATGCGCTTCGTGAAGCCGGTCGACGCCGACCTGCTGCGCGAGCTCGCCGCGACGCACGACGCCATCGTGACGATCGAAGAAGGCGCGATCATGGGCGGTGCGGGTTCCGCGTGCGTAGAAGCGCTGCTCGCCAGCTCGATCATCAAGCCCGTGCTGCAACTCGGCCTGCCGGACGTTTTCATCGATCACGGCGATCCGGCCAAGCTGCTGTCGAGCGTCGGACTGGACGCGGCCGGCATCGCGCGCTCGATTCGCGAACGCTTCCTCGATGCCATCGAAAGCGCCAATGCCGGCAAGCTGACCAAGCGCGTCGCCTGACGCACGGCTGAAAACGGCGCGCTCGGGGCGCGCCGCGCATCAACGCTTTGGCACACGGCGCGGGCTTAATCCCGCGCCGTGTGCGCTTGAACGTTTCGAACCGCTCGCGTCTCGCGCGATGCGGCGCATAAGGACAAAACAAATGAATCAGATGAATCCCGCCTTCGTGATGCCCGACGTCCAGAGCACCCCCGACACGCGTCAGATCGCGATTCAGCGCGTCGGCGTGAAGGGCGTGCGCTATCCGCTGACGGTATTGACGGAAGACGGGCTGAAGCCGACCGTCGGCGTATGGAATCTCGACGTTCATCTGCCTGCCGAGCAAAAGGGCACGCATATGTCGCGTTTCGTTGCTTTGCTGGAAGAAAACCGCCTGCCGCTTGATCAGCACGCGCTGCGCGGATTGCTCGCGCTGATGCTGGCGAAGCTCGAAGCGCATTCCGGCCGTATCGAAGTGACGTTGCCGTACTTCGTGATGAAGACCGCGCCGGTCTCGGGCGTGAAGAGCCTGCTGGACTACGAAGTGACGTTCATCGCGGAGCGGCGCGACGGCGACACGCGCATGTCGATCAAGGTGCTCGTGCCCGTGACGAGTCTGTGCCCGTGTTCGAAGCAGATTTCGCAATATGGCGCGCATAACCAGCGCTCGCACGTCACGATCGCGGCGGAGCTGATCGAGGATATCGCGGTCGAGGATCTTATTCGCATCGCCGAGGAAGAGGCGTCGTGCGAACTGTGGGGCTTGCTGAAGCGCCCGGACGAGAAGTTCGTGACCGAGCGCGCGTATGAAAATCCCAAGTTCGTCGAAGACCTCGTGCGCGATATCGCGACGCGCCTGAACGCGGATGCGCGCATCGTCGCGTATGTGCTCGAAGCGGAGAACTTCGAGTCGATCCACAATCACAGCGCCTACGCGGTGATCGAGCGGGACAAGCGCCGCGCTGTTTGAGCGCGTCTCAGGCGAGCGCCGTTTCCGAGGGAACGTGCGACTGCCGCACCGAAGCCATCACGAGCGACGCCAGCCGCTCGACCGGCGGCGACGCGCTTCCCGATGCGCGATGCAGCGCCAGCGGAATCGATGGCAGCGCGGGCAATCCGCCTTCGCCGGCGTCGAGCGCGCGAACCGTCGACGGCAATCCGTAGCTCGTGCGCACAGTGACGCCCAAGCCCGCCGCCGCTGCTGCCCATAGCCCCGACAAGCTCGGGCTCGTGAACGCCACCCGCCACTTGATGCCCGCCCGATCCAGCGCGGCAGCCGCGGCGCTGTGAAACAGGCAAGGCCGGTCGAACGCGATGAGCGGCAAGGGCTCGTCGGCGTCGAAGTGCCACGGAACCGTCGATGACGCGATCCAGCGCATCGGCGGCGCGGCGATCGGCTCGGCGATCATCGCGGCGTTGCTGTCGTCGGTGACGGCGCTCGCGCCCCACACGAGCGCGAGATCGAGTTGCCCGGAATCGATGCGCTCCAGCAATTCCGTATTACGCGCGACCCGCGCTTCGATCCGCACCTTCGGATGCGCCCGTGCAAAGCGGCCGAGCACATCCGGCAACACCACTTCGCCGAAATCCTCCTGCAAACCGAGCCGGATCCATCCTTCCAGATCGACGCCGCGTATTGCCACGGCGGCTTCGTCGTTCAGTTCGACGAGACGCCGCGCGTAGCCGAGCATCACCTCGCCGGCGTCGGTGAGCGCGAGCCCGCGCCCAGCCTTGCGAAACAGCGGCGCGCCCGCCTGCTCCTCCAGCTTGCGTAGCTGCGCGCTCACCGCCGACGTCGAGCGTCCGACGCGATCCGCCGCCTTCGCGAAGCTGCCTAGATCCATCCCTGCGACGAAGCTGCGCAGCACCGCGAGATCGAAGGTCGTCTGGCTCATTATGATCGTCCTGATTTTCTGAATTATCGTTTAAAAACTTTGCGATTTTCAGGACGATGCTAAGCCTTCACACTGGTCGCAGTCAAATCCGACATGGACCGCGTGATGGCCACTCCTCTCGTTCTGAAATCGAAAAATGCGCCCGTGCTCGGCGGCGGGCATCGCTGGAAAGTGCTCGGCGTCGGCGTGGCGGCCAACGCGAGCTTCTCGGCCGCGGCGGCGGGTATTCCGACGACGGCCGTGTGGATGCGCAGCGGCTATCACCTGAGCAACGGCGAACTGGGCCTCGCGCTCGGCGCGCTCGGTCTGGGCGTAGCGCTGTCCGAGTTGCCGTGGGGCGTGCTGACCGATCGCTGGGGCGATCGTCCGGTGTTGCTGACCGGTTTGCTGTCGACGGCCGCGGTGCTCGTCGCGATGAGCCTGTACGCGGTGCCGTCGTCGGCGACGCTCGGCTGGCTCGTCTTCGCGATGTGCGCGCTGGGGCTCCTCGGCGGCAGCGTCAACGGATCGAGCGGGCGCGCGGTGATGGCGTGGTTCGCCGAGGGCGAGCGCGGCCTCGCGATGAGCATCCGGCAGACGGCGGTGCCGCTCGGCGGCGGAATCGGCGCGGCATTGCTGCCGTGGCTGGCTTCTTCGCATGGGTTTGCGGCGGTCTACGGCGCGCTGGCGGCGATGTGCGCAATCTCCGGCGCGTTCGCCTGGCGCTGGCTGCATGAGCCGCCGGACGCGGTCCATCGCGCGGCGACGAGCAAAGGCGTTGCGCCGTTGAAGAACGCGCTCGTCTGGCGCGTCGTGCTGGGCATCGGCATTCTGTGCGTGCCGCAGTTCGCGGTGCTGACCTTCGCGACCGTGTTTCTGCACGATGCCGGCCATTTTGGCGTGACGGCGATCAGCGCGACGATGGGCGCGATCCAGCTCGGCGCGATGGCCATGCGCGTGTGGAGCGGCCGTCACACGGACCGGCGCGGCAATCGGCGCGCGTACCTGCGTGGGTCGGTGATCGTGGCGTCGATGTCGTTCGTCGTGCTGGCTGCGGCGATCGTGAGCGGCGCGGCGCGTGCGCCCTTGCTGCTCTCGGCGATGCTCGTGTTTGCCGGCATCTGCGTGTCCGCGTGGCACGGCGTCGCGTACACGGAACTGGCGACGCTGGCCGGCACCGCCCGCGCGGGCACCGCGCTCGGCATGGCGAACACGGCGGTGTACGCGGGGTTCTTCGTGACGCCGCTCGTCATTCCGCAGGTGCTCGCGATCAGTTCATGGCCGACCGTATGGCTGGCGACGGGCCTGTGCGCGTCGTTGGCGTGGCTGTTGTTTCCGAAGCCCGCGCGACCTTAAACTGTGCGTCCGAGAAATCGACCCTGCGGAGCGCACCTTGATCCTGATCGGCCAATACGATTCCCCGTTCGTGCGGCGCGTCGCCATCGCGCTGAAGCTTTACGACATCGCGTATGAGCATCGCCCGTGGTCGGTGTTCGGCGATGCCGACAAGCTCGCGCCCTTCAATCCGCTGATCCGCGTGCCGACGCTCGTGCTCGATTCCGGCGACGTGCTCATCGAGAGCACGATGATCCTCGATTACCTCGATGAACAGGCGGGCGACGCGCGCGCGATGATCGCGCCGGGCGGCCCGCAGCGTCGCGAGGCGCTGAAGGTCTGCGCACTCGCGACGGGACTGGCCGACAAGGCCGTCGCGCTCGTCTATGAACGCGTGTTGCACAAGGAAAGATCGCAGACGTGGCTCGATCGCTGCACGGGGCAGGTGCAGCGCGTGTTGAACGCGCTGGAAGCGGACCGCGCCGCGCGTGCCACGCCTTACTGGTTCGGCGATGCGATCGGGCATGCCGACATCGCCGTGGCCTGCGCGCTGCGCTTCGCGCGCGAGGCGCATCCGGAGATCTTCAGTTCGACGCGCTGGCCGACGCTCATCGGCCATAGCGACCGCTGCGAGACGCTGCCCGTGTTCCGGGCGATCGTGCAGCCGTTCAATCCGCCGAAGTAAAAAGCTTCAGGCGCGCGCGAGCGAGGTGAGATCCCAGCGCGGCTTCACGGTGAACGCGTAGTCGCGCACGGCCTGCTCCGGCCAGCGCGAAAGCCTCAGCGCACCGGCGAGCGCGATCATCGCGCCGTTGTCGGTGCACAGCGAGAGATCGGGGTAATGCACGTCGAAGCGGCGCTTCTTCGCCGCAGCCGACAGCGCTTCGCGCAACTGCCGGTTCGCGCCGACGCCGCCCGCCACGACCAGCCGCTTCAAGCCCGTCTTCTTCAGCGCGGCGAGCGACTTGGCGACGAGCACATCGACCGCCGCATCGACGAAACCGCGCGCGAGATCGGCCTTCGCCTGCTCGCACACGTTGTTGCCGAGCTTGCGGCTTTGCGTGAGCACGGCGGTTTTCAAGCCGCTGAAACTGAAATCGAGATCGCCGGAATGCAGCATCGGACGGGGCAGCGTCACTGCGCCGGGCGTGCCGAACTCCGCGAGCCGCGACACTTCCGGCCCGCCCGGATAGCCGAGGCCGAGCAGCTTCGCGGTCTTGTCGAAGGCTTCGCCGGCGGCGTCGTCCAGGGTTTCGCCGAGCGTCTCGTACACGCCGACGTCGGTTACGCGCATCAGTTGCGTGTGGCCGCCCGACACGAGCAACGCGACGAACGGAAACGGCGGCGGCGCATCGACGAGCAGCGGCGACAGCAGATGCCCTTCCAGATGATGGATGCCTACGGTCGGTTTGTCCCACGCCATCGCGAGCGCATTGGCGATGCTTGCGCCGACCAGCAGCGCGCCCGCGAGCCCCGGCCCCTGCGTGAACGCGATGGCGTCGATGTCGCCACGCTGCGCGCCGGATTGCGCGAGCACTTCTTCGAGCAGCGGCAGCGCGCGCCGGATGTGATCGCGCGAAGCCAGCTCCGGCACGACGCCGCCGTAATCGCGATGCATCGCGATCTGCGAGTGAAGGGCGTGCGAAAGCAGGCCGCGCCCGGTGTCGTAGAGGGCGAGGCCGGTTTCGTCGCAGGAGCTTTCGATGCCGAGAACGAGCATGGATTCAATGCCTTGGAGGAACAGAAAAGTATAGCAGCGGGCGTCAACGCGCGTGCCGAAGGTAAAATGCGCGCCATGGAATCCTTCGATATCGCCGTCATCGGCGCGGGCGCGGCCGGCATGATGTGCGCGGCCGTGGCCGCTCAATCCGGGCGCCGCGTCGTGCTCATCGACCACGCCGAACGTCTCGCCGAGAAAATCCGCATCTCCGGCGGCGGACGCTGCAATTTCACCAACATCAACGCGCAGCCGGCCAATTTTCTGTCGGCGAATCCGCATTTCTGCCGCTCCGCGCTCGCGCGCTACACGCCGCGCGATTTTCTCGCGCTGCTCAAACAGTACCGCGTCAAATGGCACGAGAAGCACAAGGGCCAGCTCTTTTGCGACGACTCCAGCGACACCATCATCGACGTGCTGAAAAGCGAGTGCGATGCCGGCGGCGTCGCGTGGCGGCGCCCAGTCGCCGTGCATGAGATCCGGCACGACGGCGCGCGTTTCGCACTCGACACGAGCGCGGGCGCGATCGGCGCGGAGGCGCTCGTGATCGCGACCGGCGGCCTGTCGATTCCGAAGATCGGCGCGACGGATTTCGGCTATCGCGTCGCGAAGCAGTTCGGCCACACGCTCGTGGATACGCGGCCGGCGCTCGTGCCGCTCACGTTCACTTCGGGCGACTGGGCGCCGTTCGCCGCGCTCTCGGGACTCTCGCTGCCGGTGCGCATCAGTGCAGGAAAGGGCAAGACACGCGGGGAATTCGACGAGGACTTGCTGCTCACGCATCGCGGGGTATCGGGGCCGGGCGTGCTGCAGATTTCGAGCTACTGGAACACGTCGGAGCCGATTCACGTCGATCTGCTTCCCGATGTCGACGCCACCCAGATGCTGATCGAGGCGAAAGCGGGCTCGAAAAAGCAGATCGGCAATTTTCTGGGCGAGCACGTGCCGGCGCGTCTCGCGCACGTGTGGCTCGAGGCGCAGCGCGTGTCCGTCGATGCGCGTCTCGCCGATCTGCCCGACCGCGCGCTGAAGGCGCTCGGCGCATCGCTGTCGGACTGGACGCTCACGCCGAGCGGCACCGAAGGCTATCGCAAGGCCGAAGTCACGCGCGGCGGCGTCGACACGCGCGAGCTGTCATCGGCGACGATGATGAGCGAACGCGTAGCCGGCCTCTATTTCATCGGCGAGGCGGTGGATGTCACGGGCTGGCTCGGCGGCTACAACTTCCAGTGGGCGTGGGCGTCGGGCGTCGCTGCCGGAAAGGCCGCCTCCGAGTTCGCGCGAGGTGCGGCGAGCGCCGCCTGAGCGAGCCTGCCCGGGGGTTTTGGCGAGTCTCGGAATACGAACCCGTTTGCTATACTCAGACGGTCATCGGAGGAGGGTCCTCTCCGCTCTGGCAGGCGCTGGAACGGCCCGCTAAAAGTCCCGCTTGAGGAAGCGTTCCCAAGCGGGTTTTTGCTTTCGCGGGATAGCCCGGGCGCCGGCCGGAATCCATATTTTCGCAATTGCAACGGGTGAAAGATGAGCCTCAAAGACCAGATCAACGACGACATGAAGACTGCCATGCGCGCGAAGGAAACCGAGCGCCTCGGCACGATTCGCCTGCTGCTCGCGGGAATCAAGCAGCGTGAAGTCGACGATCGCGTCACGCTCGACGACGCGGGCATCACCGCCGTCATCGACAAGATGATCAAGCAGCGCAAGGATTCGATCAGCCAGTTCGAAGCCGCGGGCCGCAACGATCTCGCCGACAAGGAAAAAGCGGAACTGGCGGTGCTCGCCGCGTACATGCCCGAACAGCTTTCCGCCGAAGCGATCGCCGCCGAGGTCCAGGCCGCCGTTGCAGCGACAGGCGCCGCCGGTCCGCAGGACATGGGCAAGGTGATGGGCGTGCTCAAGCCGAAACTTGCCGGCAAGGCCGACATGACCGCGGTCTCGGCGCAGGTGAAGGCCGCACTCGCCAAGTAACCGCCGCGGCTTATTCGATCGGTGATTCCGCACGCATTCCTGCAGGATTTGCTCAACCGCGTCGACATCGTCGACGTGGTGGGCCGCTACGTCCAGTTGAAAAAGGGCGGCGCGAATTTCATGGGGCTCTGTCCGTTCCACAACGAGAAGAGCCCGTCGTTCACGGTCAGCCCGACCAAGCAGTTCTATCACTGCTTCGGCTGCGGCGCGCACGGCACCGCGATCGGCTTTCTGATGGAGCACACCGGTCTGAGCTTCCCCGAGGCCGTGAAGGACCTCGCGCAAGGCGCGGGGCTGACGGTGCCGCAGGAGCCATCGAACGGCTTCCGTGGCGGCAGCGGCGGTGGCGAAAGCGCGCCGAGCAAGGCGGTCAGCGTCGCGCTGACCGAAGTCATGCAGACCGCCTGCGATTTCTATCGCAAGCAACTGCGCGGCGCGCCGAACGCCATCGCTTATTTGAAGAAGCGCGGTCTGACGGGCGAGGTCGCCGCGCGTTTCGGCCTCGGCTATGCGCCGGACGGCTGGCAGAACCTCGAAACCGCGTTTCCCGATTATCGGCATGACAACCTGGTGGAATCGGGGCTCGTGATCGTCAGCGAAAAGACCGATTCGCAGGGTCAGGCCCGGCGTTACGACCGCTTTCGCGAGCGCGTGATGTTTCCCATCCGCAATGTGAAGGGCAACGTGATCGGCTTCGGCGGGCGCGTGCTCGACGGCGGCGAGCCCAAATACCTGAACTCGCCCGAGACGCCGCTGTTCAGCAAGGGCAGCGAGCTGTACGGACTGTTCGAGGCGCGACTGGCGATTCGTGAACTGGGCTACGTACTCGTCGTCGAAGGGTATATGGATGTCGTCGCGCTCGCGCAGCTCGGGTTTGCGAACGCTGTCGCGACGCTCGGCACGGCCTGCACGCCGATCCACGTACAAAAACTGTTTCGTCAGACGGATACCGTGGTATTCAGTTTCGACGGCGATTCGGCCGGCCGGCGCGCTGCGCGTCGTGCGCTGGAGGCGGCGCTGCCGCACGCGGCGGACAACCGGACGATCAAGTTCCTGTTTCTGCCGAAAGAGCACGATCCGGACAGCTACGTGCGCGAGTTCGGCACCGACGGATTCGGCGAGCAGATCGATCGCGCGATGCCGATGTCGCAATTCCTGCTGAACGAGGTGTTGAACGACAAGGAACTGGAGCAGCCCGAAGGCCGCGCGAAAGCGCTCTTCGATGCGAAGCCGCTGCTGCAGGCGCTGCCCGCGAACGCACTGCGGGTGCAGATCCTGCATATGCTCGCGGACCGGCTCGACACGCCGTTCACGGAGATCGCCGCGCTGTGCGACATCGATTCGCGCGCGGCAGCGGTCGCCCGCGCGAACGTGCCGAAGAGCGAGCGCCGCCGCGTGACGGGCCAGGAGCAGCGCGCGTTGCGCAATCTGGTGATGTATCCGGGGATCGCGGTAGCGCTCGATCAGGACATCGAGCGCACGCTCGTCACCATGACCGAGCACGGCGAAATTTTCAGCGAGGTGATCGGCCACGCGCGCGAACTCGGCGGCGAAGCGGAATTCCAGATGCTTTCGGACGTCTTGAGAAATGCAGCAAATGCGCCCACGTACGAAGATATCTTCCAGGAAATTCTCGCCTATGATGAAAACGTTCGCGATTTGCTGATGCGCGACCCGTCGGACGAGGATGCGGCGCAGCGCGTCGAGGAGCAGAAGCGACTGCTCGCGGAGGAATTGCAGGCGACGGTGGTGAAGCTGCGGCACGACAGCTATCGTGCGCGGCTGGATCAATTGGCGCGACAGTCGAGCCTGTCGGCGGAAGAGGTCGCGGAGTTCTCGGAGCTGTCGGCGAAAGTCGCTCAGATCAAGGCTGGACGGGGCGCGAGCCCGGATGGCGGAAAATGAGAATGCTATAATCAGAAGTTCAAAAAGAGTTGCTTTTTGTCAACTGTTGATGCGTTCTGGTGCAGCGTCGACGGGGTCATGCAGCGGTCGGTAGAGGAAGAGGGGCGGGATAGAAGCAGGAAGGCGCTGGCTGAACCGGCGGTCCGGGATGCGGTGTCGTGCGCATACGTGGTGCGCGCCGCACAAATCACACGGAACGGGCCGGTAAGCACGCCGACGAACAGACGGGCATAAGGGAAGCGGCTGCTATTGCGGGTAGGGCGAGAAGACGATTCACACTCGTTCGATCCGCGATGGCGCCCCGGGCAGGGCACGCAGGACGAAGCAGCGTGCGCAGATTGGGTATTCACGGTTCCATCGGCTGTTGTCCAGCAGCCGCGAGTCGAGACTAAAGCCGGTATGGCGAACTCCATGACGAAAAAGCTGAACGATGTATCCGTCGAAGACGACGCAATGCAAAACGCAGAGTCTGGCGCCGCTCCCGCGGCGAAGGTCGAGAAGGCCAGGGCCCGCGATCGCCGCGCGAAGGAAAAGGCACTGCTGAAGGACGCGTTCTCGTCGAGCGCTCCCGGCACCGTCGAGGAACTCGAGGAGCGGCGCGGCAAGCTGCGCGCGCTCATCAAGCTCGGCAAGGAGCGCGGTTTCCTCACGTACGGCGAGATCAACGATCATCTGCCCGACAACTTCACGGAAACCGAGGCGATCGAAGGCATCATCAGCACGTTCAATGACATGGGCGTGGCGGTGTATGAGCAAGCGCCCGACGCCGAAACGCTGCTGCTGAACGACAACGCGCCGAATGCCTCCTCCGACGACGAAGTCGAGGAAGAAGCCGAAGTCGCGCTCTCCACCGTCGATTCCGAATTCGGCCGCACGACCGACCCGGTGCGTATGTACATGCGCGAGATGGGCACGGTCGAGCTGCTGACGCGCGAAGGCGAAATCGAGATCGCGAAGCGGATCGAAGACGGTCTCAAGCACATGGTCATGGCGATCTCCGCCTGCCCGACGACCATCGCGGACATCCTGGCGATGGCCGAGCGCGTCCAGAACGAGGAAGTGCGCGTCGATGAACTCGTCGATGGCCTGCTCGATCCGAATGCGCAGGACACGGACGGTTTCTCCGAGCAGGAAGCGGAGGCGATCGAATCCGAGGAGGAGGAAACCGAGGAAGAGAAAGAGAGCGACGAGGAAGAGGAAGAAGAGGACGACGGCAGCGCGCAGGCCAGCGCCAACGCTGCGCAGCTCGAAGCCCTGAAGGCCCAGTCGCTTGAGAAGTTCGCGCTGATCAGCGAATGGTTCGACAAGATGCGCCGCGCCTACGAGAAGGAAGGCTACAAGTCGAAGGCGTATCTGAAGGCGCAGGAAGCCATCCAGACCGAGCTGATGAACATCCGCTTCACGGCGCGCACCGTCGAGCGTCTATGCGACACGTTGCGTGCGCAAGTGGACGAGGTGCGTCAGGTCGAGCGGCAGATTCTGCATACCGTCGTCGACAAGTGTGGCATGCCGCGCGCGGAGTTCATCACGCGTTTCCCTGGCAACGAGACCGATCTCGAATGGTCCGACAAGGTCGTTGCCGAAGGGCACGAATACAGCGCGGTTCTGGAGCGCAATATTCCGGCGATCCGCGAACAGCAACAGCGTCTGCTCGATCTTCAGGCGCGCGTCGTGCTGCCGCTGAAAGACCTGAAGGAAACCAATCGTCAGATGGCGGCGGGCGAACTGAAGGCGCGTCAGGCGAAGCGCGAAATGACCGAGGCGAATCTGCGTCTCGTGATTTCCATCGCGAAGAAGTACACGAACCGTGGCTTGCAGTTCCTCGATCTGATCCAGGAAGGCAACATCGGCCTGATGAAGGCGGTGGACAAGTTCGAATATCGGCGCGGCTACAAGTTCTCGACTTACGCGACGTGGTGGATTCGTCAGGCCATCACGCGCTCGATCGCCGACCAGGCGCGCACGATCCGCATTCCGGTTCACATGATCGAGACGATCAACAAGATGAACCGCATCTCGCGTCAGATTCTGCAGGAGACCGGTCTGGAACCGGACCCGGCGACGCTGGCCGAGAAGATGGAAATGCCGGAGGACAAGATCCGCAAGATCATGAAGATCGCGAAGGAGCCGATCTCCATGGAAACGCCGATCGGCGACGACGACGATTCGCACCTTGGCGATTTCATCGAGGACACGAATACGGTCGCTCCGTCCGATGCGGCGCTGCATGCGTCGATGCGCGATGTCGTGAAGGATGTGCTCGACTCGCTGACGCCACGCGAAGCGAAGGTGCTGCGTATGCGTTTCGGGATCGAGATGAGCACCGATCACACGCTCGAGGAAGTCGGCAAGCAGTTCGATGTCACGCGTGAGCGGATTCGCCAGATCGAAGCGAAGGCGCTGCGTAAGCTGCGGCATCCGAGTCGGTCGGACAAGTTGAAGTCGTTTCTGGAAGGGAACTGACAGGGCTTGTTTTGAGAGGCGTTGTGAGGCAAACTCGCTACCCTTCGAGAGCCGCGCTGCGCAATGTTCGGAAGTATGGAAAGCGCCCGTAGCGGCGCTTTCTTTTTGCCCTCTGTGTGCAAAAAGGGCCGGAAGCTTAACTGGTATAAGCTGTCGACTCATAATCGACCGATAGTGGGTTCGAGCCCCACCCGGCCCACCAGCTATTTCTTCGTTATATCAAACGGATAGCGGTTTTGCGTCCCTGACGAGGGGTTTTCAGGGACAGTCCGGGGACAGTTTCGGGGACCATGTGGGTCTCAGCACCCATACGGGCCTTTCACTTTGCGCTCTTGCCGAGTCTACATTTGCGCCGCCGCCGCTCGGGCCTTTCCTGTTCGCTAGTTATCCCAAAAATAAAAGTAGCCGACGAAGGGAACATGGCCCTGAGATCAGCGCGCTTATCGCGGGGCGAAGGTACAGCGGTTCGCCGCCTCGACGACGGTCGTCACCTTCGCGGAACAGGCGGAGCCGAATTGCCAGAGGAAATTCAGGTGGTGGCCGCATGTCGCGTTTTCCAGCCGCGAATAGCTAGTTCGACGTCAGCGCGGCAACCAGTCTTCCGACGCCAAAACGGAAACCGATTTGAGGCCATTGTCGACCCCTTCCTCGCTCTTCGACTGAACGCCGCCGCTACGGGTCGCGTCGAACGTGCAACGATCGCCCGAGCAGTCGTCTCGGAGGCCGGCCAACAAGTGCGCTCGTCTGTGAGTCGCATCGCGCAGTTGCGGGAACGTCGTCCAGCATATGAACACTGAGAAACGCCCTCGTTTGCACGTACAATTACCAAACCAACTTTCTGCAAACCTCGACCACGACGTGACGGGGCTTGCATCGACGACACCTATGAAAACTATATCTGTCTTCAATAACAAAGGCGGGGTCGGTAAGACCACCTTGACTTTTCATTTGGCACACGCGTTTGCCGAAATGGGCCTGCGAACGCTGCTGATCGATCTGGATCCCCAAGTGCAATTTGACAATCTTGAGCATGGACGCCGAGAAGCTCCACGAAATTTGGCAGACGGAGGACTCCTTTATCGATGATTTCGAGGCGACGAAGAATGGTATGCCTGCTGGAGAATTTAGAAAGATAAGCTCCTCCACGCGATCGATTCATTTCATTCTGAAGCCTACGGAAGATGGTGTATCGGACCTTGACGACGTTAGCCCGCCGTGGAATCTCGCCCCATCCCTCGACCTTATTCCAGGGCGGCTCACTTTGCACATGTACGAAGATCCTCTTTCCAATCGCTTTCCCCAGGCGTATCAGAGCGACCCACTTGCTATTCGTACGCTAACCAAATTTCGAAGTATCGCTGCGAGCTACGCTGATCGGTTTAAGTACGATGTCGTCATTTTCGATACATCTCCAAGTCTAGGGATGCTGAACAAAGTCATCATTTCAACGACCGATGGTTTTGTCATTCCTTGCATGCCAGACATGTTCTCGCTTTATGGAATCAGAAATATCGGCAACGCGCTTCGCATGTGGAAGACTCAGTTCGACTCCTTGTATACTTTATTGTCGAAGGATAAGCGCAATCAATTCCCCGCAGAATACGTTCGCTTGCTTGGCTATACGATCTATAACTCGAAGAAATACTCGAGTCGAAATAAATGGGATCTTGCGACCGCACACTACAACTACGCGATGCAGATCCCTCCGACGATAACCGAGTTTATTGGTGAGCAGGTTCGCGGAAAGCTCACGAACGAGCAACTCAACGAGCCAATCGGGGGCACTGCGGTTATGCACACTCATAACACGCTCCCCAACATGGCGCAAAAGTATCACGTCCCTATGTGGAAGGTTCCCTCTTTGAAAACGCTCGAATCGGATGACGTTCCGACGATTTTTGGGAACCGCACGACGTACGAGACGACGAAAGACAAATATATGTTCTTCGCGGCGGATCTTTTGGCGAGGATGCAATGAGCGACATCCAGCTCAACGAGGAGGCTTTTCAACCAATACTGGAGCGCTACAAAGATGATTACGGTGATCTCGAGCTATGGAGACGTCACATCGTAGATTTCTTTAGCCTGCATCCGAAGCTTAATGACCACGTCCATTCCGTTAAGTCTCGGCTCAAGGACCCGGATCATCTCAAGGAGAAAATTACCAGAAAATGGGATGAGAAAGATCCGATAACTCCGGAGAATCTACTCTCTAAAATCACCGATCTGGCGGGAGTGCGGGTCTTGCTTCTTCATCAGGAGAAATTTCTTCCTCTGAAAACTGCAATCGATGCGAGAATCGATCGGAGGGAATGGTATCTAGTCGAGCCGCCAAAGGCTTATACTTGGGACCCGGAGGCGAAGATTTTTTTTGAATCGTTAGGATATACGGTCCACACAAAGGACTGTTTTTATACGAGCGTGCATTACGTCATTAAGCAATACGAGGAATCGTCGATTTGTTGCGAAATTCAAGTTAGAACGCTTTTTGAAGAGATTTGGGGGGAGGTTGATCATAAAATCAACTACCCAGAGAAGACAACGAATCCGAATTGTCGCGACCAGATTCTGGTCTTGGCAAAATTGATCGGTGCCGGTAGTAGGCTCGTCGATTCCATCTTCGCATCACATGCGATAGGCCACGCGGACCAGTGATCGCCGTCGAATGGCTACGATAGTTTTGCGGTACGCGAGGACGCGTCGGACACCGCAAGGGCACTCTCCAGGCGCGCCATCTCCAGATCGTTTTGGCTACCGTCGATCCACTTCGCATACGTTCGCAAAAACATCTCGACAGTGTGACCGAGTTGGCGCGCGCAGAACGCGGGCGTCATGGCGGCCATCAGCATGCTGGTGGCGTAGGAATGGCGCATGTTGTAGGGGCGGCGGTAACGGATTCCTAGGCGCTTCAGAATCCGCGCCCAATACACGCGCTGGAACGCCTCCTCGCTGTGCCACGGCTTGCCCGAGCGCGGATCCTGAAACACGCGTCCGCCCGCCACTTGCGTGAAGACACGCTGGAGCGTGGAGGTCTTGCCGGCGCCGGCGTATGCCTTGATCTTGAGATTACCGCCGCGCCGCGCTGCTTCGAGAACTGCGTGTTGCTCTTGCGTGGGCTTGATTGAGGTGGACATGGGCGGGGAGCGCTGAGGAGGAAACCACCGAGGAGTGTGCCAGAAACGTGCGCAATCGGTGGCTTCCCGTTCACGGTCAACAGCGACAACTCGATCTCGGTTCCCACTGGCATGTACCTGATCGACGCCGACGCCGAGATCTACGCGCCGGTCGAGGACGATTGGCAGATTCCGGCGCAAATGACATTGTCGGTCTGCAACCGTTACGGCTATCTCGGCGTCTATCAACAGGCGGTGCGACGCTTCCCGGACCTGCCGACGGGCACGCAGAAGAAGGGCGGTACGCTCGGTTCGGTCATCCTCGCGGGGCCGCTCTGGATATCGGCCGGGGATCACGTGTGGGCGGGTTTCAGCAAAGTGCTCGGCGCGAACACGCAAACCTCGCTCACGATTCGCGGGCGCTTGTCGCTCACCAAGGTCGCATAGCGCGCTCGGCTATGAACTCGCTCGCGCGCATGTGCATGCCCGGCGTGCTGCTCGTGCTCGGCGCGTGCACCTTCGTTTATGTTGAGGGCGACCATAACGCTGTGAGCGACACCGGCGGACACGGCGGCGGCATTCAACTGCCTGCTCGCGCAGAGGCATCCAATCCACTTCAACGATTCACTCAACCGCAACACCAAACAGAGAGCACGCGATGAAGCTCAAGATCGAAAACCAGGGCGACACCGATGTGCGCGTGATCGTCGACCGCGACACCGTGAACGATTCAGCGCTTGAGCCGGGCGAGCGTAGTCTTGAGAGTGAAACCGAGAGAATAGTCGAGCTGCGGGCGTTCCATGAAGAGCAAGAAAGCCGACTGGCATCCAGCGAAACACCGACGAGGAGCGAGATATTCTTCTTGTCAATTTTTGACAAATTTCGCTTATAGGCTTTCTTAAAATGCCTCAAAGTACGGCTGTCCTGGGTGCCCAGCCGTCGCGCTGAGCATAAACGCCGTCACGATGTCATGCCCTCGTATAAGTGAACTATGAGAAATTTGAAGATAGGATTGACGGGCATATTGTTGATGCTCTGGACCGCGTTGGCCTTGGCACAAGCGTCAACAAGCAAGCCTACGTTGACGTTCGAGTTGTTGCCTGTCTTAAAGGAATTTACTGTGCTCGGCCTCAATGCAGATGGAACGGTCTTGGTGGGCGCCGTTATGCAGGAGCGCGACACTCGCTCTCAGGCATTCCGTTGGAACGGCCAGGGCGTACCCGAACGGCTAGGTTGTCAGCCCGGTATTTGCGAAAGCGTTGCCAAGGCGGTGAGTGCCAATGGCAAAGTCGTAGTGGTGCAAGGAACCGATAGCGCCGACAAGACCCACGTATTTCTTTGGAAAGAAGGCAACGCTGAACTGGAAGAAGTTACGCCTCAACAAGGTGGATTTTTTGCTGAAGCGATCAATGCTGATGGCAGCATCGTCGTAGGCGGGAGCGGTGAGCGCCAAGAGCAAGGTTCAGAAGTTGCTTTTGTGTGGAACCGACAAAAAGGTTGGAAAGCCTTACCATCTCCGTCCGAATACAACAGTGTTACGTCCTGGGTTACGGCTACGTCCATCAGCGAAAATGGGCAAACCATCGAAGGACTGGTTAGCTTCCCTCTTCAGTCGGATCAGAGCCAATTTCCGGAATCCGTTAAGACCCGCTGGGTGGATGGGCAGAACACGGGCGTGGAATTGCCCTCCGTTTCTCCTTCGGCCTCCGAGAACACCATTCCAAGGGTGCTGCTGACCGAAGCGCAGATCGCTGAAAAATTTGCCAGACATGATCTCTTTGATCCAGAACTTCCCGAAGCGGGAGCTCACGGCGTGCCCATCGACTGGGAAAGCACCGACGGTAAGCTGATTTTGGGTCATCAGATTGCTGGCGGCAGCTCGATGATCTGGACCCAGGCCAATGGAATTTGCAAGTTCAAGGACTGGTTCAATTTGTTAGGCTTGAACGTCACTGCCGATGAACGCTTCAAAGGGGTGCGAGCCAGCGACGACGGGCGTGTTCTGATTGGCGAACAACGCGACGAAGAAGGAGCTAATGTGCCGTGGCGGCTGCGCGCCGATCAGGCGTTGAGTTCCATCACGGTTTCCGACAAGCCTTATTGCGGCGCCGCGTTGGCTCGGGAGTAGGACGAGGCGCGATTTTGAGGACTGACTCCGCGCATGACAAGCGCGATGCTCGGAACGCCTCCTCTAGCGCCGGCTTACCCCATCATCCGCTTGGCGCCTTCCGACGGAAGGCGTAGCCCAGATCCTTCACAAGCCGACATCGCTCGGCGGCTCGGCGTCGGGCTTGCACATCGAACTCGGCTATCAACTTGAAGGCTGAGGCATCGACTGCGGCGACCACTACGAGCTGGATTTCGCGATGGCGACCAACACGTTTGGGAGCTTTCAGTTCGCCGTGAACAGCGATAACTCGATCTCGGTGCCAACCGGCATGTACATGGTCAACGCGGATGCCGAGATCAACGCGACGGTGGAGGACGAATGGCAAATTCCGTCGCAGATGACGTTCTCGGTCTGCGTGGGGTACGGGTATCCCGGCATCTATCAGCAAGCGGTTCGACGCTTCCCCGACCTGCCACTGGGCACGCAGAAGAAGGGCGGCACGCTCGGCTCGCTCGTCATCACAGGACCCTTGCCCATTTCGGCGGGCGATCACGTGTGGGCGGGCTTTACCAAAGTGCTGGGCGCAAACACCCAAACCCCGCTGATGATTCGCGGGCGCTTGTCGCTCACCAAGGTCGCATGATGCACCCGCATATGAATTGGCTCGTGCGCGCGAGCCTGCTCAACATGCTGCTCTCGCTCGGCGCGTGCACCTTCGTGTACATCGAGGGCGATCATAACGCCGTGAGCGACACCGGCGGTCATGGGGGCGGCGTTCAATTGCCTACCCGCACCGAAGTATCGCATCCCGAATCGCCGCTTCAACAAATCATTCCACCGCAGCACTAAACCGCAACACCAAACAGAGAGCACGCGATGAAACTCGAGATCGAAAACCAGGGCGACACCGATGTGCGCGTGATCGTCGATCGCGACACCGTGAACGATTCGATGCTCGAACCAGGCGAGGCCAAAATCTACGAAACGCTATCCGAGGGTGTCATCGAGCTGCGCGAACTCGGGGACGCAGAACAGGATGGTTGAGCTTTGGCTTACGCGTCCTGTTCTTGCGCTACTGGCAGGTACTTGCGCCGCGATTTGTACGTCTTGCATCGAGCAAGCCACGCACACTCGGGGCACCAGCATCCTCTGATGACGTGGCGCGGTGCCGTCGACCATTCATGTCCTCGCTCGCAACGCCAGCGAAGCTTCACGGTGGTCTTGGCGACTTGCTCCGGCGGATGTTCCGACAGACACTCGCCTCCACGGCGTCGCGCCAGCGTTTGCATGTCGGCAATGGTGTAGGAACGCCATGCACAGGCCGGACACCAGTTGCCCCCTCTGATTCTTACCGGCTCAGCCATCCACTCGTGACCCTTGGCGCAGCGCCAACGCAGCTTCGTGTGGTTGTTCTCGTACTGTGTCGACAGGCATATGCCGCCACGGGCCTGTGCCGCCGCGTGCATATCCGCCATTGTTGACTTGGCATTGTTGAGCGCGCACACGCGACACCACGCCCCAAGGCGGATTCGATTCGGCGGTGAATCCCATTCGTGGCCGTCCTTGCATCGCCAGCGCAGCTTGACTTGGCTCTGAACGTAGTGAGTCGACAGGCATTCGCCACCGCGCTCGTGGGCGATGGTCTGCATGTCCTCGATGGTCAGTTTGCGTTCTTCAGCGGCACACTTCATGCACCACGCATCGCGATATAGAAGCGAATGCGACCGAGCTTCCCAGATATGGCCTTTTGCACATTGCCAGCGCAGCTTTTCGTTATCCGACACGTAGCACTCCGATAGGCATCGTCAGCCACGTGCCTCAGCCAGGGCGCGTAGTTTAGCCAGCCAGTGCGCCTGTTTCTCCGCCTTGCTGCAAAGCTGGCACCATATGCCGGCTTTCACGTTGATAGGTGTCGAATCCCAGTCGTGTCCCTGATCGCATTGCCAGCGTAGTTTTGTGTGACTATTGACAAATGCAGCCGACAGGCAGCGCCCATTGTGCTGACGCGCGAGCGCGTGCATGTCGTTCAGAGTTAGGGGTGCTGGCGTTTCAAATACCCGATCACGCGGATGCCGCGGGAAGCCGAGCACCCTTCATCTTCAAAAGCGCGCATAGCTGTCCGCGCACGACGAATAGACCGAACAGCCGCAGGCGAGCAGGGCGGGCTCGAACGCGAGCGGCTTGCCGTTGATGACGGCTGAGCCATCGCCACCCGAGACGAGGGGGAACTTGCCGTCGTGCTTGGGGCAGATGGCCATGTCGCCCAACACGCACTGCCGGATGTCGTTCACGGGGAAGCCGTTGGCGTCCACCATGACGCCGCCGCCCGAGTGTTTGTCGCCTAAGCGAATTGCACCGCGTGACATTCTGAATCTCCTATTGTTAAGAGCATTAAAAGTACGTAAATGTCTTCTCAGATACTGACAGTGTGGCCGGGACTTCTGTGCTGCGTTTAAGGTCGGACGCGCGTAGACGGACAGCGATGAGAAGTGTGTGCATAGCGTTGCAGGATTCCCAAGATTGAATATGATGGATCTCGTTGCTTCACCTATCGACTCGCCCAGAAGAGCAAGCACGGCACTGACCTTACGGGCGCATTCCCTTAGCGGCCATTTCAGGTGTGATCATCGGACCGATATTTCCTACCCAAGCTTCGGAAGGTAGGTCGGTCAGATGAATCCAGCAAATTTTGACGACCAACCACCAAGGCAAAGCGATCGCCATGCAATAGGGAAAAGAGAAAAATGTCCAGATCGGCCAAAAGCGGACCTTTGCGGTCCGTTCGAAGTCGTCAGTAGGCTCAACTAATGGCCATGGAGCATAATGGCGCCAAGCTTCCATGGGTGTGAATGAAATCTTGTGGTCTGCAGTTTGGAACCAGTCACGTTTGGTAGGGATGGGCAGTAGATCTGGGCCTTCTTCCATGAACGTTCGGACATATTCCCATACCGATATAATGTCGGTATTGTTGTGAGGGGCCAAACGGAAGACTTGCGTGGCAGTTTCCAGTTTCCCCCACTTATTGACGCGCTTCAAGTTGAGTTGCAGGCGCGGATGTGTCACGGCTCCGTAGACGCCGAGATCTGTCTCGGTCGTTGCCTGGATATCCTTCCAATCCACTTGCCACAAGTTCTTACCGAGCATGCCATACACGCGTTGCGTATGACGATTGAACACAATATTGCTGAGTCTCTTGAAAGCAAAAATAAGGAAGCAATCAATCGTTAACATTGCTACATCCGCTAGGAGAAACGGCAGTGATGCGGGATCAGCTTGTCGAATTGGGTCTACAAAGTCACGGACCAGAGCGTAACCGACAAAGAGCGTGAAGTAGAAAGTCAATACACTCCACATACGTGCGAGGGTGACACCGCTTCCAGACATGACTGACTGCACTTCAAGACACTGTTGACTGATGGCTACAAACTGTTCGCCGATCTGCGGCTTCACATTTGCATGTTTGCTCCCAGCGCGCCATCCCTCTCCAGTCGTAGTCTGGTAGTGGACCTTTTTGAAAGACTCCTCGGGCAGCTTATCAATCGGCTTCTCCAGGGCCCGCATATCTGGTGCTAAAGGCTTTTGTTTTTTCATGATGAGCGATCTATGCATGTAGCTCAAAGGTTTGCAAGACGCTGACGTCGGCGTCTATCCCTTGATGCGGCCAGTATGTGACCTTCAGCTCAGCGCTGAGTGCTTCGATCTGCCCTTTCTGAGCTCTCGCGAGTAGGCCACCATTCACTACACGGTACGAAGTGTCATAGCTACGGAAGGACGAAACGACGACAGGGGATAGATTGACTACTCCGTCGGGCCCGACAGTGACTTGATGCGGCGGTTGTGCAACCTTGGGTCCCATGTTTATTTGTAAGTCACTGAGACCAACGACAAAGCCTGGCAAGAGCACAGTGAACTCTACGTCATCCTTGTCGAAGTAGTGGCCATGCCAATCAGTATCCACGCCAACCCAACCTAAGGTTTTGGACTGCTTGGCGGTGAGCGTTACGGGAGCATAGTAGGCGTCATAGTAGCCTTGAATCTCGGCGCTTACGTTATCCCCGTAGGAGGTAAGCGAATCATTATCGCCGTCGCTGTGAAGGTTGCCAAAGATGCCTTGCGTGACCCAGCGCTCCATTGGCGTATTGTTCATCGCATCGGCTTGCAACGCGAGCCAAGTCCCACCCGCGATCAAAAGGATACCTGCGGCGACCACCCAGCCCGCGAAAGGGATAGTCGAAGCCCCGGTTGCCGCAGTAAGATACCCGCCGATAAGAGCACTCTCCACGACCATAGCTCCACCCGCAGCATTTGCAAATGCCGCTCCGACACGATAGTTGCGTGCGTCACTGTTTGCTGACCACGCTTTTTGAATGTCAGTGGCGAAACTACCGATCACGCCTCCCCAACCGGCAAACCTTCCAAATCCATCCGATGCCAATCTTCTCAACAATCCTTTTTCAAATGCTTCTCCAGCAAACGCCACCCCCGCATTGGTAGCACGGCGCTTGACCAAATCGCGTGTGGCAACGAGCGCCACATTGATGGCCGCCGTCATACCCATCAAAGCAGCCAGGAAGTTGGTGGAATTGACCCCGGAGTGATCTTTGGCCAACGTGAGCGCGGCGTCTTTAAGGCAAATGGCATTAAAAACCAACAAAATGGGAGCGACAGCTCCGTGGAACATTGCGCGCGGCATCTCGGGGGGGAGACCCTTACCAGCTTTAAGGTGCAGCTCTTCAGACGTGATAACGCGCACGACTTTTGAGCCTGTGTCAGTGCTGACTTTAGACACGGATTTCTCGACTTCGAGCATGCCGTTGTCGATCATCGCCTTGGTTTTTGCGCTCAGGGCGTCAGCTGCGATGATCTCGTCAATCAGGTTGTAGCGCGGGCGCAACTGTCCGAGTAATTTCTTGATGTTGCCGTCGGCCACAGCTCTATCCACCTGAGCCACGAGTGACGGGCTCTTGGTCCACTTTGTCTGGCCGGGAATCTTCGTAAGGATGTACTGACTGAGATTCCGCACGATGACATCGGTTGCCGCATTCGCCTCGAACTTGCTGCCCAACGCCCTGATCGTTTCGTTGGCAGCATTGAGAAGATTTCCAGCGCTTCCCGCATCCTTGGCGAACGGTGCGAACGCCAATATACCCAGATAAAGAGGGCTATTAGTGTCGTTGACCCAAGAGGCGATGCGCTTTGTGCGCGGATCCTTGTCCTCGCGTCCGGACAATGGCATGCCGGCACCTTCCAGGATCAGTGCGATGGAGTACTCTAGTGCGGTGGCGGAGATCAGCTTATCGCGATCGTAACTTCTGAGGGCGGCAGCGACGGACAGGCGATTGGCAGCCTGAGCGTTCTCTGCTGATCCGAGCCAGCCATCGTGATCGGCGCTAGCTTGCTCGATCCGCACGAACAACCGCTCGATCTCAGCGTCTGCCTTGGCGCGCTCCTGCAAGAAATCGGTGTACTTCTTTTTGTCGATGCGCTGTGCAAACCGTTCACCAGCTGGCGATAGCCTTTCGTCTGTCAGCACCTCGTATTGCAACTCCGCGCATGACGGTACGCGACGTTGCGGATACTGAGTTGAGTACGACTCGTGCCGAAGGCGGGCTAAGGTGGCGGGATCGCTTTTGCTCGCGTTCGGTGGATACATCTGTAGCAAAGTCTGCTCGATGAGCATCGCCATCAAGTTCTTATGATGGAAGTTCTCGCTGTTGGCGGTGAGGCGTTGCACATCGAGCTTGAGCGCTGGCGGCAATTTGCCGGAATCGGCAGCATTGTTTGCAGGTGCAGTAGCGGGCTTGGCCTGAGCCGCTGCCTCGACGCCGGGCGCTTTGAGGTCCGCGACCTGGTGAGCGAGCAATGCCTGAATGGCGCCGAGGTCCTGCGCGATGCCTTCTGCATCCAGCAGCGCTACGACCACGGGAATCTTGGGACGATTGGCGCCCCAGCCCGCTGCCAGTGCGTGATAAAGGCCCATACCCTCGAAAGCAGCCTTGTCGTACGGCGCACTGCTCCATTTCAGTTCGGGACGTTTGGCCACCGGTTTGCAGTCTTCGACCCAAGTCTCCATGGCATCAACGGGCAGCACATGCGCCTGCGTCGAGGGCGAACCGGGCTTCTGGATGAACTCCTTCATGTCGAGCTTGTGCATGCACAGCGCGCGTTCGTCTTCGGAGCTTTCGATACGCTGAGCTTGCGTGGCGGTCCAAAGATGCGCGCTATAGCCGATCCAGACCTGGGTGGCGGAGAGATCGGCCCAGACGTTGATGGTGCGCGCGCCTTCGGCGTACACGCGCTTCTTATCCTTCTTGCCTTTGCCATAGGCTTCCAGATCCTTGATGAGCAGTTCGCGGTAATGTCCTCCGCCTACGTGCTCATGGATGACCAGTTTGCGCGCTTGAGGGGACTCCATGAAAACATAGACGTATCCCGGTCTGAGCAGACGCAAGGTGTACTTCGAACAGTTCAGATTGGCGATGCCGGTAAAGCCCTTTTCCAACGGGTACGGTGCGTCGGCATAGGCAAACTGAGCGGTGTCACCGGGATTTTTCGGGATGACCGCGTAGCGTACTGGAATGATGGGGATGTGTGGCGCGCAGGCGGAAGAGTTGGTCGCACAGCCGATTTCATTTTGTTGGCCCATGAATTGTCCTCAGTTATTTGCCAATGCGCGCAAGGCGTCCAGCCGCGATTCGGGCGATCTTGTGGTGTCAGCCACGATGGCTCGCGCTTCGTGCGTGTTCAATGTCCGACCTTGCTCGATGCTCAGCCGAAGCAGGGCGCAGACGATGGCTTCGTTGTGAATGCCGACATTTCCGAAGTATTGGATGGCCTGCCGGGCCTGCTCATAGATCCACGCATGGTCGCGACCTGCGCAAGCCGGCAACTCCACCAGTTCGTTAGTCAATGCGTCCAGGAAATGTTGTTTGTCCAGTTCACCGAGACGCCGAAGTTCGCCGTCTTGCCAGGAAAAGGGAGCAGACGAAGCGGCCTCGCGAGACGCGGGCGTCGGATTGAAGGTTTGACGCCAGTACGATCGCGGCCCGCTGTTTTCGATCCATACCAGCCGTGTAATGGGACCGAGAAACTCGCTGCCACGATGGTGCGTGAGCGCTCGCATGACAGCCGCCCATCGTTGTGGTTCCCATCGCAAGGTTGCCTCGCCTCCCTGTGGGAGCCCCGCGACAACGCGTGTTGTCAGGAATCGGTGCAGTCCTTCGATATCCAGATCGGTGAAGAGGACCATGCCTCCATTTGCAGGCGCCCACTGCTTAACGAATGTTTCGAGAAGGGCCGAGCCGTTGCCCACTTGAACCAGCAATGGTCCACGCTGGCGTCTGACGTCGAACTGGGTGTCGCTCCACATCCAGCGCGAGACTGGAAAGGGTTCGATCGCCTTAACCAGATCCATCACGCCAGGCGCGTCTGGGAACTGTGCCGCGTCGGGCGCGAGCCCGGGATAGGCCCAGTCTTCCAGTGCTTCGGTGGCGAGCAGCAAGATGATGTTCCCTTGGTCGGCTTTGAGCACGCTCGTCAACTGGGACGACGCAAGCGTCTCGGCATTGAGGTACGTCGTATCGTTCACGTATAGAGCCTCCGGTCAAGCGGCTTTGCCACAAGGGCAATCGGATTTCGGACAGGTCCCGTCTGCGCGCATCGCGCAAAGCTCATCCATGGGTTTGCTCGTGTTGGGTGTGCCGCCCAGGGAGGTTCTCGTCGCAACGCCGGGGGCTTGCAGAGCTAGATTCCCTTTGAGTTTGATCGTCGTGCTGTCGAGCGTGATGCCGCTGCTGTCGATAGTGATGGTGCCGCCCGGTCCGCGAAACACCACGCGGTCCTCGGCGCCAAGGTCATAGATCTTGGTGCGCGTGGCGATACGCTCGCCGGCTTCTGTCTCAATGCGGCCTTGCACCCGATGCGTGTAGTTGCCGCCGGTCTCGACCTTCCTATCGGCGGTGGTGCGTTCCTGACGGATGTTGCCGACCGTTTCGATCAGATCCTTGGTCACATCGATCTGGTGGTTGCGGCCGACGTTGAGAAGGCGATCGCGGCCGATCGTTTCGCGACGATCCTGGCCGACGTGAAGTGAATCATCGTGACCGATAGCGACCTGCCGGTCGTTGCCGACGCTGACGGCTTCATCGTTTCCAACGTCTTCTTTTCTATCGTGACCAACGCGAGTGGTTTCGTCGTGGTTGACCTCGATGTTTTGATTTTTCTGCGCATGGACGTAGATTTCTTCCTGATCTTTCTCGTCCTCGAAGCGCAGTTCGTTGAAGCCTTCACCCTTGTGCGTCTGGCTCTTGATGGTCATGCGCGTCTTGTGACGCGGCAGCTCATAGGGCGGCAGGTCGGTGGCGTGATAGGTCCTTCCAATGATAATCGGCTGATCGCAATCGCCGTCCAAAAACGCCACGATCACTTCCTGTCCGATGCGGGGGATCGCCATGTGCCCCCAGGTCGCGCCGGCCCAGTTTTGCGCCACACGAATCCAGCAGGAGCTGTGCTCGTCGTTCTTGCCTTCGCGGTCCCAAGGGAACTGCACGGTCACGCGTGCGAATTCATCGGTATGGATCTCTTCTCCGGCGGGGCCGGTGACGGTGGCGATTTGAGGACCGTCGATGCGCGGCTTGGATAGAAGCGGCGCCTTCCATTCGACGTCATCGGGCACGAGCTCGGCGGTGTAGCTGTAGTGCGTGCCTTGGATCGCCTCGGCCGACTCTTCCTGCTGGCTGGTGTGCTGCGTGCCGCGATGTTCGATACGCACGGGCCGCCAGCCGCGATTCCACTCCTCGCGCGGATGGTCAGCGAGTGTGAACGCCATGCCAGGCACGAGACGCGCATCGTCGCCCTCGGTGATGACGAGACGTGCATCGCGGCGCAGCGCGAGCAGCCGAGTTTGCGTGAATGGCTTGCCGGCCTGGTCATGCTTGTAGCGTCCCGGATAGTCGTAGCGCTCGTACTCACGATTTTGGTGATCGAGGTTCGCGCCGTCTTGCACATGTTGCTGGTTGTACTGGGGGTGCTTGAATGTGTAGTCGCGCTGGGTCTGGCGTGCGGTGCGCACCTGTTCGGTGTAGCGGAACGAACGCAAGCCCGGCTCGGGCGCATCGCCACCGGGGTTAGGGTTGTACGACACCGGACCACCATCGATCGCGCCGTGCACGATGAGCTTATCGCCGTGAATCAGGCGATGGCCCTTCGCGGAATGGAAGTAGGCGTTATACAGCCCTTCCTCCGCAGACACGCGATCGATGAAGCCCAGCGTGGTCTCGCCCGGTTGCACACAATACTCGCGCGGCAAGTGTTCGAGGAACAGCTGTTGTTCGTAATCGGTGACGCCTTGTTCGTCCATCAAGGTCTGAAGGAGCTGGGGCACGGATCTCTGCTGAAAGATACGCCAGTCGCTGCAGAGCTCGGTGCGAGCGAGCGCGGGGGTGACAACGGCCTGATAGCGGGTACGTCTAAACCCTGTCTCGCTTTGATCGAAAGTGCTCACGATACCGTGTACATAGCGCACGGGCGTGACGCCGCGCCAGAGCGTGAAGAGCGCGGGTTGATCGAGCATCTTGCCGAAGTCAACGGCGGGGTCGGCACTGGAGAGTTCCAGCGTGAGTTCGAATATCTCGGAGAGCGCCTCCTTGAGATCGAATTCCAGCACATCGAAGGCCACGCCACTGGCCGGCTCGAAGGTGAAACGCAGGTCGGATTGACGTGGCATAAAACGATTCCCGATAAGTCAAAAAATTAAACTTCAACGCTTGAGCATCGCGTCGAGCGAACGCAGCACTTCATCCGTGGTGCCGTGCAGGCTCAAGGCATAGAGCGCGTAGACGACGGTGAGCACGACGAGTGCGGCGACCCACGGCGTCCACCAGGGCCAGTGCTGGCCAATGCGGTAGCGGCGCGTGGCGATGTTCTTGCTCGCGTCGGTTAGGTGCTCGGGCGTGTCACCACGCAGGCCGCGCAACACATCGTGCAGCTTTCTGATGAGTGTCTGCAGGGCATCGCTCTGGTTGTGCTGCATGCCGTACTTGCCTTTGAATCCCAGGCACAGACACAGGTACTTGAACTCGAGCACGTCGCGATACTTGCGCGGATCCATGAGCATGCGCGAGAGGACGGTGAAGAACTTCTCGCCGCCCCAGGTTTCGTTGTGAAAGGCGCTGAGCAAGGAGCGCGCTGCCCACATCGAGTGCGAACCCCAAGGCGTGGCCATCACCGCTTCATCGATGAAGGCACACAGCGCGTAACGGAAGGCCAATTGCGTGGCGCCGTCGTAGCCGTGCGTGCGTACCTCTTCATCGAGCGCGGTGATCTGATCGCGCACGTTCGCATAGAGCGTGCCGACATCCTCATAGCGATCGAGCCGGCGCAACCGGATGACTAGACCAAATAGCGGCAGCGCGCCGTTGACCAGCGGGTTATAGCTACTGCCGCGCAACTGAAAGCCGAGATCGGCGTCACGGTCGAGCCCGTCGATGGTTTCAAAGCCGATCGCGCGCTTGTTGGGCACAGTGGGCGCGGGCGTGTTATGCAGGAAGTCGCCCTTAGGTTCTTTCGGCGTCTCGATGGTGCTCATTTCATTCACTCCGGATGGCCCAGAACTGCAACTCCAGCTCGGGGTAGTCGCCCGCGATGTGGAAGCCGAAGCCCGCCGTGTCGCGCATCATCTTCCAGGCCGGATGGCTGCGATCGAACTGGAAGTAGGTGAAGCCGGCGTGGTAAGGCAGATGGCGCGGGGCGACCGGCAGGGGGCTCAGCGGGATGCCGGGCAACTGCAGGCTGACCAGCTCGCCGAGCTTTTCAATCGAGGCCACCTTGGCCTGTTGCACGAACTGCTGCCGCAACAGTTCCAGCGGCATGCGCGCACGCACGGCGAGAATGAACTCGGCGCTGGCGATGAGGCTTCGATCCTGTACGGCGGCCGTAAGGATACCGTATTGTTGTCTGACGATTGGCAACGATACGGCGCGCGGTTGCAACACCGTGCTCAGCGAGCGCCGCAGGGTTTCCTCGAGCAGACGGAACGAGAGGCGAAGGTTGTCGTGCTGGTAGGGCGGGTACTCCTGAGGCAGGCGGCCTTCGTCGGTGAACGTGACCAGTTCGCCGCACGCCTGGCTGAAGGCGATGTAGAGCTGCTCGGGATGCACGTGGCGCAGGCGCGCGAGGTGCTGAAAATAGGGCTGCAGGCGGTTGAGGGTTTGCAGCAAGTTGAAGTCGGTGACATCGGCCACGCCCGATTGGGCGGGCGAGCCGATGCGCTCGGCGATGTTCTTGGCGCGTTCGCGCATGAGGCCCGCCGTTTCACCCAGAAATCGAGCGAGCGGCCGCACGGCATTGAGCGACAAACTGGTCGGGTAAAAAGCGTCGTCCAGCACGAGGCTGCCATCGGGGCGGCGGTCCAGGATGCGTGCGAGCGCGATGCCGGTGAAGGCGCTGCGGTCATCTCGTTCCAGGCTCAGTTGCAGATTGAGCGTGGCGAGTTCCATCGAGACGTGATCGCCGTCCTGACTGTGGGTGTCGTGCACTTCCTCCATGCGGGCGCGGTAGCGCGCATTGGCGTAGGTATCGGGCCATTGCACTTCCAGCACGCCGTCGGACCGGAGCGGCAAAGTCAGATAGACCACCTGATTGGCGGCGGAGCTATCGCTGATGGCGAGCGGTGCGGGCGGAGGCTGATCGTTAGGAATGTCGAACACGGAGCCATCGGGCATGATGCCGCGCGCACGCACGATGGCGACCTTGCCAAAGCTCAGGTATTCCTGGTTCAGCTCGAGCTCGGAGAAGCCGTACAGATGCTCGCTGATGCCGCTCACGCGTTGATTGACGTGATGCTCCAGCGCGCGGGCCTGCTGCTGAAAGTGCTGCGGTTTGACGAACAGGCCTTCGTTCCAGATGACGGGATTGCGTGAGGTCATGATTATTTACTCGGCTGCGGGGCGCGGTAGCCTTCGTCGGCGATGGTGACTTCCGAGCCGCGGAGGATCACTGCCAGCGCGTAGCGATAGCCGCGCGATTCGAGGCGCAGCACCTGTTTCCAGGTCGCGCCGTTCTGGTTGTGGAAGTTGGCGAGCACGGCGATGAAGCGTGCTTTCTTGTCGATGCCCGCGTACTCGATGTATTTGAACTGCCCGGGCTGCAGCACGTAGTCATCGTCGTCGATGTAGGTGCTGCCCAGCGTCTTTTTGAGGTCCTTCGTTAGCTGGCTGTAGTCGGCGCTGAGGAACAGCGTGTCGTCCTTCAACTGCAAAATCTTGAAGGAGACGGGCGTAGCCACAGCGGTGGATTCAGAGCGCTCCTGCTCCTGTTGCTCCTGTGCGCGCGAGCGCGTGAAGGAGGGGGCGTCGGCGTACTGGCCCAGAGCCGGTTCCGGCTTGCTGGCGGAGCGTGCGGTATCGCCCACGCCTTCGATCGGAAGCGGCGGGTTGACGATCACGTGCGCGGATGATGCGCCCTTGGGCAACGTCCATTGAACGGGCAACGGAGTGGCCGGCGCCTCAAGCGGATAGCGCGGCTGAGTTGACGCGGAATCCAGTCGTCCCAGTGACGTTGTAGCCGGACGGAAACGTACGCGCGCACCGTGCGCGTCGCCGTCCTTTTGCAACGCGTCGAGCAAGGATTTCAACTGTCTGGTCAGGTCGGCCTTGTTGGCGCCCTTCAGGTTGAGCTCATAGGGACCACGCGCGGCGTCCGGATCGATCGTGATGGCGGGAAGCTCCGGCGTTTCGCGCGTAGTGGCGGCGGAATCGGGAACCACGCTGTCCGGATTCGGATTGACGTCGGGACCGGCATACAGGCTGAAGGCGACCTGCGTCGGGGGCGCATTGTCCTTGCTGAACAGGCTGCACCCGGCGATCGACAGGGCGGCCAGTATCGCGAGAAGCGGGCGCAACGAACGCAAGGGACGGAATGGGCACAACAGCGTCATGGCGTCTCGGTCCGCAACGCCTGATCGTAGGCCTGCTCGAACACTTCCCAGAACAGCTTCTCGAAGCCCTTCTGCCGGGGCGAGGCGAGCTCGTTGTAGTAATGCGTGTACATCTGCCAGGCCCAGTCATTGGCCTCGCCGTCGGGCTGCTGCGTCTGGTCCGGACGATAGCGGTGAAAGCGCTGGAGCAGCAGCTCGGGCGAGAAGGCGCGTAGCAGTGCCTGAAGACTTGCATTGATCGCCTCAACGAGCGCCTTGTTGTGCAGACGCGTCTGCGTGAGGCTCTCGTCGATGGCGGCCATCGGCGACAGATGGACCACGCTGCGCTCCGCGGAAAACAGCGCACGCACGGTGTCCGCGTACTCCATTCCCAGGCGCAACGGATTGTCCTCAATGGGCTGCAATGTGCGACCCATCAAGGCCGGGCGGCCCGCCTGGCTCGGTTCGCTGTCATAGAGCGCCCCGAGACCGCGAATGGCGGCCTGCAAGGCCTGCCCCGCTTCAAGCAGGAGTCGGTAGGCGGCATGCTCGTCGAGCGCGCCGAGCGGCACGCCGAGTCCCTGCAACAGCGGCGTGACGGTCTGCTGAGGGGTACCGTGTGCGGACGACTGGGCGGTGATCCAGTCCTGGACCTGAGGTGAATCGGCGCGTTGCGATGGCATGCGGGTGTTTCCGGGTAAGGATCGGGGGGCGCCGGAGACGGCTTCAAAGCGCGTGTCGGCGTAGTTGAATTGGGCGCGTGCCGGCGACAGTCCGTAGTGGGCGGAGTCGAGCGATTGCGATGCGGCGCCGGGCGAGCGGTACGCGGCGGCGTCGAGCGCTGCGAGCGGATCGAGGTCTGCCCGTGGTTCGTCGGTGGGGCCTTGGGCTTCAGGCGTTGCGTACTGATTGCCCGGACGCGTTTCGCCGTCGACGAGCGTCGACGCGCCAAAGTCGTCCATGCTGGCGTTGCCGCCGAGCAGCTCATCTACGCCGTACTGGGCGAGATGACGTGACGGGTCGGGTAGCAGATCGCCCTGCTCGTGCAGGTGCACGGCAATCTCGTAAGAACCGATATGCAGCAGATCGCCATCGCTCAGAAGGGCGGCCACGTTCTTGCCGATGGGATTGTCGCTGCTGTTCAGACGCGTGCGGCCCGAGCGGTCGATGAGACCAAAACCTCCGTCCTTCGAGAAGATTTCAGCGTGGATCGGATCGATGCCGTCGCGGCGATCGACCAGTATCCAGTTGGCGCTTTGGCTACCGATGGTGCCGCCAACGCTGTCGAAGACATGGCGTGGCGTGCTGCCCTTCTGCAGCGCCTGAGGATTGGTGACGGCCAGCGCGATGCGGCGCGCGGTAGTCGTGGCGGTTGTAGGGTTCATGTACGGACCTTGATTCGGACGGTCGATGATTGGCGCAGCGTCTTGTTATCGACGAAACTGGTCCAGCCGAGATGTGCACCGCTGGCGCGGCCGAGGTTGAACGCCGGAACCTCTTCCTGCCGCAGCCCCAGTTCGAGGTCATACGCGGTGGGATCGCGCAGCAGGAATTCGACCAGCCGGGTGAGACGGGCGAAGTTCTCGCCGCTGGGCAGAAACTGGCGAAAGCGCCGCTGGTCCAGCCCTGAGATGACGATGGTGAACTTGCTGTGGCGTGTGCGAACGCGGCTGCCCAGGACAAAGCTTTCGCCGAGTTCGCCATTGCGCGTGCCCAGCGACAGGCGCTGCTCCTCGGCGATTTGCACGTAACGCGGCTCGAACTCCCGGATATGAACATGCGGCAGATCGAAGCAATGCGTGATGACACCGGCGACCACGGTGGGCGAGCGGCTGGGACTAGCGATCAGACCTGCGTAACTCAGCAACCGGCTCCAGGGCAGGGGCGTGGCGCCGCGCAGTTCTTCATCGCCCAGACCGATCAGGGCGAACACGTGACGCGAGAAGCGATCCTTCGCCTCCTGGCGAAAGCGGATGTAGTAACGGTACTTGCGCCATGCCTGATGCAACAGCGTGAGTACGCGATGATTGAAGAAGTCGAAGAACGCCGGACGAATGCCCACGCCTTGTCCCTGCTCGTAGGCGAGCCGGTCCAGGTAATAACCAGGCAGGGGCGAGTCCGTACCGTGCATGCCGAAGAACGAGGTCTGCACACGATAGGCGCTATGCGCAGCGTCTGGCATGCGCTCGGCCATCAGCACGTCGGAGGCGGGAAAGCCTAAACCGGCGTGCGTGCCCAGCCGCACGCGCTGGCGTTCCGGCTCCAGGGTGTCGAGGGCTTCGAGATCGTCGTCGTGCAGGCCGTGCAGATGTTCGAGCAGGCGGAAAAAGTCGTAGTTTCGCGCATCGGCCAGCAGGGTGTCGGCTAGATCAGGGGCTGTTTGCCGGTCTGCCAGGGCCATTGATAGCGCTCGTTGTTACTGGTGTTGAGAACTTCCAGTTGATGGAAGGAGTTGATGCTCGCGTACAGGGCGAAGAAGTGGCTGAGCACCGTGCCGAACAGGTACAGATCGCCTTCGCAGAGGAACGCTGACTGGTCGAGCGAGAGCCGCGTCTTGAGACCGCGAATGGGCAGTCCCTTGACCAGCATGTCCGTAGGCGTCGTCACCGCGTCGCCGACGCCGCTGAGGCGTTTGCTTGTGGCGCGGGCCTGCTGGATGTCGTGCAGGGCGGCGAAATCGTAGGCTCGGATCACGGCTTTCAAGGGCTCCGCCGAAAGCAGCGACAAATAGTTCAGCGACAGATTGGAGATGAGCGTCCACTGCAATTCGCCGTCCAGTACCGGGCGGCAGGCGAAGGTAGGCCGCGTGATGTTGCCAAAGCGTGCGAACGTCGGCGTGGTCTGGGTCGGGATGCAGATATCGCCCACCCCCAACGCTTGTGGCAGATCGCGATTTGTGCAAGTGAGCGCGAGCGAAACCGTTTCGTTCTGACCGATGTAGCCTTCTTCGTCCCCGCGCACGAACGCAATGCGATGAACGGCGCCGGCGCCATTGGGCACCTCTTCGATTCTCGTGCGGTAGTAGAGGGCGGTGCGCCCTTGCGCGTGCTCGATCTCGTGCTGAAACGACTCGAACGAATGGAACGTGCGCAGGCGCTCGCCGGGCCTGCCGTCTACGGTTCGCCGCCAGCTCTGCACAGAGTCGATGCTGAAAATCTCGTAGCACTCAGGACGCTGGCCCGTTGGCTGCAGGCGTTGATTGACCGCGCGACCGTCAAGCGTGATCGGTTCGGCGTCGTGCTCGAAAAGGTTCACGGCCGGCGCGCAGTACAAGGAGATGTCGGTCGTGCGCAACCTGATGCTGGCGGGCATCGGTCGGCCGAAGTGAAACTCCACGCGAACGTGGTCGGATGTGTCCGCCGGCCACAGCGAACGCAAACCGGTGATGCTGAAGAAATGGAAGCGCTGCGGGAAGATGAAATATTCCTGCAGGATGCGGTAGCCATCGAACACATTCTTTGGATACGGCAGCAGTGCTTCCTCGGCCTCAAAGCCAGGAAACACGATGTTGCGCGCCGGGAGCCGTTGCGTCTTGCCATTGAGCTCGACACGAATATCGACGAGGTATTTGGCGAGCCACAAATACAGGGTTTGCGCGGTTGTATCGTCACCGCTTAAGTGAAAATCCAGCCGGTCGCAATCGATAGTGTCAAGCGCATTGCCGGCCAGGGTGGCCAGATCGACGCGCACGATCGACTTTTCGCGCGAATGCGCGTCGCTCACCTGATCGATGCGCAACGGATAGAGCGCGACATCGACGCAGGTGCGGAACTGGCACTGAATCCCGTTGACGGGTTGAGAAAGGAGCGTGGTTCCCTTGGGGATGACCTGGCGTTGGGTGATGGCCCGTTCGACGGGGTCGAACCGCATGATGACGGCGCTGGGCAGCGGGCGCAGGTAGTTCGGCCAGAGCAGTTGCAGCAGCGAATGGGTCAGCTCCGGAAAATCGTCTTCGATTTTCAGGCGCAGTCGCGCGCTCAGGAAGGCGAAGCCTTCGAGCAAGCGCTCGACGTCCGGATCAGTCGCTTCTTCGCCGAGAAAGCGCGCCAGTTGTGGATTGTCCCGGGCGAACTCGCGTCCCAACCGGCGAAGGTAATTGAGTTCCTCGCGAAACTTCTCTTGCAACGACATGGTCTTGCGCTCTTTCTGGCCTGATCTTAGACGATCCGCGCCTGTCGGTTCTGGTGATGAATCACGAGTTCGATTTCCAACTGCTCTTCCTTGTTGAAAACGGGCATGAGGCAGTCGAGCCTGAAATGCAGGTCCAGCGGCTGCTCGGCGTCTGGGCAAGCCCGGACCCCGAGTACGGAAATGCGAGGCTCAAACGCGGACACCATCGCCTCGATATCGCGGCGAACCTGCAACAACAGATCCGCGCTGCCGGTCACCGCGTCATTGAAATCGCGGAGACCGAGCTCAGGGCTGCTCAGCGAGCCGCCCTGGCGGCTGTTGAGCAGCCACTGCAGGTGCCTGCGGACAGCCTGAACGCGTTCTTGCGCCAGTTGCTCACGCGTGCGCAAGCGTAGCGGCGGGATGTCAGGGTCGAGCCTTTCGAACAGGCTGCCTTGACCGAGCGACCTGGGCATGACGTGCTTCTCCTTATCGAGAGGCTAGATTTCGACCGCTTATTCCTGATCGAGTCGACCGACCAGCGACAACTCGAAGCTGGCGCCCATGTACTTGAAGTGCGGACGTACCGACATGGAGACCTGATACCAACCCGGGTTGCCTGCCACGTCCATCACTTCGATACGCGCCGCGCGCAACGGACGGCGGCTGCGCACGTCGGAGGACGGATTCTCCTGATCGGCGATGTATTGCTTCAGCCACGTGTTGAGTTCGCGCTCGAGATCCTGACGCTCCTTCCAGCTACCAATCTGTTCGCGCTGCAGCACCTTGATGTAGTGCGCCAGGCGATTGATGATGAACATGTAGGGCAGTTGCGTGCCCAGCTTGTAGTTGGTTTGCGCCTGCTGGCCTTCGGCGGTTTTTGCGAAGAGCTTGGGTTTCTGGATCGAGTTGGCCGAGAAAAACGCCGCGTTGTCGCTGTCCTTGCGCATGGTCAGCGGAATGAAGCCTTCCTCGGAAAGCTCGAATTCCTTGCGATCGGAGATCAGCACCTCAGTCGGAATCTTGGCTTGAAGCTGCCCCAACGATTCGTACAGGTGCACAGGCAGATCATCGATTGCGCCACCCGACTGCGGGCCGATGATGTTCGGGCACCAGCGGAAACGCGCGAAGCTCTCGGAGATGCGGCTTGCCATCAGATAGGCCGTGTTGCCCCACAGATAGTTGTCGTGGTTGCCATCGATGCCTTCACGATAGGCGAAGCTGCGCACCGGGTTTTCGAGCGGATCGTACGGCTGACGCAGCAAAAAGCGAGGCATGGTCAGGCCGAGATAGCGCGCGTCTTCCGATTCGCGCAGGTTGCGCCACTTGGTGAAGCGCGGACCTTCGAAGATGTCCTTCAGTTCCTTCAGGTTCGGCAGATCGTTGAAGTTCTCCAGATTGAAGAACTCCGGACCGGCAGCGGCCAGAAAGGGGGCATGCGCCATCGCGCCGACCGAGGCCAGATAGCTGAGCAGCTTGATGTCGGGCGAGGATGGTCCGAAGGTGTAGTTGCCGACCATGGTCGCCACCGGCTCGCCGCCGAACTGACCGTAACCCGCCGTGTAGACGTGCTTGTAGAGGCCGCTGCGCGTAATATCGGCGGCACCCTCGAAGTCGTCCAGCAACTCTTCCTTGGTGACGTGCAACATCTCCAGCTTGATGTTCTCGCGGAAATCGGTGCGATTGACCAGCAGTTGGAGTCCACGCCATGCCGATTCGAGCTCTTGGAGCCGTGGCTGGTGCAGGATCTCGTCCATCTGGGCGCTTAGCTTCCGATCGATTTCGGCGATCATCTGGTCGACCAGATGCTTGTTGACCGGCTGCTCCTGTTCACCGCTCTTGAGCATTTCCGCGATGAAGGCGGCCACTCCTCGCTCGGCCACGGCGTAGCCTTCATGGTTGGGCTCAATACGGGTCTGGGCCATGATCTGGTCCAGCAGGCCCGTGGAGGCGGACGGATCCGTTGCGGCGACGAACGTGCTTTCTTGTTGATTCATGAGACGGAGATCTTTGCTCAACGCTTCAGGTAAGACGGAGCAACGCCGCGGCGTTGGTCCGTCATCGATTTTTCGAGGATCAGGCGCCGGTCAGTTCTTGGCCGGCTGCTCAAGCACCAGATTGAGTTCGCTGGCGAGTTGCGCGCGTGCGGCGTCATCAGCGAGTAGCGTCTGCAACTGCTTGCGGAACGCGGGCACATTACCGAGCGGACCCTTGAGTGCGACCAGCGCCTCGCGCAGGTCCAGCAGCTTGCGCAGTTCGGGAACCTGCTGGGCAATCGCATCGGGTGCGAAGTCCTGCATGGACTTGAAGTTCAGGTCGACCGCAAGCGTGTCATTGACGCCGCCATCGGCAAGCCTCGCGGGCACGTCCATTATCAGATTTAGCTCGGCCTTGGCGAGAACGTCATCGAACGTTTCCTTGTCGATGCGAACGGCCTGACGGTCCTCCAGCGGCGCGGCTTCTTCGTGTCCCTTGAAGTTGCCGGTCACCAGCATCTTCAGGGGCAGCTCGACTTCGGCCTGCTGATCGCCCGTTGCAGGAACGTACTTGATGTTGATGCGCTCTTGCGGCGCAACGGATGAAGATTTTTTTGTCATTATCCAAGACTCCTGACGGATATATCGAGGCACCATACCTGTGGTACAGCAATGGTAAACGGTCGTTGCACGGATTTTCAACAGCAGTTCGAACAATTAACTAAAAAAGGACCACTTAGGACTATTCTGATATATCTCGATGTTTATAAGTGGTCTGCTCACGGGTTCTCGGCATAAGAAAACACGTTGCTTAAATAATAAGCACTTCATATGATCCGTCGGTGTGAGAAATAACTGCTATTAGTCAGGCATGTGCCTGACGTTCATTGAAAGAGAACTGAGTGCATGATCAGAGTTGATCTACCGGCGTTGATTGGACGGCTGAACCTGTTTTGCCGTCATGGCCTTGAAGAGGCGGCGAGCCTGTGCATCAGCCAGCGAGGCGCCGAAGTTACGGCGCCTCATCTATTGTTCAAGCTGCTCGATACGCCGCAGGGCGACTTGCGTATCGTGTTGCGACACGCAGGGCTGGAACTCGACGCGGTACGCCAGGCTCTCGCGACGGCGTTTGTGCCCCAGGATGACAGTCCCGCTCAATACCCGGCGTTCTCGCCGCTGCTGGTCGAGTTGCTGCAGGAAGCCTGGCTGCTGGGTTCGGTCGAACTGGAGCAAAAGGAGATTCGCGGCGGGACGCTGTTGCTGGCGGCGCTGCTCAATCCGGCGCGATATTTGCCGCTGGCGGCCGTGCGGTTGTTCGAGGCCTTCAACCGGGAAGCATGGCGCAAGCAATTCCCCACACTGCTCGCGCCATCAGTGGAAACGCCGGATTCCGCGTCGTCTGCGACGTCGCAGACGAGTTCCGCAAACGCAGAGGGGCAGACGGCGCTCGCGCGCTATGGCCATGATTTCACGGCGCGGGCGCGCGCGGGACGCATCGACCCGGTCTTGTGCCGGGACGCCGAGATCGACCTGATGATCGATATTCTGTCGCGGCGTCGCAAGAACAACCCAATCGTGGTGGGCGATGCCGGCGTCGGCAAAAGCGCGGTGGTCGAGGGACTGGCGTTGCGCATCATGCAGGGGCGGGTGCCCGAACCGCTCCGTCAGGTTTCGCTCTGGGGGCTGGACCTGGGTGCACTACAAGCAGGCGCTGCGGTCAAGGGCGAATTCGAAAAGCGCCTCAAGGCGGTCATCGATGAAGTCAAGGTCTCCGCGCAGCCGATCATTCTGTTCATCGACGAAGCGCACACGTTAATTGGCGCGGGCAATGCCGCCGGTGGCAGCGATGCGGCCAATCTGCTGAAGCCGGCGCTCGCGCGTGGCGAGTTGCGCACGATCGCCGCCACGACCTGGTCCGAATACAAGAAGTACTTTGAGAAGGACCCGGCGCTCGCCCGGCGCTTCCAGCTGGTGAAGCTCGATCCGCCCGATGAGACGCAGGCGGTCCATATCCTTCGCGGCTTGCGCGCGGTCTATGAAAAGGCGCATCGGGTGGAGATCGGCGACGATGCCGTGCGGGCGGCAGTCGACTTATCGACGCGCTACCTGTCGGGACGTCAGTTACCGGATAAGGCCATCGACGTGCTGGACACCGCGTGCGCGCGAGTGGCCACCGCGTTGGGTGAACCGCCGCGGCGGCTCTCGGCGCTGGAGCACGAGCGTATGCAGATCGAGGCGGAAGCGGCTCATCTGGCGCGCGACGAACGAGCAGGGCGTGCGGTCGATGCGCGCAGGCTGCAAGCGCTCGAACAGGCGCGCGAGGAGGTCAACGCACAGATCGAACGCCTTAACACAACGTGGCAGCAGCAGAAAGCGTTGGTGGATGAAATCCTCACCTTGCGACATCAGGCCGAAGAGAACGAGTCATCCGACGCGTCCGAAAGCGATGAGGCAACGCGAACGACCTTATCTGTCAAGGTTTTGGCGCTGGCCGAACTTCAGCGCGAAGGCGCGCTCCTGCACGCGGACGTGGGTCGCGAGCAAATCGCTCAGGTGATCGCCGATTGGACCGGGATACCGGCCACGAGCATCAGCAGCGACCGGATGGAGCGTCTGGAGGCGCTGCCGGCCATGCTGCGCGAACGGGTGAAGGGGCAGGACGCAGCGCTCGATCATCTTTATCGTCATCTCTTGACGGCGATGGCCGATCTCAGGCGTCCGGGCACGCCGCTCGGTGCGTTCCTGCTGGTGGGCCCAAGCGGCGTGGGGAAGACCGAAACGGCGCTGGCGCTGGCCGATACACTCTTTGGCGGTCGACAGTTTCTCACCACGATCAACATGTCCGAGTATCAGGAGAAACACACGGTGTCCCGCCTGCTGGGTGCACCGCCGGGATACGTCGGCTACGGCGAAGGCGGCATTCTGACCGAAGCCATCCGTCAGCGGCCCTATTCGGTCGTGCTCCTCGACGAGGTGGAGAAAGCGCATCCTGAGGTGCTCAACATTTTCTATCAGGCGTTCGACAAGGGCGAGCTTTCCGATGGTGAAGGGCGGCTCATCGACTGCCGGAATGTGTTGTTCTTCCTGACTTCCAATCTGGGCTTTGACCAGCAGGATGGTTTGCTGAATGACCTGGACGACGAGTCGCTGCGCAAGCGCCTGATGCACTTTTTTAAGCCCGCGTTGCTGGCCCGCATGCAGGTGGTGCCGTACCGCTATCTGGACGAAAGTGTGCTCGCGGACATAATTGATGCTCGCTTGGGGCGCTTGATCGCGCAATTCGCCGAGCGTTATGAGGCGGGGCTCAAGATTGACGACAGCGCACGGTTCGAACTGCGCGCGCGTTGCATCCGTCACGAGAACGGCGCGCGCATGCTTGATGCCAATCTTGACGGTGAACTCTTGCCGCCCTTGTCCCTCGCCGTGCTGCAACGCATGGCGTCAGGTGAGTCGTTCGCCCAGGCTACGCTCGGTTGGGAAAACAACGCCTTTTCAGCTGTCCTGCATTGAGCATGCGGATGGATGCGCTAGCGGTGGCGAGGATCGGGCAGGACATGGTGTCCGCGGCACAACTGAATGAATTGTGCGGCGCGTTTATGCAAGGCGTCGTTCAGTCGGGAGGCGTGCAGCTGGCGTTTTGCTATGCCCAGGACGTTACGGGCGAACGACTCTTACCTTTGACCGATGTCAAGGCGGCCACGGCCACGTCATTGGCCACATCCACGCAGGAGTGGCCCGTCATCGAAATGGGCGAACTCGACAATCCGCTGGTGTACAGCCTCTTAGGCAGCGAGCCGTGTCAGGTTGACCACGTCGATCAACTCGTGTCGGTGGGACAGGGGTTTGACCTGTTGCGCGAGCACTTTCCGGCGCGGTGCGCGCTGCTGGCCATGCCGTTGTGCAGCACGCGCGCGCATACACTGGCCGTGCTGGTGTTCGTCGGCTCCGCTGTGACGCTGCGCGCGTGGCGAACCGATCCCGTGTGGCAGACACTCGCTGGCATGCACGAACAGCTCTTCGCGCGGCTGAGCGAGCAGATGGACGAAGCGCAACGCTTGCGCTATGAGCGCACGGTCGCGCACAGACTCGAGGCCGAACAGGGGCGCTCGCGCGCGCAGCGTTTGCTGGCGGCGGAGTTCATTGGGAAAAGCGCACAGGCTCGGTCCATCCGCGAGGATATGCTCAGGTTGGCCGACTCGAGCCTGTCGACCTTGATCACGGGCGAAACAGGAACAGGCAAGGACCATGCGGCTTGGCTGATTCATCAGGCGTCCTCGCGCAGCGGCGCGTTCGTCCCGGTCAACTGCGCTGCGATTTCAGCCGAACTGATCGAGGCGGAACTGTTCGGCAGCGTCAAGGGTGCATTCACTGGCGCGACTCAATCACGCAGCGGTCTGGTTGCGGAGGCGAACGGCGGCACGCTCTTTCTGGATGAAATCGGCGACATGCCGTTGCCGCTGCAAGCGACCCTGCTACGTGTGCTCAATGAAAAGAGATACCGGCCCGTTGGCTCGACGCGGGAGTGCGAGTCAGATTTTCGTCTGATCTGCGCGACGCATCAGCCTTTGCCCAGACTCATCCGCGAAAACCGGTTTCGTGAGGATCTCTACTTTCGCATCCGGCAGATGACGTTGCATATGCCATCGCTGCGCGAACGTGCCGAAGACATTCCCGCCCTGGCGATGCACGTTTTGCTGCATTTCAACCGTGAGCGGCGGGCGCATTTAAGCGGTATCGACGAGCAGGCGCTCGCCTGGCTGTGTGGCCAGACCTTTCCGGGCAACGTGCGCGAGTTGCGCAGTCTTGTCATGGCCGCGGCCGAGTATGTCGGTCCTGGCGCCAGGATCGGCGTCGAGGCGCTACGCAGGCTCAAGGTGAGTCTGGACGTGCCGACCGTTCCCGAGCAATGCGCTCAGCGAGAGGCCGCTCCGGGGCCCGTCGATCAGAGTGTGCGCGAACTGCTATCCATGCCCAGTTTGCCCCAGGCTGTGGACGCCTTCGAACAGATGCTGATCCGCCAGCGTCTGAGGCAGTCCGACGGGTCGCGCAGTCGCGCGGCAGTGAGCCTCGGTATCCCCAAACGCACACTGGCGCGTAAATGTCAGAAATGGAATCTTGATCAGGAGAGTCACGTTTCATGAGGTTATTCGTAACGTTGTTGTCGCTGTCGTTGCTGACGACGACGCTCGGGCTTGCAGGATGCGGCCCACACGATAAGAGCACGGCCGCCGCACCCTGGCACGATTGCACGTCGATTGCCTCGCCGGTTCGACGCTTGGCGTGTTTTGATGCGGCGGCCGGCACGCCGCCTGAACATGCCGATCCGAAGGCCGATTCAACAGTCGCTCCCAGTGCGCCGGCCGCGGTCTCGGACGCGGATCTCCAGGCGCGATCTGCACCCGCCGGCCGCTCGGCCATCGCTGCGCTGGTTCAGCGCAACGAAGCCGAGCGCCGGGGCGCGAGCACTCAGTTCCTGCTTTCGCGTGTGGCCACCGACGACTCCGACGGGGCGCAGATGATTATTTCCGCGCCTGCGCTGGGCAGTGCAGCGCCGCGACCTTACCTAGTGGTGAGTTGCATCTCGGGTATCACGAGGCTGCAATTGCTCACGAGCGAACTCGTGTCCAGCAACCGTATGCGCATGCGCCTTTTTTTGGACGGTAAGCCATTGTCCGACGCCACGACTTGGCAGGTGCTTGACACCGGCGATGTCGTAGACGCCGGACGAGGACTCGTTGCGATCGATCTTGTGCGGCGCTTGAGCGACGGCGCTCGCCTGCGGATCGAAAGCGACTACCCGCAGGCGGACGGGTTGATGTTTGACGCCACGGGCCTGAAGGCGTTGATCGCGCAGGAGCGGGAGGCGTGTCACTGGTGAGCGGCTTTTCTCCCCTTGATCTCAAAACGCTGCTGGAGCCGCTTGGGCCGGGCCAGCCAGCGGGCCGCTTCGATGAGGACGACGAGACCTTCCAGGCCATCGACGCGGAGATGATGAAGCTAGGCGGTTTGCATCAGGCCGCACTGAACTGGACATACGTCGATCAGGCCTCGCGGCGATACCTCGCTCAGCAGTGCAAGCATTTTCGCGTGGCAGGACACCTGATCACGGCATATTTGCGGGCGCGAAGTTGGCAGGCGTGGATCGAAGCGCTCGGTCTTTTCGCCGGCTTGACCACACAATACTGGGAAACAGGCCATCCGAAACCGGGACCGGGCGGCTACGGGCTCAAGCGCAAGCTGGCGGCGATGCTGATCGAACGACTGGTCCAGGCATCAGGCGATCTGGATCCACACACCTTCACGAAAGACCAGCAGGCTTTTGCTCAAGAGAAATTGGGCGAGTTGCAGGCAGTTGCCGCCACAGCCCAGCTCGACGCGCCACTGATGAACCGGCTGGAGGCGAAGCTGCGTCAGGCGACTGAAGCAACACAGGCGCCGGACACGGCGTCGTCAAAGCAGTCGTCCGCGCCTTCACAGGGCCCGAGCGCGAGCGCTGCGATCAGCGAGGAATTTTTCAGCACCAGCAATACGTTGCGGCTCGGCGAAGAACGCGACAATCGCCGCTCGCTCCTGGCCGTGGCGGATTTGGTCAACCTGCAGGATCCCTATGATCCCACCGGCTATCAACTGCGCCGCTTCGCGCTCTGGGGACATTTGCGGGTTGCGCCCGCCGCCCGACGTGAGCAGCGCACCGAACTGATGGGCGTGCCGGGCGACATCGTGGACGGCTATCAGGAAGCGCTCACTCGCAATGCAGTCAATCCGGTGCTGTTGCAGCGCGTTGAGAAAAGCGTAGTGGCGTCACCCTACTGGATACGCGGCAGTTTCCTCGCAGCCGGTATTGCCGAACGGCTGGAGATGAAAGAAGTGGCCGAGGCGATTCGCCATGCCGCGACCCGCTTCATCACGCGCATGCCGATCGTGGCCGAACTTTGCTTTAGCGACGGCCGGCCGTTCGTGGATCCTGAAACGCGCAGCTGGTTGGGCGGCGCTTCAGAGGATGGACACCGCGCTGCTGTTGCTGTGCCAGAGTATGCGGGCTTGCGCGAAGAGCTTGTCGCACAACTGGATCAGGAGGGGGTGGAAGTCGTGCTGCGGCGCCTTCAGGATCTGCAGTCGACATTTCATGCGCCGCGCCAGCGCTGTTACGCCACGGTCATTGCGGCTGACCTGCTCGCCTCCCGTGGTTTGTCGTGGCTTGCCGCCGATCTGTACGCCAGCGTCGGGCGTCTCATGCAGGTTACGCTGGCCGAGCAGTGGGAGCCGGATCTTTACGGTCATCTCGCCAAACAAAATCCGCCGTCGTTGAATTCAGAACAAAGAAGCAAGGGGCAAGAAGCATCATGATGTCGAAGCTGTGGTCATTCTTTAAGCGGTACGGTTCGCTTCTGCGCAACCAATTCCGCAGTGCCATGCCGGTGCTGTTACTGCTCGGACTTCTATTTCTTCTGGTGGGCATATGGTGGCTTGGGCCGCAGTGGACATGGCGCGACACTCACCCCCTTGCCAGTCTGCCTGTTCGCGTCTTGTTGACGCTCGTGCTGCTCATGGTGCCGATCGTGACCTGGGCGCTGGTCTTGCGTCACCGCAATCAGCGCCTGGAGGCCGAGCAAAGGAAAAAGGAAGCGAGCGAGAAGGACGCTCGTTTGCGCTATGTACATGCGCAAGAACGCGCGCTCGATCACAGTCTGGAGACGCTCAGGTCTAACCTGACGGGGCGTGACACGCTCTATCAGTTGCCCTGGTATCTGGTGCTTGGCCAGGAAGGCGCGGGCAAGACGAGTTTCATCAATCGTTCCGGCCAGAGCTTCTCGCTCACGGGTGTGACCAAGGCGGGCAGTCGCGGGGCGTCGAGCGATCCGGAGTTGGCCTACGACATTGATTGGTGGATCGGCGAACAAGCCGTGTTGATTGATCCGCCAGGGGAGATCATCAGCCAGTCCGACATGGCTGGAGGCGATACCATGGTGGCGAATGCCGAGGCGCAGGCAGTCGATGTGGCAACCTCCGCCAACGGCACGGCCAGTGCGCTGGTGGCGTCGGCAGCGAATCCTTCCGCGACCTCTGCACATGGTCATCCCTTGCCGCCCGGCACCCAGGCGAGCCTGTGGAACAACTTGATCGACTGGCTGGGCCGCAATCGCAGTCGCCGTCCACTGAACGGCGTCGTCCTGATGGTTGATCTGGTGACCCTGCTCAATCAGAAGGCGAGCGATCGCAAGGCGCTCGCGATCCTCTTGCGCTCGCGTCTGACCGAACTCAGTAGCCATTTGGGCACGCGACCGCCGGTCTACGTCGTGTTGAGCAAGTTCGATCAGCTAGAGGGGTTCGATACTTTCTTCGCGCGTTTGCCGCGTTCCGTTCGCGAGGACATCTTCGGGTTCACCTTTACGTTGAACTCGGTGCAGGATTTCAACGCGTGGCAAGAAGAACTCTCCGGCCTCTACGACGCTTTTATCGCGCGACTCAATGAGCAAATTTTCGACGCATTGAGCGAGCTGGCGGTGTTGGTTCAGCGCGAAGCGCTGTTTTCGTTGGCTCGCCAGCTCGATGGTATCCGTTCTATCCTGTTCGGCTTTCTCGCCGATGTGCTCGCGAGCGACCGCTACGCGACCCCGGCCTTGCCCCGCGGCGTGTACTTTTCTTCTGTGTATCAGCAGGGACTTCTCAGCAACACATTCGTCTCGGCAGCCGCGCAGTCCTACGGACTCGACGCCCCGCTCATGCGCGCGCAGCCGGCTGGGCGTGGCATGGTCTATTTCGCCCAGCAGTTGTTTCAACGTGTGATCTACCCGGAAGCAGGGCTCGCAGGCGACAACCTCAAGGTACTGGCTACCAAGAAGCACATCCTGTGGGTGGGCTGTGGCGTTGCCGCGCTTGGTAGTCTGCTGATCATCGGAGGCTGGCATCACTATTACACCGTCAATCGCGACATGGCGTTGAGCGTGCTCGCCAAGAGTCGCGATTTCCGCGGCCGCAACATCGACGCGAATGTCGACGCTACGGGCCGCAATCTCCTGCAACCGCTCGACCAGATCCGCGCGGCGGTGTCCGTCTATGGCGACTATCGTTCGGCATGGCCCGGGGTGGCCGACATGGGCCTGTACCAGGGACGAAGGATCGGCCCAAAGGTGGATGAGGCGTATCTGAAGCTGTTGTCTCAGCGTTTCTTGCCAGCGCTCGCCGGTGGCGTCATAGATGCGCTTAATGCCGCACCGGCCAACAGTAGCGTTGAACTGGAAGCCTTGCGGGTGTATCGCATGATCGAGGATCGACAGAATCGCCGCGCGCCGATCGTGGAAGACTGGATGGCTCGGTACTGGCAGATGGCGATGCCAGAAGATGGCGCCACTCAGAACGCTCTGATGCGTCATCTTGATTACGCGATGAAGTACGCCGACACCGATCTGCCGCAATACCACGCTCGGGTGACCGAGGTGCAGCAGCAACTACGGCAGATCCCCATGCCTCAGCGCGTCTATATGACGATGCAGCAGCAGGCTGAAGCCATGCTGCATTCGCCGCTGGATTTGCGCCAGGAAATCGGGCCGGCGTTCGATATTGTCTACAAGCTCGCGGCCACCGGCGCGCAGGGTGACGCGAATCAGGGTACGCGTATCGATGCGCTGCTGACGGCGAGGGGCTTTCGCGACTACTTCGGTCCGCACAGCGGGAATCTCACCGAACTGGCCATGATTGATCAATGGACACTGGGCGAGCGCAACCGCATCGACTACTCGGCGGCGGATGAGCAGGAACTCGGCGAGCGCATTCGCGCGATCTATAGCGCGGACTACGTGGGCGCCTGGCGCCGAGGATTGAATCAGCTCGACATCGTGGATTTCAACGATATCGGACAAGCGGTCAGTGTGCTCGAGAGCATCACGAGTCCGGCGGCGCCAATGCGTCGCCTGTTGGAGACAACGCGAGACAACGCAGTGTTGTACTCGACGGACGACACGAAGGCAAAAAGCGCCAAACCAGTCAGCGAAGCCGACCGCAAACAAGCGGCGGACATCGCTCGCCCCTTCGCAACGCTCGTTGGGACGTTGTCTGCGAAAGGAGACAAGCCGGCCTATTTGGACGAGACTATGACGGCGATCGCCAATGTGCGCGATGTGATGAAGTCCGTGCAGGACAGTCCCGATCGTGGCAAGGCAGCGTTGGGTGTCGTGCTTGACCGTTTCGCGCTCAAGGGACTGGACCCGATCAGTAACCTCCAGCGAATCGCTGCGGGATTGCCGGAGCCGCTCAATCAGCAGGTTAAATCGCTGGCGAGCGAATCATCTCAGGTCTTGCTCGTCGAAGCGTTGCGCGAACTCGAGCGACGCTGGGATACGGAGGTCTACAGCTTCTACAGCGCGCATCTGGCCGGACGCTATCCGTTTGATCCGGCCAGCCGCACAGATGCCTCACTAGAAGACTTCGAAGCGTTCTTCGGGCCGCAGGGTCGACTGCAGCAGTTCAGGGACAAGTACCTGAAGGTGTTCCTGGAAGACAATCTCGATGCGTTGTATTTCGAGCGCCGCGGCGGCTATCTCGTGCGCACTGATGTCATGACGCAGCTGGAGGCGGCCAGCCGGATCCGCGATGCCTTCTTCAACAATCGCGGTGCGCTGGGTGTGCAATTCACCGTGGAGCCGAGAGGGCTGACGCCGAACCGGCGTAGCGCCGTGTTGGGAGTGGAGGGGCAGTTGATCACGTATGACCACGGCCCCAGTACCGGCGTAGGTTTGATCTGGCCTAACAGCCTGGGCGCCAGCACGGAGAGCCGTGTGACGCTAGTCAATAGCAACGGCAGCAGTAGCAGTTTGGTGTATCAAGGCGCATGGTCGCTGTTCCGGCTGTTAAGCCGAGCCCAGTTGAATGGCGCCACGGCGAGTAGTGTGGATTTGAGCTTCACGGCAGACGACGGTGGTGCGATGCGTTACCGGATCACGGCCGAGAAGGCCAACAATCCATTCACACAACGTATCTTCAGTGGCTTTGCGCTACCACACACGTTGTTGAGGGATACCGGGGCCCAGGAAGGTACGCCGGTCAAGCAGACTGTTTCGTCGTCGCCGGCCACACCGGCAAGTTGACGTTGTTGAAGACAAAACCCGCTACGGACGGTCTGCATTGGAACGATTCGCGGCGGGTTCGACTGAATTTCGCAGATTTACGCTGCGATGAATCAGGTGCTTGTCTGGAGCTCCGAAGCTGGAAGTGCGAAGCACTCATGTGAAGTTGCATCAATTCTGGACGCAATGGCCGTCTTGTCGCGCTGGCTTGCTTGACCGATTCAGCGATGTGATTTCAATGGTTCAATGAGTGGATGGGCGGCCTGTTAGTTTTACCTTCCTATGGTGTTCGTCTTTGCCGCAGGACGAGCAGTAGTCCCCTGCTTGCGGCGTGTTCCGCGGTGGTTGCGCTTACAAAATGACCAGCCTGAAATTCAATCCTCACCCGCGCGCGACTGATTCGCTCGCAACTCATCCGAGTCGAGACTGCACTATGAACCACTTGTAACAGGATCTGCGGAGATCACCTTCGAGGCAACCGTTGGATCGAGAGGATGGGTATCTATCGCCGAGAAAATCTGAAGGCTTGCGGAGCGCCGACTGAGTCTTCCTGGCCCGGCGCTGACTTGTATCGCATTGCGGCGATGTTGCTACGAAGCTTTGCCCAAACCCGGTCGAGAATTTGGAATTCACGACCTCTATGAGCCACGGCATGCCTATCGCGTGTTCGATACTTTCTTAGATTCACCATGCAAAAGCGCCGAAGTCGTACAGGAGCGAGGCAATTTCGTTGATGGGCGGTTTTTCACCGGGGACGTCTTTCTGCGTGTCGTTCGTGACTATCTGAACGGCGACGTGGAGGTAAAAGCCATTACACGCGCGAATCTGAAATCCACGGTCTTTCGCGAACTCGACAGATTGAAAATGCACTTGCGAAGCGCTGCGTAGTAGCTTCGAGTCCCTTGCATGGGCGGTGCCCTTGGTCGGCGAAAAGACACAGCAGACACGAAACTGTACTTCGTTGGAGCAGAGACGCGGCCCGGTTCGCGTGTCGCGAGACCGGGCAAAGCTGCTGGCTGTCAAGCCAGCAGCCCGATCCTTGGCTTAGGATTCCATCGGTTTGCGCCAGTCGTCGGCCGCTTCGGTGCCGGCGATAGCGTGGGTCCAGGTGATCTTGCGGTAGGCCAAGGAGACCTTTATCAACTGGGTGTAGTCGGACTTCGTGCTGTCCTGTGCGTGCGGCAGCACCGTGTTGATGTCGACAATGGTGGCGTCTTCGAGCTTCGTGGTGAAGAAGTGCTCCTGCTTGCCGTCGGTCGAAGTGCGATACCAGTGCGTCTCGACGGTCGGCAGCATTTCGCCGGAAGCCAGTGCCTGATACAACAGCGGCACGGACTTGTTCAGCGCGCAAGTGAAGATGAACGGTTTGTGAACACGCTGACCCGAGGGCTGGCCGCTCTGCGGATCAGTCGGGGTGGTCACGCGATGTTCGATTTCCTGAACCAGGATCTGGTCTTCGTGACCTTCGACGTAGACGTTGCCCACGGAGTCCGCAGTGAAGGCACCCTTGGTGATGTTGCCCTGGGTTTTACCGTTGATGCTGATATAAGCCGGTGTCGGCATAGTGTATTCCTAACAATGAATCAAAGGGAGGCCTGTTGGCCCGTGCGCCACTGATGACAATGGCTCAACAGTAAGGCAGAATTCATGCCAGCTTTGATCCGTTTGACCAGTATCAAATTACAACAATAAGTTAGGTATGCTTTGTTAAATTATGTGATGCTCGGATGCGGAGATCACGATGAGCCAGCTGGCCAAGGTTGGCTCGCTTTACTCTAAATGTTTGATAAAAATGGAATGTAATCGGGCCATTCTTGTCCCCATCGGGCCAGAAATGGCTTGGTTTAAATTCTCACTGGTCTCGCGTGGTGTGCTAATGAAGTCAGGGCATTGATGTGCGACGTAATAAGAAAGGTCTGACGTCATCTTCGCCTTGAATGAACGATGATTTATTTTCGATGAGTGATGAACTTGAGGAACTGAGTTTGGAACTGGCCCGGCTCAATCGCGCGATTCATTCCGCGCGAGATCGCCGGTACGGGTCTGCAGCCAAGGAAAAGCGTGTACGTCTGCCTCGAGAGGACTTGCAGACCTCAGCGTGGTCTGCCAACATGCCGCTGCGCACGCGTCAGCGCGGTCCATAAGAAGTGGGTAGACCATCATGCCAACTGGCTGATCGGCACCTCGAACGCTTACGCGCCGACCTGCTTAATAACGAGGGTAGCCGCGGCCAAGTCCTGGAGCTGTTGTTCGCGGGCATGGATCTCATTGGCGAGACCGCGGCTGGCAAAACTTTCTACGGATTCTGGCGTCTGCTGACTGATATTGAGCAATCGACCATCTTCTCCGAGTCGCTCAGCGATGTGCCGCGCGCTAAAAGGAAACCGCGCAGGCGGCTGGTCGCGACCAAAGATGAAAGCGCGCGCGGCGGGGCCGCAATCAACGTTGACTCGTGCGAGTCGCGGATCGTGAAATCTTGCCGCGCAGCGGGCACTTGTTGCGCATGCGATCAAAAGCTTTCAGTTCAACAGCTTGATCAATGCGGCGTTGACGTCCTCGCTGCCAGTTAGTGCTGTGGAGACGTCATCCACCATCTGCTGAAATTGCGGGTCATTGCGAAGTGCGCGGCCGAATTCCCTATCGAGTACGAGTTCGACGACCATGCGATTCAACTGACGCTGATCGAGTCCGTCCGGGCCCTTGAGTTCGTTGACCTTGTGTAAGAGTGCGGCAGCGTCCTCGGCGTTTGCGTCGGCGTGCGAAAGCTCGCTGCTCTTGTTCGCAGCCTTGGTCCGGTTGTCACGAACGGCATGCCGCTCGCTGCTTATCAACTGCTGGCGCAGCATCGCGAGCGCCTGATTCAATGTCGAGACAGGATCCATCACTGAGATTAATGACGCGTTGAGTTGGCGAGGTATCCCGTCATCAGGAAGTGCTGCTCGCCCGACTCCGCCGGAGCGGACGTGTTGTTGCGAGTCTCAATGGCAGCAAGCAGTTTCTCGACGAAAGAATTGAGTTCAGGATAGTGGACGTTCGAACCGAGCGTGGCGTAGAGCTCAACACGCGCGCGCTCGAATTTATCTTCGACCAGAAGGTCCAGACCGTGAGCCAGACTTTGCAATGTGTCATCGGAAGGAACCTCGCTCAACTTTGCCCAACAGCGTCTTGTTTCTTCGAGTTGTCCATGAAGAAGCTGAATGAAACCGAGCATAAACCAGCTTACATAAAATAAAGGGTCGATCGCGATGCATTGTCGAAGTTCTTGCTGTGCCTCATCATAGCGTACGAGGCTTGCAAGCACGGCACCTCGAAAGAAGCGCAGCCTCGGATCCCCCGGATACACGGTGATGAGCTCATCAAGCGCTGTGAGCGAAGTTTCTTCGGAAGAGGACAGGGCGCGGGTAACGGTCTCAAGTGTATCTTGATCTACGTACTCGAGAGATTGCTGAGGTTGATCGGTATGGCTCATATCAGGTTTTCATATAGATTCGGTCGGGCCTGCCGATAAGGTCTCGCAATTGCGTCAAGGCATCGCGATGCATTTGCGAGATGCGGGCTTTGCTCAGTTCCAGAATGCTTGCGATCTGATCGAATGGAAGTCCGTTGAAGTAATGGTATTGGATGATCTTGCGATGTCGCTCGGGCATGGATGAAACCGCGGCGAGAAGACGCTCTTTGGTCTGACGCCACGCAATTCGCTGCCATGGAGAGGGCTCCGGACTCGGCGCGTTCTCGGATGGCGCAAGCATGCTCGTTTCGTCGAGCATGTAGCCGATAGCGAGGCCCGCGGCGAGGTTGGCGACGGCATGGAGGGTCTGATGTTTGTCGGCGTCTTCTGGGAGTTGGCCCGCTTTGAGCGAATTGAGCCGTTCGCGCTGCATGCGTCGTATGAAGGATATCTGTTCCTGACCATCGGTGAGCTTTTGCACGCCATCAAGCACAGCCCCTTTCACACGTGGCGTGCAAAAGGTCTCGAATGCGGCGCGATGTTCGGGATCGTAGCGATCCACCGCCTCGAGCAGTCCGATAAGCGCGAGTTGTCTGAAGTCGTTGAACTCGACATCATCCCGATGTCGCTGCGCGAAGAGCTGCGCGGCCAAGGCGCGGGCATATGGCAGATAGTGCAGAAAGAGCGCCTCCCGCGCAGCGGTTGCGCGCGTCGAAACGAAGGTCTTCCAAAGCGTGTCCCGCGCAGCGCCGTGCGAATCCTGGTCTCGTGTCTCTGTCTGTGGACCCTCGTTGTCCTGCATTGAGGTCATCTGAAACTACCGAGTACGCCTCGTAGCACGAGCCCCCAACCGTCGATCAGCACGAACAACAGAACCTTCAAAGGTAGAGCGATCGAAGCGGGCGGCACCATCAACATGCCGAGCGACAAGAGCACGCTCGAGACCACCAGGTCGATCAGCAAAAATGGCAGCAACACGACGAAGCCAATCTGAAAGGCGACGCGCAACTCGTTCAGGATGAATGCCGGCGTGAGTTGAAGCAGGCTGACCTCTGCCGGATCATTGGGCAAGGGCTTGCCCGATAGCTCATACGTCAGCCTGAGCTCATCATCGCGAACCTGTCTTAGCATGAAATCACGCAGCGGCGCGGCGGCCTTGTTCAAGGCGTCTTCAATACCGATGGCGCCATTCATGAACGGCTGAAACGCATCATGATTGATGGATTCAAGCGTTGGCAGCATTGCAAAAGCCGTCAGAAACAGCGCAAGACTGATCAACACGGGAGTGGGTGGCGTTTCCGGCATGCCGAAGGCGTGGCGAATCATCGAGAGCACGATGATGATTCGTATGAAAGCCGTCATCGAGATCACGAGCGCTGGGCCGATGCTCAGCACGGTGAGCAGTGTCGCCGTGCGAACGGCGGTGGATGTGGCCTCGCCGGCACGGGCCGAGTTCCCGAACGCGTCGGAGACGGAGACACGCAAGGCGGGAGCGGGACCCGTCGGCGTGCGTGCAAGCGCGGGGTCAGCCGCCAGGAACATTAGCCCGGCGATCATTCCGAGCACGAACCTACGGATCATGACAATAAAGCGAGACATCGGAATTACGGTTCCTGCGTCAAGGAGCGAGTGTGCAGCGACGTGATGCCTTCGGGGCCGCAGCCGAGCAGCACTTGGGTGTTGCCGTACTCGATCAGATGAAGCGTGGCACGCGCGTCGAGGCGCAGCGTTTGCAGCAGTCTGAGCTGACCCGTGGAACGCGGCGCAAAAGCGCCCCCGCGAATATTCCACCGTCGCATCAGGAAGATGATCGCGACGCCGAGCAAAAGACAAAAGACGAGTGCGGCAATGATCCGCAGCGGACTGATGTCGGAAGCGATCAACGCGTTCGAGACGGACATGCCACTATGCACGACGGCGTCCGATGCCGGCAATGGCGGTATGCCCCGGCTGCTGTCAAATATCGCCATGGGTCGTGTCCAGGATCTCGCTGATGCGAACGCCGAAGTTCTCGCCAACGGCGACAATCGTTCCCCGCGCGATCGGTCGGCTATTCAACGTGATCTCGACGGCATCCTCGAGATGTCGGTCGAGCTCGACCACGGTGCCGGGCGCAAAATTCATCAGTCGTTCGATGGACGTGAGCGCTGCGCCGAGTCGTGCTTCGAGCCTTACTTCGACGTCGCCAACGAGGTCCAGAGCGTTGGAGCGTGACGGCGTGGACGCTGGATCGACGGCGCCATGATCGAGCACGGGAAGGGGGGCGTCGTGCACCAGGGTTGTCTCCAAAGCCGTTGCGTTTGGGGTGGCCGATTGGCGAGCTTCAAGCTGTTTGGTCATTTGGAGTAGTGTGCGGCAAGAGAGTCCAGTTGGACGGAAAAGCGATCCTGGGTCTGACCCAGACGACCTGTCGCGACCACGGACGGAGCAAGGCTCCCGTCACCCTGGACAAACAGTTCGACGCCTTCGTCGACCTTGCGATCGAGGCGAATCACATCCCCTGGTGCAAGTTCGAGCAGATCGCGGATCGCGAGAGCAGCGCGTCCCAGCCGCGCGTGAAGTTGCACCTTCGTCGCGGCGAGCGCATGACGGCGCGATGTGAGCGAGCGTTGGAAAGCGGTTTTCGAGCGGGCAACCGTGGATTTTCGGATGATCAAATCTGTCGCATAGAGGACGGAGCAAAGCGCCTGACCTTGTTGTGTCGTCAACTGCACGAGGACGCCGTTCAATCGCGCTTCGGATGTCGATTCGATGGCCTGCGGAATGCGGTGCTGTACGCTTGCAAGCGCAAGCGACAACTCGTGAATGATCCGCTCACCGAGCATGGTGAAAGGCGGACATGTAGCGCCGGAAACGGTCGCCGCCTCGTCCTGCGTGAGCCCGAGCGCCATGCCGGCCAACGCGCGCGAGGCCTCTTTCGCGACACTCCACCACACCCTGTCACTGTCCGGTAGTCTCGACAGTTGCGGGTCCGACCACGGCTCAGTCTTGCAGACGATCCGACCCGCCGTGACGCGGACGCCTGGGGCGTCTGACGAACCGAACCAGTCGTCACGCCACAGGGCAATCGATGCTTCCATCATCGTGCATGCCACGTCCAGATCGGACTGAGCCAACGGACGCCAGCGTACAGGCGCGTTCATCAACCCTGACCTCGCATCTGGAACAATTGCATGATCATTTCATTGGCCGTGGTGACGACTTGGGACGATGCCTGAAAGCCGCGCTGGATCAGGATCATTTGCCCGAATTCGTTCGAGAGATCGACGTTGGAGGCTTCGGTGGCGCCAGCAAGCAACTGGCCCAACGCACCGCTGCCGCTCTTGCCGTAGATCGGCGCAGGCACATATGAGGCATCGAAGAGGCCGTGTCCAAGCTGGGTGAGCCGTAGCGGGTCAGTGAAGTTCGCAAGCGCGACGAGTGCCGTGTGGTCCGTCTGCCCGTTCGAATACGCCAATCCGATCTGCCCGTCGTCGTTGATCGACATGGAAGTCAGGGTGCCGGCCGCATACCCGTCCGTTTTGGTGACGCGCAGGCTGGAGGTGCTGCCGGCCGAGAAGTTCGTGACGCCTTGCGAAAAATCGAGCTTGATGGACAGCGGCGGAGCGTCGACCGAAGTCAGCGTGACGTCGATGCTGTCGGCGCCCGGCTGCGGTATGCCCCCGAAGAACTGCAAATGGTCTTCCACAACGGGCATGCCCTGTTCATCGGTGACGGTCACTTTCCAGCGCCCGGGCATGATGGTCGAGTCCGGCTCGAAAGCCGCCGTGAGCGTGTGTTTGCCTCCGTTCGCATCGTAGACGTCGATGTTGGGGACCGAGAAATTCGTCGCCCCCGAGGAGAGGTTGTCGGTGAACGTCACCGCGGTCGTGGCCTGTGGCGGGCTCATTTGTTTGCCCGCTATCGAGATCGCTTCGAGGTTTCCCGACGCGTTCAGCGCCGCGAGCTTCAGGCCGCTCACCTTGTCGACCACGAAACCATCATCGCCGACCGTGAATTGACCGGTGCGTGCGTATCGCACGGCGTTCCCATCGAGCAAAGTCAGGAAGCCGTTTCCTTGAATGGCCAGATCGAGTTTCCCATCGCTGCTGCGCACATCGCCCTGGGACATGTTCAACGATGCATAGCCATATTCGACGCCGCTGCCGTACTGAATGCGCGCGGGCGTCGTCGGCGTGTTGCGCGCGAACTCCTGTCCGTAGTAGACGTCTTCGAAGCGCGGCGTAGAGGTCTTGAAGCCCTGGGTGTTCATGTTTGCAACGTTATTGCTGATGGTTTGCAAACCCTTGGAGTAGGACGCAAGCCCACTCATTCCGATGTAGATGCTGTCCAGCATTGAGCGATTGCCTCTTCGTAATGACGTTCGGCCAGGTGCTGCCTAGCGCACCGCGGCGATTTGCGAAAGGGTGGCGTTGGTCAGGAACTGGCCGTCGGCCGTCTCGATCGTGAGTTGCGGCTGTGTGCCCTGAAACGAGACGCTCTTCACGACACCTGACACGGTGGAAGTGTCTGTCGTCACGTCGACATTGCGGCCGAGTAGTCCAACGGTCTGGTTCGATGATTGCAGCGACAGCAGACTGTCGAGCTTGTCAGTCATTTGGCGAGACTGCTCCATCGAGGTGAACTGGGCGAGTTGAGAGACGAACTCGAAGTTGTCGACCGGCTTGAGCGGATCCTGATAGGTCAGTTGCGTGAGAATGATCTTGAGCAGCGACTGAAGATCGAGACCCGTCGATTCCATATTTCTATCGGCCGTGCCGACGCCCGGTGTCGAGCCGATGGAACTAATTGCCATATGTTTCTCCGTGAAAAGCAGGGTAAGGCGACTTGTGCGAATTCACTTCTTCATTCTGGGCGCCATTCACAACGACCCGCACGGGGCCCGCCATGCGCCGGCGCAGGTCGTCAGTGGTCTGACGGGATATCGCCAGCGCTTCGTCGCGTGACGCGCCCAGTACGCGCATGACGAGTTGCATGCCGTCATCGCCGAGATGAACCGTCGTTCGGTTTTCCGCACGGGGCGATGTCCGTTCTTGATGCTCACGCGCCGAGGACGACGGCGCGGTGTACGCATCCATTTCGCGGACCGCGGGTTCTTTTGCGCATGACCTCGCCTCTGGACGCTCTGGCGACAAGGCGGCGGTTGGCGCGAACACATCGGCATGAAGAAGACGCTCAAGAAGGGGAGGCCCGATTGCCGTGCGGTCCGCGTCTGATCGAGTGCGGACGAACTGGGCGTCATCGCGCGCGTCGGGATAGGGGCCGAGTGCAACTAAATTGCGCTGATCCGTCTGGCGCGCACTCGCCTCCTCGAATCTGTTTTGAGGAACGGCCTTGTGCGCATGCGTTGAAGGCTCGGATCTGGCGGCATGCGTGTGCGACTCGTCCGCGGCGGCGCCAGCCCACATGTCGCGTTCCAGCGCGCGAAGCGTCTGTTCGAATGCACCACCCGATGTCGGTCTGGAAGCGCCTCCAAGCAGCAAGGGCATGGCGCAGCCGGTCTGGATCTTCATGGCGTGAGTTTCCTTGCTCTATATGTGTCCTCGACCAGGTTGCCTTGCCGTTCTTCATTGGCTCTTGCGCATGCCGACGATGCCCGGTTGGCGAGCGTGTCGGCGAGTTCATGAAGTCGTTCCTTTTCGGCGAAAATTGCGCGCTGCGCGTGCGCCTCACGGGATTTCTGTGCGGCCCGCATCTGCGCTGCGAGTACGCTGCTGTGAGCCGATTCGACTGACGCGCGCACGTTATCGGCAAGTTCGATCGGAAGAATCGAATCTGTCGCGCTCAGGATCTCGCGCATGAGCGCATGCTGTGCGTCGAGACGAGCGCGTGCGTTCTGCGCCGAGGCGAGTGAACGCTGATGCTCATGCGCGACGCGCGTCGCATCGTGAAGCGCCCGTTCGCGCTGCAGGTCGCGGATCAACGCGATCTCCCTGGTCATCTTCATGAGCCGGCGCTTGTTCATGATCTGGCTCCGGCGAGCTTATCGAGCGTGGCGAGTGCGTCTTCACGCGAGTGTCGAGACGAGAGATCCTGCCGCAGGAACTCGATGATGCGTGCTCGTTGCGCCAGCGCGCGGTCAAGCGAGGGGACGGTTCCAGCGACGTAAAGTCCGGATTCGATCAAGGTCTTCGATTCCTCGTAAGCGGACAGTTGCGCGATGACGTCGCTTGCGAGCGCGCGCTCGGCCGGACTCGTGATGTGTTGAAACACGCGGCTGACGCTGCGCGGCACATCGATGGCGGGGTAGTGCCCCTGTTCCGCGAGCGAACGGGTCAAGACGATGTGGCCGTCGAGCAGGGCGCGCATGGTTTCCGCCATCGGATCATCGATTTCGTCGGTCTCCGCGAGCACGGTCATCAGGGCCGTGATGGCGCCGCCCGAACGCAAACCTCCACAGCGCTCGACCACCTTCGGAAGCGCGGCGAAAACGCTTGGCGTGTACCCGCGGATCATCGGCGGTTCGCCGGCGGCCAGACCGATTTCACGAAGGGCCAGTGCATAGCGCGTGATCGAGTCAAGCAACAGAAGCACGTGCGCGCCTTGCGCGCGGAAGTACTCGGCGACGCACAGCGCATACAGCACGCTGCGCGCGCGCAGGATGGCTGGCTGGTCGGAGGTCGCCACGATCATCGTCGAGCGCGCTCGCGCCTTTTCGGACAACGTGCGATGCCAGAATTCTTCGGCTTCGCGACCACGTTCACCAACCAGGCAAAGCACGCAAACATCGGCCTCGATGTTGCGTGCGAGACTGCCCATCAGCGTGGTTTTGCCGACGCCGCTGCCAGCGAAGATGCCAGCGCGCTGGCCCTCGCCAAGCGTGAGCAGCGTGTCGAGTGTGCGAATGCCGGTTTGCAGCGCAACGGAAGGAGACGCGCGTTCGAGCGGCCCAACCGCGATACCTTCCAAAGGCCACGACGCGTCGAGCCCGGTGAGCGGTTCAACGCCGTCGAGGGGGCGCCCGAGCGGATCGATGACGCGGCCCAGCAGTCCCCGTCCGAGCGCGACGTCCGCTTTCGCTCGCGTGGCGCATACTGGATCACCGATGCGCACGCCGGAAACGGGCGTGAAGGGCGCGAGCGTCACCTTGCCGATTTCGATGCCGACGACTTCCGCCAAAGCGGTGGCAGTCGAGCCGATTTCACATAGCGAGCCAATCGGCACGGCGGGACCGTCGGCTTCGACGAAGGTCGGCATGACGCGCGTGACCGAGCCGATACGTCGAAGCGTATCGACTTCCGAGACAGCCTGAAGCAAGCGCCGAGAGACAGGACTGACTGTTGACGTCATGCGGTGGCTTCGAGCAGTGCGGTCCGGATGCGGGCGAGTTGCACATCGAGACTGGCATCGAGCGCGCCCAGGCTCAGGTCGATCCTGCACTCGCCGCCCTTCAGCGTCGGCGACACGTTCAGTGCAATGCCCTTGTCGGCAGTGGGTCCCAACAGATCCGACGCGTCGGTATCGGCGGTAAAGTCATCCCGCGATACGTCGACAGCCAGGATTGAGGCCGCAGTCAGCTGAGCGAGGTGATGACGAACTGTCTCGCGAACCAGCGTTGCGCGTGTCGAGGGATTGCCAATGACGCGCTGGAGCGCCGCGAGCGCGATCGCAGCGCACAGTTCTTCGAGCGTCTGCAACTGCGTACCGAACTGTTTCACTGCCGCGTCGATCCCGGAGCGCAATGCGGTGTCGCGGGCATTCGTTTCGGCGACGGTGCGAGCGCGTTCGACTGCCTCACCCTCGGCGAACCCGCTTTCGTAAGCGGAAGCGATTCGGCGTTGCAGTTGCGCTTCGTGCTCTTCGTTTGCCTTCTGCGATTGCGCGAGGCTTGCCCGCAATGCCTCGAGTTCGACTGCATCTCGCTCGGCTCGCAGTTGCTCTATCGACGATGAGCGGGACACACTGCACGCTTTGTCCTCGGGTTCGATAGCACGCGAATCTGATGGATCGTCCAACAGAGGTTGCGCAGCGTGATATTGCACCCTGGCTGCCTTGATCAATGTTGTCATGCGTGCCTCTTGATCCGGCTTTGCGCAAGCCCACGCATGTGACGAAGGGCGCGGAAAAAGAGGGGAACACGTGTGGCCCGCGCTATCGGGTCGAACTCGTGCGCAGCAGGTTCGAGGCTTGCCGCATGTTCGAGACATAATTCGAGCCACACGGCGCGTGTGCGGTCGGTCAGCGCATTCGATCTGGCGAACAGCGCCGTTTGTTCGCACAAAGGCGCTTGCAGCTTCGCACCGGCTGCGCACTGAGCCTGCGCATCGAGACTTGCGAACAGGCGCATCGTCATCGCGGCCGGCATGTGTTCCATCAACGCAATGATGTGTTCGATACGGTCGTTGCTTGCAATGCCGACATGCTCTGGCCGCGCGACCAGTGCCGATGCTTTCTCATTGATGCCCGATGCAGCCTCGATGAGCGGGCGCAATTGCGCACGCTCATCTCGGGAGAGCGAATTCCAGATGAATTCGACGTCCTCGATTGAATTTTCCAGCAGGGCCGCGACAGCCCTACGTAATTCGCGTGGCGAGCCAGAGTTGTTCGCGACGACGTTATTCATGAACGCGTCCTTCGCTGGCGAGCAGGGTTCTCAGGCGGGACAATTGTTCGTCGCGCTGCGAAGCGGTCAGCCGCGGCACAGGCGCGCGGCTCGCTTTCGCTCGGGCTCGGATCAGTAACGCAATGACGAGGCCGATTCCGATTACGACCGCCAACGCGGCGCACACGATAGCCGTTAGCGACGCCGCCGATGCTTGCATCTGTCGAGCAGCGCGTCCACCGGCTGAGCGGAGATCCGCACGCGCCAGGGGCTCGGTTGAGCCGGATGTCGCGGAGCCAACGTTCGCGGGCGGAATGCCGGCGTCCTCATCCGCGCTGCCGCCCTGAGCATTGCGCACGAACGTCGTCAACACATCGCCACGCGTGGCATCCAGTCCGATGGACGCGGAAATCACCGCCCTGAGGCGAGCGAGCACGTCCGGATCCAGATCCTGACTGAAGACGATACCGACGGACAGCTTGCTCACCGCTCCGGGCGCCTTGACGATCTGCTCGACATTGCGCATCGTGCGAGCCTCCTGGGTCATTGGCTGCGCCGCGGATCCGGTGTATGGCGGCGGCAGGGGCGGCTTACCGGCTTCGGGCAGCGAGCGCGACGACGGCAACGGCACGCGTGACTCCTTTGCGGATTCGGCATCGTTCGGCAGCGATCGCGTCTCCGTCACCTCGCGCGTGGAGCGCGCCTGATCGACGTTTACGATTGCCTCGACGCTGACCGAAGCCTGATTCGCGCCAATGACGCTGGCGATCAGCGTGGTGATCTTCTGTTCATAGCCGCGCTCGATCGCGTGCTTGAGTTGCAAGGCAGGATCATCGACTTCAGTGGTCGTCGATCCTGCCGGTGCGCCGCGCGCGTCCAGCACTGACACGTCGGCCGGAGCGAGTTCGGGCACCGATGCCGACACCAGTCTTTGAATGCCTCGAATCGTATCGGTCGACAGTGTCTCGCCATCGCGAACGAACAGTGCGACAGAGGCCTTGGGCTTGGCGCCATCGCGTCTGAAAATCGACGCCTCTGGCAGCGTGATGTGTACGCGAGCCAGTTCAATCTCGTCGAGCGCCATGATCGTGCGGGCCAGTTCGCCCTGAAGCGCGCGCTGATAGTTGACCTTTTGAGCAAAGTCCGTCAGGCCGAGATCCGAGTTGTTGAAGAGTTCGAGACCCACCGCACCAGAGAGCTTCAGATCGCGGCTCATCAATTTCAATCGTAGCGCGCGCGTATCGCCCTTCGGAACGAGGATGGCCGAACTGGCGTCGTCATAGCGGTACGGAATCTTTTCTTTCTCGAGTGCGGCGGCAATCGTCGCTGCGTCCTGGCGCTTGAGATCGCTGAAGAGTATCTCGTAGGAAGGGCGCAACACGAGCCATCCAGCGACGGCGGCCATCGCCAGGATCGTGACGAGTCCCGCGGCAAGCGCGATCAGACGCGCACGTGGCACGGCAGAGAGAACGGCGCCGAGGCGCGAAGCAGCGGCATTCATCCTAGATTTGCATCCGCATCAATTCCTGGTATCCCTCGACCAGTTTCGAGCGCACCTGAAGTGCGAACTGCAATTGAAGGCGCGCGTCTTCGAGCGCGAGCATGACTTGATGCGGCGGCACGTCCGCATTCAGTGCGAACGCCGCGACGGCGGCATTGCTCGTCCGTACGGCCTCATCGACGTGCTCGGCACCGTCGACCAGCAACGTGCTGAAGGATGCCGAGGTCGAAGTGCCTTGCGTCGTGGACGCCCAGACCGGGTTCGCGAAATCGTACGCGCCAATCGACTCGATATTCACGCCTTGCTCCCGAGATCGAGCGCGCGCATGTACATCGCGTGCCCGGCATTGAACATGATCGCGTTGGCCTCATACACGCGCAGCGTCTGAACCATAAGCGCCATCTCTCCGGCCTGGTCGAGGCCGGGGTATTGCACGAAGCCTTGTGCGTTCGCGTGCGGGTGGGCTGGGTCGTAGACCAGACGAGGCTGGGCATCGGTGGTTTCGATACCGAAGGCCTGCACTCCTGAGAAATTCCTGCTCAGATCGGACGGCGCCATTGCGCTCATTTGCGTATCGAAGCTCGTCTCTGACGCGCCAGGCATGCGCGGGCCCGAGACGAGCCGCATCGGCCGATAAACGCCGCCGCTTGCCGTACGCGTCGTGCCTGCGTTGGCCAGATTCTGCGCAATGACTTCCATGCGCTGATGCTCGACATCCATACCCGAGCGGGCGATGGCAAAAATTGCATTCGACATGACGCGTCACGCTCCCTTCACAGCGAACGATTGCATCTGCAGCGTACGATCGAGCATGCCAGTGAGCAGCGCATATCGTACGGACGTCTCCGACGCAGTCGCGATCTCCTGATCGAGTTTCACGCCATCCAGCGCATCGGATTGCGCAGGGGCCACCGACCAATTCACGCTGGCCACGCGGCCCATCCACTGGCGCGCGTCGTCGCCGGGGTGAACGGCGGCCGCATCACGCAAGGCTTCTTCAAATGAAACGCGTGACGGCACGAATCCGTCCGAACTGGCGTTCGCGATATTGTTGGCGGTGGCGGCTTGCCGCGCGAACAGGCCATCGAGCGCTTTGCTCGCGATCAGTGAGAGAGGTTCCAAATACATATTCGGTAGCTTGAAGAAGCGATTATTGGACGATGAGATCGGCGTACAGCGCGCCTGCGGCCTTGATGGCCTGAAGGATCGAGATCACGTCTCTCGTGCTCACGCGTGCCTTGGCGAGTGCGCGAACCAGGTCGCCCACGGTGCCATTCGGAAACGATGCAGCGACGGACTGCCCCGATTCCTCCACCGACAAGTCGGTGTTGCCGATGACGAGACTGCGCACCCCGGGCCCCGCCAGTTCGACGAATTCAGGCTGCGATGCCTGATATTGCGTGACGACCGAGACACGAATGTCGCCGTGCGAAATCGTGATGGGAGAGATGCGCGTGTCGCCGCCCGACACGACCGTGCCCGTGCGCTCGTTGATGACGACCCGCGACGCCTGGTCGGGCGCAACCGCCAGATCCTCGATCCTTGCGACGTAATCGTTCATGGCCGATGCGCTTTGCGGCGCACGCACGGCGATCGTTTTGGCGTCGAGCGAACGTGCCGCGCCTTCACCCATGCTCTGGTTGATTCGCTGCGCAATGCGGCGCGCGGTGCCCGAGTCCGCGTCCTTGAGCACGAAGTGCAACTGACCATCGTCGGTGACGAGATCCGCACGGACCGGAACCTCGACCGTCGCGCCGAGTGGAACCACGCCCGCGGTCGGATGGTTCTTCTGCCGGGAGTTGCCGTTGGCGTCATACCGATATCCACCGACCGACAACGGTCCCTGCGCAAGCGCATAAGTCTTTCTATCGGGGCCACGCAGCGGTGTCATGATGAGCGTGCCGCCGGCCAGACTCCGTGCGTCCCCCATCGACGTCACATTGATATCGATTCGATCGCCGACGTCCGCTGTCGGCGGCAGGGTGCCGGTCACCATGACCATGGCGACGTTTCGGCTTTGAATCTGGTCTTGCGTCACCGCCATATCGAATTGCGACAGCATGTTCGACAGCGCCTGGCGCGTCGCCTGAGAGCGCGGCGAATCGCCTGAGTTCGCAAGGCCTGTGACGACGCCGTAGCCCACCAGCATGTTCTCTCGCCACCCGAGAAAGCGCCCCAGATCCTTGAGCCGGACCTCGGAGGTCGCTGCACGCGCTTCCGGAGCGGGCCAGATGTGGCTTGCTGCGATCGCCAGGCCGAGGGTCAGTGCGATCAAGCTGCGAGTCATAAATTTCACCATAATCCGAGCCATGCAAACAAACGCGGGATCAGACCCGGACGTGACCGATCAGTGATGAACCCTTCGCCGGTATAGTCGATCTGCACATCGGCCAGGCGGTTGGACAGCACTGTATTGTTCTGCGCGACGTCCACGGGACGCACGCGCCCCTTCAGGCGAATCTTGGTTTTTTCGCCATTGACGTCAATGTTCTGATCGCCGGAGACAATCAGATCGCCGTTCGCCTGCACGTCGATCACAGTCGCGCTGATCTGTGCGAGCAAGCGCCCCGAGCGCTCAATCTTGCCCTTGCCGCCGTAGTTGTCGCCCGCGCCGACCTGCGCCATGTTTGCGCCGGCATACAGCGTTGATACTTTGCCGTTGACCGCGAACCCCGTGTTGGTGGACGTGTCGGCACTGTTGCTTGCCGATGAGGTCTCATAGACCAGCACGGTGATGAGGTCGCCTGGTTTCGCGGCACGCCGGTCTGCCGTCATGGACTGGAACCCATCTGCGTCGAACAGATTGGTCGCACGCGCGTGAGTTGTCGCGAGGAGGGTGACGAGAAGCGCTGTGCCAGAAAGAAAGCGTGAATATCCCGTCATGGCTGTCTTACCGAGACGTGCGTGGAGATGGCCTCAGCTTCGGACGCCAGCGCGGCGATGACTCGGGCGGGCTGGTCGACCTGAGCAATCATGCGGTGCGAAATGGTGACGCCGCCCGAAGACGCGACGAGCGTCATGGGTTCCCCTCGGCGGACCTGAGCCAGTTTCGACACGGGCAGCGCAGGGATGAGATCTCCAGGGGCAAGCTCATCGACCGCTCGCACCAGGCGCGTATCACGTGCGTATGCAACCCGGCGGAGGCTACCGGCGCCGCAGGACACGCGAGTAGCCTCGACATCCGCGAGACGAATGGCGTTCGCCGCTTGGACGCTTTCCTTCACGCGCATGCAAGCGTGGCCTTCTTTTGACGCCCCTTGTTCGCCATCCGGTGTGGCGAATTGGGCAAGGTAGGGCGCCCGCAGTACGACCACGAACCCGGAGGCATCGGGCTTGGCTTGAAACCACGGAGTAAGACCTGGCATTTCGCGGCGCACGGTCCGGGCCAGTGCCTGCACGCCGATTTCGAGGCGGCCAGCGCGTTCCGGTAGGGTAGCAACGACCAGCGATGCCGCGGCCTCTTGCCATTCCAAAGGCAAAGCGGTGACGTTGGCTACGTTGCGCAAGCGCACCACGTTCTCGGTCACGTATGCCCTGTCGAAAAACTCGACCGGCCGGTTCTGAGCATACTTTTCCGGGGATGCGAGCGCCGACAACGCCAGAACCGCGCAGCGCACCGCGGCCAGATGTCCGTAACGTGTGTCACGCCTCGAAAAGCGTCCGCGCGCACTCGGACGCTGTCTGATTGCGGGCATCATCACCGCTTCAATCCGTTGGCGATCGACATCAGCTCATCGCCTACCTGAACGAGCCGGGCATTGGCCGCATAGGCACGTTGAAAAAGCATGAGGCTCACGAGCTCATCGGATAACGAGACATTCGATCCCTCGCTGTAGCCCTGCACGATCGTGCTGCTGATATCGTCGCCGGGCTTCGCGCGCGTGAGCGTCAGACTGTCATCCTGAGCGCGAAATATGCCATCGCTTTCCGACTGAAGCACGCGCGTGTCCGAAACAGTTACGAGTTCAATCTGCCCAAGTTCGAGCGGCTCGCTTTGATTGGGCACGACTGCCGTGACCTGACCCTCGGTGCCGATGGTGATGTCAGTCGCATCGCGGGGCACGGAGATCATCGCCTTGAGCGCTTGACCGTTGGGCGCGGCGAGAAAGCCGTCTGCGCCCACGTGCAGGGTGCCGCCGCGCCACAACCGGGTTTCGCCCGAGGTGGAGTCCGCGCCGAGTTCGATGAATCCGTCGCCCTTGATTGCGACGTCCAGTGCGTTGCCGGTCGCGTGCAGTGAGCCGGGCACGAAACTATGCAAAGTCGGGTCAGCCACGACCCCGGATGCCGTGGACACGCCATGGCTATTGGTGAGGTCTGGGGAGCGCGCATCTGTGCGCTGAGCGCTTCCGGTCAGCAATTCGGAAAACGATACGATGCCACGCTTGAACGAGGCCGTATTCATGTTCGCGATGTTGTTCGCCGTGATGTCGACGGCGGTCTGCTGAGCGTTGAGCCCCGTGGCACCGATATAGAAGACGTTATTCAAGATTACATGTCTCCGAGACGTTGCAGCACGGTGCCCATCATGTCGTCGTAGGCGTGCACGATCTTCTGGCCGGACTCGATACGGCGCATCGCCGCCATCATCTGAATCATGTCGTTGGCGAGCGTGACATTCGATGATTCGACGAAGCCTTGACGGACCTGTAGATCATCGACGCTCACCGGGTTCGCGGCGTCGGCGACGAAAAAGCCGCCGTCCAGGCGCCGCAGTTTCGACGGATCGTCAAACGCGACGACCTTTAGGGTCGCCACCGGATTGCCGGCGTCGATGACCGTTCCATCGGGCTCGACGTGCCAGTTGGTAGAGGTCACGACCACATCGCCGGCCGAGCCTTGAAGCGGCCAACCGTTGCGGGTAAGCAAGCGGCCCGAATCGTCGCGTGTCAGCGCGCCCAGTCGCGTGTAAGCGGGGCCGTTCGGCGTGGCAACCTCGAAGAATCCGTCTCCGCTTATCGACAGATCGAACGGATCGCCCGTGTGAACGAGCTTGCCTGCTGAGAAGTCTGTCGCGACCTTGAAGGTGGGCGTACGCGCGCTTGATGGCGAGACCGAGTCAATCATGTCGTCGAAAGCGACTTCCCGTTTGAAGCCGGATGTGGCCGCGTTCGCCACGTTGTGACCCGCAGTCTCCACACGGCGCGTCTCCAGTGCGATGAGATTGGCGCCGAGCGCCATGATCTTGTCCATATGAGCTGATATTTTGTTCGAAACGTGATTCGGAAACCGGAGTGAGCATCACGCCGCAACTGGTACGGAAGGCGGGTTCGACTGCTGCCCGGTTGCTGACTGAGCGCCGCGTGGCGTGTTGGGCGGGCTTGCATTCAGCGCAACCATGGCAAACGAGCGCAGATTGATCTGATGCGGTACTTCGTTCATCGACAGGACGACGAGGCGTGGCACGGTGCGCCGCGTGAATGTCTTGAGGTGTCGACGGATGTCGGGACGACACAGCAGTACGGGCGTCAGGCCTTGTCGCATCATGACGTCCGATTGTGTTAGAAGACGCGACAGGAAAGCCTCGGCCGAGCGTGGATCGAGCAGAAACGAGGCGTTCCCGTCGGCACTGTTCAGATTCTGCGCGATGCTTGCCTCGAGTACGGGGTCGAGCGTGAGGACGGCGAGCGTCTCATGCTCGCCTTGCGCGGTCTGACAGATCACGTGTCCCAGTTTTTGCCGCACCGTTTCCGTGAGCAAGACTGGATTCTTCTCGTGACGTCCGTAGTTGGCGAGCGTTTCGACGATGAGGTCGATGTTTCGAATCGGGACATGCTCGGCGAGCAAACCTTGCAGGACTTGCTGCACGTCGCCGACCGAAAGCATATTCGGCACGAGTTCCTCCACGAGACCGGGCTGTCGCGTGCGCACGCTTTCGAGCATCGTCATGAGCACCGCGCGCGAGAGCAGTTGCGGCGCGTTGGCACGAATCACCTCCGTGACGTGTGTGATCAGGACGGTAATCGGGTCGACATTGGTGTAGCCGCGCGCTCTTGCCTCGGCCTGTTGCGCCTGCTCGATCCAGACGGCGGCCATGCCGAAGGCCGGATCGCGTGTGGCGATACCGGCGATCGGGACCGGTTCGGCGCGTGCGTTGATCGCGAGGGTACGCTCTGGATGGAGCGCCGATTGACCGAAGCGGCTGCCAAAAATGCTGACGCGATAGTCGTTGACCGGTAGTTCGGGTCCGTCGCGAAACACCACCGGCGGCACCACCAGGCCGAGTTCCTCCGCGAATTGAGTGCGAAAAGCGGCGATGCGGTCGGCCAATACCGTCTGCATCGGCATCCAGGCGGCGCTGATGGAAGAGCCGAAGCGGACCTCGATTGCTGCGAGCGGCGTGGCTGCGTTGTCGGCTTCATCTGTGCCCGCCGTACTTTCTCCGGACTTCGAGGTTGCCGCCGAGCCGTCGCTCGAGGCGGATGCGTGCTTGATCGCGAAACGCCCGGCGAGCGCCAGCGCCGCAAGCAGCACCAGGGGCCACTTGGGCATGCCCGGCAGCAGGAGGAGCGCCGCGACCGCACCGATCACGAGAAACTGAATCTTGGGGAACCTGACGAGCTGGCGTAATACCTCGTTGCTCAGTTTCCCATCAGCCGAGGAGCGCGTCACGATGATGCCGGTGGCCACCGAGATCACGAGCGCGGGCACCTGGGTAACGATGCCATCACCAATGGTCAGCAGTGTGAAGATACGCATGGCCTCGCCGAGCGACATGCCCATTTGAGCGACGCCCACCGCCCAGCCGCCGAGGATATCGATGAGCAGGATGACGATGCCGGCGATGGCATCGCCCTTGACGAACTTGCTTGCGCCGTCCATTGACCCGTAGAAACCCGCTTCCTTCTCGAGATCCTTGCGCCGGCGTTTGGCTTCATCCTGATCGATGAGACCCATGTTCAGATCGGCGTCGATGCTCATCTGCTGACCCGGCATGGCGTCGAGCACGAAGCGCGCGGCCACTTCTGAGACGCGTTGCGCACCGGCGGTCACCACCACGTACTGCACGACGATCAAGATGAAGAAGACGATCAGGCCGATTACGAAATTGCCCTGCACGACGAACTCACCGATCGCCGCGATTACCTGGCCTGCCGACGCGCCGGACAGAATGAGCCGGGTCGCCGCAATATTGAGTGACAGCCGGAAGAGCGTTGCGATCAGCAGCAGCGAAGGGAAGGTCGAAAAGTCGACCGGGCGCAGCACGTAAAACGTGAGCAGCAGAATCGTGAACGCGAAGGCGAAATTCACGATGATGAAAAAATCGAGCGCACCCGCGGGAATCGGCGTGAACAGGATGAGCAGGATCACGACCACGCCGAGCACCAGCGCGAGATCCGACTGATGGCGCAAGCGTGCCAGCAAGCCGATCATACTTGACCTCGCTGCGAAGGCGCGCGCTTGGCGCGCAAATATACCGCTGCGGCTTCGCGGAACAGATGCGCGGGAATTTCGCGTTCGAAGGCCGCATCACGATAGAGTTGGCGAGCGAGCATCTTCGATTCGATCACGGGCACGCTGTAGACGAATGCGAGGCGCTTCAGTCGCAGCGCGAAGTCACCGGCGCCGCGCGCGATGAGCTCCGGCGCGGCCATCGTTGCTGAGTCATATTTGAGCGCAACGGCGAAGTGCGTTGGATTGGTGACGAGCACATCGGCCTGGCGCATGTTTCTCATACTGGCCGAGCGTTGCAGCAACTCGCGCTGTAGTTGTCTGCGCCGTTGCCTGATACGTGGATCCCCTTCGCGCTGCTTGTGTTCCTGACGAATCTCGTGGCGGCTCATGCGCATCTTCTTGGCGAACGCGCGGCGCACGATGACCTGGTCGATCAGCGCGAACACGACGGCTGCGCAAAGCAGTGCGGTGCACAGGCTCAGACATTGGCGCAGCAATGCGACGCACAGGGCTGAAGTGGAGAGCGGCGCATGAACCGATGTCGTCACGATCGACGCAATGAAGCGCCAGATGATGACGCCATACACGAGCATCTTGATGCAGGCTTTCGCGGCCTCGATCAAGGACTGCATGGAGAAAATGCGCTTGAACCCTTGTGCGGGGTTCAAGCGACTCATGTCCGCTTTCAGCGCACTCGGCGCAAACAGGAGCCCCGTCTGCATGACAGATCCGAGCAGCGCGGCACCGACCGAAACGCCGACGAGCGGGGCGACGAGGTGTGCCGTTTGCTTCGCGAGAGATTCCGCCAGCGTCAGCACCGCCTGTCCGTTCGACGCCAGGTAGGCAGCATCGTGCAGCGCGCGCGCATCGAGCGCGGCGAGTCGAGCGGCGAGTCGATCGCCGCGCGCCCACAGATATCCTCCGAACCCTGCCAGACCCAGGACGACGCCTGCATCCGGGCTGCGAGCCACCATGCCCTTTTTGCGGGCTTGCTCGAGCTTGTACGCGGTGGCCTGCTCGGATCTGTTTTGTTCGTCCGCCGACATCCCTTACTCCAGCGACGAAACAAAGCGAAGCGCCGAGTCGAGCAGGCGCAGCGTGACGGGCGCGATCAGTCCAAGAGACATCGAGGCGACCACGAGCGTGACGACGGTCTTCACCTGAAGTCCCAGCATCAGCGCGTTCATCTGCGGCAGCGTGCGTGAAAGAAATGCGATCGACACGTCGATCAGAAAGAGGCTCAAGATCACCGCGGAGGCAGCGGCGAGACCCAGACCCATTACCGTGCCGAAATACTCGATGATTTCCTGTGGCCCGACGTTGAACACCAGCAGGCCTGGCGGAAAGAGACGGCTGAGCGTGGCGAGTAGTCTGAGCAGACTGCTGAGACCGTTGGATGAAAAGAAGATCACGCCTGCGACGAGCATGAAAATCGTGCCGAACAAGGGCGCCTGTTGACGTGAGCCGGGATCGATGACCATCGCAAGCCCAAAACCGGCTTGCACGTCGATGACGCGGCCGGCAAACGATAGGGATGCGAACATCGCCTGGAGAGCGAAGGCGAGCGCAAGCCCGAACATCAGTTCCACGCACGCCGCGAGCACCAGGTCACCGTTGCTTAGTGTGAGAAGCTCGGTCGAGGAATTCGCATCGGCCATGCAGGCGGCGAGCGAGAGCGCAATCAACACACGCACGCGCACGGGTACCCGCAATTGCGACATGGGCGGCGCAATCACGAATAGTGATCCTAATCGGAGAGAAAGCAGCAATGCGCACAGGGCCCAGTTCGTGGTGACTTGGATCGCCATCGCTCAGCCCAGAGAAGGGATGAAGGTATAAAGCGAAGTCGCAAAACGAGCGAGGCGACTCAACATCCACGGCGCCATGACCGCAAGCACGATGGCGACGACCGCGAGCTTGGGCACGTAGCTCAGGCTCATTTCCTGAAGCTGCGTGACTACCTGAAACACGCTGACGGTCAGACCCACGATCAGGCAAGCTGCAAGCACGGGCCCGGCGATCACGAGACCCGCCCACATCATTTGAGCCATGAATTGCAGTGCCTGGTCGGCGGACATGATTCGACTTCTACCAGCGATTCCGAGAGATGGGCGCGATTGTAGCGATCAAACTGAATGCGTCGTAACGAGTGGCTACGAATATTACGAATTCCCATGTTCGTTGACTGTCCGCAGGGATCGAAGGGATATCAGCTCACTGAGCGTCTCTCCGTCAGCGCCGAACGGACTACGGAGCGCACGCTGCAGGATCGCCTCGGACTGCGCCTGATCCCCCGCATTCGCAGCGAGCATGCTTGACGCGAGCGCTGCAGCAAGGCAGTTGCGATCGAGTCGGAGTGCCGTAGTGACCAATCTTTTTGCCTCCTCTGTGCGACCTTCCCGACAGGCGATCACCGCGAGCCCGCCCGGTGCCTCCGCCAATCCGCGATCCACAATCGCGGCATGCTCGAATCGCGCGCGCGCGGTTGCAAGATCCGATTTATAGAGATGGGCCCATGCTGCCGCCACCCACGATCCCGCGTGACGCTGTAACGCGGATGCGGCTGCATCGAGGGTATCCGCCGCGCCCTCGAAGTCCCGCTGCGTTAGTTGACACAGGCCCACGCCGAGCATGGCACGCCCGCTTTTAGGGGATGCCGTAAGTGCGCGGCGCAGCAGAACTTCTGCCTCGGCTTGTGCGCCATCGTGCAGCGCGAGCAAACCGAGCACGGTCTGGCTGTCAGGTGCGTCGGGCGCGAGTAGCGCGAACCGTCGCGCATTCTCGAGGCGCTCGGCGTCGAAACATGCTGAGGCGAGTGCGCCCGGAAGTCCGGCATCGATCACGGCGTCTCGCGCGTGACGTTCTCCCAACGCCATGGCCCGGTCGAGTTCGCCTTGATGATGCGCGACCCGCACGGCGAGTGTCACCCCTGCAGGCACCGCGTCAAGCACTGTTTCGTCCAGCAGAGCCGCCGCGGCGTCATATCGTTCCAGCATCGCATGGGCATACGCCATGTTGTAGCGGAGCACCGGAGCATGATGAGTGGCCTCGAGCGAGGCGAGGTGAATCAACGCGCCCTCAAAATCTCCTTCAGACAGAGCGAGCAGCGCTTGAAGATTGACCATCGCGGGCGGCAACGAAGCGTGCGAAGCGTATCGCTCGATCAGGCTTTGACACAGCGCTGGCTGACCTGCGTCGAAGGCGCTCGAGGCGGCTTGCTGCAGCAGGCCTGGATTGTGGGGATCCTGTTCCAGAAATCCTAGCCACTTGGCGAGCTCGTGGGCAGCGTTAGACGGAGAGGGTGCGGGAGTAGTCGGCATGGAAAGTCTCTATAGAAGCGGCTCGATTATCGGCGCAACGCGAAGGAGCGTCCATCGTTGACTGAGGTCGGTGGGGTGATCAATCCAACGCGTAGCTTGTGCCTCGACATCCCAGATGACCAATTCGTCAAAAATCGAAAAGACAAAGGCGAGCTGATTACGCTTGCCGCCGGCTTCTGATAGCAAAGTTCGCCGGCCTTGGTCACACCTCGCACAATTTCGAGCGCCACGAACGTCGTAGCGTTGATAGTTAGGCATCGAATGTAAAGCATTGCGAAAAGTCGAGCGGTTTATTTAACTGACCGCGAATTATCCCGACAACTTGATCATGGACTGGGGTCACTGAGCCGGCATCACTGAGGCGGTATCCCGGAGAGCACATCAATCAGGTTGAGGCGAGAATGGTATCGATCGTTACGGGCAATGGGCTCGGCGTGCAAACGTCATCGGAGAGAATGGGCGCGACCGGGCATGTCGGAGAGGCATCCTTCGGGCAGACCGGGGAGCGCATCTACGTCAACGCGGCCACGGGCAATCTGATCATTGAAGATCAGGATCAACTGCTGATTGGGCGAGGGGTGAATGGTGCAGTCAATCGCGCCTACAACAGCCTTGGCCAGATTGCTGGCGACAATTGGCAACCGGGCGGTACGCGCTCGGTGGGTGGTTTGACCGGCACATTAAACACGGCAGGAAGCACCGTTACCCGGACGGACTGGGATGGCACCACGGTTGTCTACCAGTACGACGCGGCCAAGCTGTGCTATGTGTCGACGGACGGTGCGGCGGCGTATATCGCGGATTACGCGGCTGGGCAACCGGCCATGTTGGACGTTTCAATCGCGGCACGCAGCACGTTGACGTTCGACTCGGCATCGAATGCATGGAAATGGAACGATGCTCAGGGCGCGCTCACGGAGACCTATGACGCGGCTAAAGCCGGGCGCCTGATCGCCGCGCGCGATGTCGACGGCAACACGGTGACCTACACCTACAGCGCTGCGGGCTTGCTGTCTCAGGTCACGACCGACAGCGGCGACGTCACCAATCTCGATTACAACGCGTCCGGGCAGTTGACCGCATTGGGCACCGTCAGTCGTAATGCGAGTGGTCAGTTGGTCACGTCGACCGCTGTGCGCTACGCCTACGACACGCAGGGGCGTTTGTCGCAGGTCATCGTGGACTTGAGTCCGGACGACAATAGCATCGCCGACGGTCAGACTTTCACCACGACCTATACCTACGATGGCAGCAGCAGTCGTATTTCGACCATTACGCAATCCGACGGGGCCAAGCTCGCGTTCACTTATCTGTTGGTGGACGGTCAATATCGTGTGAGCACGATTGCAGAGACGGGTGACGCAGGAGCCGTGCGCGTAACCACGCTTACTTACGACACGTGGGCTAAAAAGACCACGGTGACCAATCCGCTGGGCTATAAGACCTCGCTTGCCTATGATGCCGCCGGGCGCCTTCTCGTGCTGGACGACTATGCGGGGCGCTACGCTACCTTCACGTATAGCGAGAAAGGTGATCTGACATACTTCGAGGATCACATCAAAGGCGTCCGTCTCTCCTACGATGCTGACGGAAAATGCACGAATGTTGGTCTGAATAATTCCGAGGTCGTTCGGACATACGATGAGAACAATCATATCCTGACTGAATCGGTACACGATAACAAGCACAGGGACAACGGCTTCGGAGTTGCTGGTTTATTTACGACTCGCTATGCGTATGATGCGCACGGCCATCTGCGATATGAGGTCGGCAGCGGCGGGAATATAACGGAGTACAGGTACAACGCCGCGGGACAGCTCGTTGCGAAGATCGAATATACAGGTTCGATGTACGACGTCAGTGGGCTGGACGAGAAAACGGCCATCTCCATGGCGATGCTCGATAGCTGGGTTGCGAACTGCCCGGACCCGAGCGCTGCGATTCGCACCGACACGAGCTACGACTATCGCGGCAACATTGCCTCCGTTACCCGCTACGCCAAGTTGCGCGCAGACGGCACAGGCGACCTGACGAATGATGTCAGCGTGACGCGCTACGTATATGACCCGTTCGGTCGTCTGTTGCAGCGTTATGTTGGGGCGACAGGTGATGAGCATTGTGAGCAGTTTGCATACGACGGCCTTGGACGTCTGTTGGCGTCGACGAACTTCGATGGCGCACGCACGACCTATCAGTACGACAGCGCTCAGCACACCGTGGCCATCACGTTCGCGAATGGTTTGACGCGCATCTCGGCCTATGACGCGGCCGGCGAGCTCATCGCGGTGACCGACACCCGGGCGGGTCAGGTCTTGTCGCAAGTCCGGAACGCGTATGACGTGAACGGCAGACTGCGCATGACCACGGACGCCAACGGTGGCGTCACGCACTACCTCTATAACGCTCGAGGACAGTGCACCGCGCAGATTGTCCCGGACGGCACGTTGACAGAGTACGTCTGGTCCAACTATTTCACATGGGTCGATAAGACGATCACCTACGCGACGCGGCTGACGAGCGCTCAGATGGCGATGCTCACCGATGCGCAAGGGCGGCCCGTCGAATTCAAGGAGTCTTCGCCCTTTACGATCGATTTCTGGGGATTTCGTCCGCCGACGAGTGCCGCCGATCGTGCTGTCTGGTATTTCTATGAGGGTTGGAACTACCTCGATCATACGGTCGACTCGGACGGAGTCGTCACGCGAACCTTATTCGATTCGTTTGGCAGACCCGAGAAGACGATTGTCTTTGCCAACCGGTTGAACTTCAACGGCAACCCGCCATCGGAGCTTCCCGCGCCTAATGCGGACAAGGATCACGCGACTCGCTACTTCTATGGTCAAAACGGTCAGTTGGTCGGAGAGCTGGACGCGCTCGGCTATCTCACCGAATACCGCTACAACGGCGCAGGCGAGCGTATTGAAACGATCCGCTACGCCAATGCAACGAACGCGTCGCAACGTGCGACGGGAACGCTTGCCCAACTGATTCCGGGCGGCAACGCACAAGACGTTCATACCCGCTATATGTATGACGCGCGTGGATGGTTGATCGCGGAAGTCGACGGTGAGGGCTACATGACGCGCTACCGTTACGATGCCACCGGCAACGTGATCGAACGCACGCGCGGCGCCAGAATCGATCTGGGTGCGGCTACCGCGCCTCAGCAGGTACAAGTCAGTTTCCGCTCTGCGCTGATGGGTTCATCTCAGCCCGCTTCTGTGGAGGTCTGGATCGATGGCGTGATGGCCGGGACGGCGACAGTGTCGTCATCGGGGCAGGACTATGCGTTCACGGCCTCGAACTACGTATCGCTCGCGAATCACACGGTCGAACTGCGATGGCCAAAGGGCGCGTCGATTTCGGTATCGGAACTCACGGTCAACGGCCGTCTGCAAACGCAGACCGGATCGCCGGTGTGGGACAACGGGGGCACCGACAAGGTTGCGGTGCAATTCGAACTCGACGTCGCGAGCGCATTGGACTCGGCTGTGCTGCCCGGCGAATTCGAGCGCACGACGTACCTGTACGACGCGATGGGACGGTTGGTCGATACGACCTCGTATTCGGTCGGCGCAGATGCTAACGCGCGATATGCCTACGACGCGATGGGACACCTCGTCAGCGAGACGCATGGCAACCGCACTTCGACTTATCGCTATGACGAACAAGGTCGGTTGACCGCGCAACTGAGTGGTGAAGGCAGCGCAGCCCTCGCGGCGCTGGGCGCCAATCCGTCGCAATCGCAGGCGGACGCCGTCTGGGACGCGTGGGGCGTGCGCTACGGCTATGACGCTGCGGGATTGCGCACGTCGATGACCGACGCCAATGGCCACAAGACGCTCTACTACTACGATACGGCTGGCCATCTCACTCACGTGGTGAACGCGGCGGGTGAAGTCGTCGAGAATCAGTACGACACCTTGGGCGATATGACGGCGACGATCGTCTACGCGACGCGTCTGACAGCCCCGGTGCTGGCGTCTCTGGCAGGTGGATCGCTCACTGCGGCGCTTGCGCAGACGTTCATCGCGCTTGGCAATGATGGCGAGGCTTCGCGCACGACCTTCAGCTACAGTACGACCGGACGGCTCTTGAAGCGCACCGACGCACTTGGCGCGAGCACGGACTATAAGTACGACGCGTTTGGCGCGCTCGTGTCGAAGACTCAGGACCTTGCTGCTGGCGTACGCACGACGACCACGTACGATTACGACAGCGTCGGACAACAGATCCGTCAGGTGAGCGACGCCGGCGGACTGAACCTCATCACGCAGGCCATTTACGATGCATTCGGTCGAGTCACGCAATCCGTGGACGCGACGGGCGTCGTGCGGCAGCAGGCCTATGACCGCAACGGCAACGTGGTCGTGCTGACCGACGGCGTTGGCAGCCGAACAAAGCTGACCTACGATGCCTTCGGCAATGTGCTGACGCGCACCGATCGTACCGGCCACACCACGAAGTACGAGTACAGCGCGTTCAACCGGAAAGTGTCGGTCACGACGCCCGAGGGCATTCGTACCGTCACAAGCTACAACGAAAGCGGGCAGATCATCGGAATCACGGACGGTCGAGGCAATACGACGTCCTATACCTACGATCTCGATGGCAATTTGATCCAGACGCAGAACCGGCTCGCGACCACGAAGCAGACCTTCGATCATGCAGGACATCTGATCCAGACCACCGATGCTCGCGGCGTGAAGACCGCGTTCTCCTACGACGCGGTCGGTCGCGTGCTCACGCGTACGGTCGATCCGGGTGGCCTCGCGCTCGTGACTCGCTACGAATACGACGCAAAGGGCGCGCTGGTGCGCACGACCGACCCGTCCGGCATGGTCACGCAGACGCAATACGACCTCGACGGGCAAGCCGTGTCGGTAACGACCGATGCGTCCGGGCTGAAGCTGCGCACCGAGTTCGCGTATGACAGCGCCGGACGGGTGGTGACGATCACCGAAGGCGCTGGAACGGCATCGTCCAAGGTTACGCAAAAGACCTACGACAATCTCGGACGCCTGGTTTCATCCACGCTCGATCCGGCGGGGCTGAAACTGACGACGAAGTACGCCTACGACGCCAACGGTAATGTCATCGCGGTGACGGACGCCGCGGGCGGCGTGACGCACTACGCCTATGACGCTGAAGGTCGGCAGATCTGGTCGGTCGATCCGATGGGCGCAGCCGTTCAATCGGTGTATGACGCTGAAGGGTGGCTGATATCGCAGCAGCGCTTTGCAAAAACCATCTCACTGAGCGGCCTGCCGTTGGCGGCGAGTGCGGAGCAGATTGCCGCGAGGGTTACGACATGGACGCAGCGCGACGAGCTCACGCGTTACGCCTACGATGCCGACGGGCGCTTGCGCTTCGCGCTCGATGCGCTCGGTTACGTAACCGAACAAACGTATGACGCGAACGGCAACGTTATCTCACGCACCGCATACAGCACGGCAGTCGCGCTGAGTGGATCGCCGGATGCGGTGGCGCTGTCGAGTGCCCTGCAAACACAGACGAGCGCCATGCACGCGAACGACCGGATCACGCGCACGGTCTACGACGCGGCCAATCGCCCCGTCTTCAGCATCAATGCGCTTGGCTACGTGACGCAAAATCGCTATGACGCGAACGGCAATGTCGTGGGCCAGACCGTCTACGCGACCGCATGGACCGGCACGGGCAATCCGACCGAAAGCCAGCTCGCAACATGGCTCGCGTCGCCCGGTGTTGCGCGCGCAGATCAAGACCGCAGCACGACATGGATTCTCGATAACGCGGGCCGGGCGGCCTATGTGGTGGATTCGGAAGGCTATGTCACGGCGAATCGCTACGACGCTGCCGGACATCTGGTGCAGACAGTGCGCTATGCGAGCCGTTACGAAAACCTGCGCACGGCGAGCTATGCACAGGCGCCGGGTCAACTGCCGTCGACGCCGCCCGCCGACGCGGTGGTGACGAAGTATGGCTACGATAGCGTGGGCCGTCTGACCGATGTGACCAACGCGTTGGGCTTCGTCACCCACTACGTGCTGGATGCGCAGGGGCGCGCCATCGATACGACGGTGGCGTACGGGTCGGACCAGCAGTCGGTGACGCACGCGGTCTATGACGCGGCGGGCAATCTGATCGAGCAGACGCGGGCCTGGGGTACGCAGATCGCGTCGACCACGCGCTACACCTTCGACGGCATGGGACGCGTGTTGACGACGATCGATCCGCGAGGCGTGGAGCTTGCTGAGCGCGATACTGCGGCGGCACTTGCCGAACGCAAGAGGCTGGGTTACGTCGACAGTTCGGGCAATGGCCTCAGCGCTGCTGCATTGACGCAGCAGCAGCGGGCCGAGCTGCTCGCTAGGTATACGTCGAGAAATACGTTCGATGCGGACGGCCAGCTCATCGAAAGCGATGACGCGCTCGGTAACAGAACACGTTACCAGTACGACGCGTTCGGCAACCGGGTCGCCGAGATCAATCCGGTATTAGGCAAGGCAACATTCTTCTACGACAAGCTGAACCGATTGATTGCGCAGGTCAGCCCGAACTATTCGGTGGTCAAGACGGATTACGACGCGTTCGGCGAGCCGGTGCAGGTCACGCACTACGCCGAGTACAAGTCCGGCGAGACGGGCGGCGTCTGGTATTCGGACGGCTGGACGTACGAGCTGTCGCAGTTCCTGCCTGCGTCGAACCCTTCGGATGCCATTACGCGGCTCGAGTACGACCGCATGGGGCAGCTCATCAAATCGACCGATGCGGAAGGGTATGCGGAGAAATACACCTATGATGCGTTCGGCAACCGGACGGGCTATACCAACAAGCTGGGCGGTGCTTTCACGTACACCTATGACCGGCGCGGATTGAAGCTGTCGGAGACACTGCCTGTAAACAATGAGGCTGGCCGACTCGCAACCACTACGTATGAATATGACGCCCGTGGCAACCTCATCACGTTGGTCGAGAATGCCAAGCTGGACTTGCAGGATTGGCAGGTGGGAGAGCGAAGAACGGATTATGTCTATGACTTGGCGGATCGGGTTGTGTCCAAGACCAATCCCGGGACCTATTTCACGCTCTATGTGCCGACTGTCGAGCGATACGACTACGACGCGCGCGGCAACCTTACCGTAAAGACCGATCCTAACGGCAATAAGACGACGTGGTACTACGACGCCGCCAATCAGCGCGCGGGCGAGGTCAACGCGCTCGGCGGACTCACGCTGTGGACGTTCGATGCGGCGGGCAACATCGTCAGCACGCGCATCTATGCCGACCCGGTAACGCCCACGTCCGGATCGCAGCCTCCCGCGCCGGTCAACGCCGCGAATGTACGGGAAACGCGCGTCACTTACGACGCCGACAACCACATGATCGAATCGCGGGTCATGAATGTCGCCAACGGGTATTTCGATCCGACCGTAGGCGAGGATCAGCGCGGCGCGTACTTCATCACATCCGGAAGCGATCTGGTCACGAAGTATGAATACAGTGCGTTGGGTCTCGTGGTCGCAAAGATCGACCCCGAGGGCAACCGCACGATGTACTTCTACAACGGTACGGGACAGTTGGTCGGGCAAGTGGACGCGAAGGGTTACGGTATAGCGTGGACCTTGAATGCACAGGGCGACGTCAGCCAGGAGATCCAGTTCGCCCTGCCTTATCCGGATCCTATCAGCAGCTCGGCGACACCCGTCGGAACCCTGCCGAGCGACTGGCCGCGAAGTGGCGACGATCGCATCACCAACTACACGTACGACCGGCTCGGACGCAAGACCAGTGAGTCTCGCCTAAACGTGCAGTATGCAAAGGTGGACACGAACGGCAAGCTCCAGCAACTGACGGGCGACGCTACTACCCGTTACACCTATGACGGCAATGGCGACCTGCTGCGCAAGGTGGATGCAAACGGCAGCCAGTACGACTACACCTACGACGCACTCGGACGCCAGACAAGCCAGATTTTGCCGCAGTTCGCGGACTATCAAGGCCGACTCGTCCGTTCGACCACGACCTTCATCTACGACGGCTTGAACCGCGTCAGAGTCGAGCAGATTTCGGCGGGCGACGGCTCGCCCGCGCAGGAGTTCAAGTACAACTACTGGGGTGGGTATGGGCTGTACTACATCACCAGCAACAACGGCTACGCGTCGACGTATTTTGGCTATGACGCTGCTGGGAACATGACCTCGAGCAGTACGGGTTTCGTCGATGCGGGAGGCGAGATGTGGGAGCACCTCACGCAGATTGGCTACGACAAGCTCAATCGTGAGGTGTCGCGCATTGAGAAATCGCGGAACTGGGTCAATAGTTACCTTGTGTTGCCGGGAATGCAGCTCGAGTTGAAGTACAACGCTTTCGGCGAGCTAACGGGCAAGCGTACGAACGGCGGCGGGCTGGGCGGCTCATGGCAGGAATACGCCGACTACGACAACGCTGGCCGGGTGGTGCGCACCAACTTCGGCGACGGCATCTCGCACCTGTTCATGTATGACCGCAATGGCAATGCGACGTTGAAGGTCGAGTCCATGAACACGGATTTGCGCGGCGTGAAGGTCGATACGGGAGAAGACCTGAAGACGCTGTTGCAGAACATCGACATGATGCAGACGTATACGCGCTATGACGAGCGTAACCAGGTCATTCAGATTCGCCAGCCGAAGACGTCAGGCGGGGTGCCGTATATCTTTTTCAGTCCGGTGGATATCCCGATCGATGGTGGGGAGTTCGCTAATACGCAGTTGAGTATTGCGGGGTGGTTGGAGCCGTCGGGGAGGCCAGTAACGGAGCCGGCGAAACAGGTTGAGGCACAATTGAGTTTCCCGATGGAGACCAAGGCCGCTAGTGTAAATGTTGCGTTAGATGGATGGGTAGGGGGCGTTGGAGTTTCGTATCTTGAAAAAATTGAAATCGGCGGTATTCCGGACCTGACGTCCTATTACGGTGACTATGAGATTCAGGCTATTGTCCGCGTGCGGGCCTATGGATTGGATAACAAGCTAAAAAATGATTCTGGTACGGTGACAGTATCGGGAAGGGCCGCTAGCACTCTTGATGTTCTATTGGATTGGCGCCAACCCAAGAATCAATTTTTTCTACGCATGGAGTACGAGGTCGAGCTTGTAGTATCGCCCTTGAGCGGCGGAGAAAAGCAGACGTTAGGCAAGCTATCCAGAAACCCGATTTTCAATCTGGATACCCACGCCATTCCTGAAGCGACAAGTGACTTGAATTTGTCCACCATGCCGCACGGCGTCCTTAACCTCAACCTGCCTAAACAGGGTACTGACAACGTTGTTACGGCAACCGCAGTTGTCAGTGCGGACCGCTCATCCCTGTCGATAAGTCTTTCTTCTGATCTTACCGGCACTTTTGGAGCCTATCAGTTGAGCGTAGCCTTTTATGGCCGGCTCATCGGCGCGTATTCTGCTGACGGAACGAAACAGCAAAGTGACTACTACCAGGACATTGAGTATATAACCTCCGAGGTGAATGGGACTCAGATATCGATTCCTCTAGCAAAACTGTCTCAGTATATTGGGTATTCTTTCACAGCAGATATTGTCGCTGTGCCCATGAATGGGCCGGAAAGGCATGTGCCCCTTGGAACGATTTCCATTGCGAACCTTTTCACAAACAATCCTTTCGCCTTGGAAGAACTGTCGTACATGGGGGTAAAAAAGGAGGATTTGGGCGCATCGAAAACTCTCTCGATTGGAACCGTGGGGAGCAACTTTAGTGTTGCGCAGGACACATTTGCCCATGCGCAGGGCGCGGTGTACTGCCGGCCGGCTGGTTCAACAGCAAACTTTCAGATACTCCCTGCCATTGATCAATCGAATGGTTACGCAGTTAATCTCGCCAATTTGCCGAGCGGCGATTATGAAATGATCTTCATGGCGGTCAGCGACGGGGGAGACGGCCCGGCAGGTACCCTGCTGCGCCGAGACGGTTATCGGGTACATATCCCGCCGTCTGGTAGCCCGAGCGTCACAGATGACGAGATTCCTCAAAAGCTTGCAAGCGAACGCGCGGGCTTCACGGTGGGCGCTTTAGGGAGCTATCTGTGGTCCGCGCCCCAAGTCCTGAACCTGTATTCGCTGCAAAGCAACGAGAATAAGTTAGCCGATCATCTGGACGTGCATATACGTAAAGCTGGCGATGCAGGCTGGAGGATTGATGTACCGGTGTATCGCAACCCGGTTACGGGGGCCTTCACTTTAGACATGTCCGCCTACGGTGCCGATACTTACGCGCTGGACATCGACTTGTATGATGCGAACGGCGTCAAGATTGATGCACTACGCGGTGCGCTCGAACTTCACGGGGGCGATGCCTCGCCGTCGTTCGTACTGGGCTATCTTGCCGATTTCAAGTCAAGTGTGGTGTTCCATACGCAACCCGCCGACACGGACTATATGGTCGTGTCGTGGTTACAGGACGGCACGACCAAATACGCGACGGTGCGCAAGACCGGGGGCGACTTTATCTGGGATACGACCCAGTGCGGCCTCCAGTCCGGCACGCGCTACTCGATCAAGTTCACGTCCTATGACCCGTGGGGTATGCCGCTGTGCATGGGGCAAGGCGACATCACAATCGGCGAGAACGCAAGCGCGACCCTGACTGGCAGCACGCGCCCGTCGATCATGCAGTTCACACCGACGGACAACAAGGGCGTCGAACTCAGCAACGTCGAGACCCTGACGCTGATGTACCGTAAGTCCACGCAAAAGGACAACGACTACAACCGCGAGTTCACGACAGTGACGCTGACCCGGGACGCCGCGGGCCGCTTCCTGTTCGACGCGGGCAGCCTGCCAACGAACGCCGAGTACGAATATCGTTATCTGGCCAAGGATGCATCGGGCAACGTGGTGATGGAGCGCCAG
>NZ_FCOE02000072.1 GCF_001544915.2 Caballeronia pedi | reverse complement strand
TCAACACACCGGGCGGTGGGCGATCTGCTCAACACGCTGCGCGAATAACGGTTCTGTCGATGAACCCGCGCTCAGCGCCGCGCGCGCCGCTTCTTCGGCTTGCGCGGCGGCGTGAGCGCGACTGACCAAAGGATCGAGGCCTACCGCTTCGCTTGCGCAGTAACGCGGCCTTGCGTCCAACCGATGATCGCATTCGCGTCAGAAGGCCTCATGTCGAGCCACGGGTTCTTCACGATTCGGCTCCAATCAGCGTCAGAGAAAAACAATGCAGGCGCGGCACGCTGTCGGCCGTCTCTTTCGACATTTTCGTCTCTAGTTATTCCTTATTGCATCCGCTTTCGCCGAGCGGGTCCGGTTCGCCGCCAGACTTCTGCAACTTCAGGAACAAGCAGGCGTAGGCTCGTCACTTCGATATGGCAGGGTCATCGCCGGCCCTCGTTTCGTCAGGCGTCAAAACACGCCCGAGCGCCCGTCGGCATCACCCGCTTCTTCCCACCACTGATAGGCGAGGCTGCGGATCTGGTCTTCCGTGACTGGAACGTCCATGTCTTCTCCTTTGAGATGGCACCTCGGCGCCGTTGACCCCTTTTGCAGGGGCGTGACGTAGTCAATGACTGCCTTATGGTCCGAACACGGAAGTGCCGAGGCGAGCCAGAAGACTACTAGGCCCTGCGTAAATCATCGTGCAACCTGCCTCACGCAGTGCCTCTTCGGAGAACCCGCCAGACAAAAAGCCCAACGCGCGCAAGCCGGCACGTGTTGCTGCTTGCGCGTCATACGGGGAGTCACCGATAGCGATCGCGTCTGACGGAGGAACGCCAAGCTTGTGTATTGCCGCCTCGAAGGCATCGGGTGCCGGCTTGGAGGTCTGAACATCCTCTGAAGAAACGGTCACGTCAAAAAGATCCGCGACGTCTGCAATCTGCAGGTACACGTCGAGTTCGTCCTTTTTTGCTGAGGAGGCAACGGCAAGCTTGATTCCCTTTTCCCGCAATCGCGTTAGCAAGGCGGGCACCGCTGAGAAGGGGCGAACGAACGGCAGATACCCGCTTTTGAATCGCTCGCCTCGCCAGTGTTCGAGCGCAGCGCCGTAGTCATCGATCTGCTGCGGCGTGAGGAATTCCGGAAGCAGATTGTCGGCGCCTTTGCCGATCTGGCTGCGGGCCTGTTCGAAAGTCACGCTGTGGCCGAAATGGAGGAACGCCTCGTGCCAAGCGAGTGCGTGCAGATCGACGGAATCGACCAAGGTTCCGTCAACGTCGAAGATTGCAGCTTTGGGCATGTGACGCTCCTATTCAGATACCGTCAAGCGGTGTGGCGGCGGCTCTTGGTGCGCCGAGAATCTGCCCGTTCCCCTGTGCCTCGTTTGCTGCGTCAGCGTGACTTGAGCCGGGGTAACGGGGATGAGCACTCAACGATCCAACAGGCCCCGCTTTGAGCTTTTCCGATACCGCGCGCAAGGTGGCACCAAAGCCCCTCGGGGTGCGAGATTCCATTCGTGCGCTGGTATCGACCCGCACCTTGTTGGTCCAGGCGATGGAGAAGCCGTTCTCCGTGAGCACTTGGACGAGTGCGACGTCCTCGTTGAAGGTGAGCGGCTGAAATCCGCCGGTTACTTCATACGCGAGCGCGGACAGTCCGAGATTCGCGCCATGGACATGGCGGTGTCCCTCTATATCGCGGTATGTCGTGACAAAGTCATCTCTCGTTTCGGCGTGGTGCCCCGCCCAATCGGAGACTGTGATCACACCACACACTGCGTCCGTTGCACACTCGAGTTGCTCGACCAGCCAGTCCGCGTGTACGGTGGTATCAGCGTCCGTGAAAGCAAGCCACCGTGCTTGGTGGGCGATGGCTAGACGCGCCCCAAGGTCACGCGCACTCCCGACGTTGCGTTTGCAAGTGCTGAGGACGAGCGCACCGCATGAAACCGCGATCGCTTCGGTGAGGTCACTGCAGCCATCGGCGACTACCACGATTAGCACGCGCTCGCCACCGAGTCGTGGATGCGAGGCGGCGACGCGGACGGAATTCAGGCATGGTTTGATAAGGCTAGCTTCATTATGCGCAGGAATAACGACGCTGAGCATGGTCTTCCTTTGATTTTTTATTAGCGAGTGCCACAGGGTCCGGCCTGTGGCTGAAGATTGACCTGATGGCAAGCCGCACGGGTAGAACCCGCCCGGCTTACCTACCTCGTCGAATCCGATCTGAGCAATTAGCTCGCCTGACTAGAACCGATGTCGGCACCCGTGCCGTCTCCGCCGTCGACTGCCGGCTGCGGATCCTCGATGAACTCCAATCATTTCCCGCGTTCCATGGGCCGCGCGCGTCCTCGCCCCGAGACATGTTGTAGTAGACGCTCGTGTACTCAGGCACGCCCGGCAACTTGCCCTGCGGGAAGTTGGGTTGGATCGCATGCAGCGCCTTTTCGAATGACTTCTGGTGGGCGATCTCGCGGGTCATCAGGAATTCGAGCGCGTCTCTGATCCCCGGGTCGTCCGTGAGGTTGATGAGCCGCTCGTAGACGATTTTGGCGCGTGCTTCCGCAGCGATGTTCGGGCGAAGATCAGCGGTTGGCTCGCCGATCGTGTCGGCGTAGGCAGATGTCCACGGCACGCCCGCGGAATTCGTGAGCGCGGGCCCGCCTCCGTACAGCAGCGCCGTGATATGCGAATCGCTGCCGTTGCCTGTCATCGCGCGATATAACTCGGCCTCCGACTCGACAGCCTCGGCAAGCTGGCCCTTGGCGGCCTTGTTGAGCATGGCGACGATGGAGCCAATGATTTCCAGATGGCTGAGTTCTTCGGTTGCGATGTCGAAGAGCAGATCTTTACGGCCAGCATCGTCTTCGCTGACAGCCTGAGTGAAATATCGGCTGGCCGCGCCTAATTCGCCCTGCGGTCCGCCGAACTGCTCGAGCAGCAGGTTGGCGAGACCCGGATTCGGGGCAGCCACGCGAACGGTGTATTGGAGCGCTTGTTATGAACGAACATGAATCGCTCCTCTTCGCAGGGACGACCTGAAGCGCTGCACGATCGCGAACGGTGCACGTCAAAAGTTGACTCGACTGTCTTTGCGTTCATATTGCTTCGTGTCAGAAGCGTAGTGATCGTCGCTCCGGTCCACCGTAAGCGCGTCTTGTTGCAATTTCCTAGTTCACGCAGCGGTCATCCCGTTCACCGACTGCCTACCAGATTCCGTCTCTCGCGCGCGCCAATTTGCAGGCGTTTCTCAACGTAACTGGGCGCTTCGCGAGCCGTCCGCAGACACTTACGGATCGGAACGTACAAGCGGTTCGGAAGATGGTCAACGAAAGCGACGCGCTCCTGCGCTCGGGCGATGAAGCAGGCAGGCGACGTGCGCGGTTGGCAGTCCATCATGTTCGCGCAGTTTCCCCAGAATGCCGCTTCGCACGGCCAACACATCCTGTCCATCATTACGTCAACGCAAGGCGACATAATCTGCAAAGTGCACAGCCAGTATCAACGCAGCGACATCAAGTTCGCTGACATGGCGAAGGGTTGCTACGAGGTGCGTACTCGGCTTTTACGTCGCTATGGAAAGACCAAGGGCGGCTACGGTTGGATGGCAAAGCTCGGAGCCGACGCAGAACGGCCAAGCGGGCATACCTCGCGTCTCGCATCTCGACCATGCTGCCGAATTCAAGCGCCGGGCTCGTCGAGCCGGTTGCCTCGAGTCTAGTACCGATCGATCTGACGTACTGTCCGGTGGGCGGCCACACTTCCGCGGTCATAGCGAACGTTTCAACAAGACGAAGATACAGCGCGTTCGCGGTTTGCCCGAGCGCGACTGGTTCGTCTACGAAAGGGCGCAAGGCAGGAAGAGAAAAGCACGGCGCTGACGCTCAGGGGGTTCAAGCGATGGCTCGCGATCGACATCGAGGACGACTCCGGCGAAAGTGAGTGATCCCCGCCCGCTCGCGTGGCCGGGCGCGCAAACGTCCGCCAGCAAGTCGGATTCCGGCATCTTCCGGAACTGGATATACTTCAACGCCGAGGACGTAGTTCAGATATGTGCACGTTGGTTGCGCACATGCGCCCGCCGCTTGCCTCTGAGAAGCACGAATAGACCTGCCCCCACGGCAGCCAGTGCGAAGCTCCGCGGACTTAGCGTCGTGCCGTCGGCGTCCTTTGCAACAGCCGGTGAACGGGACAACGCGCCCTCGGGCACACGACTGCGTGCGAACGACACGAGCGCTACGTCCGCCTCCGCCTCGTCGGTCGAACCCATGGCTGCCTGCGGCGTGGCGGAGGCCGACCTGTGTGACGCTTCGCCCTCGCGCGCCTCGATCCGCGAGATCGCGGCTTCCGCGCCGAGCAGGAGCACGGCCGCAGCGAAGTACAGCCACATCAGCAGCACCGCGAGCGAGCCCGCCGCACCGAACGCGCTGGCTGTGCCCGCGTGCGTCAAGTACAGCGCAAACAGCTTCTTGCCAATCGAGAACAGCACAGCGGAGATCGCTCCGCCGACAAGGGCATCACGCCAGCCGACGTGACCATCGGGCAGGTATTTCAGCAATGCCGCGAAGGCGCCCGAGAGGATCGCCAGCCCGAGCACGAACTGCACGATGTCGACGACGATCACGAGCGGCGACTCGCCGAACACCCATTTGCCTGCGGCCTGCACCGCAGTGTCGAGCACCAACGACACGATCAGCAGAAAGGCCACGCCCATGACGAGGCTTAAGGAAATCAGCCGCACCCTGACGAGTGTCCCCACCCCCGACTTAGGCTTGTCATCGGCGGGCCAAATGACGGAAAGCGCCGTATTGAGCGACGAAAACGTGGCCGACGCCCCGACGACCAGCAGGACGAAGGAAATCGCTGCCGCTATGCCGCCGTCGCCCGTCTGATGGGCGTGCTCGACGATGGCCTGCACGCTCGCAGCGGCGTCCTTGCCAAGCATGCCATTTACCTGCTCGAAGACCTTTCCGCGCGCGGCTGGCGCACCAAACACAAGGCCCGCGACGGCGATCACCATCACGAGCGTCGGCGCCAGCGAGAACGCCGAGTAGAACGCGATGCTTGCAGCCATTGGCGCACATCGGTCGGCGCTGAAGCGTTTGAAGGTGCGCAGTGGCCAGTCGGTGGCGCGGCTCATGAATGATGTGGGTTTCATCGCTTTCACCGGGAGACGTGAGTTCCTCGCAGCATCATGAATGCCCGCAGCGCGACGGAGTTGCAAAACGCTGTACATACGGAGGTATTCGGCGTCCTGCTGCCACAACCCAAGGCGATGCGGCGCTAACGCGCCTGGCGCGATGGCCAGCGAAGTTGCTCCGCTTCGTTGTGCTTTGCATGAAGTCCAAACAGCCAATGAGCACCGGATAATGAATAGCTGAAATCCCCCGCTCTGCCCACAGCCAAGAAGCGTCCATGCGGTAGGTGCCGAACATGTTGACCAGCCTGCGACCCTTTACGATTCGTTTGTGTCCAGAGGCATCCGTCGCCCATTTTCGGGGCTCGACATGGGGTATGCGCTTCCACGGTGCGGCGAAGGGCGCGGTGATCAACTTCACACGTGTGCTCGCCATGGCCTCGACGGTCGCGACGGTGTGCGCGTCAATCCGGTGTGCTTAAGTCTGACTGAGGCCGTCTCCTGCGGGACATGCTAGCCGACGAGCGACGAAGCCCGACGATATCGCGGCAGTGATTGCTTTCCTCGCCAGCGACGACGCGCGCTTCGTGATCGGAATCATTACGCAGTTGACGATGCCCTGAGCGCTTCCGATGGACAGCCACCCCAGCATGAGTGCCGTCCCATTACGGGTCAGCGCGACGTGTAGAGCGCTGTAAGCACTGTGGCGCTAGCGATGCTCCTTTCCGTTCGCGCCGTGCTCGTTCTCTTTCGCTGCCTCGCGCTCGGCCCCATATTGCGCCGCGTTGGTATCGCCGTTTGGCGCCCGGCCGTTGTCGCGATTCTGCGCATCTTCCGCACCGATCGACGCTATCGCCTGCTCCAAAAACTCCTCGGCGCGCCCCTCGGAACTTCCTTCCCGCTCCCAAATCTCATAGGCGCGACGACGAATGCGATCCTGTCCTTTCTGTTCATTCATGATTCTCTCCTTATTCCGCGACACGCGCGCCGCTGGCGTTTTCGCGCAGGTACGTGCTCACCGTTCTACCCGCGATTCTGCCGCCCACGTCTCATTTGACTCGGGCATACAAGGTCGTCCTTCCCCTCTAACAAACGTCGGCTGAATCAAGGAGCCGTCGCACCTCAGGTTGCGTATGTCCTTGCCGATCTTCAATCACGCTCGCGCCCAACAGGCTCGAATCGTCCTCGACCTTGCTGGGCAGCGTGCCGTACGCCGAGCGCGGATCGGTGCTTCGAATCGTACTGGGCGTCACGGGCACGACGCGATTGGCTCTGTACTTAAAGACTGATCTGAACGCTACCTTCATCGCACTCTCCTCATATGCCAAAGGCGTCGAGCAAAGACCGCACCCGGCTCACCCGCCGTGTTGGTCGCTTGCCTGGGCGCCCCGACATGGACCGAATGCCGGCGTGTAAATCCCCGCGACGGTTTCCTTAGGTTGGCTGTCGGGCATCCTGACCGCCGCCAATAGCCTCACGCTCTGGACTACTAACCCGGGCCGACGCGTCGGGCCCCGAATCGATGACATTTCCGTCGACGATAGCCACGTTTCTAAAAAACCCGGCCAGATACGTCCGGCAGGAGGCGAGGACAGCACGCCGTTTTTTACGACCGTGACTCCCGGCGGTTGCGTCGCATCCGCGCATTGTGCTCGCCACGATGCGCGCTCGCATTCAGCGCAGCCAGCCAGCATGGCGGCGCAGCGCACTCGCAAGCCGAACGCTCGGCCCGGGAACGGGCGGTACCTGTATTGCTGACTTTATGCACCGCTCACGCTCAAGGGACGCAACTCATGAAAGCGCTCATCTGGCAAGGCAAGAAAGACATCCGCTACGAGACGGTGCCCCGACCCGCGCATTGAGCATCCGCGCGACGCGATCATCAAGGTCTCGACGTGCGCGATCTGCGGTTCGGATCTGCATCTGTTCGATGGCTTCATGCCCGGCATGAAGTCCGGCGATGTGATGGGGCATGAATTCATGGGTGAGGTCGTCGAAGTGGGCAGCGAAAATGCGGCGCTAGGAATTGGCGAGCGCGTGGTCGTGCCATTTACCATCATCTGCGGCGAATGCGATCAATGCAGACGCGGCAACTTTTCCGTGTGCGAGCGAAGCAACCGCAACAAGGATGCTGCTGAAAAACTCTTCGGCCACGCGACGGCGGGCCTCTTCGGCTACACGCATCTGACAGGCGGCTACCCCGGCGGACAGGCTGAATACGTGCGAGTGCCGTTCGCGGACAAGACGCACGTCAAGATTCCCGAGCGCCTCAGCGACGAGCAGGTGCTCTTTCTCGGCGACATCTTTCCGACTGGTTGGCAGGCAGCCGCGCAATGCGACATCGATCCGACCGATACAGTCGCGATTTGGGGGGCGTGTCCCGTCGGACAGATGGCCGTGCGCAGCGCCATTCTGCTCGGTGCGAAACAGGTCGTCGTGATCGATCGCGTGCCCGAGCGCCAAGCGATGGCGCGCGCCGCAGGTGCCGTCACGATCGACTTCAAGGAAGAAAGTGTGCTCGATCGCCTTAAGGATCTGACGCAAGGCAAGGGCCCCGAAAAGTGCATCGATGCGGTCGGCATGGAGTCGCATGCGACGCGTTCCTTCGACGCGGTTTACGATCGCGCGAAGCAGGCCGTGATGCTCGAGACTGACCGTCCGCACGTGCTGCGCGAGATGATCTACGTATGCCGTCCCGCGGGCACGCTCTCGGTGCCAGGTGTCTATGGCGGGTTGATCGACAAGATTCCCTTCGGCGCGGCGATGAACAAGGGACTGACATGGCGGATGGGCCAGACGCACGTGAACCGCTGGACCGACGACCTTTTGCGCCGCATTCAGGAAGGCCAGATCGATCCGTCCTTCGTCATCACGCACCGTGTCTCGCTTGCCGAAGGGCCCGATATGTACAAGACATTTCGCGACAAGGAGGATGGCTGCATCAAGGTCGTGCTTAAGCCATGAGGGTCGGTCACCGGCGACCCACGGCCATTGATCTACGCTGCGCGGCAACCCACGGACGCGGCCCCTCATCCTGGTGATCGCTCCTCATCTCGACGACGCCGTCTTCGGCTGCGGCGCAGCGCTCTCCGCGTCGCCGGGCGCGGTAGGCGTGCACGGTCTTCGCTGGCGCGCCGCGCCGGGCGCTCTACGAAGACCTCTACAACGAGTGGCACTTCGAATGCTAAAAGCCCGCTGACTAATCCCCGCGGTTGCGCATCCACACACTTGCCGTTACGGATCGTGAGAGGAGCCTGAAGGCCCGCCGTCTGCGTGCGTCGAGGGCGATTGTGGGACGTCGGAAGAGGAAGCGAGGTGATCCAGCTTCTTGGAGCGAGGGCCGTAGGCGTATGACAGTCGGACAAGCCGCCTCATCGCCGGGGCGGCTTACTACTCAGAGCTTGCAATCAGGCCGCGGCGGCCTGCGCTTCTTTGGACACCTCCAGTTTGGCGAGCTGCGTCAGCTTTTCGTCAGTTGTTTTCTCTTCGGCGAGCGTTTCGAGAAGGAGCTTGCTTGCCTCCTTGAAACCGAGTTGATCGGCAAGGGTCGCCAGGGTGCCATAGGTGGCAATTTCATAATGCTCCACTTTCTGGGCCGCCGCGATCAACGCGGCATCGCGGATTGGGCCTTCTTCAAAGTCCTCAATTTGCTCTTGCCCTTCTTCGACCAGTCCCTCCATTGCAACGCATTTGATGCGCTTGAGTTTGATTCCGCAACTCTCAACTGCCTGATCGATGCGCTCGATCTGGCCGCGCGTCTCTTCAAGGTGCGTTTCGAATGCCGCGCGTAGGTTCGCGTTCTTGCTGGCTCGTGCCATCTTAGGCAACGCCCGCGTCAGCTGTTTCTCTGCGCTGTACACGTCCGAAAGCGAATGAATAAAAAGATCCTGCAAGGTTTTCGATGCCATGGCGACTCCTTCGATCAGTTTGACTGGTGAGCGAGCGGGCGGCTAACAGCGCCAGTATTGCCGGCGCAATCCCCGTTCCTCCGAGAGATCGAACATTTTCGTCGACCGAGGCGAAGATTCTGTCCTGCACGTGCCTACCCATGAGGCGGTACGGCAATTGCGTCGGCACCCCCACGGAGAAGCGTCTGGGTAGAGATAGGCGACTGATGAGGAGCTACGAGTGCGTGCGTCTATCGGGTCGCTTCCTCGCATTGCGTCGCAGGCCGTTGCAACACGAGACCATTGGGCGGCGTCTGCATTTCTGATGTTTGTGAGGTTGGCTGCTTGCGAGATGGGGCAAGCTCAATTCATGGAGACGATCATGGACGTACCTGCAGGCGAAGAGCAAATCCAAACGCTAGCTTACTGGCTATGGAAAGAAGCCGGTAGCCCGGATGGGCGTTCGGATGAGTTTTGGCTGCTTGCGCAGCACCAACTGGCAAAGGAGCCTAGGATGGGCGACACGGTCCCAGCAGCGCCGGCGGACAATCCCGCATCGGAAAGCTAAAGCGAGGCGTATTTCAAGCTCGCGTCCAAATGGCTCCCGTCACAGTCGCGCCCGACTCACTCGCGCGAGCGTCGCCTTGCCGGCACAGGGTATTTGGGTTGGTCTTTCCCGCTTTACGGTTAATACACTTGTGCGAAGACGGCGACGCCCGTGGCACCCGTTTTGGAAGCGGCTCTGAGTGGCGTGATATTGGTTTGGAACCCGTGATCGACACAAAGGAAGTCCAATAAACAAACGGCTCGCAAGCCCGGTTCGCGTTTTGCCGGGCGTCGAGGCTTGATTGGGTCGCTGCCTCCACGAAGTCCTTGTCCACCTGCGGAAGATCGTTTGCCTAGGTGGCGCTGACCGCCTGCGTCTGCGCGATAGCTCCCAGCGGAGCCGCGAGAATCGCCCCGGTTACGATTGAAACAACGATGCCATTACATTTGATGGCGTCTCTAGAATGGTTCCCGTATGCCATTTAGCAACTCAGGTGCCACGCGCCCGGAGCAGCCGTCCTGCAATCGTGAGATCTGCTATTTGGGGCACTGCCGACGCCAATCTCTCAAAGCGGCGTGATTGTCAGCCGGTGGGAGGGTCCTACGCGGAGAAGAGCTCAAGCAGCTCTGAGCGCCGACCACTATTATTGCTGCTCTCCCTGGTGGTGTCCGGTTTCACCATCTGCGGGAAATGCCGAAAGAAGGCCGGGCGAGGCGACGACTGCCGTTCCACGCTACTTGGCGGCGGCGCCCTCGTCTTCCCTGAGTCGCTCGATCTGCTTATCGATGTATTGCTCGTCCTCGACCATCACGACCGGCGTTCCCTTGAAGATGGGCAGAAGAGTGAATGCCTGCGCGGTGGCATGGCGGCCTCGTTCTGACTGCTATAGCAGGTCCGTTTGGCGTCAGATTCTCTTTTTCGACGCATAGATCAGCGTTGGCACTTCCAACTTGGGCGAGTTCGCCCTTGAGCGTGAACGATGCCACGACGATCCGACCGGGCAGAGCGTGGCAGGCAAGTGCCGCTCGCTCAATTGCGTGCAGCGGCTCTTCACGCGACACGCCGCCCGCGGCGCATGCTTCGTCGATCAGCGAGCCCCACCCTATGGCCGCTTGCCGCGCGGAAGACGTTCGGCGCGATCGATCCCCTTTTGTCGCCTTCCTTGAATTCAGGTAGCGGCAACGAACCTGTCAGCGTTGCCACGGATGCTCCTGGTGACCTTTCGATGACTCGCCCGAGTCCACTTCGCTCTGCTTCCCGCAGCCGGTAGGCGGTAGGCGGATTTCGTTTGTCGCTGACGGTAGTGCGCTGCTTGACCCCGTCTAGCCATGCTCTCCTTCGACGTTGACATCTAAAGCACGCTCGCAGTTCTGGCGGCCAATCTCGACGTTCTGCTCGTCCCCCGTGCCATCCCGGACTCCGAAGAGAGCCGTCTTCTAGACTCCTTAAAAAAACGCCTCACCCGACCGTGCTTATGCTTCTTCAGAATCGTAGGGAGAGAACTTCACATCCGCTTCGGCGATTTCAACGTCCAACAGAATGGAATAACGGTGTTCAAACGCCAATATCTGAGAGGGGAATTCGATCGAAAGAGACCCGTCGAGACTGCCGTAGACCGTCATCTCTTGGTCATCGCCCTCCTCGTCCATGTACTGAACTTCAAGAACTACTTCGCCGGACACAGCGACGGTTGCAGAAAGGCCATCGACAGTATCGGGCGTGATGTCTCTGAGGGTGACTGTTGCCTTCGTCACGTCGGCATCGAACATGCCGCCGTGTTTGCCGTGAATTTCCTCTCGATAATTGTCCTCGAAGAAAGCCTTCACCGCCTGTTCTGCTTTCGCTTTGAAGTCAAGATCTGAGCAAAGGTCTCCGATGATGCTCATAAAAAAGCCTCCGAACTGCAGAAGTCATCTACGTAATACCGCGTGTGCGTGCAGCCACGCAGCCTCCAATCTGATATCGGTAACGCTGTGGTCCGCAGACTTCGCGATGCCCGCAGCATGGCATCTGCATCCGCCTCTGGATAGCCGCCTTCGTGCAGGCTGATCAAATTGCAGCGACCACATCGGCGAATAAAGGTTGGCGAACAAAGGCCCGTTGGTCGCCGCCGTCGACTATTCCCGCGATGCGGACGTCCGGGCCGCGCCACGGCAAGGCTTAGCGACCCCTCCCATATCGGCCCAACTACCCAAGAAAGTCCTGACAACAACCAACTCGTTCGGTCTTCGCATAACTTGCTTGTTATGTGGCGGAGCGACGGCCGCGCTCCGATTACTCTCGTTCCGAACGGCGACCAGCTCAACCGCTGGAACGGATGGCCGCCGTCCGTAGTGAGCGAAGCGATTCAAAGTGGCGTATTCTTCGTGCCGGGGACAGGGGCGGATGTTTCATCGGCACCGGCCACGCCTTCCACACCTGGCGTGCGTTCGATCTCGACCTTCGTGCCGCGAACCGTGTCGTTGATAGTCTCTGTCCGGCTCGATCCTTCCTTGCCCACTACCACTTCCTCAACGACGCGTGCCGTCTTTGCGACCACTGCTTGCTCCGCCGTTTCCTTAATCTCAACAACGCCTTCCCTCAGATCCGCCTCGGTCGCCGGGCGGTCGACCGGTCGACGCTCAACGCTCGCATGCTCTTCGCGGAGTGTCACGGATTCGCTGACCGGCGTTTCGGTCACCCGTGAGTAGACCCGCACTCCACCGGTGTGCACTTCTCGCTTGCCGACTTCCAACGATTCCTGCACGACCGGAAACGCCTGCCGTTCCGCCGCGACCTGGTCCGCCGTGTAAACGGGGGCGTTTTGGTCATAGCCGGTATAGCCCGCGTTGCGCCACTGCGCCACGCGCGAATCAATGTCAATCGCCCCCGCGGCGTACAGCCCATCGCGGACACGCTCAACCGAGGATTCATCTGCGACTTCTACCGATAGCAGCGCACTGCCACGACGAATTGCCTCGTGATAGTGGCCGATCTCCTCTGGGCGGTCGCTGTCGCCGAAGAGGCGCTTGAAGAAATGTTCGATGCGGCCCATCGCCCCTTCGTGCGCCTCGCCCACGGGACGATCCACGGCGACGTCACGCGTGGTCCCGTCAGTCTGCAATGACGAACCTTCATCGTTCGAAAGCACGCTCATGTCCGAGCGCGGAATGCCTTCCCCTTCAAGGCGCGTCTGGGCAAGCTCGGCCTCCTGGAACGTATTGAACACACCGATAATGGTCTGAGACATTTCAGCAACTCCAGAAGAAAATGGCTCACGCAAGCCGAGAGTGAAGCGCGTGTAGCGAAAACCGCAACGCACGTTCCCGCGCCTGTCAGCCTGCATCAGGATCTCGTTTCCATTCACCGTGCGGCCCTTCGCGCCGCTCGACGATCAGCTCTTCGGAGTTCATAAGAACCTGGTGCATGACGTCCCGCGCTGTCTCGGTCGTCGTGACGTACACCTCTTCTTTCAGCATCAACTGCATCGTCACTACGGGCACGTATTCATAGACAGGAATAATGAGTGTGTCGCCCTCGCGTCGCGGCTCGCGCCGTTCCTCGACCGGACGGTTCAATGCGACCCGCCGCACTTCGACCTGTTCGCTCCGCAGCCGCAGTGAAACGGGCTGCATCTCCTCGTGTACGACCTTTCGGACGCGCACCGCGCCTGTCTCGGTCTTCCTGACGCCTACGGAAAGCTCTTCCTGAACGGCCGAAAGGCGCGCCTCATTTAACGGATCAGCGGGCGGCATTGTATTTCCGGGGGATTCTTCGTCCGGTTTCATCGGTTTCTCTCCATGTCAGACGCGCACGCAATAACCACGGTTCAAAGACGGCCGCCGCCCGGCACCGCGCGGTTGCGAGCCGCTACGGCATCACGATCCGCTACCGATCCGCCGCTTTCCTCAAACGGCGGCTGATGACGAAAACCGGCACCGCCTGACACGATGGCGATGATCGCGCCGACGATCAGTGCCGCGAACGAGAACCAGCTTGCGCGTGCGACACCCCGCGCAGCGGTTTCAGCGGCCTGGCGCGCATTCTGTTCGGCGTCCGGGCTCGACGCAGCCGACGCCGCCGACGCCACTGCCGCCTGAACCTGCTGCTTAGCCGAGCCGACTAGTTGATTGGCGTTGCCAGATTGATTCGCAGCGGTTGCGCCAACCTGCGCGCTCGTCGCAGCGATGCTGCCGGCTGTGCTCACGGCGCCGGTGATCAGCGACGTCATCCCGTAGACGACCAAAAGCGTCATAACGGCCCACGAGAGCAGGCCGTGCAGCCAGCCGAGCACGGGTGCACAGCGTCCCGAGTAGTACGAGCCGACAAAGACGGCGAGTACCGTCGTGACGATCACCCATACGCCCGAGCCAAATCCAAAGCCGCGTAACGTATCCGGTTTGGACATTGGGGCAAGCAGCGACGCGCCAATCGCCGTGCCGAGCACGCTCATGATCAGATACACGATCATCGACAAAATGACGCCGGCGATAATCGCACCCCATGACAGCCGTGGAAGGCCGTCTCGAGTGGTCAGAAGTTTCATGCTGTCTCCCTGAATTCGATCCTGTTGTAGGTATTCGCGATGCGCAAGCCGTGTGCCGGTCCTCTAGCAGGAACGACGGCTTGCGAACGGCAGGTCCCGATCGTGTTTTGGGAAGCCCTCGGAAGGGCTCCGATGTTTGGGCAAGGTGCAAGACTGTTACGCCAGAATAATGCTGGCGCAAACCGTATTTCGTATTTGCGTGAGCGAGGGGAAGTGTCCGATCCCTAATCGCGGGAGGCGCTCGCGGCAGAGAAAGAAGACCAGGAGCGGACCGGATGAGCGTGGCGCAGGTGAAGAGAAGACTGTCTGACGCATCTACTGCCTTGCAAATTGTCTTTTCAATACCTGGAGAGTGGGCGACCCGTTTCTTTGACCCCGCCACCCCTCCCGTTGCCGTACCGGTCGTTGACGACGAGGCGGCCTTGGCGGCCGCACTCTTCGCAGCGCTTATCGCCTCCGGCCCCGCAACTCTGTTGCAGCTACGGCTTGGCGGCCTTCCATGCCCCGCAAACACCGACGCCGCACGTCGTCGTCCTCTCGTCCTCGCCATCGGAAACGGCGAGCGGCGAGCGGCGACGGTTTTGGCGTCGCGGAAGCCATGCGCGGCTCAACCCGACTTGCCACGGCGCCGATCATCTTCCATCCCGCGCTTGCCGAGGAGAAGTGATCAAGGACGGCAAGGCGGTCGCGATTGATGCCTTCGATCGAAGGGTAAATCATTGCACGGGCTTTTCCGGATGATGAGTATTCGCGCCGCGGAGGCTCGCTCCGCAAATAACAGAAGGTCAAGTCTTACCGCCGGGCGCGGACATTGTCCGATCTAGGACCGAGCTTCGCAGTGCTCTGAGGAAGCCTTTCGGCGATCCGGTACCGATCTACGGTGAGGAGAGAGCAAGCGACGCCCGCAAAACGATTAGCAATCTATAACAATCTCGGACGGCCCCTTCGAATTCCTATCTTACCCGGGCACAAACACGCCCACCGATGCAAGCGCCATCGCGAGCGTCGCGAGCCACCCACCCCAAGCTAATACGCCGCCGACAGCGAACTCGCCCATGACACGCTGGCTTCGCGCCATGAGCATAATGATCAACATGATTGGCACCGCGGCGACCCCATTGATCGCTGCGCTCCAGTACAGCGCACGAATCGGATCGAAGTGCATGAATGTGATTGCTACGCCGCCACCGATTGCCAGCGCGATCACCGCATAGAATTCGCGTGCGAGCGTCAGATGCAGCGCGAGACTGCTGCGCCAGCGCAAGCTGCCTGCGGCGGCATAGGCGGCCGAGCCGGCAAGGACAGGAAGCGCCAGCACGCCCGTACCGATGATGCCTAGCGCAAACAGCACATACGCAAAACGTCCGGCGATCAGCTCAAGCGCCCGCGCGGCATCGGCGGACGTTTTCACGTCAATGTGGTGCAGATGAAGGGTCGCTGCTGCGGTCAGAACGATAAAGAATGCGATGGCGTTTGACACCCCCATGCCGATCCAGGTGTCGAAGCTGATCCTGCGCCGGCGCTTGATGCGGTACCCGGCGCAACGGTCCTTGACCCGGCTGAGAGCGCATTTCCTCGATTTCCTGCGACGCCTGCCAGAAGAACAAATACGGACTGGTGGTGGTTCCCAGCACGGCAACAATCGTGGTCAGATCGTCCGACGTCATCGAGATGCGAGGCCGTAATATCGCATGCGTCACATCACTCCATCGTATCGGAACAATGAGCGCGACGACGACATAGGCTAAGAGCGCCAGAGCCGTCGACTTGAGAAGGCGAGCCTACCGATCATAGGGAATAAAGATCTGCAGGACGACCGAAACGCCGCCCAGAACGACCACGAAGAGTTGCTGCAGACCACGCACCAGCAGTCCGACCGCTGCGCCCATTGCTGAGAGGTCCGCGGCGATGTTGATCACATTGGCGAGCACCAGCAGAATTACGGCGCTGTAAAGCAGCCAGCGCGGATAGTGCACGCGCATGTTCGAAGCCAAGCCCTTGCCGGTCACCCGGCCAATGCGCGCGCTCACGAGCTGAATTGCGGTCATGAGCGGATACGTCAGCAGGAGCGTCCACAGAAGAACAAAGCCGGACTGTGCGCCCGCCTTCGTTCGCCCACGCTATGCCGGTTTGACTGGGCCCTCATCTCGGGGAGCGCCCGCACCGGAAGCAATGTCGCCGCCCATCGCGAAATCCACCTCAATGGGCATGCCCAAAAAACGTTGTGTCTGCGTGCTCGGCGCCATCTTCCGGGGAAAGCTGTTCGAGTTTGGGCGCCATGCGCTATGCAGTGTACTGTCATGGCTGTGCATCTAACGTTGGATCGTCGAGCAGCAAAACCATCGCGCGATGTCGCGAAAAGTAGTGAGGCGTAGGCGTTAGAACGCGTCTGCTCAGTTTTTATTTGACGTGGCGACGTCGTACCGAATGTCCCGTTACACTCTAGGAGTCTCTGTCGGCTCATTTTTGAGTTATACGCGAGGACGTCATGATGCGGTTTAGGTCCGTAATGGTTGCCGGCTTGACCATGTAATGGTCGAAACCAGCTTGTCGGGCACGCTCGCGATACTCCTCCCCTGCGTAACCGCTGAGCCCGATGAGCAAGCTTCCAGCACATTCGCGCGTCGTCCGTAACTCGCGGCAGATTTGGTAGCCGTCCATGTCGGGTAGTCCAATGTCAAGTAGCACGATGTCCGGCCGAAAGCCCGCTGCGACTTGTAAGGCAGATGCGCCGTCACCCGCGATCTTCACCTCATGTCCGTCGAGCCTCAGCACCATCGCCGTGCTCTCGGCCGCATCCGTGTTGTCGTCCACTACGAGGATCTTGCTGGTCGCAGCGATCACGGTCGCGTCATGAGTCGAATCCCGCTCTGGCGACGATTGCGCTTTTGCGTTCGATATTGGAAGCCGCACCACGAAGACACTGCCTTGGCCCAGACCATCGCTGAATGCCCGTACGGTTCCGAGATGCAGTTCAACCAACTGATGCACCAAGGCAAGTCCCAATCCCAACCCCGCCGACTTGCGGTCCAGCGTGCGTTCTGCCTGAACGAAAATGGTAAAGATAGTGGGCAGGAAGTCCGCCGTCATGCCAATGCCATTATCGGTCACCGTCAGGACGGCCTCGCTGCTGTCAGCCGAGAGCGAAATCCTAATGCGACCACCCGGGCGGGTGTACTTGATGGCGTTGCTCAACAGGTTGGTGACGACCTGCTCGAGCCGCATGGCATCGCCATCGATCAGGACGGGATGCGTCGGCAGTGAAAGTACGAGTTCGTGCTGGTGCCCCCGAACCTCAGCGTGCAGCACGGTGACGCTTTGCTGGACGATCTGCACCAAATCGACGGGCTCGATGTTGAGCTTGATGATGCCGCGCGTCACGCGTGACACGTCCAGCAAGTCATTGACCAGGCCGATCTCATGATGCAACTGACGCGTCGCCGCGGCTCGCGCCAATGCTTGTGTGTCGCTGTCGACATCCGGACGACCCCAAATTTCAAGTCCGTTACCCACCGCGGCGAGCGGGTTGCGCAGTTCGTGCCCGAGCATCGCCAGGAATTCATCCTTGTGACGATCCGCCGCTTCCAGACGTTCGACGGCAAGTTGATGCTGGGTAATGTCTTCGATAGTCAGCAGGATGAGTTCATGCGCAGGCCCGATTACGCGCGCAGCATTCAGCCGCATCGTACGGGGTCCAATGCGAGGGAAATCGTGCGAGATCGGGAAATCGCGGACGACCGCTTGCTGAGGCAGGATGTTTTCGAGTAATTCGCGCAGGCTCGGAATGTTCCATTGGCCGTTGCCTAACGCATACAGCAGCGTGCCGATCGTTACGTCGGCGGTCGTATGGAATGTCTCGTAGAACGCGCGATTGGCGCGCGTCACACGCAGGTCCGGTTGCAGCACGAGGAGCGGTTCGGACATCGTCTCGATGATCGCGTCGGCATAGTCGCGGGCACTCGTCACTTCGTCGTGGACCGTCCTGAGTTCTCGGTTGCGATAGCGCAACTCGTCGTTGGTGGTCAACAACTCCTCGTTGAGCGACTGCAGTTCTTCCTTGGCGGTCTCCAGCTCTTCGTTGGTGCTCTGGAATTCCTCGTTACTCGAGAGAAGCTCTTCTTCGCTCGATTTGAGCTCCTCCCGAGCGCTTTCGTGCTCTTCGAGCATGGTTCGCATCTGCGTACGCATGGCGCCGAGTTCGGCATTCAGACGGGCAATTTCGTCGTCTCTGGGATCGGCGCCCTGGGCGGCAATCCTGCGGCCCAGTCGCTGCCGCAACGTCTGGCGCATCAGCGCCCCTAACGTATCCTGCGGCGGTGCTGGCAACTCGTCCGATCGCGGCCGACTCTCGAAAAAGATCAGTAGCCAGCGCCCCTCTGTGCCAGCAGTCTGAAGCGGATGAACTTCGAGACTGATGGTCTGCGGTCCATTGGCATCAGCAATCCGCACCCCAGTCTTGCGTACCGCGACGCCTTCCTGACGAACTTGCCTAATCGCCTCGCTGAGGGCCAGAAACACTTCGGGCCGCGCAAGGCGCTGCAGGTTGTTGTTCGGAGGACCGTTGGGATT
>NZ_FCOE02000068.1 GCF_001544915.2 Caballeronia pedi | reverse complement strand
CTTTCGGCTTATGAGGCTGATGTGCAGCTTTACACCACCCCGCAATTGGCGCGCGTTTTTAACGAGCCGCGCCCCTCGTTGCCGGTATCTCCTAGTGAAAGCGCCCGACTCACTCACCGTCATTTAATGGCCGACGACTTAACCGCCTTTCGGCTGCCCAATCCTGAATAACGGAGGATCAATTCGCCATTCTTGGACATTTACGGGGTCCGTCTTGAAGGGTAGTCATCCAGACCCGCAAAGAGCACTCGATGAATGCGCTTTGCGGGTGACTGCTAACGGCAGTCAGTCGGACGTACTTGTTTCTCGCCAGTTGAGCACTCAGTCGTCATCGAGCGGGCTCGGCACTACTGCAATTCGGAGCCGCTTACGGCGGCAAGTCGGGCCTTTGGCTTCCAATGCCAAATCACGGAATCGAACCGCATCTCTTCTCTCCAGACCTCTGCCAACGAGCCGGAATCGAACCGGCCTTCTTCGGAGCGCTTTCGCGCAATTCGTGCCGGCATCGCACCGGCGTCCGCACTTTTGCCGTCGGGCTATCGAGAGGGCTGATCGGATTTAACCCCTCATACCGCCGACGCGGGAGCCGGTAAGCCTCCTTCCCGGTACTCATCTCAATCCGCTTTCGCGGCCGGCTGAGACATTCTCACAGATGGCGACTGGTCCCCGGGTATCCAGTGTTCTTGCAGTGGGAAAAACGCCATGTGTGAGGACTACTTACGGTAGTCAATCGGCTAACGGTATTCATGCGCCAGCACCTTACTGCACCGGTCTCGCTTGCGTTCCGAACAGCCCCTGAGCCCTTTTAAAACTCTGTGCTGTGCTGCGGTGGTTTTTCAGCTTGAGGCACTGCCCGCTAATCCTCATCCTCATACTCCCGTTAGGGACGCTGAGGCTGCGTCGTTCACTACCCCTGTTGCCAGGCATCGCGACTTGATGGAACGAAGCATAGCACGACTTCATCAAAAATGATCAATCGCCTGATCAAAAAAGGTGAATTTCGGTCGATGCGCGTCGTGACGACAGGATGATGGTTCTTTCTCGATAAGCGGACCGGATATCCCGGACTCAAAACGAACCAGGAGGATGCGATGAAGAAGCCCGCGTTTGCCTAACACTGCGCCCTAATAGCGCCCAACGAAAAAGCCCGACAGCGGAGACGCTTGCCGGGCTTTGCTTTTGGCGATTCGAACGACAGATCTAGGATCTGTTAGCGACTACGAGAACTGATGCTTCATCAAATCTCGCAGTCGGACGATGTCTCCATCGGCGATCCATCCCTGTGTCATCTTGAACCACAGTTCGTAGGTGCCAAGTGCTCGCTGCCGGTAGAGATAGGCAAGATCAAGATCTTCGTCTGCTTTCTTGATCCAAAGCTTGATCTGTTCCTCGGCGGTGTCGGTGATCTGCTGGTAGGTCCAACTCTTTTCAGTGTTCATGTCTGCGTTCTATCCCTTAGGGGTCGGACGATCTGAATTGCCGACGAGTAGGTTGTATCGATCGAGCCAGAATTGGCTTTTCTCGTAGCATTGCTCTGCCTTTCGTCGGTCGCCACGTTCGGCCGCTTCGTTGCCGTCGGCGAGCCACTTACCACCGCGCACCTCGGCGTCGATGATCCGCTCGCGTAGAGTCTTCTTCGGCATGACGGAATCCATCAAGCATGCTCGGGCTCAAGCGGCGCGCGCTGCACGTCGCTCACGCCGCGCTGGCGTGCCTGCCACAGATCGTAGGCGCGCTGCTCGGCGAGCCAGACATCCGCGCGGCCGCCACGCTCTACACCAAGCCATGCCTCGAGGCGAAGCGCCATCTCTGGCGAGATCGCGGCGTGTTCGTTGAGCACGCGCGACAGCGCCACGCGGCTCACGCCGAGCTGTTCGGCGGCTTCGGTGACGGACAGGCCAAGCGCCGGGAGAATGTCCTCGCGGAGCGCTGCGCCCGGATGCGGCGGATTGAACATTTGAGCCATGATGCCTCCTAGTGATAGTCCTGATAGTCGACGAGAATCGCGTCGCCGTTCTCGAATTTGAAAGTCACTCTCCAGTTTCCGTTCACCTTGACCGAATAGTGCCCAGCGAGATCGCCTGTCAGCGGATGCCAGTACCATCCTGGCCGGTTCATATCCTCGGGCGCGATGGACTCGTTCAGACGGGTCATCAAGCGGCCGAGCTTCGCTGCATGGTCAGGACGGATGCCTGCCTTGCTGCCGGTCAGGAAGAACCGTTCGAGGCCTTTGTGGAGGAATGTCTTGATCATGGATGCATTGTATCGCGTAACGCATCGCGATACAAGCTAGTAGAAGGTGCGCGGATAGACGGTTAGTCGACTTCTTGCGAGGATCGCGGGCTGCCCGCGACCCCGTGCTAAACCCTTACAGGGGCTTGCGCTCCGCGAAATCGCAAGCGGCAGAAACGCCGAGCATCGCGACGAAACCGAACAGGATCACCGGCGAGAGGATGATGTAGGCGGCTGCTTTCAGAAATTTCATTATCGATTTGACATAAGTGTTTTGATCAAACTTTTTGCTCATCCTCCAGATGATAGTCTGAGGCTAGAATTGATACCATGAAAAGGCAAGGAAGTGTCTCATTAGGCGACGTTGCCGCGCACGGCACGCACATCGACGTGGCATGCACGCGGTGCGCGCGTCGCGGCCGGTATCACCTTGCGCGCCTGATCGCGCGCTTCGGCCCGGACTACGCAATGACCGACCTCGGCTCGCGCATGTCAAAAGACTGCCCGATGCGCGACTCGCAAGACTTCGCGAAGCGCTGCGACGTGCTGTTTCCGAACATCATCGCGATGATGTATGGCGAGGCGCCCAAGCCGGCCGCCGACGATTGCGTCGGCGATGACGACGATTACTGAATCTCAACGGCGCTTCTTGGCGCGGCCGCCGGTGCGCGGGTCGATGTCGTAGATGGCGCCCGCGTCGTATGCCTTTTTGAAGATCTCGTTGGACAGTTCCTCGACCCGCCCCGAGCCGCACGCAGGGCATTTCTTTTCCTGCGCGTCGTCGATCAGGATGAATGCCTTCTGGCATGCCAAGCAACGCAGGTTCATCGCTGTGCCTCAGTAGTTGCTGTCGAGCCAGGCCTTCGCCCAGGCGATCGCGCGGTCATTGGCTGCGGCCTTCGTGTCGTAATAGCCGATGTCCGTGAAATTGAAGATCTGCCCATCGTCCTCATCCTCCCACGGCCCGCGCTCGACCTCGACCCATGCGTGCCAGAGAAAACCCCTCTGCTCCGGGAATGACCGGATCTCCCATTCGCGGTGCTCGACCTTCACAGATGGCTGCTCGCTCATCATCGCTCCACAGAGTTATGCACCGATTCTGTGGATATCTCGCTTCCAGCGCGGGTCGACGTCGATCTCCTTTAGCGTCTTGTTCACGACGGTCACATTCCATGACGGGCGCGGCCCCATTGATTGGGACTTGAAGAATCCTACTTCCTCGACTTCCACGAGCGCGCGCTTCAGTGCTTGGCGCCACGTCGCCATGTTCATTTGGCGACTACCGCATAGGCGATGCAACGTCTCGGCCTTGAAGACGGCCGGCTCCTCGGTCGTGTCGTGTGTCGCGAAGAAACGATGCAGCCAGTTGGCGAGCGGCGAAAGTTTCTTTTCGGCTGCCCACTTAATCAGCGTTGTCTCATTGCCGCACAGGATATTGGCTAGATCGGGATTGAGTTTGATCGTCCATCGCGTTGCCGTCGAATCAATATCCGCAGAATTGGCGGTGTCGGCATCGACTGATGAGAATAGATGGGAGCCGTGCAACTTCATGAACGCTCTCTTTACGCTTGAAGACACAGTTAGCCAAACCGTACCTTCGAGCAGGCGCTCGTAGCAGCTGCGAAGCCTCGCATAGTCTTCCTCGGAATCGCTCCATCTGAGGCCATTGAGCGCCTGTGCCCCTGTTATGTGAACCTCGTCGCCGATGTTCTCGTCGCGCGCAAGGTGGCAGAGTTGCATGAAAACCGAGTGATCGTCTTGATCCAATTGCCAACCCGAATACCGAAGCTCGATGCCTTCCATCGACGCGAGCAGCGTCTTGTCGTAACGCTCGCGCGGCGCTCCCTTTTTGCGTACAGTAAAAAGCGCCGTGCGGGCGAGATTCTTGGACATTGCCCGCTTGTCCTCGCTCCAGCTCGGCGTGAACTTCAGCGGAAGCTGTCGCGTGTGCTCTTCCTCCAGCTTGCGCGCGATCTTGATGGCTTTGTCTGACAAGGAATAGTCCTCACGGTGAACAGCAAAACGGTAGCACGAGGTTGCTCCGGGGTATCAGATATGTTTCCGGGGTATCAGATATTTTTCCCGGGGTTTCAGATAGGTTTTCCGGGGTATCAAATATTTCGCTCCGGGGTTTCAGATATGTGCTCCGGGGTTTCAGATATGTTTTTCCGGGGTATCAGATAGGTTCCTCCGGGGTATCAGATATCCACAAATGCCAAAATTTTAGTTAAAAACAAAGGCTTATGCGTGCTTTCCACAGCCTATAAGCCTTTATAAGCCTTCTATAGTCCTAAAACCGCAAAAAGCAGCTTGCAGGAAGGCGGTCCGCTACCCTCCTCGCTTCTTGGCGATCTCCTGCAGGATGCGTCGGCACTCTCGCTCCGTTGCGCGCGCGATGACGTCGTTCATATCCTCGTTCGTGTGGTACTTGATGTCACGAAGCATCTGATAGACCGGGACAGGCATACGCACATGCATCGATTTTGGCGGGATCTCAACCGGTGAGGTTGACGACACCTCTGGATCTGCCTTTGTGGCCGGTGGCGGCGGTTCTGGCGCGGGCGCCGGTGCCTTTTCGGCCGGCTTCTCTGGCGCGGACTTGCCCAGCGCGGCACGCGCGGGCTCCTCGCTCCAGTCATCAAGGTTCTTCAGGCGCGCCGCGCGATCGTCGCTCGACGATTTAGGCAGCGGCAGACTGATCGACTGACGCGAGTTCGACATTGAAAATCTCCGAGAACACGTTGCTGATTTCTTCCTTCGCCGACTCCGCGCGCGCGGTTTTCGGCATCTCGATGACGCTCATACCCTCCGGAAAGGCTCGCCAAAAGGCCGGACGGTAAGAAACCATCGATTTCAGGACGGGCATGGAGCCGCCGAACGACTTGTCGATCAAGTCGACCGTGTCGCGCGTGTCCTTCGTCTCGCGATACTCTCCTCGCACCTTCTTCGGCGCTTCCTTGCCATTGATGAGGATTCGCACCTGCGGGCGCGTGCCGGTCCGCTCCTCGATCTCGTCCAGAAGCTTGATCATTGCTGGCAGCGTCCACACATCGGGCTGGCAGGGTCGAAGCGGCATGATGCACAGATCGGCAACGGCGAAGGCCTGGCGAAGCTCGATGCTATCGTGTCCGCCGGCATCAACGATGACCACGTCGTAGTTCTCGGCGAGCTCGGCGATATCGCGGCCGCACTTCCCTGTTTTCTCGACACACGTAATCGGTGGCTCGATGCCTTTGTCGCGTCGCCCCTCTGCCCAAGTTGCTGTTGTGCGTTGCTTATCCGCGTCGACGAGCAGCACGCGCATGCCGGCGATGACGCACGTGACGGCCAGATTCGTCGCGATCGTCGTTTTGCCCGGGCCGCCCTTCTCCATTCCGACCGTTATCACGATGCCCATTATTTCTCCAAGTGTATTGACATACGTACATGGGTATGTGGGCGGCATCATACATCCATCTGCACGTGCATGCGTGCGTGCGTGCGCACATAGGTGCGTAGGTGCGTTAATACCGATGTTCGTACATATGCAGGTATGTGCCTATGTACCTATGTACATGCCGATTCGACACGGAATTTCGTGCGTTGGCGGCCGCGAGGCGGTTGGAGGCGGCGAGTAGTGTGCGCACCTATGTACCGATGTACGTATGTACATGGTTGCAGTGCGCAACTTCTTATCAGATGTGGCGATTTTTGATGCGAAGCGCCCTATGTGCGCCCGGGTCTGTGCCAGATCGGCCGGAAAAGCAATCCTGATAAGGCTTCCAGCCGATCGGTTAAGAGATCTTCAATCTGTTGCTAGAACGGAGATGCCTCTGTGAATTGCTCCGCGCGGTTCTTCCGTCCCTCGTCGATCGCCTTGTCGAGATCCTCGCCGCCCGCGCTTATCGCCTCCCAATACCAGTCGCATTGGTGCCAGTCGCAGTCATCGCGCAGGAACAGATAGCGCTCGGCATTCTCGCGCAGCTTCTCGTTTTCGTCCGTCAGCACGGCGTTCGCGGCGCGCTCGGAGGCGAGTACTTCCGGGCTCGACTCGGCGCGGGCACGGTGCGCCTCGGCGAGTTGGATGGTACTCACGCGCTTCGCGGCGTCCATGCCTGTGAGCGCGGCGTGCTTCGTCGCATCAAGCTCGAGATCGAGCAAACGAATCCGCGTCATCAGATGGCCAACGAGCGACACGAGGTCGCTTTTCGCGTGACGCTCTCCGACGAGGATCATTGCGACGTTATATGAGGAATGGTTCGGCTCGCCGAAAGGGCCGAGCGCCGGATGCGTCGATTGGATAGTCGCCTCGTCAATGTAGAACGCCTGATCGCGCTCCGTGAGGTGGTGCTTGTGGCAGGGCAGGGTGCTCATGTGCTTCTCATTTGGTTAGATTCGATCGCGTCGCGCTCCTCGCGCGTCAGCAGGTAGGAGTTGCCTTGCTTCGCCGCGTCCTCGAGCGATACCCACTCGTAGAGCTGGCGGCCGCCGGTGCAGTCGTGGCCGATGATGTTCCCGCGCCCATCGCGCGCCATCTTCATCACTCGCACCTGCGTGCCGTGCTTCTTCGTCGTTCGGCGATCGCCGACACGCGGCTTCTTCCGAGTCGGACCGAAACTGATATGGATACGCATTAGGCTGGCTCCTTCTCGCGTCGGCGCTGCTCGAGGAAGTCTCGGAGCCATTGCTCCGCGTCGCGCGGATCGCCAAGCTGCCCGGTCACGCGGCGGCGCTTGCACATCGCGCCGGCTTGCCGCCACGTGATCTGCTGCGCGCCCGCGTTGATGGCGAGGATCCGCTTGCTCAATGCGATGTCGTAGTGGCTGTCGTGGCGCGGCGGCGCCTGGTGCCACTTGCGCGCGACGCCGATCCGCTCGGCCATCCCATGCAGATCCTCATCGGTGTCCGCGAGCATGTGGCACATGATCATGCGGCCGAATCGCGCCTTCATATCGTCGACGTAGACGGTCATGTGCGTGCCTCGTCGATCTTCTTCAGTGCGCGGTCCATGCGCACGGCAAGATGCGGGATACCGGCGTCGGTCAGGATCACGTGCACCTCGGAAAGCGTCGCCTTCGGCCGCTCGTTCGCGGCGCGCGCATCCTTCAACTGCGTCTCAAGCGTGCGGATCTGCGCCTGGAGCACGGCTTCGCGGCTGATGGCGTCTTGGGCCTTGACCCATTCGCCGTCGAATTCGGCATGCGTCGTCACGCCAGTCTGGCAATCGTCGCATGCGCATCCGCGCACGTCGAAGCGGTCGAATACGAATGTGCGGCTCATGCCTGTGTCTCCTTTGGTGTGGCGGGTGCGCAATATGGCGCGAGCGCAGCGCGGATCTGCTCTTGCTGCTCCGGTGTGATGTCGGGCTTCGGCGTGCCGTCCGCGTTGAAGCAGTAGAACCCGCCTTCGCATCCGATCGAGGAGCATCCGCCGGGCTTGCACTGGTTCGCCCTGGTCTTCGCGATCGCTACGTCGACTGTGGCGTCGAGCGCTTCGGAGAATCCCGGCTCCGGCTTGTCGGCTAAGAAGTAAATGACGTGCTTATCCTTGACGGGAACGTGAACCGTCAACGCTTTCCCCGTCCGGATCAAGCGATATCGCTCCGCGTCCCTGCGCAACTGGGCGATTTCGTCGAGCGCGTTGCGTACGGTTGGGTGCTCTGGGTCGAGATAGGCGAATGCCTTGTTGATGGCGCTCGTCATCTCTGCGCTCCTTTCCTGTCGATCGACTCGATAGCCGCCACAGCGAGCGCGGCCGTCTTGACGAGGCGTTCGCGGATCTCCGCGATGTCTAACTCCGCGACTTCTCCGCGATGGTGCTCAATCCATGCGCGGTCGGCCTTGTTCACTTGCTTCGCGATGTAGGCGATCCAATGCGCAGGCCGGCGCGTGTCGTCGACGTCTTGGCCGCCCCATTGCTCGTCCTGGCGCTTGCGCTCAGCGAGGACGTCCGCCAGGGCGCTTGGTGCGGCCGGGGTGCCGTCGAGCATGCGATTAACTGCGCCGGCGAATTCTTGCGCCGTCGGCGGAATGCCTACGCACTTCAAGGCCAGGTACGACTCGCTGCTTGTTTCGATAACCTGACACATCAGCACGCCCCACAGTGCTTCCATGCGCACCGCATCCCATTCGCCCGCATGCGGTGCGGCGAGAATGGCGCGGGCGAATGCCGCCAACGCATCCCGGTCGAACGTCCACCAGTGCTCCACAGGATCCGGGTTGAGCTCGTCGTCGACGTGGTGTCCGTGCGATGTGGAAAAGTGGTCCGCGAAAGTCTCGACGGCTCGTGAACCAGATTGCGCGGGGGCTGCGCGATCGCGCTCGTCCGCCTCGTGCATCCGCCACAGCGTGAATACCTTCGCGTTGCGCTCTTTGCGCGGCAGATCGAGGATGCGTTGCTGACACGGCTCGATGTCGGAGTGCTCTCGGAAGGGCGATCCGTGCAGGACTTCGAGCGGCGTCAGCTCGTTGAGCGAGTCATCGACGGACATCAGGAATGTGTAGAGTTCGGGGCTCATCGCGGCACTCCCAATGCGGGTTGAATGATGGTGTAGCAGACGAGCCCGGCGCGGTTCGCGGCTTCGTCGGCGGCTTCGAACGTCGGCCAGTTGTGAGCGTGACGAAGCGACGAGTGATACTCCGGACGGTTCACGTTGATCCCGGTGCCGTACGAGAGAAAGCCGGGCTCGTTTCCATTCGCGACGACATAGAACGGGCCGGCGGCAGTCTTCGGTTCAGCGTTGGGCAAGCGAGCAATCGTCTCGGCAACAACTGCACTCGCGAACGCGTGTAACTTCTCTTGCTGGTCACCATCAGGGTGATAGCTGTCCACGCCCGCATCCTGATACAGCCGGTCGATGACACGCGGCGGAATATCGATTGACTGGCTCACGCTGCGGCCTCCTCGGCCGGTACCGGCAGATCAAGGATTTCGGAGATCTTGTAGATGTAGACTTGTGCGCTGCGCAGGATGAACCCACTGGCAGGTTGACGGCAGAAGTTCTCGAACTTGATCACCTTGGCGGACGGGAGGCGCGCGGCGAACAGATCGATTAGCGCTTTGCGGCTTGCATCGCAATCAAGGATGTGCCAGTCGCGACTATCTTCGACGAGTTCGAATCCGCGTTCGCGCAGGGTGTCGATCCACGTTTTCTTGTTTTCCTTGTCCGAAACGGGAGTATCCGAGTCGATGAGGCGGAACGTGCCGTTGAGGCTGCAAGAGAATTCGCCTTTGCACACGCCGTATTGCCCGAATTCGAGTTCGCGAATAAAACCGAATCCATCGAGATCCCACCACTTGTTCAAATGCGCGGCGATGTTTTTGATCGATTCCTGCGTCGCGTCAGCGCTGAGGGTGTTGCCAAGTTGCTTTTCCAATTCGTGGATCTGCGTGTTGGCTTCGCGCAGCTTGGCGTAGCGCTCCTCGCGCTCCTTCGTTCCGAAGGTCTCAATGTTGAGCGCTTTGCACAGATCGTCGAGCTTGTATTCAACGACACACGCGACCGACTTTGCGAAGTCTTCTTCGATCGGACGGCCTTTCTCGAGGAAGGAATGAAGCATGCTGATGGATTGGCCGATGTCGTGGAGCTTCTTCTTGGCGACTGCCTGCTGATCGGGCGACAATTCGATGATGGGCGATTCGGTGGTCACGCTGCCTCCTTCTGGTCTTGCTTCTTCGCGAGCTTGTGTTGTGCGACGATGATCTGCCACTCCTCGAGTTCGATGCGGCGGCATCCTTCGAATTCGGCCTTGAAGGACTTGGCTGGCTCGTCGACGATCCAACCCTTTTCCTCTTTCTCGCGCACATCGTGCGCGACGTCGGGAATCCACATTGCGTAGGGGCCTTCCTCGCCGAGAAAGAGGAAGCCACATTCCTGAAAGGGGAACCCGATGTGCTGCATGCCGCTGCCCTTCTCAGGAAATGAGTAGGAGATCTGGCAAGGCACGTTGAGACTGCGCTGAATTAGCGTCGAGGCGTCCTCGTATCCTTTCTGAGTGGCGAAACGGGATGCCCAGTCGGTTCCTTTCTTCGGTCTGGAGCCCCACTTGTCGGGCTTCTTGAAATCGGGGTGGCGTTCGCCGGCGAAGTGAACGGCGACGACAACGCCATTGCTTTTGCTCGTCGATACCTCTTTGACATCGAGTTCGCGCGCGAGCTGGCGGGATTGTTCGCCGACACGCTTAATCTCGGCGATATGGTGCTTCACGAGATCGAGCGCTTTACCGCCTTCAATCATGAAAAACAGTCGTTCGGACATGGTCTCACTCGGTGGATGCAGCATCGCGGGCGCGATGCACGAGTGATATTGTTACTCAAAAATGATCAAGTTTCTACTCAAATTTGATCAAGCGCCCGACGAGCGCCCATGAAAAACGCCGCAGGCTGTGAGGCATGCGGCGCTTGGGTTTGCGGATCCTGCGAAAAGACTATGTATCTGTTGGCGCGCGGAACGAGAACTCTGGATCTTCCATCCACCATTCTTCGCCCGCGTGGTGCTCGCACGTCTTGTTGGAGCAGTAGCCCCAGTAATCGGCGCTCGCATATGGCTCTGTTTTCGCCATTCCGTCATTGCAGCAGACGTGTAGCACGGGCCAGCCGCAGGCGCGGCAAAACAGCCCGTGCGGGAAGCTGGCGGTGTTGTTGGGCTTGGGCTGGGTCATTGATCTTCCTCGATCAAACTGCTCTGCGCCTTCACTGGCTCGAATACCGTCTCCGCCGGTCGTAGCATCATGACGGACTCATAGCCACGATCGTCGCGCACCTTGATGTACGACGCCGGCGCGCGCACATTGTGGCCGGTCAGCTTACCATTCACGATCACGGGCTCGCGCGTCATGCTGGAACCTCGTCGGGAACGGTATCGCCAAATCGCGATGCAATGAACGCGCGAGCGGCGGCGACAAGGTGCGTCGAGCCGGTCTGATCGGGATCGTTGGACTCGTAGCACGAGCTCGTTACCCATGCGCCCCACTCGCCGCGATGCCAATTAAGGCCGATCTTCTCGCGCTCGATGATCGGATCCATCGTGAAGCACGTAACGTGGTGCGGTTGCCACCAGTCGCTATATCCTGGCGTGAGCGCGGCACATGTATCGTTGCTGAGGCGCACGCCGTTGAGTTTCGCTCCGGCGCGCAGAATCTTGGCGGTGCAGCCGTCGGCACGTGCGACCCAAAAGTCGAGCAGCACGCCTGTCAATTCACAGACCTTCATCGAGAACTTCCTCTCCAAAGTGATTCAGCACGATGGCGCGCATGGCGGCGATCAGGTGTGTCGGTCCCTGCGCGGCGCGACGCCCCTCGATGGGGATGGCGACGATAGGCTCATTGCCATCCTCGTCTCGCGGACCGGTGCCGATCGTGGCGAAGTTCATACGTGCGCGATCGACGATAAGGCCGCCTTCCGCCCACCTGGTCGACGGCGAATAGTGCTCGACGAAGCGGTCGGCACCGATCTCATTCTGCGTTTTCCGGAACGTGAAGAAGCCTACGCAGATAATCGCCATTGCGCCATTGTCGCGCGGATCGAAGATCACCCAGCGCGATCTGTCGAGCGCGCGGATCCCGCAATCTTTAAGGCGGCCGCCTTCGGCTTCCATCTCGACGCGCGCGACCCAGTAATCGAGCAGGGCGCCAGTGAGTTCGGATACTTTCAAGATGCGTCCCTCGCGCGAAGCATGGCGTCGGCGCACGCGTATGCGCTTTTTGCCCACGTGTCGATGAGATCCGCGCCGCTGTCGCCCCATGTACGACCAGTGATCAAGGACTGGAGGGTCTTTACCGCGATGAAGTCGCGCAGTGACATACCAACGTCGCCTTCATCTGCACACAGTCCCTCGACTGTTCTTACATTCGTGGCGGCACGCGGAAATGCCGGGCCGCCGGTGTTCTTCTCACTCATAACCGACCACCTCCGTGCGCGTGATCGGGCGCTTGGGCTCGGCTGTGTAGCCGTGTCCCTGGCAGACGTCACACGGCATGTATCCATCGTGCCGCTTCTCGCGCACAACGCATTGATGCGCGCCCCAACCGTCGACGCTATTCGGCATCGGTCCTTTGTGCTCGATGACTCGATACAGGGGTTTGCTTTCATCGGTGCCCGTCCCCTTGCACTTCGGGCATTCATGCGGGCGGCCGGAAAGCGCAGCCTCGTGCTTGCGGCAGTGATGTTCTGTATAGAAAGTCGCGCCATCTCGCGCCTCAAATGTGGTGATGACTTTCACGCCTTTTCTCCGCGCAGTTCCTGGATTCGGCGGCACAGTTCATCGCTGCGGCCCATCGGCTTATCGCGCTCGTAGATTCGCACCAGATCATCCCACTCGCGGAGGATGCCCGCGAACGGCTTCACCTTCTTGGCGATGCGCGGGAAGAATTCGCGGATCTCGGGTACGTTTATCACGAGGCGATAGCAGCGGCCGAAGTCCGACGGGTCGTGCGGCGCGTCGCCGCGATAGTGGTGCTTGCCGCCGAGCGACGTCGCGCCAAGCGCGATCGCTGCCATCGTCTCGGACGATACGCCGGTGTCGCCCGACAACAGCCAATTGCCCAGCTTGCGCTGTGCTTTGGTCGAAAGAGATTTCATGCTGTCTTCCTTGCGAATTCAATTACCCAAACCCACGGGTTCACATCCCATCCGCAACCGCGCGCGGCGTTGAGGCCGTTCCAAAGCGTACGGAATGATTCGCGAGCGGAGTCGTGCACATACCATCCATCGTGCGTCCATCCACCGTGAGACAACTCATTGGGCGCGGGACGGTAGGAGGCTCCCTCGTCGAGGGCGTCGGCATCGTCTATGTCCTGCAGGCGCTCGACGCGTATGGCTGTGATGTCGAGCGTGATGCGCGCCGCAGCGCGCGGCATGTGGATCGGCGGGCGCCACGTGCGGTACTTGCCTTCGGGCGACTTTTCGCCGTCAGGTCCGTGCGGGTCGTCGAGATAGTCGGCGCGGTAAAACACCGTGCAATCTTCATCGAACGGGCCTAGCGGGTGATTGCTGTGTTGCCACGTCTCGCGGACCCATAGCCGGTCGCCCGGTTGTCCGAACGGGCTCGCCACCCAGCCGAGCGGACCGCCTCGAGGGTGCTCCATCTGCGCGCCGAAACGGCGATCCGGGTTCGTGTGGCACGTGTAGAGGCGCGGGCTGCTGTTGATCGTCTCAACGTCGAGCCAGGTCGATTGATATCCGCGCCCCGGAACCACCATGCGGCGCGTCTGTGTCTTTTTCCCGCTCAAAATGGCGTGCACCATCTCGCTGCTGAAAAGGATAGGCGTCTCTTTCATGCCGGCACATCCTTCAGCGCGAACACGATGCCACGGCAGAACGGTCCGCCGTCCTCGACGATCTCGAATGTCTCGTGCGGAATGTCGGTTTTGAAAGTCCAGGAATAGTCGCCTTCCTCGCACCAGAGTGCTTCGATCGTCGCGGCCTTTTCCTTCAGCTTCGCGAAGTGCGGGCAGTCCTCGTCGTCGCATTCGTTCGTGAGAAGTCCGTCGGACGTCAAGTACGCGGTGCCGCCGTCATAGCATCCGACCTCATCGCGGATGGCGCTTGCGAATGCCATGTTGTCATCGCTTTCGCCGCAGACGATCACGATGCCGTTTGCCTGCGCGGCGGCAGAGATTTCCTTGGAAATGCGAAGCGGGTATGTCGCGCCAGTGATGGCTGCAGCGATTTCTTTCGTGTTCATTGGTCTCCTGCGCCCTATGAGTGCCCGGGCCGGGCGGTGATGGACTGGATATCCGCGCCACGCATAAAGCGCGGATATTCGCGCGGCAGATTATTAGTCTGTTGTCACAGCGATGCGAACGACCTCCTTATCGTGCTCATCGGTGATCTGAATCGCGCGGATACCCGGCGTGCCGTCGTCGATCCAGATGAAGCTGTTCCGAAACAACGCGGTGCCGCCGGGAACGCCGGAGAACGATTCGAGCATCGACGTGATGACGGCGGATTGGCGTGCGAGTCCAAGCCATTGCTTGAAGTCCGCCAAGCAGGCGTCGATCTTCTCCTCGGGCACCTTCAGAAAGTCGTTCAGGGCGGCGATCGGGTATTCGTTGTTCGTGATGGTCATGATTGGATCTCGATGCAGTTGACGCCTTCGGGAAAGACCGGCGGTTTCCATTTCGGGTTTTCTTTACGGAAGATGTTCACGCGCACGACGGTGTCGTCTCTGCCGTAACTCATGGCGGTATGGTGCATACGCGCCGGGCGCTTCACGTCCGCGTGGTAGTAAAAGCGCTCACGAGTTCGGTCAGCACGATGGCGAACTACGCGCACGACTTCCAATTCCATCAGCTCGCTTCGATACGTGTAGGTGCAAGCCGTCAATTGAATGCGCTCGACGGGGATGTAGGCGATGATCTTCATGCTTTCGCCGGTCGGACCGAGTGAATCCAGTTGAACAGGCGGCGCAGCGCGAAACCGCGAGCGATCGAGATGCCAGTAAAGGCAACGCCGATCATGGCGGACTCGTGAAACGCGATGTGGATCCCGAACAGCGGAAAAATCGCGATCTGCGCCGACAGGTTGATGCCGTAACCAAGCGCGGTGTTGAGTAGCGTCTCGATCAGGCTTTGCGTTTTTGTCTGCATGTCAGTGCCCGCACGGGATTTCTTCAGCCGTTGGTGCGGTCGCGCCGCACGACAGGCACGTCACGAGATCCGCATCGGCGGGCTTCGCCGGCGTCGGCTCGATCGCGTCGGAATGGTTCTCCGGCTTCACGCGGGCACCTCGCTGAGATTCACTCCGTAGCACTGCGCGACGAACGCGCGCGAGACGGCTTCGGGAATCGTCGAGCCAGTGATGCGCTTTTCGCCTTGGATCAACGACACGGGCTCGCCGGGCGGATGCATGAGAAGGTGACCGGTCGCGAGCAGTCCGGCGAGGAGCGGGCCAGCCTGCGCCCAGTCACCGGCCGGATTCCATCGCGTGGTGATGCCGGCGGCATTGACGAGATAGAACGCGGGCGGATTCGTGTGCGTGAGAAACTTCAGCGGCACGCCAGTCGCTTCATGGTTCTCCGGCGGCGTCTTTCCTTTCTCGGCACCGATTGCGAGCGCGACGGTCTCATTGAGCGCAGCGCCAGACAGTTCATTGACGTTTTTCACGCGCGGTACTCCTGCGGCATCCATCCGCACGACGCCCACGACACTTTCGCGTCGATGTCGCGCGGCTGGGCGATGAATTTGGGTTTCAGGTATTCGATCGGCACGATGTACGGCTTGTCATCGATCGCGACGCGCGCGCCTTCTGCGAACGCCAGGCGGCCGGACTCTACATCCATTGCAATCCCGGCGACGTCGGTGTGAATAACGCGGCACGCCATGCCGCACATATGGGCGAGGGAAGCGGGCAACTTATGCAGAGTTGCGGTGTCGCCCGGCTTGAAAGGGTGGTTAGCAGTGCTCATCTTGGTCCCCAGTTGCGCTGAAAATTACTTGCTGATGCAGGACTAAGATTAATCAAAAATGATCAATTTTGCAACTGAATCTACATACCTGTAACGAAACTTTTCTGACCTGTGCCGGGCTTTTTTACCAGACCGGTTCGGCGAGGACGCCTGCGGCTGCGAGTTCGTCCGATTCGAAAAAGATGGCGTTGATCTCGGTGCTCATCAGCACCCGGCGCATGCTGTTCAGAACGTTGAGATCCACGAAGCTGTAGATCGATGGATATTCGAACTCGACTGGGCTCGGCTTTGCATTCGGCCAGATCATGAGAAGCAAGCGGCCGCCGAAGACGCTGGATCGCCATTCGTCTTCGTACTCCATGTCGCGCTTGCGACGCTCACTTTTGATAGCCGATATGCGCGCCTCGACGCGCTGAAGCCACGCGGCTCTGTCTCGAACTTCGACTCTCATACCGACTCCGTCGTGCGTGTGGTGGATGCGGCCGCGTTGTAGGCGTTGACGGCATCCATGCCGAATTGGGCGAACAGACCTTCGCAACGATCGGCGAAAAACTGGTGGAATGCGCGCAGCGCGAGCAGTTCGTGATACATGCTGACGCGCTCAGCAGGGATGTCGCCGCGTTCGATCAGGAATCGCGCGGCACTCACGCGTTGATCGTGGTTCGCTTTCCAGTGGTCCCGTTCGGTGGCGACCTCGTTGCACTTCTGCATCCATTCGCGGGCGCATTCGAGCCTCGAGCGATTGCGTTCGTCGCGCGCGCGTTCGGCGTCTTGAATCGCTTCCGTGCGATCGTTGCGCAGGCGCTCGACGACGAGGCGCACCTCGTTCGGCACCATCGATAGGAAGTCAACCGTGCACTGCGGGCCTACGATGCCGCCGACGAGATTGCCGCACTCGGCGATCGCGACGCGCAGACGTTGATTCTCGTCGCGGTGCTTCCCGGCTTGCTCCGCTACCGCGCGGAAAAGAGCGGTTTCGTGGACTTTCGGCTGCTCAGTGGTAGACATTCTCGGCTCTCAAGTAAGAAGCCCGGCCGGAGCCGGGCATTTCGTGCTGGGGGTGTATTGGCTCAGGCCAATGCGAGTTCCGACTCGACGTGTGCGATGTCGTGCTTGGTCGCGCGCGGCGCGTTGATCAGAACGTGCTTGCGCACTGCGTTCTTCAGGTTGCGATAGACGGCGCGACCGCAGTGCTTCGTCAGCACGCGCTGCTCGAAAATGAACGGTTCTTTCTTGATTCCGGCGATCATGCTGCGCTTGTGGCGGCCGTCGAGTTGGACTTCGCGCCAATCCTTCTGGAAGGCGAGGGTGACTGCTTTGCGGAGTGCTTTTGCTTTCTTGGCGTTCATGGTGGTCTCATCGCGCGCCGTAGCGCGCTGTGTGGTTAAACGTGGAGGCGGTCGATGACGGAGCGTTGCACTTGGCGAATCGCGTGCAGTCGCTCCTCAATGAGGCGGATCTGTCCGGCGAGGGTGTGAGGCGTCAGCACGGCGTCGCCGACGCTATCGCTGCCAGAAAGCTGCGAGTCCAGAATCGGGCTAAGTCTCGATTCGAGCGCGTATTGATCCGCTTGGATCGTCGAAATGACCGCGTCGAGGGATGTGATCGCGGCCGTGAGTTCGCGCGGGCTTTCCGGCGGCATGTTGCCCATCTGGATCGACCCTTGTTGCTTGGCAATGTTCTGCATATCTACTCCGAGCGCCCGATACGCGCCCGGGCTGTGTGGCGTGCGGGCGAAACCCGCGTTCTTATTGGTGCGCGTCGATCGCACCAACAAATTTCGAATCTGTTGCGCCCACGCCGGTATGGCGCGGGCATGGGCAAATCTCGACTCCATTCACTAAGGATCACTAACCGTACTCGACAGGGATCGCGTGATTTCTCACGTGTCTTCTGCCGCGCGGCTTAGCGGTTGGCTTTAGGAAGGATCGTCGCGCTGGAGTCGAGAACAGCACGCCGATCAGCCACAGCAGAAGCGTCATTAAGGCTCCATGTGCTGAGACAGGAGCAAGAATACACAGTTAATCAAAAATGATCAAGTGGGCGCGGATAATTGTGTCGGTGGTCGTGACAGCAAACTCGCACCATGACCGAAAATGCCGCCCAAATCGCCTACTCCAGCGCCGCACCGGCTGACGAGCGCCAGTCCGCCCAAGCTGAGATCCAAAAGACGTCGCTTGCCGAAGCGTCCCCCGACAAGATGCTGCCGCTGATCGAATTCATCAGAGACAGCTACGAGGACATGGCGATGAGCAAATCGCTCGCGCGCGCGCCGATGATCCCGTTTCCGTCGGATGCCGTGAAAAAGAAGCAGGCTGGCATGCAGTCGGTGTTCCTCGACAACATGCAAATCAGCGTGATGGGCGACTGGTACGAAAAGAACAGCGCGTTCAGTTTCGAGGCGATGCGCGCGATGGTCGATCAGACGCCAATCCTGAACTCAGTCATCATGACGCGTATCAGCCAGGTGCGCCGCTTCTGCCGTGTGCAGGAAAGCGGCAAGGGGCCAGGGTTCAAGATCGCGCTGAAGGACAAGGAGGCGCACGCCAGCGACGACGAAAAGAAGACGATGGCGCTGCTCGAGGAGTTCTTCATGAATTCCGGGTGGGAGACGCGGCCGCGCACGCGCATGCGCCTGAAGCGCGACGATCTGTCCTCGTTCATGAGCAAGCTAGTGCGCGACACGCTCACGCTCGACTCGATGCCGATCGAGACGGAATGGAAGCGCGACAAGAAGCTTGGGCTCGATGGGCTCTACGCCGTCGATGGCGCCACGATCCGGCTGTGCACTGAGGACGGGTATCGCGGCGAGGATGAGATTTTCGCGCTCCAGCTCGTGCAGGGTAACGTCCGCAGTCTCTACACCTACGACGATCTGATCTACGTGCCGCGCAATCCGCGTACCGATGTAATGGTCGGCGGATACGGTCTATCAGAAACGGAATTGCTCGTGCGCGTGGTCACGGGATTCCTGAACGCGTTCACCTATAACACGAAGTACTTCGACAGCAATCAGATCCCGAAGGGTCTGCTGCATCTCACCGGCAACTACACCGACCAAGACATCGCGCAGTTCAAGCGCATGTGGAATGCGATGGTCAAGGGCGTCAATAATCAGTGGGCGCTGCCGGTGATGGTCTCGAAGGATATGGAGTCGCGCGCGTCGTTTGAAAACTTCGGCGTTGAAGTGAACGAGATGATGTTCGGCAAGTGGATGACGTTCCTCGTGTCGATCATTTGCGCGATTTACGGCATTGCGCCGGACGAGGTCAATTTCGAGTCGTTCACGACCGGAACGTCGAGCCTGTCGGGCAGTGACACTGAGGAAAAGATCGCCAATTCGAAGGACAAGGGGTTGAGGCCGCTCTTGTCGTACTTCGAAAACGTGTTCACCGACTTCATCGTCCAGGAGTTCTCCGATAAGTACGTGTTTCGTTGGACCGGTCTCGACGACGAGGATCCGAAGGACGTATTCGAGCGACAGAAGCTCACGCTGACGTGGAACGAGATGCGCGCGCTCGACCAGCAGGACAAGATTGAAGGGCCGCTCGGCGATGCCCCGCTCAATCCGACGCTAATCGGACCGTGGACGCAGATGCAGCAGGCTGCCGGCCAGGACTTCGGCAATCCGGATGATGCGCCTCCGGGCGCGGGCGGTGACGATAAGGGCGCGAACAAGGGAAAGGGGGAGCAGGATTTCGGTGCTCCAGGTGCCGCGAATGAGACGGGCGCCGACTTCGGCAAGCCGCCGGCGGGCGACGGCAAGGGCGCGGCCGCTGGGGATGAGGCAAAGGGCGATCAGGCCGTCGGCGATCCCGAACAGGGCGACGACGCCGATGCGATGACCAAGTCTTACGGTCTGCCCGTCTTCACGATCGAGCCGTGATCATGCAGCCGAAAAAGATCGAGCAACAGATCGAGGAAAACCCGGGCGTCGACGTGCACGACGAGATCTACGTGCAGCACGCGTCCGGCCCGATGGTCGGGCGCGTCGTCGCGCACGGCGCGCACGGCGCGACCGTCGACATCAAAGGAAAGCATCATCAGGTGCGCTGGAAGCACGTGCTCGGCGCGAAGAAGCGCGCCACGCAGCATTTCAACGTCGTCGATGAGGGCGAGGACGGTTACATTGTCGAGGATGGAAATGGGAAGCGACGCTTCTTGAATGTCGCGCCGGGTGCGCGGGAGGATAAGCTCGTCGTGAAAGCCTTCGGCGGAAACCGGCTGGTGTTGCTCGCCAAGGCGCGCGGCAATGACGCGGAGGCGGAGGCAGAGCAGATGATCTCGGCGCCGAAGTTCAATCCAGGCGATCGCGTCTTGTTTAGCGCGGGCGACTTCGACGGATCAGGCGTAGTCGTGGGCGAGCCGGGCAAGGATGGCGCGTACGTCAAGGACGAATCCGGCCGGGTGCATCAGGTGCGGTGGAATGAGATGAGCGCGACGCCGGACGCGTCGTGACAACATACTTGGGCTGTTCCTTGGCGAGAGGTGCGGCCCGCAGCGGACAGGTCGGGTAAAACAGTCCGCAGCTAGGGTAGTGTGTCTCCCACTATGACCTAGCCGTATCCGCACGTTACGCGGCGATCTTCTCACTGCCGGCGGAGGAACCTGCCGGCTCCCTTCCTCCAATTCCGTGCCACGTCCAATTGTGCACGTGGCAGTAGATCTCCATATCCTTCAGGCTTTCGAACCAGATCGCTGCGCTTCGCACTTTCAGCGTTGCGCGCAGAAGCTTGTTTGCCTCCTCGCGCAACAGCTTCATCTCCTCGAGCGAGATCGGCATGTCGTATTCCATGCAGTTGAGGATACGCTCCGCCGGCCGAATGTCGAATTGGATGCCCGCGTTCTTGCACACGCGGTCGTAGCCGAGAAAGAATCCCTGCAGCGCGACAACGTCAGCAGGGTCTGCTTGCGGTCCGTCTGGACTGTTCCAGGTGGCAATTATGGAATTGAGCGCGCGAAATCCCGGCACGGTGCCGGCGAGTGCCATCTTGCTCGTTACGACGCCAGCGCGCTTCTTCGCGCCGCGTGAGGGTTTCTTTGATACAGGCATGATGCAGTCCTAAGTAGAACCCGCAGTGTATCAAAAATGATTAAGTTTGTCGTGACGCTACGATACAACGCATGACGCTTCTACTCGACATCGGCGATCTTTCGGAGCGGCAAACCGATCGCGCGCTGAACACAATCTACAAGGCCATCCACAGCCACGACGATGACTCGTCGATCTGGCGGGAGCATGAATCGCCGTTTGTGCGGCGTCTGGTCGAACTGTTCACGCAACGCGGGCTGATGCGGCTCGATGGGTTCCGGAAGGAGCTGGAGCAGTGGCTCGCCGGAGAGCGACACACGGGAGCGCCGCGCGTGCGACGGCCGCCGGGCGCGATGGAGCGTTGGACGCATGGCGAGTTGTCGCTCGTCCGACTGTATCTTGAAACGCTGCCGCCGGCGGAATTCACGCTCGATGACTGGATGATGGTGGTCGACTATCTCGCGCAGCGTTATCTGCCGGCGACGGATCTGCGTTCTGAAGCGGAATGGTTCGCTGTGAGGTCCGTCTACATGGGCCGGGTGCAAGCGAGCATGGAGAGTTTGTCGGCGAAGCAGGCCGACAAGGTGCTAGATGCGCTGCCATCGACGCTCGAGGCGGCCGCCGAACGGTTCACGATGACGTCGACACAGCGCGTGATGATCGAATACGCGCGCACGCGCTGCGCAGAGAATGTCACGCGGCTCGCCGACAACACGCGGCACCGTATGCGCGAGGTGATCGCTTATCACACAGAGCAAGAATTTCTCGGCGTGCCGGGCGCGCGGCACTCGCTGCAAACGACGCTCGTCGACGAGTTCGGCACGCTGAATAGGGATTGGCGGCGCATCGCAGTGACTGAGGCGGGCGAGAACGCCAATCAGGGATACATCTCCAGCATGGCGCCAGGCACGAAGGTGCGACGCGTCGAAATGTACGAAGACGCCTGCGGTTGGTGCCGAAAGATCGACGGCAAGGTGATGGAAATTGTGTCGGCAGATGCGCCCGACAAGGACGGCGACACGCAGATCTGGCCGGGCAAGACAAATATCGGGCGCTCGTCTGCGCCGCGTAAGCGCGTCGGTAGCATTCTCGTGCATCGCGAACCAGAGGAGATGTGGTGGATTGCAGCGGGCACGCAGCATCCGCATTGTCGGGGGCGCTGGGTGCCGGTTATCCAGGATCTGCCTGGCGACGATCCAGAGTTTGGAGATTGGCTCCGAGCGACACTAGGGGGAAATGATGCTTCTGATTAAGGCGCGCGCCGACGGATGGAAAAAGCCAACTTCCGCGCAAGCGGCCGCCGGCAACTACAAGAAACCGCGCATGAAGTGGAATGGGCTCGATATCGCGATCGAGAATCCAAAGGGAACAGTGCGTGAGGGCGTCGACGAGACGGGAAAGGCCTGGCGCACGGTGTTCGAGCACGCGTATGGCGAGATCTCGGGCACTGAGGGTGTCGACGGCGATCCGGTCGACGTCTATCTCGGCCCCGACGAAAGCGCGCCGGAGGTCTATATCGTTCGCCAGATGAGGCGCAAGAAGTGGGACCAGTATGACGAAGACAAGTGCTTTCTCGGGTTCCCGTCGATGGGTGCGGCGAAGCGTGCGTATCTGAACCACTACGACGATCCGCGATTTTTCGGCGGCATCATCGCGATGCCTGTCGCCGAGTTCGTGCGCAAGGTGCGCGCGACGCGCGAGAAGCCCGCGATGATCAAGTCGATCCTGTTCATGCGGAGCGCCGTGCGGTAATCGTGACATGACAATCAGGATACGCAATTAATGGCCGCTCCTGATGATCATTGTTCTTCGCAAGTCGCAGCTCGCGCTGTTCGACATGCCGGTCCATGTGGCCGGTTCCGTCCGAAAGGATGGCACGTATGTAAAACCGCATATGCGGACCGCGCGCGTAGCGCTCAAGCCTCACGAGCAGGGTCACTTGTTCGGCGAGGCGCCCGCCAAGCAGGCGGCATCTAGAAAGACTCCGAAGCTCGATAAGTTTCTCGCCAAGCACGGCGGGGAAGCGCGCATGCGCTCGATGCTGATGGACATGCGTCCCGAACAGCGCGCGAAGCTGATCGACGCGATGGCGCATATCGACGGACTGGAGCCGGCTGATGTCATGGCGCGACTGAGCATGCATCAGACAGATCTAAAGCCTGCTGAAGTCGATGCGGAGAAGGCTCCGGGGACGGGTGGCGGCTTGATCACTCACGAGCAGTTGCGCGATCGCGCGCGAGAAGGTGAGCCGAAACAGGATGCGATGCCGGCGCAGGAGGCCGAGTCAGTCGCGGCCGCGCACGAGATCGTCGAGCACACGACGAAGAAGGGCAAGGTGCTGCGCGGCGTCGTGCGCAAAGATCTGAGTGGGCACCAGGCGGCGGAGATCGATCCGTACACCTTCCGCAAGGATGGCGGCTGGTTCATTCGAGAGAAGCATCTCGACGGCGCGGTGCCGGCGGCGGAATCGAAACCCGTGTACGTGCCGGGTGAGGAAGAAAAGCGCGCCGAGAACGCGGCAGCCGTCGACCGCAGCAAGGAGCAGGCGGCAAAGCTGCGTACTGCCGGCCAGAAGCTGGCTGATCAGGCTAATGCGGATCTCGGGCGCGATCGCCTAGCGAACACGGCGCGCCGCGCGCGCATGGCGGCGGGGGCTGAATCGGAAGCGCGCAAGCGGCTCGCGATCGCCGGCACGATGATCAATCTCGCCGATGCGATCGAGGCGGGCGAGGCGCGGCACCTGAAGGGCGTCAGCACGCGTGCGGCGGTCGAGACGCTGGATTCGGCGGTGCGCACGGCGATGAGCGAGACGGACCGGAACCTGCCGTACGTCGACCGGCAGCGGCAAGAGGGCCGCGCGCCGACGCCGGACGATATCCGCAATGCGAAGATTTATCGCCCGTCGTGGGGCACCGGCGGCGCCGACAAGTCACGTTTGATCGAGCAGCTTCAGGGCAAGCGCGGTGCGAAGCCGTTGATCGAGCGCATGCGCGGATCGATCGGTCCCGATGCGGAGATGGTCGCCGGGCTAAAGAAATATCTGACGGACAAGGACATCAGCTATGGGCTCGGCTGGTGGAATATCGAGCAAATCAAGCGCGTCGCGCGCCTGTCCAAGCTCGGTATCAACGACGATCACGATCTGCGTCTCGCGCTGACCGAGTATCTGACGTTCCGTGACGGCGCGAAGCAAGCGGATCCGATCAAGGCTGCTGAGCGCGCACTCGTTGGGAAAAAAGTCGGAATCGATTTCTTCCCGACGCCTAAGTCGCTCGCAACCAAGATGGCGGAGATGGCGGGCGTGAAGCCGGGTATGAGCGTGCTCGAGCCGTCCGCCGGCAATGGACATCTCGCCGATGCCGCGCGCGACGCCGGCGCGACGGTGGATGCGGTCGAAATCTCCGACACGCTGCGCAACGTGCTAAGCGCGAAGGGTCACAACATCGCCGCGCACGACTTTGAGTCTTTCGAACCGGAAAAGCAGTATGACGCAGTGGTCATGAATCCGCCGTTCTCCGATCGCAAGGACGCGGCGCACATCATGCGCGCGTACGACATGCTGAAACCGGGCGGTAAGCTGGTCGCGATCGCCGGTGAGGGCGTGTTCTTCGGCTCCGATCAGAAGGCGGAGGCGTTCCGTTCGTGGCTCGACGATCGCGGCGCGGAGGTCGAGAAGTTGCCGGAAAACACGTTCAAGGGCAACGATCTGCCGGCGCAGACCGGCGCGAACGCACGTTTGTTGGTGATTGAGAAGCCCGTCGAAGCGGCGGCCGCGCCGGCGCCGGCTGAGCAGGGTCCGCAGGAAGGCGACACGAAGACTGAGGACGGCGTCGACTACGTGCTGCGGGATGGGCGCTGGCATCGTGCGCAGGAGGAGCAGCCCGAACGTGTGGACGACGGTCGCGTGACGATCGCATCGGCATTGCACGACGGCACGACGGTGCGCGACGGCAAGGGCAACCTCTACCGCGTGCACTATCAACGCAATCACCTGGTGATCGCGCATCCGATCGTCGACGGAAAGGCGCAGGTGAACGCTGATTCGACGGTGCGGTTTTGGACCAGTCAGGATATGCCGCCGGCAGGCGATAACGATCGTCTGGATCCGATCTATCCGGTTGGCGCTGCGCGCGCCAACGAGCCGGAGCCGGCCGCTGAGCCTGCTATGCCGCCGGCAGCCAATCCCGACGTCGATCTCGCCGAAGATCGCGAGGACCTT
>NZ_FCOE02000063.1 GCF_001544915.2 Caballeronia pedi | reverse complement strand
CCCGAAAGACTGAAACCGCACTCGCTATCAAGCGCCCACACTTATCGGCTGTTAGTTTTTAAAGAGCACATCGCAAGAATCACTTCAACTTCCGTCTTGCGTCGCTGCATCAGCAGCAGAGAAACGAGATTATGAAGAACGTTTCGGTATCTGTCAACAAGATTTTGCAGCGTTTCTTATCGACTCAACCTACTTATCCAACCGACTTAAAGCAAACGGGTCGTGCGGACATCGCACGACCCGTCGACATAAGTCTTGGTGCCGGCTGCAGGACTCGAACCCGCCACCTGATGATTACAAATCAACTGCTCTACCAGATGAGCTAAGCCGGCGAAGAGCGAGATTCTACTTCATTTAACGACTTTGAGGTGGGACCGCACGGCCGATTTCGAAGCATCGTCCTCGACGCCCGCCTGCGAGTCATCTTTCGACGATTCCGCCGCGGACTCCGCACGCTCGCCGGCTGGCTCCTCGATACGCCGGGTCTCACGCTCGACCGATCGCGATCCGAGCGGAGCGCCGGCGAGATCCGGGCCGGAATGCGACTGCTCGACCGGAAACGCCATCCCCTGTCCGTTCTCTCGCGCGTAGATCGCGAGCACGTTGGCAACCTGCACTTCGATCTTGTGCGACTTGCCGGAGAACCGGGCGCTGAACTCGATCCACTCGTTGCCCATCTGCAGTTGGCTCGTCGCCTCGAAACTGATGTTCAACACGATCTCGTCGTTGCGCACAAACTGACGCGGCACGCGCGTGGCGGCATCGACCCGTACGGCGATGTGGGGCGTGAAGCCGTTGTCCGTGCACCACTCATACAGTGCGCGCAACAAATACGGCTTGGTGGAAATCTCTTGCATCAACTTTCCTCTGTCGGAATACGGCTACGCGAAATCCGCGCCGCCGCGTCCCAACGCACTCAAACTATCGACGCATCACCTTTTCGGAAGGCGTCAGCGCTTCAATATAGGCCGGACGGCTGAAGATCCGCTCGGCGTACTTCATCAACGGTGCAGCGTTCTTCGACAGCTCGATGCCGTAGTGATCCAGACGCCACAGCAGCGGCGCGATCGCGACGTCGAGCATCGAAAACTCTTCGCCCAGCATGTACTTGTTCTTCAGGAAGATCGGGGCGAGCTGCGTAAGGCGATCGCGGATCGCGCCGCGCGCCTTCTCGTGGTTCTTCTCGGCGGCCTTGCCCTTTTCATTCTCGAGCGTGCCGACGTGAACGAACAACTCCTTCTCGAAATTCAGCAGGAACAGCCGCGCACGCGCGCGCTGCACCGGGTCAGCCGGCATGAGTTGCGGATGCGGGAACCGCTCGTCGATGTATTCGTTGATGATATTCGACTCGTACAGGATCAGGTCGCGCTCGACGAGAATCGGCACCTGGCCATACGGGTTCATCACCGCGATGTCTTCCGGCTTGTTGAACAGATCGACGTCGCGAATCTCGAAATCCATGCCCTTTTCGAACAACACCAGCCGGCAGCGCTGGGAGAACGGGCAAGTAGTGCCGGAATACAGAACCATCATGTTTTTAAAGTTCCTTCAGTAAACTCGAAGGGCCGGCTGCGGCGCTTCCCTCCCGGAAAACGCCGTCGCGCCGACCCACGCCGTCGAGGGCGCGCTATTTGATATCTTTCCAGTATGCCGCGTTCAGGCGCCACGCGAGGAAACTCAAGAGCGCCAGGAACAGCAAAACCCAGACGCCGAGCCGCTTGCGCGTCTGCTGCGCGGGTTCCGCCATCCACGACATGTACGAAACGAGATCCGCCACAGCTGAATCATAATCCACGGACGACATGGCACCCGGTGTAACCTGAGTGTAACCCACGAATCTTCTTACCTTTTCGCCGGTCTTTTCATCCGTATCGGTCTCGAATTTAGCATCCCGGATGCCCTGAAGCGTCCATAGTACGTGCGGCATGCCGACATTCTCGTACACGCGGTTGTTCCAGCCCGTGGGACGCGTCGGATCACGGTAAAAACTCCGCAAATACGTATAGAGCCAGTCCTTGCCACGCGCCCGCGCCTCGACCGACAAATCCGGCGGCGACGCACCGAACCACGCCTTCGCGTCTTCCGGGCGCATCGCAATCGACATCGTATTGCCGACCTTATCGGTCGTGAACAGCAGATTCTCCTGAATCTGCTGCGGCGTGATGCCGATATCGGTCAGCCGGTTGTAGCGCATCAGGTTCGCGCTGTGGCAGTTCAGGCAATAGTTTACAAAGATTTGCGCACCGTGCTGGAGGGACGCGAGGTTGTCCGAGCTATCGGGCGCCCGGTCGAGCACCGCCTCTTCCTCCGCATACACGGGCGCCGCGGTGAACGCGAACAGCACGGCGGCGATCATCGATATTGTAGAGAGCCATTTTTTCATCGTATTTGTCTCCGGACGTGCGCTCAGTGAGGTTTGTAGTGCACTCGCTCAGGCGGCGTCTTGAACTTGCCGCGCGGCGTCCAGAAAGGCATGCCGAGGAAGAACGCGAAGTAGATCAGCGCGCAGATCTGCGCGATCAGCGTCGCGGCCGGCGATGGCGGTCGCGTGCCCAGGAAGCCGAGCAACAGGAACGCAAACACGAAGATCGCATAGAAGACCTTGTGGAAAAGCGGCCGATAGCGGATCGACTTCACCGGGCTGCGATCCAGCCACGGCAGGAAAAACAGCGACACCACCGCGGCGCCCATCACGACCACGCCCCAGAACTTCGATTCCGTCAGCGCCATGAAGATCAGCACGAGCACCGCGAGCACGGGCAGGCCGAGCCGCCACTTGCCGCGCGCCTTCAGCAAAGCCAGCAGACCGAGCACCGCGATCACGATCATCAGCACGATCTTGAACGGATCGGTGGTGGCGCGAAGCATCGCGTAGAACGCGGTGAAGTACCACACCGGCGCGATTTCCGGCGGCGTCTGCAGCGGGTTGGCCGGCACGAAGTTGTTCGCTTCGAGGAAGTAGCCGCCCATCTCCGGCGCGAAGAAAATGATCGCTGCGAAGATCAGCAGGAACACGCTCACGCCCATGAAATCGTGCACCGAGTAATACGGATGGAACGGAATGCCGTCGAGCGGGATGCCGTCGGCGCCCTTCTTCGCCTTGATCTCGACGCCGTCCGGATTGTTCGAGCCGACCTCGTGCAGCGCGACCAGGTGCGCGACCACGAGCCCGATCAGCACCAGCGGAATCGCGATGACGTGGAACGCGAAAAAGCGATTGAGCGTGACGTCCGACACCACGTAATCGCCGCGAATCCACAGCGACAGATCCGGGCCGATGAACGGAATCGCCGAGAACAGGTTCACGATCACCTGCGCGCCCCAGAATGACATCTGTCCCCACGGCAGCAGGTAGCCGAAGAACGCCTCGGCCATCAGGCACAGGAAGATCGCGCAGCCGAAGATCCACACGAGTTCGCGCGGCTTGCGATACGAGCCGTACATCAGCCCGCGGAACATGTGCAGATACACGACGACGAAGAACATCGACGCGCCCGTCGAGTGCATGTAGCGGATCAGCCAGCCCCACGGCACCTCGCGCATGATGTACTCGACCGATGCGAACGCGAGCGTTGCATCGGGCTTGTAGTTCATCGTCAGGAAGATGCCCGTGACGATCTGGTTGACCAGCACCAGCAGCGCGAGCGAGCCGAAGAAGTACCAGAAGTTGAAGTTCTTCGGCGCGTAGTATTCGGAAACGTGTTTCTTCCAGGTCGAGGTCATCGGGAACCGGCGATCGATCCAACCGGTCAGGCCCGTTGTCTCCACTTCCTTGTCTGCGGTCGCCATTTACGCCTCTCCCTTTTCGTCCTTGCCAATCACGAGTTGCGTCGCGGATGTGAACATGAACGGTGGAATGTCCAGGTTCTGCGGCGCGGGCTTGTTCTTGAAGACGCGGCCGGCCATGTCATAGGTCGAGCCGTGGCACGGGCACAGGAAACCACCCGGCCAGTTATCGGGGAGATTGGGTTGAGGACCTTCGGTGAAACGTGGTGTCGGCGTGCAGCCCAGATGCGTGCACACGGCAACGGCCACGAAGATGTTCTTGCGATCGGCGCGCGAACGGAACTCGTTGTTGCAGTACTCCGGCAACGGCATGGAGAACTCCATCTTCGACTTCGGATCGGCGACTTCGTTGTCGGCCTTCTTGACGTCGGCCAGCATTTCGTCGGTGCGGTTCACGATCCACACCGGCTTGCCGCGCCAGGCGACGGTCATCATTTCGCCCGGCTTGAGTCCGCTGATATCGACCTCGACTGGCGCGCCCGCCGCCTTGGCCTTTTCCGATGGTGCAAACGAACCTACGAAAGGAACTACGGTTGCCACCGCGCCGACACCACCTACTGCGGTCGTCGCAATCAGCCAGGTACGGCGCCCGCCGTCGACGCGTTTTTCTTCCTTGTCTCGCATCACACGCCCCACTTCTGAGTTGGATTTATACCGTCACATCAGTCGTTCCGCCGCTAGTGTGCGCGAATGGAGTTAGCATTTACAAGGGCTGACTAGCAAAAATCACTCGAAGTGATTGATGCTTCAGGGTTTTCCCCACGTTTCTCGCGCAATCTCGTGAAGCATTCATTTAAGCCGACTGCAAGCGCCAATAATGGGCGCACCGGCTTAATGACGTATTAAACAGGATTATCGATGTCGATAAAAAGATGTTCGATATCGAACTGCTCGGACAGGTGCGCGCCCACGGCCTGCACGCCGTAACGCTCCGTCGCGTGATGGCCCGCGCCGATGTAAGCCACGCCCGATTCCGCCGCAATATGCATGGTCTGCTCCGAGACTTCGCCGCTCAGATAAACGTCCGCGCCCGCCGCAATGGCCGCTTCGAAATAACCTTGCGCGCCGCCCGTGCACCACGCCACGCGCCGCAGTTCCTTGTCGGTATCGCCGAACACGAGCGGCTTTCTGCCGAGTGCGTTCTCGACCATCACGCTGAAGTGTTCGAGCGACAGCGGCATCGCGAGCGTCGCGATCCAGCCGAGATCCTGATCGGCAAAACGGCTGTCCGCGATCAAACCGAGCCGCGCGCCGATCTGCGCGTTGTTGCCGAATTCCGGATGCGAATCGAGCGGAAGATGGTAGGCGAAGAGATTGATGTCGTTGGCGATGAGCGTGCGCAGCCGCCGGTGCTTGCGGCCCGTGATCTGCGGCGCCTCGTTGCGCCAGAAGTAGCCGTGATGCACGAGCACGGTGTCCGCGCCCCACTCGAGCGCGGCTTCGAGAAAGGCCTGCGAGGCGGTCACGCCGGTCGCGATCTTGTGCACGCGGCGCGCGCCCTCGACCTGCAGACCATTAGGGCAATAGTCCTTGAAGCGGCCGATTTCCAGCAGATTGTTCAGATACAATTCGAGTTCGATCCGATCCATGAAATCCTCTATCCCTTCAAATGCTTAGACGCTTCTGGCTATTTTTTGCCCAAGCGGTCACCGTGCTTTTGGCCCTGATGTTCATCATCGCGACCTTGAAACCGCAGTGGCTTCAACGTCAAGGTCAATTCGGCAAGCAGCTTGCCGAGCCGATCGTCGCTTTGCAGGAGGTCGCGCCGAGCATCGGCTCCCGCCCGCTTCAGTCGTCCTTCTCGGAAGGCGCGCAAAAGGCGATGCCGGCCGTCGTGAACGTGTTCTCCAGCAAGGACGGCAACCTGCCGCCCGACCCGCGCGCGAAAGACCCGCTGTTCCGCTACTTCTTCGGTGACAAGAACAAGCGCAAGAGCGACGAGCCGCCTGCGTCGAATCTGGGCTCCGGCGTCATCGTCAGCTCGGAAGGTTACATTCTAACGAACCAGCATGTCGTCGACGGGGCGGATCAAATTGAAGTCGCCCTCGCCGATGGTCGCACGTCCAGCGCGAAAGTGATCGGCGTCGATCCGGAAACCGACCTCGCCGTGCTGAAGATCAACATGACCAACCTGCCGGCCATCACGCTCGGCAGGATGGATCAGACGCGTGTCGGCGATGTCGTGCTCGCGATCGGCAATCCGTTCGGCGTCGGGCAAACAGTCACGATGGGCATCGTCAGCGCGCTCGGGCGCAATCACCTCGGCATCAACACGTTCGAGAACTTCATCCAGACCGACGCGGCCATCAATCCCGGCAACTCGGGCGGCGCACTGGTGGACGTGAACGGCAATCTGCTCGGCATCAACACAGCGATCTATTCGCGCAGCGGCGGCTCGCTCGGCATCGGCTTCGCGATTCCCGTGTCGACCGCGCGCAGCGTGCTGGAGAGCATCATCACGACGGGCACCGTCACGCGCGGCTGGATCGGCGTGGAACCGCAGGACGTAACGCCGGAGATCGCCGAATCGTTCGGGCTGGACCAGAAGTCGGGGGCGATCGTGGCGGGCGTGCTGCAGGGCGGTCCGGCCGACAAGGCGGGCATCAAGCCGGGCGATATCCTCGTGTCCATCAACGAGGACGCGATCACCGACACCACGCGCCTCCTGAACGTCGTCGCGCAGATCAAGCCGGGCACGTCGGTGAAGGTTCACCTGATGCGCAAGAACAAGGAGCTGGACGTCAACGTGATGATCGGCAAGCGTCCCGCGCCGCCGCGCGCAGCGCAGATGCCGGATGACGAAGGCGATCAGGGTGACCAGGGCGACGAATAAAACGTCGTGGCCCCAAAAGTAAAAAGGCAGCTTCGAGAAATCGAAGCTGCCTTTTTTTACCGCCGCGCCGCGACAATAAGCCGCACCTACTCCGCCGCCGCTTCCTCGCTTTTGACCTGTTCCTTGCCGACCACCAGCCGCGCCGCGATGATCCCCGCCTCGTACAGAATGACGAGCGGAATCGCGAGAATAAGCTGCGAGAAGACATCCGGCGGCGTGACGACCGCCGAAATGACGAACGCGCCAACGATCACGTAAGGCCGAATCTGCTTGAGCTTCTGGATCGACACGACACCCATGCGCGCGAGCAGCACGACGACGATAGGCACCTCGAACGTCACGCCGAACGCGAGGAACATCGTCAGCACGAAGCTCAGGTAATTGTCGATATCCGTCGTCATTTCCGCGCCGAGCGGCGCGTTGTAGTGCGCCATCACGCGGAAGATCGTCGGGAAGACGACGAAATACGCGAACGCCATGCCGCACAGGAAAAGCGTGTAGCTGCTGAACACCAGCGGCGCGACGAGTTTCTTCTCGTGCTGATACAAACCGGGCGCGACGAACGCCCAGACCTGATACAGCACGATCGGCAGCGCGATCACGAAGGCGACGAGCATCGTCACCTTCATCGGGACGAAGAACGAGCCGGTGACGTCTGTGACGATCATCTTGCCGTCGGCCGGCAGGTTCTGCATCAGCGGACGCGCCAGCAGCTTGAAGATGTCCGGCGCCCAGTACACCAGCGAGACGAACACCACGATGACCGAAGCCCCTGCGCGGATGATGCGGTCGCGCAATTCGACCAGATGCGAAATGAACGTCTCTTCGACGGGCTCTTCTTTAGTGTGTTGCGGGTCGCTCACGCCGGCCCTCGGTAAAAATCATCGATGGAAGGAAACGCGGCTCGCTCAGAAGAACTTGGTCTGCCGGCGCAGGGTGGCGGGCGTGTGACGCGCAACGCGCGCCGCGCCCGACTGAACCCGCGTACGGCGCGAGGTCGTGCGCTTGTACCAGTTGGGAATCGCGGCTTGCTTGACGCGCCAGTTCTTGCGCTTGGCGGGCGTCGATGACGACGTGCTGGCCCAAGGCTTGTCCGACGCGGCGCTGTCCGCCGATTCCGCCGCGCCGCCCGCGATGCTCGGCGCGACCGACGTACCCTCCTTCCATGCATCGTTCAATTCGGACTCGTGGCGACGCAGCGTGTCGTGAATCGACGACTCCACGTTCGACGCCGCGGTTTCGAACTCGGTGCGCATTTTCTTCAGCTCATCGAGTTCCATTTCACGAGTGACTTCCGACTTGACGTCGTTGATGTAGCGCTGCGCGCGCCCGAACAGCGCGCCCGCGGTGCGAGCGACGCCGGGCAGGCGCTCCGGTCCGAGAACCACCAGCGCCACGACGCCGATGACCGCCATTTTGGTCAGACCGAGATCGAGCATTGAACGAGAAGTGAATGGTTGCGGTCGGCGGCCGAATTAGCGGTAGTCGCCCGAGCGGGACTTGTCCTTGGCCTCGACGTCCACTGCACCGTTACGCGGCAGTTCGCGCTGGTCGGCGGGATTGGCCGGCGTCTCGCCGTCGCGCATGCCTTCCTTGAAACCCTTCACCGCGCCGCCCAGATCGCCGCCGATGTTGCGCAACTTCTTCGTGCCGAAAACGAGCGCCACGATCAACAGAACGATCAACCAATGCCAGATGCTTAACGAACCCATGAATGAAAACTCTCCGTGATTCCGCCCCGATTTGGGTGCCGGGAACGGAAGATCGGCCTTTCGACCGCAGCCGAGGCAGAGCGCCTCAGCGTCAACTATCGATTTTGCTCGCCCAATATTTCATTGGAAAGGAGAAAGCCGCAAGCGAAGAATGCGACTTACCCCATTCGGCGCCACGGGCGCTCGCCGGCCAACAAATGCGCGTGGATGTGATACACCTCCTGCCCGCCGCCCGGCCCGGTATTAATTACCGTGCGAAAGCCGGTGTTCCCTCCCGTGTAGGAGACACCCAGATCCTTCGCCAAACGTCCGACGAGACTCACCATTCTACCAAGCAGCGGACTGTCACTTTCTGTGCAATGCGAAAGTGTTTCAATATGCTTCCGCGGTATGACCAGTACATGCACCGGCGCTGCGGGGTTGATGTCGTTGAACGCGACGAATTCATCGTCTTCGTAGACCTTCGTGCTCGGAAGCTGCCCCGAGGCGATCTTGCAAAAAATGCAGTTGTCTTGACTCATGGAGTTGCCGGATTTTGTTATCGGTTGTGATCAGAACCACGCGCGCGGTTCGAGCGTCTTGTTCTCGTAGAGGAAGAGCCAGCCCTTGATGATGCGATAAAGCGTCCAGATCCAGGCCGCGCCGATGATGAGAAAGCCCAGCCCCAGCACCCATATCAGCGCGAAGCCGACTACATGCCCCAGCAGCGACCACCAGAACGTGCGGATCTGCCAGGTGAAGTGATCCTCGTACGGCGTTCCGGCGGCATCGCTGCGCTTGACGTAGTTGAGGATGATCGCGACGAGCCCTGTCAAACCGCCGGAGATCCAATACAGCGCATAGAGCGCGTAAAGGATATGCGTGAACGTGCGCATGTTGCGCAGACGCTCGGGATCAGTCGAATGTTGAACGACAGGCGGATACGGTTCGTACGGCCGGTTCATGCTTGCTCTCCTTCGCGCGAAGCGAGATGCTCGTCAGCCGCCGTTTTGTTCGCGCTCGCGCGACTTGCGCAGCGCCTTCTCCTCGATTCCCGACAAGCCTTCGCGACGTTCCAGTTCCGCGATCACGTCGGCGGGATTCAAGTCGAAATGCGACAGCATCACGAGACAATGAAACCACAAGTCGGCGACTTCGCTGACGATCGCCTTCGGGGCGCCGCCATGACGCGCGTCCTTCGCGGCGAGCACGACTTCCGTCGCTTCCTCGCCGATCTTCTTCAGGACCGCGTCGTCACCTTTGTGAAAGAGTCGGGAAACGTAGGATTGTTCCGGATCGCCGCCCTTGCGGCTGTCGATGACGGAGGCGAGGCGCTGCAGCGTGTCGAGCGTGTTGGCTTGCGTCATTTGTAGATGCTTTCTGGGTCTTTCAGGACCGGCTCGACGGCGACCCACTCGCCGTTTTCCGCCGTGCCCTCGAATTTCTGGAAAAAACAGGAATGGCGGCCGGTGTGACACGCGATGCCCGATACCTGCTCGACCTTCAGCAGCACGACGTCTTCGTCGCAATCGAGACGCACGTCGTGGACGTGCTGCACATGGCCCGATTCCTCGCCCTTGAACCACAGGCGCTGGCGCGAGCGCGAGAAGTACACCGCGCGCTTCAGTTCGATGGTCTTCGCGAGGGCCTCGCGATTCATCCACGCGAACATGAGCACGTCGTTGGTCGACGCTTCCTGCGCGATCACCGGCACGAGACCGTGCGCGTCCCACTTCACCTTGTCCAGCCAGGTCATATGATCGCTCACGGCTTACGTCCTCACCGAAATGCCTTGCCCCGCCATGAAGCGCTTCGCCTCGCCGACGGTGTGCTCGCCGTAATGGAAGATGCTCGCCGCGAGCACCGCGTCCGCGTGACCTTCGACGATACCGTCCGCCAGATGCTGCAGCGAGCCGACGCCGCCCGACGCGATCACCGGCACCGGCACCGCGTCCGATACGGCGCGCGTCAGCGCGAGATCGAAGCCGGCTTTGGTGCCGTCGCGATCCATGCTCGTGAGCAGGATTTCACCCGCGCCGTACTCGGCCATTTTGCGCGCCCATTCGATCGCGTCGATGCCGGTCGCCTTGCGGCCGCCGTGCGTGAACACTTCCCAGCGCGGCGCCTCGCCCTCGGCGGACACGCGCTTCGCATCAATCGCGACGACGATGCATTGCGAGCCGTGCTTGTCCGACGCGTCGCGCACGAGTTGCGGATTCGCGACCGCCGACGAGTTCATGCTGATCTTGTCGGCGCCCGCATTGAGCAGACGGCGCACGTCCTCGACCGCGCGCACCCCGCCGCCGACGGTCAGCGGAATGAACACCTGCGAGGCCACCGACTCGATGATCGGCAGAATCAGATCGCGTTGATCGGAGGTCGCAGTGATGTCGAGGAACGTGAGTTCGTCGGCGCCCTGATCGTCGTAGCGTCGCGCGATTTCGACGGGATCGCCCGCGTCGCGCAGTTCGACGAAATTGACGCCTTTCACGACGCGGCCAGCGGTCACGTCGAGACAGGGAATGATGCGTTTTGCGAGAGCCATGTCCTTGCCACTACTGATTCGGTACGAAATGAGGGCGGCCGAAGCCGCCCGCGTGCTTCTCAGGGGCGCTCGCGCCGCGCTGAATTACGCGCCGTCGGGTTCGCGCAGCGCGTCGGCGCGGGTCTGGGCAGCCTTGAAATCGAGATCGCCGGAGTAGATCGCGCGGCCGCAGATGACGCCTTCGACGCCGTCATCTTCGACCTCGCAGAGCGACTCGATGTCCGCGATGCTCGACAGCCCGCCGCTCGCGATCACCGGAATCTTCACCGCTTGCGCCAGACGCACGGTCGCGTCGATATTGATGCCCTGAAGCATCCCGTCGCGGCCGATGTCCGTGTAGATGATCGACTCGCAGCCGTAGTCCTCGAACTTGCGCGCGAGATCGACGACTTCGTGGCCGGTCAGCTTGCTCCAGCCGTCGGTGGCCACCTTGCCGTCTTTCGCGTCCAGCCCGACGATGATGTGCCCCCCAAACGCGCTGCACGCATCGCGCAGGAATCCGGGATTCTTCACCGCTGCGGTGCCGATGATCACGTAGGCGAGGCCATCGTCCAGATAACGTTCGATGGTTTCCAGATCGCGGATGCCCCCGCCGAGCTGCACGGGAATCTCGGTGCCGACTTCGTCGATGATCGCGCGGATCGCGTCGCCGTTCCTCGGCTTGCCGGCGAACGCGCCGTTAAGGTCGACGAGATGCAGCCGTCGCGCGCCGCGATTGACCCAATGTCGGGCCATTGCTGCCGGATCTTCTGAAAAAATGGTCGCCTGGTCCATATCGCCTTGCTTGAGGCGCACGCACTGACCGTCCTTAAGATCGATGGCCGGAATGAGCAGCATAGGTATCGCGTATTTTCTGGGTGAGGTTGATCAAAACGGCCCGCGTGCGGTTTTCATGCCTTTCGCGAGCCGTCTCGCTAGTGTAGTACAAGTCTTGCAACGGTCACGCGCCCGTAGTAATAGGCGAAAACGCTAGCGTGCGCGCCATCTCACGGGTTCCAGTGCACGAAATTCCGATACAGGCGCAAGCCTGCATCCGCACTCTTTTCCGGGTGAAACTGGGTCGCGAAGATATTGTCGCGCGCCACCGCCGACGTAAATGCGCTGCCGTACATCGTTTCGCCGGATGTGTGCGCCGGATTGTCCGGCACCACGTAATAGCTGTGGACGAAGTAGAAGAACGCACCTTCCGCGACGCCGTCCCAGAGCGGATGCGCCTGCGTCTGCCGGACGCGGTTCCAGCCCATTTGCGGCACCTTGAAGCGCGAGCCGTCGTCCTGCAGGAGCCCGTCGAGCTGGAAGCGCACGACTTTGCCCGGCAACAGCCCGAGGCCCTTCGTATCGCCTTCCTCGCTCCAGTCGAACAGCATCTGCTCGCCGACGCACACGCCGAGCATCGGCTTGTCGCGCGCCGCCTGCATCACCGCTTCCTGCAGCCCGGATTCGGCCAGATGCGCCATGCAGTCGCGCATCGCGCCCTGGCCCGGCAGCACGACGCGATCCGCCGCGTGGATGCCTTGCGGCTGGTCGACGATGGCCACGTTCGCCTCGGGCGCGGCCTTCTTCAGCGCCTGATACACCGAGCGCAGGTTGCCCATTCCGTAATCAACAATCGCAATCGAAGTAGTCATTTCAAAGATGGCATCAAGGCCTTCAAGCCGTTGACGATGAATTCCACCGCCAACGCGGACAACATCAAACCCATGAGACGCGTGCCGATATTGATGCCGGTGCGCCCGACCACGCGCGCGATCGGCTCGGCGAGATTCAGCGCGCCGAAGCACAGCCCCGCGATGATCGCGCCCAGCAGGACGAGCCCGAAGCGGTCGTACCAGTGCTGCGCATTGGCAGCATAGACGATCACCGTGCTGATCGAGCCGGGGCCGGTGAGCAGCGGAATCGCGAGCGGCACGACCGCGATGCTGTTGCGCTCCTCGGCTTCCATGCGTTCTTCCGGCGTCGAGCGCGCGTTGCCGACTTGCGCGTTCAACATGCTGATCGCCATGAGCAGCATGATGATGCCGCCGCCCACTTCGAACGAACCGACCGAAATGCCGAAGAACGCGATGATCTGCTGCCCGAGCAGCGCCGTCACCGCGATCACGCAGAACACCGAAATGGACGCGACGCGAATCGTGTTGCGTCTTTCGATATCGGATTGCTGCGCGGTCAGGCTCAAAAAAAACGGTATCGCGCCGATCGGATTGATCAGCGCGAGTAGCGATATGAACGACTTGAACAGATCCATCGTGTTTTCGACGCTCGCGCGCCGAAGCGGCGTGAGTCGATCAGAGGCTGCCCTTGGTCGACGGAATCTGCCCCGCCGCGCGTTCGTCCATTTCGACAGCCATGCGCAGCGCGCGGCCGAACGCCTTGAACACGGTTTCGACCTGATGGTGCGCGTTGATGCCGCGCAGATTGTCGATGTGCAGCGTCACGCCTGCGTGATTCACGAAGCCGCGGAAGAACTCGATGGTGAGATCGACGTCGAACGTACCGATGCGCGCACGCGTGAACGGCACATGGAATTCGAGGCCCGGACGGCCCGAAAAATCGATCACGACGCGCGACAGCGCTTCGTCGAGCGGCACGTACGAATGGCCGTAGCGGCGAATGCCCTTGCGGTCGCCGATCGCCTTCGCCACAGCTTGCCCGAGCGTGATGCCGGTATCTTCGACGGTATGGTGATCGTCGATATGGAGGTCGCCATGCGCTTCGATTTCGAGGTCGAACAGCCCGTGACGGGCGATCTGGTCGAGCATGTGATCGAGGAACGGGACGCCGGTGGCGAGCTTCTGCTTGCCGGTGCCGTCCAGATCGAGCTTCACACGGATCTGCGTTTCGCTGGTGTTGCGAACGACTTCCGCAATGCGCATGGTGATTCCTTGAGGCTTTCGAAAAGTGGGGGTTTAGTTCGGCGCGAGCTTTTTCAGCGCCGCGACCATGTGTGCGTTTTCTTCGGCCGTTCCGACCGTCAAACGCACGCAATTGGCCAGCAAAGAATGCATTTTACCCACGTTTTTTATCAGAACCCGCGAAGTCAGCAGGGTTTCGAAAGCAACGGCGGCGTCCGGCACGCGCACGAGCAGGAAGTTGCCCGCGCTCGGATAAACCGTCATGCCGGGCAGCGCGGCCACTTCGCGCGCGAGTTCGGCGCGCTGCGCGCGCAATTCGGCGGCCTGGGCGTCGAGCACATCGAGGTGATCGAGCAGGAAATCGGCGGTGGCCTGCGTCAGCACGTTGATGTTGTACGGCGGGCGCACCTTGTCGAACTGCATGATCCATTGCGGACGCCCGGCCATGTAGCCGAGGCGGATGCCCGCGAGTCCGAGCTTCGACACCGTGCGCATCACGACGACATTGTCGAAGTCCGCCGCGCGCGGCATCCAGCTTTTTTCGGCGAACGGCTGATACGCCTCGTCGATCACCACGAGACTTTTTTGTGCTGCGGCGACCACACGTTCCATATCGGCGTCGTCGTAAAGCGTCCCGGTCGGATTGTTCGGATACGCAAGGTAGACGAGCGCGGGCGCGTGTTCCTCGATGGCGGCGATCAGCGCGTCGGCGTCGAGCGTGAAGTCCGGCTTCAGCGGCACGCCGATGAACTCGAGATGCGCGAATTTCGCCGACATCTCGTACATCACGAAACCCGGCACAGGCGCTACGACCTTCGCGCCCGGCTTCGAGCACGCGACCGACATCATGGTGATCAATTCGTCCGAGCCGTTGCCGAGCAGGACGTCGCAGGCGGCGGGAACGTTCATCGCGCGCTTGATCTTCGCGAGCAGATCCGCGGGACGCGGCGCCGGATAGCGATTCAGCGCGACGCCGGCGAGATGCGCGCCGAGACGTTCGGCGAGATCGGCGGGCAAGGTGTACGGATTTTCCATCGCGTCGAGCTTGATGAGACCCGTGGCGTCGGGCACGGGATAGCTCGTCATCGCGAGGATGTCGGGACGAATGATGTCTTGTGCTGTCGTCATGATCTCCCGGCGTCTCTCTCGCCGGTCAGGCGGCGGCTCTCAGGCCGCCTCGGTCATTCGGGTCGGCCTGATTCAGCCGATGTTTTTCATTCGATACTCGGCGCTCTTCGCATGCGCCTGCAAGCCTTCGCCGTACGCCAGTTCCGCCGCGATTTCACCGAGCGTCTGCGCGCCGTCCGCGCTCACTTCGATCACGCTCGAACGCTTCATGAAATCGTACACGCCGAGCGGCGACGAAAAGCGCGCAGTGCGCGAAGTCGGCAGCACGTGGTTCGGTCCGGCGCAGTAGTCGCCGAGGCTTTCGCTCGTGTAGCGGCCGAGGAACATCGCGCCTGCGTTGTGAATCTGCGCCGCCCATTGATGCGGATCGAGCGCGGAAATCTCCAGATGCTCCGGCGCGATGTCGTTCGCGATCGCGCAGGCTTGCTCCATGTCCTTCACCTTGATGAGCGCGCCGCGGTCTTCGAGCGAACGCTGGATGACGTCGCGGCGCGGCATCGACGGAAGCAGCTCGACGATCGCATCCTCGACGCGCCGGATGAAGTTGTCGTCCGGGCACAGCAGAATGGATTGCGCGAGCTCGTCGTGCTCGGCCTGCGAGAAAAGGTCCATCGCGACCCAGCGCGGATCGGTGGTCGCATCGCAAATGACGAGAATTTCGGACGGACCCGCGATCATGTCGATGCCGACCGTCCCGAACACGCGACGCTTCGCCGACGCGACATACGCGTTGCCCGGACCACAGATCTTGTCGACCGCAGGCACGCTTTGCGTGCCGTACGCGAGCGCGCCGACTGCCTGCGCACCGCCGATCGTAAACACGCGGTCCACGCCGCCGAGCAGCGCCGCCGCGAGCACGAGCGGGTTCTTCACGCCGTCGGGCGTCGGCACGACCATCACGATTTCCTTCACGCCCGCGACGCGCGCCGGAATCGCGTTCATCAGCACCGACGACGGATACGCCGCCTTGCCGCCCGGCACATAGATGCCCGCGCGATCGAGCGGTGTGACTTTCTGGCCGAGCACCGTGCCGTCGGCTTCGGTGTATTGCCAGCTATGGCTGCCGCATTCGATACGCTGCTTCTCGTGATAGCCGCGCACGCGCGCCGCCGCCGCTTCGAGCGCCGCGCGGCGCTTCGGTTCGAGCCCTTCGAGCGCGGCTTCCATTTCGGACAGCGGCAATTCGAGCGCCGCCACGCTCTGCGCCTTCAGGCGATCGAACTTGTTGGTGTATTCGAGCACGGCCTCATCGCCGCGCGCCTTCACATCCGCGAGAATCTGCGCGACCGAGCGCTCGATCGCTTCGTCCTCGCTCGCTTCAAATGCGAGCACGGCACGCAGCGCCTTCTGAAAACCATCGGTGCTGGAATCGAGTTTGCGAATCTTGATAGACATGCTGGTTTTCCGTTTTGCTGATGGCGCGCCGCCGCGTGCGGCTCGCCTAATTTCCGGTTGCCGCCGTGGCGCGCTCGAAGGCGTCGAGGTACGGCTTGAGCGCCGCGCGCTTGAGCTTGAGCGCCGCCTGATTCACGACGAGCCGCGACGAAATCTGCATGATCTCCTCGACCTCGACGAGGTTGTTCGCCCGCAACGTGCCGCCCGAGCTGACCAGATCGACGATCGCATCCGCAAGGCCGACGAGCGGCGCGAGTTCCATCGAACCATACAGCTTGATCAGATCGACGTGCACGCCCTTCGACGCGAAATGCTGACGCGCGGTCTCGGTGTACTTCGTCGCGACGCGCAGACGCGCGCCCTGGCGCACCGCGTTCGCGTAATCGAAGCCCGCCTTCACGGCCACCGACATGCGGCAACGCGCGATGTCCAGATCGACCGGCTGATACAGACCGCCGCCGCCATGCTCGATCAGCACGTCCTTGCCCGCGACGCCGAAATCCGCCGCGCCGTATTCGACGTAGGTTGGGACATCGGTCGCGCGCACGATGATCACGCGCAGGTTAGGGTTCGTGGTCGGCAGAATCAGCTTGCGCGAGCTTTCCGGGTCTTCCGCCACCTGCACGCCGGCGGCGGCGAGCAACGGCAGCGTTTCCTCGAAGATACGCCCTTTCGACAGCGCGAGCGTGAGGGGCGCGCTCGGCTCCACCGACGACGACGTCTGCGGCAGCGAGCTCATTGCTCGCTCCCGCTGCCCTTGATGCGGCGCACGTTCGCGCCGACTGCCGTCAGCTTCGATTCCATGCGGTCGTAGCCGCGATCCAGATGGTAGATGCGGTCGATCAGCGTCTCGCCGTCCGCGCACATCGCCGCGACCACGAGGCTCGCCGACGCGCGCAGATCGGTCGCCATGACCTTCGCGCCGGACAGTTTCTCGACGCCAGACACGAGCGCCGTATTACCGTCGATGGTGATGCTCGCGCCGAGACGGTTCAGTTCCTGCACGTGCATGAAGCGGTTCTCGAAGATCGTCTCGACGACCTGCGACGTGCCGTTCGCGATCGTGTTGAGCGCCATGAATTGCGCCTGCATGTCGGTCGGGAACGCGGGATATTCGGACGTGCGGATGTTCACCGCGCTGGCGCGCTTGTCCATGCGCACGCGCATCCAGTCGTCGCCTTCCTCGATCGTCACGCCCGCTTCGCGCAGCTTGGCCGTGACGGCGTCGAGCAGATGCGAGCTCACGCGACGCAGCGTGACATCGCCGCCGGCGGCCGCGACCGCGCACAGGAACGTGCCCGCTTCGATGCGGTCCGGCACGACGTCGTGCTTCGCGCCATGCAGCTTGTCGACGCCCTGAATGACGAGCCGGTCCGTGCCGATGCCGTCGATCTTCGCGCCCATCTTCACGAGCAGATGCGCGAGATCGCTCACTTCCGGCTCGCGCGCGGCGTTCTCGATCACGGTCTCGCCTTCGGCCAGTACCGCCGCCATCAGCAGGTTCTCGGTGCCGGTGACGGTGATCATGTCGGTGATGATGCGCGCGCCCTTCAGACGCTTCGCGCGCGCTTCGATGAAACCGTGCTCGATGTTGATCTCGGCGCCCATCGCCTGCAGGCCCTTGATGTGCTGATCGACCGGACGCGCGCCGATCGCGCAGCCGCCGGGCAGCGACACCTTCGCCTCGCCGAAGCGCGCGACGAGCGGCCCGAGCACCAGAATCGACGCGCGCATCGTTTTCACCATTTCATACGGCGCGATGAGCTGGTCGACCTTCGATGCGTTGAGGCTCACGCGGCCGTCGCTCGCGACTTCCGACTGCACGCCCATCTGGCGCAGCAGCTTCACCATCGTGCGAACGTCCTGCAGATTCGGCACGTTCGACAGATGCATGTCGTCGGCGGTGAGAAGGGTCGAGCACAGAATCGGCAGAGCCGCGTTCTTCGCGCCCGACACGGTGATTTCGCCGGAGAGCTTCGTGCCCCCCGTGATGACCAGTTTGTCCATTGCTTGTCCTTCGACCGAGCTTCCTGCTGCGGAGCCGTTCTCGGCGCCGCGGTTGTCTTGAATGAATCGCACGCTTTACTGCCTTTGTCTGCCGGTGATGCCGGTGTTACGTAAGTTGAGTCGTATGACCTGATTGGCTTCGCCGGGTGGACTCAGGCCGTTTTCCACTCGTCGGGGGTGAGGGTCTTCATGCTGAGCGCATGAATCTCCTCGCGCATGCGCTCGCCGAGCGCCGCATAAACCAGTTGATGACGCGCGATCAGCCGCTTGCCGACGAACGCATCGCTCACGATGGTCGCGAAAAAGTGCTGGCCGTCGCCTTCCACTTCGAGATGCTGGCAGGACAAGCCGCCAGCGATGTAATCCTTCACCTGCTCCGGAGTCGGCAACATGGAAGTCTCCTTGAATTAGTGACGCAGCTTGTAGCCGCTCGCGAGCAAACGCACGGCGATCAGCGCCAGCACGGCGAGAAATCCGCCGACGATGCCGAGGCTCACCAGCGGATCGACGTCGGACAGGCCGAAGAAGCCGTAACGGAAGCCGTCGATCATGTAGAAGAACGGATTCAGATGCGACACTGCGCGCCACAGCGGCGGCAGCGTATGAGTCGAGTAGAACACGCCGGAAAGAAACGTGAGCGGCATGATCAGGAAGTTCTGGAACGCGGCGAGCTGATCGAACTTGTCGGCCCAGATGCCCGCGATCAGACCCAGCGTGCCGAGAATGCCCGAACCGAGGATCGCGAACGCAATGATGTAGAACGGCGCCGAAAAAGACATCGGGATGAACCATATCGTCACGATGAACACGCCCAGGCCCACGCTTAGCCCGCGCACGACCGCCGCCAGCACGTACGCGAAGAACATTTCCCAATGCGCGATCGGCGGCAGCAGCACGAACACGAGATTGCCGGTGATCTTCGACTGGATCAGCGACGACGAACTGTTCGCGAACGCGTTCTGCAGCACGCTCATCATCACGAGGCCGGGCACGAGAAAGCTCGTGTAGCCGACGCCCGGATACACCTGCACATGCCCCGACAGCGCGTGACCGAAGATGGTCAGATACAGCAACGCCGTGACGACCGGCGCGAGCACGGTCTGAAACGAAACCTTCCAGAAGCGCAGCAGCTCCTTGTAGAACAACGTCCGGAAACCGCTCATGAAAGTCCCTCTACCACTTCCGGTTCGTTCATCACCTGCACGAACACGTCTTCCAGATCAGCCTTGCGCACGTCGATTTCTTCGAACGTGCAGCCGGCCGCGCGGCATTTCGCGAGAATCGGCTCGACCTCGTCGTAGCTCGCGAGGCGCAGCAGATGCTGCGTACCCGATACCGCGTGCGGATCGACTTCGAGCGCGCGCAACTCAGAGGGCAACGCACCGTTCGACAGACGCAGATACAACTGCATGCCCGAAAAGCGCTGCAACAGCGTGCTGGTGCGCTCCAGCGCGACCACTTCACCTCGACGAAGCATCGCCAGCCGATGGCACAGCGATTCGGCTTCTTCGAGATAGTGCGTCGTGAGCACGATCGTGTGACCTTCGCGATTCAGGCGCGAGATGAACTTCCAGAGCGTCTGGCGCAATTCGACATCGACGCCGGCGGTGGGCTCGTCGAGCACGATCACCGGCGGACGATGCACGAGCGCCTGCGCGACCAGCACGCGGCGCTTCATCCCGCCCGACAGCGCTCGCGTGTTGACGTCGGCCTTCTCGGTGAGATCGAGATTGGCCATGACCTCGTCGATCCAGTCGTCGTTGTTGCGCAAGCCGAAGTAGCCGGACTGAATCCGCAGCGACTCGCGCACGGTGAAGAATGGATCGAACACCAGTTCCTGCGGCACGACGCCGAGCGCCCGCCGCGCCGCCCGGAAGTCGCTGACGACATCGTGGCCGCGCACGGAGATAGTGCCGCTGTCGGCGCGAGCCAGGCCGGCCAGAATGCTGATCAACGTGGTTTTGCCCGCGCCGTTGGGGCCGAGCAAGCCGAAGAACTCGCCCTCTTCCACCGTGAGGCTCACGCCTTTGAGCGCCTGGAGATCCTTGTAGCGCTTCCTGACGTTTCGGATTTCTATGGCTGACATGTGGACAGTGCGCGCGCCGGACACGGCCGCGCCTCAATTGTGCGGATTCGCTTGACGGACCCGGACTCAGACAAAAAGGGCCGGGTACAGGCCCGAAAAAAACGTTTGATTATAGGGCAAAGCAGCTGGAGCCGACTTCGGAGCGATCCTGTTTGCGGCGGCGAAGCATGCTGCCGCCGTTCTGCGCGGAGTCAGAACAGGATCAATGTCGGAACGAGAGGAGCGTATCGACGCCGTAGGCTCGCGCGAGACTCACGAGCCCGGAAGGAAGGTTGAGGACGCCCAGTGCGGCGCCGCGCGCGGACGCTGCGCGCTGCCATGCGAGCAGCACGGCGAGCGCGGAGGAATCGAACCGCGTGAGCGGTGCGCAATCGACTTCGGTCGCGCCCGCTGCGATGCGCGACAGACCCGAATCGAGCGCGGCCTTCGCGCTCTCGTGGGTCAGCGTTGCGGCCGTCTGGAAACGGCCGCCCGTGGCTGGCGTGCTCACGATGCCTTGCCGCCTGCGAGTTGCTGGTTACGTTGCGTCAGGAACTGCAGCAGACCGCCCACGCCGTTCTGCGAAATCTGCTCGTTGAACTGCTGCTGATACGCCTGAATGAGCCACGCGCCGAGCACGTTGATGTCGTACACGCGCCAGCCTTGCGCCGTCTTGTACAGACGATAGTCGAGTTCGACCGGCGAGCCGTTGTTCATCACGACCGAGCGGACCACGACGTCGGTGTCGTCCGGGTTCGCGCGGAACGGCTTGTACTGGACCGTCTGGTTGCGCACCTGTGCGAGCGCGCCCGAGTACGTGCGGATCAGCAGCATCTTGAACTGCTCGACGATCTGCTTCTGCTGCTCCGGCGTGGCCGAATTCCAGTTGCGGCCCATCACGAGACGCGTGGTGCGCGTGAAGTCCGTGTACGGCAGGATCTTCTGGTTGACGAGTTCGGTGATCTTGTTGATATCGCCCGATTGAATTTTCGGGTCCGACTTGATTTCGTCGAGGACTTGCTGCGTCACCGTCTTGATCAGCACGTCGGGCGCGCTCGAGTCGACGCTTTGCGCCGACGCCGCGCCGCAAACCGCCATGAACATCGCGAAGAGGGGGAGAAGCAAAAGTTTTTTCATCACAGATCCTGCAAAAGTAAATGGCTTCGGTTTGAGCGCGCCGCCTGAACCGAGTTCAGGCGGCGCAGCGCTCAAATCGTAAGAAATGACGTTAGATATGTTACCGCGCGTTAGGGAAATCCCGCTCAACGCAAGCGGAATGAAGGGAAACCCGCCGGCGGAACGTACTGATTGCCCGGCACCGTATTGCTGGGCCCGCTTGCGGGAGCAGGCGCTGCGGCCGTGCCCGACGCCGGCGCGGCGGATGTGGCCGATGCTCCCTCGGCTGCGGCCGCGCCTTCGGTATCGCCATAGTTCGGCAATGGCGCTTCGCCGTAATCCGGCGTGTCATTCTCGCCGCCGGAGATCAGATACTGACGGCGTTGCAGATACGCGTTGCGTACGAACGAATATTTGTCGAGCGCGGCGTCGGCGAGCACGTCGGTCGCGCCCAGCAGATTCGCGCGCACATTGATGAGGTTCACGCCGTAGAGCGCCCAGCTCACCGAGTCCGGGCTCACATAGGTGAGCGGATTGCCGAAGTAGTCGACGACAAGGCCAGCGGAATCCCGCACGGTGCTCGGCCCGAGCAGCGGCAGCACGACATACGGGCCGGACGGCATGCCATAGTGGCCGAGCGTCAGGCCGAAATCCCCGGAGTGCTTCGGGAGCTTCGCGATGGTCGCGACGTCGAACAGACCGCCGACGCCGAACAGCGTATTGATCGCGACACGCATGATGTCCGACACGCCGTCCGCGATCTTCAACTGCAGCAGGTTGTTCGCGGCGATATACACGTCGCCGATATTCGAGAAGAAGTTGGTCACGCTGTTACGCACCGGCTCCGGCACCGCCCAGACATAACCCTTCGCAACCGGCTTGAACGCGTATTGATCGACGGTATCGTTGACCTTGAACATCGTCCGGTTGTAGCTCTCGAACGGGTCTCCCTTGGTCGGCGTCGTCACCGTCGCGCAACCGGCGAGCGCCACGGCCCCCGCCACGATGATTGCGCGCCGCATCCCCATCGCCTGCATGTTCTTCTCCTTATTGAGCCGCGCCCGACGCGCCCATCGCGCTCGCTGCGCCGGGGAAAGCCGGCGCGGGTGCGGGCGCGGGCACTGCCGGCGCCGCCGCCGATGATTTCGAGGCGCCGGAATCCGCCGCCTTGTTGTAGAGAAACTGGCCGATCAGGTTCTCGAGCACCACGGCCGATTGCGTCATCGTGATGGTGTCGCCGTTCTTCAGCATCTGGTCGTCGCCGCCCGGCTCGAGGCCGATGTACTGCTCGCCGAGCAGGCCCGAGGTCAGGATCTTCGCGGACGAGTCCTTCGGAAACTGATACTGCTTGTCGATATCGATCGTCACGACGGCCTGATACGTGTTCGCGTCGAAACCGATGCTGCCGACACGCCCGACCGTCACGCCCGCGCTCTTGACGGGCGCGCGTGCCTTGAGCCCGCCGATGTTGTCGAACTTGAGTTTCACCGCGTAGGTTTGCTGAAACGACAGGGAGCTCATGTTGCCCGCTTTCAGCGCGAGAAACAGCAGCGCCACGAAACCGAGCACCACGAAGAGGCCGACCCAAAAGTCGAGAGCAGTCTTTTTCATCGTCTTCCCAAAGAGAATCTTTTCGCAGATGGCGCGTGACGGTCTGTGCCCTTCACAACGCCCGCGCCATTGCCCGGCGCCTGCGTGTGGTCCATTAGCTGAACATCAGTGCGGTCAGCAGGAAATCGAGCCCGAGCACGGCGAGCGACGCGTACACGACGGTTTTCGTCGTCGCGCGCGACACGCCTTCCGGCGTCGGTCTCGCCTCGTAGCCCTGAAACAACGCGATGAACGTCACCGCGAAGCCGAACACGATGCTCTTGACGACGCCGTTGCCGACATCGCGCCACACGTCCACGCCGCCTTGCATCTGCGACCAGAACGCGCCCGGATCGACGCCGATCAGCATCACGCCGACGACATAGCCGCCGAGGATGCCGACCGCGCTGAAAATGGCCGCCAGCACCGGCATGGCGATGATGCCCGCCCACATGCGCGGCGCGACGACCACCTTCAGCGGATCGACCGCCATCATTTCCATCGCGGTGAGCTGTTCGCCCGCCTTCATCAGCCCGATTTCGGCGGTGAGCGAGGTGCCCGCGCGCCCGGCAAACAGCAGCGCCGTCACGACCGGGCCGAGCTCGCGCACGAGCGACAGCGCAACGAGCAGGCCGAGCGCCTGTTCCGAGCCGTACCGGCTCAGCGTGTAATAGCCTTGCAAGCCGAGCACGAACCCGACGAACAGCCCCGACACCGCGATGATCACGAGCGAATAATTGCCGACGAAGTGGATCTGTTTCGTGACGAGGCGCGGCCGGCGCAACAGCGAAAAGAATTCGGCCACGAGGCGCAGGAACATGCGCGTCGCGTAGCCCGCGGTGCCGAAACCGTCGAGCACCCAGCGTCCGAGCGCGCTGATCATGCCTGCCCTCCGATGCCGAAATCCGCGCCGAGCGGCGTGCTCGCGTAGTGGAACTTGAACGGGCCGTCCGGCGTGCCGTCGATGAACTGGCGCACGGTCGGGTCCTGCGACGCGCGCAGTTGCGCCGGCGTGCCTTCGGCGTGAATGCCGCCGTTGGCGATGAAATACACGTAGTCCGCGATCGCGAACGATTCGGGCACGTCGTGCGTCACGAGAATGGAGGTTGCGCCGAGCGCATCGTTGATCGTGCGGATGAGCTTCGCGGTGATGCCGAGCGAGATGGGGTCGAGGCCGGCGAAGGGCTCGTCATACATCATCAGTTGGGGATCCAGCGCGATTGCGCGGGCGAGCGCCACGCGGCGCGCCATGCCGCCCGAAATCTCCGACGGCGCGAGATCGCGCGCGCCGCGCAGGCCGACGGCGTTGAGCTTCATCAGCACGAGATCGCGGATCAGCGCTTCGGGAAGATCGGTGTGCTCGCGCAGTGGGAACGCCACGTTCTCGAACACGGTCTGGTCGGTGAAGAGCGCGCCGAACTGGAACAGCATGCCCATCTTGCGACGCAGCCCGTACAGACCTTCGCGCGTCTGCGCGCCGACGTCCTGTCCGCCGAACATCACCTGACCGCGGCTCGCCTTCACGAGACCGCCGATCAGACGCAAGGTCGTGGTCTTGCCGCAGCCGGAGCCGCCCATGACCGCGACCACCTGCCCACGCGTGAAACGCATGTTCAGGTCCGACAGAATGAGCCGGTCGCCGTAGCCGAAATCGACGTCGCGTAGCTCTAACAGAGTCTCGGAAGAGGCAGGCACTGGATAGGAGATTCCGTAGACGCAAAACGCCGAATTATAGGGCCTGCGCGCAATCGGTGCTTTGCCTAGGTCGGTGCTCTCCTGTTTTTGGGAATTTTCACCGTTGACCTGCAAACATCTGTTGCAGAGCCGAAACCGCCGACGCCGTGTCGGGCGCCTCGGTCACCGCGCGCACGACGGCCGCGCTGGCGACGTCCGTCGCGAGCACGTCGGGCATCACCCTGGCGTCGATTCCGCCGATCGCGACGAGCGGCACGCGGCCCGAGAGCAGTCGGACGTAGCGCGCGAGTCGTGCGAGACCCTGCGGTTTGGTCGGCATGACCTTGGTCGTGGTCGGGAAAACCGCGCCGAGCGCGAGATAGCTCGGCCTGAAATGCAGCGCGCGCAACATCTCGTAATAGCCGTGCGTCGAAAGCCCGAGACGCAGGCCGGCCTTCGCGGTCGCAGCCAGATCGGCGGTCTCGACGTCTTCCTGTCCCAGATGGACGCCGTAGGCGCCTGCGTCGATCGCTTCGCGCCAGTGATCGTTGATGAAAAGCTGCGCATCGTGCCGTCGCCCCGCTTCGACCGAACGTGCGATTTCGCGCCGCAGATCTTCGCCGTCGGTCGTCTTGCGGCGCAGTTGCGTGGTGCGCACGCCGAGTTCGAGCACGCGCTCGACCCATTCGGCGCTCGGCAGCACCGGATAAAGGCCGAGGCGATCCGGGCACGCCGGAAATCCGCCTTCGGGCGCGGGCGGCAAATCGGTCACGCGCGGGAAAGTCGCGAAGTCGACGGGCCATGCATCGTCCTTGTTCTCGTCGCCGGCGCGCCAGGCGAGTGCGAGCGTGAGCGCGTCGTGCGGTTCGAAATTGCAGTCGAGAAATGCGGCGAGCGCGGCCAGCCAATCATCAGACCAATCGCCTTCGAGCGCGAATCGCTCGTCGCCGCGACGAAGCGTGACTCGCCCGCCGTGCGCTTCGAGCACGGCCGCGCCGCTGGTCGCGAGCCGCCCGGTGTCCGCGTCGTGCGGTTCGGTGAAGACGATCAGATCGTCCGCTTTGGGCGATTCCGGCGCGGTCAGGCAAATACGCCAGCGCGTCTCGGCCACGGGCCAGTCGCCCAGACGCGCGCGAATCCGCTCAGCGACTTCGACGAGTTCGTCCGCGGGCGGCCAGAACACTTCGCGATTCAGCAAGCTCATGCCGTGCCTCCGTCCTGATGCCAGAACGGCATCCCGACAACCGGCGTGCTCGCCTGCGCGCTGTCGCGCTCGGCCATCGGACCGGCGAGGAACGCCGTACGCCCGGCCTCGACGCCGAGCGCGAACGCCCGCGCCATCTGCGGCGGGAAAGTCGCCTGCGAAACGGCGGTATTGAGCAACACGCCGTCGAAACCCCACTCCATCACCTGACACGCGTGCGACGGCACGCCGAGCCCTGCATCGACGATGAGCGGCACGTCCGGCAAGCGCTCGCGCAGCGTGCGCAGTCCGTAGGGATTGGTCACGCCCTTACCGGTGCCGATCGGCGCGCCCCATGGCATCAGCGCCTCGCAGCCGGCATCGAGCAGGCGCCGGCCGATCACCAGATCCTCCGTGCAATACGGCAGCACCTTGAAGCCATCGCGAATCAGCTTCGCCGCCGCTTCGACGAGCCCGATCGGGTCGGGCTGCAGCGTGTAGTCGTCGCCGATCAGCTCCAGCTTGATCCACGGCGTCTCGAAGACTTCGCGCGCCATGTGCGCGGTCGTCAGCACCTCGTCGACACTCTGGCAACCCGCCGTGTTCGGCAGCAGCGCGACGCCGTGGCGCTTCAATACATCGAAAAAGCCGGCCTCGCCGGTCTCCGACTGGCGACGCAGCGCGACCGTGACCATGCCTGGCCGCGCGGCGTCGATGGAGTCGGAAAGCGATTGCAGCGACGGATAGCGCGACGTGCCGAGCAGCACGCGGCTCGGAAACGCCTCGCCGTAGAGCATGAGGACGTCGGCGGTCTGTGTGGTCATGGTTCGATCCTTCGGGTTCGGAATTCAGCCGCCCGCGACGGGCGACACGATGTCGAGCTTGTCGCCGGCGGCGAGCGTTTTCGTGGCGTGCTGGCCGCGCGCCACGAACTGGCCGTTCAACGCGACCGCAAACGGCGGCTTCGCGCCGAACGCGGCGAGCGCTTCGGTGACGGTGGCGGCATCGGGCAAATCGAAAGCGCGCTGATTGATATGGATGTTCATGGCTCTGGTCTCTCTCAATGCGACAGCGCCGGCGCCACCGCGAATTCGCCCTGCAGCAGCTCGGGCCAGCGCGCGGCGCGGCGGAAATCGGCGAAGGTGTCGGCATCGGCGACATCGCCCTCGACGAGCGCGCCGGCGAGCCCGCAGGCCGCGTCGGCGACTTCCGGCGCGATCATGAAGCCGTGCCGATACAGCCCGTTCACGCGCACGGTCCGCGCCCCGTCCCAGACGATCGCCGGACGGTGATCCGGCAGGGTCGGCCTGCAATGCGCGTTCAGTTCGAGGATGCGCGCCTCGCCGAAGCCCGGATGCACCGCGAACGCCGCGCTCAGCAATTCGAGCGCCGAGCGCACCGACACGGGCGACATGTCCTCGCCCTCCACTTCGGTCGCGCCGATCACGTACAGATCGTTTTCCTTCGGGGCGATATAGAGCGGATAGCGCGGATGCAGCATCCGCACGGGCCGCGACAGCCCGATGCCCGGCGCATGCACGCGCGCGACTTCCCCGCGGATGCCGCGCAGCGCGGGCCACGCGGGCTTGCCGCCGAGTCCGCGGCAATCGATGATCCAGCGCGCGTCGGGCATGGCGTCGACGGCCGTGTTCCAGTGCGTGCGCACGCCGCGCGCGGCGAGTCCGGCGGCGAGCGCGGCGAGTGCCTGACGGTTGTCGAGCTGGCCCTCGTTCGGCAGCAGCCAGCCCTGCGCGAAACGCGTACCGAGCGCGGGCTCCGCTTGCGCGACCTGCGCGCCCGCGAGCTTGACGAATCCGCCGGCGAGCAGCTCGGCGGGCGAGTTGGCGCGCAGGCGTCGCTCGAAGAGCGGGGCTTCGGCGCGGTCGGCGCCGTGCCAGACGACGAGCGTGCCGTTGCGCTGAAAGAACACCGGCTCCGGCAATTGCGCGAGCAGGCGCGGCCAGCGTTCGAGCGACGCCGCCCCGAGCCCGACGACGAGCGGTTCCGCGCTCGCCGCTTCCGCGAGCGGCGCGAGCATCGCTGCCGCAACCCACGCCGCCGATTGCGTGCCCGCCGCGTCGCCGCGTTCGTAGAGCGCGACGTCATGCCCCGCGCCCGCGAGTTGCCAGGCGACGAGCCGCCCGACGAGCCCGCCGCCGATAACCGCGAAATCCGGCCGGCGCGCGTCGCCCTGTTCGATCCTGTTCAATTCGATGTCTCCATAGCGGTAGCGCTGCACTGCACGAGGAGACGAAGTACGCGATCTCGACCGTGCTGGCGCGGCGCCACATCACGAGGACGAAATCAGAGGAGAGAGACCGGCTCGACGCTGGAACAACGCGCCGTGCGGAAAGAAGTACTGGAAGAGACTGGAGGAATGGCGCGAGGCTCGCGCGTTCTCCGGAAACTTCCCTCGCCGGTATTACCCGGATCGGGTGCAAAGGGTCTCTCTCAGCCTCGCCACGCTGATGACCGTTCCGGCCACCGATGCACGCGAAGCACCCCTGTTTCGTCGAGGATCATTAAAACATGAAAGGCGAACCCGCTGCAAACCGGGATTGCCCGGCTTTTATCGTGCGCGGCGGCACTCTGGCACAATGCCGCGAACATGGTTTGCGGAACGATCGCGCGAAATTAAGTGAGCGTTAAGAGAACCCCGGAACAATTTGCGGGCCGGAAAAGGCCGCGCCCGGCGCGGCCGCGGACATAACATTCGGGCGCCTCGATGCGCACCAGCAGGAAGCTCATGACCAACATTCGTACCGAAAGCACGCAGCAAAAGGCCGACGAAGTCTCGGCATGGAGCCTCATCAAGCCCTACTGGGTGTCGGAGGAGCGCGGCTTCGCGTGGGGGCTGCTCGTGGCGATCATCGCGATCAACATGACCGTCGTGTATATCAACGTACGGCTCAACAGCTGGAGCGCGTCGTTCTACAACGCGCTGCAGAACAAGAACGTCACCGAGTTCCCACATCTGCTGCTGATCTTCACCGGGCTCGCTTTCGCCTACATTCTGCTTGCGGTGTATGGGCGGTATCTGCGTCAGATGCTCGGTTTCCGCTGGCGTCAGTGGCTCACCAACAAGTTCCTCGAACAATGGCTCGGCGATAAAGCGTTCTATCGCATCGAACGCGACCGCCTCGCCGACAACCCCGACCAGCGTATCTCCGACGACCTGCAATCGTTCGCGACCACGACGCTCTCGCTGTCGCTCGATCTGCTTTCGACGCTCGTGACGCTCGTCACCTTCATCACGATCCTGTGGACGCTCGCGGGCGCACTGACGATCACGCTCGGCGGCACGCCGATCAACATTCCAGGCTACATGGTGTGGGCCGCCGCGCTGTACGCGATCGCGGGCTCGCTGATCATCCAGAAGGTCGGGCATCCGCTCGTGTCGATCAATTATCAGCAGCAGAAGGTGGAGGCGGATTTCCGCTTCGGCCTGATCCGCGTGCGCGAGAACGCCGAGCAGATCGCGTTTTACGACGGCATCGCGACCGAAACCGCGAATGCGAAAACCATCTTCCAGCGCATCAAGGACAACTGGTGGATGATCATGAAGTACACGAAACGCATGACCTTCGTGCTGAGCTTCTATGGGCAGATCGCGATCATCTTTCCGATCATGGTCGCCGCGCCGCGCTACTTCGCGGGCGCTTTCTCGTTCGGCGTGCTGATGCAGATTTCATCGGCGTTCGGCACGGTCAGCGATTCGTTTTCCTGGTTCATCAACAGTTATTCGACGTTGGTCGAATGGCGCGCCACCGTCAATCGTCTGCGCGAATTCAAGCGCGTGATGCGCTCGACGCATATCCGCGAGGAAACGTCGCCGGCGACGGAGCACGGCGGCATCAACCTGCACTACACGAGCACGCCTTCGCTCACGACCAGCAACCTCGTGCTCGCGCTGCCCAACGGCACGCCGCTTTCGCGCGTGGCGAATGTGTCGATCGAGCCGGGCTCGCGCTGGCTCGTCGTCGGGCCGTCCGGATCGGGCAAGAGCACGTTGATGCGCGCGCTCGCGGGCTTGTGGCCGTTCGGCGACGGCACCATCGATGCGCCCGTCGACGCGAAGATGATGTTCATCCCGCAGATGAGCTATCTGCCGATCGGCACGTTGCGCGCGGCGCTTTCGTATCCGTCGCCCGGCGGCACGTTCAGCGATGAGGAATCGCGCGAAATCCTGCGTCTGTGCAATCTGGAGACGTATGCGGACCGGCTGGAAGAAAGCGCGCACTGGGCGCGCAGTCTCTCGCCGGGTGAACAGCAGCGGCTGGCCGCGGCGCGCGTGCTGCTGCACAAGCCGGACTTCCTGTTCCTCGACGAAGCCACCAGCGCGCTCGATGCCGAGAACGAACTGCATATCTACAACACGCTCGTCGAGCGATTGCCGAAGGCGGCGATATTGAGCGTGGCGCATCGCGAGTCGGTGGCGATGTTCCATGATTACAAGATCGAGATCGAGAGGATGTTGGTGGAGGCTTGATGGATACTCCTTCCTAATCAGAGTACGAAAAAAACCGCACCGGCGAGCCATCGTCGGTGCGGTTTTTCTTATTTGCTGGCCGGGTTAATCCAGCGAGTTCGTTGCGCCATAGACTATCGGCTCCCTCGGACATGGAAACGGCAGATGGATCTCAACCTACTGACAGACGACGATCTCGAATCGATGCGTCGTGCGCCGAAGGTTATCGACAATCCACGCGCAAGATGGGTGGCTAAACGTGGACTCGGGCACCACGAAAAGAATCTGGAACTTCATGATGCGCGCGATACAACTCAGCGATACCGGCTCTTCCTTCGCTTGTCGTCAACCAAGCCAAGTGCATTCTCTGTTGGCCTCAGGCGCATTTGGTCATCCGAAGCGTCGCTCTTACTGGTCCGGTACAACGGCCCCTACCATGCCCATGGCAACGTACTAGAGCAAACCAGGGTCGAGTTGGGTTGCCATAAGCACTTCACCACTGAACGGTACATTCGAGCTGGCCTTAAGGTGGACGGGTATGCCGAGGCCGCGACAGAATACAATTCGATCGAGAGCGCGTTCGAATGCTTCTGTAGAGAGTTTGGTGTAGCGGCACTCAACTTCAATCCTTTCCAACCTGAACTTGAGTATTGAAATGTCGAACGACGTATCAAGCGCTGTCCGACGCCTGCTGTGTGAGTCATGGTGTTCTGGTCTCGACGTCGCTCAAGACGGCGATGCACTTCGTCTTTGCATGCCTTTGCTGGAGCCAGACGGCGACTACGTGACGGTCTGGCTGAGGCAGATCATGGGAGGCTGGCGACTCGAGGACGGCGGCACCACGCTCATGCGCGTGTCATACGATACAGACGCAACGACTATGCTGCGCGGCCCGCGCCGCGTGTTGTTGGACCGGACCCTGGCCGAGTACGGTGCGCGACTCGGGGAAGACGGACAGATCGTTTCGGATTCCGATGAGTCTTATCTTGGCGCAGCTCTGCTTCGCTTCGGGCAAGCAATGCTTCGCGTCAACGATTTGCATGGCGGAACGAAAACGCGCGTCGCCTCCACATTCTTCGACGATCTGAACGCCCATTTAACGGACATCGTCGGCACGCAAAACGTGATCGCGGAGTATCGAGCGCCCGAAGTCCCCAACTCGGCTGACTATCCCATCGACTTCTTTGTGAAAGGATCGGCTGCGCCCCTCTTTGTCTTCGGCGTCCCGAATCAGGATCGCGCGCGCACTGCGACTATCGTGCTTCAGTACATCGATCAATACATCGCGCGTTTCGATTCGATTGTCGTCTTTCAGGATGCAAGCGCCATTGGAAGCATCGACTTGCGCCGGCTAATGAATGCAGCTAACGACATGGTCGACTCCATCGACGCCAAAGCCGCACTCGCCAAAAAAATTCGTCATCGAATGCGTACGGCGTAAAAAAGGCCACGCATCGTGAACTGCACCCCAAAAGTTGGACACAGATCCAACCTTTGGGGTGTTTTTCATGGCGAAGTACAGCGAGGGATT
>NZ_FCOE02000080.1 GCF_001544915.2 Caballeronia pedi | reverse complement strand
AAGAACCTCGGCGCCGCACTGAAGGACACGCGCGTGCTGATCCTGACGGGCATTCAGTTTGGCTTCGTGCTGGGTTCCTACGGCATTGGCATCTGGCTGCCGACGATTCTCAAAGCACATGGCTTGAGCATCACCGCAATCAGCCTCGTCTCGACGGTTCCGTACATCTTCGCCACGGTTGCCATGCTGACGTGGGCACGGGCGGTCGACAAGAGCGGCAAGAAGATTCTGAATCTGTTGCTGACCTGTGTGTTCGCTGCCGTAGGCATGATCATCGCAGCACTGTTCCATCAGTTCTGGCCGGCGATGATCGGCATCACCATCGCAGTGATTGGCGTGACGACAGCGCGTGCGGTGTTCTGGAGCATTCCGACCCGTTTCCTCTCGGGAGCGGCTGCGGCCGGTGGCCTCGCCTTCATCAACTCGGTTGGTACGTTCGGCGGTTTCGCTGGCCCGTTCATGGTGGGTTGGCTCAAGGATGTCACCGGGTCGTTTGCGATGGGCATGCTCGGAATGGCTGGCATGTTGCTGCTGTCCACGGCACTGACCTTCTCTCTTCGGTTCTTCGTGAAAGACGAATGAGAGTCCGGGCCCACCAAGAGTTCCTGATGATGTGATTCGACTAGTCAAGGAGTGAGGAAGCACAGGCCCGCGCCCTCGCACAGTAGATGCATCGCGCAGGCAGACAAAACTTCAAACAAAACGCACTGTAAGTACTGCTGCGGTCGGCGCGTCAGATGTGCATCAGTCGATAGGCAAATGGAAATGAAACGGAGCCTCATCAGAACTGTGTGCGATGTGAGAAGCGCTCTCGTTGCGCCGGTTATGCAGTAAGAAAAGTTACATCAATGAGTTCGAGTGGGTGACCACCGCGACCGGTTTATCTGAAAATTAAGGAAGAGAACATGAAGGCGTCTGACCTGTTCGTACAAGCCCTGGAGAACGAGGGCGTTGATCGCATCTTTGCGGTTCCGGGTGAAGAAAACCTGGATGTTGTTGAATCGCTGCGCCGCTCGAGCATTGAGCTTGTCCTGACACGCCACGAGCAGACGGCTGCTTTCATGGCGGCCACCCATGGTCGACTTACTGGAAAGCCCGGCGTTTGCATGGCTACGCTCGGCCCCGGCGCATTGAATCTCGTCACGGGTGCGGCTTACGCACACCTCGGTGCCATGCCCATGATTTTGATCACCGGGCAAAAGCCGATCAAGACTGCGCGTCAGGCCCGCTTCCAGATTGTTGACATCGTCGCCACAATGAAGCCACTTACAAAGGCCTCGCGTCAAATCATCAGCGGCGTCAGCATCCCCACTGTGGTGCGTGAGGCCTTCCGACTTGCGCAGGACGAGAGGCCCGGACCGGTACATCTTGAACTGCCGGAAGATGTCGCCGGCGAAGAAGTGAGCGACGAATTAACGGTCATCCCGTTGCACCCCGTTGAATTGCCGGTCGCGCAGTTTGCCGCCATCGAGCGTGCTGCGGCGATGTTGAAAAGCGCGGAGCGGCCACTCGTCATGTTCGGGGCAGCTAGCAACCGTCCGCGACTGGTCGGTCAGTTGACGGACTTCATTCGGCGCACCGGAATCCCGTTTTTCAACACGCAAATGGGTAAGGGAACTGTCTCGGCGATCGGCAACGACGAAGCCACTCAATTGTGGATGGGCACTGCCGCCCTGAGTGAGCGCGACTATTTGCACGAGGCAATCGATCGTGCCGACGTTATCCTCTCGATTGGCCACGATACGGTCGAGAAACCGCCGTTCATCATGGGACCCAAGGGGCCTAAGGTTATTCACGTCGGTTACACCTCGGCCAACGTTGAACAGGTGTTTTTCCCCAACGCGGAGGTAGTGGGCGACTTGGGCATGAGCCTGACGCGTCTTGCCGATCTTGTTGAAGGTCAGCTTCCGAATGCAGGCACATTGGCCTCTTTGCGCGAAGGCATTCTCAAGCGGACCATGGACCGAGCCACAGAGTCGCGCTTTCCGTTGACGCCGCAGCGCATTGTCCATGATGTGCGTCAGGTCATGCCGGCGGATGGCATCGTGGCGCTTGACAACGGCATGTACAAAATCTGGTTCGCGCGCTGCTATCGCACGCGTAATGCCAACACGCTTCTGCTCGATAATGCCCTGGCCACGATGGGCGCCGGATTGCCCTCGGCAATGATGGCCTCGATTCTTCATCCCAAACGGCGCGTCATGGCGGTATGTGGAGATGGCGGGTTCATGATGAACTCGCAGGAGCTTGAGACCGCAGTTCGCATGAAGCTCAATCTGGTCGTTTTGATCATTCAGGACGACGCTTACGGGATGATCCGCTGGAAGCAAGCGGTCGACGATTTCGCCGATTGGGGTCTGAATTTTGGCAACCCCGACTTCGTAAAATATGCGGAGGCGTATGGCGCCAAGGGCCGGCGCGTCGAATCGGCAGACGGCCTCGTTCCGACGCTGGAGGCCGCGTTCGAGGAAGGTGGGGTGCAACTCGTGGTTGTGCCGGTCGATTATTCCGAGAACAGCCGTGTGCTCGTCGATGAACTTAAAAATCGCGTGAAGGAGGTGTCGCAATGAAGATCAGAGCGGCTGTTCTTCAGTCGATGGGCGCGACATCCCCCTATGCCGACTCTCGTCCGCTACACATTGAAGAGATCGACTTGGCGCGTCCGGGCCCCGACGAAGTGCTGATAAAGATTGCGGCAGCGGGACTCTGTCACTCCGATTTGTCGGTGATTAACGGTGACCGGCCACGTCCGATGCCCATGGCGCTCGGTCACGAGGCGGCTGGGGTCGTGCAGGAACTCGGCGCTGGCGTGACCGACCTGCAGGTGGGTGACCACGTCGTGGTGGTGTTTGTGCCGAGCTGCGGGCACTGCGCCCCTTGTGCTGAAGGTCGTCCGGCCCTGTGCGAGCCGGGCGCTGCGGCCAATGGCGCGGGCACTTTGCTCTCTGGTGAGCGTCGCCTCACCCGGGATGGTGAAGTGATCAATCATCACCTCGGATGTTCGGTGTTCGCAGAGTATGCGACAGTATCGCGCCGATCTATCATCAAGATCGATCCGAGCATCCCGCTCGACGAGGCGGCACTGTTTGGATGCGCGGTCCTCACCGGCGTTGGCGCCGTCGTCAATACGGCAAAGGTTCAAGTCGGTGCGTCGGTGGCCGTCATCGGTCTTGGCGGGGTTGGATTGGCGGCTCTGATTGGCGCTCATGCGGCCGGTGCCCGGCAGATCATTGCGATCGATCTGTCGGACGACAAACTCGAGCAGGCCAAGACCCTCGGCGCTACGCACACAGTCAACGCCGGACGCGAGGATGCACTCGAGTACATCCGCGAGTTGAGTTCAGGCGGTGTCGAATTTGCCTTCGAGTTTGCCGGCTCGATCCGCGCGCTGGATCTCGCGTACAACATCACGCGTCGCGGCGGCTCGACCGTCACCGCGGGGCTGCCGCCCTCGACCGCGCGCTGGCCCATGCCTGCAGTGAGCCTCGTCGCTGAGGAGCGCACGGTAAAGGGCAGCTACATCGGCACTTGCGTGCCGTCACGCGACATCCCGCGCTTTATCGACCTGTACAAGCAGGGTCGCTTGCCGGTCGACAAACTCCTCACGGGTCGATTGAAGCTCGACGAGATTAATTACGGCTTCGACCTGTTGCACGAGGGCAAGGCAATCCGCCAAGTGGTGGTGTTCGAATGAGCAACGACAACGCAAATTGGGCGGACGGATGGATCGCCATGCAGCAAGCGTTCCTGAAGTCAATGAGCTCAATTTCCCCGCCAGGTACATCGGATACGAAGACGGAAGACGCCAAGCCACCGATGCAGGAACAATTCTACGACTTGCAGGAAACATGGAAGGAGTCCATTGAGAAATGGGCCGGGTTCGTGCAGGACGGCGCGGGCCCCGGCGCCTGGACGCCCACGGCGTTGCGCGAAATGTTCTCCCCCGCGCGATGGAGCGGGCGCGGTGCCGGCGCATTTGACGCCGGCCTGCAGCAGGTCATCGAAGGTCCCAAATACGCGACGCTCTGGGACCTGGACCGGAAGGTGGCTGAACTGCAGCAAATGGCTATCGCGCGTGACAAGGCCGTGCTGGCCTATCAGGCGATCGTGCAGCGTGCGTGGAATACAGCGCTCGAGCGCTTCATGAAAACGGCGTCATCAGCCAAAGGGGAAACGCCTACCACGTGGCGCGGCCTGACCGACCGATGGCTGAAAGTCGCCAATGAGACGCTGATCGAGGCGCATCGGTCTGAGGAATTTGTTGTGGCTCAAACGCGGATGTTACGTGCAGCTTCCGACTACCGCTTAAAGGAACGCGCTCTCGCCGAATCGTGGTGTGACGCCTACCACGTCCCTACACGTACCGAGGTTGACGAAATTCAACGCACGGTGACCGAGCTGCGACGGCAGGTTCGGCTGCTCCAGCGGCAGAACGCGCCCCAGCAGCCAGTACCGGCTACGGCTACGGCTACGCCCGCCCGCCAGGGTCGCGGCGTTGCTCCGAAAGCCTCCCGCTCCATTCAATCCTGAGAGAACCGTATGGCAGCCGCCAAGAAATCGACCGCCGCACGGGCGCTCGCTGAATTCAGCGACTTCAATCTTAAGCTCGCCCGCGGACAGCAGATGCTCGACCGGATTAAAGACGAGCATGTCGAGATCGCCACCGCCGATAAGGAAGTGGTGTTCCATGAAGACAAGACGACGTTGTATCGCTACAAGCCGACGACTGCGCGCACGCTGGGGATACCTGTGCTCGTCGCGTACGGCCAGATTGGTCGCTACACCATGACCGATCTGCAGGAAGACCGCTCGATGCTGCGCAACCTGCTCGCGCTCGGCGTGGACGTCTATGCAGTGGATTGGGGCAGTCCTACTCGCAGCGATCGCTGGCTCACGTTCGAAGACTATGTCGACGTTTATCTGAACGACTGCGTGGAGTTCATTTGCCGTGAGCACAGCCTTCCCTCAATCAACCTGCTAGGCATCTGCGAGGGTGGCGTTTTCTCGTTGTGCTACGCGGCGCTTTATCCGGAACGAATCAAGAACCTCATCTTGACTATCACACCGGTCGATTTCCATCAGGATCAGGCGGAGGGCCGGGTCAACCACGGGTTGCTGAATCTCTGGACGCGCGGCATGAGTGAGGAAGACGTCGATCATCTGATCGAGGCGTATGGCAACTTGCCTGGCGAGCTTACAGGCTACGTCTTCTCGCAAATGACACCGGGGGCGACATTATCGAAGTACAACGTTGGTCTGCTCGACACCTTCGATGACGAAAAGAAGTTGCTGAACTTCCTGCGTATGGAAAAGTGGCTTGCCGATCGACCGCATCACCCGGGCGAGGCTGCCAAGCAGTTGCTGGTCAATCTCTACAAGAACAACGAGTTGATCCGCGGTGAGTTTCGACTGGGTGCCCGGAAAGTCGATCTATCAGACATTCGGATGCCCGTGCTGAACGTGTATGCGAAGGACGACCACATCATTCCGCCGAAGACGACGCAGGCGCTACGCGACGCTGTGGGCACTGACGACTATCAGGAGATCGGCCTGGATGGCGGCCATGTTGGCGTGTTCGTCAGTGGCAAGTCTCAGGGGGTACTCGGTAAGGGCATCGTCGAGTGGCTGCACGAGCGCGACGACGCGCTCGCCTGATCGGGACTCGATGTGATGCAACCACAGTTCAAGCAGGTCTCCGTAATCGGGCGAGGTGGATTTCACAAGCTGGCCTACGCCGAGTGGGGGCCGCCGACGGCCGAGCAAACCGTCGTCTGTGTGCATGGAGTATCGCGCACCGGTCGCGACTTCGACACGCTGGCAGCGGCGCTCGCGGCGAAGGGGATGCGTGTCATCGTGCCCGACCTTCCTGGGCGCGGACGCAGCGAATGGCTCGCGTCGCCTGGTCACTATACGGACCGAGCTTATGTGCGTGCGATGTCGACGCTGATTGCCCGACTTGATGTCGAGCAGGTGGATTGGGTTGGCACGTCCCTTGGCGGTCATATCGGCATGTTGATGGCTTCGGAACCGCGAACGCCGGTGCGACGTTTGGTGCTCAATGATTTCGGCGCGCGCGTCTCAGCCGCAGCATTGCGCAGAATCGGCAGCTATTTGACGCGTTCCTGGCGCTTCGCCTCGGTCGACGAAGTCGAGGCCCATCTGCGCGATGTTCACGCGCCATTTGGCAAGCTGAACGACGCTCAATGGCGTCACCTGGCGCAGCACAGCGCGGTATCAGATGGTGCAGGTGGATTTCGCTTTCACTTCGATCCGGGCATCGGCATGCGCTTCGCGATCCCGATCTTGCTGGACGTGATTCTGTGGCACGTCTGGGACAAGATCGATTGCCCGGTGCTCATCCTTCGCGGCGAAGACTCGGACTTGCTCGCACGAAGTACGGTGGAAACCATGCTCAAACGCGGCCCAGCTGCGGCCGACGGTCGCGTGATTGCGTTCGAGTTCCCCGATTGCGGTCACGCACCCGCATTGATGGATGAGGCGCAAATCGCCGTCATCAAGAACTATCTCTTAGCCGACTAGCCGATAGCCCGATTAGTGAATTGAGACTGCCATGATTCAAGACAAGGTCGTTACCGCCGACGAGGCTATCGCGTTGATACGCGATGGCGATGTCGTGAGCTGTTCAGGGTTCGTCGGCATCGGCACCCCCGAGGAACTGATTGCGGCGCTCGAGCGACGCTTCGTCGAGACAGAGGGGCCGCGTGATCTTACGCTCGTATTCGCAGCGGCGCCCGGTGACGGCAAAGAGCGTGGGCTCAATCGGCTTGCTCATGAGGGACTCGTCCAGCGCGCGATTGGGGGTCATTGGTCGCTTGTACCCAAGCTCGGGAAGCTGGCAACGGACAACCGCATTCAGGCGTACAACCTTCCGCTTGGCACGATTTCGCATCTCTACCGGGATTCGGCCGCTCACCGTGCTGGCACGCTCACCAAGGTCGGACTCGGTACGTTCGTCGATCCGAGGCAGAACGGCGGAAAGATCAACGCACGCACAACGGAAGACCTCGTGCGAGTGATGGACATCGACGGCGAGGAATGGCTCTTCTACAAGGCCTTCCCGATCAACGTCGCGTTGATTCGCGGCACCACGGCCGACGCGGAGGGCAATATCACGATGGAGCGCGAGGCACTGATGCTCGACGCTCAGGCCGCGGCCATGGCTGCACGAAATGCCAACGGTCTGGTCATCGCGCAGGTGGAGCGCATCGCATCGAGCGGCTCACTTGATGCACGCAGTGTGGTCGTTCCCGGCGTCCTTGTCGATTGCGTGGTGGTTGCACCCCCAGGAGCGCACAAGCAGACCTACGCGACCGACTACAACGCGGCATATGCGGGCGAGATCCGCGTGCCGGTGAACAAGATCCCCCCATTGGCGCTCGACGAGAGGAAGCTGATCGCGCGGCGCTGTGCTTTCGAGTTGCCGCTTGGCGGTGTGATCAACCTGGGAATCGGCATGCCAGAGGCGGTGGCAGCCGTCGCGGCCGAAGAACGCGTACTGGATCACCTGACGTTGACCGCTGAACCGGGTGTGATTGGCGGCATGCCTCAGGGTGGACTGGACTTCGGCGCTGGCATCAACACGCAGGCGCTCCTGCATCAGAACCAGCAGTTCGACTTCTACGACGGTGGTGGACTCGACCTCGCGTGTCTTGGCATGGCTGAAATCGACCGCGCTGGCAACGTCAATGTCAGCCGGTTCGGTTCCCGTCTCGCTGGCTCAGGCGGGTTCATCAACATCAGTCAGAACGCACGTCGACTTGTATTTGCGGGAACGTTTACCGCAGGAGGGATCGCAACATCAGTCGAGGGCGGTCAGATGCGCATCGTCAGCGAAGGGCGAACGCGAAAGTTCGTCGAATCGGTCGAGCAGATTACCTTCAGCGGCCCGCTAGCGGCAGCGAAGGGGCAGTCGGTCCTCTATGTCACCGAGCGCTGCGTTTTCAAGCTTCAACCGGAAGGCCTGCAGCTGATTGAAGTAGCACCCGGTATCGACATCGAGCGGGACGTGCTCGCCCACATGGCGTTTCGACCCATCATAGGTGAGGTGGGGCTGATGGACCCGCGCATCTATCGAACCAAGCCCATGGGTCTCGCGGGCGTGTTGCAAGACTTGCAATTGGCCGATCGACTCAGTTACGACGCCGACCGCAACATCCTCTTTGCTAACTTTGAAGGGATGGCAATCCGTAGCGCCGAAGACGTCGAATGCGTACGCCGCGTGTTCGATGCGCTATGTACCAAGGTTGGTCGAAGAGTCGCGCTGATCGTCAACTACGACGGATTCCGACTCGACGAGTCGCAGGCAGACGAATATTTTGAGATGGTAGCCGACCTACAGGCTAGGCATTACTCGACCACCACGCGGTATACCACTAGTGCCTTCATGCGGGCAAAGCTGGGTGAGGCGCTGTTCTCGCGCCACGCTGCGGCGCACGTCTTTGAAACACACGCCGAAGCCACAGAATTTCTCCGTACACGATAGCACCTCGCTCGAATTCATAGCGAGGAGTACCTTTTATGTATTACGCATTGGAGCATCCATATGGCTCACGCCGTCAATCCGCAAGAGGCAGCGGTATCGTTGAATCCGGCAACAGGTGAAGAGATTCGCCGCTACCCTTACGAAGACGAGGCGGATCTGAACCGCGCGCTGAGATTGATGGAGGCAGGTTTCGAGCAGTGGCGTGCGAGTTCGGCAGATGTTCGTGCGCAGACTTTGTCGAATATGGCCGCTGCGCTCCGTCGTAATCTTGAGCCGCTCGCGCTCATCGCAACTCGGGAAATGGGCAAGCCTATTTCGCAGTCGCGAGCGGAAGTCGAAAAGTGCGCGGCCGTTTGCGACTGGTACGCCGAGCACGGTCCGGCGATGCTCGCCGACGAAAGAACATCAGTGGCAGACGATAAGGCGTATGTCTCGTACCTTCCAATCGGCGGTGTTCTTGCCGTGATGCCGTGGAACTTCCCTTACTGGCAGGTCATGAGGGGAGCTATTCCCATCATCCTAGCCGGCAATGCGTACGTGCTGAAACATGCTCCAAACGTCATGGGATGCGCGTACGCGCTCAAAGAGATATGGGCGGAGGCCGCCCTACCTGACGGCGTTTTTTCAGTGGCTAACGTCTCCAACGAACTTGTTTCGAAAGCGATTCTGGATCGGCGCATCGCTGCTGTGACCGTGACCGGCAGCGTTCGTGCTGGGTCCGCAATTGCCGCGCAGGCGGGCGCGGCGCTCAAAAAATCGGTTCTGGAACTGGGAGGCTCAGATCCCTTCATCGTTTTGGCGGACGCTGATCTGGAAGGTGCCGTTCGCGCTGCAGTGGTCGGGCGGTTTCAGAACACCGGCCAAGTGTGTATTGCCGCCAAGCGCATTATCCTTGAACGGCCGATTCAGCAAGCGTTCACTGAGCGGTTCATGGCCGCGGTGCAGGAGCTGAAAGTCGGCGACCCAGAGGAGGCGGATAGCTACTTCGGTCCAATGGCGAGGTATGACCTGCGGGACGAACTCCACGGTCAGGTCCGCGCCACGACTGAACAAGGCGCGAAGGTTTTGATGGGCGGTGCCAAACTCGATGGCCCGGGAAATTTCTACGCGCCAACGATATTGTCAGAAGTCGTCCCTGGCATGGTCGCTTTTGACCAGGAAATATTTGGGCCCGTCGCCTCTTTGATCTCTGCAGACAATGCGTCACATGCAATCGAGCTCGCGAACGCAAGCGAGTTTGGTTTGAGCGGCGCGATCTGGACTGGCGATGATAGTAACGCGAGGGCTTTTGCTCGTGAGATTCAAACCGGCGGAATTTTTGTGAATGGGTTCTCCGCGTCCGATCCGCGCGTTCCAATCGGTGGAGTTAAGAAAAGCGGCTACGGTCGAGAACTTTCGCATTTTGGAATGCGTGAATTTATGAACGCACAAACCGTATGGTTCGACCGAGTCTAGGCTGCGCCCAGAAAAGCGGTTCTGTACGACAATCCATCGAAACAACTTCAGGTCAAAATGAACGCACATACCTATCCGGTCGCTGGCGCATCTGTTACCTCATCCGCTGCAGATTCGCAAAGCGTCGCCAATTCATATGCGAAAGCTCGCCGTGCAAGTGCTTATGCGAAGTTACTTGAGGGCCCAATTGGATCCTTGGCTGGCCAGGCAATGGACCGACCGGATGTGCAGTCAGTCGCCATTCTCGGATACAACTGACTCTCAGTTCTAACATGGACCGACGGCGAAACGCCGTCGGTCCTGTCGAAACCAAAAAGACGCTTGCGTCACGCCTAAACGCTAAAGCAGCGTACATGCGAAGCGCTTTGTCGAGTTACGTAAAGCCAGGCGCATCTTTCGATCGTCGAGCTAAAGTTGTAGCGCTTGATTCAGCACCGCAGGAATCGCCACGATTGACCCGATTGCGCCGCTTCGACGGATTTTGAATCATCGCGGAAGAGTCGGGGTTGGAGGCAGGGAGTACGCGCGTGACGATTTGCTGTGCGACCGCGAAGGTCATTCACGCGGGACCGACATTTTGAAGAAGATAAACGCATGCCAATCGTGTCCCGCCCGAGCTTTTTCTCGCCGTATCGCGCCGGAGAAATGTACTTAAAAAGCCGCCTGGTCATCGAATTGGACATGGGCTTTCACACTGATTTTCATCAGCAGTCGCAACATGCCTATTTCGCACATGCTGGCATGTTGATCACTGGAAGACTACTCGCGCCCTGCAGCCGAAGAGCGGTTCAAAGCGGGCGACCACGGATAGGGCCGTTGAGCTTCGGCGAATGGCGGTCGGTGACGCAACTCGTTCGTGCAAATGGTGGTGTAACCGTGTGCCAGGTTGACGTCGATGCTCTGGCAGGTTGTTCTGAATGCAATTTAAAAGAGAAGATGGATACCGAGCGATTCGGGCTCGCTGCGCGATTTGCGATAGAGGCTGGCTTCGATGGGATGGAACTTTGCTTATCGGATGCCGCCGCCCCACAAGATGCATACGTTGGATCCGCTAAAAGCGCACAGGCGGCTTTTAAAACCGAGCTGGGAACGGCGACTCGGCTAGTCGAAATCGCGCGGCGCGTGAGCCACGAGTGGGGGAGCGGCGGTCGCGTTGGAGTCCGGATCCCGAACGCGATCGAATCAGCGATGGCTTTCGCGGCGAGCATGGCAAGCTCTGATGCCACAGACTTTCTGTCTGCGTTTGAAGACTTGAGATTGATGTACCTGCGGATCGGAGAGCCTTCGGGCGACATGCAGCGCGAATCGCGCTTGTTCCCGCCATCTCAGAAGACGTCGGCCAATGCTGCAATCTCCGGCATGGACGCCTACAAGGCGCTGGTAGCGGAAGCAGAGCGCGATTACGAAGGCTTCTGGGCCCGCCTCGCACGCGAGACGCTTGCCTGGCACAAGCCGTTCACCAAGGTGCTGGATGAATCGAAAGCGCCTTTCTGTACGTGGTTCGAGGACGGCGAGCTGAACGCGTCGTACAACTGTCTGGACCGTCACGTCGAAGCGGGCCGCGGCAACGAAAACGCGATCATCTTCGAAGCCGACGACGGCGCCGTCACCAACGTCACCTATCAGGACCTGCTCGGACGCGTCTCGCGCCTCGCCAACGCGCTCAAAAAGCGCGGCGTGAAGAAGGGCGACCGCGTCGTGATCTATCTGCCGATGTCGGTGGAAGGCGTGGTCGCGATGCAGGCATGCGCGCGCATCGGTGCGACCCATTCGGTCGTGTTCGGCGGCTTCTCGTCGAAATCGCTCAACGAGCGTCTCGTCGATGTCGGCGCGGTCGCGCTCATCACCGCCGACGAACAGATGCGCGGCGGCAAGGCATTGCCGCTGAAGAGCATCGCCGACGAAGCGCTCGCCGCAGGCGGCTGCGAGAAAGTGAAGGATGTCATCGTGTATCGGCGCACGGGCGGGAAGGTCGCGTGGGCCGAAGGGCGCGACGTGTGGCTGCACGAGATCGTCGAGAATGAATCGACGAAGTGCGAACCGGAGTGGGTCGGCGCGGAGCATCCGCTTTTCATCCTCTACACGTCGGGCTCGACGGGCAAGCCGAAGGGCGTGCAGCACAGCACGGCGGGCGTGTTGCTGTGGGGCGCGCAGACGATGAAGTGGACCTTCGA
>NZ_FCOE02000065.1 GCF_001544915.2 Caballeronia pedi | reverse complement strand
AGCGTCAGCCGGGCATATCGAGCAATCGACAGCTACACCGCGACGCGGTTGCGCCGGTGGCTACGCAACAAGTACAAAGCCAGGCGAAGCAGGCGCGGGGGCTATCCGCGCCCGCACCTTTATAAGCACTTCGGTCTTGTGCGCCTGACGGGGCCATGGGTGTAACGTGCCGTGCACGAAGGCGTGATGTCTTGTCCGAGAGCCGGATGCGGGAGATCTGCATGTCCGGTTCGATGAGCGGGGTTTGGAAACGGGGCTACGGCGACGTTAATTGGGCACCGCCAACCGAAAGGGGCGGCAACAGACAAACCGAACCTAACGCTACCGCGCCGCATCTCGACTCTATCGGCTCCAGCCTGCCACGCAGGACAGCGAGTCGCCCTAGCAACTTCGGGCAATTTGGCTCGCAGCACTTTCGACGGGCCCACTATGCCGTCGGGTGCTTCGGCAGCTCCGTTGTCGATTTTGAAGTAAGCGATGTGCCCGCAGTTGCCCGGCTTACGCCCCGACGCGCTCGCGCTAGCGGATCCGTGGTGGGCCAAGTGACGAAGCGCGATTGCAGATTGAGAATACGGAAGGGGACCACGGAGCGACCCACTCCGGCCAGAGAAAAGTTGGGCTACGTGCTCTCGTCGTCAGGCCTAGGCGGATGAGGCTCACGGAGGATTCGGTCTGCCTCAAGTTTGCGCGCTTCGGCGCGAATTGCATCGGGCAGCGGCGACGCCCGATTACTGCCGATGAAGCGCTCAAGGCGCTCGGTCGCAGCAGTTAGATCTTTAAACGCGATCGAGCGCAACTGCTGATCGTGAAGCGCCAGAATCTGTTCAAGCAGTGAAGCGGTCAGTGCATCGATGAACCAGGCCTGCTCGCGTTTCGAGTTTGTCAGCGCAGCGCTCATTCCGAGTTCGGCACTCCCATACACTTGCATTGGCAGGGTGCCAAAGCCCATTTCTTGCAGGTGATAGGTGATATAGAGTGCCCGCAGCAATTCGTTGAACTGATAGGAGTTGCCTCGCTTTGGTCTGCGGCAAGCCGCTAAGGCCAGGTGAATCTGAAGCGACATTTTTTCGGTCGACGCCGCCGGCAGCGGCAGCAACATCGAGCGAGTCATCGGGCGGCGAAGGCCGATCGTGTGGCCCGATTTGCGGGAGGTTCGGGTGGCGCTGCGAGGCATTGAAAACAGGTGGAGGAGCGAAGACTTTAAGGACCGCGAGAAGCTGGCGGCTAGACCCACATTCTAACGCAGCGGGTCGAAATGGATCGCGCCAGGAAGGCAATCGTCTACAGTGCGGCTTTTTTGCGCAAAAGTTGCGGCCCGTCTGTCCGGTTTTCGAATCTATCCCTGCTGCATTTGAAACGTTCACTCGCAGACTTCGCGAAACTTACCCGGCATCGGATCGCGCGCCGCCTTGCGGCTCTTTGGGCTGCTGCAGAAGCTCAGCCACGCCGAGTTGACGCTCACGCAACCGACGATGGAGACCTTAAAGCCGATGCTGTTCGATGACAAATATGTCGAATTCGCCGTGCAACGCGGGTCTCACCAGGGGCTAAAGCACGGCGCTCGGATCACGCGAAAGCCAAGGATGCCACCCGGCATAGCGAGGACGGCTTGCCGCTCCATAGCTTTCGCACGTTGCTCGATGATCTGGCTACGCTTGCGTACAACGTCTGTCACATCCCTCTCAATCAGCAAGCGAAGATCGTCATGATCACACGGCCGACTCCGATACAAGAAAAGGCCTTCCGCCTGCTCAACGTCAGCCCCGCAATCTGTACCCGGTAATCGTCTCGCTCACGCGCGCATAACCTTGAGAAATCAATGGACTATGCACGGCGCTCGCTCAAAGTTCGGGTCAGGCTCCGCGTTCGCAATTGCGGGCGTCGTGCTCATCGCGAACTTCTGACACCGGCGCCGTGTGCGTAGTCGTGTGGCGGGTCACAGGCCGTGTCATCGGCCCGCGCCCGTCACACGCCACACCGCGTTACCGACATCGTCGGCGATCAGCAGGCCGCCCTGCCGGTCCTGCGCCACACCCACAGGCGCGCCGTACAGTTCCTTCTGATCCGCCGATGTGAAGCCCGTGACGACATCCTTCGGTGCGCCGACCGGCTTGCCGTTATCGAATGCCACATAGGAGACCACATAGCCGCTCAGCGGCGAACGGTCCCAACTGCCATGCTCACCGATGAACGCACCGCCGCGATACAGCGCCGGAAGATTGTCGCCGGTATAGAAGGTCAGCCCGAGTGGCGCGACGTGGGAACCTATCGCAAAGTCCGGAGCAATCGCGCTGGCGACGAGATCGGGACGTTGCGGCTGTGCGCGCGGATCGACATGCTGGCCGTAATAGCTGTAAGGCCACCCGTAGAAAGCATGCTCCTTCACTGAAGTCAGATAGTCGGGCACGAGGTCCGCACCGATTTCGTCACGCTCGTTGGCGACTGCCCACAACTGGCCGGTCTTCGGTTCCCACTGCAGTCCGGTGGGATTGCGGATGCCTGCCGCGTAAATGCGGCTTGCGCCTGTGGCGGTATCGACTTCGAGCACGTCCGCACGCCGATACTCGACGTCCAGCCCGTTCTCGCCGACATTGCTGTTCGAGCCGACGCCCACGTACAGCTTCCTGCCGTCAGGGCTCGCCAGCAGCGCTTTGGTCCAGTGATGGTTGATCGTGTCGGGAAGATCGGCGAGTTCGACGCCGCGCTCGTCTATGCTTGTTTCGCCTGGCTTGTAGGGAAACGCCAGGATCGCATCGGTATCGGCGACATAGAGCGTGTTCCCGATAAGCTGCATGCCGAATGGGGAATGTAGCTTATCGATGAACGTATGCCGCTCCCATTCGCCGCTGCCGCCGGCAGGCTTTCTCAACAAGGTGATGCGATTCGCGCCTTTCGCCTTCTTTCCGGACTTGCTCTCGATCAGCCCCGCAATGAGTTGCTTCGGCGTGGTCACGGCCTCTTCGTTCGGGCTGTTGGATTCGGCCACGAGAACGTCACCGTTGGGAAGCGCGTAGACCTGCCGGGGATGCACGAGTCCCGACGCGATCATCTCGATCTTCAGACCGTCGGCGACCTTGGGCGTGGCGCCGTTCTTCCACCCCACGTATTTCGGCACCTGCATTGGCGGTGCGAAGAAATTACGCGCCTCGGGCATCGGCGGATTGGCGCCCGCCTGATGCGCCGCGTCGTACTGCGCATGTTCGTTGCAGCCGCTCATCAGCCCTGAAACGGCGACGACGAGCGCGCCTGCCGTGGCGTACTTATTCATGAGCCGCCTCCGAGATCGAGCCGGTCCATCGCCATGGCGATATGCGCGATGCTCAGCAGCGCGACGGTGACAACGGAGAGCACGACGTTTTCCGGCACCATCGCATAGGCATCACGGCCGTGCACGAACGCGTTGCCGATCGCCGCGACGATGGCGAGCAGATTGAGCCAGAAGTCCTTCTTCTCGATGCGGGACACGGCGCGCCGGCGTTGTATCCACACGTGACCGAGATTGAGCAGACGAGGCACGATGGCGATGATCAGACCGGCCGTGACGAGCCAGGCGGCGCCCTTGCCCCAGAACACGTTACGCGTGCTCATGTAAGTGACATCGAAGATCAACGTGCCGACAAACAGTCCGTATGGGATGGGATTCATGAGTTCGAAGATCGCCGGAGCGATCCTCGATGGATGTCGGGTGACGGCGGGCCTGGCGGACATGACGTTGCCTCGATGTGGTAGCGGATGGCATTGCAGGTGCATCGTCCATGCCTGATCCACCACAAAGCTATTCGCCGATGAAGCCCGGCAGACCCGTACCCGCATCGCTGCGTGCAAGATCGCACGCGCGTCCGATCAGCGCGTCGAATTGCGCGTCGTCGACAGGGTGCGGGAAGTGCGCGCGAAACAGATTCGCCCAGCGGAAGTCAGCCAATGGCACTTCGGTTTTTTCATAGCCTCCGGCATCGCGTACAAAAGCCGCGAGGCTGCGGAACTCGTCGTCGACCGCGTCGCCCATATGCACGGGCATGTCCCTGAACGCGATGCGCCGGGCGTTCGCATCGTAGGGATAGACCCACGCGTTGTTCTCCAGCGTCAGCCAGAACTCCGCGATTGACAACGAGGACAAGTCCTCGACGAGTACGAACGGCACGTCTTTCACGCCGATGCGCGCCAGCGCGCAAGCGACATGGTGATGGTCGATCACATACGGCTCGCCGCGCGGCCCGAGCACGATGGCGATGGGTTTCTCCGCGATGGCCATCGCCAGGTCATGCACGCTCAATTCGCGAAAGTCCGCGGCCTTTTGTCGAATCTGACGCTCCCCGTGCGTCATCTGCGTCGGGTGCAACTGGTCGATGCGCAGCGTTCTCCTGTCGCGTTCCCTCGTTGAAATGAGCGCGGCCTTCGGGCATGCCGGGCTCAGGGATCACTACCGCGTGTCGACGGCGGCGCGCAGGCGCTTTACGTCGCGCGTCGTCACGGGCGTCGCGTCGTTGCCCCAGGCCGAGCGAACGAACGTCAGCACGCGGGCGGTCTCCGTATCGGTCAGTTTGTCGGCAAACGCGGGCATTTTTTTGGCTTCCGGGCCATGCACGGTCGAGGGCGCCTTCCCACCCTCAAGCACGAGCCGCACGAGCGAATCTGGCTGCCGCGAAAGCACCGCCGGATTGCCTGCGAGACGCGGATACTTGAGCGCGACGCCCGCGCCGTCGCTCTGATGACATCGCGCGCAGGCGGTTTGATAGAGGCCTGCGCCGGGCCGCTCTTCGTCGCCGGTGCGAAGAGCGGCCACGCTTTGCCGGGCGGCACGCGATTGCGCATCGTAGGCGCCGCCATCGCCCTTGGCAGGCAGACTCTTCAGATAGGACGCGATCGAGATCAGATCCGGTTCATCGAGATATTGCGTGCTGTCTTCCACTACCTGCACCATGCTGCCGAATGTGACGAGCCCTGCGCCGTGCCCTGTTTTCAGGAACGCGGCGATGTCTTGCGCCGAAATGCGGCCGAGTCCCGCACCGGCCATGCTCGTCAGATTCGGCGCATACCAATGATCGTTGGTTCCGCCGGTCAGATAGGAATCCGATCGCTCCGTATAGCCGATTTCGTTGTACGCGGGTCCGCGCGGCGTGTGGCAGGCGCCGCAATGTCCAAGCGATTGAACCAGATAGGCGCCGCGATTCCACTGCGCATCTCGTTTCGGGTCTGGTGTGAAGGGATCTTCCGGTGCGAACGCGAGATTCCACAGCGAGAGCGCCCAGCGTTGACTGAACGGAAACGGCAGCTTCGTTTCCGGCGCTGCCCGGTTCACGGGTTCGACCCCGTGCATGAAATAGGCGTAGAGCGCGCGCGTGTCCTCGTCATTGATTTTTGAGAACGAAGGGTAGGGCATCGCAGGGTAGAGATGCTTGTCGCCGGGGGCAACGCCTTGATGCAGGACGCGTGCGAAGTCCTCGTAGCGGTAGCCGCCGATGCCATGTTCCTTGTCGGGCGTGATGTTGCTCGACCAGATGGTGCCGAAGGGCGAGCCCATCGGCAAGCCGCCGGCGAACGGGCGCGGCTGCGGCTGACCTTTTTGGGGCAACGCTGTATGGCACCCCGCGCAATCGGCAGCCTTGGCGAGATACGCGCCACGGGCGATCAACTCCGCAGAGGATGTGTCCTGCGCGCGAGCGTACTGACACGCGAGCGTCAAACCCGCCGCCATCGCGGTCATGCAGCGCAACGCACGTCGATTGCACATCATGGTGATCATCGCGCTCCGCAAGGTGAAACGATGAGCCAAGCGAGGTCAGTGGCGATCAGCGCAAACACGAAGAGCGCGCTCGCCAGCAGCCCCGCGCGCGCGATGAACGCGTCCCGTGCAACACGGCGATTGGTTGTCTCGCGTTCCTTCATCGCCGACGCGAGTACGCCCGTACGCCGCCAGTTGCGCCATGCGATCACAGCACCTGTCATCCCGATCGCGAGCGCGACCAGCGCGATAATCACTTCACCGTGTTGAAGCCACGGCATCGCGGGACGATCGACGGGCCGATCGCGCGGAAAGCATCCCCATGCCGCGATGGTCTGCGCGAGGTTTGTCTGCACGATCCATGCACCCGGCGCGAGCAGAAGGCCAAGCGTCAGCGACATGCCGCCCGGGCGTGCGCCGTGTTTGTCGTCGAGGATGGGAGACACGTCATCCATGGCTATCTCGCGAGCACATAGGGCGACAGATACAGCGTTGCGAAAATGAAGAGCCACACGACATCGACGAAATGCCAGTACAGCCCACCGATGGTCAGCGCCGCCGAGCGCGCCCAATCAAAATAACCGAGCCCGGTCCATAGGCCGAGAAAGGCGAGCACGACGAGGCCGACGAGCACGTGCATCAGGTGAAAGCCGGTGATCGTGAAGTAGAGCGAACCGTAGAGATGCGTCGTCAGGCCGTAGGGATGGTTCGACCATTCCTTGAGCTGGATCGCGACGAAGACCACGCCAAGCACAATGGCGATCGCGAGCATCAGCGCACCCATGCCGCGCCTGCCGCGCCGCACGAAGCGCTCGCTGCCCCATACGAACACGCTGCTCGACAACAGAATGCTCGTGTTTGCGAGACCGAGGCCGAGCTTGGGCAAGCCTTCCGGCGGCCAGGGCTGCGTGGTCTGCGAAGCGAGATAGAGATACGAAAAGATGAGATAGCCGAACAGCGCGGCTTCAGTGGCGACAAGCGTAAGACAGCCCCACCAGCCGCCCGAGCGTTCGCCCGGACTGCCGGCCGGCAGCGTCGTGCGTTCGGGCAAGGCATCGGCGAGTTCGCTCATGATGCGGCTCCCGCTTGCGACGGCCCGGCTTTGTCGTCGCGCTGGCCCAGTTCGCGCTGTGGCCACAGCCACGCAACGATGGCCGCTGTGCAACCCAGCAAACCCATTCCGGCGAGCCACCACGAGGTGAGCGCAAGGCCCGCGAAGAACATGAGCGATGCGACGCCGAGCCAGAAGGGTGCATACGAGTCCTCGGGCATCTTGAGGATGACGTCGGGCTCGCCGTCGAGCACGGTGGTGCCGAGCGCTTCGCGTCCGTCGTTCAGCACGTAGCCGTGCGAGAGTTGCGAGCGTGTCTTCCCGGCGATGCGCGCCTCCCACAGCGGGTGACGGCTCGCGACACGTGGCGCGACCGCGAAGTTATAGGGCGGTGGCGGTGAAGCCGTGGACCATTCGAGCGTCGGCGCGTCCCATGGATTGTCGCCCGCAACTGGACCCCGGCGCAGGCTGTACGCGAGATCGACCATGAAGATCAGCACGCCCAGCGCGAATACGAACGCGCCGATCGACGTCACCATGTTCACCGTGTTCCAGCCCATGTCCGGCGCATACGTGTAGATGCGCCGCGGCATGCCGAGCAGTCCCGCGATGTGCATCGGGAAGAACGCAACGTTGAAGCCCACGAACAGGATCCAGAAGCCGATACGCCCGATACGCTCGCTCATCATGCGGCCGGTGAACTTCGGGAACCAGAAATAGACGCCGCCGATCACCGGAAACACGTTGATGCCGAGCAGGACGTAATGCAGATGCGCGACGACGAAGTACGTGTCCGTAAGCTGCCAGTCGAGTGGCACGGCGGCCGTCAGCACGCCCGAGAGGCCGCCGATCACGAACAGGAACACGAAGCCCGCGAAGTACAGAAAGGGCACGCGGAACACGGGACGTCCGGTCCAGATGGTCGCGATCCACGCGAAGGTCGCGACCGCGCTCGGAATCGCGATGACCATGCTCGCCGCGCCGAAGAACGACAGCGCGAGCGCCGGGATGCCCGTCGCGAACATATGGTGAATCCACACGACAAAGCCGACCACCATCGTCGCGACGGTGGATAGCGCAACGGGCAGATAGCCGACGAGCGGCCTGCGGCAAAACCCTGGCAGCGCATCGGAGACGATGCCCATGGCGGGCAGCACCACCGCATAGACCCATGGATGCGCAAAGATCCAGAATAAATGCTGCCAGAGGAGCGCACGGCCGCCGTTGACCACGTCGAAGAAGTGTGTGCCGATGCGCCGGTCGAGCCACAGCAGCAAGAACGCGAGACTCACCGATGGCACCGCGAGCAGGTTCGCGCCCGACGCGGTCAGCGTGCCCCACACGAGCACGGGCACGCGATCGAGCGACATGCCCGGCGCGCGCATGCGCAGGAAGGTGACGACGAAGTTCATCGATCCGACTGTCGTCGAGATGCCGAGCAGCACCATGCCGAGCGCGTAGATGTCGATGTTCGGGCCGGTATTGTAGGTAAGTCCCGCGAGCGGTGCGTAGTTGAACCAGCCGGCGTTGGGCGCTTCGCCAAACGGAAAGCTCGCATAAAGAAAGAAACCCGCGAACAGAAAGATCCAGTACGACAGCGCATTCAGGCGCGGAAACGCCATGTCGCGCGCGCCGAGAATCAGCGGCCACAGATAGTTCGAGAAGCCGGAAAGCACGGGCAGCGCGTAGAGAAAGATCATCGTGATGCCGTGCATCGTGAAGAGCTGGTTGTACTGCTCGGGCGAGAGCACATGCGCGTCGGGGCGCGCCAGTTGCACGCGCATGATGAGCGCTTCGATGCCGCCTGCGATCAGGAACGCGAACGCCGTGACGAGATAGCGCAGGCCGATGCGCTTGTGATCGACCGTGGAAAGCCAGCCGCGCCAGCCGGGCGGCGTCTTCCAGAGATCGCGCAGTTCGCGTTCCTCCACGCTGCCGGGCTCGATACGGCCGAGCGTGAGCGTGCATCGTAGCGGGGCAGGCGAAGCTGCGTGCTCGGTCATTGCAGTGTCCGAAGGTATGCCGTCAGCGCCGCGGCATCGGTGGCGGAAAGGTCGATCGACGGCATCAGCGAATCCGGTTTGATGCGTTGCGCGTGTCGTATCCAGTCGAGCTGGTTCTGCGACGTGTTGGGCAGCGTGCCGGCAGCAATGAGCCGGCGAGAATTCAAATGCGTGAGATCGGGCGCCTGCCGGCCGTCGGCATCGGTGCCGCGAATGGCGTGACAGCCCGCGCAACGCTCCTTGAATAACGCGGCGCCTTCATGTACGTCGGCGGCGGCGCTCACAGGCGCGTAAGGCTTCGCTTGCGACGCGTACCAGGCATCGAACTGCGCGCGCGGCTCGGCGATCACTTCGAAGGCCATATGCGCATGCTGCGCGCCGCAGAACTGCGAACACTGACCGCGATAGACGCCCGCACGATCTGCCTGAATCCACTGCTCATTGACGACACCAGGAATCGTCTGCGTCTTGCCGGCCAGACGCGGCACCCAGAACGCATGAATGACATCCGCGCTTTTGAGTTCGATCTTCACCGGCTCGCCAACGGGTATGTGAATCTCATTCGCGGTCGTTACCGCTGTTGCACCCTGGTAGTCGATCTTCCACCACCAGTCGTATGCAGTGACGGTGATGGTCAGTGCGGGCCGACGCGCGGGCGACGCGACGGATTCGAGCGTGACGAGCATATAGGCGAGCACGGCGAACAGCGCCACGGACGAAATCGCAGTGCCGATCCACACCCAGTGCAGTCCACCGCCTTCGGCGTGAACATATCGCGCATCGCGTTCCATGGGCGACCGAGGACGCACGATCGCGCCAATCAGCAGGACGGCGAAGAGCAGCGCGACGACACCGGCAAGTGCCGCAAGCGTCCAGCCGAGAAGCATGGTCGGCGTCGCGGCGGGACCATCGGCGTAAAGAAAATAATTGAGTGGCGCGTCTGCACTGACGATCACAGGACGGACGATCAACATCAGTCCGAGCGCGGTATGCGCGCCGATCCTCCGTCTCGTGGTTGTGCCGTTGGACGCGCCGTCGTTCATGCTCGTGACCGTCTCAGAGTGCGTGCAGCGAATGACCCGCGTCGTCGAAGAAGCGGGCGGCGTTGATGAATGCGACATGGGAGAGCACTTGCGGAAAGTTGCCGCACTGGCGCTGTAGAGCCGTATCGAACTCCTCGGCGAGCAGTCCAACATCGTTTCGCAGTTCAAGCACCCGTTCGAACAACCTCCTGGCCTTCTCATGCCGGCCCTGCATTTCCCAGACCTGCGCAAGCCAGCAACTGCAGGCGATGAAGGCACCTTCCGGCTGGCCTGCACCGAGTCCCTGATCGCCCGGAAAGCGGTACACTAGGCCATCATGCATCAAGCGCTTCTCAATGGCGTTGACCGTCGCGACGACACGAGGATCATCGGCTGGCAAAAAGCCGCGCAAGGGCAGGAGCAACAGACTCGCGTCCAGCCGATCACTACCGTAGCTTTGCGTGAAAGCGTTCACGTCGCGGTGAAAGCCCTGCGTGATCACACTCTCGCGGATTTCGGCCGCGTCGCGTTTCCACTCGTCGATGGGCGCGTCTTGGCCAGTGCGCCGCGCGCTCTTGATGCCCCGATCCAGTGCGAGCCACGCCATCGCCTTCGAAAGCGTATGGTGCTGACGTGCTCCGCGCGATTCCCATAGCCCGTTATCCGGCTCTCTCCAGATGCGCCGCACATGCTCGATGAGCGCGCATTCCAGAAACCAGACTTCGTCGCCGGGCGGCATGCCATGGCATCTCGAGACGTAAAGTGCGTCGATGAGCTCGCCGTAGATATCGTGCTGCGATTGCGTGACGGCGGAATTACCAAAGCGCACGGGGCGTGAGCCCTCGTAGCCGCTCAGCCACGCACACTCCCATTCCAATAGGTGACGATCGCCGTCGGTCGTATAAGCCGTCTGCGCTTGCGCGGGCTCACCGGCGAGCGCCCGCAGCAGCCAATCTCGCCAGGCTTGCGCCTGCGCGCGCAAGCCGGTGCCGGACAAGGCGAGCATCGTAAAGCTCGCATCGCGCAGCCAGCAATAGCGATAGTCCCAATTGAGGTTGCCACCGATCAGTTCAGGCAATGAAGTAGTTGCCGCCGCGGCGATACCGCCAGTCACGCGATTGGTGAGCCCTCTGAGCGCCACGAGCGAGGACCGAATCGCGTCGGCGTATCGGTCGTCGCCCAAGTCGATCTGCGCGGCCCATTGCGACCAATCGAGCAAAGTCGCACGCAGCGTCTGGTCCACGTTCAATGCAGCAGGTGGCGGCTCATGAGAACGGCAGCAAGTCAGCACCAAGTCACACCGCTCACCGGTCGTCAAATCTATTTCGACCTGCACCGATTGCGCATCACAAACAGGCGCGAGAGGACAGTCGAACCAGATTGAATGGGGACCGGCCACCGCGACAACCCTTCGTCCAACCCGGCGATACCAGGGTTTCAGGCACCCATGATCGAAGCGAACCTCCAATTCGCTTGTGAGGGCAACGTGTCCGGCCACGCAATGCACGCTGCGTACGAGGCGAGGAGGGACCTCGGACCACGCAAGGCAATCGGTCATCTCAACGACGCCGCTGGCGGTCTCAAAAGTTGTTTCGAGCACCAGCGAATCGCCGAGATATTGACGTTTCACGTGTTGAACCGGCTCGACAGGCGCAAAGCACCAGCGGCCGTTGGATGCGTCGCCGAGCAGCGCAGCAAAACAGGGACTGGACTCGAACGTGGGCCAACATAGCCAATCGATCGAGCCATCTTTGGCGACAAGGGCGGCGGCGTGCCCGTCGCCAAGCAGAGCGTAGTCTTCTATGCGCGCGGCCATGACTAGCTCCGGCGCCGCGCGGAGCATGCCAGACACGCGGCAAGCGCGAGCGCCCCACCGACGAGCAGGCCACGATGGGTGTCGGCCCATAGCATCGGGCTCACGTGCTGTGATTGTTGCCCGAAGCGGCCTCGTACGCGGTGCAGCGCGCTCATCGGTTCCCACAGATTGTTGGGCCTTCCGTTCGAATCGAGCGATGGATCCTGCTGCGCGTCATAGCCCGTGCGCCCCAGATACCGATCGAGCAACCATGGAAACAACATATTTGCGACGATCGCCTTGATTGATGGCGCGCCCACCCAGAGTTCACGCCGGCGGTGCGTGGCCGACCAGTAAATGGCACGCGCTGCGACCTCAGGGTCGTAGATCGGCGCGACCGGACGCGGGGCATGCGGCAGCTCACACTTGGCCCAATCGAATTGCGGCGTATTCAAGGCGGGCATTTGGACCATCGTCAAATGAATGCGGCTTTTCGCATGCAGCAGTTCGCATCGCAGCGAATCGGTGAAGCCGTGAATGGCGTGCTTTGCGCCGCAGTAGGCGGATTGCAGCGGGATCGAGCGATACGCCAACGCTGATCCAACCTGCACAATCACCCCCCGATCGCGCGGCGCCATGCGCTTGAGCGCAGCCATGGTGCCCCACACGAAACCGAGGTACGTGACGTCGGTAATCCGTTTGAAGTCCGCTTCGGACATCTCGGCGAAAGGCGCGAAGGCCGTCACCATCGCGTTGTTCACCCAGACATCAATGGGCCCAAGCTTAGCTTCGACCTGCGCCGCCGCATCGTCGAGTGCCCCTGTCGCGCTGACATCGAGAGGGAGGGTGAGAGCCCGCACGCCCAGCGCCCGCACGTCGGCCGCCGTCTCTTCAAGCGCGTGTTCGTCGCGGCCGATGAGTGCAACGTCGGCGCCGCGATGGGCGAATTCAAGCGCCGTAGCACGCCCCACACCGGCTGTGGCGCCCGTGATGACCACAATTTGCGGCTTGTTCATACCCACACCCTATCCTTGTCTTGATACTTCTTTCGACGGATCGTGAGACGGATGCGACTCGCGCTATAGTTCTCCGCGCGCAGCTAATGCTTCAATTCGGTCTGCCGTGCGTAGGGCGATCGCCTGAATCGTCAGCGACGGATTAACGCCGCCCACCGTTGGAAACACGGAGCCATCGCAGATCCACAAGTTATCGATGTCCCAGCTGCGGCAGTCCGCATTCACGACGCTCGTCGCGCGGTCATCGCCCATGCGCGCGGTGCCATTTAGATGGCAGGTGTCGTCGGTTTCGCGCCAGACATCGCGCCCGCCCGCCGCTTCGAGCGCGTGGCTCATGAAATCGAGCGAATGGGCGATGAGCCGCTTGTCGTTATCGCACAGTGAGTACGTCACGCGCGCAACCGGCAAGCCGTATTGATCCTTCTCATCGGCGAGTGTCACGCGATTGCGTTCCTGCGGCATGGTTTCGCCGACGATCTTCAAGCCCGCCTGATGGTTGTACTTCTGCATCTCGTCGAGCAAGGCCTGTCCCCACAGCCCGCGTCCGTTTTGCGTGGCGGACCACGCCACCGGTAGCGGTCCCTGACTCATGTAGCAATAGCCGCCGAAGAAATCCTTGCCCTTGTCTTCGTAATTCCAGTGCTCGGTCATCGAGAGCGACGGCGGCCCCTTGTACCAGCGGATCTCTTCGTCCATCGTGCCCCACACGGCCTGATTGGTCTGCACCATCAGATTCTTTCCGACGAGCCCCGAGCTATTGGCGAGGCCATCGGGATAGCGGTCGGTCGCGGACAGCAGCAACAGACGCGGCGTTTCGATCGCGTAACCCGCGACCACGACATGGCGCGCGCGCTGAAACTGCCAGCGTCCTTCGCGAAAGTATTCGACGCCGCTCGCGCGGCCATCGTCGCCCATGACGATGCGACCGCCCATCGCGAGATCGCGAATCTCGGCACCCGCGCGAACGGCGCGTGGAATCCACGTGACCAGGGCACTTTGCTTGGCGTTGGTGGCGCACCCCGACACGCAGAAGCCGCGATACACGCACGGATGCGCCTCACCGCGCGGCGCGGAGACGGTCGCGAGCGGCGTCTCCGTCCAATCGATGCCAAGCGCCTCGCAGCCGCGCGCGAGTACGAGTGCCGCCGCGTTCAGCTCGTGCGGCCGGTACGGATAGCGTGGCCGTTTCGGTCCCCACGGATAGGTGACGGGCCCAGCAATTTTCAACGCCTGCTCGACTTCGCCGTAGTAGCGCCACATGTCGCGCCAGTCGAGCGGCCAGTCCGCGCCGTAGCCAAGCACGCTTTTCGACTTGAACCATTCAGGCCGAAAGCGCAGCGAGACCATCGCGAAATGCACGGTGCTTCCACCCACGGCCTTCCCGCTGTTGTTGGTTCCAAGCTGAAGGGGATTTTCACCATCACAGATGCGCTCGTCGGTCCAGAAGAGTTTGGATTGGTGCGTTTCGTCGGAGGCGAACTCTTCAAGCGGCCGCCACCACGCGCCCGCATCGAAGCCGACCACCTTGAAGCCTTTTTCCGCGAGACGGCACGCGAGCGTGCCGCCGCCGGCGCCCGTGCCGACTATCGCAAAGTCGACCGCTTCGTCCGGGTCATATTGGCGCATCGGCAGCCATGCGCCTTTGTGAAAGACATCGGGTGCACGTCCGTGCTTGCCGCGCGGCACCTCCTGGGCATCATCGGACACGGCGATTCTCCTTGCGCGCCTGTTCTTCCTTTCCGGACTCAGCCTCCGTTGCTTCCCACGGATCGCGCCGATCGAAGTACATGCGCACATAGCCGCGCGGATTCGCGGGGCCGCCGAAGCCGATCTCGCTCCACGCGTGCGGATGCGAGTAGTAGGCGCCGCAAATATCGTGGAGCACGCGTTGCTTGAAGAAAAGCTCACACGACATGCCCTGCCATGCGCCGTGGCTCAGCTTGCCGTGCTGCATGTCGCTCAATAGCGTCGTTCGCGCATCATCGTCGATGCGAGCGAAGGGCAATTCATGACGCGCTCGGCTTTCGGCGTCGAGCGCCGCGAGGCCGATGCGCCATGAGTCACACATTGGCGGAAGGCGTGCATCGCGATAGCCATCACCGCCGCCTTTGGCGAGCTTCGCGTCAAGCAACGCGGCCAAGGGCACGGGCTCACGATCGGAATCGCTTCTTGGGTCACTTCCCTTGCATTGCGGCACGATGCACGCGCAGAGCGCGCGCACTGCGTTCCACTGCGCGGCATCGAAGAAGTGCGGCTCTTTCGGCGTCGCGAGGCGCTCGTCGATGACCGCGCGCGTGACATCGTCCCACGATGGCGTATCGCGTTTGTCCAGCACGTTGTAATCGGGATACCGGGGAAGGTTCATCGCTCGGTCTCCCGCAGGCGTTGCGCTGCAAGTCCCGCCAGCGCGAGCGCGGAAAACGCCGGCGGCGCAGGCAGCGGGGGGCCATTGAACAGATTCTGGCTCCAGTTGCGCCAACCACCCTGATTACGCGCGATCCCTCGCGCGTGAAATCCAACGCCGATGATGCCAAGCGCCGCTGTCGCGCGCAGCCAGAGCCGCGTGAACCAGCGTGGTCGGGGCGCGGCAACAGCAGTGTTCACGAGCAGCGCCGCGGCGACGGGCGGAATCACAATGGGGGCGTACATCGCCGGGTTTTGAAAAGCGCCGCGAAAATGCAGCAGCGCCACTTCGCCCAGCGTGCCGACCAGGCCCGCGCTTGTTACCAGCGCCAGCGCCTGTCCTGCTGGCATGCCGAAGAGGCGCGGCTCGTGCTGAGGTTCATCGCGAAGGCGTTCGGCGACCGCGCCGAGCGCGCCGGAGAGCAGCAGCGCGATCGGTGCACCGATCGGCGCGGCATAGAAGAGGTTGTGCCAACTCCATCGGCCGGGACGCTTGGTAATGTTGTGGACATGAAATCCGGTGCCTGCGAGCCCGGCGAGCGCTGCGCCGACATACACCGAGTTGCGCACGGGATGACGCCGCGGCTCATGATCGTGTCCGCCATGCAGACCGGCGAGCAGGGACAGTGTCGAGACGACGAGCGGCGTGTACATCGCAGGGTTGTCGAACGAACCGCGATAGTGCTCCATCGCGCTGTCCGCGAGCACAGAGAGAGCAAGCAGCGCCGAACTGCGATTGAAAGTACGCGCGGTACCGATATGCGTTTGCGCAGACGTACGACGATCAGCGCGCTTGCTGGTCCCGATCAGTGCGGCGAGCCCGCATGCCACAGCGATGCTGACGGTTGTTGTCCTGTTCATTGTCGTGCTCTGTTTTCAAACCGCATAGCACTGCGCATCCGCATGCTTGAAGTCGAGCCCGCAGCCGGGCCGCGACAGGTCTGGCGCAATCGCACCATCAATCGCGTGAGGCGCGCCATCGAACAGCATCTGCTCGATGCGAACGTGATCGTGAAACCATTCCTGATGACGCAGACGCGGAACCGCGCATGCGACGTGCAGATGCATCGACGGAGCGCAGTGGGCCGATAGCGGGCGATGAAACGCATCGCACAGTGCGACCACGCGCATGAAGCCCGTGATACCACCGCAGCGTGTGACATCGGCTTGCAAGACATCGACGGCCTCGTCGGCGAGTAGGGTGCGGAAGTCGTCCTGCGTGTATCCGTACTCCCCCGCAGCCAGTTCCATGGATGCGGGCAGCGCGTGGCGCACGGCGGCGAGCCCGGCGATGTCATCGGAAGAAACCGGTTCTTCGAACCAGACGACATTCTGCTCCGCGAAGCGTTGTGCGTAATCGAGCGCCTGCTTGCCGTCGAGCGCGCCGTTGGCGTCGACGAAAAGGCCCGCATCATGACCGATGGCTTCACGCGCGACACGCACGCGATGCGGGTCACGTTCGGGCTCGCTGCCGATCTTGATCTTCACCCAGCGGCATCCGTCGTCGTGAACCCAGCGCGAAAGCTGTTGCTGCATTTCATCGTCGCTATAGGTGGTGAAACCGCCGCTGCCATAGAGCGGCACGCGCTCGCGCAGGACGCCAAGCAAACGCGCAAGCGGCATGTCGAGCAGACGCGCCTTCACGTCCCAAAGCGCGCAGTCGAGCGCCGATATCGCGCTCGCCGCAACACCGGACCGTCCGACATTACGTACACGCTGCTGCATGCGCTGCCAGAGCGCATTGATGTTCCATGCGTCCTCGCCGATGAGCGCCGCTGCGAGCATCCCTTCGATCAGCTTCGCGACGCTGGCATCGCCATACGTGTAGCCGATGCCCGTCTTGTTTGCCGCGACGACCTCGGCAATGACGAGCGTCGTCGAATGCCAGGCGAAGGTGCCGTCGGCTTCGGGCTTGTCGGTGGGAATGCTGTAGGCCCGCGTGCGAATCGCTTCGACGGGCGCCTGACGTCGGGTGAGCAGCATGGTGCGTTACTTGTCCTTGTGTCCTGGCAGCACGGCACTGAGCACCTGTCGCGCAGTGTCGACGATCACGTTGCCCTGGCTCGGATCGCCCTTCATCAGCGTGGTCGCGAAGGCCTTTGCCTGTTGCAGCGTGATATGCGGCGGCAGTGGTGGCACATTCGGGTCGGCCTTCACTTCGATCACGACAGGACGCTCCGATGCAAAAGCCTCGTCCCACACGGCTGCCATGCGCTCGGCATTGTCGACATAAAGACCCTTTAGGCCGATCAATTCCGCGAACTTGTGATACGGCACGGACGGAATATCCTGAGAGGCCTCGAACTTCGGATCGCCCTCCATCACGCGCTGTTCCCACGTGACCTGATTCAGATCCTGGTTGTTCAGCACCATGCAGATCCACTGCGGACTGGACCATTGCTTCCAGTACTTCGCGACGGTGATGAGCTCGGCCATGTTGTTCATTTGCATGGCGCCATCGCCGACGAGCGCCACGACGGGACGTTCCGGATGCGCGAACTTCGCCGCGATCGCGTAGGGCACGGCCGCGCCCATCGACGCAAGCCCGCCCGAAAGCGAGCACATCATGCCGCGCTTCACCTTCAGATCGCGCGCGTACCAGTTCGCGCATGATCCAGAGTCGCTCGTGACGATGGCGTTCGCGGGCACGCGCGGTGACAGTTCCCACACGGTGCGCTGCGGATTCACGCCACCTTTTGCGGGTTCAAGCGCGCGCTTTTCCAGCGTCTTCCACCACTCGCCCAGCCAGCCTTCGATGTCCTTGCGCCATGCGAAATCGGTCTTCGCTTGCAGCAGCGGCAACAGGGCGCGCAAGGTTTCGGCGCTATCGCCGACGAGATTCACTTCCATCGGATAACGGATGGAGAGCATGTCGGCCTTGATGTCGATCTGCACGCCGCGCGCGGCGCCTTCCTTCGGCAGGAACTCCGAGTAGGGAAAGCCCGAGCCGATCATGAGCAGCGTGTCGCATCCGTTCATCAGCTTGTAGCTCGGCTCGGTACCGAGCAGGCCGATGGAGCCGGTGACGTAGGGCAGGTCGTCGGGCAACGCGGCCTTGCCGAGCAGCGCCTTAGCGACGCCCGCGCCGAGCTTTTCGGCAACCGCCATCACTTCGTCGGTGGCCCCGAGCGCGCCCGCGCCGACGAGAATCGCCACCTTCTTGCCGGCGTTGAGCACATCGGCGGCGCGTTGCAGATCGTCAGGATAGGGCACCGTCTTCGGCGCGCGGTAGCCGACGCCGGAATGCAGCGTGCCGTGCTTGCGCGCGGGAGCCTCGTAGTCGAGGTCCTGCAGATCGTTTGGCAACACGAGCGCGGTCACCTTTCGTTCCGAAAGCGCGATCCGCACCGCGCGATCGACGAGATGGCGGATCTGCGACGGCACGCTCGCCTGCTGCACGAACGCGCCGGCGACGTCCTTGAACAGCGCGGGAAGATCGACCTCCTGTTGGTAATGGCCGCCCAATGCCGCGCGCGCTTGCTGACCCGCAATGGCAAGCACCGGCATGTGATCGAGACGCGCATCGTAGAGACCGGTGACGAGATGCGCGGCGCCCGGCCCCGACGTCGCGATGCACACGCCCAGTTCGCCGGTGAACTTCGCATGGGCGGAGGCCATGAACGCCGCCATTTCTTCATGCCGCGCCTGAATGAACTCGATCTTGCCTTTCGCACGATTCAGCGCGCCGAAGACGCCGTTGATGCCATCGCCCGGATAGCCGTAGATGCGACGCACGCCCCAGGCGTGAAGACGGTCAATCAGAAAATCGCCGACAGTAGTGGACATAGGGAGACCTCGGTAGAGCTATTCGCGTTGGAGCGCGGGATAGGGGCCCGCTTCCATGAATGGCTGACAGATCGCTGAGCGCGGGGGTGGACGTACCAAGCCGCCGCAAAGTACATGCCGCTTGCCGTCGAAGGGCCCAGAAAATGAGGAGAAGGCGAGATTCGAGGCGCAGGCCGGTTTCGTTCTCTTACTGAGAGCTGGTGAGTGCCAGCAGTGACTTGAAAACGACGCTGAAGCGCCTCGTTTGGGCCGTGTCTTTACCCAGACGAGCGACGGATCATCTCGGCACACGCCGTTCTCCAAACGTTTGAAAAATATATCACTGTGTGATGTATTTTTTGCGTGGCGTTGCTAGGTAATCACATGGCTGTCGCGCAGGCCACCGCCGCCCAAGGCGTTCGGGCAGTGTGGAACGCGTTCTTTCCCGGGATGGAGGAAACACATCAACCAGAGGAATGATGAGACTTACGACGACTGCATTCTTGCGTCTGGCTGTCAGGGCGCCGCAGCGTCCTGCCTCGCCGCGCGTACCACTGCAGCAATGTGAAATGTAAGGCGAGCGGCTTGCTTCCCGACGAGCAGGGCGGCTGTCCAGCCGACGAAACCGCCTCAACACAGCAGCAAATCCTGTCGGCTTTTGCGGCGGAGCCGACCATGGATTCATTCGCTTCTGATCCGGACAAGCGCGGAGAGCCGCCGTTTCAAAGCGGCGATGGCTCGACAACCGACGCTCCCCGCTCTGCTCAGCGCCGTTCGATTCTGACCGCGGCGGCACTCGGCGGCGCGGGCATGTTTGCGAGCCATCTTCCAGCCGCACAAGCGCAGCCTACGTCGACCTTTCGCGGTCAACCGCCGAACCGGAGCCGTCAGCCGCAATTCGACCCGGCGAGCGACGCGACGACGTCCGACATCATCGTAGAAACGTTGCTGACCTGGGATGTCGATCACATCTTCGGCATCGTCGGCGACGGCATCAATCCGTTGATCGAAGCGTTGCGCAAACATCAGGACCGAATCCGCTTCATCGGCGTTCGCCACGAGGAGGCGGCCGCGTTCATGGCCTCCGGCTGGGCTAAAGCGACAGGCCGGCTCGGCGTGTGCATCGCAACGACCGGACCGGGTGCCGTGCATCTGATGAACGGCCTTTACGATGCCCATATGGATGGCGCACCCGTTCTCGCCATCACGGGTCTGACTTTTCACGATCTGCTCGGCACGCGCTTTCAGCAGGGCGTGCAGACAACCGCGCTGATGGCGGATGTCGCGCTGTATAACGTCGCCGTGACAGGGCCTCGTCATGCGTTGACCGTGACCGACATTGCATGCCGTCACGCGCTCGGCAACCGAGGGGTCGCGCATCTCACCATCCCCAAGGACGTTCAGTTTCAACGACTCGCGGATGACAAACCGTCCACCGAAAATCATGGCGTGCGCACGTCCACGGCGTGGAGCCAGCCGGCGGCGACGCCTTTGCCCGATGATCTGCGTGCCGCGGCGGACGTGATCAACGCGGGTCATCGCGTCGCGATCATGGCCGGGCAGGGCGCGCTCGGCGCAACGGACGAACTGCGGCAACTTGCGGAACTGCTGAACGCGCCCGTGGCCAAATCGTTGCTCGGGCGCGCGGTCATGCCCGATGACTCGCCGTATTCGACGGGCGGTATCGGTCACCTCGGCACGCTGCCGTCGGAAGAGGCGATGCATCGCTGCGACACCTGTCTGATCATCGGCACAACGATGCCATGGATCGATTCCTATCCACAGCCGGGTGCGGCACGCGGCGTCCAGATCGACACGAAGGCGGACCGCATCGGCTTACGGTTTCCGGTCGAGGTTGGGCTGGTCGGCGACACGCGGGAAACACTGCGAGCCCTCCTGCCGATGCTGCGTCCGAAAGACCCCGGCTTCCTTCGGGAAACGCAGGCAGGGGTCGCGCGATGGAACGCGTTGCTGGATCGCGTGGCTGCCGTCGAACGAGCGCCGCTCAGGCCGCAGTCGGTGATCCGCGCGATCAGCGATGCCCTGGCTCCCGATGCACTCATCTGCCTCGATTGCGGCGCGAACACGCATTTCGCGGCGCGGTTTCTGACGATACGCTCGGGCCAGCAACTGGTCGCAACGGGCATGCTCGCCACCATGGCGCCCGGTCTGCCGTTCGCGATTGCCGCGCAACTGGCCTATCCGAAGCGTCAGGTGGTCGCGATCGTCGGGGACGGCGGCTTCGCGATGCTGATGGCTGAACTCTCGACCGCAGTTGGCTACGGCTTGCCGGTGAAGATCGTCGTGCTGCGCAACGATATGCTTGCGGAAGTGGTATTCGAGCAGAAGGAGCTTGGCAATCCGCCTTACGGTTGCGAACTGGGCGGCATCGATTTCGCACAGGTGGCGATCGCGTGCGGCGCGGACGGTTTTCGCTGCGCGCAACCGAACCAACTGAGGCCGGCCATCGCGTCGCTGCTCGATTCGTCGAAGGCGGCGGTGCTCGAAGCGCGCGTGGATCCTGCCGAGCCCGTGACCACACCCGAAAAGCTGACGGTCTGACCGGCGCCGTGCTCGTCGCGGATCGTGCCTCGCACCTGGGGCGCGGATAAAAGGAATGTTTTGTGCGTCAAGCACGGCTATCTTCTCGCCGAGCCTCCGAATGCGCTTTCGAAGAAACCAGCGGATGAACGAAAGCAGCACGGCAGGGGCCGCGCGCCGGGCGCATTCGTGGGCGGCGAACATCGGGCCGGGACTCGTCACGGTCGCCTCGGACAACGATCCGAGCGGCATCGCAACGTACACGCTCGCGGGCGCGTGGTATGGATTCGATCAACTCTGGGTGTGCGTGCTCTCGTATCCGTCGACGGTTGCGCTGCAACTCATCGCCGCGCGCGTGGCGGCAATTACCGGTTGCGGACTGACGACGAACATGCGCGAGCACTATGCGCCGCTGTTCTTCTACTTTGCTGTCGGGCGCTTTCTTATCGCCAATACGTTCAACATCGCGGTTGATGTTCTTGCGATGGGCCTTGCGCTGCAGTTGCTTGGCGGAGGATCGATAGCGTGGCTGACGTTGGCATCAGGCTGCGTGTCGCTCGTGTTGCAATGGAGTATTTTGTACGAACGTTACGCGCTATTTCTCAAATGGCTGACGCTCGCGATGTTCGGGTACTTCGGGGTCGTCCTGCTCGTCGACGTGCCATGGCAGACGGTCGCATTGCGCGCCTTCGTACCGCGCATGGAGTGGAATGAAGGCTATGTGACGATGTTGATCGCGGTGCTGGGCACGACCGTCAGTCCTTACCTGATGTTCGCGCAGGCAGAACAGGAAGCGCAAGACGTCGAGGAGCAAAAGGGTACGCGTTCAGAAGCGCTGAACCGAAAGATGAGCGTCGTGCGTGGTCAAGTGCTGCTGAGGACCGGGCTTTCGAATGCCGTCAGCCTCTGCGTGATGATCGCGGCGGCGGCGACGCTGCACGTCATGCGACACGCGCCTGTCGATCAGGTCGTGCGAATCGACCGCGTACTGGAGCCGCTCGCGAAGGGCTATGCCGGTCATGTCCTCGCGCTCGCGCTGCTTGGTTCTGCATTGCGTGCGCTTCCGCCGCTGGCGGGCTCGGCGGCGCAGGCGGTGGCGAGCTCACTTCACTGGGAACGCGGCGACCGGCGTGATCAAAGGATTGCGTGGCTGCTCGTCACGATCATGGTGCTCGGCATCGCTACTGCATGGATACTGGCCGCGTGCCGCGTCGAGCCTGTCCGGACGCTATATTGGAGCGCTGTTGTAAACGGCATGACCGTGACGCCGGTGCTGGTGCTGCTCGTTCTGCTCAGCTCAAAGCGTAAAGCGGTGGGCGATCTCGCTGCGCACTGGATGCTTCGCGCGCTGAGCTGGCTGGCGACGATTGCGACGGCGGCGGTGCTGGTTGCGCACTTTGCACTGGAATTCGCCTGAAACCGGAGGTTGGCCTATATCTTGCGCGAATGACACTAGCTTCAGGAAAGTCCAATCCCAGACGCCCTTGAATCGACCCTCGGTAATCATCATGCGCGTTCTCTTTGTAGAAAACGATACCCGGCTCTGCGAGGCATTTAGAGATCTCGCGATATCACTCGGTGACGTTGCGGATGTTGCCTATGATGGACACCAGGCGATGCTGCTGATCGGAAAGAAGCGCTATGAGACCATCTTTCTTGACGTAGGCTTGCCAGATGTCGATGGTCGCGACCATTGCAGACACTTGCGCGCGGCGGGTCCGAGCAAGCTCGCTTGCGTCGTGGCGGTCACAGGCGACGCGCGGCACCTGCACGAACAACCGGATCATTTTGATGGAGCGTTTCTGAAGCCGCTCACGGCCTGACGCGACAGCAGCAGCACGGCCGCCTTGCTCGGGCTATACGAACCGCTATTGGTCTGCGGATTGAGTGCCGCAATCGAGGCAACGTGAACGATGCTGCCTTTGCCCGTGGCCAGCATGTCGGCCCCGAAAGCTCGAGCACACAGCAGGGAGCCGGTCAGGTTCACTGCGATGGCCTGGTTCCAATCCGCGATCGACACCTTGTCGAGAGGTCCGGCCCGCAGCAGCCCCGCATTGTTGACGAGCACGCTGGCCGGGCCGAGCGCTGCGCGAGCCGCGCCGGCAGCCTCGGAAACCGAGGCTTCGTCCGACACGTCGCAGCCGATCGCCTGCGCCACCGCACCGGCGTTCCGGAGTTCGGCGGCGACAGCTTCAGCGCCGCCAAGATTCCGGTCCACCAGCGCCACATGTGCTCCGACACCGGCGAACGCGCGCGCGATACCGGCACCGATGCCACTGCCCGCACCCGTGGCCACGCAGACCTTTCCGTCCAGGTTCAGCGAGTAGGGGGCCGACGCGGCGGCGCGATTTTCGATTTCCTGTCTCATGTAGTTGTCCTTTCTGAAATTTTCGATGCGATTTCGCTTGCGGAAGTCCGTATCGCCATTGAATGCCCCCAGCGCCTATGGAACAATGGACAGAGATCACATAGAGCAGGACATAACGTGCATCATGGCCAATGACCCACAGCGCCGCCGGACCGTTCTGCATTTCGCGCTCTACGGCGCGGAAGCCGACCAATCCTGGGTCGACATGGTCCATTACGAACGCATTCCGCTGCGTGCCGGCCGTTTCGACTTCGACATCAAGCCGCACGTCCATGACGCGCTGATCCAGGTGCTCTACGTCACCGCCGGGGGCGGCGAAACCTTCATCGACGGCAAGAGCTGGGCAGTCGAAGCGCCATGCCTGATCGTCGTGCCAGCGCGCTCGGTTCACGGCTTTCACTTTCGCAGCGACGTCGACGGACACGTCATCACCGCCGCGCAGTCCGCGCTGGAATCGCTGGCGATGACGGCCGCGCCCGAACTGCTGGAATTCATCCGCACGCCGACAGTGCTGTCAATCGATCCCGAGGTCGAGCGCGGCACGTCTCTAGACCCCCTGTTCGAGTCGATCGGGCACGAGGCGGAGAGCCACGAGCGCTGGCAGTTCACCGCGGGCGCGGCACTGACGATTGCCCTGTTCGTCAAGATTGGGCGCCTCAGCGAGAGCGCCCGGCTTTCAGCCAGTTCCGAGCAACGGACCATGGCCGGACGGATCGAGCGGTTCCGCGCCCAGCTCGACCGCCATTGCCGTGAGCGGCGGCCGGTCGCCAGCTATGCCGACGAGATGGGGGTGACAACCGGCCAGCTTTCCCGCATCTGCCGCGCCGCATTCGGAAGCACGGCAATCGAGGCGATCGATGCGCGCTCCATCCATGAGGCGAAGAGGTTGCTCGGCTATTCGACGCTCAGCGTGAAACAGATCGCCAGTGAACTTGGCTTTCAGGACGAGGCCTATTTCGGCCGGTTCTTCCGCAAACAGACGGGGCTGCGGCCAACCGAATATCGCGCCGCGGCCCACGACCGATCCTTACCGAATGAGAGGGCAAGCGCCGGCTGACTGGACCGTCCCCTCATCCGCTTCAGGCCGCGGTAACCCACCGAGTTTCACGAACAGGTGCTCCGGGCCGGAGTTGGTCAGATTATTGCCCCGCACATACTGGATTGGCCTTGCTGGATCGAGCGCAATATCGCCGACCTTGCGGGCCAGAGCCTTCGTCGCGATCAGCGTCTCCAGCTTGGCGAGCGGCGCGCCGAGGCACTTATGCATGCCGTTGCCGAAACCCAGATGGCCGCTGGTATCGCGGTCGATGTCGAATGTCTCGCCGTCGGCAAACTTGCGGCTGTCGCGGTTGGCGGCCGACAGCAGCAATCGCACGACCGCGCCCTTGGGCAGATCGATGCCCGCGACAGTGGTCGCCTCGGTGGTGATGCGGCTCACACGCTGGACGGTTCCGCGATAGCGCGCCACTTCCTCGACAAAACGGTCGGCGTCGGTGGGGTTCTCGCGAATACGTCCCAGCAGATCCGGCTGTTCGGCGAGCATGCGAAAAGCGTTGGCGACAAGGATGGTCGTCGTGTCATGTCCGGCGATGAACACAAAGGCGCACAGCTCCTTCGCTTCCTTTTCCAAGAGCAGCCCGTCCTTCCACATGCGCGCAATATGCCCGCCGATCGACTGACTGTCGGTGAGAACGAGCCGCTCCATCGCCTCCTTCAGGTAGGCGAAGAAAGCCTTCGCGCTCTGCTCGTCGGTGCCGGTCCCCGGCGCGTTGCGGGCGAGGCGCCCGAAGTAGCTGAAGGTCTCGTCCGACCAGAACTTCATCTTCTCCTCATCTTCGTTCGGCACGTCGATCATCGCGGAGATGGTGGAGATGCTCAGCGGGATGGCGAAATCGTTGACGACATCACCACCGCCTTTGGCGATCATCGCGTCGAGCAGGTTTTCCACTCTTTGCGCGATCTGTTCGGTAAAGGGATCGAGGGTCAGCGGCAGAAAGGACGGCTGGACGACCTTGCGCAACCGCGTATGATCGGGCGCATCGAACAGCGTGAGGAAGGTCAGTGGCGGCGGGCTGACGACCTCGGAGGAGAACAGCTTCGGATTGCGGATCGCCTGATAAACATCGTCATAGCGCGAGAGGAACCACACATCGGATGTCGCCGACTGGCAACGCAGCACCGGCGCATGCTCCCGCATCCATCGATAGTGCTCGTACGGGTCGCCTTGCGAGCCGTCATCGACCACCTTGAATGGCTCCAGCCCGTCGGGCCAGTCCAGTTCGTGTGAATAGGGCGGAAGGGTCTTGGCCGTGAATGGGCAGATCTGCGGCGCACTCTGCGGCACGGCAGGCGGGGCAGGCGGGGCAGAGGGTGGCGCTGCGACGATGGGTGCCGTCTTGCCCGACGTCATACGCTCCAGCGCGCGGCTCATCGTGGCCTTGGAATGAAGCGCATGCAGCGCAATCACGTCCCGGGCCGCGTTCAGGTCGCCCAGTTCGAAGGCGGCAACGATGTCCCGGTGCTGCTGGACGATATCGCCGACGATCTCGATCTGGTCGGTCAGCGCGCGAGCGATGTAGTCCTGTACGGCCAGTTGCCGGTAGAGCGCGATCAGCTGGGCGTTGCCGGAAGCTTCGATGGTGAACAGGTGGAACGTGTGGTTGGCCTCGATGTAGCGCGCAACGTCGGTAAAGCGCCGCCCGGACACGAACGGCGCCGTCGCCTCGGCGAGCTGGCGGAACACGATCAATTGCTCGCTCGACAGCCGGCCCATGGTCAGTTGAGCCGCTCCCAGTTCGAGCGCCATGCGCAGGTCGAAGGCTTCATCGACATCGACAGGAGCGATGCGCTCCTCGCCGGTCTGAACCACGAGGCCGGTGCCCGCGAACTTCTCGTAATAGAAGTTGCGCGGCGTCAGCCCTTCGGACGACAGAAAATCGCGCACCGCATCGACCATCGGCGGCGGACCGCAGAGGTAGACATCCGCATCCCCATCGTTCAGCTGGGAGGCGCTGATGTGGTGGGTCACATAGCCTTTGTTGGGATAGGCACTCTCGGGACTGGCGACGGTGCAGGCATAGGTGAAGTTCGGCAGGCGTTGCGCATAGGCTTCGAGCCGGTCGATGCCGACCAGATCCTCGTCGGTATTCACACCCAGGATCATGTGAATCGGGTACGGACTGCCGCCGTCTGCGACGATCTTGTCCAGCATCGAGAGGAACGGCGCGAGGCCCGTGCCGCCCGCCAGAAACAGCAACGGCCGCTCGATGGGACGCAGGTAGAAGTTTCCCAGCGGGCCGCGAAATTCGATTTGGTCTCCTACCTTGGCGGATTCGCACAGCCAATTCGACATTACCCCTTGACGCACATTGCGCACGAGGAAGGTCAAAGGCGGCTCGGACGGCCCCGAGCTGAAGGAGTAGGAGCGGGTCTGATCGGTGCCGGGCACCCGGATGTTGACATACTGCCCGGGAAGGAAGCTGAGATCCGCGCGTTTCTCCAACTCGACCGAGAAGGCGATCGTGGTGTCCGACGCTCGTTCGCAGGCGACGATCTGTCCTTGGTGGGAGGACGGGCCGGTCCCCGAGACATCGGAATCCGTGGCGAGCTGGATCACGCAGTCGGAACGTGGGCTCATCTGGCAGGTGAGAACCCTGCGGGCGCTCGCCTCTTCGGGGCTGAGCGCATCTTCCACGCAGTCGCCCAGTACGTAGTCGCCGGACTCGCAGACCGCCTTGCAGGTGCCACACACACCATCACGGCAGTCGAATGGAATATTGATCTTGGCGCGAATGGCCGCATCGGTGACGCGCTCGCCCTCCTTGCACTCGATGAAGCGGGTCACTCCGTCCTCAAAACGGAACGTTATCTGATGGGCCATGGCGGTGTCTCCTCTAGAGCCGCCCGACCATTCCGCTGCGCTGGCGGTTTGCTCGGACGGGGCGGCGCGCGAGGTAACCTTGTTTCTCGCAAGCGCCCGGTGGATTTAATGCGGCCAATTTAGAGCCTGAGCCGCGTCGCACTCAACGGACAGAGACGACGTTCACCCGGACAAAACGTGCATCGTGGTGGATGCCGGATGATTTGAGTAATCCGGACGTCGCTCGCCGGCCACGTCGGGAAAAGGCTAACGCGTATAACCCTCGGGAGGCAGGTCCCGAAGGACTGCCACGCAGGTTTGCATCACGAAGAAGGCAGTTTGCGTCGAGTGCCTGGCAGTTGAGACACATGTCATCCATTCGAACCTTCAATGCAACCCACGAATGTCCGGTGTGGGGAAAGATAGAGGACCGCTTCGGGTGTGCGCCGTGAAAAGGCGGCGTTTTCAGCGGGTGCAAGCCCCGCCCGGCAACCGCTCCAGCCGGAAGCAACCGGAGCAGTCATTGAGGTAACGAAGTGGCTGAAGCCTCTGGTAATGCGTGTCACGAATAGGTGACAGCGCGAGTGTGCAGGCCGTAACGCGAGTGAACGCCGAGCAAACCTCGAAAAGGTCGATGCGCGGGCCGACCCAACCCTATCGGGGAAGGCTGATACGACTCGTTGGATGAGCAGGCTGGACGCCCAGTCGCTGCGCCGGGGTAGTGGCGACAGCATGTACACAAGGAAAGCGTACGCAACACGGGAAGTCCCTCGGCGTGGTCAGGGATGACCAACCGGACGCCCGCGAGGGACAGGCCGGGCGCCTTGGGATGACGGAGAGGCCCGTAGTACCGGTGAAGCCGGGTAATGCCGGTGGAGGGAAGGGGCCTCACTTCAAGACAGACGCAATACGTAGTGAGGACGCCTTCCACCGGAGCCGTACGCTTATCGTGCGGGCCGCAATGCCCAGCAGGCGGTGATCGAGGTGGAGGAGCGTCTAC
>NZ_FCOE02000061.1 GCF_001544915.2 Caballeronia pedi | reverse complement strand
GGCCTCGGCGCGCGCGATGACGGCGTCGCGATGCAATATCTGATTCCGAACTGGAAGTTCGACAACAAGAAGCCTTGCCTCGTGCGTTGAGGCCGATGCGCGTCTAGTCCTTCAATCGTTCGATGAGCGCGATCGCCGCAGCCGGATTGCGCTCCTTGAAGCCGCTGATGACGTAGAGAAACACATCGCGCGATGCGGCTTTCGGGGCCGGCTTGCCGAAGGTCTGCAAGTCGGCCGGCGAGCCGCCCGCGGCCCATGTTGTCGCGCGTCCGGTCCATTGGTCGAGCGCCGCTTTCGCATAACCCTTCGCCTGCTTTTCGGTCGTGCCCATGATGCGCGCGTAGACGAAAGGCGCGGTCACATCCGCGATCTGCGGATACTTCGAATCTCCCGCGATCACCACCGCGACGCGATACTTCCGCGCGAGCGCGATGAACGCCGGATCGCAGAAACTCTCGTGCCGGACTTCGACCGCGTGACGGATCGCGCGTCCGTCGATTTTCGCGGGCAGCAGTTCCAGGAAGCGTTCGAAATCCTCGGCGTCGAACTTCTTGGTCGCCGCGAATTGCCAGTTGATCGGACCGAGCTTGTCGCCGAGTTCGAGCACGCCGCTGCCGAAAAAACGCTCGATCGTATCGCCCGCTTCGGCGAGCACACGGCGATTCGTCGCGTAGCGCGGCGCCTTGAGCGAGAACACGAAATCGTCCGGCGTCTCGTCGCGCCACTTGATGAAGGTAGCGGGCTTCTGCGCGCCGTAGAACGTCCCGTTCACTTCGATGCTGGTGAGCGCGCGGCTCGCGTATTCGAGTTCACGCTTTTGCACGAGGTCTTCGGGATAGAACGTGCCGCGCCACGGCTCGAACGTCCATCCGCCGATGCCGACGCGGATTCGCGCGGCCTTGCGTTTAGAGGCGGCCATCGCTACTTGCGGCCTACGACATAACTCACGCCCTCGGTCCCGTACCGCTCCGAGTGCCCGATATTCGTCGCAAGATGGAAGACCTCGCCCGCGTGATACGTCCGCGCGTGAGCGCCGATGCGTATCGTGACATCGCCTTCGAGAATCAGCGCCTTGGCTTCGAACGGATGCGAGTGGACGTCGAGCGAACCGTTCGGCTCGCGCGTGACGGTGACGACTTCGTTAAAACGTTCGCTGGAAAGCAGCGCGAGAAATTCGTCACGGCGCATGATCGCGGTCCCATTAAAAAGGAAATGGCGCGTCCGTTCGTCTGGAACGGACGCGCCGTCTCATGCACTCATGCTAGCGAAGTTGCGCAAACCGTGCAGACCGCTCAGTTGCCGAAGAAGATGTTGCACTGCGGCCCGCGCGTGCAGGGCTTCGACGCCGCGGTGTCCATGCCCATCGTCGTGCCGGCTGCGCCGCGCGTCATGGGCGCACCGCCGTATGACGTATCGGACATGTCGCCCGGCTGGGCCTGCATGGCGCTTTGCTGCGGCGCGCTCGGGTCGGTCCAGGTATCGGCGGTGGCCTGTCCGGGCACCTGCGCGGTTCGATAGTAGGTCTGCTGGGCCGAGGCAAGGCCCGCAGCGGCGAATAACGAGGCGGCGAGCGCCACCATGGCGATACGTGATTTCATGTCGACTCCTTGATCGGAAGGCGCGCTCGCGTGTGTCCGCGTAACGCTGTTCGCTGAATCGGATCGTTGATCCGCACGGAACGTGCCACGTGTCTCGCATGTGCCATGCGTGGCGCGCCGCGAGGACGGAACATCGGTGCCGGTTGCCGGCGTGGTATGCGTGTTCCGCCGCCGGTATGCCGAACTTGTTCGTATGCGTTTTGCACGGCATCTCGCCGTTGCGATGCAGACGGAGCGCCGGTGCGCTTTCCGGCGAATGGGACCCGCGGGTCCGCAGAAGACGCATGCCGCACTGCACCTTCTTTATAGGCCGCGGATGCTCGAATGAACAGGACAATTGAACGCACGTCCCGCATACGGTCGTGCGCGTGGCGCGTGGCTGTCGGTCGCGTCATCGCTGCATCGGTTTTAGAATGCGAGGCGTGCCATCTCGCCAACTTTCGATAGCAGGGACAACGCGACCATGACCGTCACCATCTACCACAATCCGAAGTGCGGAACCTCGCGCAACACGCTCGCACTGATCCGCAACGCGGGCATTGAACCGAACGTGATCGAATATCTCACGCATCCGCCGAGCCGCGAGACGCTCGTCGCGCTGATCGCGCGGGCGGGTCTGTCCGTGCGCGATGCATTGCGCGAAAAGGGCACGCCGTACGCCGAACTCGGCCTCGGCGATCCGGGCCTCAGCGATGAACAACTCATCGACGCGATGCTCGCGCATCCGATCCTGATCAACCGTCCGTTCGTCGATACGCCCAAGGGCGCGCGTCTTTGCCGCCCGTCGGAACTCGTGCTCGATCTGCTGCCCGAGGCGCAGAAAGGGCCGTTCGTGAAGGAAGACGGCGAAGTCATCATCGACGAAACCGGCAAGCGCGTGCGCTGAGCGAAACTGCAAGCTATCTGACCGTTACCTGACGTTACCTTTCTGGCAGAGCCGTTGCACCTGTATCCGGCATCGCTTTTTAGACTGCACCTGACTCACAAGGCACTCGGTGCAGGGAGAAAGCAACATGAAAAAGAAACTGCTTGGAATGGCTGTCGGGCTGGCAGGGATCGTAGCGCTCGCCATGTCGGCGTCGGCGAATGCGCATGTCGATGTAGCGGTGGGCGTCGGTGTGCCGGTGTATGCGCAGCCTGCAGTGCCGGTCGGCTATTACGGTTACGGCGACCGCGATGGCTACGGCTATCACCGCGACCGCTGGCGCGAGCGCGAATGGCGGCGTCACGAATGGCGCGAGCGTCGCTGGCATCACGAGATGCGCCGCGAGGAACGCTGGCGCGACCGGCACGAATGGTAAGGTCTGAACGACGATGCGCGGTTTCGTCTGGACTGCGCATTGCTTCATCGAACGCGGCGGGCCGGGAGGCCGCGCCGCGTTTCTGTTTCTGTTTGTTGTCGTGCGACCGCGTGCCGCATATGGCGCCGTTCAGGGTGCGGCCGTTCGTGCCGTAAACACGTTGGCGACGCGCTGCGATCTCCCCGGTGCGAGCGAATTCCACCCCACTTTCAGCGATGTTCAGTCCCGTCAGCATTCTCGTCGTCACCGCGCTATCGAGCATTCTCTCGATACTGGTGCTGATCTCGCTGCTCTCGCACGAGATCGACGGCGTGCCGCGCTGGCTCTGGGCGAACGTGCTGGCCATCGTGTCGCTCGTGCTGTTCGCCATGCAGAACGTGGCGCCCGCGTGGCTCGGCGTCGTGGTCGCGAATCAACTGCTGGCCGCGACCGTTCTGCTGATCTACGAAGGCTGCAACGAATTCTTCGATGTGCATCTGCGACCCGCGCAACGCTGGGCGGGCTGGATCATGTGGCTCGGCGTGATGGCGGGCATCGTGTACTTCACCTACGTCGTGCCCGATATGCACGCGCGCGTGGTGATCGTGTCGGCGTTTCACGCCGCCTGCGATTTCGCGATTGCGGGCCGCGTGCTGCTCGGGCGTCCGAAGGAGCGGCCGCGCTACAACTATCTGTTCGTCGCCGGCGCGGCGGCGCTCGGCGCGCTCGGCCATACGATCCGCGGCGCGATCTACGCCGTGCAGCCGCCCGCGCAGGCGGCACTGCTGCAACCCGGGCCGATGCAGATCACGTTTCTCGCGCTCGGCATTCTCGTGCTGCCGTCGCTGTGCATCGGGCTCGTGATGATGGCGCACGACCGCCTGGCGCAGCGGCTCGAACGGCTCGCGCGCTTCGACGATCTGACCGGCGCATTGTCGCGAAAGGCGTTTCTGGCGGGGGCGGCGGAACGGCTCGCGCGCGCTGGAAGTACCGCCCGGCGCGAATATGTCGCGGTGGTAGACGTCGATCATTTCAAGAGCGTGAACGACCGCTACGGTCACGCGGCGGGCGACGACGTGCTGCGCCACTTCGCGGCCATCGTGCGGACGCGCATCCGCGATGACGACGCATTCGGGCGCATCGGCGGCGAGGAGTTCTGTCTGTTCTGCTCGGCCGATCGCAGCGAGGATGTCACCGCGCTCGTCGAACGTCTGCGCAGGACCGTCGAAGCGACGCCGTGCGCCGTGCCCGGCGGCGTGCTGAATTACACCTTCAGCGCGGGCATTGCGATGTGGGACGGGCGCGAGACGCTCGCCTCGCTGATGGCGCGTGCCGATGGCCTGCTCTATGCAGCGAAGGTCGCGGGGCGGAATCGTGTGATGGCGCCTGGCGTGGAAGAACTCGCCTAAGCCTCTTCGATGTCGCCGTACTTCTGGCGCTCGTCTTCCGGCTTGTTCATCCAGCGCCGCAGCAAACGCTTCTCGACCACGCGCCCGATGACCATGAGCGCGATCATCAGAAGCATCGCGATGAACGCGACGCTCCACACGCCCAGTCCACAAACGATACCGACCGCCGCCGTCACCCAGATCGACGCCGCCGTAGTGAGTCCGCGCACGCGGTTTTCACGCGGATTCTGCAGGATCACGCCCGCGCCGAGAAAGCCGACGCCCGTCACGATGCCCTGCACCGCGCGGGAGACGTCGGCGTTAGCGGAGAGCGTCATCGAGAAGCCTTGCGCACACATCGTCGCGATGCACGCGCCGAGCGACACGAGTCCGAGCGTCTTCATGCCGGTCGGCTTGCCATGCAGATCGCGATCGATGCCGATGATGCAGCCGATCAGGATCGCTGTCAGCATGCGCAGAACGGCGTCGGCGAGAAGAGGGTAAGGAAGCATCGCGCGTGAGAAGGTAACCGTAAGCCGCATCATCTTCGCACGGGGCGCCAGCACGCGCGCAATTTTGGCGCGCTAACGTTCCGATCTCTGCGATCCTGACACGCACAAGCACGCACATAAAAAGGAGACGAAGTGAGCCAACTGCCCAAATTCACGATGGTCGATGCCGCGCCGACGCCCGTCGGACCGTTCTCGCACGCGGCCGAGGCCGACGGCTGGGTGTTCCTGACCGGCCAGATGCCGACCGCTCCCGACGACGACAACGCGCCGCTGCCCGAAGGCGTCGCGGCGCAGACCCGGCGTGTGATGGACAACCTGATACTCGTGCTGAACGGCGTCGGCCTCACGCTCGACAACGTGGTCAGCGTGCGCATCTTCCTTACCGAATTCAAGCGCGATTACGACGCGATGAACGCGGTGTATCGCGCTTATTTTCTGCCGAAGCCGCTGCCGGCGCGCACGTGCATCGGCGTGACGGGACTCGCGCGCGATGCGCTCGTGGAAATCGATTTCGTCGCAAAGCGGCCTTAAGCGCGCCTGTTCACGCGCTTCGACGCATCGACACTGCGGAACGTGAGATTGATGCGCTCGCCGCGCGCGCCCGGCTCCTTCGGCACGCGATGCACCCATTCGAGCTGCGTGCGCCCGCGCATCACGAGCAGGCTGCCGTGCGTCAGCGCGAGCGTGTGCGTGGCGTGTGTGCGCGCGTGGCGGAACTCGAAGGTGCGCGTCGCGCCGAGACTCACCGATGCGATCACCGGTTCCGGGCCGAGCTCGCGTTCCTTGTCGGCGTGCCAGCCCATGCTGTCGAGGCCGCTGCGATAGCGGTTCAGCAGCACGCTGTTGAAGCGCGCGCCGCAGGCGGCTTCGGCGCGCTCGCGCAGTTGCGCGACGGCGGGCGTCCACGGCTGCGGCACGTTGCGGATGCCCGAATACACATAGACCGCGTCCGGTTCGCCTTGCCACGCCGTCAGGCGCGGCAGCGGCACGCGGCCGCCGGGCGTCGTCATCGTGTCCTGCTGCCAGCCGACTTCGGCGATGAGCGCGCCCATCAGGTCGGAGGCTTCGTCGGCATCGATCCAGTCCGGATGCCAGACGATGTCGGGTTTGGGGATGTCGTCGAATAGATCGAACATGGCGGCGATGCGGGAACGGCGCGGCAAATGAAGCATTCACGATAGCAGAGCCGCCGCGTGCCGTGCTTGCGGCCTCATCTCCTGAAGCGCAGACCCGCTGTGCTACATTCCCCGCACCATCTCAAAAAAGTCGCCGCGTGGCGACGATGTACGGGGACTCGCATGAACACTACCGCCGAAGCAAGCGGCGGCGCGGCGCAAGGCCGCCGCATTCTGCTCGTCGACGACAGCGCCGATGCGGCGCTTGCCCTGTCGATGCTGCTCGAAGCGCTCGGTCACGTCGTGCGCACAGAACACGACGGGCCGCGCGCGCTCGCATCGATCGATGATTTCAAACCCGATGTGGTCGTGCTCGATATCGGCTTGCCGGGCATGAGCGGCTTCGATGTGGCGCGCGAAATGAGAAAGCGCGATGCCACGCAGCACGCGCTGCTGCTCGCGCTGACCGGCTGGGGCAGCGACGCCGATCGCCGCAGCGCGCTCGATGCGGGCTTCGATCATCATCTGACCAAACCCGTCGACGTCGCCAATCTGGAAGCGCTGCTCGCGGGGTAAGCGCTGCGTCACTCCACGCGCAGCCGCGCCACGTACGGAAGGTGATCGGACAGCCACGCGGTGTCCTGTGTCGGCACGAGCCATTCGACCGGTTTCAGGCCGCGCACGAACATCTTGTCGAGCGCGAGCGCGGGCGAGAACGCCGGAAACGTGCGGCCCGATGCGCCCAACATGGTCGCGACTTCGTTCATGCCGAGTTCGGCGAACAGGGGCACGGAATCGTTGCGCCAGTCGTTGAAGTCGCCCGCCAGCACGAGCGGGCCCTCGGGCGCTTCCTTCGCGATCCAGTGCGCGATCCAGTTCATCTGACGCAGACGCGCCTGACGCGTCAGCGCGAGATGCGCGCACAGCAGCGTGACCGACTGACCGGCGAAGGTGGCGCGCGCGACCAGCAAACCGCGTTTTTCGAACCGATGCGCCGAGATGTCCCAGCGCCCGGAGAGATCGAGCGGATGCGGCGAGAGAATCGCGTTGCCGTGCCGCCACGAGGGCTTGAACACGTTCGGCCCGAGTGCGATCTGCAATTCGAGCGCGGTGGCGATCTCGGTGGCCTGGCAATGCCAGACATCATCGAGCGGCGCGTTGAGCGGCTTGCCGAAGCCGCTGGCGAGCACGGGCTGCGGCATGCGCCGCGCCATCGCTTCCTGAAGGAAATAGACGTCCGCGTTGGTGGTCTGAACCCACCGCTGCATCGCGGTCCAGGCGCGCAAGCCGAGCGGCGAGCGACCCTTGTGCAGGTTCCAGCTGACCGCCGTGAAATCCGGTGTGGCCGTGTGAGCGGATGGGCCTGGCGGAAGATGTTCTGGGTTTCGCATGCGTTCTTTGTCTTGAGCGGCGGCTTTTTGAGTCTATGTCACCGCGGTTGTCATTGCGCCGCCGTCGATGCGCCCAGGCTCGCGCGCACCCGATAGGCGAGCGACGGATTGCTGTCGATGATCTGCCATTGCGCCCATTCGCCGGGCTTGACGACGAGCCCCGGATGCGACCCGCTCACCTGGCGCGGCACCGGCGGCAACTTGCAGCCGGACGGCGACACGCGCGTGCTGTCGTCCTGCAAGGTTTCCTGCGCGTCGATGGCGATCGTGATGTCGTCGGCGCTCGCGTGGGTCGGCGAGATGGTGACGGTGCGTTGCAGATCGATCTCGCCCGCGGGTTGATCCGCGCAGCCGACGCGATTCTGCACCTTGTTGTGATGCGTGTCCGTGCGCGCCTGTCCGACGTTGGTGGTGCCGGAGAATGAATCGATCTGTTGCCCGTCGCGCACAACCTGCAATTCCCAGTTCACCGGCTGCGCCGGCGTGGTTTGCGCGTGCGCGGCGAACGCGGTGAGACAGGCGCCTGTCATGAGCGCGAAATTCAGAAAGACCGTGGGTATCGTTTTTCGCATTGAAAGCAACTCCTGCGCGCGAACTATTCGGATGGCGGCACGCCCGGCAGCGGCCACGGGATCGGCGTTCCTCGGCGACTTCGGTGTGACACGGCGACGCGAAGCCGGTTCAGCGCGCCAGCCGAAATATATGATTGCGTGCGAAGCAGATATCGAACCCGCTCGCCGCTTCGATCCCGACGATCATACTAGGCCGCGCCGATCGCGGCTTTATCGGCGGAAACGGGCATTGTGTTTAGCAGCACACGCGTGCGACTGCTCGCTTGCATGGGGTTTTGGCGTCGATACACTGGACTCGTCGACCATAAAAAATGACGGGGTGTGACATGACGACAGCCGTGGTCAAACAGGAACTGGCGGTGGCATCGTTCAGCAAGGTCTACAGTCTCGACGACGTGGAAACCGCGCTCAACGACCTCTCCGAAGGCGCAAGCGACGCCTTGCGCGCCACCTACGAAAAGATGCTCAAGGTGGGCAATCTGCGCTTTTGCGTGAAGCCCAACCGCATGCCGTCGATCGACGATCTCGCCGCCGATCTGCCGAACTTCGAAGAGCCGCTCGCCGATATCCGCAAGCAGATTGCGCTGTGCCTCGAAACCGACGACCGCCTCGAACTCATGCCCATGTTGCTGCTCGGCGAGCCGGGCATCGGCAAGACGCACTTCGCGAAACAGCTCGCGCGACTGCTCGGCACGTCCTGCCATTACGTCGCGATGAGCTCGCTCACCGCGGGCTGGATTCTGTCGGGGGCGTCGTCGCAATGGCGCAACGCGAAGCCCGGCAAGGTCTTCGACGCGCTCGTGAACGGCAGCTACGCGAACCCCGTCATCACCGTCGATGAAATCGACAAGGCCACCGGCGACGCGCAATACGATCCGCTCGGCGCGCTCTATGCGCTGCTGGAACACGACACGGCGCAGACTTTCATCGACGAATTCGCCGAGGTGCCGATCAACGCGGGCAACGTAGTGTGGATCGCCACGGCCAACGACGCGCGCGCGATTCCCGAGCCGCTTTTGAACCGCATGAACGTCTACGAGATTCCGGCGCCCGATCGCGACGGCGCGCGGCGCATCGCGCAGTCGATTTACGCCGAAATCCGCGATGCCCACACGTGGGGCGCGCGTTTCCCGGAAACGCTCGGCGACGCGCCGCTCGACGCGCTCGTGCAGGCGTCGCCGCGCGGCATGCGGCGTGCGATGCTCAATGCGTTCGGCAACGCTCGCATCGACAACCGGCACCACATCGAGGCACGCGATATCCAGCTCGACCGGAATTCGCGCAGGAAAGCCATCGGGTTCTGAAAAGGGGTTATTTGCGAATTTGCGAAAAAGGCCGCCAAAACCTGTCATTTTTGACATCTGGCGGCCAGATTCTTGCCTTTTTCCGAATTGCACCGGAAAACGATGCAATCCATGTGCGTTTGTTGTGTATCGCGCAATAGTCCCGAACGTAAAATAGTTGGGACAAATCTGCGGCGGAAGGAAATATGGATCGGATCGAGTGCGTGGTAATCGGAGCAGGCGCGGTCGGGCTGGCGATTGCCCGGGCGCTGGCGATGCGCGGGCGCGAAGTCATCGTGCTGGAATCGGGCGAGGGCATCGGCATCGGCACGAGCTCGCGCAACAGCGAGGTGATTCACGCGGGCATCTACTATCCGCGCGGATCGCTGAAGGCCGAACTGTGCGTGCGCGGGCGCGACATGCTCTACGAGTTCTGTCAGGCGCACGGCGTGCCGCACCGGCAATGCGGCAAGCTGCTCGTCGCCACGGCGCGCAATCAGGTGCCGCAACTGGCGGCGCTGGAGCAGAAGGGCATCGAGAATCGCGTCAAGGGGCTCACGCGCATCAGCGGCGCGCAGGCGGCGGAGATGGAGCCGCAACTGCAATGCGTCGAGGCGGTGTGGTCGCCGCTGACGGGCATCGTCGACAGTCATCAGTTCATGCTCGCACTACAGGGCGAAGCCGAGAGCCGCGGCGCGAACATCGTGTTCCATACGCCTGTCGAGTCCATCGATGCGCGCGAGGGCTGCTTCATCGTCGAAACGGGCGGCGAGTCGCCCGCGCGCTTCCGGGCGTCGTATCTGATCAACAGCGCGGGACTGTGGGCGAACGCGATCGCGCGCAACATTCGCGGCCTCGACGATCGCCATGTGCCGCCGCTCTACTTCGCGAAGGGCAATTACTTCAGCGTGAGCGGACGCGCGCCGTTCGAACGGCTCATCTATCCGATGCCCAACGAGGCGGGCCTCGGCGTGCATCTGACGATCGATCTCGGCGGCCAGGCGAAGTTCGGGCCGGACGTCGAATGGGTGCAGGCGCTCAATTACGACGTCGATCCGCGCCGCGCCGATTCTTTCTACGCCGCGATCCGCGCGTACTGGCCCGGCCTCCCCGATGACGCGTTGCAGCCCGCCTATGCGGGCATCCGGCCGAAACTGTCCGGGCCGGGTCAGGCGGCGGCGGACTTCATGATTCAGGGCAAGTCGGCGCACGGCGTGCCGGGGCTCGTGAATCTGTACGGCATCGAGTCGCCGGGACTGACGGCGTCGCTTGCGATCGCTGAGCGCGTCGCCGACATGGCGCGCTGACTGACGCGCGACGTTTTCTTATCTCTGAGATTTGACGTCGTCGACTCGCTTCCAGGTTGTTATGCTCGGGAATCGCCGTCGCCAAGAACGGCGCTTATCCCCCAATACAACATGGAGTGAGTCACCATGAAGACATCACGTCGCACGTTTCTGATTACCAGCGTGGGCGTCGCCTCGACGTTCGCGCTCGGCTCGAAAGCCGCATTCGCCGATGCGCCGAAAGTCCCCGAAAGCGATCCCACCGCGCAGGCGCTCGGCTACAAGGAAGACGCGAGCAAGGTCGACAAGGCCAAGTTCGCGAAATACGCCGCTGGTCAGGATTGCGGCAACTGTCAGTTCTATCAGGGCAAGCCGACCGACGCCTACGCGGCGTGTCCGATGTTCCCCGGCAAGCAGGTCGCATCGAAGGGTTGGTGCAGCGCGTATGTGAAGAAGGCATAAGCAGTCCGAGCAGCATCATCGCGCAGGCGCGCCCGGCCGAAAGGCCCGGCGCGCTTTTGTTTGTTCGCATTTAGCTTGATCGGGAGAAAAACCGTCTTTACACTCGCCAAGGCAAAAAGAGCCGCGCGTGCGCATCTTTTGGAATGATGCGAACGAAACGCGGACCTGCCCACGCCGATCGATGCACACACAGGGGATCGCATGCCAGGAAGACGACTGAACGCGCGCGCCGTGACAGCGGCGGTCATCGGCAACGCGCTGGAGTGGTACGACTTCACCGTGTTCGGCTTCATGACAGTCGTCATCGCGCGCCTGTTCTTCCCGACCGACAACGACTATTCGTCGATTCTTCTGACCACCGCGACCTTCGGCGTCGCGTTCGTGATGCGGCCGGTCGGCGGCATCGTGCTCGGGCTTTATGCGGATCGCGCGGGGCGCAAGGCGGCGCTGACACTCGTCATCGGCCTGATGACGCTCGGCATCTTTCTGCTGGCGATCGCCCCGCCGTACTCGGCGATCGGCATCGGCGCGCCGCTCGTCATCGTGTTCGCGCGGCTGTTGCAGGGCTTCTCCGCGGGCGGCGAGTTCGGCAGTTCGACCGCGCTACTGATCGAAGCGGCGCCGTTCTCCAAGCGCGGCTTCTACGGCAGTTTTCAGATGGCGAGCCAGGCGGCGTCGCTGTTGCTCGGCGCGATCGTCGGCGCGGCGATCTCGCGTGGCCTTTCGCCCGAAGCGCTCGATTCCTGGGGCTGGCGCGTGCCGTTCATCATCGGGCTCGTGATCGGGCCGGTCGGTCTGTACATTCGCCGCAACATGGCCGATACCGAAGCGTTCCTGCATGCGAAGAAAACCGCGCGCCGCGCGACGCTCGGCGAAGTGTTCCGCACGCATAGCCGCGAAGTGCTGTGCGGGCTCGGTGCGGTGATCGCGCTGACGGTGAGCGTGTACGTGCTGATCGCCTATCTGCCGACGTTTGCCGTCAAGCAACTGAAGCTGCCGTTCGGGCAGTCGTTCACGGCGCTGATCGTCGGCAATCTGCTGTTGACGGTGCTTTCGCCGGTCGCGGGCGCGTGGTCGGATCGCATCGGACGCAAAGGGTTGTCGCTGTGGTCGCTGGCGATCACGCTCGTCATCATCTATCCACTCTTCGCGTGGCTCGCGGCCGAGCCGAGCGTGATGCGGCTCGTGATCGTGCAGGCGCTGCTGTCGATCGCGCTCTCGGGCTACTATGGGCCGTTCGGCGCGCTCATCGCCGAGCTTTTTCCGGCTCACGTGCGCTCGACGGGGCTGTCTCTCGCGTACAACATCGCGGTGATGATTTTCGGCGGCTTCGGACAGTTCATCGTCACGTGGCTCATCCGCGTCACGGAATCGCAACTCGCGCCGACCTTCTATGTGATGGGTGGGCTCGTGCTCTCGCTGATCGCGGTGGCGTGCATTCCGGCGACACGCCACGCAGACGTCGACGAAGCACGCGATTTCATCCGTTAGCAGGCCTTCAAATGAAAGTGATCGAAAGCAGCAAGTTCACGGCGGAGCGCGCATGGGGCGCGCTCGATATCTGCGTGATGAACGGCACGTCGTGCCGGTTGCACTGGACGGACACGCCCTACAAGTGGCATGTGAACGACGGCGAAGAAGTGTTCGCCGTGATGCAGGGCGAAGTGCGGATGCACGTGCGCGGTGCCGAAGGCGAGCGCACGCTGACGCTGCGTGCCGGCGATATCTTCCATGCGCAAGCGGGCGACGAGCATTTCGCCGAACCGGTGGGCGAGGCGCGCATTCTGGTGATCGAAAAGGAAGGGAGCGTGTGAAGGCGATTCTTCCTAAACCATTCGGACAGGTGGTGCGACGGCCGCGCCGTCCGTGATAATGTGCCCATCGTTGTGTGTGAGCGAGGGTGGGAAATGGTTAGGATGGTTGAATTAATCGAGCGTGATTACGACGAAGCGCGGGAGGCCGAGCGGTTGGGCGAGTGGGGGGAGATGCCGCTGCTCGATTCGGAGGATCTCGTCGTGATGTCCAACGAAACGCTGGCGCGGATGGCGGCGCATCTGGAAGAAGTCGAACGCGAGCTGGACGAGCGGAAGCTCGAAGAATCGGTCGCGTGGTTCAGGTCGCGCGGATACACGGAAGACAAGCTGCTTTCGCCGGAAGATCTCGTCGAGCGCTTGGAGTTTTCACCGGCCGCTGCTCCCTTCAGAATCAAGTCGCCGAGATTTTCGTTTCTCGATGTCTTCGGTGGCTACTTCGCCAAGCGAACCAAGCAGGCCGGATGATGGCGCGTGGGCTGCTGTTCTCGCATCTCAGTTGGGACGAATACCACTTCTGGCGCGGATCGGATTCGAAGGTCTTCGAACGGTTGACTCGTCTCATCAACGAGTGCTGCCGAAATCCGTTCGCCGGAACGGGAAAGCCGGAGCCGCTGAAAGGCAGGAAGATGTGGTCGCGTCGGATCGACGAGAAGAATCGATTCGTCTACGAGGTATCGGACGCGGACCTTTTTATTGTTCGCTGCCGCGGCCACTACGGCGACCACTAACGCCCCGGACGGACGCGCAGAACTTACCGCTCGAGACCCGCCTTCACCAGCAACTCTGCGAGCACCTCAGTCATGCCGCCTTCGTGCCCCTCGGCGCGTTCCTTCAGTTGCGTCACCAACTTTTCATCGAGCTTGCAGGCGAACGGCACGAGACCCTTCGCCTGATCGAGCTTGCGCTGCTCGCGGCGATCCGTCTTTTGCGCGTCCGCGCCGCCCGCGCGTGCGCGGCCGCCTTGCTTCAGGTCATTGGCCAGTTTGAAGGCCTTGGTCTGTTCCAGTTGAAATTTGTTCACGCGATGCTCCAGGGCAATTTTCGATGTCAGGGGCCGTATTGTACGGAACGCGACGAACGCCTTAGCGGCCGGCTTCCGCGAGCGCGTCGATGCGCGCGCGCATGCGCCGCCAGTGCGAGCCTTCCCAGAACACGCGATGACACACGTCGCAGGTGACGAAACGCGCGTGCCGCTCGCGCACGCCTTCGGGCACGCGGCCGTCGATATCGCCGGGACCGGCCGGACGCAATGGCGCGTTGCACATCAGGCAGAGCCGGAACGCCCGGACATGCGGCGCCAGATCGAAGCGCTCCGAGACCTCGCGGAACTGGTCGTCGGGCTGCAGCGTGCGCACGTAGCCGCCGTGCAGCACGGTGCGGCGCTTGAGCAACTCGCGATCGCGCGTCAGCACGATGCGCGCTTCGTCGTGTGCAAGCTGCTCGATTTCGTCGTCGGGGAAGTTGTTGTCGTAGCGGGTGTCGAAGCCCGCGAGCCGCAATAGCTGCGCGAGACCGCCGAGATGCGCATCGGCGATGAAGCGCAGACCGGCGGGGTCGAGCGGCGGGCGCAGCAGCAGCGCGCCGCTGGTTTTGCCTTCCGGCACGTGGCGCGCGGGATAGACCTCGATGAGGTCGTCCGCCTCGATCAGCGTGTCGAAGCCGGTCGGCATGCCGTTGCGCACGATGAGTTCGACCTCGGTATGCGGCACGCCGAGCGCCTCGATCATGTGCTTGGTCGACGAAGATTTCGCGCACGCGCACGCGAACGTGTGCCCGCGCAGGGATCGAGCGAGGAAGTCGTTCAGTTCGCGGTGGAAGTGAAAGCGCGCCTTGACCATGCAGCGAGTATCGCATTGGGCGCTGCTGCGCGCTTCGCATCGATGTGCTTTACTGGCGCTCGGGTCGCGCGGCCATCGCGGCGCGGCAAGCGGACAAGGCAAAGGAGTATGAGCATGGATATCGGATTCATCGGACTGGGGGAAATGGGCGGCGCGATGGCGAGCAACGCGCTGAAAGCGGGGCACACGGTGCGCGTCTGGAACCGCTCGCGCGACAAGACGCGCGCGCTCGCGGACCAGGGCGCGTCGGTGGTCGATACGCCCGAGCAGGCCTTCGCCGGCGACGCCGCATTCTCCATGCTCGCCGACGACCACGCGCTGCGCTCGGTGCTGGTCGACGGCGGTTTGCTCAAGCACGCGCCGAAGGGCCTCGTGCACGTCAATATGGCGACGATTTCGGCGGCGCTCGCCATCGAACTGGCCGAGTTGCACGCGCAGCACGGCGTCGCGTATGTCGCCGCGCCGGTGCTCGGGCGGCCGGACGTCGCCGCGGCGGGCAAGCTCAACATCCTGGCGGCGGGCGCGAGCGGCGCGATCGACCGCGTGCAGCCGGTGCTCGACGCGCTCGGCCAGAAAACCTGGCGCGTCGGCAGCGAGCCGCAGCACGCGAACGTGCTCAAGCTCGCGGCGAATTTCATGCTGGCATCGGCGATCGAAAGTTTCGGCGAAGCGGCGGCGCTCGTGAGCGGCCACGGCATCGAGGCGCAGACCCTGCTCGACGTCATCACGAATTCGCTCTTTCCGGGACCGGTGTATCAGGGCTACGGCAAGATGATCGCGGAGCGCCGCTACGAGCCCGCGCTCTTCAAGGCGCGTCTCGGTCTGAAGGACGTGCGCCTCGCGATTGCCGCGGGCGATGCCGTGAACGTGCCGCTGCCGCTCGCGAGCGTCGTGCGCGACAACCTCGTCGATGCGCTCGCTCACGGCGACGGCGAAAAGGACTTCGCCGTGCTGGGTCAGGTGGCGGCGCGGCGCGCTGGGCGCTGATTCCATTCACGCGGTGTGGCGAAGGCGGCGTTTCGCCCGAATCGACGCGGGCAGACTGCATAATGCGAGTCCCGCTTCCTTCTCGCCACGCCGCAATGAGCCTGCATCTCTGGTGGCTGTTCGTCGCCACTGTTTTCGTCGTTTCCGCGATTCCCGGTCCTAACATGCTGCTCGTGATGACGCACGGCGCGCGTCACGGCCTCAAACAGTCGACGGCCACCATGGCCGGCTGTCTTACGGCGCTCGTCCTCATGCTGTCGGTATCGGCGGCGGGATTGGGCGTGTTTCTCGAAGCGTGGCCGCGCCTGTTCGACACGCTGCGTCTGCTCGGCGCGGCCTATCTCGTCTGGCTCGGCGTCAAGAGCTGGCGCGCGAAGGCGAGTGCGGTCGAGGTCCGCGATGACAGCGGCGCCGCCCATGCGCCCCGACGCTTCACGCTTTTTCGCAACGGCTTTCTGGTGGCGAGCAGCAATCCGAAGGCTATCCTCTTCGCGGCGGCGCTGCTGCCGCAGTTCATCGACGCAAGCAGGCCGGTGTTGCCGCAGTTCGCGGTGCTCGTATCGACGTTTGCCGTGATCGAAGTGAGCTGGTACGCGGTGTACGCGGGCCTGGGCGCGCGCATCGGCGACAGGCTGAAAAGTGCGAACGTCGCGCAGGCGTTCAACCGGCTGACGGGCGGCGTGTTCGTCGGCTTCGGCGCGATGATGGCGCTCGTGCGCCACTGAAGGCCTAAACGTCTGCATGAACGGGCGCATAACTTGCGTACGTTCGCGGTGCTTCATTCGCTTTCGAACATACAGGCGCGACCGGCGGGTGCATAGTCGCGCTCGTAGCGCTTGTCCCGGTTCGCAGCAAAACCAGAAAAAAAGCTGAAAAGGAGGCGCCTCATGCATCCGACTGGCCGACGCGCCGCTCTGGCCGCGCTCCTACCGCTTTGTCTCGGCGTGCTGGCGACGACGCCCGCGCGCGCCGACGACACCCCGAGTCCCTGCGATGCGCTCAAACGCATCGTCGCTGCGGCGCCGAATTTCTCGTCACTTTCCGCATCCGACGGACGCGCGCTCGCGCGGCCCTACGGCGACGACGCGAAATGCGCGGCTTCGCAGACGAACTACCGATGCACCTGGACGCCGCACGGCGGTTCCAGCGCCGATGCGCTGCAGGGCGTCGCGGCGGACATCGCGTCATGCCTGCCGGACGCGACGCACGACCAGAACTTGCCCGCGCGTCAGCATTTCTACCTAGGCGCTCGCGGCGCGCGCACCGAAATCACGGCGGCGCAAGCGGGCTCGAACAAACTGACACTCGAAATATACGGTTCCCGGTGAGGCCATCGTGAGCAAGCGCATCCTCATAGCCGATGACGACGACGATGCGCTCGCGGGCCTCGCGAACCTGCTGAACAGCATGGGGCACGAAGTGGCGCTGGCGGCGAACGGCGCGCAGGCGGTCGAAGTCGCCGCGCAGTTCGATCCGGACGTCGTGATTCTCGACCTCGGCATGCCGCTCGTGGACGGGCTCGCGGCGGCGCGCGCCTTGCGCCGGCTGCCGAACGGCCACGCGTTGATGCTCGTGGCGCTGACGGGCTGGGGCCAGCCGCAGCATCGGGAGATGACGCAGGACGCCGGTTTCGACGTTCACCTCGTGAAGCCGATTTCCGGCGATCAGCTCCACTTCATCCTCTCGATGATGCAGCCCTGAATTTTAAGGGTGTACCTGCGTCACCCCGCCGCGACGGACAATGTTGCGATGCACCAATTTTCTTGGTATATTTACTCCTGTCTCCTCCATGTCTCCACTGATATGGATTCAGCCCGCCAGCATTGGCGGGCTTTTTTTCGCCCCTACGTTCCGATGTTGCGCCGCACCGCCAGACGCGAAAAAGCCGATTCGCGGTCAAGCGAATCGGCTTTCGTTATTCCAGATTCAGCGTAATCAGCGGGCCAGGCCCGTCTCCTCGTCCGCGCCGATCGCCAGGTTCATGCACTGGATCGCCGCGCCCGATGCGCCCTTGCCGAGATTGTCCAGACGCGCGATCGTCACGAAACGCTCGTCGTTGCCAAACACGAAAATATCGACGCGATTCGTTTCGTTGCACGCCTGTACGTCGAAGAAGCCGGCGTCGAGGTTGCTGTCGGCGTCGAACGGCATCACGCGCACGAACGGTTCGTTGTTGTAGTACTCCGCCAGCATGTCGCGCACGTCCTGCGGTTTGGCTTTGCGCGCGAGTTGGTCCGGCGAGAAATAGGTCGTGACCGCGAGGCCTTTCAGGAACGGGCCGACGATCGGCGTGAAGACCGGCGCGCGCTTAAGTCCCGTGCGCACCGACATTTCCGGCAGATGCTTGTGCGTCAGGGCGAGCGCGTACGGGCGCGGGCTCATCAGCGTGTCGTTGCCGCCCGCTTCGTACTCCGCGATCATTTTCTTGCCGCCGCCGCTGTAGCCGGTGATCGAATACGCGTGAGAGTCGAAATCGGCGGGAACGAGGCCGCCCGCGACGAGCGGCTGCACCGACAGCACGAACGCCGACGCGTGGCAGCCCGGCACCGCGATGCGCTTCGACGTGCGCAAACGCTCGCGCTGCGCGCGCGACAGTTCGGGAAGCCCGTACGCCCAGTCGTCCTGCGTGCGGAACGCCGTGCTGGCGTCGATCATCACGGTGCGCGTGTTGCCCTCGTCGAGGAGCGACACCGATTCGCGCGACGCGACATCCGGCAGGCACAGAAACGTCACGTCCGACGCGTTGATCAGACGGCGCCGCTCCTCGACGTCCTTGCGCTTCGCTTCCTCGATACGCAACACTTCGATGTCACGGCGCTGCGACAGATATTCGAAAATCTTCAGGCCGGTGGTGCCTTCCTGTCCGTCGACAAATACTTTCGTGGTCATCTCGATCTCGCTGGTTCGTGCGGGCGCTCGCCGCAAAACCAGTATTTTAAGGCGATTCCGAGGCGGGGGGATGTCCGTCGCTTTCGACGCGCGCCTGGCGGCCGATCCAGCGCGCCGTCACTTCCGCGATGCGCGCGCCGAAGACCTTCGCCGTTTCGAGATCGCCGGGCGGCGGGGCTTCGTCCGGCGAGGCGTCGGCGGGCGACTGCGTCAGCAGGCCGGTGAAGCCGCCGACGAAGTTCAGATCGTTGCGGGTGGCCGCCTTCGTGTTCGACGGCATCATGCCCGTGCCGATCCAGATCATGCCGTGCTGCATCGCCAGCGTGACGAAATAGGAGATGGTCAGGAATTTGTCGCCGTTCATATGCGCCGAATTGGTGAATCCGGCCGCGATCTTGTCTTTCCATTTCTGCGCGAACCACGGCTTCGAGCTTGCATCGGCGAATTTCTTGAAGTCGGCGGACGGTCCGCCCATGTAGGTCGGCGCACCGAACACGATGGCGTCGGCGGCGTCGAGATCGGCCCAGCCGGTCTCGTCGAGTTCGGAAACGGCGATCAGCCTGACGTTCGCGCCGGCGTCGGTTGCGCCGCCGAGCACGGCTTCCGCGACCTTCTTCGTGTGGCCGTAGCCGCTGTGATAAACGATGATGATGTTCGGCATGATGTCCCTGGGGCTTTCTCCGGCCCAGTCTAGCAAAGACAAATTTTGACGGACCGGCGCGAGCGCACGCTTCTAGCGGGGAGCATCCGGGCGCGCGTAGGTGAAGGTCAACTGCGCGCTGGCGATGGTCATCGTGCGGATTTCGTGCTCGAACATCAGCGCGGGCGTGCCCTGGCGCAGCCGCAAGTCGGTGCTGTCGAGCGCGTAGACGGTCACGATGTAGCGATGCGGCTTGCCGGGCGGCGGGCACGGGCCGCCGTAGCCGTCGGTGTCCCAGTCGTTGCGCGCCTCGATCGCGCCCATCTTGCGCAGCACGCCCGAGGCGCTCGCGTTGTTCGGCAGACGATCGGTGCCGGCGGGAATCCCGGCGACGGCCCAGTGCCACCAGCCGCGCCCGGGCGCATCCGGGTCGAAGATCGTCACGGCGAAGCTGCGGGTGTTCGCAGGAGCGCCGCGCCAGGAAATCTGCGGCGAGCGGTTGCCGCCCTTGCACTCGGATTGATCGAAGAGCAGATCGCGTCCGATGGTCTTGCCCGGCGCGAGATCAGTGCTCGACAAGGTGAAGGCGGGATCGGCCGCGACCTCGCGCGAATTCGAGAAACCGGCGACCGCACAGGCCAGGAAGAGTATTGATGCGACATGACGACCCGAACTCACGCGTCGGCCGGTGAGGCGCATGGGCTGAACTCCTGTCAGTATCGTCGCGCGTTATAGCAGCGTTTCGCTGGCTGCAACGATGTTTTTTGTCTCAGTGATGCGCTTCGTACCAGCTTGCAGTTTAACATTGCAACAAAGCATAAAAGCCTTGAATCCTTGAGACTTAACCGATGGCGCGTTGTGCGCCTGTCGGTTTGGACGTAGTGCGCAGCGCCTTGACGGCGATGACTTCTGACTCTATTAAACGTAGAAATGAGTAATTCGACGCAGATTCGCGCGGCAACTGATGGACTGATATATAGGAGAATTAAATGAGCCAGCGAATAAAAGTCATCATCGCGGACGATCACCCCGTGATCCTGTTCGGCGCGACACAGGCGCTCAACAAATTTCCGGAGGTGGACGTCATCGGGCAGGCGCGCCAGTCGACCGAACTCGTCCAGTTGCTGCAGAAGACACCCTGCGACGTCCTCGTCACCGATCTCGCCATGCCCGGCGGCTCATACGGCGACGGCATGCCCTTGCTCGGCTACATTGGCCGCCAGTTTCCGCGGGTCAAGCTCGTCGTGCTGACGATGCTCGAAAATCCCGCCTTGCTCAAACGTTTGCGTGAAGTGGGCGTGATGTCGATCATCAACAAGGCCGACGACATGAACCATATTGGCTGGGCGATCCAGCACGTGATGCGCGGTCAGGAGTATCTGGGCCCGTCCGTGAAGAGCGCGCTCGACAGCATGGGGCTCGGCTCGAACGGGCAGCAGCGCAGCGTGATCCTGTCCAAGCGCGAACTCGAGGTCGTGCGCCTTTTTGTCTCGGGCATGACGATCACCGAAATCGCGGGGCAATTGCGGCGCAGTATCAAGACGATCAGTACGCAAAAGAACACCGCCATGCGAAAACTCGGCATCGAGCGCGATTCCGAATTGTTTCAGTATGCGCAAAGCAACGGTTTAATGAATCTCTCTGCCTATTCCGGTGACGGCTCGCTCGACGATTCGTCGCTGCCCAATCCGAATTCCCTTTAGCCGTTTTTGCTTGCCGAATAGAAAAGAGCCGCTGATTCGAATCAGCGGCTCTTTTCTATTTATTGCTTCGCGAATGTAAATTCTTATTGCGGAGCAGCGGTTGCGCCGCCGTGCGCAGCCGACCATTCGGCCGGCGCGTGCAGGAATTTCTCGACCTCATCGAGCGTTTTCGACTCGAAGTAGCCTTGCTCCTTCGCGACTCGCAACACGTCCCACCAGGTGGCGAGCGCGTGCAGATCGACGTCGATGTCTTTCAGCACCGACACGCTTTCCTTGAAGATGTTGTAGTGGAACAGCACGAAGCAGTGATTCACAGTCGCGCCCGCGGTGCGCAGCGCGTTGATGAAGTTGATCTTGCTGCGGCTGTCCGTGGTCAGGTCTTCGACCAGCAGCACGCGCTGGCCTTCCGTGAGCAGACCTTCGATCTGCGCGTTGCGGCCGAAACCTTTCGGCTTCTTGCGAACGTACTGCATCGGCACCATCAGGCGGTCGGCAATCCACGCCGCGAAGGGAATGCCCGCGGTCTCGCCGCCAGCAACCGCGTCGATCTGCTCGTAGCCGACGTCGCGCAGGATCGTTGCCTCGGCCATCTCCATCAGGCCGCGACGCACGCGCGGGTAGGAAATCAGCTTGCGGCAGTCGATATACACCGGGCTCGCCCAGCCGGACGTAAAGATGTACGGTTTTTCCGCGTTGAAGTGCACCGCCTGAACTTCGAGCAGCATTTTGGCGGTGGTGTCGGAGATCGTCTGGCGATCGAAGCCTGTCATGGGCGAATCCTTGGACTTGTGTGGCGCTTGAAGAAGCGGGAGGCGGCCGCGAGGGCACTGGCGCATGGATTTGACGCAAAAAGAGCCGCCTTGCGACGGGTTTTCAGACGTTTCCTGCGCGCGTAGCCCGCCATTTTACCTGAGGGAACGGGGCGGGGCGAATTGTTTGCAGGTTGTGAAAGCGCGGCGCTCGCACGTACACTCGCGACGCTGCGCGTACCCGACTTTCTTCGATGACACCTGTTTCCTCCACCAACGATGCCCCCGCCGCGCCCACTCGCCACGCGCTGCGCGCGCTCCTTGCGTCCGTGCTCGGCTACGCGATGGACGGCTTCGATCTGCTGATCCTCGGCTTCATGCTGCCCGCGATCGCTGCGGACTTGCATCTCACGCCTGCGCAATCCGGCGCGCTCGTCACCTGGACGCTCGCGGGAGCGGTGGCGGGCGGCATCGTGTTCGGCATGCTGTCCGATTATTTCGGCCGCGTGCGAATGCTGACCTGGACGATTCTCGTGTTCGCCGTGTTCACCGGCTTGTGTGCGCTCGCGCAGGGCTACGGCGACCTGCTGATCTATCGCACCATCGCCGGGATCGGGCTGGGCGGGGAGTTCGGCATCGGCATGGCGCTCGTCGCCGAGGCGTGGCCCGCGCGGCTGCGGGCGCGCGTGTCGTCGTATGTGGGGATCGGCTGGCAACTGGGCGTGCTCGCCGCCGCGCTCATCACGCCGATGCTCCTGCCCGTGATCGGCTGGCGCGGCATGTTCGCGGTGGGGCTGTTGCCGGCGGTCGTTTCGTTTTTCGTGCGCCGACACGTGGAAGAACCCGCGCTGTTCACCGAACGCCGCGCGGCTGCGAAAACCGACGCCGCGCGCAAACTGCCGCTCAAGCGCCTCTTCGACGACGCCCGCACCGCGCGCGCGAGCGTCGGCGTGATCATCCTGTGCTCGGTGCAGAACTTCGGCTACTACGGGCTGATGATCTGGCTGCCGAGCTATCTGTCGAAGACCTTCGGCTACTCGCTCACGAAGTCCGGACTCTGGACCGCCGCCACCGTGCTCGGCATGGCACTGGGCATCTGGCTGTTCGGCCTCGCGGCGGACCGCTTCGGACGCAAACCGGCGTTTCTCGCATACCAGATCGGCGCGGTCGCGATGGTGTTCGTCTATTCGAATCTGACGAGCCCGTCGGCGCTCTTGATCGGCGGCGCGGTGATGGGCGTGTTCGTCAACGGCATGCTCGGCGGTTACGGCGCGCTGATCTCCGAGATCTATCCGACCGAGGCGCGCGCGACCGCGCAGAACGTGCTGTTCAATATCGGGCGCGCGGTCGGCGGGCTGGGGCCGGTCGCGGTCGGCGCGCTCGCGGCGCGCTATTCGTTCGCGGTCGCGCTGGCGTTCCTTGCATCGATCTATCTGCTCGATGTCGTTGCGACACTCTTCCTGATCCCCGAAAAGCGCGGCGCTGAACTCCAGTGATATCGCGCGCGTTCATCCGATGAAACCCGTCCGGATGCGCTGAAACGTTGCATCGCGTCATTGCGGGCGCGCGGTGTACACTGGTTGTCCCAAAAAAACCAAAGGCTCCGTCCGCTCGTACCATCCTTGCGAGCGGCACGCCGCGTCTATCCGACGCGCCGGGCATATGAAACTTGGTCCATAGATTCACATTTCCGCATTCATGCAGCACGGTCGACGGCGGTGTGAACCCTGTTCAAATAATTCCCAAACCTCTCAGGTTAATCATGGACGAACAACTGAAGCAAAGCGCCCTCGCGTATCACCAGAATCCCCGTCCCGGCAAGATTTCGGTTACTCCGACCAAGCCGCTTTCGAACCAGCTCGACCTTTCGCTCGCGTATTCGCCGGGCGTCGCGGCCGCGTGCATGGCGATCTACGATGAGCCGCTCGACGCGCAGAAGTACACGTCGCGCGCGAATCTCGTGGGCGTCGTGACGAACGGCACGGCCGTGCTCGGTCTCGGCAATATCGGCCCGCTCGCGGCCAAGCCGGTGATGGAAGGCAAGGGATGTCTATTCAAGAAGTTCGCGGGCATCGACGTGTTCGATATCGAATTGGCGGAAACCGATCCGGACAAGCTCGTCGACGCGATCGCGATGCTCGAACCCACTCTGGGCGGCATCAACCTCGAAGACATCAAGGCGCCGGAATGCTTCTACATCGAGAAGAAGCTGCGCGAGCGCATGAAAATTCCCGTTTTCCATGACGATCAGCACGGTACGGCGATTATTGCTTCGGCGGCGATTCTCAACGGCCTGAAAGTGGTCGGCAAGAAGCTGGACGAGATCAAGCTCGTGTGCTCGGGCGCGGGCGCGGCGGCGATCGCATGTCTGGACCTGCTCGTGCATCTGGGCCTGAAGAAGTCGAACACGCTCGTGATCGATTCGAAGGGTGTGATCTACGAAGGCCGCGGCAATCTGGATGCCTCGAAGGAGCGCTATCAGGCGAGCACCGACGCACGCACGCTCGCCGACGCGATGCACGGCTGCGACGTGTTCCTCGGCTGTTCGAGCGCGGGCGTGCTGAAGGCTGAAATGGTCGAGACCATGGGCGACAAGCCGCTGATTCTCGCGCTGGCCAATCCCGAGCCGGAGATCCGCCCGGAAGAAGCGAAGCGCGTGCGTCCGGACTGTATCGTCGCGACGGGCCGTTCGGATTATCCGAATCAGGTGAACAACGTGCTGTGCTTTCCGTTCATCTTCCGCGGCGCGCTGGATGTCGGCGCGACGACGATCACGGAAGAGATGAAGCTCGCGTGCGTGCGCGCGATCGCGGAACTCGCGGAAGAAACCGATCAGGGCGATGAAGTCGCGAAGGCTTACGAAGGTCATTCGCTGGAGTTCGGCCCGGACTATCTGATTCCGAAGCCGTTCGATCCGCGTCTGATCATCAAGATCGCGCCGGCCGTCGCGCAGGCCGCGATGGATTCGGGCGTCGCGACCCGTCCGATCAAGGATATGGACGCGTATCGCGAGACGCTCGGCGCGACGGTGTATCGCACGGGTATGGTGATGCGCCCGGTGTTCGCGGCGGCGAAGGCGGCGCCGGCGCGCATCGCGTTCGCGGAAGGCGAGGACGAGCGCGTGCTGCGCGCCGCGCAGTTCGTGCTGCTGGAGAAGATCGCGAAGCCGATCATCATCGGCCGGCCGGCGGTGGTCGAGATGCGTCTGCAGAAGATGGGTTCGAAGCTGAAGCCGGGCGTCGACTTCGAGATCGTGAATCCGGAAGACGATCCGCGTTATCAGAAGAGCTGGCAGGCGTATCACGAGATCGCCGCGCGTCAGGGTGTGACGCCGGAAAGCGCGAAGGCCGCGCTGCGCAAGTTCAACACGCTGATTGGCGCGATCCTGGTTCACACCGGCGATGCCGACGGGATGATCTGCGGTCTCATCGATACGTATCAGGATCATCTGAAGTTCATCGATCAGGTGCTCGGCAAGGCGAAAGGCGCGAACAACTTCGCCGCGATGAATCTGCTGATGCTTCAGGGCCGCAATCTGTTCATCAGCGATACCTACGTCAACGAAACGCCGACGCCCGAGCAACTCGCCGACATGACGGTGCTGGCGGCGCGCGAGATCGAGCGCTTCGGGATTCAGCCGAAGGTCGCGCTGGTGTCGAACTCGAACTTCGGCAGCGTGCCGGGCGCGTCGAGCAAGCGCATGGCGGAAGCGCGCAAGCTGATCGCGGAGCGCGCGCCGGATCTCGAGATCGACGGTGAAATGCACGGCGATGCGGCTTTGTCGGAGACGGTGCGCAAGGCTTCGTTCCCGGGAACGACGCTGCATGGCGAGGCGAATCTGCTGATCATGCCGAATGTGGAAGCCGCGAACATCACCTACAACCTGCTCAAGATGGTGAGCGGCGAGGGCGTGACGGTCGGGCCGTTCCTGCTGGGTGCGGCGAAGCCGGTGCATATCCTGACGCCGGCCGCGACGGTGCGCCGGATCATCAATATGACGGCGGTGGCGAGCGCGAATGCGAGTGTGGCGAAGTAATACGCACGCGCGCTAGAAAGACGAACGGCGATCCGGGAAACTGGATCGCCGTTTTGTTTCGGTGATCAGCGCGTCAGGCGACGTGTCTCGCTTCGCCGCCCTGCGGATCGCGCCACCGCGCCAGCAGCTTCTCCCACTTCACCTTTGCCGCCTTCACGTTGTTTTCCTTGACGTGCCCATAACCGCGCATCGAGTCCGGCAGACTCGCCAGTTCGACCGCAAGCGGCAGCTTCTGCGCCGTGAGTCCACCGATCAACTCACGCACCAGCGCCTCATACTCGCCGATCAACGCCCGCTCCATCTTTCGCTCTTCCGTGCGTCCAAACGGATCGAGCCCCGTCCCGCGCAGAAACTTTAACTTCGCGAGCACGCGCATCGCGGACATCATCCACGGGCCGTATTGCTTCTTCACCAGATGCCCGTGCGCGTCCTTCTTCGACAGGCTCGGCGGCGCGAGGTGAACCTTGATCTTCCAGTCGCCTTCGAAACTGTTCTTCACCTTGTCGAGAAACACCGGATCGGCATACAGGCGCGCGACTTCGTACTCGTCCTTGTAGGCCATCAGCTTGTGAAGATTCTTCGCGACGGCCTCGGTCAACGGATACCGCCCGTCGCCCGGGCCGAATTCCGCTTCCTTCGCGCGCACTTCCGCGACCAGCCGGCCATAACGCGCCGCGTACGCCGCGTTCTGATACCTCGCGAGATAGTCGAGCCGCTTGTCGATCAGCGCGTCCAGAGCCTTCGGCGTATGCAGCGCGATGACCTTGCCCGCCGCTTCCTGTCCGCCGCGCTGCGACTCCGCGAGACGGCGCACCGCTTCGGGATCGTGCGCCGCGCGACGGCCCCATTCGAACGCCGCGAGATTCTTCTCGACCTGCACGCCGTTCAACTCGATCGCGCGCGCGAGGGATTCATGCAGCAACGGCACCCAACCCTTCTGCCACGCAAACCCGAGCACGAACGGATTCGTGTAGATCGCATCGCCCATCAGCGCGACGGCGAAGCGGTTCGCATCGACGAGCGCCACATGTTCGCCGGCCGCCGCGCGAATATCCGCCTCCGCGCTCGCGCCCGGAAAACTCCAGTTCGGGTTTTTGATGAACTCGGCGGTCGGCGTCTGCGCGCTGTTCACGACGACGCGCGTGTGATCCGGCTGCATCCGCGAGCCGCATTCATTGCTCGCGGTGACGATCGCATCGCAGCCGATGACGAGATCCGCCTCGCCCATCGCGATGCGCGTCGCGTGGATATCGGCGGGGCGGTTGGCGATTTGCACGTGGCTCATCACGGCGCCGCCTTTTTGCGCGAGGCCGGTGACATCGAGCACGGTGACGCCTTTCTGCTCCAGATGCGCCGCCATGCCGAGCAGCGCGCCGATCGTCACGACGCCCGTGCCGCCGACGCCCGTCACCAGCACACCGTACGGCCGCGCGATCTCCGGAAGCTCCGGCGCGGGCACGGTGGGCATCGCATCCGCGCCGACGCTCGTCGCCTTCGGCTTCTTCAGTTGCCCGCCTTCCACCGTCACGAAGCTCGGGCAGAAACCGTTCAGGCACGAGTAGTCCTTGTTGCACGTCGACTGGTTGATCTGCCGCTTGGTGCCGTACTCGGTTTCGAGCGGTTCCACCGACAGGCAATTCGACTTCACCGAGCAATCGCCGCAGCCTTCGCACACGGCCTGGTTGATGACGACGCGCTTCGCCGGATCGGGAAACGCGCCGCGCTTGCGACGCCGGCGCTTTTCGGTGGCGCAGGTCTGGTCGTAGATCAGAATCGACGTGCCCGTAACTTCGCGCAGTTGACGCTGGATTTCGTCGAGCTTGTCACGATGATGCACGTCGATGCCGGGCGCCAGTCCGACGCTCGCCGTGTACTTCTCCGGCTCGTCCGTGACGATGACGATTCTGGCCGCGCCTTCCGCAGCAAGCTGATGCGTGATCTGCGGCACGGTCAGCACGCCGTCGACGGGCTGGCCGCCGGTCATCGCGACCGCATCGTTATAGAGAATCTTGTAGGTGATGTTCACCTTCGCCGCGATCGCCGCGCGGATTGCGAGCAGCCCGGAGTGAAAGTACGTGCCGTCGCCGAGATTGGCGAACACGTGCTTGTCGTTCGAGAACGGCGACTGGCCGACCCACGCGACGCCTTCGCCGCCCATCTGGCTGAAGGTGCTGGTGTTGCGGTCCATCCAGACCGTCATGTAGTGGCAGCCGATGCCCGCCATCGCGCGCGAGCCTTCCGGCACGTTCGTCGACGTATTGTGCGGACAGCCCGAGCAGAACCACGGCTTGCGCTCCGCTTCGACGCGCGGGCGCGCGAGCGACTTTTCCTTCGCGTCGATCACGGCGAGCCGCGCGGCGATACGCGTGCGCACGTCCGCGGGCAGATCGAACTTTTCGAGGCGCGTGGCGATCGCCTTCGCGATGATCGCGGGCGACAGCTCGTAGTGCGCGGGCAGGAGCCAGTTGCCCATCGGCACGGACCATTCGCCGCCCGCGCCGTCTTTTTCGTCGAACTTGCCGTAGACGCGCGGCCGCTGCGCATCCGGCCAGTTGTACAGTTCTTCCTTGATCGCGTATTCCAGAATCTGGCGCTTTTCCTCGACCACCAGAATTTCTTCGAGTCCGCGCGCGAACTCGTGCGCGCCTTGCGCTTCGAGCGGCCACACGCAGCCGACCTTGTAGAGACGGATGCCGATCTGCGAGCACGTCGCGTCATCGAGGCCGAGATCGGTCAGCGCCTGACGCACGTCGAGATACGCCTTGCCGCCGGTCATGATGCCGAAGCGCGCGTGCGGCGAATCGATTTCCACGCGGTCGAGCTTGTTCGCGCGCACGTAGGCGAGCGCGGCGTACCACTTGTAGTCGAGCAGACGCGCTTCCTGCACGAGCGGCGGGTCCGGCCAGCGGATGTTCAGGCCGCCATCGGGCATCGCGAAATCGGTCGGCAGCACGATTTTCGTGCGATGCGGATCGATATCGACGGACGCCGACGACTCCACGACATCGGTTACGCATTTCATCGCGACCCAGAGGCCGGAGTAGCGGGACATCGCCCAGCCGTGCAGGCCGAAATCGAGGTATTCCTGCACGTTCGACGGAAACAGCACCGGCAGGCCGCACGCCTTGAAAACGTGTTCCGACTGATGCGCGAGCGTCGATGATTTCGCGGCGTGATCGTCGCCGGCGAGCACCAGAACGCCGCCGTGCTTGGCCGATCCGGCGGAATTGCCGTGCTTGAAGACGTCGCCGGAACGGTCGACGCCCGGGCCTTTGCCGTACCACATGGCGAACACGCCGTCGTGCTTCGCGCTCGGGTACAGATTGACTTGCTGCGAGCCCCACACGGCGGTGGCGGCGAGATCTTCGTTCACGCCCGGCTGGAACACGACCTGATGCGCGGCGAGATGCTTCTTCGCCTTCCACAGAGACTGGTCGAGACCGCCGAGAGGAGAACCGCGATAGCCGGAGATGAAACCGGCGGTGTCGAGACCGGCGGCCTTGTCGCGTTCCTGCTGGAGCATCGGCAGGCGCACCAGCGCCTGGATGCCGCTCATATAGGCGCGGCCGCGTTCGAGCGTGTATTTGTCGTCGAGCGTGACGGACTTCAGTGCGGCTTCTAGAGAAGCTCTTTGTTCTGCGTCTAGCGGGGCGTTCATTATGTGTACTCCTCCACCCGGGGTTTGGGATCGCCAAAGCATTTTTCAGGCCGTTGCGTCTTGTGAACGTTCGGGCCGGGATTCTCAGTTTGCCCGAAGCGCCGGTCTTTCAGGCACTGGTACAAACCCGTTAAAAATTCCTCACTTAAGCGCGTTTTGCATCAAATCCTTAACGATTTGACCGCCTCGAAGAGGGTTTTGTTACAGCGTGTAAATCCGACCGATTCGCGGAACCCTGAGGCTCATCCCTGTCTAACATGGCGCTTCCGGAAATCCCTTGCCGTCTTTTTGCGCACGTTTGGCTTCCGGAAGCGAGTTGTTTAGAAGGAGATAACGATGAAACAACGCCACATCCAGAGTTTCTTGATGGTTTCGGCGGCTTTTTTCGCCATCAGCGCGCCGGTAGGCGGCGCTCGGGCGAATAACGCGTCGCCGTTCGGGGCGTCGTCGGTTGCACAGGTCGCGCAGGTGCGCGTTCATTCGGTCCAGGCTGGCGCCCAGAAGCGCCGCGAATCGGAAAGCAGCGACGACGAGACGGCGGGCTGACCCGCTCACGCGGTTCGGATTTACACGCCGGACCGTCAGAATGCACAAAGGGACATGGACCTTCGCGGTCCATGTCCCTTTTTTAACGCCCGCGTTTCTGTCGCGGATCAGCTTGCGGTGGTGTCCTTCAACACGCCGCGGCGCATCTGATCCAGTTCGATCGATTCGAACAGCGCCTTGAAGTTGCCTTCACCGAAGCCCTGATTGCCCTTGCGCTGAATGATCTCGAAGAAGATCGGCCCGATCTGGTTCTCCGTGAAGATCTGCAGCAGGATTTCGTCCTTGGTGCCATCGATCAGAATCTTGCGCTTCTTCAACTCCGCGACCGATTCGACGTGACCCGGCACGCGGCGATCCACGAGTTCGTAATACGTATCGATGGTGTCGAGCAGCGCGATCTTTGCGCTGCGCAGGCCGTCGACCGTGCTGTAGATATCGCCCGCGCCGAGCGCGATGTGCTGAATGCCTTCGCCGTGATACGCGTCGAGATATTCCTGAATCTGTCCCGCGGTTTCCGAGCCTTCCTCGTTGATCGGAATGCGGATCTTGCCGCACGGCGAAGTCATCGCCTTCGACTTCACCGCCGTCACCTTGCCTTCGATATCGAAGTAACGGACTTCGCGGAAGTTGAAGAGCCGCTCGTAGAACTCCGCCCACTCGACCATGCGGCCGCGATGCACGTTGTGCGTCAGGTGATCGATATACGTGAGCCCGTGGCCGACCGGATTCTGCTCCGCGCCGGGAATCGGCTCGAAATCGACGTCGTAGATGCTGATATCGCCGATGCTGCCCGGCTGCGCGCCATTCTTGCCGCGCCAGCGATCGACGAAGTAAATCAGCGAGTCGCCGATGCCCTTGATCGCCGGAATGTTCAGCTCCATCGGGCCGGTCTTGTTGTCGAAGCCCCATGCGCCGAGGTCGAGCGCGCGCTTGTACGCCTGGGCGGCGTCGGCTACGCGGAAGGCGATTGCGCAGATCGACGGCCCGTGCAAACGCGCGAAGCGTTGCGCGAACGAATCCGGCTCGGCATTGACGATGAAGTTGATTTCGCCCTGGCGATACAGCGTCACGTCCTTGTGACGGTGCTTCGCGATCGCGGTGAAGCCCATTTGCTCGAACAGCTTGCCGAGCGCGACGGGATCGGGCGCGGTGTATTCGATGAACTCGAAGCCGTCTGTGCCGACGGGATTCTCCCAGGTCGTTGCGGTCATGCATGTCTCCTGATTTGGATGCGCGCGATGTGCGCGACGTGGAGACAGTTTAGTCAGCCGGCGCTGGCAAAAACTTGCGAAACAAATCGTGAGTTCATGATAATGAGCACGATACTGCCAGCAACGCGTCAGATGGAGCTAGAAAATGGCCGAACCCGATTTGGACACGATAGATCGCAGAATTCTCGCCATCCTTCAGGAGAATGGGCGATTGTCGAACCAGGAGATTGCGGAGCGCGTGAATCTGTCGCCGAGTCCGTGTCTGCGGCGTATCCGGCGGCTGGAAGACATCGGCGTGATTCGTGGCTATGTCGCGTTGCTCGATGCGAAGAAGCTCGGGCTCGGCCTGCTCGCGTACATCAACGTGCGTCTTGAGAAACGCGGCGGGATGCAGGCCGCGGCCGGCACGCCGAAAGCGCCGACACACGGTGATCTGTTTCGCGAAGCGGTGCGTTCGTGGCCGGAAGTCGTCGCCTGCGATGCGATGACCGGCGAAATGGATTTCCTGCTGCGCGTGCAGGTGCGCGACATGGATGACTTTTCGCGCTTCGTGCAGGATCAACTGCTGCATCATCCATCTGTGATCGACGTGCGCTCCAGCTTTTCGCTCGAGCGCATTAAGGAGACGACGGTTCTGCCGCTGCGCTGAAACGACGAGGGGCGGTCCAAGCCGCCCTTGTTGGTCCCGCTCGCAGCGCAAACCCCGCGCTGTTCTCGAAGAAAGTTACGCTGCGTCCGCAGTCGGCATGAGTGCCTGGAAAACTTGCGACGCGCGGTGCGCCTGACGCTTGATGGCGTAGTCGAACAGCGCGGCTTGCTCCTGAAGCATTTCGGTCATGAAGCTGCTCTGGTCGGCCGGCGTGAGCGACAGATAAGCGTCCGCCTCGCCGTACGCGTATTCGATCTTCATGCCCGATTTCTTCGCGATGTGCATCATCGTCGAATTGCGCGACAGGCAGTGCATATAGAGCACCGACACGTGCGTGTTGCGGCTGCTCATTGAAGCACGCTCGAACAGCTTCGTGCCGATGCCGCGGCCGCGCGCGCTCTCGAGCACGGACACGCCGAACTCGGCGGTGCGTTTGTCGCCTTCAGCGGGCAGATAAGCCAAGTGGCCGACGCCGATCAGTTCCAGCGAACTGCCGAACACGCCGAACACCTTGTCGTTCGAAAAGTTGATGTTGTGGACGTAATTCTCGATCACGTGATCCGGCACGACCTGGCCGAAGCGCAAGAGGCGGTCGTCTTCGTCGAGTGCAAGAAAGTGCGTGAGCAGACGCTCGCGATCGGCCGAGGACAATTCGCGGACGAGAACCGGCATGCGCGCGTTCTTGATGGGCTGATCGTGCGCGACGATCTGCTCGGCAGGGCGGTTGATGGTCAGTTCCACGGTTGTTCCTCCTCATTCGTCATGCAGCATGCTGCAAAGCAAAACGAATTTTAGCTGATTCCAGAGAAACGGATACGGGAAAACCCTTAAAACGCACTAGGAGAGACGTTCTAAACGGCTACTGAAATCGATTAGAACGTATAAAAATCAATCACTTAAGAACATTGTGTAAACGCAACGTTTTACCGGCCAGTCGGTTTGTTGTGCTGCAACATCGCGTCAATCGCCGTTCAGGCCGTTCTCGATCATGTCGACGACCTGCTCGGCGAATTCGCCATAACCAAGCTTGCCGCCCGGCTTGAGCCACGTGAACGTCCAGTTGATCATGCCGAAGACCATCATCGTGAGCGCGGTCTGATTGTCCTTGGTCGCGCGCTTCGGATAAGCCCGCGCGAGCTGACGCGCGAACGCAGCCACGATGTCGCGCTGACGGTCCAGAACAATCTCCCGCTGCGCGTCTTCCAGATACTTCACATCATTGAGCAGCGCGACGTGCCGGCTGTGCGACGTCTCGTATTCGGCGAGAAACGCGCGCACGAGATCGGCGAACGCCTCGCGCTCACCCAGTCCGCGCCGCTGGCTCGAACCTTCCACTTCCGCGATGATCAGCATGAGCCGCTTGGTGTAGCGGTCGAGCAGATCGAAGAGGATCGCTTCCTTGCTCGCGTAATAGTGATAGAGACGGGCCTTCGACGTGCCGCTCGCGGCGGCGAGGTCGGCCATCGAGGTGCTGGGATAGCTCGTCTGCGCGAATTTCGCGGCGGCGAGTTCGAGGATCTGTTCGCGTTGCGTCTCGTGGTCGGGCGCTTTGGTACGGGCCATGTGTTCGAAGTGTGCGTTCTTATAAATATGGTTTTCAGCGGCGCAACTCGGCCAGACTGATTTCGGACGGCGTGCCGCGGATTTTAAGCCGTCCCGCCGTGACGAGTTCGCGGCAGCGCCAGAAGGCGATGGAATCGGAGAGCATGAAATCGAAGCGTCGGCCCATCGCGGCGCCGGCGATCTGACGCGCCGGTTGCCATTCCGGGCCGGCGAGATCGAGCAACGCTTCGTCGACATCGGCCCATGTGCTGGAAACGAGCATGTTGTCGCGCAGGCGGCGCGTCTCGGCATTCGCGTACTTCGCTTCCTGCCATTCGAGCGCGAGCCGGCTGATGCGCAGGACGGAAATCGGCGCGGCGGTCGGCAGTTTCGCGAGCAACTGCTTCGGCGAGAACATGCCGACGGCCGTCGCGCGATCGTCGCGGCCGACGCGTCCGGGTGCGCCGTCATCGGTCGCGATGCTCAGATCGTCGTGATTGAGCTTCGCTTCGTTCAGGCGCTGGGGCGCGTTGCGCAAATGAAAAGCGACGCGCCGCAGCGTGAGCTGGTCCGCCGCGCTCTGACCGTGCCACACGACGATCTGCGCGTCGCTGCGCGCGAGGCGGCCGAAGAGGGCTTGCTGCTCGTCGAGTTCGTCCTCGAAATCGATCGCGCTGTTCAGCACCTGACGCCAGAACGCGGCGCGCGCGAGCGGGGATTCGTCGATCTCCCTGAGCGGGCCGACGGCAAGATCGTCGCGCAGCGCGATGACGGGCTCGTCGCGTTCCGCGCGCCGCAATGCTTCCGTGAGGGCCTGGGCCGCGTAATCGCCATTCGTGACGTGAGTCGTGTTCATCGTTGTCGGATGCCGGAAGACGAAAAGGACCGCTTGGGTGGGCGGTCCTAGTTTACGCGAATCGAATGACGCCCGGCTGTGATCTATCGCTCGTCGAAACTCACGACCACACGCTCGCTCACCGGATGACACTGGCAAGTCAGCACGAAACCATCATCGATTTC
>NZ_FCOE02000058.1 GCF_001544915.2 Caballeronia pedi | reverse complement strand
ACGTGTGCCCCAAGGGGCTCAATCCGACCAAGGCGATCGGCAAGATCAAGGAATTGATGGTGCGACGGGCTGTCTGATACCCTGATCGAAAGAAGAAATGGCGCAGCCTCGAAAGAGACTGCGCCATTTTTTTTATCCGTAAGAATTCACCCGAAGTGAAGTGATTGCATAGCTAAGCATTAGCCTCGGGTACCGATATTTCGATCTTGTAATGAGACTGTCGTCTCACTAAAATGAATCGGAAAGCGTGACTTGCGCAAGGAGGCAATCATGACGCTGACTTCAGTAGAGATGGACCGGAAGATCGACGAGCACTTCGGCTTCGAGCGCCGCGATGATGTCGAAGGCGTGCTCGCGACGCTTACGAAGGATGTCGAGCACGATGTCGTCGGCTGGCCGGCAGGTCCGGCGCATGGACGCGAGGGCGCGCGGCCGTTCTACGAAGCGCTGTTCGCCGATCTGTCGGAAAGCCGGGTCGAATGCTTGCGCCGTCTTTATGGCGATGGCTTCGTCATCGATGAATCGTTATGGCGCGGCAAGGCGCCGGGCAGGCCGTTCGGTCTCGAAGGCTGTGGGCGTCCGCTGGAATTCCGCATGCTGCATGTCGTCGAGTTCAGCGAGGGCGGGCAGATCAGGCGAGAGAACGTATGGGTCGATCTCGCGGCGATCATCGGTCAGTTGCCGCAGGCCTGACATGGCAGATCCGGCAACGAGAACGCGCGGCAATCAGAAGCAGCGCACGCGCAAGGATCTGCTGCAGGCGGCATCGCGGCTCATGAAGCAGGGGCACAAGCCGAGTCTGGAGGAGGTCGCTGCCGAAGCGATGGTGTCGCGCGCGACGGCGTATCGGCATTTCCCGAGTGTCGATGCGCTTCTGCTGGAAGCATCGCTCGATGTCGACACGCCGGATGCCGGCACGCTCTTTTCTGCACGCGCATCGGCTGATCCGGTCGCGCGTTTGCTGCGGGTCGATGCTGCGCTTCACGACATGATTCTCGCCAATGAAGTGCCGCTGCGCATGATGCTCGCGCATTCGCTGGAGCGCGTGGCGAAGGGCGAAGCCGGAGTCGACGTGCCGTTGCGACAGAATCGCCGCACGCCGCTGATCGAGGCGGCGCTGGAGTCCGCGCACGATCAGTTCAGACCGGCGGCGCTCGACACGCTGACTCAGGCGCTCGCGCTCGTGATCGGCACCGAGGCGATGCTGGTCTGCAAGGACGTGCTGCAACTCGACGATGCGCGCACGCGCAAGGTGAAGCGCTGGGCGATTCGTGCGCTGGTGGATGCGGCGAGGAGAAGCGGTGGGGGAGGGGGCAACCAGAGGTCGCCATCCTTGTAGGCTGGACCATCAAAAGGCGCGAGCGACGTTCGATCCCGCGCGCAAAGCTCATCGCGTTGGTCAAGTCCAGACTAGTTAAGCGTCTGGAGCACGCGCATGAACCATGTCGCAAACAATTTCGTCGTGGCAAATGCGCCGCCAGAATCGAAGACAGCCAGCACTGCAGCAGATCCTGCAAGCTTTGTTGCAACTCGCATTGTTCGTCGAACAAGCCCCGACGGAACGAGATCGTCCGAAGCGTAGAACGAAGCGTTGATCTGCGTCGTATGCATCATATAGCGGTAGAAGCGCGTGAAGCTCGATCGATTTGGTTCGATTGGCGCTTGCCAGAATTTGTCGGGTTCGAACTCGTGGACGAGTGCCGGTCGCGCGTAAAACGCCGTTCCTGTCACACAGACCGGTGTTCCGTGATAGAGCGCCTGCAGGCCCGCTGTCGAGTTGACAGTCACTACGCCCTTGCTGCGCTTGAGGAGCGACGGCACGTGACCGCCCTGGACATAGAGCACGCGTTGCGCGACGCTTTCATCCGCTGCGACCGCTCGAATCAACGAGGCGTAGTCCGCGTGTCCGCGCTCGAGCGGGTGGTGCTTGAACACGAGCATGTCCGTAGATGCAGCGTGTTGCGCAAACGAGCGGATCGTCGCCTCGATGAATTCGCCATTCCCAGTCCAGTTGCTCGCATGAACGATTTGAGCATCCGTGTTGATCTGAAGAGGGACTAGAAAAAAGTCGGGCCCGTAGGGATCCAGTAGCGAGCCAAGCGTGCGCTTTTCTCCGAAATGGTGCTTTGCCTTGAGGTAGGCGGACCGCACCCACAGCAGCGTGTCGCGCGGCCGAAAAGGTTTGTGATGCTCGTAGTGCGGATACCGCTTTCGCGCCAGAGTTCCGAACGCGAAGTAGGTGAGCGAATACAGCGCCATTCGGCTGAAGGCGAAACGGAACCGCTCGGGCCGTGCGATCTGCGGAAAGACTGGAAGCGTCTTCGGGATGACAGTGGTGAGAGCGGAAGCGTCGTTCACGCCGCCTTCCTCGAGCGTGATCCACCACGGACGCGCATAACCCTCTTCGAATACGAAAATCTTCACGCCAAGCTCACGCGCAATGCTAATGGCTGTCTGGTGCATTGCACGCCATTGACCGAACAGAATGACGGCTTTGATCTCTCGCTCGAAGATCAGATGGCGGACAAACGCTGGCCATTCTTCGTTGGTGCCACGGTAGTGGACCGCGGAATCATCCCTGTAAAAGATTGAATCCCCACCGTTGAAGTTGACTTTGGTGATCCTCGCGCCCAGCGCGGTCAGGCGAAGAGCGAGCCGACGAAAGAACGGGCCGTTCGGACCTTGGAGTAGTAGGAGGTTCTCGTATCGGCTCAGTTGGTCAAGCCTTCGATATCGCGTGTGGCTGTTCATGATCCGAGGTTATGGACCTTTCTTGCGGTAGTGCGAACGCCTGGACGCATGATCCCGCGCCTGCATCAGTTCGGCTTCTCATCCTGGACCTGCACGAAACGGTGATGCTCCCCGCTCACCTTCGAATCGCGCGCAATGCGGCCGCATGTTAAGTCTTTACCGGAAGGTTTGTAGGGAGTGTTGCAAAAAAGATAAAGCTGACCGAAAGGATACAAAATTTGTAAGTGAATGTTTACGATCTGAGATATATTCTGCGCGCTTTGAGTTTTCATACATGTGTAACGGAAGTGTGCTTCCGGGACTTGGCGAGTGCTCCGCGCAGTCGCTCCAATTCAGTGATCGGTATCCAAGTGCAGCACGCAATTGAAGCATCGGGCCGCTTGCCCCATTTCGATATTCCGGCGAGCGTTCTCGCGTCCAGATGGTCGCGGCGCGCGGCCGTAACGGCCCCTACGCGGCTGAAGTTCGCCGCATTCGAATCAACAAGCGATGCCTGACAGCGCGCAGTTCAGATCGCCGCGCTCCTCCTTGAGCGTGATGCGGTCGGTGCTTTATGCACTCGTCTTGCGCGAAGCAGTCACGCGAATTTCCCTGGAACGCGGGGCGTGGATCTGGCTCTTGCTTGAGCCAGCCGAACACGTGGTTTTCCTGATGCTGTGGCATGGGCTCATTCAGCATCACCTGATTCCGGGTATCAACGCGCCGCTGTTCATCGGAGTCGGCGTGCTGTCGTTCTTCATGATGCGCAGCGTCGCCATGCGTGGCATGGACGCGATCTCGGCGAACATGGCGTTGTTTTCGTATCGGCAGATCAAGGCGATCGATACGGTATTGGCTCGCGCGTTTCTCGAGGGGTTTCTCTATCTGCTGATCTGCGCTTTGCTGATTGCGGGTTGCAGCCTCTTCGGCGCCGATATCTCCATGAGCGATCCATTGAGAGTGCTGGGTGCGTTCTTCATGCTGTGGTCGTTCGGTCTCGGACTGGCCTTGACCTTCTCGGCCGGCGCGAAGCTCGTTCCAGAGATGGGACAGATCGTCAAGATGTCCTTCGGACCTATCTACTACATGTCAGCGACGCTCTATCCGTCATCGTGGATCCCGGCCTCCATTCGTCCGCTGTTCTTCATGAACCCCATCGTGAGCGGCATAGAAATGATTCGAGGCGGCTTCTTCGAGGCTTATCACGAGCCTGATCTCGTAAATCCAGCCTATCTTGGGATCTGGTCGCTCGTCCTCGTGGTCACAGGTTTGTTTCTGCATGCGCGATTCGGCCGGAAGCTGGTGGAGAGATGATCGTCGTCAAGGATCTGGTGAAGCGTTATCGCAGTCATCACGGCAGCGAACTGGTGCTCAACGGTGTGAACCTCGAGATTCCGAGCCACGCGAAGCTCGCAGTCATTGGCCGGAATGGAGCCGGCAAAACGACTCTGCTCAATCTTCTTGGCGGAATGGACCGTCCGACGCGCGGCACGATCAGGCGGACTTGCCGGGTGTCCTGGCCGCTCGGGCTATCCGGCGGCTTCCAAGGTTCTTTGTCAGGCACTCAGAACGCGAAATTCATTGCGCGGCTTCACGGAGTGCCCGAGAGCCAGTTGCCGGAGAAGCTTGCGTTCGTGCGAGAGTTTTCGGAGCTGGGAGCGGGCATCGAAAAGCCGGTGAAGGCGATGTCCTCCGGCATGCGATCCCGCCTGGCGTTTGCCGTGTCGCTCGCATTCGATTTCGACCTGTATCTCGTCGACGAACTTACGTCGGTCGGAGACGCGGCGTTCCGCAAGAAATCGCGCGACGCATTTCGCGATCTTGCATCGCGCGCTGGTCTCGTGATGGTTTCGCATGACGAGTCCACACTCAAAAATTTCTGTGACAGCGCCATCTGGGTGAACCAAGGTCAGGTGCAATGGTTCGAGGATCTCGACGAGGCTCTTGGCCGTTATAAAGAAAGTATCGTTAGATGAAGTACTACCCTTCCGATGTACTGCTGCGCGCGACGCAGACGTTTCCGCGCGCGACAGCACGGTTGCGCACTTGGCGGCGCCACTGGCTGAAACTGCTCGTGCTGGTTGCTATCCTCGGCGCATCCGCTTACTGGGGGTGCATCGCGTCGGACCGTTACGTAGCAGAGATGCACGTCGTCGTGCAGCGTACGGACTCGGTTGCGCGTGGGCCCTCGGGCGACTTGCTTTCGGTCATATCGGGTTCGAACGAATCGCGAGATCTGCTCCTTTTCAAGGACCGGCTGCTGTCGCTCGACATGATGCGACGGCTGGATAAGAAACTTCACCTGCGAGAGCACTTCAGCGACTCCCGACACGATCTCTTCTCGCGTCTTTGGGACCGCGATGCCTCCGATGAGCGCTTCTACCAGTATTACCTTTTGCGCGTGACGGCTACATACGACGACTACAGTCAACTACTCGTCGTGCGCGCGCAAGGTTATACCCCTCAAATGGCGCAGGCGCTCGCGCAGGCACTCGTCAGCGAGGGCGAGGCCGACATGAATCGTGAGGACAACCAGCTAGCGGGAGAACAGGTCTCGTTCATCGAAAAGCAACTGGTGACGATTCGCGACCGCATGACGGCGGCGCGTCAAAAATTGCTTGAATTTCAGAACCGCAATGGGCTCGTGTCGCCGAGGGCGACGGTCCAGAGCGTGTCGGAAGTTGTCGCGCGTCTGGAGGCCGAACGCGCCGATCTCACAGCGAAGAAGCACGCGATGGAGGGCTATCTCACGGCCAATGCGCCGGACATGATCGAGATCGACACGCAGGTCGCCGCCATTCAGCGCCAGATTGCAACCGAGCAGGGCCGTCTAGCATCGCGTAAGGGCGATCCGCTCAACGCGCTCGTTGAACGGCAAGAACGACTTCAGGCGGAGGCTGTCTTTATGGAGGACGTCTACAAGACAGCGCTCGCCGCGCTCGAAAAGGCGCGTGTCGAGGCTACGCGCAAGATCAAGAGCGTCTCCATTCTCCAGTCTGCCAACCTGCCGCAGGAGTCGCTTGAGCCGCGGCGGTTATACAACGTCATTGTGTTCGCGGTGGTGTCGGTGTTGATCGCGGGTGTCATCTTTTTGCTCGGCGCGATCATTCGCGACCATCAGGATTGAAGTCATGTTTCGTGTCATTGCGGTAGGTGTGTTGTCGTCGGTTGCGGTAAGCGCGTTTGCCGCGCGTGCCGATGCGCCGGCTGGAACCGGCATCGCGTTGCAGTCTGTCTACGGGCAGCGCACGTCGGCGACGACTGCATCGAATCTTGCCGACGGTTTCAGCCGTGGCATCGGTAACGCGGTGCCGAGCGCGACGACAGATGGCCTGTTCGGCGGCCCGAATGCTTCGATGAGCGGCCGACCGCTGTTCGACGATCCGCGCGCCGCACCCAGCGATCCTGCATTGCCTGATAACGCGACGCCCATCCTGACGCTGACGCAGCGCGAGGATTACGCCGCGAACGCTGCCAGCGACGTGTTCGGCGCGCAACTTTTCACGGGTGCGTTTGCGCGCGGCAAGTCCGTCACCTTCAACGGCGATTACTCGATCTCCATAGGCGATCGTATCCGGTTGCGCATGTGGGGCGGCTTCGACTTCGACGCGGTGCTGACGGTCGATTCCCAAGGTTCGATCTTTCTGCCGCACGCAGGCCCTCTGCGAGTCGTTGGCGTGTCCAACCGCGACTTGCAGGCGGCCGTCACGAGCGCGCTGCGCCGTGTGTTCAGCGGCCGCGTTTCCATCTACGTGGACCTTCAGGCGGCGCAACCGGTGCGCGTATACGTCGCGGGTTTCGTGCGACATCCGGGCATGTATGACGGGACGTCTAGCGATACGCTACTTCGATATCTCGACGAAGCGGGCGGCATCGATCCGGATCGAGGTTCCTTTCTCGATGTGCAAGTCAAGCGTGGCAGCGTCGTGCGCGGCACGTTCAATCTGTATGACTTCCTGTTGCGCGGCGATCTCGGCTCGCCGCCATTGGCCGATGGCGACGTGATCTTCGTCGGGCCGCGTCACAGCACTGTCAGTGTGACGGGACTCGCCTCGAGCGCACGCCGCTTCGAATTTACCGGGCCTTCGACCACACTCACGCAGATTGCATCGGCCGCCAAGCCGGATGCAGCGGCCACGCACGTGCGAGTGACGCGCAACGCCGGCACGACGGTCAATGTCGACTACTTTCCGCTCGCCGATGGCCCTTCTGTCTTGCTGCACAACGGCGATCAGATCGAATTCACTGCCGACAAACAGCCCGGCACGATCACGGTACGGGTGGAGGGCGAGCATCGCGGTCAGCAGGAGTACGTGCTGCCCTATGGCGCGCGCCTGGGTTCGCTGTTGTCGCAAGTTCAGATGACTGAAAGATCCGCGACAGACGACGTGCAGCTTTTCCGCATGAGCGTGAGGCAGCGTCAGAAGCAGTTGCTCGACTCCGAGCTTCAGCATCTCGAAGCGGCTGTATTGACCGCGCGCTCCGGCACGGAGGAAGAGGCACGCTTGCGCAAGGACGAAGCGGCGCTCGCGCTGCAATGGGTCGATCGCGCCCGCAAGATTCAGCCGACGGGACAAACCGTGATCGGCAAGGGCGAGGTGCGCGACAACCTGCTGCTGGAAAACGGCGATGTGCTACGGGTCCCGGCGAAGGACGGTCTCGTGCTCGTGGGCGGCGAGGTACTGTTCCCCAATACCATTGCGGCCAATGATCACTTTTCCGTGGACGACTATATCGCGCAAGCCGGTGGTTTCTCGCAGGATGCGGATGGTTCTCGCGTGATCATTTCTCATCTGGACGGCACATTCGCAGACGCGCGCCGCGACAAGGCGGTAAAGCCGGGTGACCAGATCATCGTCCTGCCGAAGGTCGACTTCAAGACGCGTCAGTTCGTAAAGGACATTGCGCAAATTCTCTATCAGATTGCAATCAGCGCAAAGGTGGCGCTCGGGTTGTAAGCGCGTCGCGCAGTCGCCATGGCAAGTACGCGAGATTTATCCAGCAACGAGCGAGGAAACGAGATGCAGTGGGCAAGGTGGATCGCGGCCGCGTGCTGTGCAATGTTTCCCGCGCTGGCGTGCGCGGGCGGGCTTGGTTTGGGGACGCTGGAAGGCACCTATGACATCGGCGAAGGACCGGTGCCGGTGAAGGGGTATGTCGCTGTCGTCGAGATGGCGGCGGACTTCGTGCCGGTCGCGACCGGGCCGGACAAGGCAAATTGCGATGCACGCGCTCCGCTTCATCGCGAGACGACGCTCGCGTGGCAAGCGAGGACCCGGGCAACGCTCGCGATCAACGCCGGATTCTTCTACATGCCCCCGCACGACGTTCCCGAGTGCCAGCTCGCAACGTATCCATACAAGGCCTACGGTTTTCAAGCCAGCCTGCCGCCGTTGCCGGGTCATGCGCCGGCCGTGCTCGCGCTCACAAGGAAAGGCGCGCCGGCAATCGGCTACGCGGATCAAGTGGATGCGAGCCGCTTCGATGTGATCGTGTCGGGCGACTGGATTCGCGGAAATGACGGCGCGGTCGTGCATCGGGAGTTGCTCGTCGACGAGGCTCATGTGAACCCGACGCTCGATCTCGATCCGCGCATGGCAGTGGGCATCCGGCGTGACACGGGACGTCTGGTGGTCGTCATGGTCGAGGGACGCCGGCCGGATTCGAAGGGGCTGTCGCTCAAAGGGCTTGCGGGCGTGATGCGAGCGTGCGGTGTGACCGACGCTATCAATCTCGACGGCGGCGGATCCGCAACCTTCAGCTACGTCCCGGCGGTCGAACCGGCCGCGATTAAAGCGCTGAAGCCGATTCCGCTCAGCCAGGTCTGCGATCCGCAGGCACTGAAGGCAGGTCCGCTGGCGCTCGCGATCAAACAGCATTCGCTCGATGCGCCCTTGCGCTCGCACGCGCCTGGTGGCAAGGAAGTATCGGAGAGCGGACCGGACAAAGGCTATCGCCGCGTGCTCACGAACCTGGGTTTTAGCTTCGAAGAACATGCAGCACGTGAATCGACGGAGCCGTCGCCATGATTACCGCGCTCGTTCCCGTCGACCTCGCGCGCCGGCCCGTGAATCTGCTGAGACGCGTCGCCCGTCTGTTAGCTCGCGCACGGGCGCAGAGGCTGCACGTTGTCATCGGACACAATGATCGCGGCGGAATCTGCGATCGCATCCTGAAGAAGCTCTGTGCGCATCATGGTGCGGTGCTGGTCAGCGGCACGTTCTATGGTGGCGAAGTGAACATGGCGCGACTGCGCAACGAAGCCATCGAACACGTGAAGACGCCGCTCACGTTGTTGCTCGATGCCGACGTATACGTAGACCGCGATGTTCTCGCCAGCGTCGGTGCGTCCGTTCTTGCAAACGAAAGGCCGTTTCAGGTGCTGCCCTGCCTGTATCTGTCGCGCCGTGGTTCGTCAGATCTCGTTCGCCATCGCGTATCGCCAGAAAGTCTGTTGAACGACTATCTGCGCTTTCGCCGTGCGCCGTTCCTGCACATGGCGATTCCAAGTTCGGTAACGATTTTCCGCACGGAGGATTACCGCCGTGCGGGCGCGTTCGACAGCGGCTTCAGCGGTCACGGCTACGAAGACCTCGACTTCCTGATTCGTCTTGGTTGGCTTTACGACGCAATTCCTCGCTCGAACGAAATGCTGATCGACGCGCCGGTTCGCGCCCCGCTTCTAGCCTCCGGGTTCCGAGGACAACTTGCGCGCCTTGCTTTGCCCTCGCTCCTGCGCGGCCAGGTGGCGTTTCATCTCTGGCACTCGACGCGCCGGGACATTTACTACGAGGCGCGCACGCGCAACGCGAGCCGGTTCCAGCAGAAACTCGCGGACCAGTTGCCATCGGCGGCGGCTGTCGCGACCGCACCGGTTGCCACGTTCGATCTGTCGCTGATCGGCGCATGGTCGGACATGTGCCGGCGCAACAACGTCGACGTGAACCGCTATTCGGTCTTGTTCGACAACCGGCCAGGCCATGCCGACAGGCTCGACACCCCGATGCGCCGCCTGAAGTTCCTGCTCGGCAGCTATTGAAGCTGCGAAGTTCTCATCGGGGACATGGTGTTTTTTGGCAGTCGATCACCGGTGTCGCTGCACATCCAATCACGAGTCGTACATGAGCAAATTTGGAAAGAAATTTCGCAAACTTCGCCGCGATCCGGGCAAGTTCATCGATGACTTCATCGAAAATCGCAAGCGCCAGTTCGCCGAGCTACGAGGCCAACCCAAGACGTCGTCGGTGGCCGGGTCGATGAAAAGCACGCGGCGATATTCGGTGGTGAGTGCCGTGTATAACGTCGCGCCGTATCTCGATGAGTATTTCAGCAGTCTGTTTGCGCAGACACTCGACTTTCGGGATTGCATCGAACTCGTCATGGTGGACGATGGCTCGCCGGACGACTCGGCGCGCATTATCAGGAAGTGGCAGCGCAAGTATCCAGACAACATCAAGTATGTGCGAAAGGCGAACGGTGGCCAGGCATCGGCTCGGAATCTCGGACTCGAACACGCGACCGGCGGCTGGGTCACGTTCATCGATCCGGATGACTTCGTTTCTCCCGATTACTTCGAGCAGGTCGACAAGGTTATTGCAGCGGCAAAGCAGCCGCCGGCGATGGTTTCGTGTAATTTCATCTTCTATTTTGTGCAGGGCAAGCGGATTTCGGACACACATCCGCTCAGGTATCGGTTCGCCAAAGGCACACAGGCCGTCGACTTTTCAAAGTCGACGGCGCACATTCAATTGTCCGCACCGACCGCATTTTTCGACGCGGAAGTGATCGCGCGCCACCAAGTTAGATTTGACGAGCGCATCAAGCCGAATTTCGAGGACGCCCACTTTGTCAACACTTATCTGTTGCACACGGAAGGAAGGCAATCGATATTCTGTCAGGCCTCGAAATACTATTACCGCAAGCGTTCTGATGGCACGTCCACGTTGGACACCGCGTGGGAAAAAGAAGGTCTCTACACAGATGTGCTGGAACATGGCGTTATTGCGCTGATGTACGCCTGGTCTGAACGAACCGGTGTCGTGCCGGTATTCGTACAACGGGTGGCGCTCTATCACCTGATCTGGTACTTCAAGCGTCTCGTCAACAACGATAACCAGCTGGCGTTTCTGACCGACGAGCAACGAGCGCGATTCGTCGCGTTGCTCCACGAAATTTTCGCTCATATCGATACGAAGACGATCGACAAGTTCGAACTGGGTGGCATCTGGTTCATGCATCGAGTCGGCATGATGGCGACGTTCAAGGCCGAGCGCCCGAGCTATCAGATTGTCTACGTCGACGGTGTGGACTTTGATCGTCAACTTGTCAAGCTGAAGTATTTCGCTGCGGCGCAGGGCTTCGAATCGTTTCGGTACGACGGTGTCGAAGTCGCTCCGGTGTTTGCGACTTCGCGCAGTCACACGTTCGCCGGCGCATCTTTTGTGCAGGAACGGATCGTCTGGCTGCCGCTTCGGCAGTACGCCAGACTGACAGTCATGCTCGATTGCGAGGACGTGCGCCTGTCCCTCAAGGGCAAGCAACATGAATCGCTGGCGATTGCCGAAATTCGCGCGCATTACGAGGCCGCCCGGCGCAATGCGCCTGGAAGCCAGGGCTTGACTGCCCGGATCATAGGTTGGCTGGCCCGACTCCCAGCAGTGCAGACGAAGTTTCAGGACGCGTGGGCGCTGATGGATCGCGACGTGCAGGCCGACGATAACGCCGAGCATTTGTATCGGTACCTGAAAAAGTCGCGGCCTGAGATCAATTCATTTTTCCTGCTCGCGCGCTCGTCGCATGACTGGAAGCGGCTCAAACGCGAAGGGTTCCGGCTCGTCGCGTTTGGGGGGCTTCGGCATAAGCTTCTGATGCTGAATTGCGTGCATCTGGTCTCGTCGCATATCGACCGATATGTCGTGAATGCTGTGCCCGTGGAAGCTTTTGGAGCCAGACTCAAACATCGGCTGACGTTCCTGCAACACGGTGTCACCAAGGATGATTTGTCCGACTGGCTCAATACAAAGGAGATCGATTGCTTTGTGACGTCGGCTCCGCGCGAGTTCGATTCCATCGCGGATGCAGGAACGCGTTATAAGTTTTCGACTCGCGAAGTGGTGTTGACTGGATTTCCCCGTCATGACCGACTTGTGCATGCATCTGTTCCGCAAAAAATCCTGCTCGTCATGCCGACATGGCGCCAGTCTCTGATGGGGGCCGCTGTGCCTGGGACATTTCGCCGGGAAGTGAATCGGGACTTCGTGGAGAGCACGTATTTCAAGGAATGGAACGGACTGCTTGGAAGCAACGCGCTTTCCGACCTGGCACGCGTCCACGGATATCGCGTCGTTTTTTATCCTCATGCGAACGTGCAGCCCTACGGCCGTTTGTTCGAACTGCCGGACAATGTTGAACTCCTATCGCACACCGACGGTAGCATCCAGGATGTTTTCCAGTCCGCGGCGATGATGATCACGGACTACTCATCGGTTGCCTTCGAGTTCGGGCTTATGCAACGGCCCATCGCGTATTTTCAGTTCGATCGCTCGGAAATATTCGCAGGCAGCCACACCTATCAGAAGGGCTATTTCGACTACGACGCCGATGGTTTCGGACCGGTATGCGGGCAGCGTGTCGAGGTGCTCGATGCGGTATCGGCGATTCTCGAGGGCGGGTGCAGAATGTCACCCGAATACCGTGCCCGCGCAGAAGCTTTCCTGCCGTTGCGCGATGGCCGCAATTGCGCGCGCACCTATGAGGCGATCGCAGCGCTCGACAAACCCGCCGTCGCATCTCTGCTCACAGCGAAGCAGGCCATCGAAGGGCTCGAACAAGCGGTTGCGGCGCAGAAGTGGAACGTCGCCATTGAAAGGGCTGCATGCATCGAGGCGATGAGCGTGCTCACCCCGGAGGAACGCACGCAGGCCGCTTTGCGTGGTTCGCAGGCATGGCGCAAGCTCGGCGACGCACATGCGGCACGAGGCGTCCTTGACGGCGCGAACGTGGGGTCGCAGACCGGCATCGCGGCCGCGATCGAATGCGCGGAAGTCGCTTCGATGGTCGGCAACTGGGACGAAGCTGTTGAATGCTGGAACCAGGTCGTCATGCGCCTTTCGGGCCTGCAAGACGTGAATGACGCACAGGTGTCTGTCCACGCACGGCACCAACTCATTCGCGCGCTGATGCATGCGGAGCGTGACGCCGACGCGCTCAAGCATGCAACACAACTGCTTGACGGCACGGATGATTGCATCGCACTGCCCGAGTTCGGGCAAATGAGCCGTGTCGCGTTCGAGATGAATGATTTCGTGCTCGCCCGACGTTTCGCGCTCGCCGTGCTCGATTCGGTGCACTCCGATGTCGATGCCGAAAGCACGGGACGCGCAATGGCGACGCTGGCGGCGGTCTCGGAAGCGCAGGGCGACTCGATGATGGCACGAGGGTCGTGGATGCGAGCGTTGCGCCTTGCGCCGCATTGCATGGCCAGCGCGGCTGCATTCGATGCGCTTGCCGACGAGCAGGAGATGTGGAGTGCCGTTCGCTGGACAGAAGCACGCGAAGCATCGTCTATGTTCGTCGATAGCTTGATAGACATGCAAGTCAGTGAATCGGCGCACGAACTCGACGTCGCGCTGACTCTTTGCGCAATGCATCGTGCGCTTGGCGAGATCGAGACTGCGAAGCAGATTCTCGGCATGGCACAAGCAATCTATCCAGACGACGTTTTCGTTCATCTTGAAACGGCCGAACTGGCTCTCGCCGTCTGCGACTACGTGAGTGCGAAAAATGAATTCGCGAAGGCTGACGCTACGCCATGCGGTTCGCGACTCGGCCGCGTCGCACGGGGCCTCGTCATCGCGCGGCAATCGCTCGGCGAGCTGGAAGGCCTCGACCTGCTCGCTTCGGCACTCATCGCAAAGCGGCCGGCCGATCTGGGGGCGGTACGCGCATTCGCGTCCATCGCGTCCGCCGAATCCCGATGGAATGATGCGTGCGACCGCTGGCGCAGCGTACTTGCGCTGGTTTCACCAGACGATGCAGCGGCGCACAATGACGCTTCCATGAAGCTTGTCGAAGCGTTGCGCGCCGATGAACGACCGGACGAGGCGCAAGCCATTCTGTCGATCATGGTCGAAAAAGCCCCCGGCGATATCGCAATCATGCGAGCCCTCGGTGAACTCGCGACGCAACGAGAGGACTGGCCGCTCGCGGTGGCTACGTGGAGCAAGGTGGAGCATCTGGCGGCGTTGTTGCCGGAACGCCGTCACGCCTCCCGAATGCTCGCTTTCGCCTCGTGGTGTTCGGGCGACGAGGCACTCGCACGCGAGCGCCTGTGGCGTGAAGTCGAAGCGAGCGCGTTCAGTGCACTTGCCGCTGACGATGTCGTGCTCGCAGCACGCCAGATGTCGGGCGTGACGCTTCGCACACACGGCGGCATGTCTTCGGGAAAGACCGTCGGTCGCTCGGCCGCGCACGATTGCCTATCATTCGATGATGACGGCGCCGACCAGCAAGTAAGTGCGCCGAGATCCGGTTCGGCGTTCGTGGACGTCAATGGCCACGCCTGATCGACACAAGAAGGCTCACGCTCCGTAAAGATGAATGATAATCGCCTGAATATCGCTGTTACTTCGGCTGGAATGGCCAGCCGTCAGCATATCGAAACGCATCTTGGCGCGCCTGTCGACGTTCTGCGCCGGTCCCGGGGCGACCTCGCGGAAAGGTATTCGGCAATTGCGGGCTGGGGCAACAAGCGCAGCGGGAAACTCGCGCGGGCGCTGGCGGGGCAGAGCGGTCTGCCTTGCTGGCTCCTCGAAGATGGTTTCCTGCGATCAGCGGGGGACGGCACCGATCCGCAAGGGCTGTCGCTTGTCATCGACGACCTCGGCATCTATTACGATGCGCGGCAGAGTTCTCGGCTTGAACGGCTCATCGCTACCGGTTGTCCACATGAGTCGCTTGAACGCACACGTGCACTGATCGACGCATGGCGTACGCATCGGCTCTCGAAGTACAACCATGCTCGAGACTGCGTGATTCCGCAACGGGACTACGTGCTCGTTGCCGATCAGACCAACGGTGACGCATCGATCGACGGTGCACTCGCGACATCCGACACTTTCAGGGCGATGCTCGAGGCAGCGCTCGACGAACATCCGAACAGCAAAGTCATTCTTAAAGTTCACCCGGATGTGTTTGCGGGCCACAAAGCCGGACATTTCGATTCGCTTACGCCCGGAATTGCGTCGCGGGTCGAAGTCATTGGGCGGCATATTCATGCACCGGATCTTATCGAGCACGCGAAATCCGTTTACACGGTCAGCTCGCAGATTGGTTTCGAGGCGCTTCTCTGGGGGCGCACGGTGCGCAGCTTCGGCATGCCGTTCTACGCGGGCTGGGGTTTGAGCGCTGACGCGCTTTGCGCGCCTGAGCGTCGGAGGGTCGTCGCGTTGGAGGATCTGGTGTTCGCCGCGCTCGTCGCGTACCCACGTTATGTAGATCCCGAGCAGGGCGCACGCTGCGAGGTCGAGACGGTGATCGGGCACATTGCATTGCAGAGACAAATGCGTGCGCGCTTCCCTGAAACCATTCACGCGCTCGGATTTTCCCGATGGAAGAAGCCGATTGCCCGAGCCTTCTTCGGCGGCAGCGATGTGAAGTTCGTGCGCCATGCCCGAAAGATTCCGGCCGGCGCGCAGGCGCTGGCTGTCTGGGGGAGCCGGGAGGTCGACACGGGTGCGCCCAGTGATGGGCGCATGCTCATCCGGGTGGAAGACGGCTTCGTACGTTCGGTTGGACTGGGCGCGGCGCTTGTCAAGCCTTCGTCCTGGGTGCTCGACGATCGTGGCGTCTACTATGACGCGCGAGCGTCGTCGCGCATCGAGCATATTCTGTCTCACGCGCTGTTCGACCCGGCACTGCTCGAACGCGCGGCTCGCTTGCGGGAAAGCATCGTTGCCCGACGCCTGACCAAATACAACCTGGGAGGCACGCGTTGGCGGCGTCCGGGGTCGGCGAATCGCGTCGTGCTCGTCGCCGGGCAGGTCGAGGGCGACGCGTCGCTGACCTACGGCGGCATCGGGATCAGGACCAATCTTGCCTTTCTGGAAGCGGTGCGGCGTGAGGAGCCGGATGCCTACATCGTCTACAAGCCTCATCCGGACGTGGTCGCGGGCCTGCGTCCGGGCGCTGTGCCGCTTCACGAGAGCACGAGTCTGTGCGATGAAGTGCTTCACGACCATTCGATCATCGATGTGATTCGCGAGGTGGATGCGGTGCACGTCATGACTTCGCTCGTCGGCTTTGAAGCGCTTCTGCACGGAAAGCCGGTGACGTCACACGGACTCCCGTTTTATGCAGGCTGGGGACTCACGGAGGACCGATATCGCGCCGTACGCCGTGAACGGTTTGTCTCGCTGGACATGCTGGTCGCGGCGACCCTGATTCTCTACCCGACCTATGTGAGCGAGACGACTGGCCGGTTCACGACGCCAGAACGCATACTGTGCGAACTCGATGCACGCCGTTCAGCTACGCGCGGGTCACCTGCACGTAATGTCTGGCTGGACGGAGCCGTTCGACTGGCGGCGCACTGGCGCGCGCTCTTCGGAACATCGCGCCCCCCACGGCCTTGATCGCGCGTCGTCGATCGAAGCGGAGCGGAGCGCGGCGAGCATAGCGGCGTGTGGAGAATGGAAGGCGTATTCGTAAGCCGATGCGCTACGGATTGGACGAAACAGTTATGGGATAATCCCGAAATTCGCGCCTTCCCGACTCAAAAGCGACCCAAAAGGTCGCCGACCCCGGCGCGCAAGGGCCGTTACCCTCGTGGCCCGCTCTGACCCCGCGACACTTCAACAGCAACCACGATGCCCACATACCGTTCCAAAACCTCCACCGCCGGCCGCAACATGGCCGGGGCGCGCTCGCTCTGGCGCGCCACCGGCATGAAAGACGAAGATTTCTCCAAACCGATCATCGCCGTCGTCAATTCGTTCACCCAGTTCGTGCCGGGACACGTGCACCTGAAGGACCTGGGCCAGCTCGTCGCGCGCGAGATCGAGGCCGCGGGCGGCGTGGCGAAGGAATTCAACACGATCGCCGTCGATGACGGCATCGCGATGGGTCACGACGGCATGCTGTATTCGCTGCCGAGCCGCGACATCATCGCGGATTCGGTCGAATACATGGTCAACGCGCATTGCGCCGACGCCATGGTCTGCATCTCGAACTGCGACAAGATCACCCCGGGCATGTTGATGGCCGCGATGCGCCTGAACATTCCCGTGATCTTCGTGTCCGGCGGTCCGATGGAAGCGGGCAAGACGCGCCTCGCCAATCCGAAGACCAAGGCGATCGAACTGAAGAAGCTCGATCTCGTCGATGCGATGGTGATCGCCGCCGACCCGTCCTACTCCGACGCCGAAGTAGCCGAAGTGGAACGCTCCGCGTGCCCGACCTGCGGCTCGTGCTCGGGCATGTTCACCGCCAACTCGATGAACTGCCTCACCGAAGCGCTCGGCCTTTCGCTGCCCGGCAACGGCACTGTCGTCGCGACGCACGCCGACCGCGAGCAGCTTTTCAAGCGCGCGGGACGCGGCATCGTCGAGCTGGCGCGCCGTTACTACGAGCAGGAAGAGACGGGCGTGCTGCCGCGTTCGGTCGGCTTCAAGGCGTTCGAGAATGCGATGACGCTCGACATCGCGATGGGCGGCTCGACCAACACGATCCTTCACCTGCTGGCCATCGCGCGCGAAGCCGAGATCGACTTTTCGATGACGGACATCGATCGCCTGTCGCGCACCGTGCCGCAACTGTGCAAGGTCGCGCCGAACACGAACAAGTATCACATCGAAGACGTGCATCGCGCGGGCGGCATCATGGCGATCCTGGGCGAACTGGACCGCGCGGGCAAGCTGCATACCGACGTGCCGACCGTGCACGCGCCGACGCTCAAGGATGCGCTCGATCTGTGGGACGTCAAGCGCACCGAGGACGCAGCGGTGCGGACCTTCTACATGGCCGGCCCCGCGGGCATTCCGACGCAAACGGCGTTCAGCCAGAACACGCGCTGGCCGAGCCTCGACACGGACCGCGCCGAAGGCTGCATCCGTTCGTACGAGCACGCGTTTTCGAAGGAAGGCGGTCTCGCGGTGCTGCGCGGCAATATCGCGCTGGATGGCTGCGTCGTGAAGACCGCGGGCGTCGATGAAAGCATTCTCGTGTTCGAAGGCACGGCGCACGTCACGGAATCGCAGGACGAGGCCGTCGAGAACATTCTCAACGACAAGGTCAAGGCCGGCGATGTCGTCATCGTCCGATACGAAGGTCCGAAGGGCGGCCCCGGCATGCAGGAAATGCTGTACCCGACGAGCTACATCAAGTCGAAGGGTCTCGGCAAGGCGTGCGCGCTCCTGACCGACGGACGTTTCTCGGGCGGCACCTCGGGCCTGTCGATTGGCCATTGTTCGCCCGAAGCGGCGGCGGGCGGCGCGATCGGTCTCGTGCGCGATGGCGACAGGATTCGTATCGACATTCCCAATCGCACGATCGATGTGCTGCTGTCCGATGAGGAACTCGCGCGCCGTCGCGAGGAGCAGAACGCGAAGGGCTGGAAGCCTGCCAAGGCGCGTCCGCGCAAAGTGTCGGCGGCGCTGAAGGCGTATGCGAAGCTGGTGATGTCGGCGGACAAGGGCGCGGTGCGGGATTTGTCGTTGCTCGACGATTGAGGCTGCGTTAGCCGCCAGCATCGAAAGCCGCTCCGTGGAGCGGCTTTTTTATTCGCGCCTACGCTGCCGATGGGTGCGGAGCATGTATTCGCAAAAGAAAGCAGTCCAGACGAAGTGGGCGGCACCTCGTATCACCGTGGTGCGCTGGGCATCGATAACTTCCATTCCAAACGAACCGATCTCTACGCGGTGATCCGAAGCGGCGCGCAATGCGGCCCGTTCGCACGCTGTTTTACGCCGACTCACTCAGCAGCTGTTCGAGCCAGAAGACGAACACGGATGCAAGCGGCGCATCTGCGCGTTCCGGCGGCCGCACGATGTGATACGGATGCCGCGACGGCACCGTAGCCTTGAACGGCCGCACGAGCGTGCCTTCGACGAGATCGTCGCGCACGGAGATGCTGTCGCCGAGTGCGACGCCCTGACCGTGCAGCGCGGCCTCGACCGCGATATGCGCGTTGCCGATCTCCAGAATGCGCATGCGTTCGGGATGCTCCACCTTGGCTTCCATGAGCCAGCGCATCCACGAACCGGCGTGCTCGCAGAACAGCGCATAGTGCCGCAGGTCGTCGGGTGAGCGGATCGCCTTCGGGCCGTTCATCAACGCGGGACTCACCACCGGATAGAGCGACGGATGCTCGATCAGCGTGACCGAGCGGTCCTTCCAGTGCGCCTCTCCGTAGCGGATGCAGACGTCTACGTCAGGCGAATAGACTTCCTTGTCGTCGTTCGACGGAATCAACTTCAGCTTGATCGACGGATAGCGATGCAGAAAGTCGCCGATATGGCGCGCGAGCCAGCGCGAGGTGAACGAGAGCGGCGCCGACACGACGAGATCGCCAGCGACGACCGTCTCGCCCACCTTCGCGACCGCCGTGGCGATCATCTCGAACGCGCCGCGCACCGAGGGCAGCAGCGCTTCGCCCGCCGGCGTGAGCTTGAGCCGCGCCCGCGAACGGATGAACAGGTCGACGCCGAGCGATTCCTCCAGCACGCGCACCTGATGGCTGACCGCGCTCGCCGTGACGTTCAGCTCCTCGGCGGCTTTCGCGACGGTGGCATGGCGCGCCGTCGCCTCGAAGGCGCGCAGAGGATTGAGCGGCGGCAGGCGGCTACGCATGGTCGTTCGGCAAATTCACGGTCGGGATGCTGAGAAAAACTTCATTAAAGCAGGTTCAAAATCTCGCTACAAACAAAAAAATTGTAGGCCTATGCTCGTCGTGAACTCAACGTGACGAGGATGAGACATGAAGGTGACGGAAGGGACCGAACGGCTGTGGGGCGGACGTTTCAGATCGGCGCCCGCGGCCGAACTCAAGGCGCTGTCGCGCTCCGAGGACAGCTTCTTCAGGCTCGCGCCTTATGACCTGGCCGGCTCGAAGGCGCATGCCCGCGAGCTGCAGCGCGCGGGCATATTGAACGCCGACGAACTGCAAGACCTGCTGAAGGAAATGGAGCAGGTGCGCGCCGAATTCGTCGAAGGGCGCCTCGCGCCGTCGCCGCACGATGAGGACGTGCACACGTTCCTCGAACGCGTTCTGACGGAACGGCTCGGCGCGGCGGGCGCGAAGCTGCGCGCGGGACGTTCGCGCAACGACCAGGCCGCCAACGATCTGCGCCTGTTCCTGCGCGACAAGGCGCGCAGGATCGCTCGCGACGTGATTGCGCTGCAGGACGCGCTCGTCGCTCAGGCGCAGGCGCATCTGCGCAGCTACAGCACGGGCTTCACGCATCTGCAGCCGGCGCAGCCGGTGGTGTTCGCGCATCAGTTGCTGGCGCATGCACAGGCGTTCTATCGCGATGTCGATCGCCTGCTCGACTGGGACCGGCGCAGCGCGCGTTCACCGCTCGGCGCGGCGGCGCTCGCGGGCTCGGCCATCTGCGTGAATCCGGCGCTCTCCGCAAGCGAGCTCGGCTACGACGAGCCCTGCGAAAACTCGATCGACGCCGTCGCGGCGCGCGATCACGTCGCCGAATTCCTGTTCGTCACGAGCATGCTGGCGGTCGACTTGTCGCGTCTCTCGGAGGAAGTGATTCTCTGGACCTCGCGCCAGTTCCGCTGGGTCGAGCTCGACGACGGCTACGCGACCGGCAGCTCGATCATGCCGCAGAAGAAAAACTCCGACATAGCGGAACTCACGCGCGGCAAGGCGGGGCGTCTGATCGGCAATCTGAGCGGCCTGCTCGCGACGCTCAAGTCGCTGCCGCTCGCGTACAACCGCGATCTCGCCGAAGACAAGAACGCCGCGTTCGACAGCATCGACACGCTCGCGCTCACGCTGCCCGCGATGGCCGGCATGATCCGCACGATGCGCGTGAACGTCGACGAATTGCGCAGGCAGGCGCCGCTCGGCTTCACGCTCGCGACCGAAGTGGCCGACTGGCTCGCGCTCGCAGGCATTCCGTTCAGCGAGGCGCACGAGATCACCGGCGCGCTGGTGCGGGCGTGCGAGGAACGCGGCATCGAGTTGTCCGAGGTGACGGCGGACCTGCTCGCCGCGGTCGATCCGCGTCTTCATGCAGACGTGCTCGATCGCCTCACGCTCGAAGCCGCCGTGGATGCGCGCAGCGGCTTCGGCGGCACGGCGCCGGCGCGCGTCGTCGAGCAGATCGATCGCCTGAAGCTGGCGCTCGCGCGGCAGAGCGAATGGGCAAACGAATACGGAGGTCCGACATGTTGAGCGCAGCCGAGCAGGCGCAGCATTCGATGACAACGGAGCCGCCGACGCTCGAACGCGTGCGTCGCAGGTACTGGGGCCGCTATGTGGCGTCGGCGGCGATCATCGTCGTGATCGGATATATCGTCGCGGCGTTCGCGCGCGGTCAGATCGAATGGCAGACGGTCGGGCGCTTTCTCACCGCGCGCACGATCCTGATGGGCCTCGTCAACACCATCGTCATGACGATTCTCGCGATGGCATTGGGCATCACGCTCGGCGTCGTCACGGCGGTGATGCGGCTTTCCAGCAATCCGGTGCTGAGTTCCATCTCGCAGGGCTACGTGTGGCTCTTTCGCGGCACGCCGGTCATTCTGCAACTGCTCCTGTGGTTCAACCTCGCACTCGTGTTCCCGACCATCGGCATTCCGGGCGTGTTCGCGCTGCGCACGGTCGATGTCATGACGCCGTTTCTCGCGGCGCTTCTCGGTCTGGGCATCAATCAGGGTGCGTATACGTCGGAGGTGGTGCGCGCGGGGCTGCTGTCCGTCGATACCGGGCAATACGAAGCGGCGAAGTCGATCGGCATGCCGCGCCTTCAGGCACTGCGCCGCATCATTCTTCCGCAGGCGATGCGCGTGATCGTGCCGCCCATCGGCAATGAGCTCGTCGGCATGGTCAAGCTCACGTCGCTCGCGAGCGTGATCCAGTACGCGGAGATGCTGCACAACGCGCAGAACATCTACTACGCGAACGGACGCGTGATCGAGCTGCTGATCGTCGGGGCGATCTGGTATCTCGTCGTCGTCACGGTGCTTTCGTTTTTGCAGACGCGGGTCGAGCGGCGCTATGCGCGCGGCGCGGGCCGGGCGTCGAGCCGTCAGTGAGGAGACACGCATGAATCCAATCGTACGCGCATCGGACGTGCGCAAATCGTTCGGCGAGTTCCAGGCGCTGAAGGGCATCACGCTCGATGTCGCCGAGGGCGAAGTGCTGTGCATCATCGGGCCTTCGGGCTCGGGCAAGAGCACGTTCCTGCGCTGCATCAACCAGCTCGAAACCATCAGCGAAGGATCGCTGTGGGTAAAGGGCGAACTGCTCGGCTATCGGCAGACGGGAAACAGGCTTCATGAACTCTCGGAGAAGGAGATCGCGCGGCAGCGTCTCGCGACCGCGATGGTGTTCCAGCGCTTCAATCTCTTCCCGCACATGACGGCGCTGGAGAACGTGATCGAAGGTCCGGTGCATGTGCTGAAGCGGCCTCGCGCGCAAGCGGTCGAGGAAGCGCGCGCGCTGCTCGAACGCGTGGGACTCGGTCACAAGTGCGATGCCTTTCCCGTGGAGTTATCGGGCGGCCAGCAGCAGCGCGTGGCCATCGCACGCGCGCTCGCGATGCATCCGCAACTGCTGCTGTTCGATGAACCCACGTCCGCGCTCGATCCCGAACTGGTCGGTGAAGTGCTCGCCGTCATGCGCGGTCTTGCCCGAAGCGGCATGACGATGATCATCGTCACCCACGAGCTGGGCTTTGCGCGCGAAGTGGCGAATCGCGTCGTATTCATGGATCAGGGGCAAATCGTCGAGGCCGGACCGCCGGAGCAGGTGCTGTCCGAGCCGCGCAATGCCCGCACGCATGACTTCATTTCCGCCGTGCTGGCTTGAGAACGTCTGAAGCTTATTCAATCAATCGATTCCGGAGCGAGCGTTTCATGAAAGCCACTCTTCGTTTGCAAAGTCTCTGTGCATTGATGTGCGTTACCGCGCTGCTGCATGTCGATGCGGCCAGCGCGCAGGCGTCCACGCCCGGCAAGAAGGAAATCGTCGCAGCCGTGGTGCCGAACTATCCGCCGTTCGAGTTCAAGGACCCGGAAACCGACAAGCTGACCGGCTTCGACATCGATCTCGGCGAAGCGCTCGCCGCGAAGATGGGCGTCAAGATGGTATGGCAGGAAACGAGCTTCGATCAGATGCTGAGCGCGCTCGCCACAAAGCGCGTCGATATCATCTTGTCGGGCATGACGGATATTCCCGAGCGGCGCGCATCGGTGAATTTTCTCGACTATCTGAAGAGCGGTCCGCAGTTCTATGCGCTGAAAACGCGCGCGGGCGATTTCCCCAACATGGATACGCTGTGCGGCAAGACGATCGGTTCGAGCCGGCGCACCTCGTTTCCGACGAACATCAAGGCGTGGAGTGACGAACATTGCGTGAAGACGGGCAAGAAGCCGGTGACCGTTGTCGGCACCGATGGTTCGTCGGATGCGCGCATGCAACTGCGTCAGGGACGGCTCGACGCAGCCGTGCAGGGCGGCGAGACCATGCCGTATCAGAACCGGATCGATCAGAACGCCTACGTGACGATCGGCGCGCCGTTCATGTCGCAATACATGGGCGTCGGCATGGCGAAGGACAACGCGGCCACCAACGACGCGGTGACGAAGGCCTTCGATCAGTTGATCGCCGACGGCACCTATCAAAAGATACTCGCCAAGTGGGGCTTGCAGGACCATGGCGTTCAAAAGGCGCTGATCAATGCAAGCAACTGATTCACGATCCGCGACGCCGCGCTGGCCCGATGGCAAGCGTTCGTGCATCGCGCTCGCGTTCGATCTCGACGGCCCGACCGGCGCCGCCATGCTCGACGGCTCGATCTGGCGCAATCCCGCGTACTTCACGCTGGGCGCGTATGGGCCGTGGCGCGCGCTCGGCAGGATTCTCGATGTGCTCGGCGAACGCGGCGTGCGCGCGACGTTCTTCATTCCCGCGTGGGTGATGGAGAACTGGCCGTCGCAATGCCGCGAGATCGTGCAAGGCGGTCATGAAGTCGCGTATCACGGCTACCGGCACGAGGCGTTCTGGACACTCACACCGGAGCGCCAGCGCGAGGTGATGGAGATATCGACACACCTGTTCGAGCGTCATCTCGGCGTGCGTCCGGTCGGCTTTCGCACGCCATCGGGCGACTGGACTGCCGAGACCGCAGGCATTCTCGCGGAGTTCGGCGTGCGCTATTCCAGTTCGATGCGCGGCGACGATCGTCCCTATGTGCTTGATGCGCAGAGCGGTCTGATCGAGATTCCCGCGCGCTGGGAGCTGGACGATTATGCATCGCTCGCTTATCAGCGCAGGCCGGACTTTCCCGCGGGCCTCGATCGTATCGCGAGCTACGAGACGACGCTCGACAACTGGCGCCGCGAGTTCGATGGCTCGCATGAAGAGGGGCTTTGCATGACCACGCTGTTTCATCCGAAGGTGTCGGGCAAACCCGGGCGTATCGCGCTCATCGAAGGCTTGATCGATCACATGCTCGCGGCGGGCGACGCATGGTTCGCGACCGGCAGCGAAGTCGCCGACTGGTGGCGCTCGAGCGGGCAGGCAAGCGCATGAGGAACGATGCGAAATGGCCCAATGGCGCACGTTCGGCCGTGATTCTCACCGTCGATTTCAACGACGATCTCGGCATTCGCACGCAAGCGCCGGCTATCGAGGGCCGCGAGAAATCGTTGTCCGTGTGGCGCTATGGCGCGAAGCGCGGCGTGGATCGCCTGCTCGCGACGCTCGCTGAATACGATGTGCCTTCGAGCTGGTTCGTGCCTGGACAGGTCGTGCGCACGCATCGCGATCTCGTCGAGCTTATCGACGCGGGAGGTCACGAATTGGGTATCAGCGGCGATGCCTGCGAGGACTTCGATACGCTCGATCTAGCGCAGCAGCAGCATGCGTTCGATCGCGGGCACGCGGCGCTCGCCGAAGCGCTCGGGCGTTCGCCCGCGGGCTTTCGTCCGTTCACCGGCAACTGGGCGCCGGGCTTCGCCGCGCATTTGCACGCGCGCGGCATCACATGGACTTCGACGTGGCACGGCGACGACCTGCCTTACCACCATCACGATGCGCCGTTGATCGAATTGCCGCTGCACGTGGAACTCGAAGACGAGCCTTACTTCGCCTTCAATCTCGCGCCGCCCGTGCCGGTCGGACAGTCGCGCATCGCGTCGTATCGCGAAGTGCTCGGCAACTGGACGCGCGACTTCGAGGCGTTTCATCGCTTCGGCCTGTGCTTCGTGATGCGGCTGCATCCGGAGATCATCGGGACGGCGGGGCGCATCGGCGTGCTGCGCGCCTTGCTCGCGACGATGCGCGCACGCGGCGATGTCTGGTTCGCGACCGGCGCGCAGGCCGCGTCGTGGTGGCGTGAGCGATGCAATGCCAACGAGCCCGGGCATCCGGTCGAGATCTTCGAGCGTCACAGGAACACCATCGTATGAACAAGCGGGAGCACTTTCTATCGGAACGGCTGGCGAACTTCATCGCGGATTCGTCGTTCGATGATCTGCCGCATGAGGTCGTCGGGAAAGCGAAACGGCATTTGGTCGATACGCTCGGCGCGGCGCTCGCGGGCGCGCGCACTGAGCCGGCGCGAGCTGCGCGCTCGGTGATGGACTCGACCGGCGACGCCATCATATGGGGCACATCGCGACGCACGAATGCACGCGACGCCGCGTTCATCAACGGCATCGCGGCGCACGCGCTCGAACTCGACGATTCCGGCGGCTGCGATCACTCGGGTGCGGTCGTCGTCCCGGCGGTGTTTGCGGCGCTCGGCCGTGTCGAGCGGTCCGTATCCGGCCGCGAGTTGCTGCACGCGATCGTGCTCGGCTACGACATCGCGCGGCGCGTGCTCGAAGCGTGCGGCGGCTACTCAGCGCACAACGGACGCGGCTGGCATTCGACGATGACCTGCGGCGTATTCGGCGCCGCCGCCGCGAGTGCGCGCGTGCTCGGTCTCGATGCGCGCGGCATCGGCGCGGCGCTCGGGCACGCGGCGAGCTTCGCGGGAGGACTCTGGGGGTTCATCCACGACGGCTCGCAGACCAAGCGCCTGCATTCCGGACGCGCGGCGGAAGGCGGCCTCACGGCGGCGTTGCTCGCGGCGCAGGGTATGAGCGGCGCGACCCGCATTTTCGAGGACGTGTGGGGCGGTTTCCTGCGCACGTTCGCGCCCGATTCGGCGAGTCCCGAAGCGCTCGTCGCGGAACTCGGCACGAACTGGAAGATCATGCGCTGCTCGATCAAGCCGCATGCGTGCTGCCGCAGCATTCATTCGGCGCTGGATGCGCTCATGGAATTGGCCAGTGGCGGCCCCGTCGCGCATGTGCGCGTGAAGCTCAGCGAATTCGTTCACGGGATGTGCGGCGACCGCGAGCCGGTCAATCTGGCATCGGCGCAAATGAGCATGCCCTATGCGCTCGCCGCTACCCTCGTGTTCGGCCATGCGGGCATCGAGGCATTCGTCGGACGTGCGCGCGAGGACGAGCGCATTGCGTCGATGATGCAGCGCATCGTCCTGGAACCCGATGCATCGCTTGCCGATCTCGACGAACCGGAAGTCACCGTCACGTACGCCGACGGCACCGTGCGCTCGCTTCAGGCGACGATCCCGCTGGGCGACCCGCGCCGTCCACTGAGCGATACGCAACTGCTGACGAAGTACCGGAGTCTTGCGGCCGATGTGATCGGAACCGATGCAGCCGGTTCACTGGCGCACGCCGTGTTGAATGTCGAAGAATGCGCGGACGTGAAAGTGCTCGAACGCCTGCTCGCGGGACGCGCCGGGTCGTGCGAGATCGAAATCAGCTAGTGAGCACTGGAGCTACCGTCATGCTTGCGCCGGAAAGACCATATTGAACGGTGTTTGCGTGATGCGCACCTTCTGTTCATCGTATTGCATGAGCTGTCTCTGGTCGGCAACGCAAGTCGAAGGAAATTCGAATGGATGTCGGGTCAGAGCGAAGCACGGGCAGATTGTCGCACGGTCGGTCCGCTTCGGAGGACGCCTTGAATTTATGTCACAATATGCCTTAAATTCAAGGAGATCACTCTGCCATGCGTTTTTCCTGGTTTGGTCGCTTTAGGCGCGTGGGAAAATTCAGGTGAGCGCCTCTGGATGTATCTGGAGCAGCAATATGAACAGGATGGTTAATTCGCTTTGGAAGGCGATTCATGCGATATGCCGGGATCGGCTACTTGCAGGACTGATAGTGCTGGCATTGATTGCGGGCGCTGAGCTTGCCGTCGCAAGCGAGGTGAAGATGGCCTTTGACAAAGACGGATTGGAAATCTGTCTTCTCTGCTCGGAGGCCAATTCGTACACGAATAACACATGGCCGAGGCCCGCGCTGGCTTTCGTCATACATCACGCTGCGTGAGCCCGACGCGGTCGAGTTTGCGCGTCGCGGCCTACGACGCGGTAACGACACGTGCTCGCGAGGCTCAACTGAAAGAATCTGTAACGACTTGAATCCCAAGTCGATCTGCTCCGTATGCGCAATGAGAGTGAGAGCGAACTCACTGGAACCATGATTCATGTGCGCGAATTGGCGGGAGCATTCTGATGCTTGGAAATTTCGATCGTGTCGTCGTCCTGGGGCTTTGGGTCATAGGGATATCGATCCTCGGCTTGTTCGCGTTGTTCCAGCATCATGAGCAGCATGCGGTCGAACAGGTATGGTCATCCCGGCAACAGGCATCGGTGGTGACGGGCGCCGTTGGTTCCTCGGCGGCCACGGCGAATGTCGAACCAGAACGCGCTGTTTCCGATGAACGGGAGGCCACTGTCGAAACGACGTCCAGCGTCGATGGGCCCGACGCTGCCGACGAGCTGGATTCAAGTCCGCGAGAGGAGAGCTTGCAGACTTCGAGTGTCGTGACGAGAAAGCTGCCGCCGACGGCGACGCGCTCGCTACCCACGACGCAACAGCCGGGACGACCTGCCTTGCGCAAGCATGCAGCACCGCAGAGCACTGAACGCGCGGTGAGCGCACAGGACAATTCAGCGGAGATCGATCAGGCGAAAAGCCCGCGGCGCGACGCAATTCTTCCTGTACAGCCTGCAATGACGAACCCGGCATTGTCGGCGTTGCCGGCGGATGAGACTTCTGCGCCCGCGATCGAGAGTCAGCCGGGTCCGGTCGACGCTTCGTCGCCCTCGTTAGCAACGCCGCCGCCAAAATCCCGGCAGGACGTGCAGGACGAACTTCGCAAGGCGCGCTTGAACGGTTCGCTTCCCAGATTCGGCAACCCGGACCCCTACGGTCCGGGCGGATCGCCGAGTTCGGTTGACCGGTAGCGGGCAGATGCGCGAACCGCGTCGAACAAATCAGCCACGCGAGCGCTTCTGGCCTCGGCTTTATTCGCATGGGATACTTTTGGTTCTCCCGCAATGAGTCCCTGCGCGCTCCATTCAACATGTTTCGCTCCGACTCTCTCCCGTCCGTCGATCCTTGCGCGCCCGTCATCGAACTGCGCGCGAACCTGGCCGCACGGGTCGATATCGTCACGCTCAAACTGTTCCTTGCTGTCGTCGAGGAGGCGAGCATCGCGAAGGCCGCGGAGCGCGAGCACATGGCGCCGTCGGCAGTAAGCAAGCGACTCGCCGATCTCGAACAGGCCGTGCGCGTGCCGCTGCTCGAACGGCATCGGCGCGGCGTATCGCCGACACCGGCGGGCGAAGCGCTCCTGCGTCATTCGCGCAAGATCCTGCGCGATCTCACACAGCTCGAATGCGAGATGGGCGAATTTTCGTCCGCCTCGCACGGTGCGCGCGGTCATGTGCGCGCGGCGGCGAACGAGTCGGCATTGTTCGGTTTCTTTCCCGATGCGCTCTCGCGCTTCATGCGCGATTACCCGAACGTGACGGTGGAATTGCAGCCGAATACGAGCACGGGCGCGGTGCAGGCGGTGCGCGAAGGCATCGTGGACTTCGGTATTTTCTGGGGCGACCAGCCGGTGGACGGCCTCAAGGTGATGCCGTGCTACGTGGACCGCCTCGTCGTCGTGGTGCCGCGAGGGCATTCGCTCAGCCGGCGGCGCAATCTGCATTTCATCGATCTGCTCGATCATCCGCTCATCCTGCAGGAGCAGTACAGCTCGATTCAGAACCTGACCGAACGCCTCGCCGCCGAAGCGGGCCGCGCACTGCGCTCGCGTATCCGCGATGCAGGCTTCGACGCCGTCTGCCGGATGGCGCAAGCGGGGCTCGGCATCGGCATAGTGCCCGATTACTTCGTGACCGATCGCGCCGCCGCGATGCACATCGCGGAAGTCCCGCTCGACGAGCCGTGGGCGAATCGCCTGCACAAACTCTGTGTGCGCGAAGACGACGACATGGCGACCGCCACGCGCCTTCTGGTCGACTTCCTCAGCGCCTGAACGCAGCGCAGCATTTCAGCCATCGCCAAACGCGTTGCGTGCGTTCCGAAATACGTCTTCAGCCGCTTTTTTGACATCCGCAGACTCGGTCTCAATCAATCGACGTGCACGGAGTCTGCGTGAGTTCGAACGCGCTTGCCGCGCGCACGTTGTTCGACAAGCTGTGGGAACGGCATGTCGTACACGAGCGCGATGACGGCCACACCCTGCTTTATATCGACCGGCATTACGTCGGCGACGATCTGCCGCGCGATACCTTCGACACGCTCGCGCGCAAGGGACTGCGCGTGCGCCGTCCCGATGCGACCTTCGCGATGGCGGATCACTACGCGTCGTCGCGCGGCCGCTCTGTCGCCGATGTCGTCGATGCCGATCGCCGCGAGCTGGTCGAAAAGCTGATCCGCTTCACGCGCGCCGAAGGCGTGCCGATGTTCGCGCTCGATGATCCGCGTCACGGCATCGTTCACGTCACCGGCCCCGAGCACGGTCTGACGCTGCCCGGCATGACGGTCGTGTGCGGCGACAGCCATACGTCCACGCACGGCGCGCTCGGTGCGTTCGGCTTCGGCATCGGCGCGTCTGAAGTGAGTCACGTGCTCGCGACGCAAACGCTCTGGCAGAAGCGCCCGAAGACCATGCGCGTGCGCATCGGCGGCAAACGCGCGTTCGGCGTCACGGCGAAGGACATCGCGCTCGCCATGATCGCGCAGATCGGCGTGGCGGGCGGCGCGGGCCATGTCATCGAATATGCGGGCGAGGCGGTCGCGGCGATGAGCATGGAAGCGCGCATGACGCTCTGCAATCTGTCGATCGAAGCGGGCGCGCGCGCCGGCATGATCGCGCCCGACGAGACCACCTTCGCGTATCTGCACGGCCGCCGCTATGCGCCGACGGGCGCGGCATGGGACGCGGCGCTTTCGACATGGCGCGCACTCGCAAGCGACGCCGGCGCGCATTTCGATCGCGAAGCCGGGCTCGATGCAAGCGGCGTAGCGCCGATGGTCACGTGGGGCACGAATCCCGCGCAGTCCGCGCCGATCGATGGACGCATCGCCGCCAACGACCTGGGTCCGCGCGTTCAGCAGGCGCTCGACTACATGGGCATCGAGGCGGGCGCGCCGCTCGAAGGCGTGCCGGTGGATCGCGTGTTCATCGGCTCTTGCACCAATGGGCGCATCGAAGATTTGCGCGCGGCGGCTGCCGTGCTCGAAGGCCGGCGCGTGCGCGTGCCGACGCTCATCGTGCCGGGTTCGCGCGCAGTGCAGTCGGCGGCTGTGGCAGAAGGGCTCGACCGCGTGTTCGCGCAGGCGGGGGCCGAGTGGGGCGAGCCCGGCTGCTCGATGTGCCTCGCCATCAACGGCGACGAAGGGCGTCCGGGAGAGCGCATTGCATCGACGACGAACCGCAATTTCGTGGGCCGCCAGGGACGCGGCGTGCGCACGCATCTGATGAGCCCCGGCATGGCGGCGGGCGCCGCCGTCGCGGGACGGCTGATCGATTACCGGGAGCTTTTGCGCGATGCAACCGCTGACGCGACTTGATGCGCCCGGCGTGCCGCTGCGTGCCGCCGACATCGACACCGACCAGATTCTGCCCGCGCGCTTCATGCATGCGCGGCGCATCGACTATGGCCGTTATTTCTTTCACGATCTGCGCGCCGACGCCACCTTCGTGCTGAATCGCGAAGGTTACGCGGGCGCGCAGGTGCTCGCAGTCGGGCCGAATTTCGGCTGTGGATCGTCGCGCGAGCAGGCGGTGCACACGCTCGCGGATTTCGGCATACGCGCGCTCGTCGGCACGAGTTTCGGCGACATCTTCTTCACCAATTGCCTGAAGAACGGCGTGTTGCCGATCCGTGCCGATGCCGCATTCGTCGAACGCCTGCTCGCAACGCTCGAAGCGACGCCCGCCGCGCACGTGCGCATCGACTTGCCGGATCAATGCGTGATCGCGCCGGATGGCGAGCGCGCGGGCTTCGACATCGACCCGTTTCAGAAGGAAGCACTCGTCGAAGGGATCGACGAGATCGACATGACTTTGCGCTACGCGGCGGATATCGACGCCTACGAGCGTGCGCACCACATCGGTACATCACAGGAAACTCCATGAAGATCGCAGTGCTCCCCGGCGACGGGATCGGCCCGGAAGTGACCGCGCAAGCGCTCAAGGTGCTCGACGTCTTCGCGCGCGAAGGCATGGCGCTCGAATTCGAGCACGCGCTGATCGGCGGCTGCGCGTACGACGCGACGGGTCATCCGCTGCCCGGCGCGACCCTCGCGCTCGCCCGCGACGCCGACGCGATCCTGTTCGGCGCGGAAGGCGGCTTCCAGTACGAAACGCTGCCGCGCGGCCTGCGTCCCGGCGACGCGCTGCTCACCGTTCGCCGCGAACTGGATTTGTTCGCGAACTTCCGGCCCGTGGTGGCGTGGCCCGAGCTAGTAGGCGCATCGCCGCTGAAGGCCGCGCGCCTCGATGGTCTCGACCTGCTGATCCTGCGCGAACTCACAGGCGACCTGTACTTCGGCGAGCCGCGCGGCGTGCACATGGAAAACGGCGTGCGCGTAGGCATCAACACCATGCGCTACGACGAGAACGAAATCCGCCGCATCGCGCACGTGGCGTTCAGGACGGCGCGTGCGCGGCGTCATCGCGTGTGCTCGGTCGACAAGGCCAACGTGCTCGAATCGATGGAGCTATGGCGCGAAATCGTCGATGAGGTCGCGCGTGAATATCCCGACGTCACGCTGGAACATCTGTACGTCGATGCCGCCGCGATGTCGCTGTTGCGCACGCCGCAGCACTTCGACGTGATCGTGACCGGCAACCTCTTCGGCGACATTCTTTCCGACGAAGCGTCGATGCTCACCGGCTCCATCGGCATGTTGCCGTCTGCTTCGATGGGCGACGGAAAGAAAGGGCTGTACGAGCCGGTGCACGGTTGCGCGCCGGATATCGCGGGGCGCGACTTGGCCAATCCGCTCGCATCGATTCTTTCCGCTGCGATGATGCTGCGCATGAGTTTCGATCAGCACGAAGCGGCGGCGCGTGTCGAGCGCGCGGTGCGGCGCGTGCTCGCGTCGGGCTATCGCACGGCGGATATCGCGGAACCGGGCACGAAGCGCATCGGCACCGCGCAGATGGGCGATCTGGTCGTCGCGGCGCTGGCGTGAATCAGGAGACGCACATGAACGCCAACGCTGCACCGCTCGTGCGTTTCCGGCAGGTCGGCAAGACCTACGACGGCGTCACGCATGTCGTGCAGGGACTCGATCTCGACATCCGCGAAGGCGAGTTCCTGTCTTTGCTCGGGCCGTCCGGATCGGGGAAAACCACCTGCCTGATGATGCTCGCGGGTTTCGAATCGCCGAGCGAAGGCGAGATCTGGCTCGGCGATACCTTGCTCAACACGACGCCGCCGCACAAGCGCGAGATTGGCATGGTGTTTCAGAACTACGCGCTGTTTCCGCACATGACGGTGGCGCAGAACGTCGCGTATGCGCTCACGGTCAGGCGTGTCGCGAAGGCCGAAAAGGCCGCCGCCGTCGAGCGCGCGCTCGACATGGTCCGCATGAGCGAATTCGCCGCCCGTCTGCCGAAGAGTCTGTCGGGCGGTCAGCAGCAGCGCGTCGCGCTGGCGCGCGCGCTCGTCTTCAATCCGCGTCTCGTGTTGATGGACGAACCGCTCGGCGCGCTCGACAAGCGTCTGCGCGAGCACATGCAGATCGAGCTGAAGGATCTGCATCGCACGCTCGGGGTGACGTTCGTCTATGTCACGCATGACCAGAGCGAAGCGCTCACGATGTCCGATCGCGTCGCGGTATTCGACAACGGGCGCATCCAGCAGATCGATCGCGTCGACTCGCTCTACGAAACACCGGAGAACGGCGTCGTCGCGAATTTTGTCGGCGATAACAACGTGTTCGTCGGACGGCTGCTTTCGTTGCAGGACGAGCGCGGTGAAGTGGGATTGCCGGGCGGCGAGCGCCTGTTTGGACATGTGGTGGGCGCGGCGCGCGTGGGCGACACGGTGCGCGCCTGCGTGCGTCCGGAACGGATGACGCTCTCTTCGACATTGGATTCGACGGCGGCGTCTTTCAACACGCTGCGTGCAAGTACCACGGGCACGCTCTATTTCGGCGATCACGTGCGCGTGCGCTTCCGGCTGCATGAACAGGAGAGCGGCTTCGTCAAGCTGCCGCTCGATGAAGCGGGTCTCGGTGAGCGGCCCATCGGGGAAGTGTTGACGCTGCGGTTCCACGAGCGTCATGTGCGGATTTTTGCTTGAAGCGTCGTTCTTTTTCGGGGGTCATCATGCTGAGAAAAGTGGGAATGGGCGCGGTCATCGCGCTGATGCTGGCGCCGATGTCGCACGTCGCGGCCGCGCGGCCGCTTGCGGTCGTCAACTATGGCGGGACGCTCGCGGATGCGCAGCAGTCGGCGTTCATCAAGCCGTTCCAGGCGGCGACGGGCGTCGACGTCACCGCGACGCCGTATTCGGGCGAGCAGGCCAAGGTCAAGGCGATGGTCGATGGCAAGCAGGTGAGTTGGGACGTCGTCGAAGTCGAATCGACGGACGTGGGACGCGGCTGCGATTCGGGCATGTACGAGCGCATCGACTGGGCGAAGGTGACGGACGCCGCGCATCTCACGCCCGCCGCGAAAACGCGCTGCGGCGTGGGCCTGTTCGCGTGGGCCAACACATTCGCCTACAACACGCAGCAACTGAAGACGCCGCCGACCGGCTGGGCCGACTTCTGGGACACGAAGAAATATCCCGGCAAGCGCGGCATGCGCAAGTCGGCGCGCGGCAATCTCGAATTCGCGTTGATGGCAGACGGCGTCAAGCCCGCCGATGTCTACAAGGTGCTTGCCACGCCGGCAGGCGTCGATCGCGCGTTCAAGAAGCTCGATCAATTGCGGCCCGACATCCAATGGTGGGACGCGGGCGCGCAACCGGCGCAGTTCCTCGTGTCCGGCGACGTCGCGATGTCGACGGTGTTCAGCGGACGCATCATCACCGCGCAAAAGGCGGGGCAGCCGCTCGACATCGTCTGGAACGGCGCGATTGCCGACTACGACTACTGGGTCATTCCCAAAGGCTCGCCGATGAAGGACGACGCGATGAAGTTTATCAACTACACGGTCGCGGCGCCGCAGCAGAACGCGTTTCTCGCGCTGCAGCCGGGCGGTCCGGTCAACACGCAGGCACTCGCGAAGATGGACGCCGCGCAGTTGAAGAATCTGCCGAATACGCCCGAGCACACGAAGATCGGCGTGGTCAACGACCGCGAGTTCTGGGACGAGCACGGCGACGATCTCGACCAGCGCTTCGCCGCCTGGGCGGCGCGTTAAGCGAGGATGAGCATGTCGACCGCAACGCAACCGGCGCCCGACGTGCCGACGCAATCCGCGTTCGCGCACAAGACGCACGCGCCGCGCAAACGCCGGGCGCGCACGCGTGGCGACGTGCCCGGCGCGATGCTGCTGATCGCGCCGCTCGCGATCTTCATGGCGGTGTTCTTCATCACACCGATCGTCAGTCTGATGACGCGCGCGGTGTGGGACCCGGTCGTCGCGGTGGCGTTTCCGCAGACGGCGCGCGCGCTCGCAGGCTGGCGGGAGGGAGCGCCGTCGGCGGATGCCTATGCGGCCGTGGCGCGCGATATCGTCGAAGCCGACACGGCGGG
>NZ_FCOE02000042.1 GCF_001544915.2 Caballeronia pedi | reverse complement strand
GCCCAGGTGGCGGAATTGGTAGACGCACTAGGTTCAGGTCCTAGCGGTGGCAACACCGTGGAGGTTCGAGTCCTCTCCTGGGCACCAAGGTCCCTCTCTCGCGAAACGTTCATTCGAGCGCGTCGCACGCAAAAAACCCCACGCACATGTCGTGGGGTTTTTTGTTTTGCGCCTTCATTTCTTCCGCTTTCCTGTATTTCCGATTCGATCACGCTCGTCCAATACGGCGACGAGATATCCACCTGCCCTCGACGCGTGCGAGGGCAGACCCGGGATACGCAGTGTCCTCCCTGGAAAAAGTTGATATTCAGCTCCGCCGGCCGAACTCATTTATTTAGGAAAACGTATCCTCGCGTTACCCACCCGCTAGTCATGTCCATTCCCCTCGAACGTCAGCAGACGGATCAGTTGCAGAAGGTTGTCACGGTCAATGACACCGGTCGCGCATTGCCAGACATCAAGCAACCAGTTGATCGTCATGTCGGACATGCCGAGCTCGCGCTGGATGGCCGGAACAGACACGGCACGCTCCAGAAAAACCAGCGCCAGATAGGTGGCCAGTTGCGTCGGTTCACCCCGGCTATCCCTGTACACGCCATCTTCCTTGTGCGCGCTCGACTCGCGGACGCTTCTCAGCATCTCCATGTCCAGCGGGACGTGCAGGTATCGCACCTCGCCGTCGGAACGGATCAGCAGGTAGAGCAAATCGCCCATGAGAAGCGCCCAGTCCGAAATATCGAGTTCGTCGGGGATGGCGCCTACATTTAGCCTGACTAATTGATCTCTTGTCTCCACTTCCCAATATGCTCCCATGGCCACCATGCGCGTGGCAGGTGGTCGCAACAAGAAGCGCCGTGTTGTGACTCGCTGTGGCGTATCCCGCGAAGATTCTTCCACAGCACCCTTTGACGCCCCCGCTCATGCGGGGGCATCAAGATTTCATTCAGATTCGTTTGTTTAGCAAATCGAACTAATCATTCCTTTTAGTCGGCTTTAATGTGCTTTGAAAGAATAGCTCCCGCATAGTGGGCGATAAAGTGGATACGTCTTAAAGCGGAAGACTTCCGAAGGATGGCTCTAAGCGGCAATCGGGAACGACCTTGAACCTGCATTCGTGGCATGCTGCGTGCTTCGAGCTTTTAAACCTCGGAGAATCCGTGATGCCCGTTCTCTATGTCATCGCCTTCTTCCTGCTCGCCGGCACGCTCACGTTCCTGCAGGCGCCCGCGCTCGCGTGGTTCGCCGCACTAGCGATCTGGGTCGCCATCGGGCCGGTCATCGGCGTGACGGGTGCGGTCGGCGTCACGCTGCTCGCGATCGTCTTCGCGCTTCCGGCGCTCGTGCTCGCCGTCAAACCGCTACGCCGTTCGCTCATCAGCCGTCATGTGTTCGGCACGTTTCGCACGATGCTGCCGGAAATGTCATCGACCGAACGCGATGCGATCGAAGCCGGCACGGTCTGGTGGGACGCCGAACTCTTCTCTGGCCGGCCGCGCTGGGACAGCCTGCTCGCTCACGGCGCGCCGAAGCTGACGCAAGAAGAACAAAGCTTCATCGACAACGAATGCGCGCGACTGTGCGAGCTGTCGAACGACTGGGATACGACTGCGATCTGGCAAGACCTCTCGCCGGATGCGTGGGCCTACATCAAGGCGCAGGGCTTTCTCGGCATGATCATCCCGAAGCAGTACGGCGGAAAAGCATTCTCTGCGTATGCGCATTCGCAGGTCATCATGAAGCTCGCGACACATTCGTCGGCGGCGGCTGTTTCGGTGATGGTGCCGAATTCGCTCGGCCCCGCCGAACTGCTGCTGCACTACGGCACCGACGAACAGAAAGCCCACTATTTGCCACGTCTTGCACGCGGCGACGAAATTCCGTGCTTCGCGCTGACGAGCCCATACGCCGGATCGGACGCGGCGGCGATTCCGGACACAGGCATCGTGTGCCGCGGCGTGCACGAGGGCCGCGAGACGCTCGGCTTTCGCGTCACGTGGGAGAAGCGCTACATCACGCTCGGGCCGATCGCGACGGTGCTCGGCCTCGCCTTTTGCGCGCTCGACCCCGACCATCTGCTCGGCGATGACGAAGCCCCCGGCATCACCTGCGCGCTCATCCCGACGAACCATCCCGGCGTGAATATCGGGCGGCGGCACTGGCCGCTCAACGCGGTGTTCCAGAACGGCCCGAACTGGGGCAAGGATGTATTCATTCCGATCGACTGGGTCATCGGCGGGCGTGCCCAAGTCGGCAACGGCTGGCGCATGCTGATGGAATGTCTCGCCGCCGGGCGCGCGATCTCGCTGCCATCGTCGAACGTCGGCATGGCCAAGCTCGCCGTGCGCGGCACGGGCGCCTATGCCGCCGCGCGCCGCCAGTTCCGCACTTCGATCGGACGCTTCGAAGGCATTCAGGAGGCGCTCGGGCGCATGGGCGGCAACCTCTACGTGATGGACGCGGCGCGGCGGCTGTCCGCGCAGGCCGTCGATCTCGGCGAGAAGCCGTCGGTCATCTCGGCGATCGCGAAGTATCACATCACGGAGCGCGCGCGCAAGGTGATCAACGACGGCATGGACGTCGTCGCGGGCAAGGGCATCTGCATGGGGCCGTCGAATTTTCTGGCGCGCGCGTATCAGCAGATCCCGATCTCGATCACGGTAGAAGGCGCGAACATTTTGACGCGCTGCCTGATCATCTTCGGACAGGGCGCGATCCGCTGTCATCCCTACGTGCTCAAGGAAATGGCCGCGACGCGCGAAAACGATCTGCGCGCATTCGACGACGCCTTCTTCGGCCACGCGGGCTTTCTCGCCTCCAACGCGATGCGCAGTTTCGTGTATGCATTCGGCGTCGGCGCGCTCACGCGCAAGCCCGTGCGCGCCGACGCGCGTCTTCTGCCCTACTACCGCGCCGCCACGCGCCTGTCGAGCGCGTTTGCGTTGTTCGCCGATGTCTCGATGCTCACGCTCGGCGGCGAGCTCAAACGTCGCGAGCGGCTCTCGGCGCGGCTCGGCGACATCCTCTCGCAGCTGTACCTGCTGTCCGCGACGCTCAAGCGTTTCGAGGACGACGGCCGCCCCGAAAGCGACCTGCCGCTCGTGCGCTGGGGTGCCGAAGACGCGCTGTACCAGGCGCGCGCCGCGTTCGACGGCCTGCTCGCGAACTATCCGAACCGCGCGGCGGCGGCTTTCCTGCGCGCGATCGCGTTCCCGTTCGGCCTGCCGCACGCACCGAGCACCGATGCCCTCGGCAACGCCGTCGCGATGCTGCTGCAAACGCCCGGCGAAGCGCGCGAGCGGCTCGTCGCGGGCTCGCACGTTTCGGCATTCGAAAACGACCCGATCGCGCGCGGCGAAAAACTGCTCGCGCTCACGCCCGCCGTCGCGGCGCTGGAGGCGCGTCTGCGCGACGCCGTCAAAGCGGGCCAGAGCGCCCCGCTGCCGCAAAGCCCGCAAGACGTTGCAGCGTGGGCGGACACGGCCGCCGCGCGCGGTCTGATCGACGAAAACGAGCGCGCGCTGCTGGGCGAATGGGCCGTCCATGCGCGCGAAGCGGTGAAAGTCGATGATTTTTCCGCAGACTTCGGTATCCTCGAAGCATTGCAAAAGCGCAGCGACGCGCTCGAGCGGACATTGCCCGAAACCATCGCCTGAGCACGCAGGCCTTCAGGCACCGCCGCGCGCGCCCTTCGACCGATCGCCAATCGATGAAAGACCGCTATCTCGACTTCGTCAATTCGCCCTTCGGCACGAGCATCGCACGCTCGCTCGGCTTGCCGCGTCCCGAAGTTTTGCGCCGCCATCGCGCGGATCACGCCGAATTCGGCGGCCTGGCGGCCATCGGCGCGGGGCCATCGCCCGCGCTCTTCGATGATCTGATGGCCGTGCTGTCCGGCATCGGCATGACGGGCGTCGCGCACGAGAGCGCGTCCGGCTGGCTGCCCGTCGCCGCCCGTCACGGCGCGATGAGCGGCCGCTTCGAGCCGCGCGCACGCGACGCGCTCGCCACCGACCGCGTGCAGGCGCTGATCTTCGATGCGACCGGCATCGACGACAGCGGCCAGTTGCATTCCCTCTACGCCTTCTTCCACGACGCACTGCGCTCGCTCGCGAAGAACGGGCGCATCGCTGTCATCGGCCGGCCGCCCGCGACGCTCGCGAACGTCGCGGCCGCCACCGCGCAGCACGCGCTCGAAGGCATGGTCCGCTCGCTCGGCAAGGAAGCGCGCAACGGCATCACCTCGAACCTGCTGCGCGTGGCCGATGGCGCGGACTTCGAAGCCGCGCTGCGCTTTTTCCTGTCGCCGCGCTCGGCGTATGTGTCGGGTCAGGTCGTGACCATCGACGCACCCGCCGTCGCCCCGGCGAGCTGGGCGAAGCCGCTCGCGGGCAAGCGCGCGCTCGTCACGGGCGCGGCGCGCGGCATCGGTGCGTCGATCGCGGCGGTGCTGGCCGAACACGGCGCGATCGTCACCGGACTCGATGTCGACGCCGTCCGCGACGCGCTCGATCAGACCATGCTGTCGATCGAAGACGCATCGCCATCGGATGGCGCGCACGCAGCGCTCGTCGCGGATATCGCCGCGCCCGAAGCGCCCGCCGGCATCGCCGCCGCACTCACCGCGTCCGGCGGCGTCGATATCGTCGTGCACAACGCCGGCATCACGCGCGACAAGACCATCGCGCGCATGAGCCCGGACATGTGGGACAGCGTGATCGACATCAATCTGCTGGCGCAGGCGCGCATCGACGACGTCCTGCTCGCGCAGAACGTGTTGCGCGAGCAAGGACGCATCGTCGCGGTGTCGTCGATCAGCGGGATCGCGGGCAATCGCGGGCAGACCAATTACGCGACCTCGAAGGCCGGCGTGATCGGCCGCGTGCACGCGCTGGCGCCGCTTCTGCGCGCGCGTGGCATCACGATCAACGCGGTCGCGCCCGGCTTCATCGAAACGCACATGACCGCGCGCATGCCGTTCGGCGTGCGCGAGGCCGGCAGACGGCTCAATTCGATGGGACAAGGCGGCTTGCCCGTCGATGTCGCCGAGACCGTCGCGTGGCTCGCGAGCCCGGGCAGCGCGGGCATCACGGGCAACGTGGTGCGCGTGTGCGGCCAAAGCCTGATCGGCGCGTGAGGAGACCCGTCCCCATGCATGCACCGACCATGCCGCGCGCCCGCACCGTCGTCATCGATACGCTGCCGCCGCCCGCGAAACTCTATGGCCGCGCGCTACCGGCGCTGTTCAGGCGCGCGCGTGCGCCGGAGCTGCCCGCGCTCAGGCTCGTGCGCCCGGATGTGAAGCTCGACGCGGAGGAGATTGGCCGCTATGCGCGGGTGTGCGGGTTCATTCCCGAGCACGGCGTGCCGCTTACCTTTCCGCACGTGCTCGCGTTTCCCTTGCATCTGATGATGCTCACGGACCCGTCGTTTCCGTGGTCCGCGCTCGGCGTCGTGCATCTGTCCAACAGTGTGCGGCTGCGGCGACCGCTCGCGGCGGGCCAGGGCTTGCGCATCGAGGTGGAATGCGGGCCGCTGATGCCGCATCAGAAAGGCCAGGCGTTCACGCTGCATACGCGCATCTACCGGCGCGGCGAAGCGGTGTGGGACGGCGACAGCGTCTATTTGAAACGCGGCGTGCGCAGCGAAGCCACCGCGCCTTCGATCGAGACAGCCGATGCAGCCGACGCGCACGCGCCGCTCTTCGCCCGCGAAGCGCGCTGGCAGCTTCCGCCGCAGCTCGGGCGCGATTACGCGAAGGCTTCGGGCGACTTCAATCCGATCCATCTGCACATGCTGAGCGCGAAGGCGTTCGGCTTTCCGCGCGCGATCGCGCACGGCATGTGGACGCTCGCGCGCACGCTCGCGGCGCTGCATCCGGTCAAGGCGCTCGCATCCGGGTACGCGCATGGCGATTTCAAATCGCCGCTCTATCTGCCCGGCGATGCGACCTTCTGGACCGCCGCGCCCTCGCCCACCGCGCGCGATTTCGAAGTGCGCAATCTCGCGGGCGACCGGGCGCATTTGCGCGGCCATTTCGAATGGGAGCTGCCATGAGCGAAGTTCGTCGCGTCGCGATCGTCGGCAGCAACCGCATTCCGTTCGCGCGCTCGAACACGGCGTACGCGAGCGCGTCGAATCAGGACATGTTGACTTTCGCGCTGCAAGGGCTGGTCGATCGCTTCGAGCTTCACGGCATGCGCCTGGGCGAAGTGGCGGCGGGCGCGGTCGTCAAGCACTCGCGCGACTTCAACCTGACGCGCGAAGCCGCGCTCTCGACCACGCTCGCGAAGGAAACGCCCGCCTACGACGTGCAACAGGCCTGCGGCACCGGGCTCGAAACCGCCATGCTCGTCGCGAACAAGATCGCGCTCGGGCAGATCGACGTGGGCATCGCGGGCGGCGTCGATACGGCGTCGGACGCGCCCATCGCCGTGAACGAGCGCATGCGCAAGATCCTGCTCGAAGCGAATCGCGGACGCTCGGCGGGCGCGCGCGTGGGCGCGCTCGCGAAGCTGCGGCCCGGCATGTTCTTCAGGCCGCTGTTGCCGCGCAACGCGGAACCGCGCACCGGCCTCTCGATGGGCGAGCACTGCGAGCTGATGGCCAAGCGCTGGAAGATTTCGCGCGAGGCGCAGGACGCGCTCGCGCAGGAAAGCCATCGCAAGCTGGCGGCGGCATACGGGCGCGGTTTCTTCAACGATCTGATGACGCCCTATCGAGGCCTCGCGCGCGACAACACGCTGCGTCCCGATGTATCGCTCGATCAGCTATCGCAACTGACGCCCGTCTTCGATCGCGATGCCGGCACGCTCACCGCGGGCAACTCGACGCCGCTCACGGATGGCGCATCGGCGGTGCTGCTCGCGTCCGAACAATGGGCCGCCGAGCGCGGGCTGCCGGTGCAGGCGTTCCTCACGTTCTCCGCGACCGCCGCCGTCGATTTCTTCGACCAGCGCGAAGGCCTCCTGATGGCGCCCGCCTACGCGGTGCCATCGATGCTCGCGCGCGCCGGCATCGCGTTGCAGGACTTCGATTTCTACGAGATCCACGAAGCGTTCGCGGCGCAAGTGCTGTGCACGCTCGCCGCGTGGGAAGACGACGAATACTGCCGCACCGCGCTCGGCCTCGACGGCCCGCTCGGCTTGATCGACCGCGCGCGCCTGAACGTGAACGGCAGCTCGCTCGCGACGGGGCATCCGTTCGCCGCGACGGGCGGACGTATCGTCGGGACGCTGGCGAAGATGCTGGCGAAAGCGCCCGAACGCAGCGACGGCAAGCCGTTGCGCGGACTGATCTCGATCTGCGCGGCGGGCGGCCAGGGCGTCGTCGCGATACTGGAGCGGTAAGCGGCAGAAGTGAAAGAATAAGGCGCGCCATCGACGAACACGCGCGGCGCCCACGGAGACACCACATGAGCCCGGGACAGGCAGCGCCGCGCGAGGCTTCGGAGCCGCACGCGACGGACGGCATCTGGTATGCGTCGTATCCACCGGAGGTCGCGCGCGAGATCGACCCTTCGCGCTATCGGTCGCTCGCGCATTTCTTCGATGAATGCGTCGAGCGGTTTGCCGATCGCGTCGCGTTCGTGAGCCTCGGCTCCGAGATGACGTTCGCCGCGCTCGGCAAAAAGGCGCATGCATTCGCATCGTATCTGCAGGGTATCGGCGTGAAGCCCGGCGACCGCGTCGCGCTGATGATGCCCAACACGCTCGTCTATCCCGTCGCGCTGTTCGGCACGCTGATCGCGGGCGCGATCGTCGTGAACGTGAATCCGCTCTACACGGTGCGCGAGCTCAGTCATCAACTGAAGGACAGCGGCGCGCAGACCGTCGTCGTGTTCGACAGGTTCGCCAGGACCGTGCAGGACGCGCAACCGGGCACGCGCGTGAAGCACATCATCGTGACCGGTCTCGGCGATCTGCTCGGCGGCGGGCTCAACCTGAAAGGCCGCGCCATCGATCTGCTGCTGCGGCACGTGAAGAAACAGGTGCCCGCCTACGCGCTGCCCGATGCCGTGCGCCTGCCGCTCGCGCTCGCACGCGGCGCGCGGCAGAAGTTCGAGCCGGTGCGAGTCGGTCATGGCGACATCGCGTTCATTCAATATACCGGCGGCACGACCGGCGTCGCGAAGGGCGCGATGCTCACGCATCGCAACGTAATCGCGAATCTGCTGCAGGCGCTCGCGTGGGCGGGCGGACAGCTCGTCGACGGCGAAGAGATCATCGTGACGCCGTTGCCGCTTTATCACATCTATTCGCTGACCGTGAACGCGCTCGCGTTTCTCGCGATCGGCGCGCGCAATGTGCTGATCGTCAATCCGCGCGATATCCACTCGCTGATGCGCGCGCTGCGTCATGAAAACTTCACGGCGATCACCGCGCTCAACACGCTCTACAGCGCGCTCATGGACAACGACGCGTTCCGTCAGCGCGACTTCTCCGCGCTCAAGCTCGCGATGGCGGGCGGCATGGCGACCCAGCGCGTCGTCGCCGAGCGCTTCAGGGCGATGACGGGCCAGACGCTCGTCGAAGGCTACGGCCTCACTGAATGCTCGCCGCTCGTCTGCGCGACACCGGTCGTCGACACCCACGGCGGCAGCGAATTCGACGGCACCATCGGCGTGCCGGTGCCCTCCACGCTCGTGCGTATGCGCCGCGAAGACGGCGCGTGGGCGAACGTCGACGAACCCGGCGAGCTGTGCGTGCAGGGCCCGCAAGTGATGAAAGGCTACTGGAACCGTCCCGAGGACACCGCGAAAACCATCGACGCGAATGGCTGGCTCGCGACCGGCGACATCGGCGCGATGGATGCGCGTGGCATCATCCGGCTCATCGATCGCAAGAAGGACATGATGATCGTCTCGGGCTTCAACGTGTATCCGAACGAGATCGAGGACGTGCTCGCCGCGCATCCGAAAGTGCGCGCGGTGGCGGCCATCGGCGTGCCCGATCCGGTGACGGGCGAGCGCGTGAAGGCATTCGTCGTGCGGCGCGATGAAACGCTTACAGTGGAAGAACTGCTGAAGTTCGCCCGTTTACACCTGACCGGCTACAAGGTGCCTTCCTACGTCGAATTTCGCGACGCCTTGCCGCTCACGACCATCGGCAAGGTGCTCCGGCGCGAGTTGCGCGAGGACGGATCGATACCACGGAAATCGCAGGACTGACCTTCGGAGATGCTCATGCCGCGTGCGCGATGCCGCCGGTGGTGTCTGTGGTTGTGTCTGTGCGTTGCGCTTGCCAGTGTGCTCGCCCGGGCGCAGACGCAGGCGTCCGACGAAGCCGCGCGCGTCGGCACGATGAGTGTCGAGCAGCAGGCGCAATGGCTGTCCGAGTCGGCGACGAGCGGCGCGCTCGCGAAACTCGACGATGCGCAACTCGTCGCCCTGTTTCGTTCGCTCGATGCGCGCACGTTGCCGCGCTATCTGCAGGACGGCTTGCGCGACTACGCGTCGTGCGAGTTCACGATGCGCCGGCGCGAGCGCATCAAGGGCAAGTGGCCGAAGCGCGCGGATCACATGCTCGTGCGCGTCGCGCACGAGCCGCTGCGCATCTACGCCAAATGGCTGCCCGATGGCGCGCACGCGGGCCAGGAAGTCATTTACGACGATTCCACGCGGCCCGACGAACTCTATGGTCATCTCGGCGGCCTGCTGAGCGTCGTGCCGATGTGGACATCGGTGAATGGCGCGTTCGCCCGCACGCAATCGAATCATTCGATCCGCGAACTCGGCATCGTCGCGATCTCGCAGCGCTTCATCGAAGAAGGACGCAAGTTCGCCGAAGCGGGCATCACGAAGCCATCGGAGATAGAAGTGAAGACCGTCAACGGGATTCGCGTGGTCGCGCTCACGTATGAAACGGCCGAGGGACAGCCCGAGTTCTACGCGAAGAAGGAAGTGCTCGGGCTCGATCTCAAACGTCCGCTCTTCCGCACGCTGGAATCCTACGACAACGACGGCAATATTTTCGAAAGCGTGGTGTTCGAGCGTATCGAGCCTCAAGCCTTCGATGATCTGACATTCGACCCAGGAAATCCCGACTATCGTTTCTGAGCGAAATCGCAATGAAATGCCTGCTGATTTCGTGACACCTAAAGTAACAATCGCTCGACCGGCGCGGCGCGCGTTTTAAGTTTCGCCTAAGAATCCGCCGATAACCTTGCCCGCACTCCATCGACATCAACGTCGGCGCACACCGCTTCAGGCCCGTCGCGCCGCGAATCGTCGTGCAAACCTGAGGACTTCTCTCATGAACCTCCGTCGTCCCATTTCGGCTCCCGTGCGAGCCATCAAAAGGCTGCTGAGCCATCACGAGATCGCCACGTTGCTGCTGCTGATGCACGCGCCCATCGACGTGATGGCGGCCACGCCCGATGTCGCATCGCTGCGGGAGTACGGCTATGTCGAGATCGTGTCGCCGGAAGCGGGCAAGCCGCAAGTGCGCCTGACCGACGACGGCAACGCGGTGCTGCGCGGCCTCGGCGTCAAGTAAGCGACTCCCGGATACGGGCCTCGCGGACGCCCGAGCAAGCGAACTCTGTAATAATCGGTCGATTCCTTTCACCTTCGACCAAGGAGTCATTCGCGATGTCCGCACTTTCACCCATCGTGCAACGTGTACTGATCACCAACGACGACGGCATCGACGCGCCCGGCCTCGCCGCGCTCGAAGCCGTCGCCGCCGAACTCGCGCACGAAGTCTGGGTCATCGCGCCCGAACACGATCAGAGCGGCACCTCGCACTCCATCAGCCTGCACTCGCCGCTGCGCGTATCGCGCAAGGGCGAACGGCGCTACGGCGTGCAGGGCACGCCCGGCGACTGCGTCGTGATGGGCGCGCGCCACATCATGAAGGACGCGCCGCCCACGCTCGTGCTGTCCGGCATCAATCGCGGCGCGAACCTCGGTGTCGAGACGATGTTCTCCGGCACCGTCGGGGCCGCGATGACGGGTCTGCTGCTCGGCCTGCCGTCAATCGCGCTCAGCCAGACCTTCACCGACCGCGAGAACGTGCGCTGGGATACGGCGCGCGCGCTCGCGCCGGGCGTGATCCGTCAGTTGCTGGCGATCTCCCACGAGGCGCCCACGTGCCTGAACGTCAACTTCCCCGATTGCGACGCGTCCGCCGCCGGTCCGCTCACCGTGACGCGGCAGGGCGTCGGGCTGGTGGAAGGCATCGATGTGCTGCCGCTCGTCGATCCGCGCGGCATCGACTATCACTGGCTGCGCTTTCAGCGCGGCCCGCGCCCGAATTCGCCCGATAGCGAAACGGCGGTGGTCGCGGCCGGCGGCGTGTCGGTCACGCCGCTGCATTTCGATCGCACCGACGAGCGCACCTTCGCCACGCTCGAAGCGGGACTGAAGCGCGGCGTTTGAGTGTCGGGCGCGCGCCGCTAGAACGTTTCCTCCCACACGGGAACGGTCGCTTTCTCGTATGCTCGGGCGATCACAATAAGGAGACGATGATGACCCGTTCCATCGGCCGGCGCGGCGCGCGCCTGATGCTCGGCGCACTCGGCGCATTTATCGCCGCAAGCGCGTTCGCCCAGACGGCGACGCCCGTCGGCACCTGGCAAACCATCGACGATCAGTCCGGCAAGCCGAAGGCGATCATCCAGATCGTCGATGACGGCAGCGGTCAGTTGTCCGGCAAGGTCGTGCGCGGCATCGGCGAATTTGATCATCCGGAACGGCGCTGCACGGCCTGCACCGACGACCGCCGCGATCAGCTGATCAAGGGCATGACGATCATCACCGGATTACGCCAGAACGGCGATGCATGGGACGGCGGCCAGATTCTCGATCCCGAAAACGGCAAGCTCTACAAGTGCAAGATGAAACTCGAGGACGGCGGGCAGAAGCTCGTCGTGCGCGGGTATGTCGGCGTATCGCTGCTGGGACGCTCGCAGACCTGGGTGCGTCAGCAGTAAGGCGCAGAAACGAAAAAGCCGGCCGAAGACGCGTGTCTTCGACCGGCTTTGCTCATCTCACCCTGGCGCGTTACGCGATCAGGCGGCGTGACGTTGAGGCGCAAGCGCCTCGTCCGCATAGACGCCTTCAGGCATGTTCGCCAGTTCCTGCTTCAATTCGGCCGGCACGCGCATGCGCGAAGTCATCAGCGCATAGAGCGATTCGCCCGCCGGCCCGAACAACTGCGTCATGACGCGCAACAGCACACCCGATTCGTGCCACGTCTTGAAGCGCCGATGACACGTCTGATACGACGGATATTTGCGCGGCAGCGTGGACCACGACGCGCCGCTGTACATCACCCAGAGCACACCGTTGAGCACGGCGCGGGTATTGGCGAGGGGGCGGCCACGCAGTTCCGAACGCGGGCGCAGTTCGGGAAGCAGCGGAGCGACCATCTGCCATTCTTCGTCGGACATGTCGCGGTAGGGCTTCACGGTAATTTCTCCAATTTTGCTGACTGAAAACTGGTACCGACGATACCGAGTCCCCGAAAGCCGGCAAATCAGAGAGGTCCGAATCTTGAAAAAGCCGCAAAAGCCTTATGCCGATTGGCTGATCACAGAATTTTGATTCTCGTATTAGGTCAGCGAAATATCCGTGACGCGCCGTGGCGCTTCCAGATACTCCTTGGACTGCATCTCGACGATCCGCGAAACAGTGCGCGCGAACTCGTTGGCCATCGGCCCTTCGACGTACAGCTCCTCCGCAGGCACGGCCGCCGACATCAGCAGCTTGACCTTATGGTCGTAGAACACGTCGATGAGCCAGGTGAAGCGGCGCGCCTCGGACGCCATGCGCGGCGTCATCTGCGGCACGTCGGACAGGATCACCGCGTGAAAGCGGTTCGCCAGTTCGAGATAGTCGTTCTGCGAGCGCGGGCCGCCGCACAGCGTGGCGAAGTCGAACCACACCACGCCGTCGGCACGGCGCAACGCCTTGATCTCGCGCTTTTCGATATGCAGGATCGGGCTTTCGTCCGGCACGGCGGCGAGCTTCGCGTAATCCGCGCGCAAGGCCTTGTCGGCGGCTGCGCCGAGCGGCGTGTGGTAAGCCTTCACCTGCGACAGCGTGCGCTTGCGATAGTCGGTGCCGGAATCGACGTTGAGCACGTCGAGATGCTGCTTGATGAGCTCGATCGCGGGCAGCAGACGATCGCGATGCAGCCCTTCCGGATAGAGCGTGTCCGGCTGGTAATTGGACGTCATCACGAACTGCACGCCGTTCTTGAAAAGCCGGTCGAGCAGGCGATAGAGAATCATCGCATCGGCGATATCGGAGACGTGGAACTCGTCGAAACAGATCAGCCGGAAGCGTTTGGCGATGCGTTTGGCGAGTTCGTCGAGCGGATCGGCTTGGCCCTTCAGCTCTTCCAGCTCGCGATGCACTTCGCGCATGAACTCGTGAAAATGCAGGCGCGTCTTGCGCTGCACGGGCACGATCGCGTAGAAGCTGTCCATCAGAAAGCTCTTGCCGCGCCCGACGCCGCCCCACATGTAGACACCGCGCGGCAAGTCCGGACGTACGAGAAACTTCTTCAGCGCATTGGAGCGGCGCGCCTTGTACGCGACCCATTCCTCATAGCAGCGCTGCAGGCGCGCGACCGCCGCGAGCTGCGCCTCGTCCGATTGATAACCCCGCGTGCGCAGTTCGTTTTCGTAGTATTCGGTGACGTTCATCTTCTGCCGTATGAAGTGACGAAGGCGAGCGGTTTGATCCGCTCGCCTTCGTGTGCGATGCCTTACTGCCCGAAGCCGAGCTTCTTACATATTCAGCGCGCGCTTGTCGACGGCGAGCGCCGCTTCACGCATCACTTCCGACAGCGACGGATGCGGATGGCAAATGCGGCCGATATCTTCCGACGCCGCCTTGAACTCCATCGCAACAACCGCTTCCGCGATCAGATCCGATGCGTCCGCCGCGATCACGTGCACGCCGAGGATTTCGTCGGTCTTCGCGTCGGCGATCATCTTGACGAAGCCTTCTGCCTTGCCGATACCCAGCGCGCGGCCGTTGGCCATCATCGGGAACTGGCCGGTCTTGATCTCGCGGCCCTCGGCCTTGAGCTGCTGTTCGGTCTTGCCGACCCACGCGATTTCCGGTTCCGTGTAGATGACCCACGGCACGCAGTTGTAGTCGATGTGCGGCTTCTGACCGTCGATGATCTCAGCCACCGCCACGCCTTCGTCTTCCGCCTTGTGCGCGAGCATCGGGCCGCGAACGACGTCGCCGATTGCGTACACGTTCGGCACGCTCGTCGCGCAATGGTCGTCGACGTCGATGAAACCGCGCTCGTTGGCCTTCAGGCCGATGCTTTCCAGGCCGAGGTTGTCGGTGTTCGGCACGCGGCCGATCGACACGATCAGGCGATCCGCTTCCAGCGTCTGCGCGTTGCCCGTGCTGTCCGTATAAGCGATCGACACGCCTTCGTCCGACGTCTTCACTTCGCCGATCTTCACGCCGAGGTGAATGTCCAGACCTTGCTTCTTGAACTGCTTCGCGGCTTCCTTCGCGAGCGACTCATCCGCCGCGCCGAGGAATTGCGGCAGCGCTTCGAGCACGGTCACTTCCGCGCCCAGACGACGCCACACCGAGCCGAGTTCCAGACCGATCACGCCCGCGCCGATCACGGCGAGCTTCTTCGGCACGGCTTCGAACGACAGCGCGCCTTCGTTGTCCGCAACGATCTTGTTGTCGACCGGAATGTTCGGCAGATGACGCGCCTTCGAGCCCGTCGCGATGATCACGTTCTTCGCCGTGACGACTTCGGTTTCGCCTTCGCCCGACACTTCGATCTGCACGCCCGCGCCGTTCTTGCCGGTGAACTTGCCGTGGCCCTTGAGCCACGTGATCTTGTTCTTGCGGAACAGAAACTCGATGCCCTTCGTCATCTTCTCGACGATGCCGTCCTTGCGAGCCAGCATCTTCGACACATCGAGCTTCACATCCGACGCGCTGATGCCGTGGTCGGCCAGATGCTTCGACGCATTTTCGAATTCTTCCGACGACGCGAGCAGCGCCTTCGACGGAATGCAGCCCACGTTCAGGCACGTGCCGCCGAGCTTCAACGCGCCGGCCGGGTTCTTCCACTTCTCGATACACGCAACCGTCTTGCCGAGCTGCGCTGCGCGAATCGCCGCGATATAACCGCCCGGGCCCGCGCCGATCACGACGACATCAAATTCCTTGGACATGACTTTCCTTTGGGGTCTATCTCCGCTCATGCGGAGCAGCCTCGTGCGGTGCGCGCGAGCCTATCGCGCGCACCGAGGCGAATTGCTTTTCTTACAGGTCCAGCAGCAGACGGGCCGGATCTTCCAGCGCGTCCTTCATCGCGACCAGCGACAGCACGGCTTCGCGGCCGTCGATGATGCGGTGGTCGTACGACAGCGCAAGGTAGTTCATCGGACGGATCACGATCTGGCCGTTCTCGACGACCGCGCGTTCCTTCGTCGCATGCACGCCGAGAATCGCGGACTGCGGCGGGTTGATGATCGGCGTCGACAGCATCGAGCCGAACACGCCGCCGTTCGAGATGGAGAACGTGCCGCCGGTCATGTCTTCGATCGACAGCTTGCCGTCCTTCGCCTTCTGGCCGAATTCGGCGATCTTCTTTTCGATGTCGGCGAGGCTCATCTGATCCGCGTTGCGCAGGATCGGCACGACCAGACCGCGCGGCGAACCGACCGCGATACCGATGTCGAAGTAGCCGTGATAGACGATGTCGTTACCGTCGATCGACGCGTTCACGAGCGGGAATTTCTTCAGCGCGTGGACAGCCGCCTTCACGAAGAACGACATGAAGCCGAGCTTCACGCCGTGTTCCTTCTCGAAGCGGTCCTTGTACTTGTTGCGCAGATCCATGACCGGCGCCATGTTGACTTCGTTGAACGTCGTCAGGATGGCGTTGGTTTGCTGCGATTCGAGCAGACGCTCGGCGATACGCGCACGCAGACGCGACATCGGCACGCGCTGTTCCGGGCGATCCTTCAGCCACTGATCAGCCGATGCCGGCGCGCTGACTTGCGGCAGCGCGGGCTTCGCGGCGCGCGCGGGCGCGGCGGCCGGAGCCGGTGCAGCAGCCTTGGCAGGCGCCGGAGCCGATGCCGAAGCGGCGAGCGCGTCGCCCTTCGTGATGCGGCCGTCGCGGCCCGAACCCGAAACCTGATCCGCCGACACGCCCTTCTCGGCCAGAATCTTCGTCGCGGCCGGCGATGCTGCGCCACCCGTCGACGCTTGCGCAGCAGCCGGAGCAGCGGCGGCAGTCGTTTCCGCGACCGGCGCGGGTTTCACTTCGGCGTCGCCCGCAGCGGCGACGGCGGCGGGCGCTTCGCCCGCTTTCGCTTCGGTGTCGATCTTCGCGATGAGCTCGTCGGCGGTGACGATATCGCCGTCGTGCTTGATGACTTGCGCCAGCACGCCAGCGGAGGGCGCGGGCACTTCGAGCACGACCTTGTCGGTCTCGATCTCAATCAGGATTTCGTCCTGGGCGACAGCCTCGCCCGGCTTCTTCTTCCATTGCAGCATGGTCGCTTCCGAGACCGACTCGGAAAGCTGGGGAACCTTGACTTCTACGATAGCCATTTCTGTATTGTCCTAATGCGTGTCTGTGTGTTCGAGCGAGAGACCGGGGAGCCGCCGTTACGCAAGCGGCTGAGCCGGTCCCATCGAGCAATGCTTACTTCGCGATGACTTGCGCGCCTTTCAGGCGGCCGAACGCGCCTTCCACGAGCGCCTTCTGCTGCTCGTAGTGCTTCGCGTAGTAGCCGACCGCCGGCGATGCCGAAGCCGGACGGCCGCTGTAGGCCAGCTTCATGCCTTCGCGCATGCCTTCGCGCAGATGGTGCTCCACATAGAACCAGGCGCCCTGATTCTGCGGCTCGTCCTGCACCCAGACCACTTCGGTCGCGTTTTCGAACCTCTTGATTTCCGCGTCGAACTGCTTGTGCGCGAACGGATACAACTGCTCGATACGCACGATGGCGACGTCGTTGCTCTTCGCTTCGCGGCGATGCGCGACGATGTCGTAATACACGCGGCCCGAACACACGATCACGCGCTTGACCTTCTTCGGCTCGATCGCTTCATCGACTTCGCCGATGACCGGCTGGAACGAGCCCTTCGCCAGTTCCGACAGATCCGACACGGCTTCCTTGTGACGCAGCAGCGACTTCGGCGTGGCGATGATCAGCGGCTTGCGGAACAGGCGGATCATCTGACGGCGCAACAGATGGAAGATCTGCGCCGGCGTGGTCGGCTGGACCACTTGCATGTTGTGGTCCGCGCACAGTTGCAGGAAACGCTCGATGCGCGCCGACGAGTGCTCCGGACCCTGGCCTTCGTAGCCGTGCGGCAGCATCATCGTGAGACCGGAGACGCGGCCCCATTTCACTTCGCCCGACGAAATGAACTGGTCGATCACGACCTGCGCGCCGTTCACGAAGTCGCCGAACTGCGCTTCCCACGCGACGAACGTATTCGGCTCGGCCGTCGAATAGCCGTACTCGAAACCGAGCACCGCTTCTTCCGACAGCACGGAGTCGATCACCGTGAACTTGGCCTGGCCTTCCGCGATGTTCTGCAGCGGAATGTAGGTGCCGTCGTTCCAGCGCTCGCGGTTCTGATCGTGCAGAACGGCGTGGCGGTGCGTGAACGTGCCGCGGCCCGAATCCTGACCGGTCAGACGCACGGCGTAGCCCGACGCCACCAGCGATGCGAACGCGAGGTGCTCGCCCATGCCCCAGTCGAGCTTGGATTCGCCCAGACCCATCGCGCGGCGGTCGTTGATCACGCGCTCGACGAGCGGATGAACCTTGAAGTTCTCGGGAATCGTCGTGAGGCGCTCGGCGAGACGCTTGAGTTCGGCGAGCGGAACCGCCGTGTCAGCCGCGTCGGTCCACTTGCGGTTCAGGAACGGCACCCAGTCGACCGCGTACTTGCTCTTGTAGTTCGAGAGCACCGGATCGATCGTGTGGTGGCCTTCGTCCATCGCCTGGCGATATTCCTTGACGAAGTTGTCCGCGTCTTCCGCCGTGATCACGCCTTGCTGCACGAGCCTCTCAGCGTAGACGGCGCGCGTGCCCGGGTGCTTCGCGATGGTCTTGTACATCAGCGGCTGCGTGACGGCCGGCGTGTCTTGCTCGTTGTGGCCGAGCTTGCGGAAGCAGATGATGTCGACGACCACGTCCTTGTGGAACTTCATGCGGAAGTCGATTGCGAGTTGCGTCGCGAGCACGACGGCTTCGGGATCGTCGCCGTTCACGTGCAGCACCGGCGCCTCGATCATCTTGACGACGTCCGAGCAGTACAGCGTCGAGCGCGCATCGCGCGGGTCCGACGTCGTGAAGCCGATCTGGTTGTTGATGACGATATGCAGCGTGCCGTGCGTGCCGTAACCGCGCGTCTGCGCGAGGTTCAGCGTTTCCATCACGACGCCCTGGCCCGCGAAGGCCGCGTCGCCGTGCACTTGCACCGGCAGCACTTGCAGGCCTTCTTCGTCGCCGCGGCGATCCATACGCGCCTTGGCCGAGCCTTCGACCACCGGATTGACGATTTCCAGGTGCGACGGGTTGAACGCGAGCGACAGGTGAACCGGGCCGCCTTCGGTCGAGACGTCCGACGAGAAGCCCTTGTGATACTTCACGTCGCCGGCCGGCAGGTCATCGACGTGCTTGCCTTCGAATTCGGCGAAGAGGTCCGCCGGCATCTTGCCGAGCGTATTGACCAGCACGTTGAGACGCCCTCGGTGCGCCATGCCGATGACGATTTCCTGCACGCCGCTCGCGCCGCCGTGACGGACGACTTCGTCCATCGACGCGATGAAGCTCTCGCCGCCTTCCAGCGAGAAACGCTTCTGGCCGACGTACTTGGTGTGCAGGAAACGCTCGAGGCCTTCGGCGGCCGTCAGGCGATTCAGGATGTGCTTTTTCTTTTCGTTCGAGAAGTTCGGCGTCGAGCGGATCGACTCGAGCTTCTCCTTCCACCAGCGCTTCTGCTCGGGATCGCTGATGTACATGAACTCGGCGCCGATCGTGCCGCAGTACGTGTCGCGCAGCGCCTTGACGATGTCGCGCAGCGACGCCTGCTCGAAACCGAAGTACAGGTTGTTCGCGTTGAACACCTGGTCCATGTCGGCTTCGGTGAAGTCGTAGAAACCGGGTTCGAGTTCGGGAATCGCGGGACGCTCGCGGCGCTTGAGCGGGTCGAGGTTCGCCCACTGCGTGCCGAGGAATCGATACGCGCCAATCAGCGATTGAACGTAGACCTGCTTGCGCGCGGTGGTGAGGTCGCCCGTGCTTTCACGCGGCAGAAAGGCGTTCGCCTTCGCGCGCTGGGCGAAAGATTCGACGATGGGGCCGTGGGCCACGTCGTTGTGAGCCGTGCCGTCGGATGCGGGCACGTTCTGCAACGCGTCGAAATAGGCGCGCCAGGTCTCGGGCACTGACGCGGGATTATCGAGATATTGCTCGTACAACTCTTCGACGTACGGAGCATTACCGCCGAACAGATAAGAGTTCGACTGGAATTGCTTCATCATTTTACGCTCACCTTTCTTCGAGTTTCTCGAGGAAGTGCGGGTTACGAAACCTTCCGCGCCACGGCCTGACCGTTTAGCGGATTGCGCGAATCAAGTCTGCTTGGAAGGACCTAATAGCGACAGCTAATCCGAGAAGCATAGCACAGAACGAATAGTCATATGACGGAACGCCGCATGTGCCCTGCCCTCGTCATCCTTTGCGCAACAAGCATGTGCGGGCCTTTGTGAGATACGCAAGGGTCTCATCCACGGCTTCGCACAAAGACAAAAGCCGCCCGAAGGCGGCTTTTGTTCTGGCGATGCGAACCGATTCCGGATACTTACTCGGCGTTGGCTTCGCGGCTCGCGCGGCGACGCTCGTGTTCCTTCAGATGACGCTTGCGCAGACGGATGGACTGCGGCGTGACTTCGACGAGTTCGTCGTCGTCGATGAACTCGACCGCGTATTCGAGCGAGAGCTGGATCGGCGGCACGAGGCGCACGGCTTCGTCGGTGCCCGACGCGCGCACGTTAGTCAGCTGCTTGCCCTTGATCGGGTTCACGACGAGGTCGTTGTCGCGGCTGTGAATGCCGATGATCATGCCTTCATAGAGCGCGTCGCCCGGCGACACGAACATGCGGCCGCGATCCTGCAGCTTCCACAGCGCATACGCCACGGCACCGCCATCGTCCTGCGAGATCAGCACGCCGTTGCGACGCTCGCCGATCGAACCTTCCTTCACCGGCGCATACGAATCGAACGTGTGGCTCATCAGGCCCGTGCCGCGCGTGAGCGTCAGAAACTCGCCCTGGAAGCCGATCAGGCCGCGCGCCGAAATCTTGTACTCGAGACGCGTGCGGCCACGGCCGTCCGACGTCATGTCGAGCATTTCGCCCTTGCGGCGGCCGAGTTCTTCCATCACGCCGCCCTGATGCTGGTCTTCGATATCGACCGTCAGGTTTTCATACGGCTCGCACTTCACGCCGTCGATTTCCTGCAGCACCACGCGCGGACGCGACACCGCGAGTTCGTAACCTTCACGGCGCATGTTTTCGACGAGAATCGTCAGATGCAATTCACCCCGGCCCGACACTTCGAACGTGGTTTCGTCGCCGGTGTCTTTCACGCGCAGCGCCACGTTGTGGTTCAGTTCCTTCGTGAGGCGATCGCGAATCTGGCGGCTCGTCACGAACTTGCCTTCCTTGCCCGCGAGCGGCGACGAGTTCACGAGGAAGTTCATCGTGAGCGTCGGTTCGTCGACGGTGATCATCGGCAGCGCTTCGGGATTGTCCGGCGAGCAGATCGTCACGCCGATACCGATTTCCTCGATACCGTTGATGAGCACGATATCGCCCGCTTGCGCTTCTTCGACCTGCACGCGCTCGAGGCCGTGGAACGACAGCACCTGATTGATCTTGCGATTGATGATCGCGCCGTCCGGACCCGAGCGCACCGCGACCTGCATGCCGGGGCGAATGCGACCGCGCGCGACGCGGCCCACACCGATACGGCCGACATACGAGTTGTAGTCGAGCGACGTGATCTGCAGTTGCAGGGGACCGTCCGGATCGGCCGGGCGCACCGGCACGTGTTCGAGAATGGCTTCGAAGAGCGGGCGCATCGTGCCTTCGCGCACTTCGGGTTCGAGACCGGCGTAGCCGTTCAGACCCGACGCATAGACGATCGGGAAGTCGAGCTGCTCTTCGGTCGCGCCGAGCTTGTCGAACAGATCGAAGGTCTGGTTGATCACCCAGTCGATGCGCGCGCCCGGACGGTCCACCTTGTTGATGACGACGATCGGCTTGAGACCGAGCGCGAGCGCCTTCTTCGTGACGAAGCGCGTTTGCGGCATCGGGCCTTCGACGGCGTCCACGAGCAGCAGCACGGAGTCGACCATCGACAGCACGCGCTCCACTTCACCGCCGAAGTCCGCGTGTCCCGGCGTATCGACGATATTGATGTGCGTGCCTTCGTATTCGACGGCGCAGTTCTTCGCCAGGATCGTGATGCCACGTTCCTTTTCGATGTCGTTCGAGTCCATGACCCGCTCGGCGACCTGCTGGTTTTCCCGGAACGTGCCCGACTGGCGGAGCAACTGGTCGACGAGCGTGGTCTTGCCGTGGTCGACGTGGGCAATGATGGCGATATTGCGGAGGGCGCGAGTCATATAGAGATGTCTTGGTTGTGCGCCGTCGGAGCAGCCTCTTCAGCGAGACTTCATGGCTCGGCAAGCCCCCCTTGAAACCGTCATGCAAGCATGACTACGCGGGCCCGGCGCGGTGAGAACCGTAAATTATAGCACGCACGGATGTCCTTTCCTCGCAATAGGACGCAACCCGTAAATCGGGCCAGCTAAGCGTGGCGTGGCGTCGCCCGGCGAATTGTTAAGCGGTTTCAGAAAAGATCCTTGCAGCGTCCGTAACGCACACCTATAATCCTGCCTAGTCAACTATTGCAATCGCATAAATATTTCCATGAGCGACGCTCCCAAATCCGCGGCGATCGGCGACTATGTGCTCGCCGAGAGCGTCGGCTACCTGATGAGCCGGGTGCGCTCGACCATGTGGAACATGGTCACCCAGCACACGACTTCCGAACTGGGCATCACGAGCACGCAGGCCAGCATTCTGTTCATGCTGGCGGTCGGCAAGTGCCTGACGGCGGCGGATATCGCCCGCGAATACGGCATCGATGCGAGCGCGGTGACGCGCCTCATCGACCGGCTGGAGAAGCGTGGCCTGCTCTCGCGCGTGCGCAGCGAGGAAGACCGGCGCGTGGTGCGTCTCGCGCTCACCGACGAAGGTCAGGCGATCGCCGAGAAGATTCCCGCTATTTTCACGCGCGTTCTGGACAACCTGCTCGCGGGCTTCACGCCCGAGGAAGTGGGCTTTCTGAAGAGCATGCTGCGGCGGATTCTCGCGAATTCCTGCGATCCGTCCATGGCGTCTCTGCTCGCCGGCAATGATAAGCCTGGTACGTCATTGCGATGACAAGCAAATTGGTCATCGCAAGCCTACAAATTGATTGCAGCGTCCATCTTTAATTCTCTTCTCAAGAGACGAGATATGAAACACCTCTCCCTGTCCGCGTTTCGCGGCGAAAGCCGTGTGAAGAGCGCAGTCGCCGTTGCGGTGGCCGCGCTCGCGCTCGCCGGTTGTGCGAACTACGCGGGCATTTCGAGCGACAAGCAGATTGCCGCGCCCGACAACTTCGAGGCCACGCAAAGCGTGCAGGGCCAGGGCGGCCAGTGGCCTGCGCTCGACTGGGCGAAGCAGTTCGGCGATCCGCAACTGCCGCAACTGATCGACGAGGCGCTCGCCGACAATCCGTCCATCGCGCAGGCGCAGGCGCGCATCGCGAAGGCGTCGTCGTATATCGAGACGTCGCGCTCGGCGCTTTATCCGAAGGTCAACGGGTCGTATTCGTGGACCCGCGAACTGTATTCGGCCAACGCCCTCTTCCCGCCGCCGTATGGCGGCACCTGGTTCAGCGAGAACAACGCGCTCGCGAGCGCGTCGTGGGAACTGGATCTGTGGGGCAAGAATCGTTCGCGGCTCAACATGGCGGTGTCGCAGCAGAAGGCCGCCGAAGCCGACATGCAGCAGGCGCGCGTCTCGCTCGCAACGTCGGTTGCGCGCACCTACAACCAGCTCGCGCTGCTCTATGCGCTGCGTGAAGTCTCCCAGCGCGAGATCGCGAACCGGCAGGACGTCGGGCGCATCACGAACGGACGCGTCGCCGCCGGCCTCGACACCAACGTCGAGCGGCGCACGGCGGAAGGCAATGTCGCGACGAGCCAGACGAACTCGACCGAACTCGACGGACAGATCGAAACCGTCCGCTATCAGCTCGCCGCGCTGCTCGGCAAGGGCCCGGACCGCGGTCTGCAGATCGCGAAGCCCGTGATCAAGCCGGACGTCAGCGTGACGCTGCCCGACAACGTGCCCGCCGATCTCGTCGCGCGCCGCCCGGATATCGTCGCCGCGCGCTGGCAGGTCGAAGCCGCGACGCACAACATCAAGGAAGCGAAGGCCGAGTTCTTCCCGGACATCAACCTCGCGGCGGCCTTCGGCTTCGACGCGTTCGGCTGGAGCCGCTTCCTGCAGGCGAGCAGCCGGCAGATCCAGATCGGGCCGGCCGTGCATCTGCCGATCTTCGACGCAGGCGCCTTGCGCGCCCAGTTGAAGGGCCGTTACGCCGATTTCGAAGGCGATGTGGCGAACTACAATCAGACGCTCATCAATGCACTGAGCGACGTCGCGACCAATATTTCCGCGATCCGCTCGCTCGACAAGCAGATGGCCGACGCCCAGCGCGCCCTCACGGCGGCGTCGAGCGCGTATCAGCTCGCGGTGATCCGCTACAAGGCCGGGCTGTCGCCGCAATTGCAGGTGCTCAACGCCGACGAAAACCGCCTCGCCAACGAGCAGACCGTGACGAATCTGCGCCTGAAGCGCACCGATCTGCAAATCGCGCTGATCAAATCGCTCGGCGGCGGCTTCGACGCGACGAGCACGAATCTCGCGGTCGACGGCAGCGGGCAGCAACAGGCGAGCGCGCAGCCGGCCAATCAGGCCGCGCCGGCGAAATAAGCCGCGCACAAGAATACGCATCAAGACCAAAACGGAATATTCGGAGTCTTTCATGAGCGACCCTCAACAAACCGCCGCCGCCGCGCCCGCGCCGAAGCAGAGCAACGGCAAACGCCGCCGGCTGATGACGCTGATCGTGCTCGTCATCGTCATCGCCGCCGTCGCGTACGGGCTGTACTACTTCCTCGTCGCGCGCTTCCACGAAGCCACCGACGACGCCTACGTGAACGGCAATGTCGTGCAGATCACGCCGCAGGTCGTCGGCACGGTCATCTCCGTGAACGCCGACGACACGCAGACCGTGAAGGTCGGCGATCCGCTCGTCGTGCTCGATCCGGCCGATTCGAAGGTCGCGCTCGATCAGGCCGAAGCGAATCTCGCCCAGACCGTGCGTCAGGTGCGCACGTTCTTCGTGAACAACAACCAGTACGAAGCGCAGATCGCGCTGCGCCGCTCGGACCTGTCGCGCGCGCAGGACGATCTGAAGCGCCGCATGACGGTCGCGCAAACCGGCGCGGTGTCGCAGGAAGAAATCTCGCATGCGCGCGACGCGGTGCGCGGCGCGCAGGCCGCACTCGACGCCGCCGAGCAGGAACTCGCGTCGAACCGCTCGCTCACCGCCAACACGACGATCGCCGATCACCCGAACGTGCTGGCGGCCGCCGCGAAGGTGCGCGATTCGTACATCAACTACGCGCGCAACACGCTGCCGGCGCCGGTGACGGGTTATGTCGCCAAGCGCTCGGTGCAGGTCGGCCAGCGCGTGTCGCCGGGCAATCCGCTGATGGCGATCGTGCCGCTCAACGCCGTCTGGGTCGACGCGAACTTCAAGGAAGTCCAACTCAAGCATATGCGCATCGGCCAGCCGGTCGAGCTGACGGCCGATCTGTACGGTTCGAGCGTCGTGTATCACGGCAAGGTCATCGGTTTCTCGGCCGGTACGGGCTCGGCGTTCTCGCTGCTGCCCGCGCAGAACGCGACGGGCAACTGGATCAAGGTCGTGCAGCGCCTGCCGGTGCGTATCCAGCTCGATCCGAAGGAACTGGAACAGCATCCGCTGCGTATCGGTCTGTCGATGAACGCCGACGTGACGATCAAGGACGAAGGCGGCGGCCAGCTCGGCAACGCGCAGAACACGGTCTATCAGACCAATGTGTTCGACAACTACGGCGCGCAGGCCGATCAGGAAATCGCGCGCATCATCCAGCAGAACGCGGGCACGGGCGCGGGCGCGCCGGCGTCGAGCACGTCGTCTGCACACGGCCGTGCGACGAAGTCCGCATCGGCCGCGAAGCTGATGTAAGCGGATTCGCCACATGTCTTCGCAAAACGTCGTCCATCCGCCGCTGTCGGGCGGAAAGCTCGTCATCGGGACGATCGCCGTGTCGCTCGCGGTGTTCATGAACGTGCTCGACACGTCGATCGCGAACGTCTCGATTCCGTCGATCTCCGGCGACCTCGGCGTGTCGTCGGATCAGGGCACGTGGGTCATCACGTCGTTCGCGGTCGCCAACGCGATCTCGGTGCCGCTCACCGGCTGGCTCACGCAGCGCGTCGGCCAGGTGCGACTCTTTCTCGGCTCGATCATCCTGTTCGTGCTCGCGTCGTGGCTCTGCGGCCTCGCGCCGACGCTGCCGTTCCTGCTCGCCGCGCGCGTGCTGCAGGGCGCGGTCGCCGGCCCGATGATCCCGCTGTCGCAAACACTGCTGCTCGCGAGCTATCCACGCGAAAAGGCGCCGATGGCGCTCTCGATGTGGTCGATGACCACGCTCATCGCGCCGGTCGCGGGCCCGGTGCTCGGCGGCTGGATCTCCGACAACATCTCGTGGCCGTGGATTTTCTACGTGAACATTCCGGTCGGCATCGCGGCGGCGCTCGCCACGTTCGCCATCTTCCGCGACCGCGACTCGGCGATCCGCAAGGCGCCGATCGATACCGTCGGGCTCGGGCTGCTCGTCGTCTGGGTCGGCTCGCTGCAGATCATGCTCGACAAGGGCAAGGATCTCGACTGGTTCAACTCGACGACGATCGTCGTGCTCGCGCTGATCGCGGTGATCTCGTTCGCGTTCTTCATCGTGTGGGAGCTGACGGCGGAGCATCCGGTCGTCGATCTGTCGCTGTTCGAGCTGCGCAATTTCACGGGCGGCACGATCGCGCTGTCGATCGGCTACGGGCTCTACTTCGGCAATCTCGTGCTGTTGCCGCTGTGGCTGCAGACCGACATCGGCTATACGGCGACGAACGCCGGTCTCGTGATGGCGCCGGTCGGGCTGTTCGCGATCCTGCTCTCGCCGATCACCGGCAAGTTCCTGCCGCGCACCGATCCGCGCTACATCGCGACTGCGGCGTTTCTCGTGTTCGCGCTGTGCTTCTGGATGCGCTCGCGCTATACCACCGGCGTCGATACCTGGGCGCTCACGGTGCCGACCGTGATTCAGGGCATCGGCATGGCGGGCTTCTTCATTCCGCTCGTGTCGATCACGCTGTCGGGCTTGCCGGGACATCGGATTCCGGCGGCCTCGGGCTTGTCGAACTTCGTGCGGATCATGTGCGGCGGTATCGGCACGTCGATCTTCTCGACGGCGTGGGAGCATCGGTCGATCGTGCATCACGCGCAACTGGTCGAAGGCGCGAATTCGTATAACCCGGTGTTCGCCAACTCGATGCAGCAGATGCACGCGCTCGGCTTCTCGCAAGAGCAGACCGTCGGCCTCTACAACAGCATGGCCACGCAGCAGGCCGCGCAGCTCGGCGTGAACGACATGTTCTATATCTCGGCGGGGATTTTCGTCGCGCTGATCGTGCTGATCTGGATCACGCGGCCGGAACGTTCGGGCGGCGGAGATTCGGCGGCGGCCGCATCGGCGGCGCATTGATCGACTTGCCGCCTGCGAAAAGCCAAGAGCCCGGTTGAATCAAACCGGGCTCTTTTTCATTGCTCGGTGACGATCAGCCGTTCGGGCGCGAGTACGCCCTCGCCCGCGCGCGCGACGCCGAGCAGGCGTCCGCCCTCTTGCGCATAGACGCGCACGCGGCCTGCTTCGAGACGCGATTCCACGATATCCGCGAGCCGCAGACGCTGCCCATGCAGAAAGCGGCGCGTCGCTTCGTCGTTCAACTGCACGGCGGGAAAAGTGGACAAGAGCGCATCGACGGGCTGAAGGCGTTCGTCGCGCTCGGCTTCGCTCAGACTGCCGAGTTGATCGAGCGTCACCGCGTGTTCGAGCGTCAACGCGCCGACGCCCGTGCGCCGCAACGCCGTCAGATGCGCGCCGCAACCCAGCATCTCGCCGATGTCCTCGGCCAGCGTGCGCACATACGTGCCCTTGCTGCACGTCACGCGAAACGTGACGAGCGGCAATGCGCATGCGATCAACTGCAACGCGTGAATCGTCACCGGGCGACCTTCGCGTTCCACCGTCTGCCCTGCGCGCGCGTATTCGTAGAGCGGCTTGCCATCGCGTTTGAGCGCGGAATACATCGGCGGGATCTGCACGATGTCGCCCAGGAACTTCGTCAGCGCTTCGGCAACGGCCGCTTCGTCGCACGTGACATCGCGTGTGTCGATGGCTTCGCCTTCGGCATCGCCGGTCGTCGTGCGTACGCCCAGACGCATCGTCGCTTCGTAGGATTTATCGGCGTCGAGCAGATCCTGCGAAAACTTCGTCGCTTCGCCGAAACACAGCGGCAGCAAGCCTGTCGCGAGCGGGTCGAGCGTGCCCGTGTGGCCCGCCTTCTTCGCCAGATAAAGCCGCTTCGCCTTGATCAGCGCATCGTTGCTCGACAGCCCGAGCGGCTTGTCCAGCAGCAGCACGCCATCCAGCGCGCGGCGCGGGATCTTCGGCCGCGCTTCTTTCTTCGGACCGCCCATCGCTCAGGCGCCTTCCTTGTCGTCGTCCGCATCCTTCGCGCGCGACGCGTTCGCTTCGTCGATCAGGCGCGACATCTCGACGGCCTTCTCGATCGTCTGGTCGTAGTGGAAATGCAGCGTCGGGACCGTGTGGATGTGCAGGCGCTTGAACAGCATATTGTGCAGATGCCCCGCCGCGTGATTCAGACCTTGCTCGGTCTGCTTCGGATCGCCGGTGAGCGTCGTGAAATACACCTTCGCGTGCGCGTAGTCGGGCGTCAGCTCGACGCTCTGAATCGTCACGAGACCCACGCGCGGGTCCTTGACCTCGCGCATGAGTTCCGAAAGGTCGCGTTGAATCTGATCCGCGATCTGCACGTTGCGGTTCGCGGATGTCCGTCTTTTAGCCATGATGTCGTTTCCGTATTTCTTTTTCCGCCGCCCGATACAAAAAGGGCGGAGCGAGCCGCCAGGCTCACCCCGCCCTTTTATCAGCGGCTAGCGCATTACAGCGTGCGAGCCACTTCCGTCACTTCGAAGACTTCGAACTGATCGCCTTCCACGATGTCGCTGAAGTTCTTGACCGACATACCGCACTCGAAGCCCTGACGCACTTCCTTGACGTCGTCCTTGAAGCGCTTGAGCGAATCCAGCTCGCCCGTATGGATCACGACGTTGTTGCGGATCACGCGCACCGACGAGGAACGCTTGACCACGCCGTCCGTCACCATACAACCCGCGATGAGACCGACCTTCGGCACGCGAATCACCTGACGCACCTCCACCATGCCCGTCACCGTTTCGCGTTTCTCCGGCGCGAGCATGCCGGACATCGCCGCCTTCACCTCATCCACGGCGTCGTAGATGATGTTGTAGTAGCGGATGTCGATGCCGTTCGACTCGGCCAGCTTGCGGGCTTGCGCATCCGCACGCGTGTTGAAGCCGATGATGACCGCCTTCGACGCCGTCGCCAGGTTGACGTCCGACTCGCTGATCGCGCCGACCGCGCTGTGCACGATCTGCACGCGCACTTCGTTGGTCGAAAGCTTCTGCAGCGATTGCACGAGCGCTTCCTGCGAGCCCTGCACGTCCGCCTTGACGATGAGCGGCAGGTTCTGCACTTCGCCTTCGCCCATCTGCTCGAGCATGTTTTCGAGCTTCGCGGCCTGCTGCTTGGCCAGCTTGACGTCGCGGAACTTGCCCTGACGGAACAGCGCGATTTCGCGCGCCTTGCGCTCGTCCGGCAGCACGATCACTTCCTCGCCCGCCGCCGGCACTTCCGACAGACCCTGGATTTCCACCGGGATCGACGGACCCGCCGACTTGGTCGGCTTGCCGGTTTCGTCCAGCATCGCGCGAACGCGGCCGTAGGCGCTGCCCGCGAGAACCACGTCGCCGCGGTTCAGCGTGCCCGACTGCACCAGAATGGTCGCGACCGGGCCCTTGCCCTTGTCGAGCTTGGCTTCGATCACGAGGCCCTTGGCGCCGGCGTCGACCGGTGCGGTCAGTTCCATCACTTCAGCCTGCAGCGACACGTTTTCCAGCAGATCGTCGATGCCCTTGCCTGTCTTCGCCGACACTTCGAGGAACGGCGAATCGCCGCCGTACTCTTCCGGCACCACGCCTTCCGCGACGAGTTCCTGCTTGACGCGGTCCGGATTGGCATCCGGCTTGTCAATCTTGTTGATCGCGACGACGATCGGCACGCCACCCGCCTTCGCGTGGGCGATCGCTTCCTTCGTCTGCGGCATCACGCCGTCATCGGCCGCAACGACCAGAATGACGATGTCGGTTGCTTTCGCACCGCGCGCACGCATGGCCGTAAAGGCTTCGTGACCCGGCGTATCGAGGAAGGTGATGACGCCGCGCGGCGTTTCGACGTGATACGCGCCGATATGCTGCGTGATGCCGCCCGCTTCGCCCGCTGCCACTTTCGCGCGACGGATGTAATCCAGCAGCGAGGTCTTGCCGTGGTCGACGTGACCCATGACGGTGACGACCGGCGGACGCGGCAGCTTCTCCGCCGTGTCCTCGGTGGCTTCGCCTTCGACGAGCAGCGCTTCCGGATCGTCCAGCTTCGCCGCGACCGCGCGATGGCCGAGTTCCTCGACGACGATCATCGCCGTTTCCTGGTCCAGCACCTGGTTGATCGTGACCATCTGGCCGAGCTTCATCATCACCTTGATGACTTCCGAAGCCTTCACCGACATCTTGTGCGCGAGGTCCGCCACCGAAATGGTTTCCGGCACGTGCACTTCACGGATGATCGGTTCGGTCGGCGCCTGGAACGTGGTCTGTTCCTGATGCTTGCCACGACCCTTCGGGCCGCCGCGCCAGCCGCGATCGACACCGCCGCTGCTGTCGCCGCGCGTCTTGATGCCGCGCCGCTTCGATGCGTCGTCCTGCTGCCAGCCGCCCTTGCCGCCGGCCTTCTTCTTGTCGCCGGCGCCAGCCGGAGCCGTCGATGCGGGCGCAGCCGCGCCTGCAGCCGGCTTCTTCGCTGCGGGACGTGCCGCCTGCGCGCCTTCCGGCTTCGCGGGCTTGTGCAGCGTGCCCTTCGCTTCCGCGGCCTTCGCCGCTTCCGCCGGCTTCGGTGCGGGCGCCGGTTCCGGCGCCTTCACCTGCGCCTTGCGCGGCGTGTTCATCATTTCGCGGATCGCGCGTGCTTCGGCCTCGGCGGCCGCACGGCGCTTCGCGATGGCTTCCTGTTCGAGGCGTGCCTTTTCGGTCGCCGCTCGCGCGTCTTCCTCCGCCTTTTTGGCGGCTTCGCGTTGCGCTGCACGCTCGCTCGCAGCTTTTTCTTCCGCTGCCTTTTCGGCGGCTTCGCGCCGCGCGTCGTCGTTCTGCTTCGTGTCCTGCTTGGCTTCCGCAGTGACCTGGGCGCGCACTTCCTGTCGCGCGGCCTGTGCCGCACGCGAGATTTCCGCCGCCTGGGCCTGGGCCGCCGCACGGCGCGCCGCTTCTTCTTCCTGCTTGCGACGTTCGGCTTCGGCCGCCTCCTCGCGCGAACGGCGCTCGGCTTCCTCGGCTTCGAGACGCGCCTGACGCTCCTTCAGCTCGCGCTCTTCGCGCTCGAGCTGTTCGGCGGCATGACGCGCTTCTTCCTCGCGGCGCTGCAGTTCGGCCTCGTCGACTTCCGGCTCTTCGACGTGATTCGGCGCCGCTTCGGCCTGTTCCACACCGGCTTCGTCGCGCTTCACGAACACACGCTTTTTGCGCACCTCGACCTGAATGGTGCGAGCCTTACCCGTTGCGTCAGATTGCTTGATTTCCGACGTATGCCGGCGGGTCAAAGTGATCTTGCGCTTGTCGGCGTCGGCGGAACCGTGCGACTTGCGCAAATGATCGAGCAGACGCGCCTTGTCCGTTTCAGACAGGTCGTCATTCGCGCTCGCTTTCTGGACGCCAGCCGCCTGCAACTGCTCGAGCAGGACGCCCGCAGGCATTTTGAGTTCCGCGGCAAATTGGGCTACGTTGTTACTCGCCATTCATTCCTCTTGATGCAAGGACAGATCCTTGCGGTTAGATCGGGGTCACGCGGCCAGACAGGCCGCCAAATATCAGTGCGCCATGGTCATTTCTCACTGGAACCAGTGTTCACGTGCTTTCATGATCAACGCCTTAGCGGCATCCTCTTCCATACCGGTCATTTCGACCACTTCATCGACTGCCAGCTCCGCGAGGTCGTCGCGGGTCTGAATCTGGTGCTCCGCGAGCTTGGCCAGCAGCTCGTTGTCCATGCCGTCGAGGCTCTTCAGATCGAGCGCGACGCCTTCCACTTTCTCTTCGTTTGCGATCGCCATCGTGAGCAGCGCGTCGCGCGAGCGGTTACGCAGCTCGTGCACGGTGTCTTCGTCGAAGGCTTCGATTTCGAGCATTTCGTTGAGCGGCACGTAGGCGATTTCTTCGAGGCTCGTGAAGCCTTCGTCGATCAGGATGTCGGCGACTTCCTCGTCGACATCCAGACGCGCCATGAACAGTTCGCGCAACTTGCCGCGCTCTTCGTTTTGCTTTAGCGCAGACTCGTCCGGCGTCATGATGTTGATCTGCCAGCCGGTGAGTTCGGAGGCGAGCCTCACGTTCTGGCCGGCACGGCCGATGGCGACGGCGAGTTCGTTTTCGTCCACGACGACGTCCATCGCATGCTTTTCTTCATCGACGACGATCGACTGGACGGCTGCCGGCGCGAGGGCGCCGATCACGAACTGCGCGGGGTCTTCCGACCATAGCACGATGTCGACGTTCTCGCCACCGAGCTCGTTGCGCACGGCCTGCACGCGCGAGCCGCGGATGCCGACGCACGTGCCGATCGGGTCGATGCGCTTGTCGTAGGCAATCACACCGATTTTCGCACGCACGCCGGGATCGCGCGCGGCTGCCTTGATTTCCAGCAGACCTTGTTCGATTTCCGGCACTTCCAGCTCGAACAGCTTCATCAGGAACTCGGGCGCGGTGCGCGAGAGTTCGATCTGCGGGCCGCGCGCGGTGCGGTCGACCTTCGCGATATACGCGCGCACGCGGTCGCCCACGCGCAGGTTTTCCTTCGGGATCAGCTGGTCGCGGCGCAGCAGCGCCTCGACGCGGCCCGATTCGACGATGAAGTTGCCCTTGTCCAGGCGCTTCACCGAGCCGGTCATGATCTTTTCGCCGCGCTCGAGGAAGTCGTTCAGGATCTGCTCGCGCTCGGCGTCGCGCACCTTCTGCAGGATCACCTGCTTGGCGGCCTGCGCGCCGATACGGCCGAATTCGATCGACGGAATCGGCTCCTCGATGAAGTCGTCCACCTCGGCGTCCGGCTTCTGTTCCTTCGCTTCGAACAACAGGATTTCCTGATCCGGCTCTTGCAGGCCGGCCTCGTCCGGCACGACACGCCAGCGTCGGAAGGTTTCATGCTCGCCGCTCTCACGGTCGATGGCGACGCGGATATCCACGTCTTCCTCGAAGAGCTTCTTCGTTGCGGAAGCAAGCGCAGCTTCCAGCGCTGCGTACACGACGTCCTTGTTGACGTTCTTTTCGCGTGCCAGCGCATCCGCCAGCATCAATACTTCGCGACTCATTGTTTGCGGCTCCTAAAATCAACCTTGGGAACGAGACGTGCCTTATCGAGGTCCGCGAGCGTGAAATCGAGCATCGCGGCGCCGTCCTTCCCTTCAAATTCCAAACCGATCTTTTCGCCGTCCGGCGCGTGCAAGATGCCACGGAACGACTTGCGCCCGTCCAGCGGCTTTTTCAACGTGATGGAGACTTCGCTCCCCGCGAAGCGCTCGAAATGCGCCAGTTTCCTGAGCGGACGATCGAGTCCCGGCGACGATACTTCGAGCCGGTCGTAATCGATATTTTCGACTTCGAGCAAGTATTGGAGCTGACGTGTGACCTTCTCGCAGTCTTCGATGGCGATACCAGCCGGCTGGTCGATATATATACGCAGCATGCCGCCTCCCGAACGCTCGAGATCGACAAGCTCGTAGCCCAGGCCCGAGACCGTGGTTTCTATCAATTCCGTCAGTTGCACAGTAACTCCAAGGTGTTCGCGCGCTCCACGCCGAAACACCTGCGGGCGAGCGCCTTCATGCGGGCGCGCACCCCTGCTCCCGAGATGCCGAACCGAAAAGCCAAAAAAAAATGGGCGCAACGCCCATCTTCTTCAACCGAGGCCGCACTTGGGGCAGAAAAAACTACGTGCCCAGCGACTTCATGATTTTAGCCATTTTTCAGGATAAACGCAAACGTACCACGCGCTTTCGGGTCCGTTGTGACCGATTTCACGTCGTTTCGATTGCGCTATCCCGAGGCGCGCAGCGCGTGTTTTTCGTCGCCGGCAGCAGGTCCGATGCCTCGCACCCGCGCGCCCGCGACGTCTTTACATTTCTCTGCGCTTTTCTCGCGATCAGCGTCCGCGCGAGCGATTGCGCGTGCCACGGTTGGCGCCGCCTCCAGCCTTGCCTTGCCCGGCGCCCTGCTGTGCACCGCCCTGGCGATTGCCGCGCGGTGCGTTGCCGCCGCCCGCGGCGCGCTTGCCCGCGCCGCCCACGCCCTGCGGCGCGCCTTGCGGACGAGGACCGCGCGGACCCGGACGGGCGCCGTTCGCACGATTGCCGTTCGGCTCGTTGCCGACGCGGTTGCCGTTCGCCTCGCGACCGCCGCGGCGGCCCATGCCGCCGGCATTGCCGGCGCCCGCGTTGCCGCCGAATCCACCCGTGCCGCCGAGTCCGAAACCGCCGGCCACACCGCCCGGCTGACCGCGCCTCCCGCCACGTCCCCCCGGCGTCTGCTGCTGCGTCATGCGCGAGTGCGAACTCAGCACCGGCTCGCGCGTGATGAAGCCCATCGACGTCTGCATCGGGTCGGGTTGCACACGCGGCGCGGAACTGCGTGCGCCCTTCTCGGCCGTCGGCAGCTTCAGACCGACCGACTCCATCAGGCTGCGCACCTGATTGTCCTCGAGCTCTTCCCAGCGGCCACGCTTCAGGCCTCGCGGCAGCGCGATCGGGCCGTGACGCGTACGGATCAGACGGCTCACCATCAGACCGGCCGCCTCGAACATGCGACGCACCTCGCGGTTGCGACCTTCGGCCAGCGCGACGTGATACCAGTGATTCGTGCCTTCGCCGCCGCCGTCCTGAATGCGCAGGAAGTTGGCGGGACCGTCATCGAGTTCGACGCCCTTCAGGAGCTTCTGCTTCATCCCCTCCGACAACTGGCCGACCACGCGCACCGCGTATTCACGCTCGACGCTGTAGCGCGGGTGCATGAAGCGGTTCGCCAGATCGCCCGAGGTCGTGAGCAGCAGCAGGCCTTCCGTGTTGAAGTCGAGGCGCCCGACCGCGAGCCACTTGGCCGTTTTCATCGACGGCAGTTTATCGAACACGGACGGACGGCCTTCCGGGTCCGCGTGGCTGACGATCTCGCCCGTCGGCTTGTGATAGAGCAGGATGCGCGGCGGCTTGCTCGCGAGCTTGCGCTTGAGCGGCTTGCCGTTGATGCGCACCTGATCCGACGGCATGATGCGCTGGCCGATGTGGGCCGGCTCGCCGTTCACCGAGACGCGCCCGGCGATGATCAGTTCTTCCATGTCGCGGCGCGAGCCCATGCCCGCGTCGGCGAGCACCTTGTGCAGCTTCGGTGCGTCGTCGTCCGGTTCCAGCACGCGCTTCTGCTGCGGGGCGTTGCGGCCGCGTCGCAGCATCGGAGCGCGCACGCCGCCCGAGCCGTTGTCGGCGTCGAAGGCCGGCGAGGTCACGTAGGCGAAGACGTCGTCGACGGCGGCAGCGGCCGCGCTCTCGACCGTCGCGGGGCCCGCGTCGTTGCGCTTGCCGCGCTTGGGCTGCTGCGGGCTCTTGCGTCGGCCGCCTTCACGCGGCGCGGGCGCGGCGGCTTGCGGCACGGCTTCATCGGTTGCTTCGACGGGGATCTCGCCAGCCTCGGCGGCGCGCGCGTTCTTGCGGCCGCGCGGATTCGCCCCTTCGCTCTTGCGCGGCCTCGCGGCCGGGTCCTTGCGCGGTGCGCGCACCGGCGCGGCGACGACGCCATCGGGCGGCGTCTCGTCGACGGCGGCCGGCGCGCCTTCGGCACCCTTGGTCTTCGCGACAGCGCGACGCCGTGCGATCAGACTGCGCGGCCCGCGGCGCAGTCCGCGGCGCGGACGGTCGTCGCCCTCGCCGCCTTCATCGGCGCGATCGGTGCGCGTGCGTTCGCCGGCGTCGGCCGACTCAGGTGCGTCCGCGGCGTGCACGGGGCGCGCGGATTCAGGCGAATCGCTGTCGTGGGAGTGTGTCAAAACAACCTCAAATGTCGAATCGCGCGCCCGTCGCGGGCGCGTCTAAAAATCCGCTGATCGCTCCGGCTGGTCGTCTCGAAATGATCTTTATGGAGAGCCGGGTTGCGAAATCAGGGGCCATGCAATTTGCGTCAGGCGCGGCGCGCCGTCGGTTCTTCGGAGTCGTCGTCCAGTTCGGCGTCGTTCGATGGACTCGCTGCTGCTTCCTCTTCACGCGGCATCGGCACGGGCGCGGCGTGCGTCTCGTGCGCGGCGCTCAGCGGCTGCGCGTGAATCCCGGACGGCGATGCGACGCGCTCATCGCGCGCGTGCACATGTTCCGTTCCGAGTCTGTCTTGCGGTTCTTCTGTTGCTTCTGGCTCCGCGGGCACGCCGGCGGCGCTCTCATCGCTGCCGGATGCTTCGGTTTGCGCCGGTTCCACCGCCGCATCGGCGTTGACCTGCGCTGCGGCATCGTGTTCCCCGGCGTTCGGCGCTTTCGCGTCGCCAGCGACGCTATCGGGAAAGTCGATCGAATGCTGCGCGAGCAGCGACGCCTCGAATTGCGCCGACGGATTGTCCAGCGCCGGCAGTTCGTCGAGCGCGGTCAGGCCGAGGTCGTCGAGGAACTGCTTGGTCGTCGCGTACAGCGCCGGGCGGCCCGGCACGTCGCGATGTCCGATCACCTCGATCCAGCTACGGTCCTCCAGCTGCTTCACGACCTGCGTGTTGACCGTCACGCCGCGAATCTCTTCGATATCGCCCCGCGTCACCGGTTGACGATACGCAATGATCGCCAACGTTTCGAGTACGGCCCGCGAATACTTGGGCGGCTTCTCCGGATGCAGCCGGTCGAGATAGGTCCGCATCGCGGGCTTGCTTTGAAAACGCCAGCCCGAAGCGAGCGTCACCAGTTCCACGCCGCGGCCCGACCAGTCGGTCTTGAGCGCTTCGAGCAACGTGCGAACGGTGTCCGCCGAGATGTCATCGGCGAACAGCTTGCGCAATTCATTCAGCCTCAGCGGTTCCTGCGCGCAAATCAAGGCAGTCTCGAGGACGATCTTCGCCTCTTGGGTATTCATGCAGCTTGGGTCAACCCTGTATGGTCAATGATTCAATTCAAATCGAGCTTGCGCGCGACCGAACGCTACCAAAATGGTGCGAACGATAAAACTGGACGCGGAGTTTCAAGACGCGCTCGCCCGATTGTAATCGGTCATATTGATTGGGAGCACGCACCGGGGAGAGGCAGATTCGGGCGACCGGTGAGCGATCGCCGGGCCATCCCAGCCGGACGAGGTGGCGCTTTCATAGGCGAAAGCGCGTGACTGAGCGCCATATTACGCAAAAACAACCGGGGCGTAAAGGTGAACGCTTCATTGCGTTCGAACTCACTTGACGCCCACACGGCTCAAGCGACGCCGCGCGCCGCCAGGAAACGCTGCAACCGCTCGACGCCCGCGTCGAGCCGCACGGGATCGCACGCATAACACCAGCGCACGAACCCTTCGCCTTCCGGTCCGAACGCGCTGCCCGGCGCAAGCCCGAGGCCAGCCTCGCGCACGAGCGACTTGCACAGCGCCAGGCTGCTCCGCGCGCCCGGCAGCGAAAAGAACAGATACATCGCGCCGTCGGGCGCACGCACGTCGACGCCTTCGACCGCCTGCAAGGCCGCGACCAGATGATCGCGGCTCGCGCGCAGATCGGCGACGAGCGCCTGGGTGAAGCGCTCGCCCTCGTCCACCGCGACGACGCCCGCCTGCTGCACGAACGACGGCGCGCACGACGTGTTGTATTCCACCAGCTTGCCGAGATCGTCCATCAGTTGCGTCGGCGCGACGAGCCAGCCGAGCCGCCAGCCCGTCATGAGCCATGCCTTCGAGAACGAGTTCACCGCGATCACGCGTTCGTCGCGTGCGGCGAGATCGAGAAACGACGGCGCCGCCTGCCCGGGCGCGCCATTTCCGTAATACAGACGCTCGTAGACTTCGTCGGCGACGATCCAGATGCCGTGACGCCGGCAATGCTCCAGTACGGTGCGCTGCTGCTCGCGGGTCATCGTCCAGCCGGTCGGATTGTTCGGCGAGTTGATCATCAGCATCCGCGTGCCCGGGGTGAGCGTCGCGAGCAGGCGATCCAGATCGAGCGTCCAGCCGCGCGCGCCGTAGTCCAGCGCAACGGTATCGACGCTCGCACCGAGGATCTTCGGAATCTCGACGAGGTTCGGCCACAGCGGCGTCACGGCGACGACGCGATCGCCCGCGCCGACGACGAGTTGCGCCGCCAGCATCAGCGCATTCACGCCGGCGCTCGTCACGGCGATGTGCGCGGGCGTGGTCGGGCCGTGCAGCGCGCTCACGTAGCGGCTGAGCGATTCGCGCAGCGGCGCGATGCCGAGGTTGTGCGTGTAGAACGTGGCGCCGTCGGCGAGCGCGCGGCTCGCGGCGTCGCGGATGAATTCGGGTGTCACGCGATCCGATTCGCCGAACCAGAACGGCAGCACGTCCGCGACGCCGAAGCCGGCGTTCGCGACCTCGCGGATCTGCGACGGCCTCAGCGCCCGCACGGCGTCCCGCGCATTGGGCGCACCGAACCCGTGCGCGCCTGCCAGCTGGCTCAGTTCGCTGACCACCGCTCCTTCCGATTCGCTCATCGCCTGCCCCGTCGTCTTGTCTTAAAAATAGAGTCTAACGCGCGCGCCGTATCTTTCGGGACGCGCTGCGGCGTCATTCGAGGTCTTCCGCACGCGCGGGCAGCGACGCGATCAGCGACCAGACCGATTCCGCCGCGGGCGACAGCGAACGGTCGCGCCGCCGCACCAGCTCCACGGTCCGTTCGGCGCGCGGCACGAGCGGCAACGCGACCAGCGACGAATCCGCCGGCAGCGGCAGCGCGAGCCACGGCAGCACGCTCACGCCGACGCCCGCCTCGACGAGCCCGAATACCGTCGCCGAGTGGCCGAGCTCCTGCACCACATGCGCCTCGACGCCATGCTCCTGCATCACCGCGTCTATGATCGGCCGGCTCCCGGATGCGTAGTCGAGCATCACGAGCCGCTCGCCGGCGAGTGCTTCCCACTGCACCGCGGCCTCACGCCCGAGTCGATGATCGCGCCGCACGACAAGACAGAAGGAGTCGGTCATCACGGGCTCGCCGTGCAGCTCATCCGACGAAAACGGACCGATCACTACACCAAAGTCGACCTCGCCGGACTTGACCTTGCGCAGCACATCGGACTGGACATCGTCGCGCAGACTCAGATTGATCAGAGGAAACTGCCGCAGACATGACGCGATTACACGCGGCATCAACCGGCACGCAACGGTCGGGCTCGCCGCGACGATCACGCGCCCGCGGCGCTGCTGCCCGAGATCGCGGACTTCGCGCAGCGCTTCGTCGAGATCCGCCAGCAGGCGCGACACGGTGCCGACGAGATTCACGCCGACATCCGTCAACTGGACTTCGCGCGTGGTCCGGTCGATCAGCTTGAGGCCGATTTCGCCTTCCAGTTCGCGGACGCAGCGGCTGACCGCCGATTGCGTCAGACCAATCTCATCGCCCGCGCGGCTGAAGCTGCGCAGTCTCGATACCTCGATGAAGACGCGCAGCTGCCGCAACGTCACGTTCAAAGGCGCGCTCATTCCGAATGCTCATCAATGACCCTGTTTCATGCGGAATTATAGACCGTCATTGGTGTGATTTCATGCGCGAACGTACGTTTCGCTGCGGTGCAGCAAATTGCGCAAACGCACGTCTGCTGGGCCTATTGCACTTGATTGGTGATTGTCCCGATTTCTTAATCAGTCTGTTTCGGGTCTGATACGGGCCATGCTGACATCGCGTCAGCCTACTGCCATGCGGGTTTCCCGGATTTCGCAACATGCATGGCACGGTTCTCGCATTTCATTGCGCACAGAGGTCGGAGTCATTACGCGGTTATATCGAAACATCGTCCGCCGCAACCGCTCCGGCCTTCCCAGGTATTCGTTCATCGGATTCCGACCAGAGTGCGCGGCGCGGGGCAGCGCACCGGGGTTAGCTTCGCTGAGGTGAGATATGGTGCTGTTCGACGATTTGAGAGATAACGAGTGGGCGCTGGTTGAGGCGTTGTTCTGTTCCGAGCCGGCGCGTAGCGAACGGCGCGGACGGCCGCGCGTCGAGGCGCGAGCCGTGGTCAACGCGGTGTTGTGGGTGCTGTCGACGGGCGAAGGCTGGTCGAAGCTGCCCGGACGCTATCCGTCCCCGCCGACCTGCCGCCGTCGCTTCGACGAATGGCAGGCGGACGGCACGCTGGCCGAGATCGTGAAGCGCCTTTCCAGCAACGGACGTGAAGTGTCGTTGCGCGGACGTATCGGTTCGAGCGCCGCGAAGCCGCCGGCGCCGCCGAGCCGCGATCGCCTGCGCGGCGCATTCTGGACGAACCCGGAATCGTGGCGCGCGCCGGCCAAGATGGCCTGAGTATCTTTGTTCCCGCCGGGAGCCGGCGCTCGCTGGCTTCACTGAGACAATTCACCCGCTCGCGCAGACCACGCCCTGCGCGAGCTTCCTCTTCGCCGAAATCAGCGCCTCGGGCTATGAGCCGTTGCGCGCTATGATCTGCTGCGCAGCCGCCGATGTTACGTCGTAACACGGACAAGCCGCACACGGCCTACGGCGAAACAACTCTTTACTATTCCTTACAGCGCTCCGGCGGCTCGAAGCATAGCTTGGTGAATAATCGAACAAGCCTCACGAAGGCTTCGAGGATTCCCACCATGAAGGCATCGACTCTGCTCGTCCACGGCGCTTTCATCGCCCTCACGAGCACTGCGGCGATGAGCCAGGCCCAACCTCCGCCTTCGGCTTCCGATTTCCATGTGAGCACGAAGGCTTCGATGGCCGCGTCGCAAAACGCCGGCCGCAATCGCGATGCTTCTCCTCCCGCGCCGCGTGGCGATCTCCGGGGAGACATCGCGAGTAACGTGCGCGCTCGTCCTGATCCGGAGCGCGAGTCGCGCTCGCAACACCATTGATGTTTGCGTGACGATATCGAACGATCTTGTGCGTGCACGGAACCACTCCGGCGCGCGCTAGTCACATCCAATGCCATGAACAGCGTGGCAACAGTGAGATCCGGTCTGCCCGTGTCCTTCGCGATACGGGCATTTTTTTGGCGGCTATCTGTCAGCCTTTCTGTCAGCCTTTTTCGTTCGACGACAATGTGCCCTCGACCCAAACGTCGACTGTCGACCGCGTCCGGACGTGCCCGGCAGTCCCCTAGACTCGCGCTTCCAGAACCGCTTCCTGACCACCGAACGTATAACGCTCCGCGCGGCGCAAATCCCAGTCGCTGGAGCGCTCGTCGCGGCAAAGCCGGGAAAACTCATGCTTGCCGCGATCGGTGACCACCGCGATGTCGACCGGTGCATGAAATCCCGGCGCGGGCGCCACGGTGCGCTGCCGTGCGAGTTCGAGCAAGCCGAGCGCGCGCAAGAGATCGAAAACGTTGGGGCGTTTCGCCCAGGGAACCTGACGATACTGCGCTCGGCGAAGTGCCTCGAGTACAACTTCGTTGGAATACGTGGTCATCTCGTTCTTTCTTCCTGTGCAGCCATGACGACGCTCGTGACGGTCGCACGACGGTCCGCGACGTCGACTAAACGCGGCGCGCCGAATTCCGTCTGCGAAGCCAACTGAATGAATCACAGTCGAATGTTTGGCCGCCGCTTGCGTTAGGTGCTGCTTTCTATTACAAGCCCCCGTTGAGAGCGCGCTGATCACGCGCTTTACTGCGACACCCGCCGATGCGTTCCGAAGTACGCGATGACGGAGCGAATTGCCCTTAAACCAATACGTTACCCCAATCAAATTGGTTCTATTCACTTTATTGCTGCTTTTTTTTGCATTATTTGCGCTATGGCGACGCCGCCGCGCGCAGATCGCGATCGTCGTGGCGGCCCTCGCATGGGCCATCGGCGCGGGCTGGCTGGCGACGCCCCTGCTCGATCTTGCCCAGCACGGCTATCGTCAGACGGACATGCCCGCGTTCGCGCCGAACACGACGATCGTCATGATGGGCGGTGGCACCGATCGCAGCGGTTCGGCACTCGTCCCGAAGCACAACGCGATACGGCGCATCGCGGCCGTGGGCACGCTGTACCGGCAGTGCCGACAGACCGGCGCTTCGTGCAAGGTGATTCTGAGCGGCGGCGATCCGCAGCGCCACGGTCAGGCGGAAGCCGATAATTACGCTCCCTACGTGCTCGCTGAAGGCGTCGCGCCGGGCGATCTCGTGCGCGAGAACCAGAGCCTCAATACCTACCAGAACGCGCGCAACGTGAACGCTATTCTGGGTGCCGCACATGACAACCGTTTGATCGTCGTCACATCCGCATATCACATGCGGCGCTCATTGCGCGCCTTCGAGGCCTTCGGCTACGCGCCCGTGCCCTACGTGTCCGACGTGCGCAGCAACCGCGTCACGTTCTTTCCGCGCATCCGGGGCTTCACGAACAGTGAACTCGCCATGCATGAACTGGTGGGACTCGCGCGTTTCAACGTCTATCGCTGGCTGCATCTCTATTGAACGCGAGTCTTCCTGACAAAGCGCAATGGTAAGCACTCGGAAGTAACCCACCCTACGTGCTGGCTTCAAATCGACGCACGACACACCGCTGCCCGATTCCGGGCTTATCATTCGGTTTGTCTGATCGTCAGGCGCGCAGGATCGGCGCTCGGCGTCTCGCGCAGCAGCGGGAGCGATTTTTGCTCAGACAGACCGTCATTCCACTGGATCTGACAGGCAAATTCCGGGTTCAACTACTACTAGGAGGTAACAATGAAGAAAGTGTCCCTGGCTGTTCTGTTGTCCCTCAGCGCGGTCGCATCGGGCGCGTACGCCCAGAGCGATCAGGGCGTGACGATGAGCACCGATCCCGCGAAGATCGCTGACATCGAATCGCGCGCGCAAACCTTGCAAACGCAGCAGGACAACGCGCAAAGCGCCCGCATGCAGGCGCCCGCGCACAAGTCGATGCAACACAAGAAATCGCATGGCAAGTCGGCGTCGGGCTCGAGCCAGTAAGTCCGGACGCCAATAAGGCGCGGGGCCATTACGCCGCGTTGGGTCGATGCATCGATCCAACGCGGCGCGGACTTTCATCGACAAACGTGTGGCAACGTCACACGCGCGCCGCCCGATGCGCCACCCAGTCGCCGCTTTCGATACGCGGCCGACCCGTTACGGCCGCAGCCGCAACCGGATAGATCAGGCAATCGATCCGATCCTTTCTGCCCTCGACATCGACCTCCACATGCAGGCGATGTGAGCGGAACAAGCCTTCCACACCGGGATACACCTCCTCGATCTCGTCGAGCACCGGCACGAGCGCATCCTCGATCCGGTAGACATCGCCGCGAATCGGCGCACCTGACTCGTCGATCACCAGCCCCGGATACGTTCCGAAGTCGAAAAGCCGCCCCTGAACATGCGCGGCGCCGAGCCATTCGGGTGTCGCGATGTCGTGCCGCTCGGCGGCGCGGTTGATATCGTTGACTTCGCCCGCGCGCAGCGTGCCGTAGACAAAAACGTATTGCATCGAAACAGGCGCTCCTGATGTCGTAAGGATGAACGACGGCATTATGCGCCGCGCAAAAATCGTGGCGCGCTCCGGCACGCGCTTTCGGCTACCATCGGCGCGTGGCTCGAAGCCCATTTCAACCCCAACCAATATGGCTACGTTTGTCGAATCCAGATCGTCGAGTGAGGAAGTCGAGCATCTCGACATTCCCATCGAGCATTCGCCGACCCTCGATCATCCGATTCGCGTGCGATCGCGGCCGGTTGCCTACGGCGTGCGTATCGCGCTGCACACGCATCCGTGGGCGCAGGTCGCCTACACGTCGCGCGGCGTGCTGCGCGTCGCGACCGTCGATTCAACCTGGATGGTGCCGCCCTCGCGCGCGATCTGGGTGCCGCCCAACGTTACGCACGAAGTGGTGATCGTCGAGGACGCGTATCTGCGCACGCTTTATGTCGATGCGAGCGTGGTGCCGGCCGGGCTCGGCGCGTGCCGTGTCGTCGAGGTGTCGCCGCTCCTGCGCGAAGTCATCGCCGCGCTCGACGAAGAACCGATTTCCCGTCAGCGCGAACGGCTGCTGGGCACGCTCGCGCTCGACGAAATCATCCGCTCGCAGCCGCTGCCGCTTTCCGTGCCGATGCCCAACGAAAAGCGTCTGCGCGCCCTGTGCAACGCCGTGCTGGCCGATCCATCGCATTCCGATCTCGAACGATGGTCCTCGGAAGCCGGCGCGAGCACGCGCACCATCGCGCGGCTTTTCAGGCGCGAGCTTGGTGTGAGTTTTTCGCAATGGCGCCAGCAAGCGGTGCTCGCGCGCGCGATTCCGCTGCTGAGCCAGGGCCGCCCGCTCGCGCAAGTCGCGCGAGAACTGGGCTATCAAAGCCAGAGCGCGTTTTCCGCGATGTTCCGTCGCGCGTTCGGCGAAAGCCCGCGGGCATTTTTCGCGCGTGACGGCCACGACGATCGCGACACGCGCGATGTCGACGGCGCCTGAAGCACTGCCCCTACATGCGCCGCACCATATGCCGGATGGCGCCGAGCTGCGCGAGACGCGATCCGGCCGGCCGATAGCCCAGACGGATGTAGAGACGCGCCGCCGGATTATCGACGAACACTCGCAACTGGCATTCGGCGAGCCCGCGCGAGCGCGCCCAGCGATGGGCGGTGTTGAGCAGAAACGTCCCCGCGCCGCGCCCGCGATAACCCTGCGCAATCTGCACGTCGCGAATATGCAGCGAGTTGTCTTCCTCGGTGACGCGCATTACGCCGATCGGCATGCCGTCCGCCTGCAGGATGAAATTCTCGGATTCGCGCCAGCTGGAGAGGAAGAGATCGCCGCGCCACACGAGATTGTGACGCCGGTAGTAGCCGACCATGTTGTCGTGCGTGAGCGCTTCGGCGAAGGCGAAGTCGGCCATGGTCGCCTGGCGCAGTTGAAAGAGCGAGAGGTCTTCGGTCGGATCGAGCATCGCACGGGCACGAGAACAAGTGCCTAAACACTAAGACAGTGCGCGCGGACTGGCAATGGCCATTATTACGGCCCCGAGGCAGGCCCGTAGCGGATCGGGCAAAACGCGGACAAAAAAAATCCAGCCGTCGGGCTGGATTTTTCGAACAACGATTTGGCGGAGCGGACGGGACTCGAACCCGCGACCCCCGGCGTGACAGGCCGGTATTCTAACCAACTGAACTACCGCTCCACTTCTTTTCATCGATTCGCAGTGTCATCTACGAATCTTGCAGCGCTTTTTACTGGCAGCCGCCGATGTTCTGGCGTCCCCTAGGGGATTCGAACCCCTGTACTCACCGTGAAAGGGTGATGTCCTAGGCCTCTAGACGAAGGGGACTTCAACTTCTACGCACGCTGCGGCGAAAAAAAACCGGCTCTCATTAGCCGGAGTGTTCCTGCGCGCAAGTGTTGGCGGAGCGGACGGGGCTCGAACCCGCGACCCCCGGCGTGACAGGCCGGTATTCTAACCAACTGAACTACCGCTCCACTTCTCTTCATCGACCCGCAGTGTCACCTGCGAATCTTGCAGCGCTTTACTAGCAGCCGCCGATGTTCTGGCGTCCCCTAGGGGATTCGAACCCCTGTACTCACCGTGAAAGGGTGATGTCCTAGGCCTCTAGACGAAGGGGACAGAAACTTGTGATTCTGTCTTTACCACTGTCTCGCCGATCTGCTCATTTACTTGCCGCATATCAGCGAAGACCGAAATTCTATACAACTTCATGCTGCTTGTGAAGTATTTTTTGCGACTTCCATTAATCTGGAAAACTGCTTCGCATACTTCATTCTGTTCTTTGGTGGAGGTAAGCGGGATCGAACCGCTGACCTCTTGCATGCCATGCAAGCGCTCTCCCAGCTGAGCTATACCCCCTTGCAGAACAGAAACGAGATTGTATAGGGCGTTTTTGAAGTTGTAAATACCATCTGACGACTGAAGCGAAATTTTTTACCTCGCTTCTCGCGATCACGCGCAATGGATGACGCGCCGCCCTTTTCGGCCCGTCATCCTTCGCGGCGCGTTCAGGCCGCCGCCCTTTCCAGACGTTTCAACACCGTTTCGCGACCGAAAAGCATCAGCACGGCATCGATCGACGGCGTGTGCGTCGTGCCCGCCACCAGCAGGCGCACAGGCATCGCGAGTTGCGGCATCTTGAGCTTGTGCGCGGTGAGCGTGGCTTTCAGCGCTGCCGAAATCGCTTCCTTGGTCCAGTCGATATCCGCGAGCGCCGTACGCAGTTCCGCGATGGCCGGACGCACGGCGTCGGTGACGTGCTGCGCGAAGGCGTCCGGCTCGATGGCGGGCTCGCGATAGAACATCGCGGCGTTATCGGCGATTTCCTTGACCGTCGACGCGCGATCCTTCAGCAGCGCGATCGCCTGATCGAGCGGCGCGCCGCCGTCGATGGCCGCGGCATCGATGCCCGCCTGCGCCAGGAACGGCCTGGTCAGCTCCGCGAGACGCGCGTTGTCCGCTTCCTTGATGTAGTGGGCGTTCAGCCAGTTGAGCTTGTCGTGGTCGTACTGCGCGGGCGACTTGCCGAGATGCTCGAGATCGAACCATTCGACGAACTGTTCGCGCGAGAAAATCTCCGCGTCGCCATGCGACCAGCCCAGACGCGCGAGATAGTTCACCACCGCTTCCGGCAGATAGCCGTTGTCGCGATAGCCCGTCACGCTCATCGCGCCGTGGCGCTTGCTCATCTTCTCGCCCTGCTCGTTCAGCACCGTGGGCAAATGCGCGTAGACCGGCACTTCGCCGCCGAGCGCGCGCAGGATGTTGATCTGACGCGGCGTGTTGTTCACGTGATCGTCGCCGCGAATGACATGCGTGATCTTCATGTCGAGATCGTCGACGACCACGCAGAAGTTATAGGTCGGCGTGCCGTCGGGACGCGCGATCACGAGATCGTCGAGTTCCTCGTTCGAGATTTCTATGTGGCCTTTCACCGCGTCGTCCCACGCGACCGCGCCCGTCAGCGGGTTACGGAAACGCACGACCGGCGTCACGCCTTCCGGCACCGGCGGCAGCACCTTGCCGGGCTCGGGACGCCACGTGCCGTCGTAGCGCGGCTTCTCGCCCGCGGCGCGCTGGCGCTCGCGCAGCGCGTCGAGTTCTTCCGTCGACATATAGCAGTGGTACGCGAGGCCCTTCTCCATCATCTGCGCGACGACTTCGCGATACCGCTCCATGCGCTGCATCTGATAGAACGGGCCTTCGTCGAAATCGAGCCCGAGCCACGCCATGCCTTCGAGGATCGCATCGACCGATGCATCGGTGGAGCGTTCGAGATCCGTGTCCTCGATGCGCAGCACGAAAGTGCCCTTCATCTTGCGCGCGAACGCCCACGGATAGAGCGCGGAGCGGATGTTGCCGAGATGGATGAAGCCGGTCGGGCTCGGTGCGAAGCGGGTACGGACTTGGGTGGTCATTGCGGTTTGCTCGATGGATGGCGGGCGCGCGTTCGCGCTTCAGGCCCGCGCAAAATGAGACGAAATTATACTCGCCACCCGCTTTGCGTCGGTCCGCAGGCCTTTTGTTTTATGATGTGCGCGCTTTTCCCGATCTCCCGCAACGCCCGCATGGACGGCGCGCGCGGGACCCGCTGCACCGCTGGAGCACACCTTGAATTCATCGTCACCCCGTTTTTCGCGCCGCGCGTTTTCGCTCGCGGCCGCTTCGTCCGTCCTTGCCGCCTGCACGACCACGAGCGGCGGCGTCTCGGGCGGAACCGCTGCCGTCCCGCCGACGAAGACCGAACCGCAGCAGCCGATGCGCATCGGCCTCGCGCTCGGCGGCGGCGCCGCGCGCGGCTTCGCGCACATCGGCGTGATCAAGGCGCTGGAGGCGCGCAACGTGCGCGTCGATCTGGTGGCGGGCACGAGCGCGGGCTCGGTGATCGCGGCGCTATACGCGTCGGGGATGAACGGCATCGCGATCAACAAGCTCGCGCTGACGATGGACGAAGCCTCCATCAGCGACTGGGCGATGCCCTTTCGCGCGCGCGGCATTTTGCAGGGCGTCGCGCTGCAGAACTACCTGAACAAGACGCTCGACAATCGTCCGATCGAAAAGATGACGAAGCCGCTCGGTATCGTCGCCACGGATCTGAAAAGCGGCCAGCCGATCCTCTTTCAGCGCGGCAACACGGGCGTCGCGGTGCGTGCGTCGTGCAGCGTGCCGTCGATTTTCGAGCCGGTGAAGATCGGCGAGCGCGAGTATGTCGACGGCGGTCTCGTGAGTCCGGTGCCGGCCGCGTTCGCGCACAAGATGGGCGCCGATTTCGTGATCGCCGTGGATATCTCCGCGCGGCCTGAGAGCGGCCTCACGTCGAGTTCCTTCGACGTGCTGATGCAGACGTTCACCATCATGGGCCAGACGATCAAGGCCTACGAACTCGATAAATACGCGGACGCGGTGATCCGCCCGAACCTCGCCGCGATGAGCAGCGGCGATTTCAGCCAGCGCAACGCATCGATTCTCGCGGGCGAGGAAGCGGTGGCGAAAATGTGGCCGACGCTGCAACGCCAATTGGCGGAACGCGGCGCGCGGGTCTGAGCTTTCCCCCCGAAATGCGACGAGGCCACGCAATTCTGCGCGGCCCCGTGCTTTTCGCCGTCGTGCGCTAGCGCAGCGACTTCACCCTTTCGGCGGTCACATCGGCGCTCTGGCCGCCCCATGTCGCGCGAAGGTAGTTCGCGAGCTGTTCATCGTTGTAGACGCCTGCGAAACCGGGCATCGCCTGCATGCTCTCCACGCCCGCGAAACGCTGCGCCTCGATGCCGTCGAGCATCTACGCGATCAGGTTGCGCGGATCGCTCTGGCGCAGGGTCGAATTTCCATTCATCGCGACCGCGACGTGCGGCTTGCCCTGACCGTCGAAGCCATGGCAGCCCGCGCATGAATCGAGGCCTTGCTTCGCGATGCCCGTGGCGAAGGACGCCTGAAGGTCCGCGCCCGTCCAGCCGCGCGCGGCGAGCGCGGCGGGCGTGATGTCCGGCGCGCCGATGCGGCCCAGATCGCCGCCCTGCAAGGTCTTCGCGTCCTGCATCTGGCCGAACGCGCCCCGCGGCGTGTGGCATTCCGCGCAGTGGCCGAGCGCGTGGGCGAGATAGCGCCCGCGCGTCCAGTCGGCGGATTGTCCCGTCGATGCATCCGGAAGCGTGTCTTTCAAAAACAGCATGTCCCACAGGCGCACGGCAAAACGCACGTTGTACGGGAATCGCAGATCGGCCTCGACGCTCGGCGCCGTCACGGGCTTCTGCGTCATCAAATAAGCGTAGATCGCGTCGCTGTCCTCGCGCGACATCTGCCGATACGACGTGTACGGCATCGCGGGATAGAGCTTGTGCTTCGGCGTCACGCCGTCATGCAGCGCGGCGTAGAAATCATCGGCGCTCCATGTGCCGATCCCGTGCTTTGCGTCGGGCGTGATGGGATCGCCCGAAGGCCGTCCGCGCGCGACGTGGCCTCACGAACGCGCGGTCGCGATCGCGAGATTGATTTGCATTGCAAAATGATGACGCGCGATGTCCGAGCGGCTACCGCGCTGCGAATGGATGCGTGTGAATTGATTGCCGCCAAATGGCAGAGGCCGCGATTTTAAGTGCGCGACATGACGGCAACAACGCTCGGGGCGTCAAGTTTCGTCAAGATTGCAAATGACGGAGCAACACGAGCGACGCGCAGAAAACAAAACGGCGGCTTCTTGCGAAGCCGCCGTTGCCGAGCCGAAGCTGGAACCGGAGATCAATAATCCGCGTCTTCGATCCACGCTGCCTGGATCGCTTCCAGAATCTTCTCGTTGGATTTTTGTGGATCGTCGTCGAAACCGTCCAGTTCCGTGATCCAGCGATGCAGGTCAGTGAAACGCACATATTGGGGATCGATATCCTGATGCGCGTCGGTGAGTGCCATCGCGATGTCCTGAGTATCTGTCCACTTCATGGGCGAGCCTCCTGTCAGTGATTTTCTTTGGCGTGATTGATGGAGTACCGCGGGATCTCCACTACCAGATCCTCGTCGGCAGGCACCATTGCCTGACATGATAACCGCGATGTCGGTTCGAGACCCCACGCTTTGTCGAGCAGATCGTCCTCGTCTTCTTCGGACGGTTCGAGCGCGTTGAAGCCCTCGCGAATGATGACGTGGCACGTCGTGCACGCGCACGATTTCTCGCAGGCGTGCTCGATCTCGATGCCGTGTTCCAGCAGGTTGTCGCAGATGCTCTTGCCGAGGTCGGCGTCGATCACCGCGCCATCCGGACAAAGCTCCACGTGAGGCAGCACAACGATTTGAGGCATGGGACTGATTTTCCGTAAATGCTTGTTTGTTCGATATCGGCGCGACGATCAGACGTCGTCGAGCTTGCGGCCCGCGAGCGCGCGGCGAATGCTCTTGTTCATGCGGCGCGCGGCGAATTCGTCGGTGCCGGTGGCGAGCGCCTTGGTCGCGTCTTCGATGCTCTCGACCGAATCGCCGTTCGCGAGCGCCGCCAGTGCGGCCACGAGCGTCTGGATCTGAACGCGCTCGTCGTCGTCGAGCAGTTCGCCGTCGGCTTCGAGCGCGACGTGCGTCGCTTCGATCAGGCGCTCCGCTTCCACCTGCGCCTCGCGCAACGCGCGCGCGCGCATGTCGACATCCGCGGTCCTGAAGCTTTCTTCGAGCATCCGGGCGACTTCGTCGTCGGCGAGGCCGTACGACGGTTTCACCACCACCGACGCCTCCACGCCCGACATCTGCTCGCGCGCGAACACGGACAGCAGACCGTCCGCATCGACCTGATAGGTCACACGAATGCGCGCAGCGCCCGCGGCCATCGGCGGAATGCCGCGCAGCTCGAAACGCGCGAGCGAGCGGCAATCGGAGACGAGCTCGCGCTCGCCCTGGACGACGTGAATCGCCATCGCCGTCTGGCCGTCCTTGAAGGTCGTGAAATCCTGCGCGCGGGCGGTCGGGATCGTCGAATTGCGCGGCACGATCTTCTCGGTCAGGCCGCCCATCGTTTCGACGCCGAGCGACAGCGGAATCACGTCGAGCAGCAGCCAGTCGTCGCCTTCGCCGCGGCGGTTGCCGGCGAGCAGATCGGCCTGAATCGCGGCGCCGAGCGCGACGACCTGGTCCGGATCGAGATTGATCAGCGGCGGCTGGCCGAAGAACGCCTCGACCGCGCGGCGGATCACCGGCATGCGCGTCGCGCCGCCGACCAGCACGACGCCCTTGATATCGCCGGCCGCTACTTTCGCGTCGCGCAGCGCCTTTTTCGTCGGCGCGAGCGTGCGCGCGACGAGCGCTTCCGTCAGCGCGGCGAATTGTGCTTCGGTCACGGCGACGTCGATTTCGCGGCCGGTCGAAAGTGTCGCCTGCACGCGCGTTTCGGGCGCATCGGACAGCGCTTCCTTCGCGGTGCGCACGCGATCGAGCAACAGGCGCACGTCTTCCGGCGTGTCGAGCGCGACGCCCGCCTGCGCCAGCACATGGCGATACAGCGCGTGGTCGAAATCGTCGCCGCCGAGCGCGGAATCGCCGCCCGCCGCGAGCACTTCGAACACGCCCTTCGTCAGTTTGAGAATCGACAGGTCGAAGGTGCCGCCGCCGAGGTCATAGACCGCGTACAGGCCTTCCGAGCCGTTGTCCAGACCGTAGGCGATCGCCGCCGCGGTCGGCTCGTTCAGCAGTCGCAGCACGTTGAGGCCCGCGAGCTTAGCCGCGTCCTTGGTCGCCTGCCGCTGGGCTTCGTCGAAATAGGCGGGCACCGTGATCACCGCGCCGACGAGATCCTCGCCGAGCGTGTCTTCCGCGCGATATCGCAGCGTCGCGAGAATTTCCGCCGATACTTCGACCGGGCTCTTCACGCCGTCGACGGTACGGATCTGCACCATGCCGGGCGCGTCGATGAAATCGTACGGCGCGTTCTCCGCGCCCTCCACTTCGCTCTTGCCGCGGCCCATGAAGCGCTTGACCGAGACGATCGTGTTGCGCGGGTCGGTGACGGCTTCTTCCTTCGCGGTGCGGCCGATGCGTCGCCCGCCCTTCTCCAGATAGCGCACGACCGACGGCAGCAGCACGTGACCGTCCTCGTCGGGCAGCGCTTCGGGCACGCTGCTGCGCACGGCCGCGACGAGCGAGTTCGTCGTGCCGAGATCGATGCCGACCGCCACGCGCCGCTGATGCGGCGCCGGCGCCATGCCGGGTTCTGAGATTTGCAGTAAAGCCATCTTTGGTCTTATGGGGTTGGGTGCGGCTGTGTCGTCTTACGCGTGTTCCAGCCGTTCGATTTGCGCGCCGATTTCATGCGCCACGCGTTCGATGAACATCAACTGGCGCACTGCCTCGCTCGCGGCCTGATCCGACCGGCTGTCGACGAGCGCCGCGAGTTTTGTGAAGCGCACGCGCTCTTCGTCGCGCAGTTCGTCGAGCAATGCTTCGAGTGCGCCGATATTCTTCGCGCCCGCCGCATCCTCGATATTTTCGCGCCATTCCATCTGCTGCATCAGGAACGCGGGCTCCATCGCGGTGTTGTTCTCCGCATCGACGTCGATGCCGCGCAGCGACAGCATGTAGCGCGCGCGCTTCAACGGATCGCGCAGCGTCTGGTACGCCTCGTTCGCGTGCGTCGCCCACTGCATCGCGACACGCTTCTGCGCGTCGCCGGCGGCGGCGAAACGGTCGGGATGCACTTGCGTCTGCACGGTGCGGTAAGCGTCGTCGAGTTTCTGCTGGTCGACGGCGAAGGTCTGCGGCAGATCGAAGAGATCGAAGTGACTGTCGGTAAGCGAGGCCATGCTATGTCAATGGATTCAGTGTGCGCTAATGAAAAAGGCGGCACGCGCCGCCTCTTTTGCCGATGCCGCCGGCGTCGTCCACGTCAGATGCGGAACGATTCGCCGCAGCCGCACTCGTCCTTCGCGTTCGGATTGTTGAACTTGAAGCCTTCGTTCAGGCCTTCGCGGGCGAAGTCCAGCTCGGTGCCGTCGAGATACGGCAGACTCTTCGGATCGATGATGATCTTCACGCCCGCTGTCTCGAACACGGTGTCTTCCGGCGCGAGTTCATCGACATATTCGAGCTTGTACGCCAGACCCGAACAGCCCGTCGTGCGCACGCCCAGCCGCAGGCCGACGCCCTTGCCGCGCCGCGTCAGATACTTCTGCACGTGTTGTGCCGCTTTATCCGTCAACGTGATTGCCATAGTCTTCGCTTCTCTCTTCGCGGCGCCTTGCTCATGCATGGCGCCCGCTTTCGTCACTTACGCCGCGTGCTGCTTCGCTTCCGACGCCTGTGCTTCCGGCGCTGCAACGCCATGACGCTGCTTGTAGTCGGCCACTGCGGCCTTGATCGCGTCTTCCGCGAGGATCGAGCAGTGGATCTTCACCGGCGGCAGCGCCAGTTCTTCGGCGATCTGCGTGTTCTTGATGGTGAGCGCCTGATCCAGCGTCTTGCCCTTCACCCACTCGGTGACGAGCGAGCTCGATGCGATCGCGGAACCGCAGCCGTACGTCTTGAACTTCGCGTCCTCGATCACGCCATCCGCGCCCACGCGGATCTGCAGTTTCATCACGTCGCCGCAAGCCGGCGCGCCGACCATGCCGGTGCCGACCGTGTCGTCGTCCTTCGAGAAGGAGCCGACGTTGCGCGGGTTTTCGTAGTGGTCCAGAACCTTGTCGCTATAAGCCATGATTCAAACTCTCCTTTATTCGGTAACGCGCGTCGCTCAGTGCGCGGCCCACTGGATGGTCGAGATGTCGATGCCGTCCTTGTGCATTTCCCAGAGCGGCGACAGATCGCGCAGCTTCGCGATCTTGGTCTTCAGCAGGTTGATCACGTAGTCGACGTCCTGCTCGGTGGTGAAACGGCCGACCGTGAAGCGGATCGAGCTGTGCGCGAGTTCGTCGTTGCGGCCGAGCGCGCGCAGCACATACGAAGGCTCCAGCGACGCCGACGTGCACGCCGAACCCGACGACACCGCGACATCCTTCACCGCCATGATCAGCGATTCGCCTTCGACGAAATTGAAGCTGATATTGAGGTTGTGAGGCACACGCTGTTCCATGTCGCCGTTCACATACACCTCTTCCATGTCCTGCAGTCCCTTCAGCAGACGGTCGCGCAGCATGCGGATGCGCTCGTTCTCCGTCGCCATTTCTTCACGCGCGATGCGAAACGCCTCGCCCATGCCGACGATCTGATGCGTCGCGAGCGTGCCCGAACGCATGCCGCGCTCGTGACCGCCGCCATGCATCTGCGCCTCGATGCGAATGCGCGGCTTGCGGCGCACGTACAGCGCGCCGATGCCCTTCGGGCCATACGTCTTGTGCGCCGAGAACGACATCAGGTCGACCTTCAGCTTTTGCAGGTCGATCTGGATCTTGCCGGTGGCCTGCGCCGCATCGACGTGAAAAATGATGCCCTTCTCACGCGTGATCTCGCCGATTGCCTCGATGTCCTGGATCACGCCGATTTCGTTGTTCACGCTCATGACCGACACGAGGATCGTGTCCGGGCGGATCGCCGCCTTGAGCTTGTCGAGATCGATGAGACCGTCGTCCTTCACGTCGAGATACGTGACTTCGTAACCTTCGCGCTCCAGCTCACGGGTGGTGTCGAGCACGGCTTTGTGCTCGGTCTTCACCGTGATGATGTGCTTGCCCTTGCTCTTGTAGAAGTGCGCGGCGCCCTTGATGGCCAGATTGTCCGATTCCGTTGCACCCGACGTCCAGATGATCTCGCGCGGGTCGCAATTGACGAGCGCCGCGACGTTCTCGCGCGCTTCCTCGACCGCACGCTCCGCATCCCAGCCGTATTGATGGCTGCGCGAGGCCGGATTGCCGAACTGCTCGCGAAGATACGGGATCATCTTGTCCACCACGCGCGGGTCGACGGGCGTCGTCGCGCTGTAGTCCATGTAAATGGGCAGGTGGGGAATATCGTTGTTCATCAGTCGCTCCGGGAAAATCGGTCAAAGCTCTTGGCTGGGACGCTCTTTCTATGCGCGCGGCTCGTGCCGGCGCGGCGTTTGTGTCATCCAGCCAGGTTGAAAATGGAATTCGGACCCTTCGGCACGACGCGCGCAGCCTCGACGGCCGATTCGGCGCGGCGGTCGCGCAGGACAGTAGCCGAGCCTTCGCGTGCGCGCTGCTGGTCGACCAGATCCTTCAACGAGACGGAATCGAGATACTCGACCATCTTCTGGTTGAGTGTCGCCCAGAGCTCGTGCGTCATGCAGTGGCCATCGTGCTGCTTGGTGCCTTCGCAGGTGCCCTTGCCGCCGCATTGCGTGGCGTCGATCGGCTCGTCGACCGCGATGATGATGTCCGCCACCGTGACGTTTTCCGCGCGGCGCGCGAGGTTGTACCCGCCGCCCGGTCCGCGCACGGATTCGACGATCTCATGCCGCCGCAGCTTGCCGAAGAGCTGTTCGAGATAGGAAAGCGAGATGCGCTGGCGCTGACTGATGCCTGCCAGCGTCACCGGGCCCTGCTCCTGGCGCAACGCCAGGTCGATCATCGCCGTGACGGCGAAACGGCCTTTCGTGGTGAGTCTCATAATTGGGGGCTACCGCTAATACTCGATGATTTTCGTCAAGTATAAATATCCCACAGTTTTAGTCAAGTATCCCGGGCGAGATAAGTAGTTTTTTAACTTAGTTTTTTGCGATGGCACGGCCGGCGCGCTAACGCCTGCCGTCAGGCTGTCAGTTGGGCGCGCAAGGCGTTCAGCAAGCCCTCGCACGCGTCCTCGCACTGATCGAGGACTTTCTCAAAGCCTTCTGCGCCGCCGAAATAGGGGTCGACCACGACGCGACTGTCGTCGCGCGTGGCGAATTCCATCAGCAGACGAATCTTGTCGCGATGCTCGGGCGGACAGACGGCCGTCAACGCGGCTGCGTTGGCGTCGTCCATGACGATGAACAGATCGAAGCGTGCGAAATCGGCAGCGGCGACCTGACGACCGCGCAGGTTCGACAGATCGTAGCCGCGATTCTTCGCCGCCTTCTGGGCGCGCTCGTCGGGTGGTTCGCCGATATGCCAGTCGCCCGTGCCCGCCGAATCGATGACGATCCGGTCCGCCAGATTCGCGCGCTCGACGAGTTCGCGCATCACCGCTTCCGCGCTGGGCGAGCGGCAGATGTTGCCGAGACAGACGAAGCAGACCGCGATCGAGTTCATCTAAAGCCGGGAGAAGTCGTGAAGCCCGGCGGCGTCAGCCAAAGCCAGCCGCCGGAATGCGTCCCGGATTATACAAAAGGGCACACTTTCCCGCCCGATCGGCTCACTCGCCGCGATGGATGTCGTGCGTGACGAAGCGGGATTCGCCGTTGGGCATGTCGAGCCAGTCGCGATGCGCGAGCGTGCGGCGGATATCGGTGAGACCGCTTTCCCAGTGCTCGCGCATCGTCGAGAAACCGAACTGGTAGTCCTTGTAGTGGCCCTCGTATTCCTTGTGGCGGTAGATCAGGTGAATGATGTTGTAACGCTTCGAACACGCGAGTTCGGCAGCGAGGCGGCACCATTCGTCGTTCTTGCGAGTCTCTTCGGGCACGAGGTCGAGCACGTGCTGCAACACGTTCCGGTAGCGCTGCGAGCGCTGCATCTGATCCGTGACGAGACGCGTGCGGCTCGAATACTGCACGTCCTTCATGCGCCCCATCACGTCGACGATACTGTCCGGCACCGGCCCGCGCGCGCTCCACAGATCGACCTGAAAGGCGAGCGTGTCGCGGCGCGGCGTCGCCTGCGCGATCTCGTAGAGCGGCGTGTTCGACATGAGGCCGCCGTCCCAGTAGAACTGACCGTCGATCTCGACCGCGGCGAAACCGGGCGGCAGCGCGCCCGAAGCGATGAAATGCTCGGCGCGCAGTTTGATCTGCGCGTTGTCGAAATAGGCGAAATTGCCGGTCGCGACGTTCACCGCGCCGACCGACACGCGCGTCTCGCCGGAATTGATGCGGTCGAAATCGCACAGACGCTCGAGCGTGGCCTTGAGCGGCGTCGTGTCGTAGTAGCTCGCGGTTTGCGGCGAACTCGATGCAATCGGCGACGGCGTCGGCAAGCGTGGCACGAAAAAGCCCTTCTGCCCTTCGACGAGCGCACCGAACGCCTGCATCGCGGTGAAAGCCTTGCGGATCTCATCGGCGGAATCGAACAGCGCGCGCTCGACGAACGCCGGCAACGGGAAACCGAATGCGGGCTGGCAGATCGTCTCCCAGAACTCCACGAGACGCGTCACGCGATGCTCCGGCGCGTTGCCCGCGATGATCGCCGTGTTGAGCGCGCCGATCGAGATGCCGGCGATCCAGTTCGGATGAATGCCCGCTTCGTGCAGCCCCTGATAGACGCCTGCCTGATAAGCGCCGAGCGCCCCGCCGCCCTGCAGCATCAGCGCGATCGTTTCGTAAGGCGGCAACCGGATGCCAGATTGCGTGCGCGCCTCGTTCTGGTTCCGCGCGCTTCCCCGTTGTACTGCTTGTTCGTTTTCGATTTCCGACATCCCGCGTCTTCTCCCTTATTGCATGAACCAGCCGTGACTCACGACGAACGATTGTCCCGTCAGCGCCGCCGTTTCGAACGCGGAAAGGAACAGCACGGTCTGCGCGACATCGTCGACGGTCGTGAACACGCCGTCCACCGTGCCGCCGAGCATCACGCGCCTGATGACTTCCTCTTCGCTGATCTTCAGTTCCTTTGCCTGTTCGGGAATCTGCTTGTCGACGAGCGGCGTGCGTACGAAACCCGGGCAAACGACGTGCGAGCGCACGTTGTGCGCGGCGCCCTCCTTCGCGAGCACGCGCGCGAGGCCGAGCAAGCCGTGCTTCGCGGTCACATAGGCCGACTTGAGCGGCGAAGCCTCGTGCGAATGCACCGAACCCATGTAGATCACGACGCCGCCGCGATCGTCCTTGTACATGTGCTTCAACGCGGCTTTGGTGGTGAGGAACGCGCCATCGACGTGGATGGCCAACATCTTCTTCCAGTCGGCATACGCGTAGTTTTCGATCGGGTTGACGATCTGGATGCCCGCGTTCGACACGAGGATGTCCACCGCGCCGAGTTCCGACGCGACGCGATCGATGCCCTGATTGACGGCGTCTTCGTTGGTCACGTCCATCGCGATGCCGATGGCCTTGCCGCCCTTGCCGCGAATTTCCTCGGCGACGGCGTCCGCACCCGCCTGATTCAGATCGGCGATGGCGACCGCCGCGCCCGCGCCCGCGAGCGTAAATGCGATCGCGCGGCCGATGCCGCTCGCCGCGCCCGTCACGACCGCGGTCTTGCCGTCGAGCTTTCCGTTTGATGACATGCGACACTCCTTTCCAGTGGAAGACATCGGGTGTATGACACCATTCATCGGCGCGGCCATCCAGCTGGCCGTTCGGCGTAGGAAACTTCTCACCGCGTCGGAACGCCTAGGCCTTTCGGCCGGCTGCTCGCGCATGCCCGGCAGCGGTTATTGTGCATGAAGGACGTGACGCGCTGCAGTGAAAGCTGGCGTCACGAACATTGCGTCGGACGGCGTGGGCTAGAATGGGCGCCCTTTCGCCGCAGCTTTTCCATCCTGTTTTTTACGCCCCGCGCGGGCCTCTCGTCATGCTCAGTTATCGTCACGCCTTTCATGCGGGCAATCACGCCGATGTGCTGAAACACGCGATCGTCATCCAGATGCTTCGCTATCTCGGCCTGAAGGACAAATCGTATTGGTATATCGATACGCACGCCGGCGCCGGTGTCTACTCGCTCACCGAAGGCTTCGCGACAAAGAACGCGGAGTTTCAGACGGGCATCGGCAAGCTTTGGGATCGCGGCGATCTGCCGCCGCTCCTCGCGGACTACGTCGATGAAGTGAAGGCGTTGAATCCCGAGGGCGATCTGCGCTTTTATCCCGGCTCGCCCTATCTTGCCTGGCGCGCGATGCGCGAGCAGGACCGCATGCGGCTTTTCGAGCTGCACAGCACGGAAATCGACGTGCTGCGCCACAATTTCCGCGATGCCGGCCGGCGCGCGATGATCTACGAAGGCGACGGCTTCGACGGCATCAAGGCGCTTCTCCCGCCACCGTCGCGCCGGGCGCTCGTGCTGATCGATCCGTCGTATGAGGACAAGCGCGACTATGCGCGCACGCTCACGTGTCTCGAGGAAAGCCTCAAGCGTTTCGCGACGGGAACCTACGCAGTCTGGTATCCGATCGTCACGCGCATGGAGTCGCAGCGTTTCGCCGACCAGTTGAAGGCGATTCAGCCGAACGGCTGGCTGCACGCGGCCCTGATGGTGAGAAAACCGCCGACGGACGGCTTCGGCCTGTTCGGTAGCGGCATGTTCGTGTTCAATCCGCCGTACACGCTGGCGAAGGAACTGAAGACGTCACTGCCCTTTCTCGTCGACGCGCTCGGCGAAGACGGCGATGCATCCTTCAAGCTGGAACATCGCGCGGATTGAGTGCAGCTCACTATCAGGGATAAGGAGTACGCGGGTTCCTCGGCCGCACTCCGTGGCCCGGCTGCACAGGAACGCTGCTCTGTCCGCTCGAATACTCGACGTACGGCGACACCACGATCGGCTGGTCCGCCTGCTGCGGGAGGCCGGGCAAGGTTGCCATCGGCACCATGCCGGGGCCGCCGAGCGGCCCGCTCTGAAGCACCGTTCCGCCGCTCACGCCGCTGTGAATGCCGGTCTGCGTATCGAGCACGAGGGGCTCGCCGCCCGGCTTGGCGAATGTCACTTGCGACGCGGACAGAGTCAGCGCAAGCGTGATCGCAAAGCGCATGCGGCGGCGGATAGTCGTCGTGTGATTGATGTGGCCTCGCATCGCTCGCTCTTTTATGTAGACAAAACTGCTTTACCTTACCCCGGTGGCAAGCTTTAGGCTAGGCGTGCCGATCTGGAAGCATGTTGGCAACCGCCCTTTCACAGGAGATTCGATGAAATCCATAAGAATCGCGCTCGCGATCTTCACCGCCCTCTGCAGCGCGACCGCAATCGCACAGACCACCGCGCCCGCGAGTGACGCGATGCCCGGTATGAACATGGAGCAGCACGCGCCCAAGCCCACGGATGTCTCGTCCACCGCGGCGTTTCAGGCCGCCGATCAGAAAATGATGTCGGGCATGTCGAGCATCGAATACACGGGCGACGCCGACCGGGATTTCGTCGCGCACATGATTCCGCATCATCAGGGCGCGGTGGAGATGGCGAAGGTCGAATTGAAGTACGGAAAGGACGCGAAGCTGCGCAAACTGGCGAAGGATGTCATCGCCGCGCAGGAAAAGGAAATCGCATTCATGAAGCAATGGCTGGAGCAGCATCCGCACAAGCATTGATGGTAGATGCCCGGCCCGGCGACGCGCGTGCCGCGCGCCAAAGCAAAAGCCCCGCATTGCGGGGCTTTTCAACTTTCACGTTCGGCGGCTTTTACGCCACGAACGAAACGCTTACGCGTTGTAGCCGTTCGTTTCGAGCGAGCGGATGCGCTGTTCGAGCTGGACGATGTCCGTCGATTGCGCAAGATACGCTTCGCGGCGACGCTGCTCGGCAGCTTCAAACCACATGCTCAGTTTTTCGATCAGGAATGCAAACATGATGTTCTCCAAGGTCTCTAGAAGATCCCTGGCAGTTCGGGTCAGGGATTACCCGCATCAGGGAATACCCGGATTATAGATGAAAACCCTGACGGAGTGCTAGTGAAATGCTTGAATACTGTGCATACGGATTCGGAATGGTGCGGGCAGAGTCCTTGCTTAAATCGCTGATTTTTCAGATGATTAGTTGATTTGCACACATATCTGCTGTCGGATACGCACCAGCACGGTGCGTTTACTGCGCAAGCTTGTCGAGAATCGGGCAATCCGGCCGGGCGTCGCCATGACAGTGGTTCGCAAGATGCGACAGCGTGTCGCGCATTTCCGTCAGTTCGGCAATTCGCCGGTCCAGTTCCGCGACGTGTTCCAGTGCGATCGACTTCACTTCGGCGCTTGCACGCGACCGGTCCTGCCATAAGGCCAGGAGTTTTCGAATATCCTCGACGAGAAAGCCGAGCCGGCGCGCCTGTCGCACGAAACGCAGCGCGTGCACTTCCTGGTGGCCGTACACGCGATATCCCGCCGATGTCCGCCCGACCGGATTGAGCAATCCGACGCTCTCGTAATAGCGAATCATCTTTGCCGTCACGCCCGACGCGCGGGCCGCTTCGCCGATATTCATGCCTGTTCCTCAAAAAATGTCGCTTCGACTCTACACCTTCCCATCATGGCAAGGTATACGATGTCGCCGATCAACGCTTTTTCAAGAGGAAACCGCTATGACCGAATTCGAAGTCCAAGGCATGAGTTGCCAGCACTGCGTCGCGGCCGTGACGCGCTCGATCCAGGAAATCGATCCGCAGGCGCAGGTTCGCGTGGATCTGGAGCGAGGCCGGGTCGCCGTTGAATCGGCGCAATCGAACGATGCGTTGAAAGACGCCATCGACGAGGCGGGCTACACGGTCGTCGGCGTCGCGTCCGCATGAGCGCGGGCGGGCGTTTTACCGTCGCCCTCATTGGCGCGTCGGGACTTCTGGGCCGTGCCGTCGCCGCCGAACTGGCGAGCGCGCCCGGCGCAGAGGAATGGCGCATCGTGCGCACGGCCCGCAGCCGCGCCGACGCACAGAGCGTGAAACTCGATCTGCTCGATCATGAAGCGGTGCGCGCGTTCCTTCGCGAACTCGCGCCCGATGCGATCGTCGTCGCGGCGGCGGAGCGGCGTCCTGACATCTGCGAAAACGATCCGGCGCTCGCTCGCGCGTTGAACGTGGAGGCATTGAGCGTGATCGCGAGCGAGGCGCGCTCGCTCGGCGCGTGGGTGCTGTCTATTTCGACCGACTACGTGTTCGACGGCGCCGCTCCGCCCTATCTTCCCGACGATGCGCCCGCGCCGCTCAACGCCTACGGCCAAAGCAAACTGGACGGCGAACGCGCGTTGCTCGCGGGCGATCCGGCGTCCTGCGTGCTGCGCCTGCCGTTGCTTTACGGTCCGTTCACCGAGTGGAACGAATCGGCGGTAACGAGCCTCACGTCCGCGATCGTCAAGTGCGCCGATCCAGCGAACCCGCCCGCTTCGATGGACGCCTGGGCGACGCGCTATCCGACTTTCACGCCGGATGTCGCCGTGGTGATTCGCGGCATGCTCGAACATCACGCGAAGGGCGCGACGATCTCCGGCATCACGCAATGGTCCGGCGACGAACCGATGACGAAGTTCGATATCGCCCGACGCATCGCGCGCGTGCTGAACGTGGACGCGAAGCTCGTCGCGCAGCGCACGCCGACCGACGCGACCCCGCGCCCGCGCGACTGCCATCTCGATTCCGGCCGGCTGGAAGCGCTCGGCATCGGCCGGCGCACGCCGTTCGATGTCGCCATCGCCGGACTGCTCGCACGGTATCCGGACGTCTCGTCTCAGTGAAAATCGCGGCTCGGCGCGGCAAGGCGGCCGAGCAGCGCGCTATGGTCTTCGAGCCGCTGCGCCACCAGATGCCGCACCTCGCCCTCCATTTGCCAGACGCCATGTACGCCGAGCAGCGACGCCCCTAGCAGCACCTTGCGCTGCTTCTCGACGAGTCCGGGCCAGACGATCACGTTGATCGCGCCGGTTTCGTCTTCTATCGAGACGAAAATCGTCCCGTTTGCCGTGCCCGGCCGCTGCCGCACGGTCACGATGCCGCACGCTCGCACGAAGCGTCCGTTTCTGATGTCCGCCAGTTCGGCCGCTGTCTTGAAACGCATGTGCGCCAGCTTGCCGCGCAGAAGAGCGAGCGGATGACGATTGAGCGTGAGCCCGAGACTCGCGTAATCGTCGACGATTTCGCGGCCTTCCGATGCCTCCGGCAGCAGGAGCGGCGCCTCGCTCATCGGCGCATCGCGCAGCAATTCGGGCGCGCGCTGCTGCGCCGTGACCGCCCACCACGCCTGACGCCGATGCCCCGCGATGCTCGCGAGCGCATTCCCCGCCGCAAGCTCTTCGAGCTCGCGGCGCGACAAGTCCGCACGACGCGTGAGATCGTCGACATCGGTGAACGGCGCTTGCGCGCGCGCGGCCATGATGCGCTCGGCCGCCGCCTGCGGGAGACCCTTGATCAGTTGCAGACCGATCCGCACGCCCGGCCCTTTCGCGCCGTATTGCCGTCCATCCAGTTCGACGCGCTTTCTGAGCTTGCGCGCCCCGCGCCGCACCGTCTTCCGAAACACGCGATCCGACTCGGCCGCGCCGTAGAACTGCTGACGCCGCCGCTCCTTGCCGGCATCGAACACGATGCGCTCGCCGTTGCCGGGCCGCGCTTCCAGCACCGATTCCCAGTCGCTCAGCGAAACGTCGGGCGCGAACACCGGCACGCCGTGGCGCTTTGCGTCCTGAACGAGTTGCGAAGGCGAATAAAAGCCGAGCGGCTGGCTGTTCAGCAGACCGGCGAGAAAAGCCGCGGGCTCGTAACGCTTGATCCACGCGCTGATATAGACGAGCAGCGCGAAGCTCGCCGAGTGACTCTCCGGAAAACCATACTCGCCGAAACCCTCGATCTGCTTGCACACGCGCGCTGCGAAATCGTGCTCGTAACCGCGCGCGAGCATCTTTTTCATGAGATCGGCCTGATATTTCTCCAGATGACTGCCGCGACGCCACGCGGCCATCGCGCGGCGCAACTGGTCGGCCTGCTCCGCCGTGTAGCCGGCCGCGACCATCGCGAGCTTCATCACCTGCTCCTGAAAGATCGGCACGCCGAGCGTGCGGCCGAGCACCGGCCGCAATTCCTCTTTCGGATAGTCCTCCTCTTCCAGCCCCTGCTTGCGGCGCAGATACGGATGCACCATGCCGCCCTGGATCGGGCCGGGCCGCACGATCGCCACTTCGATCACGAGGTCGTAATACTTCTGGGGCCGCAAGCGCGGCAGCATGCTCTGCTGCGCGCGCGATTCGATCTGAAACACGCCGATGGTGTCCGCGCGGCAGCACATCTCGTAGACCGCCTTGTCCTCGCGGCGAATATGCGCGAGACCGAAGCCCGGCACGCCGCGCCGCAGCGCGACGAATTCGAGCGCGCGCCGGATCGCGGACAGCATGCCGAGCGCGAGCACGTCCACTTTCAGGAGCTTCAACTGATCGATATCGTCCTTGTCCCACTGGATCACGCAGCGGTCTTTCATCGCGGCGTTTTCGATCGGCACGAGCCGCGACAACCGCTCCCGCGCGATCACGAAGCCGCCGACGTGCTGCGACAGATGTCGCGGAAAGCCGCGCAACTCGCGCGTCAAGCGGATGAGATGCTTCGTGACATGCGAATCGTCGCTGAAGCCCGCTTCCCTGAGATAGCCCGCGACCGCCGACGGTCCGTCCCACCACTGCTGCGACTTGCCGATGCGCTCGATCAGCGACGCATCGAGCCCGAGCGCCTTGCCGACATCCTTCAGCGCACTGCGCGTGTGATACGTGATGAGCGAGGCCGCCAGCGATGCGCGATGCCGTCCGTATTTTTGATAGATGTACTGGATCACTTCCTCGCGCCGCTGATGCTCGAAATCGACATCGATATCGGGTGGCTCGTTGCGCGCTTGCGAAATGAAGCGCTCGATCAGCAAGTCCATCCGGACCGGATCGAGCTCGGTGATGAAAAGGCAATAGCAGATGATCGAATTCGCCGCCGAGCCGCGCCCCTGACACAGAATCCCTTTGCTGCGCGCAAAAGCGACGATGTCATAGACCGTCAGGAAGTACTTCTCGTATTCAAGCGCGGCGACGAGCGCCAGCTCTTTTTCCATAAGACCGATCGTCTCGGCATCCATGCCGTTCGGCCAGCGTTGCAGCGCGCCCGCGATCACCTGCTTGCGCAGATAACTCGCGGGCGTCTCGCCGGGCGGCACCAGTTCTTCGGGATATTCGTACCTGAGTGAGTCGAGCGTGAACGTGCAGCGTGCGGCCACCTTCAGCGTTTCCCTGATCGCCTCCTTGGGATACAGCGCGCCGATACGCAGCCGCGTGCGCAGATGCCGCTCCGCGTTCGCTTCGAGCGCATAACCGCAGTCGGCGAGCGGCCGGTTCAGGCGAATCGCGGTCAAGGTGTCCTGCAAGGGCTTGCGCGAACGCGCATGCATCAGCGCGCCGCTCGCCGCGACGAGCGGCAATCCGCTCGCTTCGGCCATCACGCGACACGAAGCGAGACGTTCGTCGTCGCTGCCGTCCTGCCAGAGTTCCAGCGCGAGCCACGCGCGGCCCGCGGCGAAACTGGCCAGCCAGTGCGCGCGATCGAGCGTATCGGCGAGCGTCGCTGAGCGCTGCGGCACGAGAATCAGAAGGCAATCGGGCAAGTGCTTCAGATGCGCGATATCGCCGCGCAGATCTGCCGTATTGGATGAGGCGGCGGGATTGGTGAAGTCTTCCGGGCCCAGCTTGTAGCTGCCTTTGGGCGCACGCGAGCGCGCAAGCGAAATCAGCTCCGACAGGTTGCCGTAGCCTGCGCGATTCGTCGCGAGCGCGATCAGTGTGCAGAATGCTTCGCCGTCTTCATCGGTGAGATGCAGTTCGCTGCCGATGATCAGCTTCAGTTCTTGCTTCTTCGGCGGCGGTTCGCCGGCAAGCCGCGCGGCTTCGGCATCGGCTTGCGCTTTCGCTTCGATGTCCTTGATCGCGGCATGCGCACGCACGACGCCCGCGAGCGAGCATTCATCCGTGATCGCGAGCGCGGTATAGCCATGTTCGAGCGCGGCCGCAGCCAGTTCCTGCGGATGCGACGCGCCGCGCAGGAACGAGAAGTTGCTCAGGCAATGCAGTTCGGCGTAACCGGGCAACAACGCCGACGAGCCCAGCGATGCCGCCTTGTCATTGTTTTCGTCGCCTTCGCTCAGGCCGATGATGTCGCTCAAATCATCCATGGCGGCGTCATCCGAAAAAACCGTGCAGAAACCAGCATCCGCTCAGACGTTCGCGATAGAGCCAGAACATGCGGCCGCGATCGTCGGCGGCGACGTAGTAATCGCGCTGGACGCCGTTGCCGTCCCACCATCCCGCCTCGATGCGCTCGGTCCGGCTGATGAGCTTAAGCGGACGTTGATAGAACGGCCGCTCGTTGCGCAACATCAGCTTTTGCGGCGTTTCGAGTATCCACGCGGGCCGCGGCTGCGAAGGAACAGCCAGGTCGGGAAGTGCGAGCGGTCCATCGGATTCGGTTGGCGCTTCGGGTTCTGTCTCGATCGGCGCGTCCGCTTTTGCTGTTTGAGTCTCCGGTGACTTCTTGCCTCGCTTCGGCTTTGCTTCGCGCTCGGGTTTATAGGCTTCGACCGTCATCGCCGCTTCGGGCCGATGATCGTCCCGTGCGACCAGTTGCACGACATTCTCGGCGCCGAGCCGCGCGCTCAGGCGTTCGAGCAGTTGCGCCATCGATTCGCTGTCGGAGCCCGGCATCGGAAACAGGGTGTCGGGCGGCGGCGCGTGTTCGCTGACCTTGTCGGCCAGAAGCTTCATCTCGATCACGGGCGCTGCGAGCTTCGTCTGATTCAGCTTCTCGCGCAACAGCCAGAGGATGTGATCGGCTTCGCGCGTCGGCACGGCCCACGCCACCTTGAACGTCGACGTTTTCGGCGCATGACGGGCGGCCAGTTCGTGCTCGAGCAACAGCGAGAATTCGCTGACGGCCGCATGATGCGCGCTCAGCCAGCCTGCGAGTTGCAGCACGAGACGGCGGGCGGCGAACAGCAGCGCGTCGGCGTTTTCCACGCGTGCCTGCAGTTCGAGCCGCGCTTCGAACGACGCCGGCGCGCAAAACGCCTCGCGCGGGTCGGGCGCCTGTCCGTATGCCTGCGCGAGCCATTGCAGGATGCCTTGCCCGAACCGTCGCGCGACACCCTTGCGCGGCAGACGGCGCAGATCGGCGAGCGTAGTACAACCGATCTGTTCGAACACGTTGCCCTGCGAATGCGCCGACGGCACGAGCGATACGGGTAGCTCATCGAGCACGCGTACGAGCGTCGTCTCTTTCACGATACGCACGCGACGCGCCACACGGCGCGTGCGCGCGTGCGCCAGCAACCATGCGCCCCACGCAGTCGGCGCGCAACCCATGCGCGAGGTGAAGCCGCATCCTTTCACCGTCGACGTCGCCCTGGACAGCAACGCGCGCAGTCCGCCGAAGAGCCGCATGCTCGCGCCGACTTCGAGCAGCACCGTGTTCGCATGGGCCAGCACGACTTTGGGCGTGAACGCGAGCAGCGCCAGCGCAACGGCTTCGAGTGCGCGCTGCTCTTCGCGAATATCGACGGCGAGCAACGTCAGCTGGGGCGCCAGCGCGAACGCATGCGAGCGCGTGGAGCCAGGCCGCACGCCGAGCCGAAACGCGACGAGATCGGGCATCAGGATGCGCGCGTGATCGGCGAGCGCGAAGCATGGCTGATCGATATCATTCGGCGTCGATGCGGCTCCAGGCGAGATCGAACTCGCTGATGCCGAGGGCATCGATGGCGGCCTGACTGCTTCGAGCGATAAAAGCGGCAATGTCACCGCTATCCACAACATGTTTGACCTCTCGTGCTTTCCTTGCCTGATGCGCACGACGAATATGTTCGGGCAGCGCAGGCATCTGCAACGGCACGCTCAACCGCAACGGCTTGCCCAGCAATGGACCGCGCCGCTTGATGATGTCGATTTCGAGCATGACGGCCTGCATCCATTCGCGACGGTTCATCGTCTGCGCGTTGGCAGGAAGTATCGGCTTGCAGACCATGCGCAGCGGCGCAGCGGATGATTGCTTCGCCGCTTTGAGCGGGCGGAACAGGAACGCCAGCGACTGCGCGTCTTGAGCCGCCACTTGCAACCTTCGCAGCGCATCGGAACGCACTTGCGGTAGCCAGATCAGCACAGCGCCGATGCCGTCCTGCTTCAGCGACTGTTCCGCCGCCCAGAGCACCTGATCCTCGGGCGCCTTGACCCAGACGAGTTTGTTCACAGAGATGTTCATCGCCCGAAGCGCGGCCAGATTGGGCTTCCACGGTGGCGCGACGAAGATGACGGAGCGGCCTTTGCTTGCCGTCAGTTCACGAAGCGTGTGCGCGAGCAGCCTGATTTCACCGACGCCACTCTCCTCGATCAGCAATTCGGTGACTGAGCCGGGCATCCATCCCGCACCTGGCAAGGCGAGATCGAGCGCCCGAAAGCCGCTCGAGATGATGTTCGAGTCGGGATCGTTGATCGGACTGCCCTGCCAGACCTGACGCTGCAGATGCGATGTCAGCCCGATATCGAGCAATGAAAGTGCTGCGCCCATGAGTTTCCCCGTCCAGCGAATGCAAGGGCCTGCTCATGGTTCGAGCGCTCGGCGACCTCTGGTTTTACTGTATATTTATACAGTATTTTGATGCGGGAAGGTAAACAAGAGGACGAGGAGGAAGAAATGGGGCTGAAACGCAAAAACCCCACCTTTGCGGGGTGGGGTTTTTGTTTGTAGCATGAGGAGCCTGACGATTACCTACTTTCACACGGGAGCTCCGCACTATCATCGG
>NZ_FCOE02000056.1 GCF_001544915.2 Caballeronia pedi | reverse complement strand
TGAATCCCTCGCTGTACTTCGCCATGAAAAACACCCCAAAGGTTGGATCTGTGTCCAACTTTTGGGGTGCAGTTCACATGGGCTGGCGTCTTGCTAAAGATATCGCTTCTTGTATCAGAACTGGTTCATCGTGTTGTCCTTACCCGCCGCCTTCAGCGCCGCTTCGCCGCTGAAATACTCCTTGTGGTCATCGCCGATATCCGAGCCGGACATGTTCTGATGCTTGACGCAGGCGATGCCCTGACGGATTTCCTTGCGCTGCACGCCAGCCACATAGCCCAGCATGCCCTGGTCACCGAAGTATTCCTTGGCCAGATTGTCGGTCGACAATGCGGCGGTGTGGTACGTCGGCAGCGTGATCAGGTGGTGGAAGATGCCTGCTTCGCGCGACGCGTCGGCCTGGAAGGTACGGATCTTTTCGTCGGCGAGCTGCGCCAGTTCGGTCTGATCGTATTCCACGCTCATCAACTGGGCGCGGTCGAATGCCGACACATCCTTGCCCGCGGCCTTCATCGCGTCGTACGCCTGCTGACGGAAATTCAGCGTCCAGTTGAACGACGGGCTGTTGTTGTACACCAGCTTCGCGTTCGGGATGACCTTGCGAATCTCGCTCACCATGCCGTTGATCTGCGCGATATGCGGCTTTTCGGTTTCGATCCACAGCAGGTCGGCGCCGTTTTGCAGCGCGGTGACGCAATCCAGCACGCAGCGCGCTTCGCCCGAGCCGGCGCGGAACTGGAACAGGTTGCTCGGCAGGCGCTTGGGACGCAGCAGCTTGCCGTCACGCTTGATGATGACGTCGCCATTGCCGAGTTGGTCGGCCGACAATTCCTCGCAATCGAGGAAGGCGTTGTATTGGTCGCCCAGGTCGCCCGGCGTGTGGGTCACGGCGATCTGCTTGGTCAGGCCCGCGCCCAGCGAGTCGGTGCGAGCGACGATGACGCCGTCGTCCACGCCCAGTTCCAGGAACGCGTAGCGAATGGCGCGGATCTTCGCGAGGAAGTCTTCGTGCGGCACGGTGACCTTGCCATCCTGGTGGCCGCACTGCTTCTCGTCGGACACCTGGTTTTCGATCTGGATGCAGCATGCGCCCGCTTCGATGAACTGCTTGGCCAGCAGGTACGTTGCTTCCGCGTTGCCGAAGCCCGCGTCGATGTCGGCGATGATCGGCACGACGTGCGTGACGTGGTTGTCGATCTTTTCCTGAATCGCGGCCTTGGCGGAGCCATCGGCAGCGTCGAGCTGGCGGAACAGGCCGCCCAGTTCACGGGCGTCGGCCTGACGCAGGAACGTGTACAGCTCGCGGATCAACGCGCTGACGGAGGTCTTTTCGTGCATCGACTGGTCCGGCAGCGGGCCGAACTCGGAGCGCAGTGCAGCCACCATCCAGCCGGACAGATAAAGGTAACGGCGCTCGGTGCTGTTGAAGTGCTTCTTGATGGAGATCATCTTCTGCTGGCCGATGAAGCCGTGCCAGCAACCCAGCGACTGCGTGTACTTTGACGGATCGGCATCGTACGCGGCCATGTCGGCGCGCATGATCTTCGCGGTGTACTTCGCGATGTCCAAACCCGTCTTGAACTTGTTCTGGGCACGCATGCGAGCGGCGTACTCGGGGTTGATGGCATTCCAGGCGCTGCCGTTAGTCTCTTTCAAACCAGCAACTGCCTTGATGTCGTCTTGATATTGGGCCATGTGACTCTCCTGGGAACAAAGCGGGTTTAACTGAATGGTTTGGCGTGTCGCCGCGTCTAGCGAAGCGAACTGCATGACTCAATACTACCGCCGTTTGACGCGTCTGAGTGAAGTCTTATATAAGACATAAGACATAATTTACGTATATTTTTCAATGAGATAGACGCTAATTTTTGCAATGCAAAACACGTTTTCAAGCGGCAAAAAGTTGGCGGCGCAAAAATCCACGACAAATCCCGCGATATGAAATGTCCTTTCGGTTGCTGAAGACAGGTCAGCAGGGATGGCCCGAGCGACGTACGATGTCTGTTTCGACGTGACGAGGTTGCGACGCGCGATCCGACGTCCATTCGTTCATTACCGGAGGCGAACGTGCCAGGCTTACTTCCCGATGTCGACCGCGAGGGACTCCTCGAATATTCGGTCGTCTACACCGACCGATCGATCAACCATATGTCGCGGCTCTTTCAGGGCGTCTTGCGCGATATTTCCGCCGCCCTGAAACAGGTCTACAACGCGAAGTCGGCGGTGGTCGTCCCGGGCAGCGGGACTTTCGGCATGGAAGCCGTTGCGCGGCAGTTCGCGACGAACAAGAAGTGTCTGGTCATCCGTAATGGCTGGTTCAGTTTCCGCTGGTCGCAGATTTTCGACATGGGCGGCATTCCGTCTGCATCGACGGTGTTGAAGGCGCGTCCGGTCGAATCAGGGAGGCAGGCAGCCTATGCACCGCCTCCGATCGAAGAAGTGGTGGCTGCGATCAAGGAGAACAAACCTGACCTGGTCTTCGCGCCGCATGTCGAGACCGCGTCCGGAATGATGCTGCCCGACACCTATTTGCGCGCTGTGTCCGATGCCGTTCACGAGGTCGGCGGCATGTTCGTACTGGATTGCATCGCCTCCGGTGCGATCTGGGTCGATATGCAGGCCAGCGGTATCGATGTATTGATCAGCGCGCCGCAAAAGGGATGGAGCGCGCCGCCCTGTTGCGGACTGGTCATGCTCAGCCCGCTCGCGCGCGAAAGGATCGACTCGACCACCAGCACCAGTTTCGCTTGCGATCTTCGCAAATGGCTGCAGATCATGGAGACCTACGAAGACGGCGGCGTCGCGTATCACGCCACGATGCCCACGGACAGTCTCGCGACGCTGCGTGACGTGATGAAGGAAACCGAATCGTACGGCTTCGACAAAGTGAGAGCCGAGCAGCTCGAACTCGGCAAGCGCATTCGCGCACTCCTGACTGGCGCGGGCTTCAGGAGCGTGGCGGCCGAAGGCTTTCAGGCTCCGGGCGTCGTGGTGAGCTATACGGACGACGACGGCATACGCTCCGGGAAGAAATTCGCCGACGCAGGCCTGCAGATCGCGCCCGGCGTTCCTCTTCAATGCGACGAGCCCGCGGATTTCAAGACCTTCCGCATCGGCTTATTCGGCCTGGATAAGCTGCATGACGTCGAAGGTACGGTCGCGAGGTTCGCCAGGGCGCTGGATAGTCTTCGTTAAGACGCGTCGCTATCCGGCGTCGCGACCCCATGCCCGCACGGCCTCGGCAAAGAGCCGCAGCGCCGGCGGCGGATGACGGTTGGACGGGTAATACAGGCAGAGGCCGGCAAACGACGGACTCCATTGCGGCAGCAGGTGCACAAGCCGCGCGGCCGACAAATGCCCGGCGACCAGCGACACCGGAACCCACGCAATGCCGATCCCCGCCAGCGCCGCTTCGACCATCAGGTTCATATTGCCGAGGGTCATCGGTCCCTGCACGTCGATGGTGACGCGCTTGCCTCGATGTTCCAGCTCCCATCGATAGAGCGCCCCGCTATCGAAGCGAAAGCGGATGCAACGATGCGCGAGCAGATCATCGGGCGACTTCGGCACACCGTTTTTTTGCAAATACTCGGGGGACGCGACCGCCGCGAATTGCATGTCGGGGCCGAAGCGCACGGCGATCATGTCGCGTGGCACATCGTCCAGCACGCGGATGCCTGCATCGAATCCGCCGGCGACGATATCGACGAGCCGCGTGTCGACGACGAATTCAACATGAATGTCGGGATACTGCCCAAGAAATTTCGGCAACACATGCTGCACCAGCGGCTTCGCCGCGTTCTCCGAGCAACTGATGCGAATCGAGCCCGACGGCCGATGCTGGGCCGACGTGACTTCGTTGACGGCGTCTTCCAGATCTTCGATGGCAGGCGCTGCGCGCCGCAGCAACTGCTCGCCGGCTTCGGTCAATGCGATCGAGCGCGTCGTGCGATTGAAAAGCCGCACGTTGAGCCGTGCCTCGAGCGCACGCATCGTGTGGCTGAGCGCCGACGGCGTGACGCCGATCGCCCGCGCCGCCGCGCTGAAACTGCCTTGCTGCGCAATCGCGACGAACGCCGACAGTTCAGCCAAGCCCGCTCGCGCCATATGTGAATTTTCCTCAATAGGTCGTGTAACGTCGACCTGATTGTTGAGCCAAACGATGAAGCCTATCTTATCGGTTCGCGGCGCATCGCGCTGATCTGTCCAAGTGCCAGCTTTATCACCGGGGAAAGCATGAAAAAAGTGAAACTAGGAATGTCGGGCCTCGAAGTGTCGGCGATCGGATTGGGGTGCATGGGCCTGAGCTACGCGTACGGCGCACCCGTCGAGAAGGCGCACGGCATCGGCGTGATCCGCGCGGCCTTCGAACATGGCGTTACCTTTTTCGACACCGCCGAAGCGTATGGTCGTGCGACCAACGAGGAACTGCTCGGCGAAGCGCTCGCGCCGATCCGCGACCAGGTCATCATCGCGACGAAATTCGGCTTCAGGGACGGCGTGCCTGCGCATGGCGTGGACAGCCGGCCCGAGAACATTCGCGCAGTGGCGGAGACCTCGCTCAAGCGGCTGAAGACCGAGCGCATCGATCTCTTCTACCAGCATCGCGTCGATCCCGACGTGCCTATCGAAGAAGTCGCCGGCACCGTGCGCGATCTGATCGCCGAAGGCAAGGTGGCTCACTTCGGCCTGTCCGAAGCGGGCGCTGCGACCATTCGACGTGCACATGCCGTGCAACCGGTGGCCGCATTGCAGAGCGAGTATTCGTTGTGGTGGCGCGAACCGGAGCAAAAGGTCATGCCGGTGCTCGAGGAACTCGGCATCGGCTTCGTGCCGTTCAGTCCGCTCGGAAAGGGCTTTCTGACCGGCGCGATCGACGAGAAAACCTCGTTTGCGAAGGGTGACTTCCGGAACGTCGTGCCGCGCTTCTCCGAACAGAACCGCAAAGCGAATGCCGCGCTCGTGGCGATGCTCGGTGGCATCGCGCAAGACAAGGGCGCGACGCGCGCGCACATTGCATTGGCATGGCTGCTGGCACAGAAGCCCTGGATCGCGCCTATTCCCGGCACGACGCGTCTGGACCGGCTGCGGGAGAACATCGGCGCGGCATCGATCGAACTCACGGCCGATGAACTGTCGTCGATCAACGCCGCACTCGCCGCTATCGAGGTGGTCGGCGAGCGTTATCCGGCGTCGTTGCAGGCCCGTGTGGATCGTTGAGGCATCGAGCGCCGTGAGCACAAGGAAACGCATCATGCAGAACGTCGTCGTTGTAATCGGTCCGGGATCGATCGGACAAGCCATCGCTCGCAGAGTCGGTGCTGGCAAGCATCTTCTCCTCGCCGATCTGAAGCCCGACCACGCCGAAGCAGCCGCCAGGACGCTGAGCGAAGCCGGCTTCGAAGTGACGATCGCGACGGTCGATGTCTCGTCGCGCCGTTCCGTCGAAGCGCTCGTGGAGCTGGCGACATCCATCGGCGCGGTCGACGGCTTGATCCATGCGGCCGGTGTGTCTCCGTCACAGGCGTCGCCCGAGACGATCTTGAGGGTCGATCTTTATGGCACTGCCCTCGTTCTCGAGGCGTTCGGCGAGGTCATCGAGGAAGGCGGCGCGGCGGTCGTGATTGCATCGCAATCCGGTCATCGCCTGCCGCCGCTTTCGGTCGATGAAAACAATGCGCTGGCGACCACGCCTGTCGAGAACCTGTTGAAACTGCCGCTGCTTCAGCCCGCGCAGGTGAAGGACTCAGTGCACGCCTATCAGCTTTCGAAGCGCGGAAACGCTCTGCGCGTCATGTTCGAGGCCACTCGATGGGCGAAACGCGGCGCACGCGTCAACGCGATCAGCCCCGGCATCATCATGACGCCGCTCGCGAAAGACGAGTTGTCGGGTCCGCGCGGCGAAGGGTATCGGCGCATGATCGACGGCTGTCCGGCGAAACGCGCCGGTACCCCCGATGAGCTCGCCAACGTCGCGGCATTGCTCATGGGCCGTGACGGCAGTTTCATTACCGGAAGCGATATCCTGATGGATGGCGGCGTCACGGCGTCGTACTGGTTTGGAACACTGGCGCCGCAGTGACCCGCTGACCGTTACCCGTGACCCTCTTCGTTTCAATGGTTGACATTTAACCATGATTCGAGGTATTTTAAACTCGTATTGGACTCAGTCATGCCTTGAACCTCTGACATCAGAATATGCCTCGAACCAACGCCTCCAAGGGAACCTTGCCCGCACGCGCGAGGCGCGAAGTCTCGGAAAAAGAAACGCAAGCAAAGCCCGGCAAGTCGCTCGCAACACCGGAAAAGGAAAGTGCGGCGCCCGTGCGCAAAACAAGCGCTGTGCTCGTCAATCGCATTCAGGCTCCGAAGCCCCACGACCTGCTTGCCGATCAACTGCGCGAGGCCATCTTGCGGGGAGAAATCTCCGAAGGGGAAACACTGCCTCCCGAGCGTGCGCTGGTCGAGCAGACAGGGCTGAGCCGTGGCGCGGTGCGCGAAGCACTCCGTGTACTGGCGGTTGAAGGGCTTGTACAGACGCGACCAGGACGCTTCGGCGGCAATGTGGTTACGCTGCCTGGCACCGAGTCCATGGCCAACAGTATTTCTCAGTTCGTCCGCGGACGGCAGCTTCCCCTGCGGACCCTGCACGAGACGCGCGAGACCCTCGAACCTGCGCTGGCACGGCTGGCGGCGGTTCACCGGACCGAGGAAGACGTACAGACGCTGACCGCGCTGCACGACGAACTGACCGCCTCGGTCAACAATTTCCAGCAGTTCTCGCAGGCCAATATCAAGTGGCACAATGCCGTCGCGCGTGCCAGCGGCAACGAACTGCTCGCCGGGGTCTTGTATGCCATTTCGTACGGCGTGGCCGTATCCACGACGACAGAAGAGTACGACACGATGGATACGCGCAACCAGGTCATCCGCATCCACTCACAAATCAACGCGGCCATCGAGGCGCGCAATCCTGATCTGGCGGAGAAGCGCATGCGGCAACACATTGGCGCGACGCACGTGCGAGCCACGGCATCGGATACGTCGCACGTTCCCCTCTCTGACGACTAAACCGGCTTCGCTCTCCCCTTCGCTCGACCTCTTGCGTCCGCCGAAAGGCGCTGCGGAGTGCCGGTGTCTCATTGGCTGGCACGGCATGCTGATGCCGCCTTGTTCGGTTGCGCGTGCAGCAAGCCGAGGCCCTGTTTCTCGGCGTGTTCTTTCGCGGCACGGATCGCGCGATCGAAACTAATGTCCGTCGCGACATGCCTTCTGTCGACGTTCACGCACCATTGATTGAAACAGAAGCGCCATCGGATCCGACGCTCCTCTAGGAGCGCCGAAAACCAGCGCCACACCGACGCATCCTCGATGTTCGCCGCTGCGGCGGCCTCGAACCGCATACGTTGCATCGTGTCCATTTCCACTCACCTGAGAGTTGCTGAAGTCGCCGCGCGAGCGGTGCTCCTCAAGCGTGCGCGATCGCGACAGCACGGACATTCAGGTAGCAATCGAGAGCCTCTGGCCCCCCTTCCGATCCGTAGCCCGAATCCCTGACGCCCCCGAACGGCAATTCGGCGGATGGCATGGCCGGCATGTTCATCCAGAGCATGCCTACCTCCACACGGCGACTCAGTATGTCAGCGTTGACGAGCGACCTTGTGAAGGCATATCCGGCAAGACCGTAGGGCAGGCGGTTCGCCTCGCCGATCGCCTCCTCCAGTCGTTCGAAACCGCGAATGGCCGCCATGGGACCAAACGGCTCGTCATTGAAAATCCTGGCGTCGAGCGCCACATCGTCCAGCACCGTCGGGGCCCAGAAGTTCCCGACATCACCGATGCGATGCCCCCCCGCAAGCACCTTCGCGCCCTTGTTCACGGCGTCGTGATGCAGTTCGCTCATGGCGCTCAGTCGACGCGAGTTGGCAAGCGGTCCCATCTGCGTTCCTTCCGCCAGTCCATCGCCGGTCTTGAGACCTCGTGCGAAGTCTGCAACGGCGTGAGCGAAGTCCTGTCTGATACTTTCATGAACCAGGAACCGTGTAGGCGAGATGCAGACCTGACCGGCATTTCTGAATTTGGCCGCTCCCGCGCACTTGACCGCGAGGTCGATGTCGGCGTCTTCGCACACGATGACCGGCGCATGACCACCCAGTTCCATGGACACGCGCTTCATGTGCGTGCCGGCCAGACTGGCAAGCTGCTTGCCGACCGGTGTCGAGCCGGTGAACGTCACCTTCCGGATGACCGGATGCGCAATCAGATAACCGGAGATCTCCGCAGGATCGCCGTACACGAGATTCAGCACGCCTTCGGGCAATCCAGCCTCCTGGAATGCCTTCACCAGCGCCGCCGGGCTCGCGGGAGTTTCTTCCGGCGCTTTCACGATGATCGAGCATCCCGCGGCAAGCGCGGCGGCCACCTTGCGCACGACCTGATTGATCGGGAAGTTCCATGGTGTGAAGGCGGCAACCGGGCCGACCGGGTCCTTGATCACCATCTGTCGCGTCGACAGACTGCTCCGATGCGGAACGATGCGGCCGTACACCCGGAATCCTTCCTCGGCGAACCACTCGATGATCTCGGCGGCAGCCAGGGTCTCACCCTTCGCTTCACTGAGCGGTTTGCCCTGCTCGAGCGTGAGCAGCGTAGCGATCGAATCCGCCTGTGCGCGCATGAGTTCAGCAGCCTTGCGCATGACCTTGCTGCGTTGCGCCGGCGTGAATTCGCGCCATGCGACAAAACCCCGCTGCGACGACTCGAGTGCGCGATCCAGGTCCGCGAGACCGGCATGCGCGACGCGACCAATCTCGCGACCGTCGGCCGGGTTTCGGACCGGCAGGGAACGGCCATCGGCAGCGTGCTGCCACTCGCCGTTGATGAAGAGTTGAGTATCGGGATAGCCCATTCGACGCGACTCCGTGATATTGCCTGCAATCGATATCGCAGCGCTTAGTGGATGATGTTCAGCGCCACGAGAAATCGCGACACCATGTTATAGGCGGCCACCGTGGCCACGATTTCGACGACACCGTGCGGTTCGAACCTTGCGCACACGCGCTGCATCACGGCGTCCGGCACTTCCACGTCACGCGTCATGCAGTCCGTGAGTTCGAGCACCAGCGATTCGTCGTCCGAGAAGCCATTGGCTTCGGCGGGCCAGGTCTTCACTGCGGCGATCTGGTTCGACGACAAACCCGCCTTTCTTGCATGGGGTTCATGGGCTTCGAACTCGAACGACGCGCGGTTGAGCACGGCCACGCGCAGGATGATCAGCTCACGCAGGTCTGCCGGAATCTGAGTGCGATTGCGCACCGCCGTCAGCATTCGCTCCCATCCCGAGGCGATGGGAGCGCTATTGAGCAGGGCTTGATACAGCACGGCGATCTCGCCCCCGCGCTCGGCGCGGATGGCCGCCTCGACTTCCGCGAGTTCGGGACGGGTACCCGGTTCGATCAGCGGCACGCGAATGGATCCAGTCATCACAATCTCCTTTGCGGTTTATCTTGCAAGCACGAGGCGGCCTTTGACGTGGCCGGCCCGCAAGCGCGCAAGGGCGTCGTTCACTGCGTCGAATGGCACCTCTTCGACAGGCAGGGGCTGGATGTTGCCCGACTTGACCAGCGCGATGAGTTCCTTCAGTTCGTCGAGGCTGCCGACGAATGAGCCTCGAAGCGTGATCGCACGCTGAACGAGGGGCGGCAACGAGATCGTGATATCTCCACCGAACAGACCGACGACAATGCACATGCCGCCTTTTCTCAACGACGCCACGGCGAAATCCGCCGTCGCCTTGTTACCCACGAAGTCGACCGCAGCCGCGACACCGCCAGCGGCCGCCAGCTGCGCCGAGGCATCGGCATCGCGCGGGTCGAACACCAGGGTCGCCCCGTGGCCGAGCGCCAGTTCGCGTTTTGCGGGATCGATATCGGCAACCGCGATGCGTCGGAAGCCGAGTCCCATGGCAATCTGCAGACCGCTCAGGCCGACGCCGCCAAGGCCCATCAGGAGCAGCAGATCGCGCTCCTTGTCGATATCGACCTTGCGCAGCGCGCTGTACGCCGTGAGCCCCGAGCATGCATAAGTGGCCGCGAGCGTGGGCTCGATGCCCGACACGTCGATCAGGTACTTCGGGTGCGGTACCACGCACTGCTCGGCATAACCTCCGGGACGGAACACCCCGATCGATTGCGGCTTGCCGCACAGGTTTTCGTCGCCGCGCAGACACATGTCGCAAGTACCGCAACCGAGCCACGGGTAGATCAGGAAAGCCTTGCCGATCGCGCCATCGTCCAGCGGAGCGTCGGGCCCCTTCGATACGAGCCGTCCCAGCACCTCGTGGCCGAGAATCACAGGTGGATTGATACCGCGATCGACCAGGTTCAGCCGCTTTCCGCCGCCCAGGTCGTAGTAGCCGTCCTGCAGGTGAAGATCGGTGTGGCACACGCCGCATCGCATGACCTCGACGACGACCTCCGTGCCCGCAGGCCGGTGATCGACTCGCTCGACTGGCACGACCGGTTCACAAAAACACTGGACCGCGTACGCTCGCATGTTTTCCTCCGTTTGAACTTTGTTAATCGATGTCTTGCAGCCGGTATCCATCACCCCAGCGCGTGACGCGTCCAACGGACGGCGACGGAAAATGGGCGGTGCAACACAGCGTGGGTGTATCGCAATAGCGTTCGAGGAACGCACGTCGCGTGACTGCCGCCTGAACCGGGTCCTTGTCTCTCGCAAACGAAAGCTCGGGATAGCGGGTCTGAAGCGGCACGTGGATCAGATCACCCGTCAGGACGACGTCGTCCGCCTGTCTGCCGAAGCAAAACGACAGGTGTCCTTCGGTGTGCCCGGGAGTCGGCAGGATCCGCAAATGATCGCCAATCTGATGATCGTCTTTCACGATTTCCGCACGTCCCGCCAGGATGACTGGAAGCACGCTGTCCGCGTACGCCGCGTTTTGCGCGACGTGATGCGCCGCCGCGGCCGTCGCATGCTCCGTCTCGCCAAATACGTAGCGTGCGTTGGGAAAAGTGGGGATCCATGCGCCTCCGGCGAGCCTCGTATTCCAGCCGACATGGTCGCCATGCAGATGCGTGCACATGACGAAGTCGATGTCATCGACCGAAAAACCGGCGTCCGACAACGCGCGCAGATAGCGATCATCGGATTTCATGTCCCACTCCGGCCGCGGACGGGGCTTGTCGTTACCCAGGCAACTGTCCACGAGAATCGTGTGATGGGGCGTCTGAATCACGTACGACTGGTAGCACAGAATGAACGTGTCGTTTGCATCCAGCGAATGAGGCTGAAGCCAGCTTCGGTTCTCGTCGAGTCGTTCAGGTGTCAGCCCGGGCAGCATTTCGAGTGCGGGCAGGAACGGCGCATCGAGTTCCACGATCCGGTGCACGGTCAGATCACCAACCTGAAATTTCAAGCTCATATGGAATCCGAAATACTACCTTACCGATGAGAAAACGATCTCACGCGAAAGTCACAACTGGACGAGTTGCTTGCCGAAATTCTCACCTCCCATCATCCGCATGAAGGCGCGCGGCACGTTTTCGAGTCCGTTCATGACGTCTTCACGGAACTTGAGTTCGCCCGACGCGTGCCAGGCCGCCAGCCGCTGCAATGCTTCATCCCGACGGTTCCACCAGTCGTAGACGACGAACCCCTGCACCACGGCGCGCGTCGCAATCAACCTCGAGCTCGCACGCAATCCGACGTCCTCGCCTGCTGGATTGTTCGCGACGGCAACGCGACCCACAATCGCAACCCGCGCCCCTGTGGCCAGATTCTTCATGACCGCGTCGTGAATCGGACCGCCTGTGCCATCGAAGAACACGTTCACGCCGCCCGGGCAGCACCGGCCGACTTCTGCCGCGAGATCGGGCATCGCCTTGTAGTTGATCGTCTCGTCGAAACCAATCGTCTTGCACCAGTCCAGCTTCCGGTCCGAACCGGCGATACCGACTACACGGCAGCCGGCCAGCCGTGCGAGCTGACCGGCGATCTGTCCGACCGCGCCCGCCGCGGCCGACACGACGACCGTGTCACCGGGTCTCGGACGACCGACGTCGAGCATGGCGAAGTAGGCAGTCAAGCCGGGCATTCCAAGCCATGAAAGTGCCGCCTGAGGCGGCGCAGAACGGGTGTCGACCTTGTTCACCTTCGACGCGCCGGGGAGATCGGGGGTAAGGACCGCGTAGTCCTGCCATCCGACGTCCGGACCCTCGGCAATATCGCCGATCTTCCAGCCGGGATGATTCGATTCCACGACTTCGCCGACACCGCCTCCCTGCATCAGGCTGCCGAGCTGCATGCCGGCGCCGGCATTCAACCGGCCACGCATATAGGGGTCCACCGAAAGCCACAACGTCTTCACAAGAATCTGCCCGCTGGCGGGTCGCAAGACGTCGGCTTCGGCAAGACTCCAGAGCGACTCGTTCAGCGTCCCCTGAGCATGCGAGGCCAGTACCCATTGACGATTTCTCATTCGCGCACCCTCCTTTGTTGCGACAGTTGCCGACAAGAATAGCGCAACCCGTTTAATTGTCAACCATTGAATATATATCTTCCTGTTCAGTGAAATCCCCTACAAATATCGATCAATACGCACCTTGACGCCCGATATCGTTTTGGTTAACCATTGAAACAAATGGCTGCGATGGTCTTGCTGCAGCCTTGACCTTCAACTCAGCAGAGGAACAAATGTTCAATCTCATCGGTGAGCAGTCGGCGATCGTCGACGGCGTGTCTGCCGTCTGTCGGAAGTTCGATGACGAATACTGGGCGACGTGCGAAAGGGACGAGCGGTTCCCGCGAGAATTTCATCGTGCAATGGCCGATGCCGGATGGCTGGGCGTCACGATGCCCGAGGAATACGGCGGCGCCGGACTCGGCATCAAGGAGGCTGCCCTCGTCATGCACACCGTTGCATTGCACGGCGGCGGGATGGCGGCGACTTCCTCGATCCACATGAACATGTTCGGTCCTCATCCGATGCTGGTTCACGGCACTGCGGAGCAAAAGGATCGCTGGATACCGCGCCTCGTGGCGGGGCAGGACCAGGTCTGCTTCGGCGTCACCGAACCGGATGCCGGCCTCGATACCACCAGCATCAAGACCTTCGCAAGGAAGGTCGACGGTGGCTACATCGTCTCGGGACGCAAGATGTGGATTTCCACCGCCCAGGTGGCGCACAAGATCCTCCTTCTGGCCCGCACCGCACCGAAGCACGAGAAGGGCAAAGGCAAGGCGACCGACGGCATGACGCTGTTCTACACGGATCTCGACCGCACGAAAATCGAGGTGCAGCGAATCCCGAAACACGGACGCGCCGCGGTCGATTCCAACGCCGTTTTCATCGACGACCTGTTCATTCCCGAGTCGGATCGCATTGGCGAAGAAGGGCGCGGCTTCCACTATCTGCTCGACGGACTCAATCCCGAACGCATTCTCATTGCGGTCGAGGCAATCGGGATCGGACAGGACGCGCTGCAGCGTGCCGCGCGCTACGCGAGGGAGCGGGTGGTTTTCGGCCGGCCGATCGGGCAGAACCAGGGCATCCAGCACCCCTTGGCGGAAGCGTGGCTGAACCTCGAATCCGCCCTTCTGATGGCGGAGCGAGCGGCGGATCTCTACGATGCCGGCCGCCCATGTGGCGCCGAGGCCAATGGCGCGAAGCTGCTCGGCTCGCGGGTCGGTTACCAGGCGTGTCAGACGGCGGTCCTGACTCACGGTGGCATGGGATACGCGAAGGAATACCACGTCGAACGATTATTGCGCGAGGTGCTCGTGACCAGGATCGGTCCGATCACCGACCAGATGATCCTCTGCTTCATCGGCGAGAAGGTCCTTGATCTTCCCAAATCCTATTGACCATTCGTTGCGAGAAAGAGCATGCCCGGCCTGTACTACGAAGAGTTCGCCATCGGACAAGTGTTCGACCACGCCGTCCGCCGCACTGTGACCGAGATGGACAACGTCCTCTTCTCGGCGCTCACCCATAACCCCGCAGCCCTTCATCTGGACGAGGAGTATTGCCGGGCCGAGACCGAGTTTGGTCAACGGATCGTCAACAGCGCATTCACGCTCGGTCTCATGGTCGGGCTTTCCGTGCAGGACACGACACTGGGCACCACTGTGGCGAATCTTGGCTGGAACGAAGTCCGCTTTCCGCAACCACTCTTCCATGGCGATACGGTGCACGCCCGTTCGACAGTCTTGGACATGCGCGAGAGCAAATCGCGTCCCGCAACGGGCATCGTGACCTTCGTTCATGAGGCCTTCAACCAACGCAACGAACTGGTGGCGACCTGCACGCGTGCTGCGTTGATGAAGAAAAAGGAAAAGGTCACGCGATGAAACCTCTTGACGGTATCAAGGTCCTCGATTTCTCCAAAGTCCTGGCCGGCCCTTTGTGCACGCAGGCGCTCGGCGATCTGGGCGCCGAGGTGATCAAGGTCGAGCCGTTGGGACTCGGCGACGAAACCCGGGGCTGGCCACCGTTTCGAAGCGAAGGGCTGGGCGCGGTGTTCCTCAGCGTGAACCGCAACAAGCGAAGCATTGCCCTGGACCTGAAGACGGCGGAAGGCCGCGCCGTGGCGCACCAGTTGGCCGCGCAGGCTGATGTTGCCATCGAGAGTTTCGGCACTGGCGTCGCCGAGCGGCTCGGCATCGATGCGGCCACGCTGCAACCGCTCAACAAACGGTTGATCCACTGCAGCATTTCCGGCTTCGGCCGCGAAGGTCCGCTTGCCCGCTCGCCCGGTTACGACGTGATTCTTCAGGCCTTCAGCGGCATGATGTCCCTGACCGGCGATGAAGGCAGCGGCTACGTCCGCAGCCCTATTTCTCCGATCGACCAGATGACCGGCACTCACGCGCTGACGGGCATTCTGGCCGCGCTGCTCGAACGCGACAAGACCGGAACCGGAACGACCGTGATGGTGTCGCTGTTCGAAACGGCGCTCGGGCTGCTTCGCTATAACCTGCAAAGTTACTGGGAACGCGGCACTCAGCCTCCGAAATGCGGTTCGAGTCACGAATCGCTGTGCCCTTACCAGGCATTCGAAGCCGCCGATGGACCTCTCATGCTGGGCGTCGCCAACGACAGTCAGTGGCGCAAGCTATGTGCTGTCGCCGGATTGCAATCCATCGCGGACGATCCAAGGTTTCGCACCAACAGCGACCGCGTGCTGAACCGCGGGCAAACGCTCGGTGTGGTGCAGACGGCACTCGCGAAGAATCCGGTGGCTTACTGGAACGACAAGTTGACGGAAGTCGGTGTGCCGTGCGCGCCGATCAACACGCTGTCGCAAATGCTGCAGCACCCGCACACGCAATCCAGCGACGCCATCGTCGACTACGTGCATCCTCATGGCGGTCCGATCCAGTCCGTTGGCCAGCCATTCACGCTCGGCGGCGAGCCCCGACGGGCGGGTTCGCCCCCTCCCGTCCACGGCGAACATACCGAGGCCGTCCTTCACGAGATCGGCTTCTCGCGCGCGGATATCGACAGTCTGAGAGCCAGCAAGGTCATTTCGTGAATGTCGAAACTCATCAACGCTTTCGAGGGAGTTCAACTCATGTATCTACGATCTTGGCTCTTCGTGCCAGGCGACAGTGACAGGAAACTCGCCAGAGCAGATGGCTCCGGGGCCGATGCCGTGGTGCTCGACCTAGAAGATTCCGTGGCCGCGGCCAACCGTGGCAAGGCGCGCCAGAAGATTCGCGCGTTCCTCGACGCCCGGCCACCAGCGCAGCGCACGTACCAGTTATGGGTGCGCGTCAACCCGCTCGACGACACCGCCCTCGCCGACCTTGCCGCGATCATCGGCGGCGCGCCGGACGGGATCATGCTGCCGAAGATAGACGGACCGGAAGACGTCCTGCGCCTGAGTCATTACCTCGATGCACTCGAGGCGCGCGAGAACGTTCCGCATGGTCACGTCAAGATCGCGCCCGTCGCGACGGAAACGCCTTCGGCGCCGCTTCGGCTCGGCGAGTTTTCTTCGGCACGGCTCGCGCGTCTCGTCGGACTCAACTGGGGTGCGGAAGATCTGAGCGCCGCGATTGGCGCATCCACCAACGTCGACGAACACGGCCGCTGGACCCTGACCTATCGTTGGGTTCGGTCGGCGGTACTGCTTGCCGCCAAATCGGCGGGTGTGCAGGCCATCGAAACGGTCTACGTCGACTACCGCGATCTCGATGGACTCCGGGCATCGTGTCGGACGGCTGCGCAGGAGGGGTTCACGGGTCGCGTCGCCATTCATCCCGATCAGGTTGCGACGATCAACGAAGCGTTTGCACCCTCTTCGGACGACGTTGCGCTGGCACGAAAGATCGTTGCTGCTTTTGCAGACGAACGTGGAGTCGGGACCGTAGGAATAGACGGGAAGATGTTCGATATTCCGCACCTGAAGCGTGCCCGAAATCTTCTCGATCTCCATGAGAAGTATCAGCGACAGGCATCCAGCTAACTCCGCTTGAAACGCACAGTGTACGAAGGAATCCATATGAAAGTCATGGTACCGGTCAAACGTGTGGTCGACTACAACGTGAAGGTCCGTGTTAAATCGGACGGTACGGGTGTCGATCTCTCGAACGTCAAGATGTCGATGAATCCATTCGATGAGATTGCGGTCGAAGAAGGAGTCCGTCTGAAAGAAGCGGGCGTGGCGACGGAAGTCATCGCCGTGTCGGCGGGCAGCGCGCAGTGCCATGAGACCCTGCGCACTGCGCTGGCAATCGGCGCGGACCGCGCGATCCTCATCGAATCGAACGAAGAACTTCAGCCCCTGGCCGTGGCGAAGCTGCTCAAGGCGCTGATGGACAAAGAGCAGCCTCAGTTGCTGATCCTCGGCAAACAGGCCATCGATGATGATTCGAATCAGACCGGTCAGATGGTCGCCGCGTTATCAGGTCTTCCGCAAGGCACCTTTGCATCGAAGCTCCTTATCGCCGATGGCAAAGCGATCGTGTCACGCGAGATCGATGGCGGCGCGGAAACGCTGTCGCTGAAGCTGCCCGCCGTGATCACGACCGACCTGCGCCTGAACGAGCCACGCTACGTCACGCTTCCCAACATCATGAAGGCGAAGAAAAAGCCTCTGGCGACGACCGATCCTGTCGAACTCGGCGTGGATGTGTCACCGCGTCTGAAAACGCTGAAGGTCGCCGAGCCGGCGAAACGCTCCGGCGGCGTGATCGTGCCGGACGTGAAGTCGCTGGTCGACAAACTCAAAAACGAAGCAAAGGTTCTCTGAGGAAACGCTCGAAATGACGATTCTGGTAATTGCAGAACTCTCGGGAGAGGGTGCATCGCTGAAGCAAGCGACTCTCAACACGCTGACCGCCGCAGCCCTGCTCGCCACGCTCACCGACAATCAGATTCATGTGCTGATCGCCGGATATGAGGCCGAGGCTGCCGCGGCTGCGGCAGCGAAGATCGCGGGAGTATCGAAGGTGCTTCTTGGCGACGCGCCGCATCTGGAAGCAGGTCTCGCGGAAAACATCGAAGCGACGGCCCTGACCATCGCACGGGAATACTCCCATATCCTCGTTCCCGCGACCGCCTATGGCAAAAACATCGCGCCGCGTATTGCGGCCAGGCTCGACGTTGCACAGATCAGCGACATCGTCGCAGTGGTGAGCGCCGATACGTTCGAGCGACCGATCTACGCCGGCAACGCGATCGCGACCGTCCAGTCGATCGATCCGATCAAGGTGATCACCGTACGCACCACCGCCTTCGCTGCCACTGCGGCAGAAGGCGGCTGCGCGCCGGTCGAGCATGTCGCGGTGGTGGTTGACAGCGGCCTGTCGCACTTCGACAGTCGCGAAATCACGAAGCTCGAACGTCCGGAGCTGACAGCGGCGCACATCATCGTCTCGGGCGGCCGTGGTCTGGGCAGCGGCGAGAACTACACCCGAGTTCTCGAGCCACTGGCGGATCAACTCGGCGCGGCGCTCGGTGCATCACGTGCCGCCGTGGATGCAGGCTTCGTGCCGAACGACTATCAGGTGGGCCAGACTGGCAAGATCGTCGCGCCGCACTTGTATGTGGCTGTGGGCATCTCGGGCGCCATCCAGCATTTGGCGGGCATGAAGGACTCGAAGGTCATCGTAGCCATCAACAAGGATCCGGAAGCGCCTATATTCGGTATCGCGGACTATGGCTTGATCGGCGACTTGTTCGAGGCGGTTCCTGCCTTTGTCGACGCGCTGTAAAAAGCGCTATGGCATGTGCTTGCGAAACTGGCGTCGAGTGATGCGCCTGAAGACATGAGCGCATCGACGCCAGCTTCGTCATAGCCCGCCTCGCGAAGTATTTCCCGGCTGTTCTCGCCCAGGAGAGGAGCATGACGATGCTTCCGCCGGGTGTCGTCCCGCCATTCGCTGGGGACGGCCATCTCCCGTATCCGCCCGACTGCCGGATGGTCGGTCTCGCTGAAGAACCCAAAATCCTTCAAATGCGGGTCCTCGAGCAATGACTCGAGGGTATGCATTTTGAAGAACGGGATGTCGGCTCCACTCAGCAAGACGCGCCACTCCTCGGTCGTGCGCAGCGCCATTTCGTCGCTGACCATGCCGTAGAGTTCGCTCACATGTGCAGTGCGCGTCGTGATGCTCATCAGGCGTGGATCCGACTGATAAAGACCCGGCTTGCCAATCGCCTTCAGGAAGCCGCGCCACTGATTGTCGGTGTATATCACGCAACACGCGTAGCCGTCTTTGGTCCGATAAGGACGACGTTGCGCCGAAAGAAGCCGTGGGTATCCGAAGCCTCCTTTGGCCGGAACGAAGGTCTCGCCATAGAGATGGTCTCCGAGAACATGAGACACCATCGTCTCGAACATCGGCACGTCGACGCGTTGTCCCAGTCCCGAACGTTCCCGTGCATAGAGTGCGGCGCAGATCACGCCGAAAGCGTACGTTCCGACCGAACGATCCGCGATGGTGAGAGGCACATAGCGCGGGGCGCCGTTACCTGCCATCGCGACGACCATAGGTACAGCAGTGGCAGCCTGGATCAGGTCGTCGTAAGCGCCCTGAGGCGCGTAACGTCCGCGCTGGGAAAATCCGAACATGCCGACATAGACCAGTCGCGGATTGATTCTGGCAAGCGTTTCATAGTCCAGGCCGAGTCGTCGCATGGACTGGGGACGAATATTGTAGGCAAGCACATCGGCATCCTTCACGAGCCGGAGCAACGCCTCGCGGCCGATCGAGGACTTCAGGTCCAGCACGATGCTGCGCTTGTTTCGGTTCAGCCCGAGGAACAGCGGCCCAAGCTTTTCCTCTCCGCATGGACCAATGCTGCGTGTGCAATCGCCCTCGGGCGGCTCGACCTTGATGACATCCGCCCCGAGGTCTCCGAGCATCTGTGTGGCCCATGGCCCCATGAACACCGATGTGAGGTCTACTACCCTCACCCCCGACATTGCTCCGGCAGTCGTCTCCATGCTTTTCTCGTCACGTGGAATTCGCGGACGCGCGGCGCTGAGTGCGTGCGAAGTGCGGTCCGTCCCGCCCAATATGCTACAAGAAAATCGAGCACCGTCATGTCGGCATCTCGTCCTCCGGACCTGTGCAACGATCGTCCGACCGGTCCGGCCGACCCTGCTCCCGATAGAAATCTGGAAATTCCTGTTGGACATGAGGCCGGTGATCCTGCCAGCCGACGCAAGTGTTCAGCATCGCCGGCGGCGGTCGTTCATCGAGGGGAAGGCGTTTGATCCGTTCACGCATGGCAAGGTAGTTCGCCTGAACAAGTACGGTCGCCATCTGCGGCAGCAACTGCGATGCGTGCCAGCAGTTGTCTGCCGCGCCAATGCGTTCGCGCACCGCTCTCATGAAGCCGGCGCCCAGATTGATTCCGTTCAGCTGGAATCGCCTCTCGACCTCCTTGCAGCAGTGGTAGGGGGTCGCATCCATGGCAACCTCCGTCGCGCGAATCGTTCCGCTCCCGTCCACCGTGAGTCGGACCGAGATTCTATGTATCGCCTCTCCAGGCGCGACGTGCGGACGCTCGACGCCGAGCCTGAAATCGACCGGCTTCGTATCGACCAGGGTCGCTTCGATGTCGGTCAGATTGTCTTCGCGGAGAAATGCGTCGATCGTGATTGCTCGCCTGTGCAACGGGCTTCGCGCCTTCGGTTCGCTGAGGGGCATGGCTTACTCCGGGTCTGTCGGTGCGCCCGACGCATTGTCGAATGAACCGGACGAGGCGCGCGATGCTCACTCGAACCGAGTGACGACGAAGGTGCCTGTGTTCGCCGACCTGGTCATGCTCTCGAACACTCCGCTCACATCGGACAAAGCGATCTCCTTCGTCACCATCTTGCCGGGAGTCAGGCGCCCGCTTGCGACCATGGGAATCATCGACGCAAAACGGTGCGGCGCCATGCCAAGAGAGCCGATGATCTTCAGTTCCCTGAGCACGATGGTATCGATCGGCACGCTGACGTACCCTGCTTCCTTCCTGGTCGTGAGCCCGATCTGAAGTTGTCGACCGCCTTTGCGCAGGCTCATGATCGCATCGACGCAGGTCTGAGCAATCCCGAGGGCGTCGACCGCCACATGCGCCCCGCCTTTCGTTATCTGCATGACCGCCTCGACCGCCTTCGATTCCCGACTGTTTATCGCGAAGTGCGCGCCCATCTCGTTCGCCAGATCGAGATTGGCGTCGTTGATATCGACGCCGATCACGCTTGCGCCCAGCGAGGCAGCGATGTTGATCGCCGACAGGCCCACACCTCCGCACCCATAGACCACGACCCATTCCCCGGCCCGAAGCTCGGCCCGGTCGACCAGTCCGTGGAAGGAGGTCATGAATCGACACCCGAGCGCGGCACCGTCGGTGAAGCTGATGTCATCGGGCAACGCCATGAGGTTCCGGTCCGCATGCGGGACGCTCACGAATTCAGCATAGCCACCCGAGTATGTCCGGCCCGGGATGATGCCGCCGTCGCACAGATGCGACTGTCCACTCTGGCAATACTCGCAGGTTCCTTCGCTGCCGGAGAAGGGAACGACGACCCGGTCGCCCTTTTTGAATCGCGTCACGCCCGGCATCACGTCTTCGATGATCCCGGTCATTTCATGGCCCATGATGAGCGGAAATTCCCGCTTGCTATCACCGATCCAGCCGTGCCAGTCGCTACGGCACACGCCGTTGGCCTGCACGCGAATGAACGCGCCCAGAGCAGCCGGTTGAGGGTCCGGCACGTCGCGAACCGCAAGCTGCTGAATTCCTTCCAGGACAAGCGCTTTCATAACCAATCCCTTCCTTCTTGTCGAGACCAAAATCCGCCGCGCCGTGTCGTGCGCCGAGCCGACGCATTCCTGTCGGCCGAGTGGCGGTCCTGTTTACACACCATTCAGAGCCGATAGTAACCGCAACCGTCTATATGTCAACCATTGATTAATTTATCGAGGGATGATCGCTAGCACTTTCCAATTTGATCGTATTGGCTTCAATCTCTGCTGATACGCCAACTTTGGAACACTATGAAGAACCGCGTCTCATGATCTTTAAGCTATTGGTTATCCATTGACTATTTAGATTTCGCAGTTTAACGTCCGGTCATCGATCCACTCATGGTGGCGCTCCGTGGACACGGACGCCGCACTATCACAGGGCGACAGGAATGGACAGGCAGAGCAATGAATATCCGGTGCCGATGCAGTTCATCGGTGGAGAATGGCGTCGTGGCGGCGACGGTCGTTGCGGCTTCGTGCGAAATCCCGCGACGGGAGAAGTACTGGCCGAGGTGCCACGGGCAAGCAGGCAGGATCTCGACGACGCCCTTGCTTCCAGCTCATCAGCTTTCGATATATGGAGAAAAACGCCGGCAATCGAACGCGCCGCTGTACTCAACCGCGCCGCTCATCTGGTTCGGGAACGTAGCGCTCACCTGGCTCGTCTGATGACGCTGGAACAGGGCAAGACGCTGACGGAGTCGACACTCGAGTTTTCGATCGTTGCCGAAACACTCGAATGGAATGCGGCAGAAGCATTGCGCGCCAACGGCAGGATCATCCCGGCGCGCACGCGAGGCGCGCGTCAGATGGTGGTGATGCAACCGCTCGGCCCCGTAGCCGCGTTCACACCGTGGAATTTTCCCGGTGTGCTACCCGCGCGGAAGATCGCGACGGCGCTGGCCGCCGGTTGCACGGTCGTGATCAAACCTGCGGAGGAAACCCCTGCCTCCACCATCGGGATTGCCCAGGCGCTCCAGGATGCAGGGTTGCCGGCCGGCACGTTGAATGTCGTTTTCGGCGTGCCGGGAGATGTATCAAGTCACCTGATCCGCTCCGACATCATCCGCAAGGTTCATTTCACCGGCTCCACAGAGGTCGGGCGGCGCCTCGCCACGCTGGCGGCCGAGGGGCTCAAGCCCTGCACCCTGGAGTTGGGCGGCCACGCACCTGTACTCGTGTTCGACGACGCAGATCTCGATACGACCGTCGCGACCTGCGTACAAGGCAAGATTCGAAACGCAGGTCAGGTATGCACGTGCCCGACCAGATTCATCGTGCAGGAAGGCATCTACGAGGCCTTTGTCCGGCGATACGGCGAAGCGATGGACCGCATAGTCGTCGGGCCCGGCGTGGACCCTGCCAGCCAGATGGGCGCGCTCGCCAACCGGCGCAGGCGCGACGCGGTCGAAGAGATGGTCTCGGAGGCCATCAGCCAGGGTGGCCGACTCGTCGCCGGTGGCAATCGAGGCGATCGAGGCGATCTTCAAGGCACGTTCTGGCGCCCGACTCTGATAGCGGATGTGCCCCGAAGCGCCCGGGCGATGAACGTCGAGCCCTTCGGCCCCCTCGCGCTGGCCACCCGATTCTCGACTGTCGAAGAAGCGCTCATGGAAGCGAACCGCCTGCCCTACGGTCTGGCCGGCTACGCGTTCACCCGTTCAGCGGCGACGGCGGTGACGGTTGCCGACGAATTGCAGGTCGGTGGGGTCGGCATCAATACCTTCGCGGTTTCGCAAATCGAAGCGCCGTTCGGCGGCGTGAAGGACAGCGGTTATGGCGTGGAAGGAGGACACGAAGGCATAGAAGCCTTCATGCACCCACGCTACGTGCACCACGTTACCTGACCCTGCAGGAACGAATCGGCAACGAGTAGCCGGCGTGACGCACAAACGTCACGCATGACGAATTGACTTCGTGAGACACCCGCGACGGACTCTAGCCGATGTGCCTGCGGATCGACTACGGCTCAAAACAAGCATGCCCTTGTGAGCGAAATTCAGCAATGGTGCGCGCGCGTCGATTTGCGAAGCCGCGGCACCCGTCGGCGCACCCTGCACGCGCGAAACGCCCGCAGCGAGGAGCGCCCCTCCTCCGCATCTGTTGTTTTCTCATCGCGCGTGGCTGACGCCCTTGGGACGGCGCGCCAAACTTGAATTCGAGCACTATGCGCCCCCTCGCCCCTGACCAGAATACTCGAATGGTTAACCATGAAGAATGATGTCCTCGTGACGCTGCGATCTTACTGTCCTCTCTGATTCCCCCGGAAATTCGGCTTCGTTCAACCCACGATGCGCGTTTTCCCCGATAGTCTGCCGTTCACGTACAGGCAATGATTAGTTAAAGGTTAACCTTTCATAAATCAACCTTCCGATAGTAACGCTCTCGGCAGCAACCCGCGCCCGATGTTCAACATGCTCCCCGGTAAACTGGCCGGGAGCGTAGAGGAGACGAAATGTATTCGACCAACGCCGTAATAGACACGCCCGCCGTGCGGCCAGGCACTCACCGACGCCTGATTATGTCCACGATCCTCGGTACGACCATCGAGTTCTTCGATGTCTATATCTACGGGCTTGCTGCGGGACTGTATTTCGCTCACCAGTTCTTTCCCAGCATCAGCCCTACGATTGGCGTGATCGCGTCGTTCGGCACGTTGGCGAGCGGTTTTCTCATCCGCCCGCTCGGCGGCATCATCGGCGGACACTTCGGCGATCGCTACGGTCGAAAGAAGGTGCTCGTCGCAAGCATGATCACGATGGGCGTGGCGACTTTCCTCGTTGGTGTCCTTCCGACTTACTCGGTCATCGGAATCTGGGCGCCGGTCCTGCTGATCCTTGCTCGGCTTGCCCAAGGACTTGGCGCAGGGGCCGAGTGGGGAGGCGGCGTATTGATGCTCGTCGAACACATGAGCAAGAATCGCAGAGGTTACTGGGGCAGCTTCGCCAACTTCGGGATCTGGCTTGGCATCGCGATCGGAACGTTGATCTTTGCAGCCATCACGCGCCTGCCCGAAGAAACACAGTACTGGATCTGGCGACTCCCCTTTCTCGCATCCGCAGCACTGGTTTTCGTCGGCTTGTGGGTGCGCCTGGGGGTTTCAGAGACGCCCGTCTTCCTGAAGGCCGAAGAAAAGGCGGCCGAAGCCAAGCGCGAACGGCTACCTATCGCCGAACTGTTTGGAAAGCACAAGAAAGCCACGATCATCGCGATTTTCATTGCCACTGGCGCGTGTTCGTATCAGATATACGGGACGTTCGCGACTTCTTATTCGCGAGCGCTGCATCTTCCGGTGAGCACGATCCTGCTCTTCCAGTTCGTCAACGGCTTCGTCGCGATGGGATTGACCGTCTTCTTTGGCTGGCTCTCCGACAAGACCGGACGCCGCGTGCTTGCGATCATCGGGAGCGTACTGGTTGTACCGGCCATGTACCTGCTGTTCTGGTCGCTCAACAATGCGTACCTACCGCTCGTTCTGGCGTCGCTCATTCTGCTCGAAATCGGCCACTCCATGGTCTATGGGCCAATGGGCGCTTTCCTCTCTGAATTGTTCGACACACGTACCCGATATACGGGTGTCTCGATCGCCTATCAGATCGGCGCCGGCGCCATTTCCGGACTGGGACCGCTCATCGCTTCCACCATACTCGCGAGCGCTGGCGGCGCGCCCAATGTCTACGCGGTACCGCTGATCGTCGTCGTCACAGGGTCGTTGACGATCATAGGCGCGCTACTCGCGCCCGAGCGTGCCGGCCGCGATCTGCCCTTATAACCAGTCAGGAGGCGGTGTCACGCCGCCTCCTTTCAGCACGGACAGTGGGCGTCTCAAACTCGGAGCTGTTCAATCAAGTTTCGCATCAACACTTCGCTGGGTCCACCCAATCCATCAAAAGCTCTATTTTTTAATGAAATGCTATGGACTACTACGTGCATAAAAAATTTCTGATTACTGTCGCTCTAGGCGTGCTGACGTCGTCCTCGTGGGCTCAGAGCAGCGTAACGCTATATGGAATTATCGACGCAGGCCTGACTTTCAATTCGAACGCGAACGGAGATCGCCAGTACGCGATGACCAGCGGGAATCAATCAGGCAGCCGCTTTGGTTTCAGAGGACTCGAGGACCTCGGCGGAGGCATGTCGACAGTCTTCAATATCGAAGCCGGATATAGCACGACAACTGGCGCAATGGGACAGAACGGGACACTTTTCGGCCGGCAGGCGTACGTCGGCGTGATCTCGAAATCCTACGGGCAGGTGACACTCGGCCGTCAGTATTCGACGCTGTACGATTTTTTTGCCGGGCTTACCTCGGGCAATACATGGGCTGCCGTGGGAACCGGCTATGGATCCCATCCCGCCGACCTGGACAACATGGACAGCTCGAATCGTGTCAACAATACCGTCAAGTACCAGTCTCCGCTCTATCATGGCTTCTCCATGGGAACGATGTATTCCTTCGGGAACATCGCGGGGAGCATGTCGCGAAATGCCATCTGGGGTCTGGCAGGGTCATACAGTCAGGGGCCGCTGACGATCGCAGCGGGCTATCAGGCCACACATACCCCGAACTACTCGTTCTGGGGCAACAAGGCGAACGACAGTTCGACCGCGAGCAACATGCGAAGCCCCGTATTCGTGGGTTACTCCACCGCGGGCGAGCAAGACATTTTCGGTGGTGGCCTGTCTTACGCAGTCGGCCCCGCAACCCTCGGCTTCGTTTATACGAATACGCGCTTCCGCGATCTTGGCAGCGTCGCGGTGAGCGGGCTCACAGCACAACAATCCGCCTTGCGCGGCACCGCCTCGTTCAACAGCTATGAGGCGAACGGTCGCTATATGGTTTCGCCCTCGTTGCTGCTTGGTCTCGCGTACATCTACACACGGGGTGGCGGCGCCGGCGGTATCGAAGGTGCGAACTATCATCAAGTCAATATTGGGGCCGACTACTTCGTGTCCAAGCGTACCGATCTTTACGCCGTAGTCGCATATGAGCAGGTGTCGGGATTCGATTCCACCGGCAAACCCGCCGTCGCCGCGCTGGTGGGCGCCACGCCGTCCAGCACCAACAAGCAAACCGTCGCAGTCGTGGGTATCCGGCACAAGTTCTAATCGAAAATTCAGCGGCGCGCGTGCATCGGTGCCGCGCGCCGCATGGAGCCGCGCGGTGCTCCATGACGGCAGGAAACCCGTCCGGCCGGACACTTCAAACCCGCATTTATTCCTTTCCCGCCCGCAAATAAATCGCCGCTTCCACGCGGAACAAAACCTCCTGCCCCGCTGTTTTGCTATCGACGGTCGCGACATCCCACGGCGACCATGATCGGCACGATTCGCTCAGCGAACGGCTCGACAGGAGGCATCATGCACCGCGAAATCTTCGTCCTTGAGCACAACTTCTTCAGCTTCGGCTGCATCTATCGGGTGGACGTGCGCAGTCGCAGCGGCCGCCTGATCGAGACCCGCTACGTGAAGCTGAACGATATCGCGTGGTGCTAGGCGCTCTCCCCGACACTCAACCACAAGCTCAGATTTTCGAGGAGACCTCTCCATGCCCTACGCTTATGCCCAGTTGCCCGACATCGTTCCCCACGATGAATGGCTAAGAGGAACCTCGGCGCTGCTTCAGGTACGCGGCGCGGCGCTGAAGGATCTGGATCAGCAGATCCTCATGTATCAGCGCAACCGGACGGTTCATCAGTTCCACTCGCTGGTGCAGGCGTACGAGCGCTGGCAACTTTCGGCCGGCCCCGACGATGCCTGGAAAAGCGCTTCGCGCAACGGCTCGAAATACTTCACGCTGCTCGATCAGCAACTGCGCGGCAAAGGCGACACGGACGCCGCGGCTGGCGCGCAGGACTTCATGACGCCGGCGCTGATCAACGCACGCCTCGGCGTGCTGTACCTCTTCGGCAACCTGGAACTGGAGGACGACACGTTTCAGGTGCTGCTGGAAGGCGCTTTCGATATCACCAACGTCGGCCTCGGGTTCGCGCCGGACACCAATGTCGCGGCGGCGCGCGCCTCCGCGGTGCTGGACAACAGTGTCGTGCAAAAATCGGCCTCGCTCGCGCTCGAACAGGTGCAGCAGAAGATCAGGAAGCGCAAGGAACCGACGCTCACGAAATCGAATCAGCTCACGAATTCCACGCTCACGTTGCCGGCGTTGAGCAGCGCGGCGCAGCGGCTGTACGAGGCCATTCGCGCCAAAGTCGAGGAAGGCGCAAGAAAACTGTGGGACATGATTCGCGAAAAGGTCGCGGACATCCGCAACGATCCCGGCGGTTTCGCGCTCGACACGATGCCCGCGCTGTTGCGCAAGCTCATCGATTTCCTGTGCGGCAAGCTGCTCGCCACGCTCGCGCCGTTCATCGGCGCGGGCCTCGATATCGCCAAGGGCATCGCCAATACCGTCGATAGCAGCATCACCAAGTATCGCGAGTGGGTGCAAGGCCGCGACGTGCAACTGCTGACCGGGCATCCCGGAACCATCGTGGAAGCGATCAGGCGCGCGATGAAGCTGAGCATCGGTTCCGGCGTATACGACCTCGTCAAGGGCGGCGCGAGCCTCGGCCTGCAGTTCGCGAGCCAGGGTGCGTCGACCATCATCGATGCGGTCGTGTCGATCATGGAAACGCTCGCGAAGGTGATCTGGAAGATCGTGGAAATCAAGCGCATCAAGCGGTTTTGCGAGCAGGCGAAGGGTTACTGGGAAGCACGCATGCAACGCGACGCGCTGCATACCCGGCCGCTCGCCTTCAACGGCTGGTTCAAGCGCTATGCGGTGCCGATTCCGGCGCTCTCGGTGCTCGCCCTGAACTCCGGCATCTGCGGCGACAAGATGCACTTCCTCGCGATGTTCAAGGATGACGAGAACATCGTCACGCAGGCGGAATTCACGGCCGGCTGCAAGTACGTCGACAGCCTCAAGGTCTGGGGATCTGACTATCTGGGCGATGCGGGCTTCGCATTCAGTTCCGACGACGCGATGATCAAGGGTCTGCTCACGCTCGCCACGAGTCACAAGGAAGAGCAGACCTGGGACCTGAAGGTGCGCAAGGCCGTGCTCGGCTTTTTGAACGGATAGCGCCTGCGCGCATGCAATGATCGCAACCCCTTCACGCCCCGAGGCATCGCCGCGATGAACGCTCCGACTCTGCTGCAAACCATTCGCTTCGGCGTTGCGCTCGCATGTCTGTGCGCGCTGCACGGCGCGCACGCGGGCCCGGCGATGCTGCTGCCCGAAGGAACCGTCACGCTGATCCGTGCGACGACCGTGTTCAATGTCGATGCGCCCATCGCGCTGCAGCCGGGCGATCTGCTCGCCACCGATGCACACGGCGGCGCGCAAATCGAGGACGGCGACGGCACGATTGTGGCGCTCGCCGCCAACACGCGCGTCGCCATCGATGCCGCGCCGCACGGCTATGCACTCGCGCTCCTCTCAGGCTGGATCAAGATCGCGCGTCCGCGCACGGGCACGGCCGGGCCCTTGTCGATCGATACGCCCGCGCTCGACGCGAGCCTGCTCGACGGCGCGGCGGTACTGCATGCGAGCCGCGACATGACTTCGCTCTTCATCGAAACGGGCAGCATGACGCTCGCCCTGCCCGAACATGCCGACGCGCATCAGCCGCTCGACGGCGAACACTACGCCGAACGCGAGACCGGCAAGCCGCTCGATGTGGGCAAGCGTCCCGCGACGTCGTTCGTCGCCGCGATGCCGCTGCCTTTTCGCGATCCGCTCGCTTCATCGGCGGCGCCCGCGAAGGCGAAGCTCGTCGCGCGGGCGCAGGGCCGCCCCGCGACATATGCCGATATCGCCGACTGGCTGAGCGCGCCGCTGCCGATCCGGCGTGGCTTCGTCGCACGCTTTCGGCCGCTCGCGCAGGGCGAGCCGTTCCGCGCCCAGGTGCGGCAGAACCTGCGCACGCTTCCCGAATGGCGGCGCGTGCTGTGCCCGCCTCCCGCCATGCCGCGCCGGCGCGCGCCTTCGCCCGCGCAAAACCCGTCAACCGAGGTGGAATCATGAGACTGTCGCTCGCCGTCAAGTTCAATCTGGTGTTTCTGGCGGTGTTCGTCGTCGGCTTCGTGTCGGCCGGATTCGCCGCGCGCGAGTTGCTGCGTCGCGCGGCCATCGACGAAACCGTGCAGAACGCGCGCGTCCTCATGGAAGCAGCGAGCGCGGCGCAGAACTACACCGCGACGCAAGTCACGCCGCTTCTGCAGACGCAGCTCAAGTACAGCTTCGTGCCGCAATCGGTGCCGGCCTTCTCGGCCGTCGAAACGCTGATGACGCTGGAGAAGCGCCTCGCGGGATACTCGTATCGCTCGACGATGCTGAACCCGACCAATCCGCGCGACCGTCCCTCGGACTGGGAAGCGGATGTCATCCGCCATCTGCACGACAAGCCCGAACTGAAGGAAGTCGTCGGACTGCGCGACACGCCGACCGGGCAGAATCTGTATATCGCGCGCCCGAACCGCATCAACGACGCCGCCTGCATGGAATGTCACAGCGTGCCCTCGCGCGCCCCGAAAACGCTCGTCGACAAATACGGTCCCGACAACGGCTTCAACTGGGCGATGCACGACGTCATCGGCGCGGATTTCGTCTCGGTGCCGATGGCGCTGCCCATCGCGCGCAGCAACGCGGTGCTGCGCACCTTTCTCGGCTCGCTGCTCGCCGTGTTCGTGCTGCTGCTGGTTGCGCTGAACGTGATGGTGCATCTGCTCGTCACGCGGCGCATCCGCGCCCTCTCGCGCGCCGCCGATGAAGCCAGCCTCGGACAACTCGACGGCGCGAACTTCAGCGAGCGCGGCCGCGACGAGATCGCTTCGCTCGCCGCGTCGTTCGCGCGCATGAAGACGAGTCTCGTGGAAGCGTTCAAGATGATCGAGGCATGAGGTGAAAGCCGCTGCGATGGACCCGCCGCGCACCGCCCGACTGGGCAAGTACCGCATCGACGCGGTGCTGGGCACGGGCGCGATGGGCGTGGTCTATCGCGCCTTCGATCCGCATATCGAGCGGCATGTCGCGCTGAAGACGGTCCGCCACGAGCTGCTGGAGAGCGGCGAGCGCGCGAGTCTGATGACGCGCCTGCGCAGCGAGGCGCAGGCCGCCGGACGGCTCACGCATCCGAACATCGTCGGCGTCTACGACTACGGCGAAACCGACGACACCGCCTATATCGCGATGGAGCTGGTCTGCGGACACGCCCTGAAGCCCTTGCTCGACGCGGGCCGTCCGCTCGAACTCGCGCGCGCGCTCGACTGGTTCGCGCAACTGCTCGCCGCGCTCGGCTTCGCGCACGCGCACGGTGTCGTGCATCGCGACATCAAGCCCGCGAACCTGCTCGTCAGTGAGCAAGGCCGGCTGAAGGTCGCGGACTTCGGCGTCGCACATGTCGAATCGTCGACGCTGACGCTGGCGGGCGCGATGATCGGCACGCCTTGCTACATGTCGCCGGAGCAGTTCACGGGCGAGTCCGTCGATGGGCGCTCCGACCTCTTCTCCGCCGCGATCGTGCTCTATCAGATGCTCACCGGATGCCGGCCGTTCGCGGGTGCATCTCAGGCGGAAGTGATGCGGCAGGTCATGCACGAGACGCCGCGCATGCCGTCCGTCTGCAACCCGGCGCTGCCGTCCGGAATCGATGACGTGCTGATGCGCGCGCTGTCGCGCCTTCCCGCCGCGCGCTTTCAGACGGCCGACGCGTTGCGGCAGGCGCTTCACCATGCCTCGGACGGCAGGCCCGCGACCACGGACGACTGCACGATTCTCGAAGCGCAGCCGGTGACGTCGGCCGCTGCGCTCGCTTCGGGGACAGGCTCGTGGCGCGGCGAGTCGTTGCCGTCGCTCACGATGTGGCCCGCCGCCACGCTCGCCTCGGTCGAGGCGCGGCTCGCCGCGCAGATCGGGCCGGTCGCGCGTCTGCTGGTGCGGCGCGCGGCGGCGCGCAGCGCGGATGCGCCGGATCTGCCGGCGCTCGTCGCGCTGCTCGCGCCGCATGTGCCTTCCGAGCGCGGCCGCGCGCAGTTCGTCGCTGCTTTCGCGGACGGGTCGAGCGCGGGCACGGCGCATGGTGCGGCATTGGCGCCCTCATCGCTCGATGCAGAAGAGGTGCGGGCCGCCGCGCTCAAGCTCGCCGTTTATCTCGGTCCGATCGCCACCCTCGTCGCAAAACGCGAGGCAGTCCGCGCCGCCAGCCTGCGCGCGCTGCACGAACGGCTCGCGGCGGCCATCTCCGATCAATACGACCGCGCGCGTTTCCAGCGCGATGTCGGACTGTAGCGCCCGTTCACCACGACACGCATCCGAAGGAGCACGACCGATGAATCCCGACACGCTCATCCGCCGCGCGCCGGTCCGCCTTGCCGCATGCACGGCGTTCGGCCTCACCGATGCCGGCCGCGTGCGCCGCGAGAACCAGGACCGCTTTCTGATCGATCCGGCGCTGAACCTCGTCGCGGTCGCGGACGGCATGGGCGGCCATGCCTTCGGCGCGCGCGCCAGCGCGACCGCGCTCGACTGCATCGCCACGCGCCTCGCCGCCGATACGACGTCGCGCGCTCACGCCGACGCCGCCCACGTCTACGATCCCGACGCCACCGTGCACGATGCATCGGCATGCGCGATGCGCGCCGCCGCCGACGCGCTCGACCACGCCAACGCGACGCTTCACGCGATGAACCTGCGCGAGCGTCTCGCGCACCGCTCGATGGGCACCACGTTGACGGGCATCTGGCAGCCGTCCGGCTCGGCGAGTCTGATCTCGCTTCACATCGGCGACAGCCGCCTCTACCGCTATCGCGACGGTGCGCTCACGCAGCTTTCGCGCGACCAGACGCTCTATCAGCAGGCGCTGGAGCGCGGTGTCATCGAACATTTGCCGCCGCGCAATGTGCTGCTGCAGGCGCTCGGGCCGCTGCCGTCGATCGCGCCCATCATCGAAACGCATGCGTGGCTGCCCGGCGACCGCTATCTGCTGTGCAGCGACGGGCTGCACGGCGAGGTGCCGCACGGCGAGATCGAAACGGTTCTCGGAGCGATGACGCCGCAAGGCATCGACGACGCCTGCGAGCGACTGGTGGCGCTCGCGCTCGATGCCGGCGGCAAGGACAACATCACGGCGGTCATCGCCTGCTTCGACGGCGGCTAACCGACACGGTCATCGAAGAGCGCCGCGACGAACGCGGCATCGGGCAGACCTGCGCACATGCGCGCCGTTTGCGCATGCCACCAGACGCTCGTTCCCCAGGCTCCTGCATGCGACGGCGTCGAAACTTCGTTCGCGTCATGTCCAGGCCCTAGCGCCAGCAATCCGGCATCGAAATCCACGAGACGCGCGCCCTTGCCGAGCGTCGCGAGCGCGAGCGCGCCGCAATGCGCGAACCACGCGTGCGAATGCGGACGCCAGGCGGACCACGCGCCCGCTTCAACGGGCGCGGCGATCGTCAGGGGAAAATGCCGGCCCGCACTGTCGACGCTCGGCATCAGCACGCCCGCCCAGCCGTCCTCACCGAGCACGCCGCCGCCGAGCGCGAAGCGCCACAGCGGCGCGCCCAGATACGCATCGAGCCAGGCACGCCCGCGCGCCGCGCGGCTCGCGAGCAGGCCCGCCTGCAACATCGCATCCCAGGGAACGACAAAGCCTTGCGGCAGACGCCGCGTCACGAAGTCGCCGTTGCCGCGCAGCTTGCCGAAGCATCCGGCGACACCCGGCGACGCCATCACAGATGTTCCGGGCAGCGAAACTGTTCGAGCGGCGCGCGCCGGAAAGGATTGACGACGCTCGTCGCGTCCAGCTGCAGCACGGCCTTGCGTCCGGCGGAATCGAGCGTGAGCCGGTAGCGGTCCGGCTGCGCGGTGGCGTCGAGCCTGCCCGCGTCGATCAGATGCAGGAGCGCCCACGGACCGCTCGCGTCGAGCGGCGCGGCTTGCGTCGCCGAAGCCGGATCGAACTGAGCGCTAGCGCGGCCCGTGTTCTTGCCGCTCGGCCACTGCAGCAGCATCGACTGAAGGCCGTCCTGTCTGAGCGCAAGCTGCTGCCCGTCGATGTCGAGATTCAGTTGCGTCACCGCCGGATCGAACGAAAGCGCCTTCACGCGAAAACGGATCGACATGTCGCGGCCGCCGTCGTGGAAGAACGCATCGCGGATCTGCGCGGCGCGCTGGAATTGCGCGAGGGCGTCGCGCGGCATGCCCGCCGGCGGCGTGCCGGCGCGCCATTGCCAGACGGGCCCGCTCGTATCGACCAGCGCGGCCAGGTTCTTCTGGAAGAAATCGTCGATGAGGCCTCCCGGCGCGAACAGCTTGCCGAAGTCGTCGGCGGCGACGTCGCGCGTAGAAGCCCGCACGAAGGGATAGCGGCCATCGAGCGCGCGGCGGCACAGCGGGCCGGCGTTCGCGTTCCACTGCGCATCCAGCCGGGCGCGCTCGCCGCCTTCGAGGAGCGCCGTGCCGGCCGTGGCGATCGACGCGGCGACCGGCGTGAGCGGCGCCGGGCTCGTCTGGCTCGCGAGCCTCAGCTTGCCGAGCGCGTCGCCGGCGGGCGCGGGCTGGCCCATTCTGCGCGCGGCGTCGGCGGCATCGAGATAGACGGCGGCGTCCTTGAGCGGCGCGAGCGCGCGATCCAGCGCCGTGGCGTCGCCCGGCTTGCCTGCGAGCTGATGCAGTGGCTGGAAGTGGTCGTCGACGCGCGTCGTCGGGTTCGCGCCGAGCGTCGTCTCGCGCGCCGCCGCGACGATGAACTTCCTGAGCGGCGAGTCGGGCGCGGACAGCTCGTTCGCGATACGCGCGCCATCGGCGAGACCGCTGACGGGCGCTGCGCTCACATCGTCGAGCAGCGCGTCCCATGCGTGGATATACGCATCGAAGTAACGCTCGTCGAGTGCGGCGCGCAATGCGGCGATGCCGTCGGGCGTGAGCGCGACGTCGTCGCGGCCGAGCACCCAGGCGTCCTTCTCGACATTGGCGAGCGCGGCGTCGCGCAGGTTCGTGTATTGCGCATAGCCGGCGCGCGTGTACGCGCCCGCGACGCCGGCCGTGAGCGGCGCGCCGCTCGTGCGCCGCAGCAGCAGCGGCGCGTTGGGTCCGGCCGAGGCGCTCACGCTGAACGCACCGATGTTGCCCTGCGCGAGCTCGCCGTCCACCCGGTTGCCGATGCGCTGCGACAGCGGCAACTCCGCCAGCCCCGCGCGCGCCGTCCTGATGAGCGCGTCGTCGAGCGGGAGCGACGGATCGAAGTGCGTTTTGTCGAACAGCGCGGCGAGATGCGCGTCGAGCGCGCTGCGCTGCGCGGGACTCGCGTCAGCCGCGAGCGCCGGCACCAGATGCGCGCGCAGCGCGGCGGCGTCGAAATGGCGCGCGTCGCCGAGCATCAGATAGGCGCGCAGCGCTTCATATCGATGCGCTTCGGATGCCGGACCATTGCCCGTTGCGCCATCGCGCAATTCCTGCGTCAAGGTGCCGACCGCGAGCGGCAGCAAGGTCTGATCGAGCAGACGCCGGTACGTCACGCGCGCCGCCTGACCGAGCTTGTCGCCCTGATAGAGCCAGAGCCGCGTGAGCCACGGCACCGGTTTGCCGGCGTCCGCATAGCCGCCGGGCAGCGCGCGCGCCGCGTCCAAGAGCGGCAGCACGGCGAGCGGACCGGCGGCCGCGTTCGCCTCGCGCGCCAGCTGCCCGACATGCCGCGTCTCGCGCTCGAACGCCGCGACATAGGCGCGATTGCGCTGATAGCTCACGGCCATGCACGCGAGCGCGAGTGCGAGCGTCACACCGACCAGCGCGAGCGCGCCGCGCCGCAGCCACGCGCTGCAGCGCTCGAAGCGGGCGTTCGCGCCCACCAGCCCGGCTTCCGCGATCACCACGTCCTTGAGCATCCGGTTGATGAAATACGCACGCCCCGACGCATCGCGGTTATACGCCGCATCGCGACGCAAGCCGAGCGATTGCGCGATGCTGCTGATCGCGCGGTCGATCGGCCGCCCGTGCTGCGTGCCGCTCGTGAAATAGACCCCGCGCAGGAGCGGCGACGCGTCGAAGCGCGTGCCGCGAAACGCGCCATCGAGAAAGCGACCGAGCGCCGGCTGCAGCCCCGCGAACTGCTGCGCGAAGCCGTAGATGCGCGCGCGCCGCGCGACGTCCGTCTCACGCTGCATGCGATGCAGCACGCGCGCCTGCAGCCGCGTGCCGAGCGCATCGAATTCGGCGGGGAATGCGGCGAGCGCCGCGCTCGCCCCCGGCGACTCGTCGAGCGCGAAGGTGATGCCCCAGACCTGGTTGCGCTCCGCTTCGCCGAGATCGTCGAAGAATTCGGTGAAGCCCGCAAGCAGGTCGCACTTCGTCACGACGACATACACCGGAAAGCGCACGCCGAGCCGCTCGCTCAGCTCCGTGAGGCGGCTGCGGATCGTGCGGATGTGCGCATCGCGCGCGGCGTCGTCCTCGCGCACGAGATCCGCCGCCGAGAGCGTGACGATGACGCCGTTCAGCGGCCGCCGCGGCCGGTACTTGCGCAGCAGTTGCAGGAAGCCGGTCCACGCGGATTCGTCGGCGTGTGCGTCGCTGTCCTGCGTCGTGAAGCGACCTGCCGTGTCGACGAGCACGGCGTCGTCGGTGAACCACCAGTCGCAGTGACGCGTGCCGCCGACGCCGCCGATCGCGTCCTCGCCGAGCTTCTCGCGCAGCGGAAAGCGCAGGCCGGAATGCGCGAGCGCGGTGCTCTTGCCAGTGCCCGGCGCGCCGATGAACATGTACCACGGCAACTGATACACCCATTGGCGGCCGTTGACACCTTTCATGCGCGCCTGCCGCAGAATCGCGAGCGCCTGCTCGAAGCGCTCGCGCAGCACCGCGAGCTCCGCGCTGCCGGCCGCGGCTGCCGGTCCCTGCCCCGCCACGCCGCTCATGAAGCGCAGATTGACGAGCCGCGCGGCGACGAGGCGCGCGCCCCAGACGATTCCCCACACGGCGACGAGCGCGGCCATCGCGATCCAGCGGCGGTGCGCCGTCTCGAGCGGCGCGTGGCCATCGAACGCGAACAGCGGCCCTTCGAACCACACGACGACGAGCAACGCGAGCACGCCCGCAAGCGTGAGCCATTGCGGCGTCCTGAGCGCTCCTGCGATCTTTTTCATCGATATCTCCATGCTGATCTGCTTGACGAATGCCTCACGACGATGCGCCCGGCGCGAGCAGCGTGATCTCCACGCGGCGGTTTTTTGCGCGGCCTGCGGGCGTGTCGTTCGACGCGAGCGGCTCGGCGTCGCCGCGCCCTTCCGCCGAAAAGCGCGCGGGCGTGCCGGTGAGCGACGCGAGCATCGCGCGCACGCTGTCGGCGCGGGCCTGCGACAGATGCCAGTTCGACGGGAAGCGCGCGGACACGAGCCGCTGATCGTCGGTATGCCCCGTCACGACGACCTTGCCGGGCACGCCCGCAAGCGCCTGCGCGATGCGCCCGATCAGCGCGCCGTAGGCGGGATCGAGCGACGCGCTGCCGGAGGCGAACAGGTTGTCGCCGTTGATCGTGACGATCGAGCGGTCCGCCGCTTCGCGCACCGAGACCAGGCCTTCGCGAATCTCGGGCGCGAGGAAGCTCGCGAGGCTCGCAGCGGCGGCGGGCATCGCGGCGGGCGCGATCACGCGCGCCGGCGCGGCGGGCCGCTCGCTCACGCGAACGCGGTCGAGCGCTTCGAACGCGGGGTCGGACGTGCGATTCAGGCTCATCGCGAGCGCGATGTGCGTCGCCACGACCACCACGCCCGCGAGTGCGGCGCAGACCCACGGCGGCAGGCGCTGCACGAGCGGCCGGCGCGCGCGCTCGGCGGGCCGCCAGTGCACCGACAGTTCGGTTTCGAACGCGCCGCGCTGGTCGCGGATGATGCGTTCGAGCCGCTCGCGCACGGATTCGAGCTGACTGCGTCCGCCGTCGATCAGTCGATAGCGTCCTTCGAAACCGAGCGACAGGATCACGTACAGAAGCTCCAGCACGTCGACGTTGCGCGCCGGATCCTGCGCGAGCCGTTGCAGGATCAGAAAGAAACGCTCGCCGCCCGACGCCTCGTTGTGAAAGGTCACGAGCAGGCTGCGGCTCGCCCAGACGCCACTGCCCCACGGCGTGCCCGCGATCGCCTCGTCGATGCAGGTGCACAGGCAATAGCGCGCCGCCGCGAGCTTCTCGGTGTCGGCGCCGCCCGCGCGGGCATCCTGCTCGAAGGCGCGCACCATGCGTACGAGCTCGCCTCGCAGCCCTTCGATGTCCGCCATCGCGGCCCGCTGACGCAGCGGCAGCGCCAGCTCGATGAGCGGATTCGCCGCGCGCACCAGCGGGTTCAGGCCGCTCGCGGCTGGCAGCACCGGCGCGCGCGGCGCTTCGTCCATGCGCGCGCGCTCCGCCAGGCGTGCGCCCGGCTGCGGAATCAGAATGGTGTCGTCGAGGTCGAAGCCGGCTTGCGGCAAGGCGGGTGCATTCACAATGCGTTCCTTCGTCGAATGGAGCGGGGATTCAAGGGCGGATCGCCCAGAACTCGAACTGGATGCCGGGAAAATCCCCCGCTACATGCAGCGCCACGCCCGCCGAGGTCGCGAACTGCCGCCACAGATCGCCGCCGCGCTCCAGCTCGAAATAGGTGAAGCCGGCATGGAACGGCAACTGGCGCGGCGCGACCGGCAGCGCACGCAGCGCGACGCCCGGCAATTGCAGATTGACGAGATCGCGGATGCGCTCGACCGGCCCGAGCTTGGCCTGCTGCGGAAAGCCGTTGAGCAGCGCGGCGGGCGCGAGATCGGCCTTCACCGCGAGCACGAAGCTCGCCGAGCGGAACAGCTCGCGGTCCGGCACGATCGCCACGCGCAGGCCGTACTTGCGCTCCTCCAGCGCGATCGGCACGGCATGCGGGTCCATCACGGCGGCGAGCGCGGCGCGCAGCGCATCGACGATCGGCGTGAAGGTCGCATCGAGCCGCTCGTGGCGATACGCCGGGAACGCGCCCGGACGCTTGCCGGACAGGCTGAACGTGGCGAGCTCGCCCGCCAGTTGCAATGCGTGCTGATGCAGGTCGTGCGGATGCAGACCGGTCGTCGACGCAATTCCCGCGAACAACGGCTCCGCCCGGTTGAGCACCTGCAGCAGCAGAAAATCGGCGATCTCCGCCGCGCCGGTCGCGGCGGGCTGGGCGAGGCGCGCGGCGAGCGCATCGGCGCGCTGATGCATGAGGCCCGTGAGTTCGTCGACGAATCCGCACAGCCGCCGCGACACGCGATAGTCGAGGCAGGGCGGCGCGTAGCCGGCATCGAGCACGATGCTGTTGTCCGCGCGGCGCTCGACGATGCGCGCGATCCCGAGCGACGTATGCGCGTGCGCCACGTCCTCCTCGAACGCGAGGCGCAGTTGCAGCTTGCCGACCTGCACGAGCGCGGCGCCGGTCGCGCCTTCGTTGCTGTCGAGCACTTCCGTTTCCGCGATGCGGTGGCGTGCGAAGCCATCGTGACCGGCCTGCGCCGCATACGCGGCCTCGGGCGCGCCATGACGCGCGACGGGCAACGCGAGCACGACCGTCAGATCGCGCGCGTCCTCGGGCACGGCGAGGGGAAGCGGGAGTTCATCGTCGGCGGGCAGCCGGAACGGACTGCCATCGGGCAGCACGCCCGCGCACGCGGTCAGCGCGATACGGCCGAGCTTCAGTTGCGCGACGTCGATCTCCAGTTCCGAAAAACCGAACGCATAGGGCCGCAAGGCGGCGCAGCGCGCGTCGATCTGCGCGCGCACGTAGCGGTCATGCTGCTGCAGATGCTGCGGCTGAAGCAGCATGCCTTCGGACCAGATCACCTTGTTGTTCCTGGACATCGTCGCCTCGCGCTTGGATTCAATGAAGGATTGAAGGAGCCAGCGGCTTCGCATCGGCGAAACCGTTCGCCTGCCGCTCATATGCGTCGTTGAAAGCGCTGCCGGTGAGCGCCTGGAGGTCGTCGGCGCTCGCGCGCGTCAGTTCGGCATGCAGCGCCACCAGACGCTCCCACTGACGCGCCTTGCGCCACGCCGGCAGCCAGTCGAGCCAGCCGCGCCGTGTGTCAGCCGCCGCGATCGCCTCAGGATCGAAGCGCCCGAGCAGGTGCTGCATGGCCGCGCGCGTGCCCGCGAGGACCGCGAGTTCGTGACGCCGGATATCGTCGAAGGCGCCTTGAAGCGCGCTCTGCGCGGGCAGATAGCCGGCGCTCGCGCCGCGCAGCATTTGCGCGAGCGCGCCATCGCCGTCGGGGAAGAACTTGAGCGGGTTGTTGTCGCGCTGGACCAGCATGGTCGTGTCGAGACTGATTTCGCGCTTCATCACCGAGCGCGACAGCAGCACGTCCACGACGCCTCGCACCGCCGTGCGCAGCATCGCGCCCGCGAGCCGCGCGACCTCGGCGGCATCGCGTGTGTTGAGCGCGGCGGCGTCGACGCCCATGCCGTCGAGCAGCGCCGCGTAGGCCGATTCGGCTACCGCGTCATTCGCGGCGGCCGTCGTGGGGATCGGCAACTCCGGCGCGCTCGTGCAGGGCGCCAGCGCCATGTCGCCGAGCGGATCGTAGTCGTGCGGAATGCCGCCCGCCGGCGCATGCGTGATCGCGCGCACGGGCGGCACGTAGGCGACCTGCTCGGGCGGCACGTGATCGCTCTGCGATCCGGCGAACGCCGCATGGCCGTCGAGCCGATGAGGCGCTTCATGTTCACCGCTGAGCGGATCGAAGCGCGGGCCCGGCAGCGGCGAATCCGCCAGCACCGCCGCGCAGGCGAGCGGATCGTGCGCGAAGGTCTGCGCCGCGCCCTCTTGCTGCGCGCTCGCCGCGTCCAGAGGATCGAAGCCGCGACGGTCGTGCACGCCGAGCGGCGCGTCGAAGGCTGCAACGGGCGCGCGCGCCATCGATCGCACGCCGAGCCGGTAGCCGCCGATCTCCAGCACGTCGCCGTCGGCGAGCGGCGCGGGCTGGCCGCCCGCGAGCGGCCGGCCGTTGACCCGGCTCGGATTGCCGCCGAGATCGGCGAGCCGCCAGCCGTCCTCGGTCCAGTCGATCCGCGCATGCACGCGCGACACGGTCTTCGCCGCATCCGGCAGCACCAGCTCGTTGCCGGGGCCGCGTCCGATGGTGCCGCCCGCCGCGCCGAAGCGGCACGCGAGCGGCGCATCGGGCGCGCTGCCCTGATAGCTCTCCGCCGTGAGCGTGAGATACATGGAGTCTCCTTCGTGTCCGTTCATCTGGAGCCGTCATCGGCCTGGCGGGGCGCGGCGGGGGCATCGGGCGACGCGCTCGCCGCGCCTGCGCCGGCGCCTGC
>NZ_FCOE02000085.1 GCF_001544915.2 Caballeronia pedi | reverse complement strand
CTGGCGCTCCATCACCACGTTGCCCGATGCATCCTTGGCCAGATAACGATATTCGTACTCGGCGTTCGTTGGCAGGCCGGCGCAAGCCATATCCACCTGCGCACCGAGCCACCGCTGTTTCCGTGGATCAGGCTCACAGGACGATCGATCGAGCACGCCGGGTTCAAACCGGACAGCGCGTGAGAGCCGTCGTTGAGCATGGCAAACTCACCATCACCTGCGAGTAACAACACTAAGGGCCGCGTTAGCGGCCCTTATCTATCGATTACAGATAACCTGCGTTTCGAAGTTGTTGCCTAAGCAATGCGTCCAAATCAGCATCATCTAGGCCTTGGCTTTTCCCCGGCCCTTTCCAATGCCATATGAGCTGCTGAGCCTCCCCCGTTAGATCGACAAATTCATCGTTGAACAACTCGCCAAGCTGAATTTTTCCGATTGATGGATCAGCTTCAATCAACTCTCTGAACACCTTCGCTGGCGATTCGCCTTTAAGGATTTTTTCAAACATGAACTTTACCTACCAAATATGACTGTCGTTTTTGTGTGTGCGGTATTAGGAACACCAATATTGGTATAGCCGTATCGCTCTGCGATGCGACCGGTCCAAGTGTTCGCAGCAGCCTGCTGTGGGCTCATTCCGCTGCTCAAGTTGGCTCGATACTGACCTGCATTGACGCTATCGGTTCCTTCAATCCATACCCCCCGAATCGCACTTACAGAAACTCCGTCTTGATTAAGACGCTGCATCGCACTAGCGAACATATCTGTTCCCGACGCATCAGAGAATGAACTGCCGCCGGCAGGCGAGCGGATATCAAACCCGAGCACACCTTGTCGATCCACATTCACCAACAAGCCATGAACGCCGTCAGGATCCCCATATTGCAGGGTAGTGATCCCACTCTTACTGGTTCGAGAAACAAACTCATTCGTAACATCGACTCGCGGAATTGGCGCACCAAGTGAATTCGGACCTTCCGGTACAACAGAAAGGCGAAGTCCCAACCCATACTGCTCACCAAGGCCAGCCACCTTCGTTTCAGCGTATTCTCCCACCGCACCAATTGCCCGCATCCCCAGCCCGGCACCCGCTCGCACAGCGGGGCCTGTTCCCATCACCGCCAGACCAGCCTCACCAAATGCTTGCAACTCCTTCGCAGCAGCAAGTCCGTAATTCCCGCTGTTCCACGCAGCACGCGCCTCATCCGCACGCTGCGCACCAGCCATCTCGTAGCCGAACTGCTTGAAGCTTTGCCCCGCGTCATTCAGCAATTTGCCAGCAAAGGCGGCGTTCGGACTCGAATCGAGGACGCCTGCGTAGCCTCCCGCCGCGCCACGAGCAAACGCTTGCCAAGAACTTTCGGCACCACCGGTCAGTTGCGGCCCGTCGTTCATCGCTGACCGAAACGCTGCCGCATTTAAGTCAACTTCGCTGCCATAGCCCATCGACGCTGCGGTCAACCCAGAGAGCGCGCCATCGTAGCCCACGCCGTAGCTTAGACCCGTCGCCGAGGCTTCAGCCGAAACAATCGGCGTGCGACTTGCTTCCACATGGATGCCGTTCTCATCTTGCCACGAACGCTGATACGGATATAGATTATCCACGTCCGACATGATGCTGTTGGACGCATACATCACGCCCGGCTTCGCATCAGGGAATTGAGCATAGAACGGCTGCGCCGGTGTCGACGGCTTATTTCCATTGACGATCTGCTCAGTCTTCGCCTTCGCCGCATCCTCGGAGCGCTGCGCCATCTGCGCCGTCACCATCGCACCGATGGTGTCGCCCGCAATCCCCGCCGCATCCCGTTGAACGTCACCTCTGACGCCAACTCTCCCTCCCGACGACCGCAAGCCCTTATAGTACAAGGCTTTTACCGTGCCCCGCCCGCTCTGACCGATTTTTACCCCTGACGCGCGCTTTGCCAGCCAACAACGCCCGTGCGCCCGGTTGCTGCGACGCTTCACCGAACGATGCGTGTTCATTCAGCAGTCACACCCTGTCCAGCACAACTGGCACAAACCACAGCACCTGCGCACCGAGCCGACTCTGTTTCCGTGGATCAGACTCGCAGGTCGATGGATCGAGCACGCCGGATTCGCACCCGGACAGCGTGTGAGAGTCGCCGTCGAGCATGGCAAACTCACCATCACGTGCGAGTAAGAACACCAAGGGCCGCGACGCGGCCCTTGAGCTATTTAAGCTTGCATCAGTTCGAACTATCCTGCTTTGGCAGCCTTTTCTGACATCGCTGTAAGTAATATTCGCATCGCTGCCGCAGGCTCTATTGAATCTCCCTCAATTTCCAAAAAATGTAGATTGTCCCCCTGTTTGATAGCAATGTCCCGCAACAACTCCTGATTGCTTCCGTCGATGATCCCCAATTTAGAACCAATAATTTTCACGAAGTCAGTCTCATACTTCATATGCGGATTGAACAAACCCATCGTTGCGAGTTCACTGCGACCCTTCGCATCCAGTAGAGTCAGCCCGAACTCAACACTAGCATCCAACGTCGTTGGGATATTTCCTTTCATAATTGACTATCTCTGAATGAATCTATACTGAAGGCCAGACGCTTGGGTAGCGAATCGAGTCCACATTTCATTAGCCAAGAATCCCTTGTATTGGACTCCTTGCAAGCCGTTTGCAACGGTCAATGAACCACTACGAATATCTGTCATGATTCCACGCCCGATTTCACCGGTCTGAGCATGAAGGTAACCATACGCACCGGCGTAATCTCCTCGATAGGCTGACGCAAAGCTTCCATCAAACGCAAGCTCATAAGTTCCACTTGCAGTCGAAGCTCTAATACCCTTTGCACCACTTGATACGGCTCCCGCCATGTCTTCAAGACCTAGCGTTAAACCACTCGGATGATTGTGCGTAATCCAATTTCCCGTGGCCATATCCCACTGTGCAGAATCAAATCGGAAGCTTGAATTCAATTGCCCATAAGGCTGACGAGCAACCGTCAGTATCTTACCGGATTCAGAATCGACGATAAAACCTACCTCCCGCGTTGCCTCTCCAAATCTAGACTCTATGCGATTCATTGTTTCTATCGCACTATTTTGGAAGGTCGAGCTATTTTCCACGACATAAGACAACCCACCCGTCTTGGCAAGATAGCTTTCCGTCATGCCGGCAAGCTTCGGCCCGAAGATCGCAACACCGCGTTCAAGTGCTGCTCCACCGAGAGCCATTGTTGGCCCTGCAAGTTCTGGCGCAGCAAACAACGCCGCATCCATCGCAGATCCACCAAATACGTACGCTGCACCGGCCGTGTCCTGCCTGTAAAGCCCGTTCACTGCCGCAAGCGGGGGCAGTGATCTCACGCCTCCTGTTATCGCGCTGCCAACGTCGTTGAGTATCGTGTCACCAAGGTGGCCAGCGTCATACGCGTTCGCGTAATGGTCGTATATGCCTGTTGCCGTGTCCACCGGATGCGTCGCGACGTTCCATATGCCGCTCGCCATCGCGGCGCCACGGTCGTACATACCCTCCGCAAACTGAGCAATCGGATTGAACGCCTTGACCGATTCCCATCCACTTAAAGGTTGAGCCGCTCCTATCACAGGCACATCCATCGGTGCCAACTCGCGCACCGTGATCTGCGGATACGGTACTGCGCGTGCATCTACGCCCGGCGTGTACGGAGAATACGGATCAGCAACAATCGACCCTCCGTTATCCAACGCCATTCGCGCTCGCGCCTGTTCAGGCGTGTAACCCAATTTCGCCGCTGCCGCATCAAACGATTCCGCATCAGCAGGTGTGAACTGCGGGTTGGCCGTGCCGCCCTTGACGATCTGCTCGGTCTTGGCTTGTGCCACGTCCTGCGAGCGCTGCGCCATCTGCGCCGTCACCATACTTCCGATGGTATCGCCCGCAATCCCTGCCGCATCCCGTTGCAGACTGCCGCCTCGCACTAGCGTACTCGTCGCACCTGCCGCGAGACCCTTCACCCCCGGCGTGTTCGCCAAATACGCATCACCAACACGCGACCCACCGCTTTCCGCCGCCATCAACGAACGCGCCTTCTCGGGCGTCAGTCCCAGGCTTTTTGCCGTCGCGTTGAACGAGCGTTCATCCGCAGGCGTGAACTGCGAGTTGGCCGCATTGCCCTTGATGATCGGCTCAGTCTTAGCCTTCGCCGCATCCTCGGAGCGCTGCGCCATCTGCGCGCTCACTATCGCGCCGATCGTGTCGCCCACGACCCCCGCTGCATCCCGTTGCAGGACAAATCCATGACCACGGCAAGCTCTGCATTCCATTGATGCACATTGCCGACCGCTATCTGCATAGCCTCGGCTTCGGGCCCGGCGAGCGCGTCTACCTCTCCGTCAACTATCAAATCCGCCAGATTTGCATCAGCATGGATCACGGATAACGCTTCTGATTCATCACCAAGGTCCGCAAATGCGACCCTTGGTGTTTCTCATAGTCAGCCTAGCAGTTGAGCACCAAACTTCTCCATCACAAACTGCCTTGCCTCTTCCTCCGAGTCTGTTGGATAAACGCAATAGTTGTCGTTATCCAACAATTCCATCCAAGACTCGCCACTAGCGTCAAAGGCAAGTAATTCCCCTCTCAACTTTTCGCATACTGCCCGATCTTGGAGAAATAGGGTAATGGCAGCCGCTTCTGCGCTTTCAGGCAAGCCAACGTCAACGGACAATACCGAGACCAAAAGATTTTTTAGGGTAGGGTAATTCATATCCTCGTTTCTTATCTCGCTGGAAACAGTGTTACCGTTTCCCATTTTCCAGTAGTTGGATTGAGAGCGTAGGTCCCTTGTACGCTCCTCAGGTTATCGACGAGCTGCGGTGCGCCGTGCAGATCCGGGGAAAACTTGCTGGCGCCCACGCGGACGTAACCTCTACCTAAGTCAAGCCCCATATCACCTACACTCGCGGGCATCACAGTCACGTAAGGTGCTCCCGGGTTATTCGCAATGGCACTCGCAAGCGCTCCGCTTCCCCGCACGTACTGGTCTGCATAGGCAAGTAACTGGTCAGAGTGAAAGGCGGACGACATCGGCGGAAGAATTGGCACGCCGTTCCTCGCAAGCTTTATCGAACCATCAGATGCAATTCCCGTTAGCGCGCGAGTCAGAAGTTGCGCGTCGGTAACGCTTCCGCCATGGCGAGCCAGTGCATGTGCATCGGCGTTGACCGTCAATAGCTCCATTTGAGCAGCAGAGATCGGTCGCGATGGGCCAACGAAATCTGACGCTAGCGGATCACCGGTGTATGACCTACCGACCATGCCACTTCCGCGCCTGGTACTCGCTACCGAAGTAGCTCGCACTCCGCCTGGAATCAACAACGCATCCAACGGCCACGCAGCATCAGCAACCGCCGCGGCATAACTCGTATTACCAGTCGTCTGCAACGCCGCATTGGCTATCAAGCCGCCGAGCGGTTGAGTGCCCTGCGTCTCCATGAAACGCAGGAACGCTGCATCCGAGTTTGCGAGCGAGCCCGTTCCGTTAAGCGGCACCAACTGCGGCCCAGTATCGGGCGCGAGACGCGGAAGCTGCGCCTGACGCGCGTCCATCCACGCCTGCGCATCGTTTCCGAGCTTCTCAAGAATATCTCCCGAATCTGCAACCAACGATGACATACCACCGTCTTTCATCGACGCCCTGAACGCTGCCGCATTCAGATCGACGTCGCCCCCGTAACCGGTCGACGCAGTTGTCAATCCAGAGAGCGCGCCATCATATCCAGGGCCGAACGCCATGCTCGTGGCCGCGGCTGCGTCTTCGAGCCATGATCCATTCTGTGTGGTATGTATCGCCGGAAATTGCCCAACATACTTTGCCTCTGGAGCTCCAGGGCCGGCAAACATCATACCGCCAGTCGAGCCACCGTAGGAACTCGCACCATCGACGCTGCCAAACGCATCAACCAACCGCGCGTACACATCATCCGTATAGCTTCCACCACTGGTGACCCTCTGCGTGTACGACTGCGCCGGAGCCACAGATCGCTGCGCCATCTGCGCGCTCACCATCGCACCAATGGTGTCCCCCGCTATTCCCGCCGCATCCCTCTGCAGACTGCCGCCTCGCACTAGCGTACTCGTCGCACCTGCCGCGAGACCCTGGGCCCCGGCTCCAACATACTGCATTTTACCAAGCGGTGTTTGACCGACCGCGCTTCCCACGCCCGACGCGATCGCACTGGCGGCCATACTCTTCCAGTCAAAGCTGTGCTGCGCCCCCGTGATCATGCCGAGACCCTGAATCACGCTCGAACGCAATGCCCCCAGAGCCACTGCGCTTCCAACTCGCTCAAGTGCGTTGGGCAATGCCGTGCCCAGCCCCGCATTCATTCCTCCCGTCAGCGCACCGCCCAGCGCGCCCATGGCGATTCCGTTCCAGTTGAACCCGGCCTGCAGGCCACCCGCAATCATCACGGCCTGGCTAGCAGCGGCGCCCGCCGTCCCGGCCGTGGCGCCCGCGGCAACCCCCACGCCCACATTCACCGCCGTGCTCGCCGTCTCGGCTGTCACACCCAGTTCGGCATATAGAAATTCAGAAGTCGCCCCGTAAGTGACCGCAGTAACAATAACCGTGACTACGATCGCAACTATCATCAAGGCCATGCCGCAGCCCCCGCCCTTGCCCGGCGGCGGCGGCGGATCCGGCAGCGTCGGTTGCGTGTCGCCGATCGCCTTGCCCGGATCATACGGCTTGAACGTCGTCGCCGTGTTGTGAACATTGGTCACCTTGTTGGGCACCGTCAACGTCTGGCCCGCCTTCAGCACGTCTGTGCCCTGCAACCCGTTCGCATCGGCCAGGATGTACCACAACGTCGCATCGCCCCACAGCGCACTCGCAATGCTCTGCAACGTCTCACCCGCACGCACCGTCCACGTGCCCGGACTCACCCCCGGATACGTCGCGTTGATCGCCATGTAGTTCTCGTCGAAGTCCGCCGTGCCCACTGGCGTGAACACCTTGTACTGGCTGTCGCTGCCTTTGCCCAGCTTGCCCGCGAGCTCCTGCACGTAATCGATTTCATCGACCCCGTCATTGCCCTGGTTGCCCACCCGGTTACCGTTCAGGTAGTAGTAGTTGTGCTTGCGAACGCCCTCGGTGCCCGAGATCGCCCCGCTCGCGCTCACCGTCACACCCGTCAGCTCGCTGCGGCGCTGCACCTGTCCGCGTAGGTCCGTCCAGTACTGGAACGCGCGTGCATTGCCCGGCTCGTTGCCGCCATCGTCGAACGTGCTCTTCAGGTTGCCGTTGATGTCGTAGTTGTAGTACGTAGTCGCGGCTTTCCAGCCCGGCGAGTTTGGGTTGGTCGGCTGCACCGTCACCTTCGACTGCTTCGCCCCGTCCCACCACTCGTAGTTGTAGGTTGTCACCGTGCGGGTACCGCTCGGATCAGTTGGCTTCGTCTCAATTGCGGCTACCGTGCCATCGGCGAGCCGCGTGTAACTGGTCGTGTTGTGCTGGGTATGCTCGTATTCCACCATCAGGAAACTGTCCGCATCCCATGTGCGGTCGGCATTTCTCACAATTTGCCCTGTAGACACGTCGCGTTCGACCTGATAAGTCACCCTGCCCAACAAATCGTTCGAGCGCTGTTGAGCCACGACGCCATTGATCCTCTGTGTACTCAGATATCCGTTCGCGTCGTATTCGTAGCGCTCCGTGCGGCCATCCTTCGCATACACGGCCATCACACGCTCACCCGCCGCGTTGTATCCAAGTTGCACACCCTCGCCACCTGCGCGACCCACCACGATATGCACGCTCGCGTCGTTCTCATCGCTCGCTCGCTCGCCCGACAACGTGCCCATCGTCACCGTGAAACGGTTCAGCGCATCGTATTCGTACCAATAGTCCTGGGTCTTCTTTTCGTGATTCCCCACCATGTCCGTGTACGTCGCAGTCGTGTGGCGGCGATTGCCCACCGCGTCGTACTCGTAGCTCACCTGGTAGCTGTTGTCGCTGATCGATATCACGCGGTTGAGCGCGTCGTACTCCACCCGCGACTGCGCAAACACATATGAATCGCCAAAGTTCGTGAAGAACTCCGACGTGCGATTTCCGTCGCCGTCGTACTCATAGAGCGACTGTGTTTTGGTGGCGTTATCACGATCGAGCGCACCAGGCCATGCGAGTAGTACGTGTAGTCCACGTCCTGCCCCGTGCTGCCCGTTTGCTTCGTCACCAGCCCCGCCCAGTTGTACTGATAGCGGAACACGTGACCGCCCAGATCCGTGTGCTTGGTCGTGCG
>NZ_FCOE02000135.1 GCF_001544915.2 Caballeronia pedi | reverse complement strand
ACGTTGCCTGAATAGGTCCCGGTCGTTCCTGAGTATGCCCCCGCAGCGGAAATGCTAGCTTGGCCGGCAGATCCGAAGGTGACCGCCCCCTTGGCCGCCAAAGTCGAATTCAAAGTGGCCGCGCCAGTAACGGTAAGTGTTGACGAAAGGGTGGCCGCTCCCGTGACCCCCAGCGCGCCAGCCACGGACGCGTCTCCGCCCACCGCGCTATTCCCGATCACCGATTCGTTGTCAGTGTTCGCCCGGCCCCGAATCAAGCATGTCCACGCCGAGACCCCGTCGACGGTCATCAGAGCCGTCTCGCCTGGATTCAGCTTTGAGAGCGCGACGGTGTCCGACGTACTGCTTGCAGGTGTAAGGCTGACTGGACCCGCGCCGGCATTTCGCAGGAGGATGACGCTGTCTGCCCCGCACGTGGCCGCGGACGGCATCGGGATGGTTCGCGTACTCGTTCCGCTGAAAATAAAAGTGATCCGTTGCCCGAGATCCGACTTCGTAAGAGATCTTGTCGAAGTCAAAGCAGCCAGCGAAGTGAGCGCCGCCTGTGTATTCAGCACATCGACGTTCGAATTCACCTTCGTG
>NZ_FCOE02000055.1 GCF_001544915.2 Caballeronia pedi | reverse complement strand
AGATTACGGCAGCTCACCAGGTCCATCCGCGAGAAGGGCGGATCGCTCAAGATGTCGTGACGCGAGAACGTGCAAAGTTCGCGCACTGACTTGTCAACGCAGTAATACTCGCCGTCGCGGGCAAAAAAGCGCTCCAGCCGCTCAGGCGACACATCTCTCGCGATGTTCTCGATGTATCGACCTGTGCGGGCAGTCTCGAGCGCGCCCGCGCTGATGTCCGTGCCAAAAATCTGCACCGGCAGATTCGCCGCGTGTTCTCCCAAATATTCGATCAGGCATATCGCGATCGAATAGACTTCCTCGCCCGTCGCACAACCCGGCACCCAGATCCTGAGCGGCGCCCTGGGATCGCTTTCAGCAATAAGACGCGGAAATACCGTCTGACTTAACGCGTCGAACGACTCGGGGTCCCGGAAGAAGCTCGTCACCTGGATCAGCAGATCGCGTCCCAGCGCCAAGACTTCGGCCGGGTCGGACTCCAGCACCGCGACGTACTCTGCCACTGAGGTCAGTTGTCGTAATGCCATGCGACGAGACAGCCGGCGCTGGATAGTGCCATGCTTATACCGACTGAAATCGATATTGCAGGCATTCCGAAGCAGGCGAAAGATGGCGCGCAGACTCGTCTCGGCGGACTCGCTGGGTACGTCCATCTCGGTGATCGGAGCGCGGCGCACGTGAGGGTGCCGTCCGATACCCATCAATTCTTTCGCGATCTCGCGGGGAGACAGAACGCGATCGACACAGCCCAGTGCAATCGCCGCGTGCGGCATGCTGTTGTATTGCGCTGAGTTTTCGTCCTGAGCGAACGTGATGCCCCCCTCCTGCTGAACGGCTTGCAGCCCCAGTGCGCCGTCGGAACCGCTGCCAGAAAGGATAATCCCGATGGCTCGGGAACCTTGATCCTTCGCGAGCGAATCCAGCAAGTCGTCGATCGGCATTGGCGGCCCGAGCGTGCCGTCACGCGGTCGCAAATGGATACGGCACTGCTCAACCAACATGCTCTTGTTGGAAGGAATCACGTACAGGTGGTCGGCTTCGATATCCATGCCGTCGACGGCTTCGACCACCGGCATGGACACCTTTTTTAGCAGGATCTCAGGCAGCAGGCTGCGACGTGAGGGATCCAGATGCTGTACCACGAGAAAGGCCATCCCACTGACTGCAGGGATTTCTGCCATCAGTTCGAAAATCGCCTCCAAGCCGCCCGCCGAAGCGCCAATTCCGACCAGCGGAAAGGTCGGCGACGTCGGTTCGTTCGCCGCGGTTGCAGGATGGATCACGTTGTCTCCAGTCATTGCTCAAGCGCCGTGATACCGGCTTTTGTAGATTTGACGAATCAGTGCGCGTCTTCAGCGCTTCTCGCGACCGCCTGTGCGCCGCGGGTTAGGGTTCTCTGCCCGATTGCGCGCCTCTTCCTGCTCGATCCAGGCAGCTAGCGCTTGCCGGACGATCCAGCCGCGCGAGCGGTCAAGGCGCGCCGCAACCTCATCGACCTGCTCGGCCAGAGGGAGAGGGACGTGGGCAGTAATCACACGTGTGTTCACATCGGGCATCGCATTCCCCTTCGTTGGCGCGGGTGACAGGTGAGCAACAGAGCCAAGTCATCAGCCAATTGCCGAGCATCGCCTCGCGCACGTTGTCGACGCCCACGATTATAGGCCGGCTAATCACGATGATTCGAATTGATTTTTAGCGGCGAACCCTTGCGCTGTGAGGCGCGACGTCGTTCGAGAAAGCGATAAGGTGGATCGAAAATTGCGCTACGTTAGCTGCGACGTACGCGCGGCAGTTCCACCGTAAAAATAATCGTCTGGGAGCTGGATTCCACTATGATTTTTTCCGTGATGGAGCTTGGCAATGCAGTCGCACACATAGAGGCCCAGTCCGAGTCCGGCCGCCGGGCCGCGTCGCTCGGGAGGTGTGTATGTCCGCATCAATGGATCGAAAAGCGCCCGCTTCGCATGATCCGGGATCGGGTCTCCCGGCGATGCACACCGTGTCACCCTGTCCGCTTGCGCTCAAATGCACAGTGCCTGTCCCGTGCTGAATCGCATTGACCAGTAAGTTCACCAGCAGCTGATTGAGGCGCTCCCCGTTCCATGCGCCAGTCAGGTCGCCGCTCATACGGACATCAATCTGGTCGTCGGGGTGCGACGCGTGCACTTCGCTCAGGGCGTTGCGACACAGCGGCGCTAAATCCTGCGAAGACACCGATATCGGCAACGTCTCCCCCAAGGCTCGTTCGCGTGACGTCTAGCAAATCATCGATCATGCGTTTCATGCGCATCGCGCTACGGTGCGCGTTCTCTGCGGCTTTCACGCCCGCAGTCGGTAGCGCAGGGACTCGCCGCAAGAGTTCGACCGAATTGGTAATGGCGGACAGGGGCGAACGTAAATCGTGCGCCAGAATTCGCGATAGCAGGTTGCGCACTTTCTCAGTGCGCTTCTGACGCTCGCGCGCAGACTCCGTGCGCCCCTTCACCTCTGCACCATTCGGGCGAGCGGGCTTATCGGTGGGAATGCTTTAGGCGCGCGTTCGAATCGTCTCGACCGGCGCTTCGCGTTTGGACAGATACATGACGCGTCACTTGTCCTTGCGCCCCGGCAGCACTGCGCTGAGCACCTGCCTCGCCGTATCGGCGATGACATGACTCTGACTCGGATCGCCCTTCATAAGCGTGGTCGCGAAGGCCTTCGCCTGCTGAAACGTGATGTGCGGCGGCAACGGCGGCACGTTCGAATCGGCCTTCACTTCGATCACCACCGGACGATCCGCTGCCACCGCCTCGTCCCACACAGCCGCCATGCGCTCCGCATCATCGACATAAAATCCCTTCAAACCGATCATTTCCGCGAACTTGTGATAAGGCACCGATGGAATGTCCTGCGACGCCTCGAACTTCGGATCGCCTTCCATCACGCGCTGCTCCCACGTGACCTGATTCAGGTCCTCGTTATTGAGCACCATGCAGATCCAGCTCGGGTTCGACCATTGCTTCCAGTACTTCGCGACGGTGATGAGCTCGGCCATGTTGTTCATCTGCATCGCGCCATCGCCGACGAGCGCGATCACCGACCGCTCCGGATACGCGAACTTCGCGGCGATCGCATACGGCACGGCCGCGCCCATCGATGCAAGGCCGCCCGACAGGGAGCACATCATGCCGCGCTTCACCTTCAGATCGCGCGCGTACCAGTTGGCGACCGATCCCGAATCGCTCGTGACGATCGCGTTCGCGGGCACGCGCGGCGACAACTCCCACACGGTGCGCTGCGGATTCACGCCGCCCTTCGCGGGCGTTATCGCGCGCTTCTCCAACGTCTTCCACCAGTCTTCGACCCAGCCCTCGATATCCTTGCGCCAAGCGAGGTCCGTCTTCTGTTGCAGCAAGGGCAGGAGCGCGCGTAAGGTCTCGGCGCTGTCGCCGACGAGATTCACTTCCATCGGATAGCGGATCGAGAGCATGTCCGCCTTGAGGTCGATCTGCACGCCGCGCGCCGCGCCTTCCTTCGGCAGAAACTCGGCGTACGGAAAGCCCGAGCCGATCATGAGCAGCGTGTCGCATCCATTCATCATCTTGTAGCTCGGCTCGGTGCCGAGCAGGCCGATCGAGCCCGTGACGAACGGCAGCTCGTCGGGCAGCGCGGCCTTGCCGAGCAGTGCCTTCGCGACGCCCGCGCCGAGTTTGTCCGCGACAGCGATGACTTCGTCGGTCGCCTTCAGCGCGCCCGCGCCGACGAGAATCGCGACCTTCTTGCCCGCGTTGAGGACATCGGCGGCGCGTTGCAGATCATCATCATACGGCACGATCTTCGGCGCGCGATAGCCGACGCCCGAATGCAGCGTGCCATGCTTGCGGCCCGGCGGTTCGTAATCGAGGTCCTGCAAATCGTTCGGCAGAATGAGCGCGGTCACCTTGCGTTCCGACAGCGCGATACGCACCGCGCGATCGACGAGATGGCGCATCTGCGAGGGCACGCTCGCCTGCTGTACGAAAGCGCTGGCGACGTCCTTGAACATCGCGGGCAGATCGACTTCCTGCTGGTAGTGGCCGCCGAGCGCCGCGCGCGCCTGTTGACCTGCGATCGCGAGGACGGGCATGTGATCGAGGCGCGCATCGTAGAGGCCTGTGAGGAGGTGCGCCGCGCCCGGTCCCGATGTCGCGATGCACACGCCCAGCTCGCCCGTGAACTTCGCATGCGCGGACGCCATAAAGGCGGCCATCTCTTCATGGCGTGCCTGAATGAATTCAATTTTGCCTTTGGCGCGATTAAGCGCGCCGAACACACCGTTGATGCCGTCGCCGGGATAGCCGTAAATGCGGCGCACGCCCCAGGCATGCAGGCGGTCGATCAGGAAATCGCCGACGGTAATAGCCATGATTGAAGTCTCCGAAAATCGGAATCGAAAGAGTGCGCCGCGCTGTATGCGGGCGCTTATTTGTTAAGTGCGCAATGGCCATGCCGCGGTGGGGGAGGTCGCTGGTCGATACGCAAAGCTCAAATACCGCCGTCGCGTGCTTTCGACCAAGGCTGCGGATTTCAAGAAACGATGCTGCCTGGATGAATTCAATCCTCCAAATATATAAAACGCCGAAGGCCCGTTCGGTAAGGATGCCACGGCCGAGACAAGCGGGTGGGCGGAAAATAGCCATGGCACCCACTATGCCTCAGCGGAGCGTTTGCCCCAAACGCGTTTGGAAGCAGTGTCTGCTCGGACGCAGCCCTGCGATGCGTTGCCGGACGGTAGTGTAGACCGAGCAGTTCGCTCGCCGCCGACGGAGCGGCTAGCGCCATCGTCATCCAGGGGGCGCTCGCCGCCGGTTTGTCGAGATTTCGCAAGCTCCTGCTCCCATTGCTCCCAAACGCTCATCTTTGCGCTGCTCTTGAACAGGTAGACAACGAGCGCCGCGCCCAGAAGTACTACCATCCCAGTCATCGCGAGCTACTCGGTATCGCCACTTACGGAAGCTCATTTGATGAAGCACATCACGACAGGCAACATCGCGATCGCGAGCGGAATCGCCGCTGCCGGCGTGGCTTTGATCGGCAGAAGAACGCCTGCGCATGAGGCGCCGGTTCGGACGCGTATCGACACGGCGCGCACCTTCAATCGAAGCTCCGCGCTGCTCGCGCTGTCCGTGCTCGCGGATAGCGCGATGGAGCACTATCGCGGCTCCTTCGACAATCCCGCAATGTTCACGCCGCTCGTCGTCTCCACGCTGTCGCTGCTCGCCGGCGTGCACGGCGGATGCGATCATGAGCCGCAGCGCCATCTGGTGCGCGATTCGGTGTATGTCGGCGCGGCGCTCGCAGGCGTCGCCGGCACGGGGTTTCATCTCTATAACATCACGAAGCGTCCCGGCCGATGGAGCTGGCACAACCTCTTCTATTCCGCGCCGATCGGCGCACCGATGGCATTGCTGCTCTCCGGCGCGCTCGGCGCCGTCGCCGAACGTCTGCGCGACGAACCCGCGCGCGAGCCGCGCCTCTTCGGCATGCCCGCGGGACGGGCGCTCGCGCTCCTGACGAGCGCGGGTATCGTCGGCACGCTCGGCGAAGTCGCGTTGCTGCATTTTCGCGGCGCGTTCCAGAACCCGGCGATGTACGCGCCCATCGTGATTCCGCCCGTCACCTCGGCCTTGCTCGTGAATGCAGCACTCGCCGCGCCGCGCGAGCGCTGGTTCACGCGGCTCTGGTTGCGCATGACGACGGCGCTCGGTTTCATCGGCGTGGGCTTCCATGCGGGCGGCATCGCGCGCAATCAGGGCGGCTGGCGCAACTGGAGCCAGAACCTTTTCAACGGGCCGCCTTTGCCCGCGCCGCCGAGCTTTTCGGCGCTCGCGCTCGCGGGCCTCGCCGCGTTGCGCCTGCGGGGGACCGAGCGATGAACCTGCCTCGCTATCCCGGCTACGACGTCACGACAAAGCGCGACACGCCTTCATGGGACGACGTCACACGTGAGGTCATCGACGAACGTCTCGCGACGCCGCGAGAGCCCCGTTTCTTCGATGCCGTCGAATAGATCGCGATCTGTGCACTTTGCGCGCGGATCGTGCCGCAGGACGACATACGCGAAGCCGCGCCATTGCCGGCATTGCTCGATGCGAAGCTCGTCAAGGACACGGGCGACGGTTGCCGCGACGCTCATCTCCCGCCGCTGCGCGATGCCTGGCGCATCGGCCTCGCCGCACTGGATGCCGAAAGCCGCGCGCGTCATGAACTCCCCTTTGCGAGCATCGGATCGGCCACAAGGCGCAGGACGCGCTGCTACGCGACATGCAGCAAGGCACGCTAAGGCACGACGCATGGCGCGGCATGCCGTCCGCGCTCTTCTTCGCGATGCGCGTGCTGCACGACATCTGCGGCGCCTACTACTCGCATCCGCGGGCGTGGAGCGAGATCGGCTTCGGCGGACCGGCGAATCCGCACGACTATGTGCGCATGGTGTTTGATCGCCGGGATCCGTGGGAAGCGGCCGAAGCGAAACCCGGACAGGAAGAACGAGCGGAGAAGGAGAACCAGCGTGTCCGATGATCCACAGCACGTGCCGTGCGGCAAGCACAGACGCGCACCCGATGTCTTCCGCCAGGGCTCGTGGCTGCCGATGCGCGAATACGAAGAAAGCGATGCGGTCGATTTCGCGATCGTCGGTACGGGCGCGGGCGACGGCACGCTCGCATGTCGTCTCGCGGAGAAGGGCTTTCGCGTCGTCGCGTTCGATGCTGGTGCGTGGTGGCGTCCGCTCGAAGAGTTTGCATCGGACGAGATGCATCAGTCGAAGCTGTTCTGGACCGACGAGCGCATCTGCGGCGGCGAGAATCCGCTCAAACTCGGCAACAATAACAGCGGCAAGGCGGTGGGCGGCAGCACTGTGCACTTCGCGATGGTGTCGCTGCGCTTTCGGCCCAAATGGTTCAAGTCGAGAAGCGTGCTCGGCTATGGCGCGGACTGGCCGCTCGGCTGGCACGAGATGTGGCGCTATTACGCCGAAGTCGAGAACGCGTTGAAGATATCCGGACCGGTCAAGTATCCGTGGGGCCCGAAGCGGCCGCGCTACCCGTACCGGCCGCATGAACTGAATGCGGCGGCGCTCGTGCTCGCGCGCGGCTGCGAGGCGCTCGGCATCGACTGGACGCCGACGCCGCTCGCGATCGTATCCGCGCCGCGCGGAGAAGCGCATCCGTGCGTATATCGCGGCTTTTGCGTGTCAGGCTGCGCGACCAACGCGAAGCAAAGCGCGCTCGTCAATGGATACCGCGAGCCGTGCGTGCCGGCGCGGAGATTCGCGATCTCGCAATGGTCGGGCGCATCGTCCTGGGCGACGATGGCCGCGCAACCGGCGTCGAATACTTCCGCGAAGGACGATGGCGCTTTCAGCGCCGCGCAATGTGGTCGTCGCGGGCTATGCGATCGAGACGCCGCGACTCTTGTTGATGTCCGCGACGGATCGCTATCCCGACGGCCCCGCGAACAGCTCGGGCCTCGTCGGAAAGAATCTGACGGTGCAGTTGAATCAGGCCGTGTGGGGCACCATGGAAGAGGAAGTGAGCTGGTACAAGGGGCCGCCTTCGCTTTCGATGACCGAGCACTGGAACTACCAGGACACGGGCAAGGATTTCTTCGGCGGCTATACAAACAAGTGCTGTCCTGGTGGCGCAATGTAGAAGCGTCGCGGGTCAATCGACCCAGTTTGACATGCGTAGCCTACGGTCAACGACGTATGCCGTTGGACTAGTTGATCCAGCGTCCGTGGACTCTGCGCGGTGTGAAGCACGGCCGAGATGGAACCGTCTTGGCAACGCGTCGACGATTGAAGAGGGCTGGATTACTATTCCCGCGGTAACGGCCACCTTTCTGACCGCACCGTGGCCAGACGCGAAAGAATCGACCGTCGACACCGCCTGATTCTTCCGATCGCCATCACCCCTCAACCAACTGCCGGACTTTGGTTGCGAGCAACTCTAATGCGAAAGGTTTGGTCAAGATCTGCATACCGGGCTCAAGCCGTCCGTTCCCTATCACAGAATTTTCGGCGTAACCCGTGATGAACAGCACTTTCAGGTCGGGTCGAGCCTGCCGCCCGGCGTCCGCCATCTGGCGCCCGTTTATTCCCCCGGGCAGTCCGACGTCGCTGATCAAAAGATCGACCCTGGCGTTGGACTGGAGAATCTTAAGACCGGCGATGCTGTCTGCTGCCTCAATCACCGTATAGCCCAATTCCTCTAAAACATCGGTGACCAACATGCGAACGCTAGGTTCATCATCAACCACGAGAACAGTCTCTCCGTCCTTCGAGCCCGGAATCTCAGCGCTCCCATTGTCGCCGGTTTGGTCGCCTATATTGCCGTAGAAGCGAGGCAGGTAGACACATACTGTCGTTCCGTCGCCTACCTCGGAGTAGATGCGGACCTGTCCGCCGGACTGCTTCGCAAAACCGTAGATCATGGACAGGCCCAACCCGGTTCCCATGCCAATCGGCTTAGTCGTAAAAAACGGGTCGAATGCTTTTGCAACCACGTCGGGCGTCATGCCCGTTCCCGTGTCGGTGACGCAGAGGGACAGGTACTGACCTTCGGGCATATCGTGAGTCAGCGCGGCGCTTTGATCGATCCACTTGTTCGCGGTTTCGATCGTGATATTCCCGCCGTCCGGCATGGCATCGCGCGCGTTGATGCACAGATTCAGCAGCGCGTTTTCAAGTTGCCCTCCGTCGACCAAAGTCGCCCATATGTTCGCCGCACCCACAAACTCAACTTTGATGCTCGGGCCCACGGTACGTTGGACCAGGTCGGTCATGCCGCTGACCAGCGCATTGACGTCTGTCGGTTTCGGGTCCAGCGTCTGCCGCCTCGAGAACGCCAGCAGTCGGTGGGTCAATGCCGCAGCACGTCGAACTGCGCCTTGAGCGGCCGCCACATACTTGTCGACATCCACGATGCGTCCCTGACTTAGTCTGATACTCAACAACTGCAGGGACCCTGACACCCCTGCCAGGAGATTGTTGAAGTCGTGAGCGAGTCCGCCTGTGAGCTGGCCGACAGCCTCCATCTTCTGAGACTGGCGCAGCTGCTCCTCGGCGCGCATCAGTTCGGATGTGCGCTCCACCACACGCTGCTCCAGCGTTTCGTTGAGCGCTCTGAGCGAGGCTGCGGCATGGTCTCGCTCATCTTCCACCGCGCGACGCTGTTCCACGTCAAGTATCACGCCTGGGAAACGTAGCGGCGTCCCGTCCGCGCTCAGTTCGACTCGCCCATTTGCTTCGATCCAGTAATATCGACCATCCGCGCGGCCTACCCGATATTGATGCGCATAATGGCCGCCTCGCGCGATCGCTTCTTTTATGGCATGCGAGAGCCCCTCGAGATCATCCGGATGAACATTCGCGATAATCTCCGCGAGGGGCATACCGAGCCGACCACGTGCAGGGTCAAGACCGAACGCCCGCGCGAAGCCCTCGTCGACGGTAAAACTGTCTTCCACCAAATTCCAAACCCACGTGCCGGTGATCGCTCCGGCCGAGAGGGCGAGCTGGACGCGCTCAATGTTTTCTCGCGCCAAAGCCTCGCTTTCTCGCATCGCCTCTTCCTCTCCCTTTCTAGCGGCGATATCGCGAAAGAGAATCGACACTTGTCGCAAGCTCTGCGGCTCGACGCGAGCGGCCGATACCTCAATATGTCGGCCTGCGGTTTCAAAGTAGCGTTCAAAACGCGCAGTCACACCAGTACGCAGCACCTCGCCATAAATCGCGACCCATTGGTCGGCGCTGGCCGGATCAAGCTCCCTGATCGTCTTCCCCACAATGTCGGCGATGCCGGTATGTCGTTCGTACCCAGGGTTTGCTTCTACATGGATATAGTCGCTTAGTGGCCCGTGTGGTCCATCAAAAAACTCCACAATGCAAAAACCATCGTCGATAGCGTTGAACAGCGTCCGATAGCGAGACTCGCTGCTCGTTAGTGCGTCGCGTGTGAGCTTCGGCTCCGTCACGTCGCGTGCAACGCCTACGAATCGACATGGTCGACCTTTATCGTCCAACTCGAGTTCACCGGTGCGCGCGATCCAGCGCACTTCCTTGGTACCCTCGATGCGAACGCGATACTCGACTTCGCGCCTTACTTCGCCACCGCCCCTCAGGGTAGCCGTGGTCACCAGGTGGCGGTCTTCCGGGAGGATGCGTGCCTCGACTTCCGATGCGGGATATTGAGGTTTCGCCGGCAAACCGTAAATGCGACACATCTCGGGCGTCACCGTCATCACATCGTCCGCGATATCCAGCGTGAATAGACCGATTCCGCCGGCCTCCTGCGCGTGACGCAAGCGCTTTTCCGCTGCAGCGAGTGCCTGCCCCGCAAGGTGTTCCTCAGTACGGTCGCGTAGAACTTTGACGTAACCCATGTGCCGTCCGGCACCGTCGCGCAAGGGCGACATTTCGCCGCTTGCCCAAAAGCGCTCACCGCTACGTTTTTCATGCCAGCGCTCATCAGTTGCGCGCCCCTCATCGCCAGCAACCAGCATTTCCCGGTTATGGATGCCTGCTGCACGGTCCTCTTCGGTGAATATCTCCGCAATCGGTTCTCCGATCATCTCCCTTTCAGTCCAGCCAAAGATCAGTTCAGCGCCGGCGCTCCAGTCTGTGACCCGGCCGTCAAGGTTAGTCACCACGATTGCATAGTCGCGCGCGCTGTCGACAATGGCCCGATGCCGGATCTTCTCAGCTTCCGCTGAGCCGACGGCCCGTCTCAACTCGAGTGCTGCCATCGTTTGTCGTGCGAGCACTCTAAGCGCGTGCTCCTGCACTGCGCTCAGCCCGCGCGCTTCAAAGTCGAGTACGCAGAGGGTGCCAATCGGAAGACCGTTCTCCGTTCTTAGCAGCGCGCCCGCGTAAAAGCGTAGATTGGGTGCATCGGTCACCAGGGGGTTGCAGTTGAATCGCGGGTCGACCGTTGCGTCCGGCACAAGGAGAAAGTCCTCTTCGAGCAGGGCTACATTGCAAAATGATGACTCGAGTGGCGTCTCGCGAACGCCCAATCCAACCTCTGCCTTGAAGAATTGTCGGCCTTCCCCAATGAGATTGACGACGGCAATCGGCGCCTGGCAGATGGCGGCCGCCAAACTCGCGATCTCATCGAACGCTTGCTCGCGGGGGGAATCAATTATGTCGTACTGCGCCAAGGCCGAGAGCCGGCGGCTCTCATAGTCCGCGGAAGAAGTCATTTGGCAAAGGGAGGTTTTGTTGCAGGAAAATGCGCGCCGCGATACCAGCCGCATGAGGAGGTGCTCGGCGCTTTATGCACGGCGTTGCGCTCGGCGGTGAACACAAGATTCTCCGAACGAGCGCCAGCATGGCGAGAACGGAGAATGGCTTGTGAAGAAAGCCCGCGAAGCTTAATCCGGGCGTTGGCGCTAACGCACTCATTGCGACCAATGGGACGTGTGCCAGCGCACGTGTTTGCCGCACCTGCCGCAACAACTCTTCTCCGCCCATGCGAGGCATATTGAGATCCGACAGAATAACGTCGGGCTTCCATACCGTTGCTTCCTGAAGCGCCGCCTGGCCGTCCACGGCGCATTTCACGTCATAACCGGCGTCGCCCAAAATAATGCTCAGCGAATCGGATATCGCTGGCTCGTCGTCTACGATCAACACGCGCACCATAACTTCACCGCCCCCGCCTGTTTCGTAGGCTTTCTTTGTTTATCTATGTTGAGGCGCAAGCTTGATGCCCGAAGAAAATATCTGCTCGACGGGTAGAATCCATGAAGAAGCGCAGATTGTGATCGTCACGGTCAACGCCAAAATGACTGAATTGGATGGCCATGAACGGTAAAAGAAGTAAAAAGGACCTAGCGGCGGCTGACTGGGCGCAGCAGTGGGCGCGAGGTACCACCGACCTCGCCGTGTTCGCTCTGACGCCCGAGGGACGCGTCTCATCCTGGAACCCCGGAGCGACCTCGATCTACGCTTACCAACCCGATGAAGTCATTGGACAGCATTACTCGATGCTGTTCCCTGAAGATGCTCGGTCACAAGAAACGCTTGAATCAGAGTTGAACCACGCCATTGAGCGGGGCAGCTGCGCGATCGAGGGCTGGCGCAAGCGCAAAGACGGCTCAGTTTTCTGGGCGAGCGTCGTGACAACCGTTCTCTCGGGAGAAGACGGATCGTTACAGGGTTTCGTTAAGGTCGTGCGCGATGAGAGTGACAAACGCCAGGCGCACGATGCCGTCATCGAAAGCGAGCGCAGCTTCCGCCTCCTTGTGCAAGGCGTCACCGACTATGCGATCTTCATGCTGTCCCCCGAGGGTAACGTTTCCAGTTGGAACGCTGGCGCCCAACGAATCAAGGGCTACGCGAGCGATGAGATCATCGGCTCTCATTTTTCCCGTTTCTATCTTCCTGAAGATATCGCCGCGGGCGTGCCGCAACGTGCGCTGAACACGGCCGCTCGCGAAGGGCGATTTGAAGCGGAAGGCTGGCGGCTGCGACGAGACGGCTCGCGATTTCGCGCCCATGTAATCATCGATGCGATCAAGGACGAGGCCGGAACTTTGATTGGCTTCGCGAAGGTCACGCGCGACGTGACCGAAAAGCTTGAGGCCGATCAGGTGCTCGAGCAGACTCGCGCAGCGCTTCTTCAATCGCAAAAGATGGAGGCGATCGGCAAGCTGACCGGTGGCGTCGCGCACGACTTCAATAACGTCCTGCAGATTTTGCGCGGCAACCTGGAACTCATGACCAGTCGCTATGGACGTGACGAGTGGCTGATGACTCGACTCGTGAATGCACTGGATGCAGTCGACCGCGGCGCCAAGCTCTCCTCGCAATTGCTGGCGTTTGGGCGCCGCCAGGCGCTCCGACCGGTTTCGGTCAATCTGGCGTCAATGATCCGCGGTATGGATGATCTACTTCGCCGCTCACTCGGCGAAACCATCCTCATTGAAACCGTTGTCTCGGGCGGGCTGTGGAATGCGATGGTGGACACGCATCAGCTTGAGAACGTGTTGTTGAATCTGGCGATCAATGCGCGCGACGCGATGCCGGATGGCGGGAAGTTGACGCTTGAGCTGTCAAACACGATGCTGGATGACCGCTACGTACGTACCTTGTCAGATGTGCCTGCCGGACAGTACGTCATGCTTGGGGTGACCGACACCGGAACCGGCATGACCGCGGACGTCTTGGAGCGTGCATTCGACCCGTTCTTCACGACAAAGCCCGAAGGTGTCGGAAGCGGCCTGGGTCTGAGCATGGCGTATGGGTTCGTCAAACAGACAGGCGGCCATATCCGCATCTATAGCGAAGTCGGACAGGGAACGACAGTTCGTATCTATCTGCCGAAATCATCAGTCGAGGCGCATGAACCGGCGACCAATGCAAACGTCGCCGTCATGGGCGGCAGTGAGACGGTTCTGGTCGTGGAGGACGATCTCAAGGTGCAGGCGACCGTGATCGAGATGCTGACCGGACTCGGCTATGGCGTATTGAAGGCTGACAATGCCGAACAGGCGCTTGTAGTGCTTGGCAGCGGCGTTCACGTCGATCTTCTTTTCACCGATGTCGTTATGCCGGGCACGCTCAAAAGCCCGGATATGGCCCGAAGGGCCGTCCAGGTTCAGCCTCATCTGAAGGTGCTTTTCACCTCGGGGTACACGCAAAATGCCATCGTGCATGCCGGTCGTCTCGATGAAGGCGTCGAACTACTCAGCAAGCCCTACAGCCGCGCGGACCTGGCTTTCAAGGTGCGTCACGTGCTGGGTTCGCCAGGTGACTCGTTTCCCAACAATGACGTGCGCCAGCGGCAACAGGGTAAGGCGTCCGAGCTCGATATCCTGGTGGTTGAAGACAACGAACTGGCGCGTGAGGCGTTGACCGAGCTTCTCGCAACCTTGGGTCATAGGGCGGTAGCCGCCGGTACCGCGTCGCAGGCTTTTGCACAGATCGCACGTCACCGCTTCGACGTGTTGTTGACGGACGTGAACCTGCCCGACATGCCTGGCACGGACCTAGCCGCCCAAGCGAGCTCGTTTTGCCCCGGCTTGATTGTTATCTTCGCATCGGGCGCGCCGATCGAGGAAGACGACAGCCGCGCATTTACATGGTTCGGATTGCTTAAGCCTTATACGTTCGACGACCTGCAAGCTGCCCTACGGGAAGTGCTTGATGGCAGCGATAAGCGTGCGTCGCTCGGATGAACGTTGTCAACGGGGCCGCCATTCTGCATGATTTGATTCGCTCACAGCGATCGCACGCGGCCCCCGACGTATGTTGGTCGAAAGCTTGACGCGGTAGAGTGTACTGCACACACTCGACGGAGCAATCATGGCAGAACAGAGCCGTTTTCCAGAGGCCGATCCCATTCAAACGGTTCCTAACACTTCGACGCCCTCGTATGCGAATCGACACCCTGTATCGCGAGCTTTTGACAACTTCGCAAGCGCGGTTACTCGTTGGGCGGGCTCACCCTTAGCTTTTGGACTCGCGGTAATCTCAGTTGTTGCCTGGTTGATATCGGGTCCCGTCTTTCATTATTCTGAAGACTGGCAACTCGTCATCAACACCGGCACCACGATCGTGACGTTCCTCATGGTTTTCCTCATCCAGCAGAGCGCCAACAAAGACAGCGTCGCGGTCCATCTCAAACTCAATGAGTTGCTCGCCTCGAACCGTTCCGCGAACAATCAGCTCATCGGCATAGAGGACGCGTCAGAACAGGAACTTCGCAAGCTTGCGGCAGCGTACTTAAAGCTTGCTTCTGAAAGGACGCAACAGGCTGACGCGTACGACCCGGACTTCGGCGCTGCCGCAGACATCGCCCGCAGGTTGGCCAATGCGAAGGCGCGCGCGGGCGCGTAGTCCATCGCAAGCCACGCTCTCTCGAGCGAAAAGCGCAACGTTTCAGCGCGCTGTGCAGAGAACGGAGTTGACCTGCACAGGCAAATTTGCTTCCGTTAGACGAAGCTTGAGGTACAAAATCTTGGACAACGCCAGGTCTGAAGATGACACAGTGCATCGAGCCGCCGTATTGAAAGTAGCCCATTTCTTCGCCCTTGCGCAAGTGCTGCCCTGTCAATGCTTCGATCACGCTGACTAGACCTCCGGCATTCTGACGAAGATGCACGCCACCTCGCCTATGTCGGCGTCGTCGCATTCAATGACGATGACGGCGCGGGCTGCAACGGGGGTGATGTAACCTTGCGAGTCGTTGAGACTGCCAGGATCTTCGCCCTCTGCGTCCGCATCCGAATAAATAGGTCCGTCCACAAGATAGCCCTTCGTGATTGTCCCGCTTACCAGTGGAGCGCCATTTGGCGAGCAGAGCCCGGCAGTCATCTCACAGCTCGCCCATAATGTCGAAGGCGCACAGTGCTGCTCAAAACCGGTCCGGCGCGATGGCGATGGATACCTCCGTCACGTGCTCACTTGCATCGTTCGCACCCTATGTTGATCGGCGCGCTTGCACGGTGTCTGCGGCGCCCGGGCGTCACAGACACCGTAGGTAACTCCGTTCAAGATTCGCGCGGCCTGCCGTTCACCTCGACGATATGAACCGGGATCGACTTCGCGCCTGGCACCTTACTCTTTTTCGCATAGTGCCATAGCGGCAGCAACGGATTGCATTCGGGGTAATAACCGGCGATGCATCCTTCCGGGATGTCATACGGTTGAATGCGCAGGCCTCCGACACGCCGCTCGAAACCATCATCGGCGATGGTGCGCAGCGTGATCCGATCGTCCCTCGCGAGACCGTGGCGCGCCATGTCGGTCACGCACACGAAGATCACCATTCGATCGCCTTTGACGCCACGAAAGCGGTCGTCGTGGCTATAGATGGTCGTATTGAACTGACTGTCGCTACGCAACGTCATGAGGCGCAGCGATTGCGGTTCGCGCTCGGGCATGTCCGGATCTTCGCCCAGTGTTTCCGGCACGGCGAATTCCGCCTTGCCGCTCTTCGTCTGCCACTTGCGCTCGCGCGCGGGCAGATCGCGCGGGAAGCCGCCCGGCGTCCACATCCGGTCGTTAAAATCGTGAAAGGTCTCGGGATACGTTTTCGCGATTTCATCGCGCACCAACGCATAGTCGTTGCGCCAGCGGTCCCAGTCGACGGTTGAGCGATCCCCTAGCGTATGCTTTGCCAACTCCGCGACAATATACGGCTCGGAGCGCGCATCGAGCGATGCGGGTTCGGCCACGCCGCGCGAGCCATGAATGCAGCCGGTGCTGTCTTCCATCGACACCGCCTGCGCGCCGGTCGCCTGCGTATCGATCTCGATGCGGCTCAGGCACGGCAGAATGTATGATTTCTCGCCATGCACGAGATGACTACGATTAAGCTTCGTTGCTACGTTCACCGTGAGTTTCAGACTGCGCCAGGCCGGCTCGATTCGCATGCGGTCCGGCACCGAGCGCACGAGATTGCCGCCAAGATTAATGACCGCGCTGATCTTGCCATCGAGCATCGCCTCGAAGGTTTCGACGATGTTCATGCCCTTCTCGCGCGGCGGTTCGAAACTGAACTGGCTCGCGAGCTTGTCCAGCGGCGCGAGTTCTGGCTTCTCAGTGATGCCGACGGTGCGCTGCCCCTGCACGTTCGAATGCCCGCGCACCGGTGACGGCCCCGCGCCGGGCTTGCCGACGTTGCCGCGCAGAAGCAGCAGGTTGCATATCATGCGTACGTTCTGCACGCCCTGTCTGTGCTGCGTGATGCCCATGCCATAGTGCGTCATGACCGCGTTCGCGGCCATGTATTCGTTGGCGGCAGCTTCGAGATCGGCGCGCGGCAAACCGGACACGCGCTCGATATCGTCCCACGATGCGGCTCGCACGTATTCCGCGAAGGCTTCGAAGCCGACGGTGTGGGTATCGATGAACTCGATATCGAGCACACGCGGCTCGCCGCGTTCCTTCGCGCGATCATCCGCCTGAACAACCAGCTTGCAAATGCCGAGCAACGCTGCCGTATCGCCGCCGGTCTTCACCTGATGGTATTGTGTGCTGATGAGGGTATGCGCGGGCGTCAGCATCTCGACCGGTGATTGCGGGTTCGAGAATTTCAGCAAGCCCGGCTCGCGCAAGGGATTGAACGTGATGATCGGCACGCCGCGCTTTCTCGCCTCCTGCAACTGGTGCAACATGCGCGGACTATTGGTCCCCACGTTCTGTCCGAAGAAGAACATCAGATCGGTCTTCTCGAAGTCATCGAGCGTGATGGTGCCGACGCCCACGCCGATCGCTTCCTTCAGCCCGACGCTCGTGCTTTCGTGACACATGTTGGAGCTGTCGGGCAGGTTGTTGGTGCCGTACATGCGTGCAAAAAGCTGGTACATGTAAGACGCTTCCAGCGACGCACGCCCCGACGCATAGAACGACACGCGATCCGGTTCGAGCGCGCGCAGCTCACGGCCGATGTCCTCGAATGCTTCCTGCCACGAGACACTCACATACTTGTCGCTGGCGGCGTCGTAGCGTAATGGCGCGGTGAGACGTCCTGCTTCTTCGAGATCATGGTCGTGCCATGTGCATAGCTCCGTCACCGTGTGAAGCTCGAAGAGTCGCGGCGTCATGCGCTTCGCGGTCAGGTCCCACGCGGTTGCTTTCGCGCCGCTCTCGCAGAACTCGAAAGTGTGTGGATCAGCCGGCTTCGCCCATGAGCAACTCACGCACGCGAAACCTTCAGGCTTGTTTTGCTTGAGCAGAACGGTGCTGACCTTGAGCGGCACTTTCTCGTGGACGAGCGCGCCGGTAACGGCTTTGAGCGAGCCCCACCCGCCCGACGAATACGGGTATGCGGCGTTCTTGCGAACGGCATCGTCTGATTCGGCCATGTTTTTGCCTCGCGCGCTCTCGATAGATTTCTTTCATTGCGAGCAAGTCGCATTCCTTTCAAATGGCCTGCGAATTCGGAGCGTCGAGGCACAGCTCTTTCATGCGCCCGTTAGTTCCGCTGCGTGGTGGACCGCGTCGTCTTCGCACCGCTTTCAAGAAGGAATGCCTTTGGGGCATGCTTGTACGACTAGCGCGCACGAAAATCGCTAGCGCGCTTTCACCGCCGCGCCGGTGGACGCCACCTGAAGGAGAGGACGTGTTCGAAGAAGCAATCTGGTTCCTTGTGATCGGAGCGCTGCTCGTGTTAATGGCCGTTGCACGTGGCCTCATCGCCCGCCTGCCACTTACCGGTGCGATGGTGTATCTGATTGCTGGCGTCGCGCTCGGGCCGGCGGGCGTTGGCATGCTAAACCCTGACATTGAGGGCAATCTGCGACTCCTGCGGATACTCACGGAGGCCGGGTTGGTCGTCTCGCTTTTCGCGATCGGCATGTATTTGCGCGTGCCGCTTTCGGATCGTCTGTGGGCGCTGACGCTGCGGCTCGTCGGCCCGGCGATGATCGTGACGATCGCACTGCTCTACGTCGCCGCGCACTTCGGTCTCGGTCTTCCGTCGAGCCAGTCGCTCTTGCTCGCGGCGATCCTTGCCCCCACGGATCCCGTGCTCGCGAACGAGCTACGAGTGAAAGAGGCCGGTGATGATGAGCAGCTGCGCTTCGCGCTTTCGTCCGAAGGCGGCTCCAACGATGGGGCAGCCTACCCTGTCGTGCTGCTGGGGCTCGCGCTGTGTGCGAATCCCAGTGCTCACACCAGCATGCCCTGGACCTTTGTGGCATCGGTCGTGTGGGGCATCGTCAGTGCGCTCGGCATCGGCTGGGCGTTCGGTGCGGGTGTCGTCATACTCGTGACGAAGCTGCGGACCCGCTATGAACAGGCGTTGGGGCTAGAGGGCTTCTTCGCGCTTGGCCTGATGGCACTCAGCTACGGATGCGCGCTGCTCGCGCACGGCTATGCCTTTATCGCTGTATTTGCGGCAGGCGTCGCACTTCGGCGCGAAGAACTGAAGGCGACGGGAGACATGTTGCCGACTGAAGCGCTCGAATCGGTGGAACGTGGCGAGCGCGAAGAAGCGGCGAAAGACCCGGACCTCGCGCATGCCTACATGGCCGAGACGATGATGGCTTTCGCGGTTGAGTTCGAGCGCCTGGTCGAGTTCGCGCTGATGCTCCTCATCGGCAGCCTTGTATCGGCGCACTGGCGGGCGCTTCTGGACTGGCGCGTGATTTGGCCGGTCCTATTCCTGTTGTTTGTGGCCCGACCGCTTGCAACCACCATTTCACTCGTCGGATCGTCGCTCGACAGACCTCAGCGCTGGCTGGTGGGCTGGCTCGGCATCCGCGGCGTCGGCGCCTTCTACTACTTGCTTTTCAGCCTCGAGAGCGCAGGAAAAGATCAGTTAAAGGCGATTGCGCCCATCGTGCTCGGAAGCATTGTGCTTTCGGTCGTGCTGCATGGCGCGAGCGCAACGACGCTGCTCAAATGGTATTTCAGTCGAAAATGAGCAGTCCGGGTGGCATGCGGATTGCTGTTCGAGAGCACGTCCGGCTTCTGTCTACCGTGCCCAAGCCGGGAAAAGGTAGTACCCCAGAACCTGATGAGCAACCATGCAGAGCGCACTGAGCGCGGCAGGTATTCAAGCCAGCCGCATCCTCGACCTTTGGCATCTGACGCTGGCCGTCTGCTGCGTGGTGTTCGCCGCGATCCTGCTCGCGTGCCTCATCGCGATGATGCGCGCGACTCGCGCCAATCGTGCGACGCCGGCGGATCTATCCGTCGTCGGACGCCGCGAGCCGCGCGTGCGTTTCTGGGTCGTCGCGGCGACGGGCGTATCCACATTTTTGCTCTTCGGCCTCGTTCTGGCCGATGTCCTTACCGACCGCGCGCTCTCGCTCCTGCCCGTCGAAAATGCGCTGCGCATCGAGATGACAGGCTATCAATGGTGGTGGCAAGTGCGTTATTCGAACGATGGCGGCGCGCCCGGCTTCACACTCGCCAACGAACTGCACGTGCCGGTCGGGCGACCGGTAGTCGTATCGCTGAAAGCCGCCGATGTGATCCACACGTTCTGGGTGCCGAACCTTCATGGCAAGAAGGACATGATTCCCGGCCGCGATGCGACCATCGAATTTCGCGCGGACAAGGCGGGCGTGTATCGCGGGCAATGCGCCGAATTCTGCGGTTACGAACACGCGCTGATGGCGTTTCAGGTCATCGCCGATCCGCCTGCACAGTACGAGGACTGGGCCGCTCGCCAACGCCAGCCGTCCATCGCACCATCCGACGAAATAGTAATGCGCGGCCGCGATGTATTCATGGGTCAAGACTGCGCGCGCTGTCACACCGTGCGCGGCACCGATGCGCAAGGCACGATCGGCCCCGATCTCACGCATATTGCGAGCAGGCAGTACATCGCCGCCGGCACGCTGGCGAACAATCGCGGCAATCTCGCCGGATGGATCGTCGATCCGCGCACGCTCAAACCCGGCACCGTCATGCCGCCGACGCGCCTGCCACCTGCCGATCTGCAAGCGCTGCTCGGCTGGATGGAGACGCTCAAATGAGCGACGCGCCGCTGACGGACGGCCCGCATGCATCGCCCGAAGTTCGCGATGCGCTCGCGAAAACCTGGAGCGATCCGCCCGGCGTCATTGGCATGTTGAGCGCGGTCAATCACAAGACGATCGCGCGACGCTTTATCGTGACCACGTTCGCGTTCTTCGTGCTCGCAGGCCTTCTCGCGCTTGTGATGCGCACGCAACTCGCGCGTCCGGATCAGCGCCTGATCGGCCCGAATCTTTACAACGAACTCTTCACGATGCACGGCACGACGATGATGTTCCTCTTCGCCGTGCCGGTGATGCAGGCGGTCGCCGCGTACCTCGTACCTTTGATGATCGGCGCGCGCAGCATCGCTTTTCCACGCATGAACGCGTATGCGTATTGGGTGTTCCTGTTTGGTGGCGTGCTGCTGTTCGCCGCGCTCGCCGTGAACACCGCGCCGAACGCCGGCTGGTTCAGCTACGTGCCACTGTCCGGTCCCGACTACTCGCCCAACAAGGGCGCGGACATCTGGGCGCAGATGATTACCTTCACCGAGCTTTCCGGCTTGCTCGAAGCGGTGGTGCTCATCACGACGATCTTCAAGCTGCGCGCGCCCGGCATGTCGCTCAACCGCATGCCGCTCTTCGTGTGGGCCACGCTCGTCACGCAGTTCATGGTGATCTTCGCGATGCCAGCCATCATGCTTTGCAGCACGGCGCTGATCCTCGACCGCCTCGTCGGCACGCATTTCTATGACCCCTCGAAGGGCGGCGACGTATTGCTGTGGCAACACCTCTTCTGGTTCTTCGGCCATCCGGAGGTGTATCTCATCTTCATTCCGCCGCTCGGCTTCATCTCGTCGATCATCCCGACCTTCGCACGCCGCCCGATATTCGGCTATCCGGCGATGGTGCTGTCGCTCATCGCGACCGCCTTTCTCGCCTTCGGGCTATGGGTACATCACATGTTCGCGACGAACATCCCCGAACTCGGCAAGAGCTTCTTTACGGCGGCGAGTCTGATGATCGCGATTCCATCGGCGATACAGATCTTCTGCTGGATCGGCACGCTATGGACCGGCAAGCTCAATCTGCGCGTGCCGCTACTGTTCGTCCTCGCGTTCTTTTTCATCCTCGTGATGGGCGGCATGACCGGCATCATGGTCGCGTCGGTACCGCTCGATCTACAGGTTCACGACACCTACTTCGTCGTCGCGCATTTGCACTACGTGCTGCTCGGCGGCGCTGTGTTTCCGCTCTTCGGCGCGTTCTTTTACTGGTTTCCGAAGTTCGCGGGACGCATGCTCGATGAACGGCTTGGCAAGTGGCAGTTCTGGCTCTTCTTCATCGGCTTCAACGTCACTTTCTTCCCGATGCACCTGCTCGGTCTAGAGGGCATGCCGCGGCGCGTGTGGACTTATCCGCACGGAATGGGCTGGGACGGCATGAATCTCGCCGCGACAATAGGCGCTTATGTGATCGCGCTGAGCGTGCTGCTTTTCATCGTCAATGTCGTGAAGACGCTGCGCAGCGCCGAACGCGCCGCCGCCGATCCGTGGGGCGCGGGCACGCTGGAATGGAGCGTGCCGTCCCCACCGCCGCCGCATAACTTCGATGCGATTCCGGTCATACACGGCCGCGATCCGCTGTGGGAGCCGTCAGCGCAACCGGCCTTCGTCGCAGGGCTCGCTGCCGATGCGCGCGAAGTGCTCGTGACGAGCGTGCTCGACGCGCAGCCCGACCATCGGCCGATGTTTCCGACGCCATCCATCTGGCCGTTTGCAAGCGCCGTCGCGACGACGATTCTCTTTATCGGCTCGATCTACACACCGTGGGCAATCGTATGGTCGTCGCTGCCGGTCGCCGTGGCGACGATCGGCTGGTTCTGGCCGAATCGCGGCGAGAACCAGCTTGCGGTCGCGCGGGAGCGCCGGCCATGAACGCCGAAACGCGCCGCGACGCGAACGACACCGGCCAGCTCGTGCTCGACGTGCGCACGTTGCCAACCTTCGCCTTCAGCCACCGCAGCCTGATGTGGTGGAGCACGGCGGGCCTGATGCTGATCGAAGGCACGGTGTTCGCCATTGCGGTGATGATGGTCTTCTATCTGCGCACGCGCGCTCCCGCCTGGCCGATGGCCGCCGAGCCGCCGCGCCTTTTCTGGGGCACGCTCAACACGGTCGTGCTGCTGGTCAGCTTGTGGCCGAATCAGCTCGCGAAGAACGCGGCGGAATTTGGCGACCGGAGAAAAGCGGCGATCTGGCTCACGGTCTGCCTGGCCGCATCGGTGATCTTCCTCGTGATACGCGGATTCGAATTCGCATCACTGAACGTGAGCTGGTACACGAACGCATATGGCTCGGTCATCTGGCTACTGCTCGGTCTGCACACGACTCACCTCATCACCGATACCGTCGATACCGCCGTGCTGGCCGTGCTGCTCTTTACGGGACCGTTCGAAGGCAAGCGGCTCGTCGACGTCAGCGAAAACGCGCTCTATTGGTATTTCGTCGTGCTGAGCTGGTTACCGATCTACGCCGTGATCTATTGGGCAGCGCGGCTATGAAAGCATGGCTTGCGCTGCTCGGCGCCCCGTTTATCGTTCTCGGATGTCTCGGCTTGAACTACGCGCTCGTGACGCCCGCGTGCCGGCTCGGAGGCCATGCGTTGCTCGACGGCGTGAGCGGCGCGAGCGCGCTCGTGTGCGTCGCGGCGACGTTGCTCGCATGGCAGCGCTGGCGCGACGCGCGACGCAGGCTCGCCCTGCCGACGCCCGATGCCGCCGATCGTCCGGCGCGCGCTGGTTTTATCGCGGCGGTGGCGGCCGGTGTCGGCGCCCTGTCGGTGCTTTCCGTGATCGCGATTTCGATACCGCAATGGCTACTGTCCGCCTGCTGAAATGCGCGCTGCTCGCCGCGCTCGTGGCTTGTGCCGATGCGCAAGCCCACGTCGCTACGACTGAGGCATCGCCGTTCGCATGGACGTTCGATCCGTGGATCGTCATCGTGCTGGCGGTGAGTCTCGCGCTCTACGTCGCGGGCTACGTGCGACTGCGCACGCGCGGCGCGCAAGGCCGCGCAGGACGCACCGCCCGGCTCGCCGCATTCGGCGCTGGCTGGCTCGTGCTCGTCGGCGCGCTCGTGTCGCCGTTGCATGCATTGAGCGAATGGCTCTTCTCCGCGCACATGCTGCAGCACGAACTCTTCATGCTCGTCGCGGCGCCGCTGCTCGTGATCGGCCGGCCGCTCGCCGTGTGGCTCTGGGCGTTTCCCGCCGCTGCGCGCACACGCATCGGCGCGGCGACGCGTGCGCGCTGGATCAGATTGCCGTGGCGCCTTGTTACCTTACCCATCGTCGCGTGGACGCTGCACGCCGCCGCACTCTGGTGCTGGCATGCCCCGCGCTTTTTCGAGGCCGCGCTCGCGCGCCCGGGCATCCACACGCTCCAACATGCGAGCTTTCTCGCGAGCGCATTGCTATTCTGGTGGACGGTGTTCGGTCGCGCATCGGAGGTGCAAGGCTCATCGAACGCACACGCGATGCTTTCCCTCTTCACGACGATGGTCCACACCGGCGCGCTCGGTGCGCTACTCACGCTTGCGCCGGGTGTCTGGTATCCGTCGTGCATCGAGACGACGCGCGCGCTCGGCTTCGATCCGCTGCAGGACCAGCAACTCGGCGGCCTGGTAATGTGGGTGCCCGGCGGCCTTGCTTACCTGATCGGCGGCTTGCTCGTCGGCGCACGCTGGCTGATGCGCCGCCCGCCGCCGCGCGTCGGCGCGGGCATGGCCGGCGAGAGATGATCCATGCGTCATCTCACAGTCGCGCTTTCGCTGCTCGTCGTGCTCGGCGCCTGCAAACCCAAACCGCCCTCATCGGATGTGATCACCGGCGGCAATCCGCAACGCGGACTCGATGCCATCCAGCGTTACGGCTGTGGCGCGTGTCACCGGATCGACGGCGTGCCGGGCGCCTACGGCAAGGTTGGACCGACCCTGCAGGACATCGGCGAACGGGCTTATGTCGCGGGCAAGCTGCCGAACACACCGGAGAATCTGCAGATGTGGATCCGCTTCCCGCAGCGCATTTCCCCGGAGAGCGCGATGCCCGATCTCGGTGTGAGCGAGATCGACGCGCGCGACATCGCCGCCTACCTGTATCACCAATGACGATGAACGTATCGCGCCTTCTTCTCGTTCTCCTCCTGTGGCCGCTCGCCGTCATGGCGGACGGCATCGCCTCGCCATCGCCTGAACGGGTCGCGCGCGGCGCGTATCTTGCCAAAGCCGCCGACTGCGCCGGTTGCCACACCGCGTCTTCGAGCGGCGCGCCTTATGCCGGTGGACTCGAGATGGCATCGCCGTTCGGCATCATCGTCAGCAGCAACATCACGCCGGATCGTGAGACGGGCATCGGTACGTACAGCTACGAGGACTTTGCGAAGGCATTGCGCGAGGGTGTCGCGCCGGGTGGGAAGGGACTGTATCCCGCGATGCCGTATCCGGCGTTTGCGAAAATCAGCGACGACGATCTTCACGCGCTCTACGCCTTCATGATGCACGGCGTGCCGCCTGTGCGTCACCGGCCGCCCGAAACCAAAGTGCCCTTTCCATTCAACCAGCGCTGGGCGTTGCGTCTGTGGCGTTTGGCTTTCGCACCGAAGCAGCCATTTCAACCGCACGCGGATCGCGATGCGAGCTGGAACCGCGGAGCGTATCTCGTACAGTCGCTCGGGCATTGCGGCTCGTGCCACACGCCGCGCGGTATCGGTTATCAGGAGCGCGGCTACAACGAGTCATCGAAAACGTTCCTGTCTGGCAGCCTCAACGACAACTGGTTCGCGCCGAACCTGCGCGCCGATCCCGGCTCGGGGCTCGGCCGCATCGCACAGGAAGATGTGGCCGCATTTCTTAAGACAGGCCACGGCGCGGGCGTGGTCGCATACGGCAGCATGGTTGAAGCCATCGAGGACAGCACGCAGTATCTGACCGATGACGACCTGCGCGCGATCGCCGTCTATCTGAAGACACTGCCCGCTACCGGCGCGGCGGACGGCGTTTTCGATGCGTCGCAAGCGCCGGGACGTCTTAAGACGCGCGCGCCCGACGTTGCGCCCGAACAGGGCGCGGCGGTATATGCGGGGTTCTGCGCGCAGTGTCATCGCAGCGATGGAAAGGGGGTGAAAAATGTCTTTCCCGTGCTCGCCGGCAACCCTTCGGTCATCAGCGAGGACACGACGTCGTTGATCAGGCTCATAGTCGAAGGCGGCAACAGTCCCGCGACGATCCACGGGCCTCCCCGACAGTCGATGCCGCCATTCGCCGGACGCCTCACCGATGCGCAGATCGCGCAAGTGCTCACTTATGTGCGCGCGTCATGGGGCAACGACGCTCGTGCGGTCACGACGAACGATGTCGCATCGTTTCGTTCGACCATTCATAAGTAACGTGCGATTTTCACCCTGTGCGCCTATAAGTAACGTGCGATTTTCACCCTGTGCGCCTTTATGGGGCGGCGTAATCCGCAGGAACTTCCATCGGCAGCGACCGCTTATGCTGCGTCGCCGTGGAAGCGTCGAATCGTGATAAAACGCCTCCTTTTCTTCAAGAAGATTGTCGATGTTCTCGAAGGTGATACCGTAACTCTCCTCGTTGGGACGCTGAGGCGTGAGTGTCTCGAGATCGGCGGTCGGCACCTTCGTGACAAGTGTCTCAGCTGCGCCCATCGAGGGCGCGAGCGCGCGTACACGGCGTTTCGTGAGTCCCGACAAGGGCGTACGTCCGCGCCGCCTTCTTCGTACGTGGTAAAGAAGCCCATCGGGATTCGGTGGCATGATCAGTGCCGACGTGCAATGACGCTTTAGCGCACGCGCGACATGCGGCGCTGCCCTCGCACACTGAGTCTTTCATGGTTTTGCTGCATCTGCAAAGGGCGAGCTGATCGTCGTGGCAGCAATCGCACGAGAGCGGTATCAAAAGCGTTCAGCAGCTCAAACTCTCGATTTCGTCCATGGAACATCCATTGCTACATCTTTTCGTGCCTGCATGTTGGGGCGTTAAATCCCCACCGTTCGTAGGAGAGCCCCGCATGTCCCAACATCCGAGTCGCCGCCCGAAGCTCGTCCTTTTTCCAGCGAAGAAGGGCGTGCTATCTATCCCTGGCTCGCGCGAAGAAGACTATGCCGTGTACGCCTCTTACCGCCCCAGTATCGGGGGAAGGTTCGTCGGCACTCTTAAAGTAGTGCGGCGTACCGATAGTCGACTGCTTTACCCATTCGAAGGATCGTCGGAAATCGGCCCATATAGTTCGGCGGATGAGGCGGTCCGAGGGTCTCAGGAACAAGGCGAAGCCATCGTCCGCGGTGATCTGGCTCATCCGGAACTTTAAAGATTTGAACCAGGCACAGCATCCTTTAGCGATGATTCCATCGAACCCGTTAGCTTGTGCGCCTGCTTACTGCGCTCCCGTTTGCGTCAAGGCTCCTTTTTTCAAAACATGCCGCGCGTACTTCTGCCTCTGGTACAAGGAGGGCCGGCGCGGGAAGAGCCTAAATTCAGGCGCCGCGACGGGTCACGAAGGGTGACGAAGGCAAAAGGACGGCTCGGTGTTCTGGGCAAGCGTCATCACCAAAGAAAATATCGGCGTTCACCGACGAAGCTCGCGCGCTGACGTTCGTCCGCTCGGCATGGGCGCAATGAAATGCGCCGTAGCGGAGCGACGTAATTATTCGTATGCCGCCGGGAACACACGATGCTTGAAACCGTTCGTGGCCGCATGGTGCGGTCGTCTGTTTCAATCATTCTGGGGCACCCATGAAAGCACTCGTCTACGAAGGACCGCGCAACGTCGTCGTGAAGGAAATGCCTGACGCGCGGGTCGAGCAGCCTACTGATGTGGTTGTAAGGATCACGACGACGAACATCTGCGGTTCCGACCTACACATGTATGAGGGACGCACGAATATGGAAACAGGCCGCATCCTCGGTCACGAAAATCTCGGCGTGGTCGTGGAAGCCGGCCTAGGCGTCGTCCACGTGAAAGTGGGCGACCGCGTGTGCCTGCCGTTCAACATCGGCTGCGGATTCTGCAAGAACTGCGAGAAGGGCCTGACCGGTTTCTGCCTGACGGCGAACCCCGGCATGGCGGGTGCAGCGTACGGATTCGCGGGCATGGGCCCATACAGCGGCGGCCAGGCCGAATTTCTGCGGGTGCCCTTCGCCGACTTCAATTGCCTTCTGCTTCCGCCCGATGCGCAGGAGAAAGAGAATGACTATGTGATGCTCTCTGACATCTTTCCGACCGGTTATCACGCGACCGTGCTCGCGGGCGTCGAGGCGGGCGACAGCGTCGTGATCTACGGCGCCGGGCCCGTCGGTTTGATGGCAGCAATGTCCGCGAATCTCAAAGGCGCATCGAAAGTGATGGTTGTCGATTCGCATCCCGATCGTCTCAAGCTCGCGGAACAACTCGGCGCGATACCGATCAACGACACCGACGGCGGTGCGGTCGACCGCGTGCTCGAACTGACGGGCGGCGAAGGAGCCGACCGCGGCTGTGAATGCGTCGGCTATCAGTGCTCTTGCCAGGGCCACGAAGTGCCGAACCTCACGATGAACAATCTCGTGAAATCGGTGCGTGCGACTGGCGGCATCGGCGTGGTGGGCGTGTTCATCGCCGAAGATCCCGGCTCGCCCGACGAACTGATGAAGAAAGGACAGATCGCCTTCGATTTCGGCTCGTTCTGGATGAAGGGGCAGCACATGGCCACCGGCCAGGCCAACGTGAAAGCCTATAACCGCAAGTTGCGCGATCTCATCGCTGCGGACAAGGTGAAGCCCTCACAGATCATCTCTCACGAACTGCCGCTGGAGCAGGCGCCTGAAGGCTACAAGAACTTCGATGAACGCCGGGACGGCTGGACCAAGGTCGTGCTGAAAACCGCCGCATAGGGCGCAAACCCCGCAACAAGGAGCAACGCCATGACCGCCTCTGAATATCCTCGCCCGCCCATGCCGCACCAACAGCAGGATCGCCGCCCCGGACTCACCGCGCCGATGGACCCGCCGCCCGATCACGGCGAATCGAGCTATCAGGGCAGCAACCGGCTAGCGGGCAAGGTTGCGCTGATCACCGGTGGGGACAGCGGCATCGGCCGGGCGGTCGCGATCGCATTCGCGCGCGAGGGGGCGGACGTCGCCATCGCGTACCTCGACGAGCACGACGACGCCCGCGACACCGGGCGCTGGGTCGAGCAGGCCGGGAGGCGTGCGCTGCTGCTGCCCGGCGACATTACCGATCGCGAGCATTGCAAAGCCCTCGTCGCAAAGACAGCCGAGGCTTTCGGGCGTATCGACGTGCTGGTGAACAACGCCGCCTATCAGGCCACCTACGACAAGCTCGAAGATATCAGCGACGACGAATGGGACAAGACCTATTCGACCAACATCGGCGCCATGTTCCGCATTACCAAGGCGGCACTCGCGCATATGCGATCGGGCGGCACGATCATCAACACGACGTCCGTCAACGCCGATGCGCCGAATCCCGGTCTGATCGCCTATGCCAGCACGAAGGGCGCGATCCAGAACTTCACGGGCGGACTGGCACAATTGTTGGCCGAGCGCGGTATCCGTGCGAACTGCGTGGCGCCGGGGCCGATATGGACGCCGCTCATTCCATCGACGATGCCGCCTTCGAGCGTCGAGAACTTCGGCAACCAAACGCCGATGAAGCGTCCCGGCCAGCCGGCCGAACTGGCCGCGGCGTACGTGATGCTGGCAACTGACGAAGCGAGCTACATATCGGGCGCGACCATCGCCGTGACAGGCGGAAAGCCAATCATCTGAGCCGCGCCACGGCGGCTCGATTGATCTCTGTCGATTGCGAAAGCATTCACAATCGGGGGCGCTGCGTGGTACGGAGGCGTTGATCCGAATGCGAACGACGAGAAGGCCACGCTCCAAACTGTGGGGGACATGCGGAAACGCACACTCCGGCTGAGCGTTGCTACACGGCGCCGCATTAATTTACGGACGGTACTTCGCAGGCAAGTCTGTCGCGCGAAGTAGTTGGAGGGATGAACTCGCCAGCCGCTCTCGACGGCAATCGCATCCGCTATCGCCGAGCGCGCCAGAAATTGCAGTCGCCTATCAACCCATTCTATGAGGCCGAAGCCTCAAAACACTAACCTCGGCTAAAGGCTACCGAAAATTTACTGAGATTCATTCTCAGGGCCGCCAACCTTGTCACCGATCTGGATTGTCAGTCTCGCATGAGTCTCAGGGTCGAAGCGGCAATTGGTCAGACTGGGACGAAGCGATGGTCCCGACCAAAGAGAACAGCTTGCTGATATCAAGCGGTTTGACGAAATGATGATCGAAGCCGGCTTCGAGCGCCTCCTCTCTGTCCTTTTGCAAGCCGTATCCCGTCACAGCAACGAGAACCGTCCCTGCTAGATCGGGTCGTGCTCTCATCATTCTGGCCAACCGATACCCATCAATGTCCGGCAAGCCAATATCCAGCAGGCAAACGTCTGGCCGCCATCGTTCTGTGAGCGCCAGAGCCGCGTTCGCATTCGCAGCGGTCCGAACCTCGGTTCCCATCGTCTGCATCAGCATGCCAAGCGTCTCCGCCGCATCCGCATTGTCGTCGACGATCAGTACGCGCAACTGAGACAGCGACGGCGACCCGTGAGATCCGCTATCGACTTGTTCGTCGAGGACCGCTCCGGTCATTTCGACGTGAGGCAAGCAGACGACGAACTTGCTTCCCTGGCCCGGGCCCGCGCTGAAAGCTCTGACTGTGCCTCCGTGCAAAGCGATCAGACTTCCAACCAGGGCGAGGCCGATGCCGAGCCCTCCTTGCGATCGGTCGGCGCTACGCTCTGCCTGAGAGAAAAGCTCGAAGGCACGCGCTGTTACATCGGGTGTCATGCCGATCCCGTTGTCGGAGACGGTGACCCGGACTTGCGGTCCGTCGACGGCAACCGAGAACTCAATTGTTCCTTGCTCGGGGGTGTATCGTGCTGCGTTGTTGAGCAAGTTGACGAAGACCTGCGTCAGACGCTTGGGGTCCACCCGGACCAGCGCAGCACTGTTTGGAGTACGCAGCGACAATCGATGATGCTTGTGCTCGATAAGCGGCCGGACCTGCTCGACGGCATCTGCAGCAACCCGATTCACGTCCACGACTTCCGGGCTGAGCTTGATGAGTCCCTGGGTCACGCGAGAGACGTCCAGAAGATCGTCGATCAACCCCGTGATGTGCTTGACCTGGCGGGCGATGATCGCGGTCGCCTTGCTGACGCGGCTTTCATCGTTGGGGCTTGCTCGCATCAACTCTGCTGCGGATGCGATCGGTGCGAGGGGATTACGCAATTCATGAGATAGCATCGCGAGAAACTCGTCCTTGCGTTTGTCGGCGAGTCGCAGTTCCTCTTCCGCGTGGATTCGCTCGGTGATATCCAGTTGCGCCACCACAGCGCCGACAATCTCACCGGATTCGCTCTCGATCCGCGCACCGGTGCTCAACACCGTGCGGTAAATGGGCGGCGCGTCGAAGCTCTCGATCGTCACGAGATCCGTCGCGGCTTCCTCGCCACGTAACACGCGCGCAGTCGTCCATTCATCAGCCTTGATCACTTGACCGTGCTTCTCGGAATGGTCGGCCCAGCGCGCTTTCCACAAACTGAAGTCGCTAATCTCAGTTGGACGAGGATGATTTTCACCCCAAATCTGTGTGAAACATCGATTCACACGTTGAATGACGCCGCTATGATCGGTGACGGCGATTCCGATTGGAGCTGTCTCCAATACGGCATCAAGGCGTCGCGTGGCGGCCCACGCCTCGCGTGCGGCGGCTTGCGCGCTTCGCTCGCTTTTTTGTAGGCGCACCTCGGACGCTCGCTTTTCGGTGATGTCGGAGAACAGGACCGCGACCTCGTTGGGTGCAGACGGGTTGGGTCGAAAGGCATGCACGTCGAAATAACGACCGAGCGCCACCGCCTCATTCTGGAAATGCCTGGCTTTTCCTGTTCTGGCGACAGTTCCGTAAATCTCGAACCAGTGTCGATCATGACCCGGCACCATGTCGAGCATGCGCCGTCCTGTCGCATCGGTGAGGCCAGTCTGAGCTTCGAACGCAGTGTTGACCTGAAGGAATCGATAATCGACGGGTTCACCAGACGCGTCGAACAAGACCTCGATAATGCAAAACCCCTGGTTGATCGCCTCGAACAGGCTCCCGGTAGCGCGCTTCGTTGGCTAACAACTCTCTCTGATTAAGATGAGCAGTCGCGACATAGGACACGGTATGCGCAATACAGGTCAGCACGCCGTGGGCGTCGAAGACAGGTGTATTGACGACGCTCAAATTGCGCGCGTCGTCGTACTGGCTTTCCTCCGCCGCATGGGCCGAGAGCGGATGACGTCGAAGCAAGACGCTGTCTGGCTTGCCGGATGCGATTGCGCGCGAGATTGACCGTCGCAGGACGTCCGCTTCAGCAGCGCGGCAATCGCTTTCTTTATGCGGAAGGATCTCGGAGAGACTTCGTCCCACAATTTCTCCGCGCTGCACCTTCGACATGTGGAGAAACGCGTCATTCGCCGCGAGCACGGTCGCGTCCTAGTTTGGCGACAGCAAGCAACTCCCTTGCGCCGCGCTGTTGAAGCTTGCTTCGAAAATGGAAGTCATAGTGTTCGCAACGGCGAGCGACAGATCTGCGGCGGGAGGTCAAGTCGTACTGCAGATATGGCGAAGCGTGGAGCAATTTGTGTACCGTCGAGCCAACCGGGCGCATTACCTCGCTGGAACAACTGTTGCGCTAGTTGATGCACAACCCCGCATACGGAGTCTGCATGACCACGCACGCCCTGCCCTTCGATCCCGCTTACGAACAGATACCCGACGACGAAAACGAAACTGCACAGGAGCTTGCAGCCGCCATGCGCAGCATTGTCGAGACGACTTATGCTGATTCGGGTCACGCGCTGCGCAGTGTGCATGCGAAGAGTCACGGCCTTCTGACCGGTGACCTCTCCGTGTTGGACAACCTGCCGCCAGAACTGGCGCAAGGCATTTTCGCTCATGCGGCAACGTTTCCAGTGGTGCTGCGTCTGTCGACCAATCCTGGCGACGTGCTCGACGATAAGGTCTCCACGCCACGCGGGCTCGCGATCAAAGTGATTGGCGTGGACGGTGAGCGGCTACCAGGAAGCGAGGGCGACCGTACGCAGGACCTGGTGATGATCAACGCGCCGGCCTTCACGGCGGCGACGCCGAAGAAATTTCTAAACAACCTCAAACTGCTAGCGAAGACGACCGACAAGGCTCCGGGCGCGAAAAAAGCGCTTTCGGCGGTGCTGCGCGTCACCGAAGCCGCAATTGAAAAGCTCGGCGGCGAAAGCGCGACATTGATAAGCCTGGGTGGTCATCCGCAGACCCACATCCTTGGCGAAACGTTCTATACAGCAGTGCCCCTTCTCTACGGGCATTACTTTGGCAAGCTAAGCGTAGCGCCGGTGTCGCCTGAACTGACGGCCCTTACCGATGCGCCGGTGGATCTCGATAATAACCCGGATGGACTACGCACCCTGGTCAGCGATTTCTTTGCCAGCAACGGCGCGGAGTGGGAAGTCCGCGTGCAGTTGGCGACCGACATCGACAAAATGCCGGTGGAGGACGCCTCAATGCAATGGCCGGAAGACGAGAGCCCGTACGTAACCGTCGCGCGCATTCGGGTGTCGCCGCAATCGTCGTGGGACGCGACGCGGGAAGAGCGCATCGACGACGGCATGGCCTTTAGTCCGTGGCATGGCGTAGTGGCGCACCGCCCACTCGGGGGTGTAATGCGAACACGCAAACTCTCATACGAGATGTCGTCGCGATTTCGTGGCGAACATAATGGGTGCCCCATGCACGAGCCGCAGGGGCGCATCGACATATAGCAAGCGGGCAAAGCGAAAGAAACAGGTATGGACAATGCAAAAGGACCGCATCGGTTATGACTCTTAGAAGGCAAATCATGTCAGCCAGGCCCGCCGTCGTTAGACACCCATCAAGGTTCGCTCCGGCCATCTTCGAACTGCTGAATCCAATCCCATATGGACTGTTTGTCGGCACGTTGATCTTCGACGTCACGTATATGACGACGCGCAACGTGTTCTGGGGCAAGGGCGCCGCCTGGCTGGTCACGGCAGGTCTGATCATCGCGATCATTCCGCGGCTGCTCAACCTCGGTCACGTGTGGATCCAGCGCCGGCGCGCCGTGTCCTGCATCGGGAAGATGGACTTCTGGCTCAATCTGGTCGCGATCATCGCGGCGATCGCCAACGCGCTCGTGCACAGCCGTGATGCCTATGCGATGGTGCCGGAAAACGTCGTTCTCTCCGTTGTCACTGTCGCGCTGCTGAGCATCGCGCATATCGCCATGGCGATGGACCGGCTCGATCTCGCGGAGGCGGCTCATGAATAAGTTCACCACGGCAGGCGCGCTCGTCGTCGCCGTTTCGGGGCTGATGAGCGGCTGCAACGAACATGCACAGTACGACGCGGCGCATCAGGCGGGAGCCAACCCACCGATGCCGGACGCGCGCAACTTCTTCGCGCCACCGATGAAGGTGCCGAAATATGTGGGGTGGAGGAACGGCGCCACGCCCAAGGTCCCCGACGGTCTGACGATCGAGATGATCGCGTCGGGACTCGTGCATCCGCGGCAGGTCTACGCGCTTCCGAATGGCGATGTGCTCGTGGCCGAATCCAATAGCCCGGACGAAGAGGCCGTGACCACACCGAAGCAGCTCATCGCCGGCCTGATCGAGAGCAAGTCCGGAAAGAAGGCGAAAGGCGCGAATCGCATCACGCTGCTGAGAAAGCCGGCGGCCGGAAGCGGCGAATGGGAGCGGCATGTGTTCATCGACCATTTACATTCCCCATTCGGCATGCAGCTTATCGGCGACACGCTCTATGTCGCCGATACCGACGCGATCCTGAAGTTTCCCTATAAGACGGGTGAAACAAGCATCAGCGAGCGCGGCGTCGAACTTGCCGATCTTCCGGACACGGTCAACCATCACTGGACCAAAGCGCTGCTGGCGAGTCGTGACGGCAAGAAGCTCTATGTGGGCGTCGGCTCGAATAGCAATGTCGGCGAGAATGGCTTGGACGTCGAGTACCGGCGCGCGGACGTGCTCGAAGTCGATACCGCGACAGGCGCGAGCCGCATCTACGCGGCGGGCATTCGTAATCCAACCGGACTGCAATGGGAACCGAAGACCGGCCAGTTGTGGGCCGTCGCGAACGAGCGGGACGAAATCGGCGCGGACCTCGTGCCCGACTATCTGACTTCCGTGAAGGAGAACGCCTTCTACGGATGGCCGTACAGCTATTACGGCCAGCATGTCGATCCGCGCGCACAGCCGCAGCGTCCCGACCTCGTCGCCAAAGCGATCGCGCCCGACTTCGCCATAGGCTCACACGTCGCGCCGCTCGGGCTGACCTTCTATACCGGCGACAGCCTGCCTGCGCAGTATCGCGGCGGCGCGTTTATCGGCGAGCACGGCAGTTGGGACCGTTCACCACTGAGCGGCTATGCGGTCGCTTACGTCGCGTTCGACAACGGCAAACCGGTCGGCGCGCCGAAGGATGTCATCACGGGGTTCACATCGGCCGATCAGAAGGAACTGTACGGCGCGCCTGTGGGCGTGACTCAGGATCGCCAAGGCAGCCTCCTGATTGCCGATGATGTCGGCAACACGGTATGGCGAGTGACAGGCGCAGCCAAGTAGTGCGGCATCGCTCAAAAGCGCGCGACGAGCACCCCGGTTTATGGAAAGCGACACCGTTTCAAAGGTAGGCATCTTGCCTAATGGTTGAGACTACAGAGATATGGAGCGCTGACGTGACGACCGACGATACTAACCCTGCCGTGCAACGCGAAGCAGTCGCAGAAGCGAACTTCGCAACTTATGCTGGACCGCTGGTGAGCGAAGCCATCGAGGAAGCCTCGGCTCTCAGAGACACTGCCGATGCCAAGAAACTACACAAGTTACGCGTGGCATTGCGCCGGCTTCGAACTTTGTTGTGGGCATACCGACCGATACTTGACAAGAGGTTCGACAACGAACAGCGTGCACTCTTGAAGTTTCTCGCGAACGCGGCCGGAAACACACGCGATTGGGACATCTTGATTGGTCTGGTCGAGGAAAAGAGCGATGAAAAACTATTGAGTGCAATCAAACAAAATAGAGATAACACCGCTGACAAGAGTCGACAGACGCTGATGAACACGGACCTGCGCAAACTGCTGCGCGACGCCATTCGCGAAGCAAATCGTGAGTTGAATACCTCATCTGAACGCACGCCCTTGGGCAAGTTCGCGCGGAAGCGGGTTTCAGCCGCGCAAAAGCAACTCGAGAAGCGTATGCAGCTTGCTTCGAAAGTAGGGAGCTCGGACTACAACTCGTATCACAATGTCCGCAAAGCAGGAAAGAAGGTCCGCTACCTTATCGAGTTCTTCGAACCGCTTTTGCAGAAGCGGCAGCGCAAGAGTCTGAAGGAGCTAAAGCAACTGCAGAAGCGCTTCGGCGGATTGAACGACGTCGTCGCCAGCCGGGACCTCCTTATTGCAAATCGAGGGGCGCTGCCTGAGGGGGCGAGCATTGATGCAGCACTTCGGCTGCTCAAGAAGGAACAGAGGCGTCGCCTAAAGGCGGCGTCTAAGCTTTTGTAGGCATCCTCTTTTGTAATGCTCGCCGGGCACGCCTACTCACGTATAGTGCGCCAGCCGATGGTGGAGACTCCGTCGAGCATCGCCAGGGGACTACCTCCCTGACACGAGGAGCCGGCATGTTCTCCATCCGGTGGTGCCGTACGGCTCACGAAATTCCTCTCCTCTATCATCTCCCGGCTTTCGATGACTCGTCTCCGGGCAAGTACGCGTCCCCCTTACGACTGACGGACTAGCATGCCGGTTGCGGCCGGCGACGTCCCAAAGACCACGCGCACGCCAGCCAAGAGTTCGGCCTGATACGAAGAGCACGCGTGAAGGCGAGCCGGAAGCATGCGGCTCATGCACAATGGCGCCGCACAAGATCATGTTGGGAGAAAATGCTCCAAGCATACGTCATAGGCCATTCCATTCGTTTTCCTAAATTAATCTAGATACTTTTGCGACACCGGGAACGACGAATGCGGTGCGCCTGATACGGCCGGTGATCGCCAGTCGTGGCCCAGCGCGGACCCAAGCGCACGCTGATTGACCCTCGAGAAACGAAATGAATAACTTTGATCCGCTTGCATCGGCACAGGCCGCGCTCTTTTCGCTGTTCAGCTTTGGACATCTGGGCTTCGCGGCGCAGTTCTTCGTGGAACCCCACACGGCGGCTCCAAGCGAAAAACCGGACCCTTCCCCAACCTCAATCGCTGCGATCGCGGAAGCTGCGCCGCTGGCGCGGTCAAGCCCTTTGGTTGCGCCGTCTCTCGAACCACGCTCACCGCCGGCCAAGAACAGTCCGCAATGGTTGAGCAATCGCTTCGTACACCGCGGCCAAACTCACCGGTTCAAGCTCTACATCCCGAGTGTCCGTCATCGCCAACCGCTGCCGATGATCGTGATGCTGCACGGCGCGCAGCAAGATCCCGACGACCTCGCGGCCGGCACAGAAATGAACGAGGCCGCAGAGGCATGTGGCTTTATCGTTGCCTATCCGGAGCAGTCGGAGAGCACCAATCTGCTCAGATGTTGGCACTGGTTCCGGGCCAGCGACCAGGCGCGCGAGTCCGGGGAAACCGCGATGATCGCGGCTCTCACTCGAGAGGTCGTTGCGGCGTACAACGTCGACTGTACTCGGATTTACGTGGCAGGCATGTCGGCTGGTTACGCCATGGCGGTCAATCTCGCAGTCACCCATCCAGATCTGTACGCGGCAGCAGCGGTACACTCGGGCGTATCCTTCGGCGTCGCAGATGAGGCGTTCTCGGCGCTCTGCGCGATGAATGATGGGATGGGCAAGATTCGCCTGCCCGCACATTCGGCTGATGATTTTCGACTTCGCGCCGTACCGCTTATCGTCTTCCACGGCGATGCGGATGAAACTGTGCATCCGCGTAACAGCGATCAAATTGTTGCGATGCGCGCACTGATGAGTGGCGACTGTGGCGCGGCGCCTGAGGCTTCTTCGACTTACGCGGCCGAAACGGAGAACGCCTACGCGTACACGTGCCACGTCTTTCATGATGAAAATGGCTCCCCCGTCGGCGAGCAGTGGCTTGTCCACGGACTAGGTCACGCCTGGTCAGGAGGGAACTCACGCGGTACCTATACCGACTCTCGCGGTCCGCATGCAACGAGCGAAATGATTCGATTCTTCAATCAATTTGCGCTGGGCACTTTAGCCCCTCTGGATGTATCCGATCGAAACGGTTGTGGAAAGGTGGACGGCCCCATGTGTTCCCGTCCCCGTCACGGTCGCGCCGACTGCGCCGACTGCACCGGCTAGTGCATACCGCGGCAGCGACCAAGAGAACCTCATCTATCTGCCCTTCTGCGTCGGAGGAGGACACGCCCGAACTTCTGATCTTTTCAAGGCACCGCGCGAGCCGGCTTCGCCCAATTGCCAGGAGCCAGTAAGCGGCGGAAGAGAAGTTGCTGTGAGAGGGATTGCGCCCCTGAACCGCGCAACGAAACGTGCTCGTCGGTCTAATTGATAACGATTCAGATTAAGGACGGGCCGCCTGCGGTTCACGTGAATTTGCTCGTTCGTCATCCAACGGAGGTCGACTTCGGGAAATCGGCGCCAAGGAGGAACTGGGCTTGCTGACAGGAAGGCGGTCAAGTCACGAATCGGGAACATCGCATGGAAGACAAGACGACCGATCCCCGAGCGCAAGCCAGTCATTCGCAGGATGCGCTTCCGCCTTCACCAAGGCCCGAACCCGTACCGGACAGCGCGTGTGTTTCGGATCTTGGGCCTAGAGATCTCCAAACCGTATCCCCTCGCGCCGAGCGGAACGACAGACGCATGCTGGCTGATGTCGTGGCGGTGTTTCATTGTTCGCGCGACGCACACGATGCTTTTCGAGCAGTCAGGAAGCCGGCATTAGCCCAGACCGGGTCCACCTACTCGAATCCGATGCCCCGATGATCCATCAAGACGAAGTTGACGGAGCCGTCGCAGCCGGTCATAGCTTCGAACAGGCGGAGTATGCAGCACATGGTGAACATCTAGGAAGTCGCTGTATTGAAGCGAGAGTGGTTGGTCGTCCGATCACGCCGGCACCCCGGATGACGGGCGACCGCTTAATGGTCGTGGTTCGAGATTGCAGATGCACGCTTGCAGCAGCGAAACTTGTGGAGACGCTTTTCGCACATGGTGCGATGGCGACCCGGAACAACAAGGGACCGTGGCGGCGATCGCCGTACAGGCGGACAGTGCAACAAGCCTGAACGTGACCGTCGTGAATTAGGTGTGCCTTTAACCATGCGTCCTCGGGTATGCACAGGCACATCTAGCGGGTGAGTTCTTTTTCAAGGGGACGCGTGAAGTCGGTTGTTCAACAATCGGCGGAGACCGCTTGGATCACAGAATCCCACGATCACCCCCACGGCCGAGTTTGCCATCGCGCCCATTTCTTGACGACCGCAAACGTAGAAACAAGACGGATTATCAACTAGTGCGTCTTGCATCGATGTTCCAACGGAGCCTACCGAGAGGCAGGGGACAAACCTGCCGAACAACGCGATGAAACATACCGAGCCGGGCGGAAGAATTCTGCCGTCACTCATCAGCGCCGGAAATAACGTGCAACGTGCGCATCAGCATTGCGGACTCAGGTGCCGGCATTCCAGCCGACCAGCTGGAGGCGATCTTCGAGCCGTTCGTTCAGGTCGAAGATTCGATCACGCGAAGCCATGTCGGGTTAGGTCTAGGCGTCGCCATCGCGCGGAGCATCGTCGTAATATACGGCGGCGACATATCGGCTCAGAGCAGCGGATCGGGACAAGGCGCGACATTTACGGTGGTCTTGCCGACTGTGGGCCAGCCTGTGTCCGCCACGCCATCACAAGGAGAGGTGCTTAGCACCTCATCGATAAAAGGGAAAACCGTTCTTCTCATCGAAGACGATGCCGATACGCTGGAGGCTCTGGCCCTCACCCTGCAACTCGAAAGCGTACGCGTGCAAACCGCAACGTCAGCCGAAGAAGCCCGCAAGGCGATCATCCGAGACCCACCCGATGTGATCGTTTCAGACCTGACCCTGCCGGCCCACGCTGGGTTTGACGTGCTATGAGCGTTGCGACGGGAGGGCATCCACATCCCAGCCGTGGCGCTTAGCGGGCACGTCAAACAAGAAGATCAGCAAAAGGCAAAGGATGCCGGATTTGACGACCATGTGGGCAAGCCAGTCGATCCCGCCGGGGGACGGACTCAACAACGCCCGAACACGCCCTTCAGATCGAGCGCGGTAACGGGCTTTCGCAGATAGCCGTCGAATTGATGCGAAGTCGTCACATCGAAATCCGGCAACCCGGTGACCGCGACGATGCACGCTTCGCGCGACGGGCCGACGGCGCGTATGTAGTCGCAAAGCGTGCGTCCGTCGATGTCGCTTAGCCCGATGTCCATGAAGACGGTGTCGTACCGGGTCCGGCCCGCCATCCGCAACGCTTCGCCACCCGAGTGGGCAACCTCCGCGCGATGCCCGAGCGATGCCGCAAGCTCCGCGAACGCGTTCGTTATGTTCTCGTCATCGTCAATGAAAAGGAAGAGCATCTGACTGTACCGTCAATGAGTTGCTGATCATGTTCCAGCCACGCCATGCATACGGTGCTCTTGACGTCAAGGTCCGATGCATGCGCCTGTGCACGAAGCTTAGCAAGCACCGTTCCGTCGACCGAACCACGCTTCGATGCGCACCCTTCGAGCACGCATGTCGCTGACTTCTGCCTCCTTTCTTCGCAGTCGAATAATCGGAGGCATGGTCGATGCTGAGATCCTCGCAGTGCATGACGCCGACCGGCATTCAGCCGAGGTGGCAGGCGCGCTCAGTCCCTCTCACCGGAGCTTCCCATGCCCGCCCGAAGCGACCCCACCCTTCCGCACCGCATTCCGCCCGCCGAACCCGAGGTCGATCCCGCGCCTGCCGAAACTGGGCGGCGCTCCTTTCTGCTGCGGGGCATCGCGGTCGCGATTGCCGCCGGTTCGACGGGAGGCGCGTGGGCCGCAGCCCCTTCCGGCGCCGATAGCAATCAGATCAAACTCCCGCTGATTCAGGATCCCAACACCGAGCAGAAGGAAGAAACACCGGACGCCAGTCTGCCACCCGATGACCGCGTAGGCTACACGATCGTCGGACTTGGGCGGCTGTCGCTGAACCAGATCCTGCCCGCCCTCGCGCTGTGCAGTATTCGAACGTGGCCGCGCTGGTCTCGGGCGATCGCGGCAAGGCGCTGCGCGTCGCGCGTCAGTACGGCGTGCCGGAAGCGGACGTCCACGACTATCAAAGCTTCGAGCGCCTCGCCGACAATCCGCGCGTGCAGGTCGTGTATATCGTGTTGCCCAACGGCTTGCTTAAGGAATTCACGCTACGCGCCGCGAAGCTCGGCAAGCACGTGCTCTGCGAAAAGCCGATGGCCAACAATGCCTCCGATTGCCAGGCGATGGTCGATGCGATGAAGTGCGCCAACCGCAAGCTCAAGATCGGGTATCGCAGTCAATACGAGCCAATGGATCGCATGATCATGAAAATGGTGAACGAGAGATATCTTGGGCCCTTACGCGAGTTCATCGCGGGGAATTCGCAGAATGTCGGTGATCCGGCGCAGTGGCGCCTTAAGAAGGCGCTCGCGGGTGGCGGCGCCATGCCCGACATCGGACTCTATTGCCTCAACGCGGCGCGTTTCCTTTCGGGAGAGGAACCTCAGGAAGTCATCGCTACGGTGCATCGGCCGGAAGGCGATCCGCGCTTCGTCGAGGTAGAAGCGTCCGTGCATTTCATCTTGCGCTTTCCGAGCGGACTCACGGCGACGTGCATGTCGAGCTACGCGAGCCACGAGTCGCGCTTCTTCCGGCTCCAAGGCGCCGAAGGCTGGGCCGAGATGGACCCGGCGTTCGGCTACAACGGATTGCGCATGCGCCACGGCACGCTGGTGGATGGCAAGAGCGCGACGATCGAGGTGCAAACAGATCCGCAGAATCAGTTCGCTCGCGAGATCGATCACATGTCCCTCTGTGTGCAAGATGACATCATGCCGCATACCCCCGGCGAGGAAGGCTTGCAGGATCAACGTATCATCGACGCGATCTACGAATCGGCGCGCAGCGGGCGGCCGGTCAAACTTGCGCATCCGTGCGCGCTGACGCGTGGCCCAGCCCCACAGGAAGAAAACTTCTGAGCGCGCTTCAGGTCCGTCCGGTGCATCTTCGGGATGCCAGAATATTCTGGTGTGAACCCTCGGCGGCGAGTACGAAGCGATCTCGCCTACGATTGCCCACCGCGGATTCACATTTCACGCGTCGTCTGATCCAGGCGCATCGTGGCTCCTTGCTAACCAGAGCCTCATCCTGTTTGAGCGATCCGACTCTCCGCTCCCGGCGTCAACGATGCTGATCGCGGTCGCAGCAACGGTCGCGCCGCAACATGACAGCGATGCTTCGACGCAGCGGCCTCCCGGCATGGCCGCCCGGAGAAGGCGCTCAGGACCGTCGATCTATGTAATGGCGATGTGCGATCTTCGTGAAGACGAAGAGGCTCGCGCCCGCTGCCGCGATTGCGAACCGGCTCGGATTTGCCTTCACCACATCGAGCACCCTTGCGATCGCCGATGACCCGCTCGGTGCGACGCGGTAGTCGGGTTGCGCCGCAGGAGCGGACACGATCGCATTCGCAGGCACGTTCTGCGGCGCGGCACGAAGGGTGTGCTCTTCGCGCGAAGTTCGGGCTTCGCCATCTCGCGCCTTGCCATCTCGCACTTCTCCTTCACGCGCCTCGACTCTTGTCGCAGCGGCTTCGGCGCCGAGCAGCATCACGGCGGCGGCAAAATACAGCCACATCAGCAGCACGGCGAGCGAGCCGGCTGCGCCGAATGCATTCGCGGTCCCGGCATGCGTGAGATACAACGCGAAGAGCTTTTTGCCGACGGAGAAGAGCACCGCGGAAATGGCACCGCCGACGAGCGCATCGCGCCACGGTACGTGACCATCCGGCAGATACTTCAACAGCGCCGCAAATGCGCAAGAAAGGATGGCGAGCCCGAGCACGAATTG
>NZ_FCOE02000073.1 GCF_001544915.2 Caballeronia pedi | reverse complement strand
GAGCAGATTGCACTTGGCGAGGCTCGTCGGCAGATAGAACTGCCAGTACGCGTGCTGCTCGCGCGTGAGACCGACGAAACCCGCGATGCGCGCAAGCAAGGCGTCGTCGGGCAGGTCGCCATCGAGCGCCGGGCGGGCATCGGCGGGCACGAAGTCCATGAGCCCGCTCGCGTTCGCACGCGCGAGCGCGCGGCGCTTCGACACCGCGAGCGACCAGCGCTGAACCATGATGAAGCGCAAGCCCTCTTCAAGATATTCGTTGCGCATGAGGCGCGCGAAGCTCGCTTCCCAGAAGGCGCTTTCGTCATCGACGATGCGCGCGAGACGCGCCGCCCCCGCATCGACGCTTTCTGCGGCATCGACGTCGAGCGCGAGATGCTCGAACGCATAGGCTTCGAGGAACGGCGCGATCTGCGCGCCGAGCGCGCGCGTGTCGTCGCGATAGAAATCGATGTAGCGCGCCCACTCGCCGGCGTCCGGCGTCTTCGGCAGGCGCGCGACATCGAGCTCGTAGATCGAAATCAGCGTGCGGTTCGATGCGAGCGCCGGCAGGCGGCTCACGTTGTGGCTGCGCACGGGCTTTCTGAACTTGAGGAATTCGAAGTCCTCGGGTCGAAGCGGCCGGCGATGATAATCGCCGTCGAGCACGAGTTCGTCCACCGTCGCGCTGCGAAACGGCGTGGCAGCGGCGAACTGTTTGATGAGCGAGAGATAGTGCTCGCTCTGCCCGTCGAAGGACGAGAAATCGAAAAGCGGTGGCACGGCCAGCGTCATGATGGTGATGTCCTTTGCTTGTGTGAGTTTCTTGCGGCTCGGGCGCGAGCCCTTTGCGTGAGCGTCGCCGCCTTCAGCCCGTCATGGCGACGAGCACGCGGCGCTTGCCCTTGAACGGCGCGCGCCCGTGCGACATGAGCACGTTGTCGAGCGCGAGCAGATCGCCTGGCTGCCACGGGAACGCGAGCATGGTGTCGCGGTACACGGCGCGGATTTCGTCGAGCATCGCCGTGTCGATCGGCGTGCCGTCGCCGAAATACGTGTTGCGCGGCAGCCGGTCTTCGTCGACGACGTCGAGCAGCGCTTCGCGCACGTCGGCGGGCAGGTTCGATACGTGAAAGAGATGCGCCTGGTTGAACCACACCGTCTCGCCCGTCAGCGGATGGCGCCATTCCGACTGGCACACCTGGCGCGTGCGCAACGCTTCGCCGTCGTCGAGCCATTCGTACGCGATGTCGTTCGCGCGGCAATAGCGCTCCACTTCGGCGCGATCGTCGGTGCCGAATACCTGCTCCCACGGCACGTCGAGTCCGTTGCCATAGTTGCGCACGTACATGACCCGACGCTCGGCGAAGCGCCGCCGCAACGCGGGATCGAGCCGTTCGAGCACGACGCGGCTATCGGCCACGGGCGTCGCGCCGTTTTCTTCCGCCGCGATCTCGCAGTAGAAAAAGATCGATGCGGGCCAGCGCCGCGTGTACGACTGCTCGTTATGCTGATCGATCCATTGATCCGCGGGATATTCCGTCGAAGAGAACACGCCCTTGCCGATCTTGCTGCGCGGCGTCGAGCCGAACTCGTAGGCGTGCAGCGTCTGCCCGAAGCGCGACGCGAAGCCATCGAGGCCATTCGCGCCGAGCGCATCGAAGCCGCGCAGCAGCACGCCGCCGTATTCGCACATGCCGCGCTCGATGCGCGCCGGCAACGCGGGCATGAACGCGTCCAGCGCGCCGCCGTCCTTCGGCCGAAACTCCAGCACGCGCGTGCCGTTGCTTTCGATCACGCGCTCGTGCAAGGCGTGCTCGGTTGGGTTGATCAATGCGTCCATGGTTCGCATACGGCGTGCGTGGCGCTCGCGTCGGCAAGCGATGCCTTCACGATTGACAGCACGCCGCTCAGTTGCTCGTCAATGAAGAAATGTCCGCCGTCGAAGCGATGCACCGTGCAGCGTCCGCGCGTCTCCTGCGCCCACGCGGCGACGTCGTCGCGATTCGCCGTCGCGCTGTCGTCCCGGCCGATGAAAACGTCGATCGGACAGGAAAGCCGTTTGGCGCGCGCCTGCGCGGGATACGTGCCGCACAGATGAAAGTCCGCGCGCAGCACCGGCAGCATGAAGTCGACGAACTCGCGATCGTCGAGCAAGGCCTCATGCGTGCCGCCCAACTTGCGCAGTTGCGCGACCATTGCTTCGCGTGAACACGTGAGCCAGTGCGCTTCGTGCACACGCCGCGACGGCGCAATGCATGCCGACACGCCGAACCACACGGGCTGCCTGCCGGTGCGTCGCTCGATCTCGCGAATCATTTCGATACCGGCCAGCGCGCCCATGCTGTGGCCCATCACTGCGTAGGGAACGTTTGCATCGACCTCCGACAGAACGTGCGTCGCGAGTGCGTCGGTCAACTCGGGCCAGCGCGTAAGCGGTGCGAGCGCACGCCGCGCGCCATGGCCGGGCAATTCATGCGCGAAGACGCGTGCACACGGCGCGAGACCTGGCGACCAGCGCCGGTACAGCAAGGCATTCCCGCCCGCATGCGGCAGGCAGATCAGTGACACCGGCGTGGCACGCGTGCAGTCGACGACAGCGGTCATCGTTCAGTTGCCCACTTGCGAAGGCTGCGACGATGCGCCTTCCGCCATCTGCCTGCGCAGGCTCAACGGGCGCATGTCGGTCCAGACCGTATCGATCCAGGCGAGACATTCCTCCTTCTTCCCGGACTTGCCCGCCTCCCGCCAGCCCGGCGGAATCGCCTTGAAGTCCGGCCAGATCGAGTACTGCTCTTCATCGTTCACCACGACGTGGAAGACCGTGTTGTCATCGCCCCAGCTCATCGCCTGCTCCATAAAAATGGCTTTTCGGATTGAGACTCATTCAAGTTCGTGGCAACACCGTGAAAGCCCGGATCCCACGGACTGCGAAGACCGGCAGTCGCGAGAACCTTTAGAAAAGCTTACGATTTGTAAACGAGAATGGTTCCTATTTCGACGACGAAAGTTAGTTCTCGGGCAGTCGATTGTCAAGACATTTTGTGGGAAATCGATTTCCATTCGAGCGGGTAAAGCCGCGCCAATCCACATGATCCGAACGTTCGGGTTTGGCATGTGGAAGCCTTGGTGCATCGCCCTGTTTTCCGCTGAATGAGAATTGTTTATACTCAGCGGCCGACGGCGCAGGGTCAGAGACGGCCTTGCTTCTCCGCGCAACGCAAGCCCGTCGATCATCCCAACATTCGAACGCTCAATGAGACGCCTGCCACGCGGATCCCTTCGGCTTGTTCTACTGCTCGCCGCATGCTGCCTCGCCCTCGTGTTCTGGGCGCTTCTATTTCGGACAACCGAGCAAATCGACACCATAACGCTCGCGCGAGGCGACATCGAATCGAGCGTCGCCGCCCTGGGCACGCTGCAACCGCATAGCTATGTGGACATCGGCTCGCAAGCGTCAGGAGAGATTCGGCACATCACCGTGCAACCGGGCGATATCGTGAAAAAAGGGCAACTGCTCGTCGAGATCGATCCGAGTGTGCAGCAGGCCAAATACGATGTGGACCGCGCCGCGCTCACGAGCCTGCGCGCGAGGCTCGCGGGCGAAGAGGCGAAGCTCGCTTTTGCCCAGCATCAATACGAGCGCCAGCGGCGCATGATGAGCGAAGGTTCCACGCGCGAAGAAGACCTGCAAAGCGCATATGCCGCGCTGCAATCGTCGCGCGCGACCCTGGACGATCTGCGCGCAGAAATCGAAGGCGCGCGCGCCACGCTATCAGGAGATGAAGCGCAGCTCGGCTACACGAAGATTTATGCGCCTATGTCGGGCACCATCGTCACGCTCGATGCGCGCGAGGGCCAGACGCTCAACGCGACGTATCAGACGCCGATCATCCTGCGCATCGCCGATCTCTCGACCATGACCGTCTGGACGCAGGTCTCCGAGGCCGACGTCTTAAAAGTGAAATCCGGAATGTCCGTTTATTTCACGACGCTGGGCGCCGACAATCGTCGCTGGGCGAGCACGGTGCGGCAGATCCTGCCCGCGCCGCCGAACGCGGTCATGCCGTCGAACGACCAACAGGCCGCGCCTGCGGCCAATGCGATCAACACCGGCAAGGTCGTGCTATATACCGTGCTTTTCGACGTGCGAAACCAGGGCAATCAACTGATGCCGCAAATGAGCGCCCAGGTCTTCTTCGTCGATCAACAGGCGCATGACGTGCTGATCGCGCCCTTGTCGGCGATCACGCCCGTCGCGGGATCGAACGATCTTTTCACGGCACAAGTGTTCGACGACGGCCGTCCGGTCACGCGGCAGATTCGCGTCGGCGTGCGCGATCGCCTGAACGCGGAAGTGCGCTCGGGTCTAGCGCCGGGCGACCGCCTCGTCACCGGCATACGGCGCGTGCGCGCCGCCGAAGGCAAGTTCCAATGGTGACGCCGCTGATCGAACTGGGCGACGTGCGCAAGTCGTATGGCGGCGCCGGTGAGCCGCCCGTGAACGTGTTGCGCGGCGTGTCGCTGTCGATCGGGGCTGGCGAATTCGTTGCGATCGTCGGCGCGTCCGGTTCGGGCAAGTCGACGCTCATGCATATCCTCGGCTGCCTCGACCGCCCCTCGTCCGGGCGCTATCGTTTCGCCGGCCAGGACGTGACGAGCTTCAATGCCGACGAACTCGCATGGCTGCGCCGTGAAGCGTTCGGCTTCGTGTTCCAGGGCTACAACCTGATCGCGACGGAATCGGCGCGCGAGAACGTCGAGGTTCCCGCGATCTATTCCGGCATGGGTCCGCAAGCGCGCCGCGCGCGGGCGACGGAACTGCTTTCGCGGCTGGGGCTCGGCGAGCGTCTCGATCACCGGCCGAATCAGTTGTCGGGCGGGCAGCAGCAACGCGTATCGATTGGCCGCGCGCTGATGAACGGCGGTCATATCCTGCTCGCCGACGAGCCCACCGGTGCGCTCGACTCCACGAGCGGCGCGGAAGTCATGGCGCTGCTCGGCGAACTGTCGGACGCCGGCCACACGATCATCCTTATCACGCACGACCGTCAGGTCGCCGCGAAGGCGCGCCGCATCATCGAGATCCGTGACGGACAGATCGTCTCCGATTCGCCGGACGCTCATGACGCCAAACACGAAGGGGAACGTGCGCGCGCCGGCGTGCTCGACACGAAGACGCTGCTAGCCTCGATGTCCGAAGGCGCGTCGCACACCGCATCGGTGTTCGCGGACGTGAACGAAGCGCTGCGCGCCGCGTGGCGCGTGGTGTGGAATAACCGCTTTCGCACCTTGCTGACGCTGCTCGGCATCATCATCGGCGTGGCGTCGGTGATCGTGATGCTCGCCATCGGGCGCGGCACGGAGCGCGAGGTCATCGCCAAGATGGCGAGCTTCGGCACGAACCGCATGTACGTGACGCCCGGCGGCGACAACGCGCGCGGTCCGGGGGGCACGCTGGATGTCGCCGACGTCGAGCGCGTCGCGCACGTGCCGAACGTCGCCGTCGCAATGCCGTTCCTCTCCGGCCAGGTGACGCTGCGCGCCGGCAACGCCGATATCCGCACGAGCCTGTGGGCCGTAAGCCCCGAAGCCTCGCGCGTGCTGAACTGGAAACCCGTACGCGGCGTGTTCTTCGACGCCGGCGACGAGCGCGATCTCGCCGCAGTGGCGCTCATCGGCAAGCGGGTGCGCGAAAAGCTGTTCGGCGCGGCCGATCCCGTCGGCAAGCATGTGCTCGTGAACAACGTGCCGTTTCTCGTGATCGGCGAGCTCGAAGAGAAAGGTGCGACCTCGGGCGACGCCGATGACGATGACGTGATGCTCGTCCCCTACTCGACCGGCAGCCGCCGCGTACTCGGCACGACGCATCTGTCGTGGATCTCGGTGCTGATCGATCAGCTCGATCTGGCCGCTGACACCGCACAGCAAATCGGCGCGACGCTGGAGCGGGCGCATCACGTGCGCGATTTCCAGATCTACAATCGCGCGGCTTCCGTGAAGGCGCAGAGCGAAACGCAGGACATGCTCACGCTGATGCTCGGGCTGATCGCGGGCATCTCGCTCGTCGTCGGCGGCATCGGGGTGATGAACATCATGTTGATGACCGTGAAAGAGCGTACGCGCGAAATCGGCATTCGCATTGCGACAGGCGCGCGGCAACGCGACATCCTGCGCCAGTTTCTCACCGAAGCGACGCTCGTATCGGGCATCGGCGGGGCCTTGGGCGTGCTCATCGGCGTGCTGATCGGCGCAGTGCTGATCGCCGCGAACGTCCCGACCATCTTCTCCGTTCGCGCGATCCTCGGCGCTTTCGCGTGCGCGCTTTTCACCGGCCTGATCTTCGGTTTCATGCCTGCGCGCAAGGCAGCGCGGCTGGATCCGGTCGTGGCATTGTCGAGCGAGTGAGGGCGCGATGAAACGATGTCTCATGCTGGCCCTCTTCGCTACGCTCGGTGGATGCCTGAGCCATGCGCCACCACCCGCGGCCGACGTCCCGGTTCCCTCGACGTATCGCTATGCGTCCGGTTCGTCGAACGGCGATCCGGTCACCGCCTGCTGGTGGCACGGTTTCGGCAGCGACGAACTGGACCGGTTCATCGCGCAAGCGCAATCGGGCAATTACGACATCGCCGCCGCGCTAGCCCGCGTGAAGCAGGCTCGTGCGACGGCAAAAATCGCGGGCGCCCCGCTGCTTCCCAACGTCAGCGGATTCGCCGACGCGAGCCGCCAGGGCGGGTTCATGGTCAATGACACGTTGCCAAGCGGCAGCGCCTTCGACATCGGCTTGCTAGCGAGCTATGAAATCGACTTTTGGGGCAAGAACCGCGCAACGAGCGATGCAGCCATAGCACGCGTGCGCGCATCAGAGTTCGATCGGGTGACCGTGCAGCTCACACTGACGGCGGACGTTGCGAATGCATGGTTGCAGACGGTCGCTCTGCGCGAGCGTGAGGCGATCGCCACACGTAACCTGGACACGGCGCGCAGCATTCTGCGCAACGTCGAATCGCAATTCCGTGCTGGTTTCGTGACCGCGCTCGACGTCGCACAGCAGCGCACACTGGTGGCATCGCAACTGCGCGCGGTGGCGGCGCTCCATCAGCAGGGCAACGACAGCGAAGCGTCGCTCGCGACTCTGCTCGGCATCCCGTCCTCAGAATTTACCGTCTCGACGCGTTCGCTCGACGCGCTGCATGCGCCGGCCGTCGATGCCGGTTTGCCCTCATCGCTTCTGACGCGCCGGCCCGATGTCGCCTACTCGGAAGCACAACTCGCCGCCGCACATGCCGACGTATACGCCGCGCGCGCGGCGATGTTCCCGACCGTGACGCTGACTGCCTCCGTGGGCACGGGAGGAGACCGCATCCAGCGCCTTTTCGAAAATCCGCTGTATACCGTCGCCGCGGGTCTGACCGCACCGATCTTCAACGCGGGCGCGCTCGCTGCCGGGCACGATCTCGCGCTCGCGCAGCAGGAAGAACTGCTCGCGGCATACCGGCAGGCGATCGTCGCGGCTTTCGCGGACGTGGACCGGACGCTCAACGCGCGCGCCGGCGCGGATGAGCAGACACGCGCACAGGACGACGAATTGCGCGAGGCACGCCATACGCTCGAGCTCGCGCAAAGCCGCTATCGGGCCGGCGCGGAAACAGCGCTCACGGTCCTCGATGCGCAACGCACACTCTACGCCGCCGAAGACGAGCGGGTGCAGTTGCATCTCGCGCGGCTGCAGACGGCAGTGTCGACGTATCGCGCGCTGGGCGGCGGATGGGGCGCGACGCCCTAATCGGGGAAGTCGTCGGCGAACGCATATTCGACGTCCGCGTGCGCGCCAACCCGCAATTCGCCGCCGACGCCTTCTACGACGATCGCGTTCTGCCCGAACGTAAGGCCACCGTCGACGCGCGGATTCGCGCGCCAGCCGAGTAACGTGTCGAGAGGTTCGTTCGGCCAACGCGCGTCGCGCGTACCGTGTTCCTGATCGACTGTCGTGATCGGACACCGCGCGCACGGCTTCACTATGCGCAGCACGACGCCGTTGATCGTCAGCGTATCGATGAAATCCTCCTCGAAAGCCTGGAGGCCGCTCAGCACGATGTTGGGACGAAAGCGGTCCATCGGAATCGCCGGTGCACCTTTGCCTTCGAGACGCGCGTTGAGCTCGTCGAGCGAAGCCTGGTTCGTCACGAGCAGCGGGAAGCCATCGGCGAATTGCGTCGGCGCATCGGCGTCGAGCGTCCAGGCTTTGCTCGCGAGGCGCGTGACGTCGTCGTCGAAACGAACGAGGCGCACGGCCGCGCCGAGGATTGCCGAAAACCAGCGGGCCGCGGCGTCGCCTTCATCACGCGCCATGAAGCGATCCTGCCAGACCCTCACAGCCACGCGCTCGCGCACTGTCGAGGCTTCATACGGAATGTCGAGCGACGCATCAGTGTCGTGAACGTTCAGCACGAGCGCACGTTCGGTCAGCTGTGGGCGAATGCGCGCCATGACGGGAAAAGTACGTTGCGATACGAACGTGCCATTACCGTCGATGACCATCCAGTGACGATCCGAAGGTAGCCCGTGCGGTTCGACGCGTGCGTAGGGCAAGAAGACCGCACCACACGATTTCACGGGATAGACGAATAGTGCGCTGAGAAGGGGCATACGGACGCTTTGCCGATTGAAGTCCTCGGATTGTCACGCGGCCAGTTTCCTTCGGCAAGCCACGTCGCGCAAGGCCTCCGACGAACTGTAATCTTTATGTAAATGCGAATGATTTGCATTTAATAACAAAATGCTCGATGATCTCCTTTCACTTTCCCGAGAGACTTAAGGTGGAACATGAACACTGTTTTGTTTCCTGAGGACACACAACAGAAGCACTCCACTACAGCAATTGACGCTGCGAAGTGCGACGGCCATACCGTGCTGCAATCTTTACTCACTCGTCAGTCGCACTGGCCGCTCATCGAGCCCGCGCCCAACGACGATGAGCTTTCCCTCATTGTTGATGCTGCCCTGCGCGCGCCTGACCACGGCCGTCTGCGTCCCTGGCGTTTCGTCGTCGTGCGCGGCGACGCGCGCGATGCGCTAGGTCAGGTACTCGTCGATGTTGCGCGCGCGCGAGAGCCGGATGAACCTCCGCAAACGCATGAACATCGGCGGCACCGTGCGCACGCCGCTCCGATGATCATCGCGCTGGGCGCGGCCATATCCGCGGAATCTCACATACCGGAGATCGAGCAACTGCTCTCGGTAGGCGCCGCGACGATGAACATGCTCAACGCGATCCACGCACTCGGCTATGGCGGATTCTGGGCGACTGGCCAGGATGCCTACGATGCGACGCTGCGCAGTGCACTGGGTTTTCAGTCCTCGGAGCGGCTCCTGGGCTTTCTGTTCGTTGGCACGCCGGGATCGGCGCCAAAACGCATCAAGCGGCCCGAGCACGGTGTACATCTGCGCGAATGGACGGGCATCGAGGCATAGCCCCTCGTTAATGGTCTTCGTGAGAACACGACAATGAGTATCGGCATTCTTCAGATGCGGGAACACTCTCTTCTCGATGACGCGCTGGCACACCATCCCGATCTGAACGATCAACTCGTGATCGATTCGGTTCGTGCATGGTTTCGACCCCACTGCGAAGCAGTGCGTGGCAGAGAGTCCTGGCGCGATGTTCTGATTGAGAGCGGATCGGGTCGCAACGGTCTGCATTGCTTCGACATGTTCATGTCCGAACTTGCGAAGACCGCCGGGCGGCCGCTGGACATACGATGCCGCTGCTCTCCAGACATCTCCGGAGATGAAGCGTGCCTGCTCCAGACTATCGGCTGCTTTCAATCGAACGAGCGAATGACGGCTCATACATTGTTGAGGGACTGGTTTGCGGCTGTCGCCACTGATCGGCTAGCCAATATCGCTCACTGGTTCGCGGTGACCTTGTTCGACGCGGGTGTGATCGTGAGCAAACGGGCCCGCCGCGTCACCTATTTCCATTGACCAAGATGAGTGGAAACACGATGCTTCAGATTGCCGAAATGCAATCCAGCAGCGCAACGGACGGTAACTCGACGGAAAGCAATTTGCGGCGAAACGAAGCGCCCCGCTTTATCGGCCATCCGATGAACCTTCATCCTCAGCCTGACGTGCTCCTGTCCACCAGTGCAACGGTCTGTCTATGGCGCCTCCGCACCGAGTGGAAACGCGTTTCGCGAATCGACGGAATGGCAAGTCTCTCCAAGATCGAGGCAGCGCGCGTCGCCCGCTTTCCAAAATCGCCGCTGAGCAAACGCTTCGCCATAGAACGTGCTTCGCTTCGGAAAATCCTGTCCGGCTTGACTGGGATAAGCGCCGCAGAGATCGAGTTTGCCGAGTACGCGGATGGAAGACTCGGTCTGGCGCCCCAGCACGGCGACCTGTCGATTGCTATTACGCACGTCGGTCTTTGGACGGTAATCGGCGTGTCACGCTCGCGCATTGGACTTGCCTCTGCAGCCGCCGCTTATCGAGGCAATGATATCCATCAAACGACTGAAGAAGTGCCAATGACCCGCGCCCACGTGCGACAACTAAGCCTGCACCATGCGGGAATCACCGCGGACATGGAAGAACTTCAAAACGTGATGTTCGACGACGGCCATGCGACCTATCTGTTTGACGCGTGCTCCGAGGGAAGATGGCATGTGTTGGATCTGCCGATGCCAGGCTCTAACATGCTGGCGCTATCCGCGCCTTATCCAATCGAACGAGGCACGCTTATGGGTGGGCAAGTAGCACGGGTTATGCGTTAATCCGTTGAATGCTCGAATCCCTAGGCCTCACCGCCTTCTTTCCGCAACTGGCAGACCTCTGCAGCACGCGTGGATATGAAATCACGCAGGCGAGCCCGGAGAACGGCTACATTGCTGCCGGAAACGCCGGTCCTTCGACGCGTGAAGTCGCAGGGCAGCGTCGGACACAGCTTCTCGAGCTTCTCTCCTTCCACGTTGCGCATCCGAACCAGGTGGATTGGTTGCCAGAAACCCACCTAGGAATGGCCCTCGCGGGTCGCCCACGAAGTCCGGCATGTGCCTGGCATCAATCTGCAAGGCTCCCCCTAATGTCTCCAACGTAGCATTGTTTCGGTTTTCGCAAGTTCCGCTCCCACCCCCTATGCTCAGATCGCAACTACCCGCACGATGACATCTGCGCATTGTTGCGACCTGAGCATAGAGCAGATTTTTTTATTACCGATCGCGGACTGGCTCCGACCGGCCTGTTCACGTCAGTAGCCGCGATCGCCAACCAAAAAAATCTCGGCTGTTAGTGCACCGGGAGGCTTTCCCGTTCCAATTGGGAAATATTCCCGAACGCTGTAAGCCGCTCCACATCGCGCTAGCGGCATGCTTAGATGCTTGGAGATGCTGACTGCATTTATGCTCTCCTTCGACCGGAACGACACGCGCCGCGCCAGGCGGGCAAAAGACGAATTCCTCCAAATCTGTCACGAAACCGGCAAGATCATTAGGGCACGGATATGAGCATAATCAAACGCAGGAGGCCCCTTGCCAAGCCGGCATTCAGCGATCAAGCCCTGCTGCTCCCCCGGCGGCTCTCAAGCAGACGCAATAGCGGTGTCCAGAGGTCATGCGAGGGCACCCAATAAGAAGACGTCGCGAGCAACGGCAGCGGCCAACAAAGCGGTCTCCGGAATGATTCCTCAAGGCGATGTGCGATTGTGCGCCAATATCCGCGAAGATCTTCACTTGCAGTTGAAGATTGCGGCGGCAGTCCGGCGCACGACGATCGGCGAACAGATCGAGGAACTGATCGAAGCGCTTCTATAAGGCGCAGATAGACAGAAGGGAATCTGCCTCCGTTCTTCCGAGAATTCTGTAACTTTGGCGAGAGTGTCAAAAAGACTCTGGGGTTGTAACTCCGATTCGAGCCCGAACTGTTCCAGAAGCTCGGCGGATAGACGCAGCCTCATCTTCTTTCTCCCCCGGGGCGCCGGGGAGCCCGTAACCTGCGTCGTCTCACGAACAGCTCTTGAGCCGTTTTTCTTCGGCTCGCGCCGAAGCACTCGTTGCATCTTGAATTCTCGTTACCATCGACTCAAGCTGGGCGGCACTTCCGCACGAGCGCGATGGAAGGCTCGTCGACGAGCACGACATGACGTGATCTGTCTGCAATGGCAGTGGATCCTCCGATGCAAGGTCATGCGAAAGAGACTGCGCGAGAAACTTTCCTCCGGCCCTCGCGGCACCAGGTGACGTGCCTTCTGGCTCGCTATAACTGCTCAAGAATGGTCATGAGAAACGGCAATGGGCGTATGAAGGAAATCCGCGATATCGCGGCATGATGGATAAGAAGCCCGGTGATCATAGGGGTGATGGCCTCATCAAACTTGCACCGACGATATGGTTTGGCGCGTTTAACGATCGCGTCGGCACGCGTTGCCAGATCGGTAAAAGGCATGTTTCGATGTGGGAAAAGCAATATTTTTGGAGTGAGACGATGCTAGGTCTATATTCACGTAGTTGTCACGCATCGACATTGGCTCTTGTTTCCGACACATCTCGCACAACATCTGAGGTATAGCATGTTCCCAGCGGAACCCAGCAACGCAGCACGTTCGACGCGCCATGACTTCCGTAACGCATGCGCTCTGTGTTTCATATCGCTTTGCCTGACCGCGTGCGGCGGCGGAACATCCGACGGGCAGTCAACGTCATCGCGAAGCGGCGGAACTGCATCGGAAAGCTCCAGCGCGTCGGCAACGTCGGCTCCTAGCGAATCGGGTGCATCGGCGCCGCTTGCAAGCAACCCGGAGGGAGCGAGCGCTCCGGCGGCCGATGTCGGAGCGTCCGCTCCAGCGGCCGCCGTGAATCCGTCACTGCCGGCGATTTCGATCATCACCGACAGCGGAGCCGCCATCGTCGATAAAGAAAACTACATCCCGGCCACGCTCGCCATCACAAATTCGGATGGGACCAGCGCGTTCAGTGGCCGGACCACGATCCGCGGCCGCGGGAACAGTACATGGGATATGCCGAAGAAGCCTTACCGGATCAAACTCGACGAAAAGGCGTCGTTGCTCGGGCTGCCGAGTGATAAGAACTGGGTGCTTCTCGCCAACTACGCCGACAAGACTCTTCTGCGCAACCGGAGCGCCTTTGAGCTTGGCAAACGGCTTGGTATGGCGTGGACTCCACGCGACGTCCCAGTAGAGGTTACGCTCAATGGCGAGTATCTGGGCGCATACGATCTTGTGGAATCGATCCGGGTGGACAAGAATCGCGTCGATATCGCCAACGCCGACGACACGGCAGCGCCGGAGAACACGGGCTTCATCCTCGAGATCAACGGCCGTCTCGACGACGACAACTGCTGGATCACGACGCATCAGGTCACGCTGTGCATCGACACGCCCTCGCCTGCCTCGCCCGCGCAGGTCGCTTACATCAAGCAGTACGTTCAGACGGCGGAAGATGTCCTGTACTCGAATTCGGCTACGGACCCCGTCAACGGTTACGAGAAGTACTTCGACGTTGCGTCCTTGACCAACTGGTATCTCGTCAATGAGATATTCAAAAATCAGGATGCACAGGCGTATTCGAGCATCTATCTCTACAAGGATGTCGGCAGCAAGCTCAAGTATGGCCCGCTATGGGATTTCGACATCGCCGCCGGCAACGTGAATTATTCCGGCGCCCAATACGCGCTCGGCTGGTGGATCGCCGATAACATCTGGATCTCAAGGATGAAGTCCATCGATCCGACGTTCGAACCAAGAATCCGGGCCCGATGGGATCAGCAAAAGGCGCAGCAGATCGACACACTGAATGCCTATATTGACAGTAGCGCCGCAGCACTTCAGGAGACCGGCGCGGAACCACGAAACTTTACGCGGTGGCCGATCCTGGATGTTCAGGTGTGGCCCAATCCTGTCGTTACGGGTTCGTATCAGGGCGAGATCGACTACATGAAAAACTGGCTGATGCAGCGGATCGCATGGCTCGACGAGAATCTCTGATTTGAAGCGCCGAAGCGCCATAAGCGCAGCTTTTTCTATCGAGGCCTATTCCCTGCCGGGATAACTTATACCCCCTTGACCTGCATTCTTGAGGCGGCTCCGTAGAGGTAGCCTAGTTCGTTCGAAAGGATCTGCAAGTTTTTAAACGGAATTACTGTCGCGATCAAGCTGCCGATTTTATCGCTGGCAGCGTGACGAAGTATGCTTCATCGGTGTCTGATCGGCCAACCTGGAACGAAGCCGATCTGGTTGTACTCGTTCAGGTAATGCCCGATGCAGCGGCGCGCGTGGCACTGTCAGTTCATGGGAAGGCGGCGGTAAAATCAAGCGATGAAGAAGACGAATTCGCTCTATCACGGCCACCGTTTCCCGCTGTCGTCATCAGCTGTGCGGTCGACTGATATTTCCGGTTCAGCCTGAGCCTGCGCGACATTGAGGAGTTTTTGCTCGACCGTGGCGTCGTTGTCACGTACGAAACGATCTGTCGCTGGTGCGATAAGTTCGGCGCTCGATTCGCCCAATGCGCCAAAGCGACGCGGTGCAAGAGCGGCAGCACAGGGCATCGGGACGAGATGTTCGTGAAACTGCGCGGCGAGCCGTATCTGCTGTGGCGCGCGGTCGATGAGCATGGCGTGGAACTCAACGTGCTGTTACAAAAGCGCCGCGACAAAGCTGCGGCAAAACGCTTCTTACGTAGAGTGCTGCGTTCAAACCCGGTCCCGCGCAAGATCGTTTGCCGACCAGCTGCGCAGCTATCCAGCGGCGAAGGCGATCATTCCCGAGCTCGCCCACGTGAAGCACGTCTTCGTCATCATAGCGGAGCGAGTGAACAACCGTGCCGGAAATAGCCCAGCCAACTCGCAGGCGCGAGCATCAGATGCTGGACTTTCACGACGCGCTTCGAACTCAGACGGTCCTCTCACGCTTCGGCCGATTCGGCAGCACTTCGCGTTACCCAGACATCGAACGAATGCCAAATGTCACCGCGCCATTATGAAAGAACATCTCGCCACGTGGCGTGACTGGAGTGTGTCGGCTGCGGCTGGTTGATATGCCCAAGGCTAAGGTCACGATCGGCGGGATGCCCGGTGCCATCGGTGAGAAGGGTTCGATGTCATACAAAGACTACAGGCAGGCTTTGCGTCCTTTGCACGTCGAACTGGTCAGGCTCAGAAGTGAGTGATTCGTAAGCAGCTCGGCAACTCACCTTGAGTTTTGCTGAAGAGCTTGGGAGGATCGTGTCCACTTAACGAATTGAATCGAACAAGAAGCGTTGCCGACGCGCCGTCAGACGATCGGGCAGGATAACTACGATCCGACCACGGGTGTGCAGCAAAGCTCGATCGATCGGCAGGCGATCACGCCGCTCGCGGGCATCGTGGTCAAGCCGCTGTCGAATATTTCGGTGTACGGCAACTTCACGTCGGGTCTGAGCAATGGCGGCACCGCGCCGGCCGGCACCGCGAATGCGGGACAGGCGTTCGCACCGTATAAGTCGAACCAGTACGAAGCGGGCGTGAAGGCTGACTGGGGCCGCGTGATGACGTCGGCCGCGATCTTCCAGATCTCGCAACCGAACGCCGTCACCGATCCGATGACGAACATCTACGGGTACAACGGCAAGACGCGCGTGCGCGGGCTCGAACTGGCCGCCTATGGCGAGGTGTTCCGCGGCCTTCGCATGATGGCGAGCGCGACCTTCTATGATCCGAAGGTGCCAGGCACGGCGGGCGGCACGCAGGACGGCAACGATCCGGGCGGGGTGCCGGAATTCGCCTTCAACCTCGGCGCGGACTACGACCTGCCGTGGGTGGCGGGACTGAGCGTCAATGGCCGGATCATCCAT
>NZ_FCOE02000025.1 GCF_001544915.2 Caballeronia pedi | reverse complement strand
CGTCGGCGCGATCGGTCTCGTGTGGCTCGTCGTGTGGTTCTTCATGTATCGCCAGCCGGACGGCAGCGCGCAAGAAGATGATCTCGCGAACGAAGGCGACGAAACCCGCGCCGCCGATGCCGCCAACGCGAAAGCAGGCGCACCGGGCTTCAAGGTGCTCATCAAGAAGCGCGAGACGTGGGCGTTCATCGTCGGCAAGTTCCTGACGGACCCGGTGTGGTGGTTCTATCTGTTCTGGCTGCCGAAGTGGCTGAACGAATCGCGCGGCATGGACATGCAGCACATCGGCTTGCCGCTGGTCGTGATCTACGCGATCACCACCGTCGGCAGCATCGGCGGCGGCTGGATTTCCTCGACGCTGCTTAGCAAGGGCTGGACCGTGAATGCGGCGCGCAAGACCGCGATGCTGATCTGCGCATGCGCCGTGCTGCCGATCGCGTTCGTGTCGCAAGCGGAAAATCTGTGGGTCGCGGTGGCGATCGTCGGTCTCGCGGCGGCGGCGCACCAGGGCTGGTCAGCGAATCTCTTCACGACGGCCTCGGACATGTTCCCGCGTCGTGCGGTGGGCGCGGTGGTCGGCATCGGCGGCATGGCCGGTTCGATCGGCGGCGTGCTGTTCTCGGAAGTGATCGGTCAGGTGCTGCAACGCACGGGTCACTACTGGGTGCTGTTCGCGATCGGCGCTTCGGCGTATCTGATTGCCTTCGGGATCATGCACCTGCTCACGCCGAAGATGACGCCGGCGAAGCTCGAAGCGTAATACGGTTCAACCGGTCATTCACATCGCCATGCGCCGCGCCGCCAGCACTCGCAACCTGCAGGCGGCGCGGCGCGCGTCATGCGGCGGCGGCAGTCGATTCGCGCACGATGAGCCGCGGCTCGAACATGGAGTTGCCCGGATCGGGATGGCCGGCGAGGGCGTCGATGAGCTTCTGCATCGCCAGTTCGCCCATCTTCTCGCTCTGAATGTCGACGGTGGTCAGGCCCGGTGCGGCGTACGCACCGTAAGGCACGTTGTCGATGCCGGTCACCGACACGTCCTGCGGCACGCGAATGCCGAGCGACGCGGCTTCTTTCATGAAGCCGAGCGCGATCAGGTCGTTGTAGCAGATCACGGCCTGCGGGCGCTTCGGGCCGAGCATCACGCGCGAGCAGGCTTGTTCGCCCGCGAGCGAAGTCGGTGCGTGGGCTTCGTAGACGTCGAGTTCGAGGCCCGCTTCGGCGAGACACTCGCGCGCGCCGCGAATCCGTTCATCGTTGATGCGCGCATGCTCGAAGCCGAGATAGGCGATGCGGCGATGCCCGAGATCGAGCAAGTGACGCGTGAGCATGTAAGTGGCGAGCCGGCTGTTGATGCCGACGCTCGGAATCGGCAGTTCCGCGTTGCGCAGCAGCACGACCGGCTTGTCGAGGTCGAGCATCCAGCGCGCGTCATCGTCGGCGAGGCGCGAGCTGACGAGCAGGCCGTCCACGCGTTGCGCGAGCGCTTCGATGAGCGGACGTTCACGCGCCTGGTTCTCGTCGATATCGACGAGCAGCAGCGTGTAGTCGTGCCGCAGCGCGATGCGGTTGGCGCCCTTCACGACATGCGTGAAATGCGGGTTGCTGATGTCGAGGATCGTGATGCCGATGGTGCGCGTCTTGCCTGTGATCATCGAGCGCGCAAGCGGGTTGGAGCGGTAGCCGAGCGAATCGATCGCTTCCTTCAGCTTGGCTTCGACGGGCGCGGAGAAACGCTGCGCGCCGTTGATGAACTTGGACACGGTTGCGACGGATACGCCTGCTGCGGCGGCGACGTCGCGAATGGTCGGGGAAATTTTCTTCATTAGGAGGGTAACGTTTTCGCGTGTTAACGGATTGTCGCAGAAAATCAGGAAACAATGACATAGCATCCTGTATTTTGCATGCGGCCTTTTGCATGCCAAGCGACAATCGGCGGGCTGTGCGACCGATCGCCGCGATCTCGAAAACGTTTTCTTCCTTTTTGCTTTCAACGTATTCATCCACGTATTGGACAGGAGTCTCGATGAATCAGCCAAACGCAGCGGGCAAGCCTTTCAAGCGCCTGCTTCTGACCGGCGCGGCCGGCAATCTGGGCCGTCAGTTGCGCGGCCCGCTCGCGCAATGGGCCGATGTCGTGCGGCTCTCCGACATCTCTCCGCTCGACGATGCAGCGAGCCATGAAGAGGTGAGCGCCGTCGATCTCGCGGATCGCGAGAAGGTGATGCAGCTTGTCGAAGGTGTCGATGCGATCGTGCATCTGGGCGGCATCTCGATCGACGCGCCGTTCGACGATCTGATCGAAGCGAATATTCGCGGCACGTACAACATTTACGAAGCGGCGCGCCGTTACGGCGTGAAGCGCATCGTGTTCGCAAGCTCGAACCATGCAATCGGCTTTCATCCGGTCACCGAAGTGCTCGACGCGGATTCGCCGCATCGACCGGACAGTCTGTATGGCGTGACGAAATGCTTCGGCGAATCGCTGTCGCGCTATTACTTCGACCGTTTCGGCATCGAGACAGTGAACCTGCGCATCGGTTCGTCGTTCGAGGAGCCGAAGAATCCGCGCATGCTCGTCACGTACCTGAGCTTCCGGGATTTCATCGAACTCGTGCGCTGTTCGCTGTTCACGAATCGCGTCGGTCATGCGGTCGTGTATGGCGTGTCGGACAATCCCGTGAAGTGGTGGGACAACGCGAAGGCGGGCTTCCTCGGCTTCAATCCGCAAGACAGCTCGGCGAAGTTCGACGGGCTGTTCCCGGTGTCCGGCCCGACCGCGGATCGCGATGACCCCGCGCAGCGCTTCCAGGGCGGACCGTTCGTGCTCGGCGAGCCGATGGAGCGCAAGCGATGAGCGCAGCGATTCGCGCGGAGCGGCTCGACGCGGGCGGTCGCGCGACGGTGGGCGAATGTCCGGTATGGCGCGCGCAAGAGGGCGCGCTGTATTGGGTCGATATCCCGGCGCGCCGCATCGTGCGGTTGGAGATCGAAAGCGCGCGTCGTCAGGAATGGGCCTTCGCCGAACAGGTCGCGTGCTTTGCGTTCGATGCGGCGGGGCGCGTGGTCGCCGGCATGGAGAGCGGGATGTTCGGCGTGACGCTCTCCGGTACGCACGAAGCGCGCGCCGTGAAGCTCGCCGCGCCTGTTTTTCCGGCGTCGGGCATGCGTTTCAACGATGGCCGTTGCGACCGGCAAGGGCGCTTGTGGGCCGGCACGATGGTGCAGGACATGTCGCTCGCGAGTCCGGCCGGCGCGCTTTATCGCTTCGATGAGCACGGCGCATTGTCGGCGCCCGTCGTCGATGGTTTGATCACCCAGAACGGCCTTGCCTGGTCGCCCGATGGCAGGACGATGTATCTGTCGGACTCGCATCCGCAACGGCGCCTGATCTGGGCATTCGACTTCGACCCCGACACCGGCACGCCGGGCGCACGACGCGTGTTCGCCGATCTGCATCACTATACGGGCCGCCCCGATGGCGCGGCCGTCGATGCCGATGGCTGTTACTGGACCTGCGCCAACGATGCGGGACGTCTGTTGCGCTTCACGCCGCAAGGCAAGCTGGACCGGGAGATCGCATTGCCCGCGAGCAAGCCGTCGATGTGCGCGTTCGGCGGCAGCGACCTGAAGACGCTCTACGTCACGACGATTCGTCCGGCAACAAATGCCACTGAGGACGATGGCTACCTGTTCGCTTTGAACCCCGGCGTGCAAGGCTTACCGGAGCCGGATTACGCGGGTCTGTTACCGGTCGCATAAACTTCGACGATCGGGCCATTTCTACGCACAGTCTGGGATGAATGCGCGCTGATGCACTGCATTGGCGCGTTTCGTATCGATGGACACGTGCCGCTTCGGAACCGATACCAAGGTCAAACACCAATGCTGTAGTTTCTCGGTAAAGAGTAGTCTCCGCAGGTACCTCAAAGTACTCAGCGATCGACTGATTCTCTAATCCGGAGGAGACATTGATGGACCTTGAAGCTCGCACCATGAAGCGCGTGATGGTTCGCCTCGTGCCGTTCCTGATCCTGTGTTACTTCATCGCATATCTCGACCGCGTCAACGTCGGGTTCGCCGCCTTGCAGATGAACAAGGCACTTGGCTTTACCGCCAGCATGTTCGGCTTCGGCGCCGGCATTTTCTTTATCGCCTATTTCTTTTTCGAGGTTCCGTCCAACCTGCTGCTCGAACGATTCGGCGCGCGTCGCTGGATCGCGCGCATCATGTTCACGTGGGGCATTCTCGCGGCGGCGATGGCCTGGATTCCGCACATCGCGCAGTCGACCGGGCTATCGAATGCCTATGTGTTCTATGGCTTGCGCATTCTTCTCGGCGTCGCGGAGGCGGGCTTCTTTCCGGGCATCATCTTTCTGCTGACCTTGTGGTTCCCGGCGAAGTATCGGGGCCGCGTCGTCGGATACTTCATGGCGGCGATTCCGTTGTCGACCGTGATCGGCGGGCCGATCTCCGGCGCGCTCCTGCAGATGGATGGTCTGGGCGGCATGCAGGGCTGGCAATGGCTCTATCTGATCGAAGCGGTGCCCGCGCTGTTGCTCGCCTTCGTCGTGTACTTCTATCTGACCGACAGGCCCTCGGATGCGCACTGGCTCGCGAAGGAAGAGCGGGACTGGCTCGTCAACCGGCAGGCGCAGGAGCGGGCGCATCGTGAATCCGTGCACGCGTTCAGCGTGAAAGAGGCCATTCTCAATCCGCGCGTGCTGGCCATCGCGTTGATCTACTTCGGCGCGAATGCGACCAACTATGGCCTGAGCTTCTTCCTCCCGCAGATCGTGAAGGCCTTCGGTCTCACCAATCTGCAGACCGGCTTCGTCACGTCCCTGCCTTATGCGGTCGGCGTGGTCAGCATGGTGTTGTGGGGCCGCCATTCGGATCGCAAGCTCGAACGCCGCTGGCACGTCGCGATTGCATTGATGGTGGCGGCGGGCGGCATCGCGGCTTCGGCGGGACTCGATAACCCGGTGATGAAGATGATCGCGCTGTCGATCGCGGGCTTCGGCATCTTCGGCTGCCTGCCGGTGATCTGGACGCTGCCGGCTTCGTTCCTGTCGGGTGCGGCTGCTGCCGGCGGTATCGCGGCGATCAATTCGCTCGGCAATCTCGCGGGCTTTTTCGGCCCGTATGCGATGGGCTGGATCAAGGACAGCACCGGTGGCTTCGGAGCGGGTCTGCTGTGCCTTGCGGGGGCAGGCATGGTCGGTGTAGCGGCGGTGCTGCTGCTGCATCACGATTCGTCGATGGAGACGATTGCGGGCACGCATGATGCCGATGGCGGCGAGGTGGAGATGGCGGCTCGTTGAAGCCTTCGTATCCGTGGCAGGGACTGTCGATAAACGGTTCTTGCCACGCATTCATTCGGAAGCAGCCTGCGCCCGCCGCAACCTCTCCCGGCTATTGATCAAATGCAAACGCATCGCGGTGCGTGCCGAATCGGCATCGCCGCGTTCGATCGCATCCGCGATCTGCTCGTGCTCGCGATTCACGCGCATCAGATACTCCGCGTATTGATCGCGTGGAATCGGCGTCGCGGTGATACGCGTGCGTGGAATCATGCGCGCGCCGAGATGCTCCATGATCTCGACGAAATATCGGTTACCCGTCGCGTGCGCGATCTCCATGTGAAAACGCAGATCGGGCGATACCGTATCCGTTGCATGGCCGACGCTCTGCGCGAAATCGGTCAGCGCCGAACGCATCGTCGAAAGACGGGCGGCGTCGCAACGCATGGCGGCGAGTCCCGCGCTTTCGGTTTCGAGGCTGATGCGCAATTCGAGAATCGCCAGCGCATCGATAGAGCCCGCGACATCGGCGGGATCGAGCTGCAAGAGCGGCGACGTTCCCGCCTCGCACACGAAGGTGCCGATGCCATGCCGCGTCTCCACGAGTCCCGCTGCCTGCAATCGCGATAGCGCCTCGCGCACCACGGTGCGGCTCACGCCGAAGCGCTGCACCATTTCCGCTTCGGTCGCGAGACGGCTGCCGGCCTTCAATTCCTCGGTATCGATTTGCGAGCGCAATGCATCCACCAGTTGCGCGGTAAGGCTGCGTCGCGCGCCAGCAAAAGCCGTGGATGCATCAGCGGGAAGATCGGGCGATAGCGTCACGGCGTTCTCGTTGGAAGGGGTTTTACACACATTGACAAATCGGTCGGTAAATGATGATATGCGTCATGCAGTGATATGACAACGTACAAGAAGATGCGTGCAGGGTAATCCCTAGCCGATCTCGCTGGAGACACAACTCGATGGAACAACAAAACGGCACGCTATCAACGTGCGACTTCGCGCAATTCGACCGCTTGCTGCTGACCGGCGCCGCGGGCGGAATCGGTCAGGCGATCCGGCATCGCGTCGCTGAATTCGCGCGGCGCGTGCGCATTTCCGACCTGCCTGGCGTACTGAGCGGCGACGCCGCCCCTCACGAAGAAGTCGTCGCGTGCGATCTGTCCGACCGGCAGGCCGTCGATGCGCTCGCGAAGGATTGCGACGCGATCATCCACCTCGGCGGCGTATCGGTGGAGCGACCGTTCGAGGAGATTCTCGAAGCGAACATCAAGGGCGTATTCAATCTCTACGAAGCGGCGCGCAGGCAAGGCGTGAAGCGCATCGTGTTCGCGAGTTCGAATCACGTCACGGGTTTCTATCGGCAGGACGAACGAATCGATGCCACCGCGCGCAAGCGTCCCGATGGCTACTACGGCCTGTCCAAATCGTTCGGCGAAGACATGGCGCAGATGTACTTCGACCGTTACGGCATCGAGACCGTGAGCATCCGCATCGGCTCGGTGTTTCCGGAGCCGAAGGACCGCCGCATGATGGCGAGCTGGATGAGCTACGACGATTTCCACGATCTGCTGCGCCGCAGCCTGTTCACGCCGGATGTCGGACACACTATCGTTTTCGGTATGTCCGCGAATGCGCACACATGGTGGGACAACCGCTGCGCCGCGCATCTCGGCTTCGTGCCGCACGACTCGTCCGAGCCGTTCCGCGCAAAGATCGAGGCGACGCCGCCGCCCGCGCCCACCGATCCGGTGGCCGTATTGCAAGGCGGCACGTTCACGACGACAGGCCCGTTCGACCCGGTTTAATGCATGCAACATGCAGTATCACGGCATTCATGGTATGTCGTCATACATCCAGTTTTGGTCACGTTGAAAGACGCGACCAGACCTCACAGGGACATTCGCCGTCATGTTTTCTCTTGATTTCTCGCCGCTATGGCCGTACTGGCCGACGTTCCTGCTAGGCGCATGGCTCACGCTCAAGATGACCTGCGTGGCCGTGTTCTTCGGGCTGATCCTCGGGATGCTGGTCGCGTTCGCCAAGCGCGCGAAGTTGCCGGTGCTCACGCGCATCTGCATCATCTACATCGAGGCGGTGCGTAACACGCCGTTCCTCGTGCAGATCTTTCTGTTGTACTTCGGTCTCGCGAGCATAGGCTTGCGCATGCCGACCTTCGCGGCCGCCGCGCTTGCGATGACGATCAACATCGGCGCCTACGCAGCCGAGATCATTCGCGCGGGGCTTGAATCCGTGCCGCGTGGACAGATCGAAGCCGCTGAGTGTCTCGGGTTGCCGAAGTGGCGCATCGGCTGGCATGTGATGCTGCAGCCTTCGATCGAAAAGGTGTATCCCGCATTGACGAGCCAGTTTCTGCTGATGATGCAGGCCTCGGCGATCGCCTCGCAGATTTCGGCGGAGGAGCTCACGGCGGTCGCCAACACCGTGCAGTCCGATACGTTTCGTTCGCTCGAAACCTACATCGTGGTCGCGGTGCTGTATCTCGTGCTGTCGCTGATCATCAAGCTCATTGCGTGGGCCGTGGGCGAGCATCTCTTCAAGCGCCGCCGCGCGATTCGTCTCGCCGCGAAGCGTGCGGGCAAGACGCCGCCCGATCCGCAGCGCATCGATACCGTCATTCCGGGAGGTGCGGCATGAGCGGCGGATTCACGTCGGCGCACCTGATCTATCTGGTGCAATCGATCGGCTGGACGCTGGTGCTTTCCGTGCTCGCGTTCGCGCTCGGCGGCATCGGCGGCTTTTGCGTGATGCTCGCGCGCATTTCGCCGCGCGTGTGGCTCTCGCGCGCCGCGCTTGTCTATATCGAGGCAATTCAGGGCATTCCGCTGCTGATCCTGCTTTTCATCGTGTACTTCGGATTGTCGGTGTACGGCTATCAGGTGCCCGCGCTCGTCGCGGCCGGTCTCGCGCTGATGGTGTATTCGAGCGCCTATCTCGGCGACATCTGGCGCGGCTGTATCGAAGCGATGCCGAAGCCGCAATGGGAAGCGTCGGAGTGCCTGTCGCTCACGCGCTGGCAGACCTTGCGCCTCGTGATCATCCCGCAGGCGATGCGTCTCGCATTGCCGCCGACGGTCGGCTTTCTCGTGCAGCTCATCAAGATGACGTCGCTCGCTTCGGTGATCGGTTTCGTCGAACTGACCCGCGCGGGGCAAATCATCAACAACTCGATCTTCCAGCCGTTCCTCATCTTCGGACTGGTCGGCGCTTTCTATTTCGTACTGTGCTATCCGCTTTCGCGCTGGAGCCAATCGATGGAGAACAAGCTCAATGTCAGCAATCGTTAAGGTCGGCGATATTCACAAAAGCTTCGGCTCGAATCACGTGCTCAAGGGCGTGTCCTTCGAGATCGAGAAGGGCGAAATGATCGCCGTGATCGGCGCGAGCGGTTCGGGCAAGAGCACGGCTTTACGATGCATCGATCGTCTGGAAACCATCGACCAGGGCGAGATCGAAGTGTGCGGCATTCGCGTCGACGATCCGAAGGTCGATCTGCATCTGTTGCGCCGCGAAGTGGGCATCGTGTTTCAAAGCTATAACCTCTTTCCGCATCTGACGGTGGAGGAGAACATCATGCTCGCGCTGCGTCACGTGAAGAAGATGTCGCGCGACGAAGCGCGACGCATCGCGATGAACGTGCTGGAGCAGGTCGGTCTCGGACAGAAAGCCGACGCCTATCCCGAACAGTTGTCGGGCGGACAGCAGCAGCGCGTGGCGATTGCGCGCTCACTGGCGATGTCGCCGAAGGTCATGCTGTTCGACGAAGTGACCTCGGCGCTCGACCCGCAACTGACGGGCGAAGTGCTGCGGGTGATGGAAGACCTCGCGGCCGACGGCATGACGATGCTGCTCGTCACACACGAGATGGCCTTCGCGAAGCGCGTGGCCGACCGCATCATCTACATGCATCAGGGCAAGGTATGGGAAGTGGGAGACGGCAGCATGCTCGACGCACCCCGCACACCCGAATTGCGCGCATTCCTCGATAACGGACTGTGATACCCCGGCATCGATTCAAAGCAACATCAACATCAACATCGATAACGACGGAGACTCGACTTGAAAGCGAAGACAATCATTGCACGCGCGGCACTCGCAACCCTGATGATGGCAGGCGCAATCCACAGCGCGATGGCCGATGAACTCGACGACATCAAGAAAGCAGGCGTCGTGCGCGTCGCGATCGCGATCGGCACGCCGCTCTTCAGCTATGCGGACCAGAACCTGAAGCCGGCGGGCTCGGACGTCGATACCGCCACCGCGCTCGCGAAGGATCTCGGCGTGAAGCTCGAACTCGTGCAGATCACCAATGCCGCGCGCATTCCGACGCTGCAGGCAAAGCGCGCGGACCTCGTGATTTCCTCGCTGTCGGTTACGCCCGAGCGCGCCAAAGTGGTGGATTTCTCGAACCCGTATGCGGTGATCTCGATCATCGTCGGCGGCGTGAAGTCGGCCAGCGTGAAGAGTTACGCGGACCTCGACGGCAAGACCATCGGCCTCACGCGCGCGACAGTGAACGACACGCTCACGACCCAACAGGCGAAGGGTGCGCAAATCCAGCGCTACGAGGACGACGCGACGCTCATCACGTCGATGGTCACGGGTCAGGTCGACATTTTTTCGAGCACGCCTTCGAACCTGAAGGAAATGCAGGACCGCGCGCCGCAACGCAACATCGAGATGAAGTTCGAGCAGAAGACCTTCGATCTCGGCATCGCGATGAACAAGGATCAGCCGCGCCTGAAGGAATGGGTGAACAACTGGGTCGGCACGAACATGAAAAGCGGCAATCTGAACACGATCTACAAGAAGTATCACGGGCGTGATTTGCCGGACAGCGTGCGCAAGGGCGCGTGATTTCGCCAGGAACAAGGTATTAAAAATGCCTCGCGCGCATGGCGCAACGCCATGCGCGGAACCGGCCGCTCAGCGGGGTTCAAGACAGCCCGCATTGCTCCGGCGTACACTTCCCCCTGCATTTTGAATCCTGCATGCATTGAGCCATCACGGGGGCGCGCCGCTGTGCTCTATCGCGCGCGATCCGTCATTCATTGGACTGCCTCTTCATCACAGGAAGCATCATGGCCAAGAGTACGAATGCCGACTATCTCGCGAAAACACTTGCCGCAGCGGGCGTGGAACGTATCTGGGGCGTCACGGGCGACAGCCTGAACGGGCTCGCATTCAGTCTCGAGCGCGTCGGCTCGATCCGCTGGATGCATACGCGCCACGAAGAAGCCGCCGCCTTCGCGGCCGGCGCGGACGCCGCCGCGACAGGCAAGCTCGCCGTGTGCGCGGGCAGTTGCGGGCCGGGCAATCTCCACCTGATCAACGGCCTCTACGATTGCCATCGCAATCACCAGCCGGTGCTCGCGATTGCCGCGCACATTCCATCGACGGAGATCGGGCTCGGCTACTTCCAGGAAACGCATCCGCAGGAATTGTTCAGGGAGTGCAGTCACTTCGTGGAACTGGTGACGAATGCATCGCAGTTCCCGCGCGTGCTGGAACGCGCGATGCGCGCGGCGATCGATCAGCGCGGCGTCGCGGTGATCGTGCTGCCGGGCGACATCGCATTGAGCGAGGGCCCGAGCGAGCCGCCGCGCTGGACGGCGAGCGCTCCGGGCGCGATCGTGCCGTCGGATGGCAATCTCGAAAGGCTCGCGGCGCTCCTGAACGGCTGCGAAGCGGTGACGATCATGTGCGGCAGCGGCGTGGCAGGCTCGCACGACGAAGTGGTAGCGCTCGCCGATACGCTCGGCGCGCCGGTCGTGCATGCGCTACGTGGCAAGCAGTTCATCGAATACGACAATCCGTTCGATGTCGGCATGACCGGTTTGATCGGCTTCAGTTCGGGCTATCACGCGATGATGTCCTGCGACACGCTGCTACTTCTCGGCTGCGATTTTCCGTATCGCCCGTTCTATCCGCCGCAGGCGAAGATCGTGCAGATCGACTGGCGCGGCTCGCAACTGGGCCGCCGCGCGCCGCTGGAGATGGGGCTCGTCGGCACCATCAAGGAGACGCTGACGGCGCTCCTGCCAAAGCTTCAACGCAAGGACGAACGCCGTTTCCTCGAGAACGCGCTCAAGCACTATGCCACCGCGCGCAAGGATCTCGACGACCTCGCGACGCCGTCCGCGCCGGGCCGTCCGATTCATCCGCAATACCTGACGAAGCTCGTCGATGAAATCGCGGCGGACGACGCGATCTTCACCGTGGACGTCGGCACGCCGACGCTCTGGGCCGCCCGCTATCTGACGATGAACGGCAAGCGCCAGTTGCACGGTTCGTTCAATCACGGTTCGATGGCCAATGCGATGCCGCAGGCGCTCGGCGCGCAGGCCGCGCAACCGCAACGGCAAGTGGTGTCGCTATCCGGCGACGGCGGGTTGTCGATGATGCTCGGCGATCTTCTCTCCCCCGTGCAGCTCGACTTGCCGATCAAGGTCGTCGTGTTCAACAACAGCCTGCTCGGCTTCGTGTCGATGGAGCTGAAGGCGGGCGGCTATCTCGACACCAATGTCGATCTGAGCAAGACCGACTTCTCGCAAATCGCGAAGGGCGCGGGCATCTGGTCGGTGCGCGTGGAAGAATCCGAGCAGCTTGAGAACGCGCTGCGCGAAGCGTTCGCGCACAAGGGGCCGGCGGTCGTGGATGTCGTCACGTCCAAGCACGAACTCGCGATGCCGCCGACCATCGAGCTGTCGCAAGCGAAGGGCTTCAGCCTCTACATGTTGCGCGCGATTCTGAGCGGGCGCGGCGATGAAATCGTCGAGCTTGCGCGCACGAACCTGCGCTGAGGCGAGGCAGCGCGGCCCTTCACGGGCCGCGCAGGAAGTCGGCGAGCTGATCGAGCGTGCCGCCATATCCTTGTTCGAGCGATGGCCGCAAGTCATCGAAATAGCGCTGTTCTTCCGCACTCGCGCCAAAAGGCGTGGCGCGCAGCGCGACCAGGGTTTTACCGTCCTGATCGCTGAACGTCACGAAATTCTCGATCTCCAGCGGACATACCTCGCTGAACGGCGCGCGCGCGATGCCGCAGTTTTCGTTCGCGAACGAGTTCAGCCACACGATGCGCTCACGCTCCACGATCTCGCGATAGTTGAAGCGGCCATACATTGCGGGTGCGCCGGCGAACTGCATCGCGTAATGAAAGAAGCCGCCGGGACGGAACTCGAAGCGACGTAGTTCCAGCGTGCAGCCTTTCGGACCCCACCAGCGCGAGATCTGATCCGCCTCGCTCCAGGCTTGCCAGACGCGTTCTCGCGGCGCATCGAATACGCGGTTCATCTCGAAGGCCACGCTGGCGGCGGCCGTGTCGTTACTTTGCGGCATGTTTTTTTCCTTTAGGCGTTATCTTTGCGGTGGTCTTCAGAAACGCGTCGAGCCGGTCGAAGCTCGCTTCCCACAGCGACCGATACGCGTCGACCCAATTCGCGACTTCGCTGAGCGCAGCAGGTTCGAGCCGACAGGGACGCGTCTGCGCGGCGCGCGAGCGCGAGATCAGGCCTGCGCGCTCCAACACCTTGAGATGCTTGGAGATGGACGGTTGTGTCATCTCGAACGGCTCGGCGAGTTCGTTCACGGTGGCTTCGCCGCTCGCGAGCCGCGCGACGATGGCACGTCGCGTGGGATCGGCGAGCGCCGCGAATACCTGATTCAAGTCGTCTTCACGCATGCGATTCGATGGCCGATCGGTTATATAGCTAATGAAGAATATAAGAGAGCGCGGCGCGATGGTCAAGTGCGGCGTATCCTCATCATTCGCCATTCAAGGGATACGCCATGAGTGAAACGAAACATGCATTGCCGCTCGATCACGATTTCGATTTCGAAGGTCAACCGGTGCGCTTCGGCGTGATCGGCGAAGGCGCGCCGCTCGTGCTGGTGCACGGAACGCCATTTTCATCGCAGGTATGGCGGCGCATCGCACCGGTCGTCGCGCGGTCGAGGCGCGTGCATTACTTCGATCTGCTGGGCTACGGAGAATCGGCCATGCGCGAGGGACAGGACGTGTCGCTCGGCGTGCAGAATCGCCTGCTCGCGGCGCTGATCGGCCACTGGAGCCGCGACTGGAACGGCGCGCCGCCCGACGTGCTCGCACATGACTTCGGCGGCGCGACATCGCTCAGGGCGGCGCTGCTGAACGGCTGCGCCTATCGTTCGCTGATGCTCGTCGATCCGGTCGCCGTCGCGCCCTGGGGTTCGCCGTTCGTGCGTCATGTGCGACAGCACGAAGCCGCGTTCGCGGGCGTGCCGCCATACATGCATCAGGCGATGCTCGATGCGTATCTGCAAGGCGCGGCGCATCGGCGCCTGGCGGAAGACACGCTGCGCATCTACACGCGGCCGTGGACGGGCGAGCAGGGGCAGGCGGCGTTCTATCGGCAGATCGCGCAGATGGATCAGCGTTATACAGATGAGGTGCAATCGCGCTACGGCGAACTGACGTGTCCCGTGTCGATTCTCTGGGGCGAGGATGACGAATGGATACCGGTCGAACGCGGCGTCGAACTGGCGTCGCTGATTCCGGGCGCGCGCTTCACGCGTGTGCCCGGATCGGGGCATCTGATGCAGGAGGACGCGCCCGAAGCGATCGTCGGCGAATGGCTGACGTTCATGCATCAGCGATGACCGGCCTCACAATTTCTTTTTCGCGCTTTCTTCCCGGAACGCCGCTTCGCCGGCGGTGGAGATCTCGACCCATTTCTTGTCGGGCGGCGCGTCGGCCACGTAGCTGTCGTGCCAGTTCCACCATTTGTACGTGGGCGTCTGCGGATAGCCTTCAGGCGAGTCTTCCCAAAGCTCCTGCCGGCCGAGCGGCGTGATGTCGAGATAGTTCCACGTATTGCCCATCTGCTCGTCGCCGCGATTGTTGAGGAAGTATGTGCGGAACACGCGGTCGCCGTCGCGGAAGAACACGTTCGTGCCGTGCCATTCGTCCACGCCGAAGTCGGTATCGAAGCTGTCCGTCAGCGTGAACCACGGAATGTCCCATCCCATGCGCGCCTTCAGACGGGCGAGGTCCTCCTGCGGCCCGCGCGATACGAACACGAGCGTCGTGTCGCGCGCGTTGAGGTGCGCGACATGCGCGACCTGATCGGCGACCATCGAGCAGCCACGGCATGCATGCTCGGGCCAGCCGAACACGCCGGGTTCGTAGAACGCGCGATAGACGATCAGTTGACGCCTGCCGTCGAAGAGGTCGAGCAAGCCGATCTTGCCGTCAGGGCCTTCGAATTGATAGTCCGTCTTCACGGCCATCCACGGCATGCGGCGGCGCTCGGCGGCGAGCGCGTCGCGTGCGCGGCTGTGAGCCTTTTCCTTCACGAGCAACGCATCGCGCGCCGCTTCCCATTCGTCTTTCGATACGACTGCCGGTGTACGCATTTCACTCTGCGCGCCCGTCGTTCCCTTTTCGTCTGATGCTGTCATGGCCTTCAACCTCCGCGTTGTTTGCCGTGAATCAGTCTGCACCTGAAAATGGACCGACGGGAGTAACAAGTGTGACGGCATTCCGGTTCACGCCCAGGACGCACGCAGCGTGTGCAGCGTCTTCCACCAGGTGAAGAAGCGTCCGGCGAACATGCCCGCGACGATGCCGGACACGGCCGCATCGATTGTCACGTACATTGCGAGCGCCGACAGATTCGTCACCGTCGCCAGCTCGAAGCCGAGCCAGAACTTCGCGATGAACGTGGCGGCGATCAGCACCAGCGGCAGGAACGAGCCCGGCAGCATCACGGTGCGCGCGATCGGATCGACGATGAAGCGTGTGCGGGTCGCCGTATAGACGCCGCCCGCGATGCCCGCGCCCATCCCGATGATCCATGCGGCAACCGCGTCCCAGCCTGCGAGCGGCGCCGAAACCAGGTGTGCAATGCCCATGCCCGCGAAAATCAGCGGGATGATCGCGAGTTTCGACAACGGCGTGGTGCTGGCCTGCGTCGCCTTGAATCCGCGATAGGCCAGAAACGCGAGCAGCAGCCAGACCCAGCTCGGCGTGCCTTGGATGATGGCGATCGGCGTCATGATCATCTCCTTCGAATCGGTTGTTTGACGCGCATGATGCCGCCGCAAAGTTAGCTGCGAATGAGTCGCGAAGCCGGGCAGAAGTTAAGCGATTCCAGAATACCAGCCGCGCGCCGGGTAAAATGCCGCGCCTGCCCGCCATTTGGCCGAACGCGTGCGTGACCCGCGCGCGCCGGCATCGCGGACCGGCATGCGCCCCACGAAGGCATGTTTTCGCTGAAACACACGACACGCTACGACTTTCGAGGATCGCCTTTCATGCTTGCCCGCATCACCCGCCTGTTCCCGCTCTGGGCCGTGCTGGTTTCCATCGCCGCCTACGCCGCGCCTTCATCCGTGACAGGCATCGCGCCGCACGTCACGACGCTTCTGACGATCATCATGCTGTCGATGGGCGTCACGCTTTCCATCGACGACTTCAGGCGTGTCTTCACGCGCCCCGCGCCCGTGGTCGCGGGCATCGTCCTGCATTACCTCGTGATGCCGCTCGCCGCATGGGTCATCGCGAAGGCGTTGCGCATGCCGCCCGATCTGACCGCCGGCATGGTGCTCGTCGGCAGCGTCGCGAGCGGCACGGCGTCGAACGTGATGATCTATCTCGCGCGCGGCGACGTCGCGTTGTCCGTGACGATCAGTGCGCTGTCGACGCTCGTCGGCGTGTTCGCGACGCCGCTGCTCACGCGTCTTTATGTCGATGCGTCGATCGTCGTCGACGTGCACGGCATGCTGATGAGCATCGTGCAGATCGTCGCGCTGCCGATCGTCATCGGCCTGGTCGTGAATCATCTGTTCGGCAAGCTCGTGCGCAAGATCGAATGGGCGCTGCCGCTCGTGTCGATGGTGTCGATCCTGCTGATCATCGCGGCAGTGGTCGGCGGCACGCAGAAGAGCATCGCATCGGTGGGCCTAGTCGTTGCGGTGGGCGTGGTGCTGCATAACGGCATCGGGCTGCTGGGCGGCTATTGGGGCGGCCGTCTGCTCGGCTTCGATGAAGCCGTCTGCCGCACGCTCGCGATCGAAGTCGGCATGCAGAACTCGGGGCTCGCGGCGACGCTCGGCAAGCTGTATTTCACGCCGATAGCAGCGTTGCCCGGCGCGCTGTTCTCGGTCTGGCACAACCTGTCGGGATCGATGCTCGCGGGCTATTGGGCGGGTCGCCCGGCGAAGGGCTCGACACGCGATACGGACGCGCAAGGCGTCATCGCGCGGCAGGGATAAATCGCAAAGCAAAGCGCGCCACTCGTGGCGCGCTTCTCAATTCAGCCCTGTTTCCCGCTCAATCCGAGCAGCCCGCGAATCACTTCTTCGGTCTGCGCATATTGCCCTTCGCCGAAGTGCGTGTAGACGATCTTGCCGTTCTGATCGATCAGATAGAGCGCGGGCCAATACTGGTTGTTGTACGCGTTCCACGTTGCGTATCGATTGTCCTGCGCGACCGGATATTCGATTCCATGTTTCGCGATCGCTTTCTTCAGATTGCCGGTATCGCGCTCGAACGTGTACTCGGGCGTATGCACGCCAACCACGACGAGCCCCTTGTCGCGATACCGCGCATACAGGTCCTTCACGTGCGGCAGCGTATGCACGCAGTTGATGCAATCGAAGGTCCAGAAATCCACCAGCACGACCTTGCCGCGCAACTGCTTGAGATCGAGCGGCGCGCTATTGAACCAGTTGTCGATGCCGGCGAAGTCGGGCGCCTGTGCGCCGCTCTGCTGCGTCGCTGTCACGCCGGCCGCGGCGCCCGTCGAAGAGAAGGCGGTAAGTGCGGCGACGGCGCCGAGCGCGGCGACCATTGCAGTGGCGACGGCCGCGATCTTGAGACGATCGAACATGACGGGTTCTCCTTTCGGTTTGACATTGGAGCGTATTGAAACGCGCTGATGTATCGCGCGCGTGTCCCGTTTGTATCGCCATGTATCTGGCCACGCGGGCGATACACGACGTTGCACGGCACATCGTTTCCGACATTTCCGCGATACATGAAGGCGCTGAAATACGTGACATCAACCGCTCTTCAAGGAAGACCGATCTCATGTCACTCATCGTCATTGCCTTTCTCGGCGGCGTGTTCACCGTGCTGAGTCCCTGCATCCTGCCGGTCGTGCCGTTCGTGTTCGCGCGCTCGGACCGGCCTTTCCTCACGGACCGTCTGCCGTTGCTCGCCGGACTCGCGGGCACGTTCGCGCTCCTGACGGGCATCGGCGTCGTGGGTCTCGCGGGGGCCGCGCAACTGAGCCAGTACGGCCGCTGGATCGCGCTCGCGACGCTCGCGGTGTTCGGCGCGGCGCTGCTGTTTCCAGCGGTGGCCGCGCGGCTCACGCGTCCGCTGTCGTCGCTCGCGGACCGCATCGTCGCGCGTTCAGAGACGCAGGGCGCAACGCGCCGCATCGCTTCGTCGACGCTGCTGGGCGCGGCGACGGGCCTTCTGTGGGCGCCGTGCGCGGGCCCGATCCTCGGCGTGATCCTCACGGGCGCGGCGCTGCATGGCGCGAGCTGGCACACGGCGGCGGCGCTTCTCGCCTATGCCACGGGCGCGGCGAGTTCGCTCGCGGTGGCGTCGAGCCTCGGCCGGCGCGCGCTCGACCGGCTCAAGCGTTCGCTCGGCGTGGGCGAGCATCTGCGCCGCGCGATGGGCGTGCTCGTGCTGATGACCGTGGCCGCCATCGCGACGGGTCTCGATACGCGTCTGCTCGCGCTCATTCCCGGCGCACCGACGAACGGCATCGAAAGCAGGCTCGTCGGCGTGCTGAAGGCGAAGCAGCCTCAGCAGCGAGTGCCCATCATGCGTGTCTCGTTGCCTGCCGCGCTGCCGGTGCAAGGCAGGCTGCCGTCGCTCGATGGCGCAACCACATGGCTCAACTCCGCGCCGCTGTCCACGGATGAATTGCGCGGCAAGGTCGTGGTGGTCAACTTCTGGACGTATTCGTGCATCAACTGCCTGCGCACCTTGCCGTATCTCAGGACATGGGCGCAGCGTTACCGCGATGACGGGCTCGTCGTGATCGGCGTGCATACGCCCGAGTTCGGCTTCGAGCGCGATACCGGCAACGTGAAGCGCGCGCTCGCGAATCTGCATATCGGCTATCCGGTCGCGATCGATAACGACTACGGCATCTGGCGCGCATTCGGCAACCAGTACTGGCCGGCGTTCTATATCGTCGATGCGCAAGGGCGCGTGCGTTTTCATCACTTCGGCGAAGGCGGATATCGCGAGGCGGAGGACGCGATTCGCCAGTTGCTCGCCGATAACGGCAAGACGAACGCCGCGCGCGATGCGCAAGCGGTGCAGGGCAGCGGCGCGCAGGCAGCGGCCGATGAGGTCAACATCGGCTCGGGCGAAACCTACGTGGGCTATCGGCAGGCGCAAGGGTTCGCGTCGCCGCAGCGCGTGATGCACGATGCCGTCGAAAGCTACACGTTGCCGACGCAACTCGCGCTCAACGACTGGGCGCTCACGGGGAAGTGGAACGTCGGCGGGGAAGCGGCTGTGTCGGCTGCATCGCAGGCGCGCATCGCGTATCGCTTTCACGCGCGCGATCTGCATCTGGTGCTCGCGCCTTCGGCCGACGGCAAGCCGGTGCGCTTTCGCGTGACGATCGACGGCGCCGCGCCGGGCGCATCGCACGGCGCCGATGTTGCAGCCGATGGCAGCGGCGTCGTGACGAGCGCGCGTCTGTATCAGCTCGTGCGACAGACGGATGCCGTGGTGGATCGCACCTTCGAGATCGAGTTTCTCGATCCGGGCGCGCAGGCATATAGCTTCACTTTCGGCTGATCCGCTTGCCGATTCGATGTATTCGACGCCGCGTTTTCATGCGCGGCGTCGGCGTGTTTACCACATAAAAAGTTATCCAACCGGCTCCATCTAGGGGCATTCCCTAGCGTCCTTTCCGTAAGCTCGCGTGACAAATGCCATTCGCGCGCCAGCCCCTCGCCCGCAAAGCCTTGCCAGTCATACCGCTCCCGCGATAACGCAGCGATGCGCCATTGTTAAGCATCGGCTGCACCGCGCGCTTGCATTACCAGAAGTATCGGAAAGTGCTCAGAAAATGTCGGTGGGTGATCGAAATTGGACATGTACGCTTCATTCAACGCTACGAACGCCGGGAAGTTCCGGCAGCGACAAATCCCTTTTCGAACTTGCCAGGTGAATGCCCCGATGATTCCCAACCTGACTCTCGCACCGAACGACGTCACGAATCCGGCTTCCTCGCAGTCTGGAACCGTATCGCCGTCGCGCTCGGTCGCGGTGTCCCAGACCGAGATTCTCACGGTCAGGAACCTTTCGAAGATCTTCGGCGCCAAGCCGGAGCGCGCACAGGAGCTTTTGAACCAGGGCCTCGGCCGCAACGAAATCTTCGCGCAGACCGGCAACATGGTCGCCGTCGACGATGTCAGCCTGGCCGTCAACGCCGGCGAGATCTTCGTCATCATGGGCCTGTCCGGCTCCGGCAAATCCACGCTCGTGCGTCTGCTCAACCGCCTGATCGAGCCGACCTCCGGTCAGGTGATCCTCGAAGGCCGCGACATCGCGCCGATGAGCATGCCCGAGTTGCGCGCCGTGCGCCGCGAAAAAATGGCGATGGTGTTCCAGTCGTTCGCGTTGCTGCCGAATCGCTCCGTCATCGACAACATTGCCTATGGCCTCGAAGTCGCGGGCAAGAAGAAGGCTGATCGATATGAAGTGGCGCGCGCCGCCTTGACGCGCGTCGGCCTCGCTTCGTACGAGAAGCTGTTGCCGAGCGAACTGTCGGGCGGCATGCAGCAGCGCGTGGGCCTGGCTCGCGCGCTGGCGGTCAATCCTTCGGTGCTGCTGATGGACGAAGCGTTCTCCGCGCTCGATCCGCTGATCCGCTTCGAGATGCAGAACGAATTGCTGCGGCTGCAGAAGGAAGAGCAGCGCACGATCGTTTTCATTTCGCACGATATCGAGGAAGCGGTGAAGATCGGCGGGCGCATCGGCATCATGAAGGACGGCCGCCTGATCCAGGTCGGCACGCCGTCCGAACTCATCCAGTCTCCGGCCGATGACTACGTGCGCGACTTTTTCCGCAATGTCGATGTCTCGCGCTTCCTCGAAGCATCGAGCCTGATGACGAAGGTCGAGCGCGGTCTCATCGCGTGCAATACGAGCGCGCCGTCCGAGCGCTATCTGAACAGCCTGATCGACAGCGGCGCCGAATGCGGCTACGTCTGCGATGAAGCGGGCCGCTATCAGGGCTGCGTGACGCCCGCATCGCTGCACAAGAGCGGCAGCCGGCCGATCAGCGATGCGCTGCTGCGCGACGTCGCGGCGGTTCCGCTCACGGCCGATCTGCATCAGCTCGCGGCCATCGCACTCGGTCAGGAACACGACGTCCCGGTCACGGATGAACAAGGCAGACTCGCGGGTGTGGTGTCTTGCCGCACGATTCTCAAGCAGGTCATGGAGCGGAGAGCAGCATGAATTCATCGATCTTTGGAAAGTTCGCGGAAGACGCGGTCAACTTTCTTTTCTCGCATTTTCGCGGCGGTTTCGACGCCTTCTCGGCCGCGCTCGGCGCGGTCATCAAGGTGCTCGAAGACGGCCTGGGCGCGGTGCCGTTCATCGCGATGCTCGTGCTTCTGATGGCGCTCGCGCTGTGGAGAAAGGGTGTGGTGTTCGCGGTGTTCGTCGGCGCGGCGCTCTGGGTGATCAACTACATGGGCCTGTGGGCGCAGACGGTTTCGACACTCGCGCTCGTCGTCGCGGCGACCTTCTTCAGTCTCGTGATCGGCGTGCCGCTCGGCATCTGGGGCGCGCGCAACCGGCGTGTGGAAGTGGTGCTGCGCTCGCTGCTCGACTTCATGCAGACCATGCCCGCCTTCGTGTATCTGATTCCGGCGGTCATTCTGTTCGGTCTGGGCCGCGTGCCCGCGGTGATCGCCACGATCGTGTTCGCGATGCCGCCGGTGGTGCGCCTGACGACGCTCGGCATCCGGCAAGTGCGTGAGGAATTGCTCGAAGCGGGCCGCTCGTTCGGCAGCACGGATGCGCAACTGCTCTGGAAGATTCAACTGCCCAATGCATTGCCTTCGATCATGGCAGGCGTGAACCAGACCATCATGATGGCGCTGTCGATGGTGGTGGTCGCTTCGATGATCGGCGCGGGCGGGCTCGGCGAATACGTGCTGAGCGGCATTCAGCGGCTCGATATCGGCATCGGTTTCGAAGGCGGACTCGGCGTGGTGCTGCTCGCGATCATCCTCGATCGCCTGACGGAGAGTTTCGGCGTGAAGTCGAAGAAGGCAAAGAAGAAGGTCGTGTCCACGCCGGTCAAGCCGGCCGCGCCGGGCAAGGCCGCGCAAACCTGATACAGAAACATCATCGCAAGCCACCCAATACTGAATCGTCAGATACGGAGTACGAAATGAAAAACAGCTTCATCAAATCATTGATAGTCAAGATAGTGACGCCGGCCATCGTGGCGTTCGGGGTCGGCGCGAGTCCGGCGATGTCCGCCGAGCCGCTCAAGATCGCGGTCACGAACTGGGCCGATGTGCTCGCGGTCGCCAATGTCGCGAAGTACGTGCTCGAAACCAAGCTTCAGCAGCCGGTGCAGTTCGTTCAGGCGGATATCGGCATCCAGTATCAGGGCGTGTCGCGCGGCGATCTGGACATCATGGTCGGCGGCTGGCTGCCGGTGACGCACGGTCAGTATGTCGCGCGCTACAAGGACACGCTCGACGACGTCGGCATCATCTACACGGGCGGCAAGAACGGCTGGGCGGTGCCAGCGTATGTGCCCGAGTCGCAGCTTTCGTCGATCGAAGACCTGAAGAAACCGGAAGTGCAGAAGCAGCTCAACGGCGTGATCCAGGGCATCGAGCCGGGCGGCGGTCTCATGCAGGCGTCGGAGAAGACCATCAAGGCCTACGACCTGTCGGGTTACAAGCTGCAGTCGTCGAGCGAGGCCGGCATGCTCGCGTCGGTTCAGCGCGCATACGGTTCGAAGCAGTGGATCGTCGCGACGGTGTGGAGCCCGCACTGGCTGTTCCAGAAGTGGCAGATGCGCTATCTGAAGGACCCGAAGGGCACGCTCGGCGGGGAAGAGCAGGTTCACGCGTTCGCATCGAAACAGTTCGCGAAGAAGTTCCCGCGCGCGGATGTCTTCTTCAAGCATCTCAAGCTGACGCTCGCGGATGTCGAAGCCATCGAGTTCGAAGGCAATTCGACCAACGACTACGCCACGGCCGCGAAGAAGTTCGTCGACGCGCATCCGGACAAGGTCAAGGCGTGGCTCGAACAGTAAGGCTGTAGTGCACGACACTTCGGAGTATTTCCCGTGAACGAGTATTCGCGCTTCTTTGGCGAAAGCCTGCAGAGCCACGATCCCGTGATCGCATCGGAGATCGCGTTGGAGTTGCGCCGTCAGCAAACGCAGATCGAACTGATTGCATCCGAAAATATCGTGTCGTCGGCGGTGATGGAAGCGCAGGGCACCGTGCTGACGAACAAGTACGCCGAAGGCTATCCGTCAAAGCGTTACTACGGCGGCTGCGAACATGTAGATCGCATCGAGGCGCTGGCGATCGACCGCGTAAAGGCGCTGTTCGACGCCGAGTTCGCCAACGTGCAGCCGCATTCGGGTGCGCAGGCGAACGGCGCGGTGATGCTCGCACTGCTCAGGCCCGGCGACACCGTGATGGGCATGTCGCTCGATGCGGGCGGCCATCTCACGCACGGTGCGCGTCCGGCGCTGTCGGGCAAATGGTTCAACGCGGTGCAGTACGGCGTGAACCCGGACACGCTGCGCATCGATTACGACGAAGTCCGGCGGCTCGCAGAGCAGCATCGCCCGAAGCTGATCATCGCGGGATATTCCGCGTATCCGCGTGCCCTCGATTTCGCAGCGTTCCGCGACATCGCGGACAGCGTCGGCGCGCTGTTGATGGTGGACATGGCGCATATCGCGGGCATCGTCGCGGCGGGGCGGCATCAGAATCCGGTGCCGTTCGCCGACGTCGTCACATCCACGACGCACAAGACGCTGCGCGGCCCGCGCGGCGGTTTCATCCTCACCAACAACGGCGAGATCGCCAGAAAGATCGATTCGGCGGTGTTTCCGGGTCTGCAAGGCGGTCCGCTGATGCATGTGATCGCCGGCAAGGCGGTCGCGTTCGGCGAAGCGCTGCGACCCGAGTTCAGCGCGTATATCGATCGCGTGCTGCGCAACGCACAGGCCTTGGGCAAGGTGCTGCAAGCCGGCGGCCTGAGCCTCGTGACGGGCGGCACGGACAACCATCTGCTGCTCGTCGATCTGCGCGGCAAGCGTCTCACCGGCATGCAGGCGGAGAAGGCGCTGGAACGCGCGGGCATCACATGCAACAAGAACGGCATTCCGTTCGATACCGAAAGCCCGATGGTGACCTCGGGCATCCGTCTCGGCACGCCCGCCGCGACCACGCGCGGCTTCGGTGCCGCGCAGTTCGAACAGGTCGGCGAAATGATTCTCGACGTACTGGCCGCGCTCGAACGCGAACCGAATGGCGATGCGCACGTGGAGCGCGCGGTGCGCGCCCGCGTGCGCGATCTGTGCAGCACCTTTCCGATCTATTCACATGCGGAAGCGCTCATCTGACGCGCGTCCCGCACGATCACACACGATCCATTCATTAGAGAGACTGACATGAGCTTCGAAGGCGTACATACTCCGCTCGTCACCCCGTTCAAGGCCGACGCCGAAATCGATCACGACCTGCTCGGCAAGCACGCCGCCAGTCTCGTCGGCCGCGTCTCGGGCCTGGGCGTGGGCGGCACCACCGGCGAATACTACGCGCTCAGTTTCGAAGAGCGCGTGAAGACGTTCGACACGGTGGCATCCGCGGTCGGCGGCAAGACGTATCTCACGGCAGGCATCAACGCGACCACGACGAAGGAAGTGCTGCTTCTGGGTAAGGAAGCGAAGCGCGCGGGTTATAACGCGTTGCTGGTCGCCGCGCCTTACTACGTGCAGCCGACGCAGGAAGAACTGCTCGACCATCTTTTGAAGGTCGATGACGCGCTCGACATGCCGGTCATGCTCTACAACTTCCCGGCGCGCACCGGCACGGCGATCGGCGATGAAGTCCTCGACAAGCTGCTCGAACGCCCCAACTTCGCGGCGATGAAAGAGAGCACGGGCGACATCGCGCATCTGCATCATCTCGCGACGCATCTGCCGGACCGCTTCTTGTTGAGCTGCGGCATGGACGATCAGGCGCTCGAATTCTTCGCATGGGGCGTGCGAAGCTGGGTCGCGGGCGCGTCGAACTTCCTGCCCGAAGCGCATACCGATCTGCTCGAAGCATGTGTGAAACGCGGCGACTTCGTCACGGGCCGCAAGCTGATGACGCAGCTCCTGCCGGTGCTCGAACTGTTGGAGCGCAGCGGCAAATTCATCCAGTACGTGCGTTACGGATGCGAACTCGCCGGCACGCGCGTGGGCAACGCGCGCGCGCCGCTCGGCACGCTCAACGACGACGAGCGCAGCGCTTTCGCCAAGATCGTTCAACCCCTGCTGCGCAACGCTCAGTAAAACCTGCATGGCCTCGAAACTGGACTTCATGCGGTTTCCCGCACCCGATGGCGTCAATGGCTGGTGGGAGAGCCTGCCGCCCGCCGCGCCCGCGAAGGGCGTGACGGATGAGCAGCGCTTCGACTTCGTGGTGGTCGGCGGCGGCATCACGGGCTTGTGCGCGGCGCGGCGGCTCGCAGAGCTTGCGCCCGATGCATCGATCGCGCTCGTCGAGGCCGATCGCATCGGGCGTTCGACGGCGGGCCGCAACTCGGGCTTTTTCGTGGATTTGCCGCATGACATCAGCAGCGAGAGTTATTCGCGCAGTGTCGAGGCCGACAAGGCCGACGTGCGGCTGCAACGGCATGGCATCGACTATGTGCGCAGCACCGTCAAGACATATGGCATCGATTGCGACTGGCGCGACGACGGGAAGTATCACGCGTCGGTGAACAAGAAGGGGCACGCGGCGCTGACGCACTTCGCGGACGGACTCGCGCGCATCGGCGAAGCCTGCGAATGGCTCGACGAAAACGCGATCGCGAAAGTGACGGGCACGCGCTTCTATCAGAGCGCGCTTTTCACGCCGGGATGCAGCACGGTCCAGCCGGCGGCGCTCATGCGCGGTCTCGCGGCCACGCAGCCGTCGAACGTGACGGTGTTCGAAATGAGCGCCGTGAAGGGCATGGAAACGCGCGGCCAGACCAAGCTCTTGAGCTTCGCGAACGGCACGATCGAAGCGCAGCGCGTCGTGCTGTGCACCAACGCGTATGCGGCGACCTTCGGCGGCCATCCGAACGGCCTGCTGCCGGTCTATACCTTCGCGTCGATGTCGCGCGTGATGAGCGATGAAGAAATCGCGCGGCTCGGCGGCACGAACTCATGGGCGCTGATTCCCGCCGACCCGATGGGCACCACCGTGCGCCGTCTCGCGACGAACCGTATCTGCGTGCGCAACCATTTCGCGTTCCGGCCGAACCTCTCGGTATCGGAAGGCGATCTCGCCAAAGCGAAGCACCTGCATCAGCGCTCGTTCGATCGCCGCTTCCCGATGTTGAAGGATGTCGAATTGCAATACACGTGGGGCGGCGCGCTGTGCCTGTCGGCGAACAATGGCGCGCTCTTCGGGCAACGCGACGACGGCGTGTACGAGGCGGTCGGCTGCAACGGGCTGGGCCTGAGCCGTGGCTCGGCGGCGGGCAAGCTGATCGCGGAACACGCGCTCGGGCAATCGAACGATCTGATCAATCAACTCCTGCAACAGCCGCATCCGCGCTCGCTGCCGATCCGGCCGATCGCGGACGTCGCGGTATCCGCGGCGATCTGGGTGAAGGAATTCTCGGCGGGCGCCGAACTTTGAATCTGTGAGGACATGACATGACGACGCATCAGGAATGGCAACGCATGGCGGACAACCTGTCGCTGGACGGCCGCGCATTCATCGCGGGGCAACGCTGCAACGCAGCTTCGAACGAGACGTTCGGCACGCGCAATCCGTCGACAGGCAAGGTGCTCGCGGAAATCGCGAAGTGCGACGCCAAGGACATCGATCGCGCGGTCGTCGCGGCGCGTGATGCGTTCGAATCGGGCGTGTGGTCGAAGGCCGCACCGTCGCAACGAAAGGCAGTCCTGCTGCGCCTCGCGCAACTCATCGACGACAACGCGGACGAACTCGCGCTGCTCGAAGCGCTCGAAGCAGGCAAGCCGATCAGCGAATGCATGGGGCTCGATATCCCCGAATCGGCGGCGTGCATCCGCTGGCACGCCGAGGTCACGGACAAGCGTTACGACGCGCTGTCGCCCTCGGGTTCGAGCGTCGTGAGCATGATCACGCGCGAGCCGATCGGCGTCGTCGGCGCGGTGCTGCCGTGGAATTTCCCGGCGCTGATGCTGGCGTGGAAGATCGGACCGGCGCTGTCGGTGGGCAATAGCGTCATCGTCAAGCCGGCGGAGCAGACGTCGCTGTCGACGTTGCGGATCGCCGATCTCGCGATTGAAGCGGGCGTGCCGCCCGGCGTGTTCAGCGTCGTGACCGGCTTCGGCGAAAGCGCGGGGCAGGCGCTCGGCACGCATGCGGATGTCGATCTCGTCGCGTTCACGGGCTCGACCGAAACCGGCAAGCGTTTCCTGCGCTATTCCGCCGATACCAACCTGAAGCGCGTCGTGCTCGAATGCGGCGGCAAGAATCCGCAGGTCGTGCTGCCCGACGTCGCCAATCTCGATGCCGTCGCCGAACAGGCCGTCGCCGCCGCGTTCTGGAACATGGGCGAGAACTGCAGCGCGGGCTCGCGCATCCTGGTGCATGCGAGCCACAAGGATGAACTGCTGAAGAAGATGCTGGCCGTGCTCGAAGGCTGGAAAACCGGCGATCCGCTCGACCCCGATGTCAAGCTCGGCTCGCTCATCGAGGAAGCGCACTACCGCAAGGTGCTCGGTCATATCGAGAAGGCGAAGGCGGAAGGCGCGCGGGTCGTCTGCGGCGGCAATGCGACGCTCACGGAAACGGGCGGCTGGTTCGTCGAGCCGACCATCTTCGACAATGTCACGCCGGAGATGAGCATCGCGCGCGACGAGGTCTTCGGCCCGGTCGTGTGCTTTATCGAATATGCTGACGTCGACGAGGCCGTGCGAATCGCCAACGATACGTGCTACGGACTCGCGGCATCGCTGTGGACCGATAACGTAAATCAGGCGCACAAGATCGCGGCGCGCATCCGCGCTGGCACCGTGACCGTGAACTGCTTCGGCGAGGGCGACCTTTCGACGCCTTTCGGCGGCTTCAAGCAGTCCGGCTTCGGCGGACGCGACAAGTCGGTCTACGCGCACGATCAATACTGCGAGCTGAAGACCACCTGGCTGAAGCTCGACTGAACACTGGACGAGGCACCATGCGTATAGGCTTCATCGGTACCGGCGCGATCACGGAGGCCGTCGTGACCGGCATGATCCGTTGCGACGTTGCTTTCGAGCACGTCGCGCTGTCGCCGCGCAATGCCAACACCGCCGCGCGGCTCGCGAAGCTGGACCCGCGCATCGAGGTTTGCGCAAGCAATCAGGACGTGCTCGATTCATCGGATGTCGTGTGTCTCGCGGTCTTGCCGCAGATCGCATCGGATGTATTGAGCGAACTCGCCTTCGATGCGCGGCATCACATCATCAGCTTCCTCGCGGGCAAGTCGCTCGATCAGGTGCGGGCATTCGTGCGCGGCCCGGAAAAGGTCGTGCGCGCAATCCCTTTGCCCGCGGTGGCGGCGGGCAAGGGCAGTACCGCGATCTGCCCGCGCGACGACATCGCGCGAGCGTTGTTCGCGCCGCTCGGCGAAGCGGTCGAAGTCGACGACGAACATCAGTTCAACGCCCTGTCCGCCGCAACCGCGACGATGGCGGCCTTCTTCGCGCTGCTGGAGGAGCAGGCGTCGTGGCTCGTGCGGCAAGGCATGCCGTACGCGTCGGCCCGTTCGTTTTTGTCGGGCTATCATGTGGGGCTCGCTCATGAAGCAGCCTCGGGCACGGAGCCATTTTCCGCGATGATCGGACAGGCGAGCACGCCCGGCGGTCTCAACGAACAGCTCAACCGCGAGCTGTCGGAGCGGGGCACGTACGCGCACTACGCGCAGGCGCTCGACTCGATCCTGCGCCGCGTGCAAGGGCGCGAGTGAACGCGCAAGATACGAAGAACAAGCGATAATCGCGAGCCCTGGAAGGTGATGCACATGCAGAAGAAACAGCAGTTCGCGGACAGGCTTCTCGCCCAGATGCCATCGTTGCGCGCGCTCCGGTGCTTCGTCACCGCCGCGCGCTACGAAAGCTTCACGCAGGCCGCTGAAGTGCTGTGCGTCACCCAGGCGGCGGTGAGCCGGCAGATCAAGGAGCTCGAAGACACGCTCGAAGTAGCGCTGTTCGAGCGCACCGGCCGGCACATCGCGCTGACCGACGCGGGCCGCATTCTCTACAACGCGTCGTATTTGTCGATCATGAACATCGCGGAGGCGGCGCAAGCGGTGCGGCGGGTCGATCGCCATGCGCTGACGCTCTGCATCTCCCATACGTTTTCGGCGCTCTGGCTGTCGTTCCGCTTGCCCGCGTTTCGCCAGCGCTTTCCGAACATCCGCCTGCACGTGATGGTCACCGAGCACTTCATGGAACTCGATGATCTCATGGAGCCCGATGTCATCATCACGAAGAACCCGCCGCGCGAGGCGGAATACGAAGTCGAGCCGCTCTTTCACGACATCGTGTATCCGGTGTGCAGCGTGCCGTTTCACGAGCGCTATTTTCATGGGCGTACGCTCAAGCCGCTCGATCTGCTCGCGCATCCCACGCTGAGCCTGTCGCTGCTCGGGCGCGCGCAGGTGTGCGAGCACGTCGACTGGCGCGTGTGGAAGAACTGGTATCAGCAAGGCGACGGTTCCGAACGGCTCGATCAGCACGACGATCTCGAGAGCAACGACTATCGGCTGCTGGTCGCGCAGGCCGAAGCGGGCGAGGGCACCTTGCTCGGCTGGCATCATCTGGTGCATCGTCAGGTGGAGCAGAAGAAGCTGGTCCGTCCCGTCGACGACGCGCTCGTGTTTCACGATCGACATCACTATGTGATTACGCATCGCAATGCGAAGTCGCGTCCGGAATATGTTCAGTTTCGTCAATGGCTCGACGAGGAAATCGCGACGATGATGCAGGGATGGCCCGCCTCCGAGGCGAAGGCGATGCAGTGAGCGCCGCATGAAACCGGCCATCGAGAAAACCAAGGGGTATCGGCGGCTGATTCCGTCGGTGACGGCGCTGGTCGAGTTCGAAGCCGTCGCGCGGCTCGGCAGCTTCACGCTCGCCGCGCATGAACTGGGCGTCACGCAGGCCGCGGTGAGCCGTCAGGTGCGCTTCCTGGAAGAGACGCTCGGCACGCGGCTCTTTCGCCGCCTGCATCGCGCGATCGAACTGACGGATGAAGGCGAAGCCTTGTACCGGGTCGTCGCGGAGTCGATGCAGAAGATCGCGAGCGTGTTCGATCGTCTCGCGCGCGGCCCGGTGCAGCAGGAACTCGTGCTCGCGGCAACCTCCGCGTTCTCGCATTTTCGTCTGCTGCCGCGCCTGGCTTCACTCAAGGCGGTGCAGCCCGATCTGCAATTGCGCCTGTCCACGCAGATGTTCACGGCAGACCTGCGGCACAAGGAAATCGACGTCGCGGTGCGCTTCGGCAACGGCATCTGGCCGGATGGCACCGCCACCTTGCTGTTCGACGAAGAAGTGTTTCCGGTCTGCTCGCCCACATGGTTGCAGGCGCAGCCCGCGCCGGCGTCGCTGGAAGAACTCGCGGGCGCCGTGCTCGTCGAATCGGATTCGACGACCGAAGGCTGGATGGGCTGGGAAGAGTGGTTCCACGCGGTCGGCTTCCGGCCGATGCGGCTGAATTTCGCGCTTCGTTGCAGCCTCTACACCGATGCGATCCAGGCCGCGCGCTACGGCCAGGGCGTCGCGCTCGGCTGGGGCCGGCTGGTGCACGATCTCGTCGAGAGCGGCGAGCTCGTCAGGCTGCCCGTCGCGGCGTTCAAACCGACGGAAAGCTACTTCGTCGTGGTGCCGCACGGCCGCACGATCACGCCCGCCATCGATGGTCTGATCAACTGGCTGCGCGAGGACGCGCACGCATAATCCAAAGTTATTCGAGACGGAAAATAAAGCGCGTTGACGCTATTTATCAGCGATCCAATACTCAGGATATCGCGGGACCACTCGGAGTCCCGATCCCCTGAACGTTGGAGAGCGACGATGTCCGAAGTGCAAATCAGAACCCAAGGCGAACTGATCCGCAGCCGCGAGCCCGGTCACGGCATGCCGGGCGAGCTGTTCGGGCGGCAGGACGTGTTCGAGAAAGATGTCGAGATCTTTTTCCAGAAGCACTGGATTCTGGTGGGCGTGACGGCGGACGTTCCCGAGCCGGGCGACGTGTCCACCGTCGACATCGGCCGCGCCTCGATCATCATGGTTCGCGACGACGATGAGAACATCCGCACCTATCGCAATGTCTGCCGCCATCGCGGCGCGCGTCTGAAGGAGCCGGGCAAGTCGACCGTCGGCATGCTGGTGTGTCCGTATCACCAGTGGACTTACGATCTCGACGGCAGCCTGCGGCACGCCGCGCACATGGGCCGCGATTTCGATCCGACCTGCCGCAGCCTGATTCCGGTGCATACGCGCATCGTCGGCACGCATGTTTTCGTGTGTCTCGCCGACGAGCCGCCCGCCGACATTTCAAAACTCGAAGCAACGATGGCCCCACGTTTCGCGCCTTACGATCTGCGCAATACGAAGATCGCGTTCGAATCGGAGATCATCGAGAACGGCAACTGGAAGCTCGTGATCGAGAACAATCGCGAGTGCTATCACTGTGCGGCGACGCATCCGGAACTGACCGCCTCGTTCTTGCCGGAGGATTTCGGTTTCTGTCCCGAGAATCTCACCGATGAAGCGCTTCGCGAAATCGCGGCGTACAAGGAACGCAACGCGGCGTGCCAGGCGAGCTGGGAGAGTGACGGCTTCACGAGCGCGACCGTCGAATGGCTGGGCGAGGATGCAGTCACGCAGTTCAGGACGCAGCAACTCGTCATCGCGGGACACGGAGAATCGCAGACCATCAGCACGAAGGCCGCGAGCCAGAAGCTGCTTGGCAACCTGCAGCGGCGCGATCTCGGCGACACGCATTTGTGGACGCACAACTCATGGACGCACGTGATGAGCGACCATGCGGTGGTGTCGTACATCATTCCGCTTGCGCCGGATAAAACGCTCGTGCGCTCGAAATGGCTCGTGCATGCGGATGCGGTCGAAGGCGTCGATTATCAGATTCAGGATCTGACCGAAGTGTGGGTCGCGACGAATGCGCAGGACAAGCATCTCGTCGAGATCACGCATGAAGGGACGCAGGATCCGGCCTACCGGCCGGGGGTGTTTTCGCCTTTTACCGAGAGTTATGTCGAGCAGTTCTCGCGGTGGTATGCGGCTCGGTTGGATGCTTACGGCGTCTGAACGGCAAGCGCACGCTCAGTGATCAGTCACAAAAGTCGGATGACGGGTGCGAATCTCATCCACCTGACTGAGCGTGCCCGAAAGATGCTTGCGCAACGCGGCATCGGCGGCATCGAGATCGCCCTTTTCGATCGCATCGACGATCTCCGTGTGATCCCGCACGACAGCCATCGTCTTGCCCTCGACCGGCAAGTGCAAGCGCCGCAACCGGTCGATGTGACCGCTCAGTCTCCGCACCAGATCCCAAAGCTGCGGCACACCCGCCGCCTCATACATCTGCCGGTGAAAAGCCTGATCGAGCGCTGAAAACTGCTCGACGTCCTGTGGCTCCAGCCATTCCATCTGCTCGGCGATCGTCGCGCGCAGCCGCGCAATCAGCGACGCCTTGTGTTCGCGCGCCAGCGTGCGCACGACTTCCAGCTCGATCGAGCGCCTCAGAAAATGCGCCTGCAATGCCGACGCCACGTTGATCTGGCTCACGACCGTCGCGTGCTGGGGAAAGATATCGACCAGACCTTCCTCGCCGAGCTTCATCAGCGCGTCGCGCACGGGCGTCTGGCTGAGGCCGTAGCGCGTCGCGAGTTCGGTGCGCGACAGCACCGTGCCGGGCGCCAGTTCCAGCGACAGAATCATGTCGCGCAGCCGTTCGAAGACTTGCGGCGCGGCGTGACGCGAGCGGTCGAGGCGATGAATCGAGGCGGAAGCGGCGTTTTTCATGGTATGCGCGAACAGAAGGCGACTGAAACATTAGTACTATAGCCGCGCTCCGGCCCGAAATGGAACGATGTCGAGATAGTCTGCGCGTCCGCGTATACCCGACTGACACACTAATACATTAGTGCTTTACTATTCGGCTACTCTCTCGCTACTTCCGGACGCCGACATGCCTCGTCAAATTTCCATCACGCAGGTCCGAATCACGCCGATCGCCTTTCGCGACGGTCCGTTGCTGAACGCCGCGGGCATCCACGAGCCGTGGGCGCTGCGCGCGATCGTGGAACTGGAAACGAGCGACGGCCGCGTCGGCATCTCCGAAACTTACGGCGATGAACCGATGCTGCGCGTGCTGGATCAGGCCAAGGATCTCGTGATCGGCCTGTCGCCGTTCGATCTGAACCAGATGGAAGAGCGCGTGCGCGCGACGATCAAGGCGACGCCCGGCGCGGTCGAATTCGAACTCGCGCCCGGCTCGCACGCCGCGAAGAACGCGCCGAAGGTCATCAGCACGCTCGAAGTGGCGATGCTCGATCTGCAAGGGCAGATCATCGGCGCGCCGGTCGTCGATCTGCTCGGCGGCAAGGTCCGCGACGCGGTGCCGTACAGCGCGTATCTGTTCTTCAAGTACGCGGAGCACATCGACAAGCCGTATGCGCCCGATGCGTGGGGCGAGGGCATCAGCCCGGAGCAGATCGTCGCGCAGGCACAGCGCATGATCGACCTGTACGGTTTTCAGAGCATCAAGCTGAAGGGCGGCGTGTTCGAGCCCGCGCATGAAATCGCCTGCATGCAGGCGCTCGCGAAGGCGTTCCCCGGCATGCCGCTGCGTCTCGATCCGAATGCGAACTGGACGCTGGAAACGAGCATCAAGGCCGCGCCCGCGCTCGACGAAATTCTCGAATACTACGAAGACCCGTGCCCCGGCCTCGAAGGCATGGCCGAACTGCAGAAGCACACGAAGCTGCCGCTCGCGACCAACATGGTCATCACCACGATGGACGACTTCCGGCGCGGCTGCAACATGGGCTCGATCAAGGTGCTGCTGTCCGATCACCACTACTGGGGCGGCCTGCGCGCGACGCAAACGCTCGCGCGGATGGCGAAGCTGTGGGGCTTCGGCATGTCGATGCATTCGAACTCGCATCTCGGCATCAGCCTGATGGCGATGACGCATGTCGCGGCCAGCGTGCCGAACCTCACGTATGCGTGCGACACGCACTATCCGTGGCAGGAAGAGGAAATCATCAAGGGCGGCCGCGTCGTGTTCGACAACGGCTCGGTGCGCGTACCGACGACGCCGGGCCTGGGCGTCGAGCTCGATCGCGAGAAGCTCGCCGAATTGCACGAGCAATACCTGACGTGCGGCGTGCGCAATCGCGACGATCTCACGCAGATGCGCAAGTATCAGCCGGACTTCACCGGCAAGAACCCGCGCTTCTGAGTCATAGAACAAGTACACGCGCATTCCCAGGAGACAACCTCATGAGTCATTCCAGCGCGCTGTCGAGCGCGGTTCACAAGATCAAGTGGCATGTGCTGCCGCTGTTCGTCGTGATGTTCATCGTCAATTACATCGACCGGGTGAATATCGGGTTCGTGCGTCAGCATCTGAGCGCGGATCTCGGCATCGGCGCCGCGGCCTACGGGCTCGGCGCGGGTCTCTTCTTCGTGAGCTATGCGGTGTTCGAAGTGCCGTCGAACATGCTGATGCAGCGCTTCGGCGCGCGCGCGTGGCTCACGCGCATCATGATCACCTGGGGGCTCGCCGCGACCGGCATGGCCTTCGTGCAGGGCGAAACCTCGTTCTATGCGATGCGTCTGCTGCTCGGCGCAGCCGAAGCGGGCTTCTTTCCCGGCGTCGTGTTCTATTTCACGCAATGGCTGCCGCGCGACCAGCGCGGCAAGGCGATGGCCATTTTCCTGAGCGGTTCCGCGCTCGCGTCGGTGTTCTCCGGTCCAATCTCGGGCGGCCTGATGCTGATCCAGGGCGCGGGCCTGCATGGCTGGCAGTGGATGTTCATCATCGAAGGCATGGCGTCGGTGGTGCTCGCGGGCTTCGTGTGGTTCTGGCTCGATTCGAAACCGCGCGACGCCAAATGGCTCACGCGTGAAGAGCAGGAAGCGGTCGTCGCCGAAATCGAGGACGAGCAGCGCCGCCGCGATGCGGCGCATGTGAAGACGCCGTCGGCGTGGAGTCTGCTGCGCGACCCGCAGATCTTGATCTTCTGCCTGATCTATTTCTCGGTCTCGCTGACGATCTACGGCGCGACGTTCTGGCTGCCGAGCATCATCCGCAAGATGGGGCATCTCAACGACTTCCAGGTCGGGCTGTTCAACTCGATTCCGTGGCTGATCTCCATCGTCGCGATGTATCTGTTCGCGGCGCTCGCGGCGCGCTTCAAGTTCCAGCAGGCGTGGGTCGCGTGCGTATTGCTGATCGCGGCGGCCGGCATGTATGCGGCGGGGCTGGGCAGTCCAGTGTTCTCGTTCATCGCGATCTGCTTTGCGGCGATCGGTTTCAAGGCGGCGTCGTCGCTGTTCTGGCCGATTCCGCAAGGCTATCTCGATGCGCGCATCGCAGCGCCCGTGCTCGCGCTGATCAATTCGATCGGCAATTTGGGCGGCTTCGTTGCACCGGCGACCTTCGGCTTTCTCGAACAGAAGACTGGTTCGATTCAGGGCGGATTGACGGGGCTTGCCGCCATGTCCGTGCTGGCAGCAGGCGTGGTGTTCCTCGCGCGCATAGCGCCGCGCACGGGACGTAATGTGACACCGTTGCGACCGGGCGTGCAGAAATAGAGGCGGCATGGCGCTTGCCTATAATGGGTGGCCCACTTCAAAAGGAGGCGCCATGAGTATCTTTTCCAATATCCTGAACAAAATCTTTCACCACGACAGTGCACCCGCCGCGCCAGCCGCAAACGCGGGCCAGCCGGCGGCGACGGCGGCTCCGGCAACTGCGCCTGAGCCTGCGCAACCCGCCGCACCGAAGCAGGAAGTGGATGTAGAAGCGGTGCTGACACAGCTTCAGGCCAATCACGGCGAACAGCTCAACTGGCGTACCTCGATCGTCGATCTGATGAAGCTGCTCGGCCTCGACAGCAGCCTGTCCGCGCGAAAGGAACTCGCTTCGGAGCTGCACTACAGCGGCAACACGGAAGATTCCGCCGCGATGAACATCTGGCTGCACAAGCAGGTGATGCAGAAGCTCGCGGAAAACGGCGGCAAGGTGCCGGACGAACTCAAGTAATCACGCTTCCTCAAGAGGAAAGAAAAACGCGCCGCAGACAATGCGAGCGCGTTTTTTTTGCGTCTCACGACGCTGGCATGCGCGCTGCTGTATCACGGTGCACACCGCACCGATCCCTCGCCGGAGAAGCACGATGACAATTCAGAAAACGATCTCCAACTGGCGCAGGATCGGTCATTTCTGCGCGGGGCGTTTCGTCGATTATGGCGAGCTGATACCCATCGAACTCGCAGAAACGAAAAAGCGCGTGCTGCACGAGATTGTCGCGCTGGTCGCGCTGACCATCGGTGCGCTATTTACACTGTCGTTCGTTTCCATCGCCGTGATCGTGACGGCTGTCGGCACACCGCATCTCGTGCTGACGGCATGGTGCGTCGCAGGCGCGTGGCTCGCCGTCGCGGTCATCGCTGTCATCGTGATGATGTCGCGCAAGCCGGCCGAGCCGTTCCAGTTACTGCGCGACCAGTTGCGGCGCGACGTCGAAGCAATCAGGGAGGTGGCGCAATGAAGCATGCCGAGGCTCAGGCAGCCGTGCTCGCACGCATGGCGGAATCGCGCACGGAACTGCTGGCCGCATATGTGGCGAATGAACCGATGCGCGTCGCGTATGTACCCCGTGCATTACCGAAGCCGCAGTCCGCGCCGTGGTTCCTGCGCACGCCGAACGCTGAACTGATCGCGCTGGCGTTGATTGGCGTCACCATTCTCGGGCTTCGGCGCACGGTCCAGACGGCGGTCGGCGCGGGATTGAGCGCGTCGACCCACCGTGCATTCGCCGATCTCTTCAACGCTTTGCGCGAATGAGTGAGCGCTCAACGCCCCGAGCGGCGCTTTTTCGGCTTGCTCGGCGTGAGAGCCGCCGACCAGAAAGTTGCTACCTGCCGCTTCGCTTGCGCAGTCGCGCGGCCTCGCGTCGAACCAATGACCGCGTTCGCTCCCGAAAGCCACATGCTCATAAACGGATTCTTCTTTACCCAAGGGTTTTTCATATTTCGGTTCCGGTACGCGTAGAAGGTTGAGGTCAATGCAGGCGCATCGTGTTATCGCCGGCATCTTTCGGGATCTTCGATTCCAGTTCCTCCTTGCGTCGCATCATCCTGGTGCCGAGTTCGTTCAGGTCGGCGCCGGACTTGCGCAGCTTCGGAAACAGTTCCGATTCTTCCTCCTCGATGTGATGGCGCACCATCTCGCTCATCACCTTGAAAGTCGCATCGAAACCCGCTTCGCCCGCTCTCAGTGTAGTGAACTTGTCGATCAGCACCTTCACGAGAAAATGCTCGACGTACGCTTCCTCGACGTCCGGACGGTCATCTGCGTCCAGCGCTTTTTGCGCAGCGGGGTAGAGGAGTTCTTCTTCGATCATTGCGTGGACGGTCAGTTCTTCGCAGGCGCGTCGAACCAGTGTAGTCTTCGCGTCGAGATCATCGTCTCCCGCTTTCTCGAACGCATCGAACAGCTTTTCGACCGCGCGATGATCGTCCATCAGAATTTCTATGGCGTCCTGATGTTGCGCGGCTTGCGTCGCCGCCGCGGTCTTTGTTTGTGTGAGGATTTGGCGAGGCATCATGTGCTCCGTTGTCAGGTGGGGGTTCCATCAAACAGCAAAGCGTGGACCCGGAGGGCGTTGCTAACTCTCGCCGTGGCTGCCCGCGCGCCTTCCGCTGATCATCTCCGCCAGCCAGTTGATGACGAGCCCCGTGTAAGCGCGCTGACTGCCTTCATCCGACAAGCCATGATCCGCGCCGTCGATCACGCGATACGTCAGCGAGTGCGCGCGCAGGAACGCCTGAAGATAGCTGGCGAGCACCGTATGCGGCACGATTTCGTCGTGCTGCGACTCGACCAGCAACACGTCGCCGCCGAACTCCGCCGCCGCGCGCAGCGCGCGGTTCTCGCTCGCGCTCACGATGCGTCTGCGATACGCGACGAGATCATGCTCCTTGTGCAGCGTGCGCTTCGGGATGTTCCAGCCATCGTCGAGATAAAGGGCCGGCACGCGCAGGCCGAGCCAGCGCACCTGACGCATCGACGTGACGATCGACGCGAGATAGCCGCCGTAACTGCTGCCGATCACCGCGATCGACGTCGAATCGACGAGCGGATGCGCGGCGAGCGTGTCATAGGCCGCGAGCACGTCGCCGAGATTCGTTTCGCGTGTCACGGTTTCGTGCGCTTCCCTGGTGCGCGCATGGCCGGTCAGATCGAACGTCAGGCATACGCAGCCGAGCGCCGCCGCTTGGCGCGCCCGCTCCATGTATTGCGCCTGATCGCCGCCCCAGCCGTGCACGAAGAGCACGCCCGGAATGGTCGTCTCGGGCGTGACCACGGTGCCGTCGAGATAACCGCGTTCGACGGGAATCTGAATCTGCTGCCGGTCTGCCGTCATTCAATCGCTCCTTTCGACCGTATAGAACTTCGTGATGGGCCCACTGTGCGGATCGACACCGCGATACGAGATGCACGCATCGGCGGGAACGTCCGCATCGTCGCCATAGATTTCGACGGTCGATGCGCGCACGACCGCAAGCGCCGGATCGTCCGCGAACGCCTGCAATGCGCCGAGTTCCGCGCCGCTCGCGCCGCCGAGCCGCCACGATTGCTCCAGCACGCCGCAAACGTGATCGCCCTGATCGTCCGTGCCGCAGGCGACGTCGTAATTGCGGCGCGACGCGAAGAAATCGGGAAACGTGTCGCGGATGGCGGCATCGAACGTGCGTGCCAGCCGGATCGACATGCGTGCGTCGTCTGGCATTTCGAGGCGCTCCAGCGCATCGAATCCGCCGCGCACGACGACGAGATCGGAACCGCCGTAGACGTCGTGTCCGTGATTGTTGCGCGTCAGGTGTTGCACGCCGTAGTAGCTCGCCTCGTGCGCGCGGATGCACAGCCATCCCACGCTGTACGTCGCGATATCGCGCAAGTCTCGCTCCAGCACGATGCCTTCCGTCCGAAGCGCATCGTCGCCGATGTCGTCGAGTTGCGCGTCCAGTTGGTTTGCATCGGCGATCACCGCCTGTCCGCTTCCGCCGATGCCCGATGGACGCTTGAGCCGCACCGCGCCGTCTCTCCACAGCAGCGCGGCGGCGGCGTGCGCATCGTCGCGCGCAAACACCGAATATCCCGGCAGCACCAGATGCCCGATGCGATCGCCGAGTTCGTCCGGCCATCCGGCAGGCTTTGCACGCGCGCCGGGCGGCAAACCATGCGCGACGACTTTCGTCGCGACGAACGGATAAGGCACGACGCCGCCGAACAGATCGTCTTCACGCGTCACGCCCATGCGTCGCGCGTCGTCGAGCAAAAGCGTGTCGTCGGGGATGAGATAGCGATGCGCATGGCGGCGCGCCTCGTCGATGTCACCGCCGAACGGCACACCGATGAGCGCTGCGAGTTGTCCGGCGAGCGCGCGTTGCGTTTCGATTTCGTGTTGCCCGCGCGCGGCTTTCTGGCCACCGCTATGGACGAGCACGACGAGATCGTGGTCTGCGGACGATGCGTTCATGGCGCGCTCCTCGCTGAGACGCTTGCGGTCCTGTTGCGTCAGGCTTACGACAAGCCTGCCGCAGGGTGAAGCGAGCAAGCTTCGTTCCGCTTATTTACGAAACGGGCCGCTGCAACTCCGAACTTTCCCTATGTTACGATCCTAACAAGACTGTTATAAACTGAGATCAATCTATCAAAAACTGTTGTGCGTCGCACAAGACGCCGGCATACCCGATCTCATGCTGGAAACTGCATCGAAGTCCATCGTCGCGTGGCCTGGCAAGACCCAGGCTCATAGCGCCCGCAATCCCGGCGTGCCGTTCGATCTCGCGTGGCTCGACGGGCTGCGCGTGAATCAGTCGGCTGTCGCGCGCCGCACATCGACGCTCGGCACCCGCCGCGCCGTCAAGAAAGACGCGCAGGCGGCGTGGCTGCTGAAGGCCATCACCTGCATCGACCTCACGACGCTGAGCGGCGACGATACTCACGGTCGTGTCGAACGCCTGTGCGCGAAGGCGCGCCGTCCATTGCGCGACGATCTGCTCGACGCGCTCGGCATGGCGCCCGCATCGATCACGACGGGCGCGGTGTGCGTCTACCACCGCTACGTGAAAACGGCGGTGAACGCGCTCGAAGGCAGCGGCATTCCGGTCGCGGCTGTATCGACGGGCTTTCCCGCCGGGCTCATTCCGCATGACCTGAAGCTGCGCGAGATCGAGGCGTCGGTGAAAGATGGCGCGTCCGAGATCGATATCGTCGTCACGCGCGAGCATGTGCTGACGGGTAACTGGCAGGCGCTATACGACGAGATGCGCGATTTCCGCGCGGCTTGCGGCGACGCACATGTGAAGGCGATTCTCGCCACCGGCGACATCCGCACGCTGTCGAACGTCGCGAAGGCGTCGATGATCTGCATGATGGCCGGCGCCGATTTCATCAAGACATCGACAGGCAAGGAAGGCGTCAACGCCACACTCGACGTGTCGCTCGTGATGGTGCGCATGATCCGCGAGTATCTCGCGCGCACCGGTGTCGCGATCGGTTTCAAGCCCGCGGGCGGCGTGTCCACCGCGAAGTCGGTGCTCGAATATCAGATCCTCATGAAGGAAGAACTCGGGCGCGAATGGCTCGAACCGGATCTGTTGCGCATCGGCGCATCGAGCCTCCTCGCGGATATCGAACGCCAGCTCGAACATCATGTGAGCGGACGCTATTCGTCGTTCAATCGCCATCCCGTCGCCTGACTCACCAGACCTCAATAGATAGCCTCATGAGCGTTGCCGAATACTTCTCCTCGATGGAATACGGACCCGCACCGGAAGACGATCGCGCCGCGCGCGCATGGCTCGATCAGCATGACGGGCGCTTCGGTCACTTCATCAACGGCGCATGGCGCGACAGCGACGACGCCGCCCGATTCGATTCGCGCGAACCCGCCACGGGCCGCGTGCTGGCGTCGATTGCGCAAGGCACTCAAGCCGATGTCGACGCCGCCGTGCAAGCCGCGCACGATGCGCTCGAAAGCTGGCAAGCCATCGGCGGTGCGGGGCGCGCACGGCATCTGTACGCCCTCTCGCGCATGGTTCAACGGCATGGCCGTCTGTTCGCCGTGCTCGAATCGCTCGACAACGGCAAGCCGATTCGCGAGTCGCGCGATATCGATATACCCCTTGTGGCAAGGCACTTTCTGCATCATGCGGGCTGGGCGCAATTGCAGGACAAGGAGTTTGCCGACTGGGCGCCGCTCGGCGTGATCGGCCAGATCGTGCCGTGGAATTTTCCGCTGCTGATGCTCGCCTGGAAGATCGCGCCGGCGCTCGCGCTCGGCAATACAGTCGTGTTGAAGCCCGCCGAGTTCACGCCGCTGACCGCGCTGCTGTTCGCGGAACTGGCGCATCGCGCGGGCCTGCCCAAGGGCGTGCTCAATGTCGTCACCGGCGATGGCAGCACGGGCGCGGCGCTCGTCGAGCACAAGCGCGTCGCAAAAATCGCGTTCACCGGATCGACCGAAGTGGGCCGCCAGATTCGCGCAAGCACGGCAGGCTCGGGCAAGTCGCTCACGCTCGAACTCGGCGGCAAGTCGCCGTTCATCGTGTTCGACGATGCCGATCTCGACAGCGCCGTGGAAGGCGTCGTCGATGCGATCTGGTTCAATCAGGGACAAGTGTGCTGCGCGGGTTCGCGTCTCTTGGTGCAGGAAGGTATCGAAGCGCGCTTCGTCGAGAAGCTGAAGCGCCGCATGGACACGTTGCGCGTCGGGACCTCGCTCGATAAAGGCATCGACATGAGCGCGGTCGTCGATGAAGTGCAGCTCGAACGCATTCGCGCGCTCGTCGAGCGGGGCGAAAGCGAAGGCTGTGAAATCTATCAGTCGCCGCGCGCCGCGTTGCCCGAAGGCGGCGCGTTCTTCCCGCCGACGCTCGTCACCAACGTTGCGCCCGCATCGACGCTCGCGCAAGAGGAAATCTTCGGGCCAGTGCTCGTGACGATGAGCTTCCGCACGCCGGAAGAAGCCGTCGCGTTAGCGAACAACACGCGCTACGGGCTCGCCGCGAGCGTGTGGAGCGAGAACATCAGCCGCGCGCTCGATGTCGCGCCGCGTCTGCAATGCGGCGTCGTATGGATCAACGCGACCAATCTCTTCGATGCGGCCGTCGGCTTCGGCGGCTATCGCGAGTCGGGCTTCGGTCGCGAAGGCGGACGCGAGGGCATCTACGAATATCTGAAGCCGCGCGCATGGGCCAAGCTCCCGGTTCGCGGCGAAACGAAGCCGTTGCAGGCGCAACCCGATTCGCTCGTCGATGCGGGCAAGGTCAGCGCGCTCGATCGCACGGCGAAGCTCTACATCGGCGGCAAGCAGGCGCGGCCCGACAGCGGTTATTCGCGGCTCGTCCATTCGCCCGCGGGCGAGATCGTCGGTGAAGTGGGCGAGGGCAATCGCAAGGACATTCGCAACGCGGTGGCCGCCGCGCGCGGCATGACGAAGTGGTCGTCGGCGAGCGCGCATAACCGCGCGCAAGTGCTGTACTACCTCGCGGAAAACCTGAGCGCGCGCGCCGATGAATTCGCCAGGCAACTCGTCACGCGCGCCGGTTCGAGCGAACGCGATGCGAAGCGTGAAGTCGATGCATCGATCGCGCGTTTCTTCACGTATGCCGCATGGGCCGACAAGTACGACGGCGCCGTGCATGCGCCGCCGCTGCATGGCGTCGCGCTGGCGATGCACGAGCCGCTCGGCGTGATCGGCATCGTGTGTCCGGACGAAGCGCCGCTGCTCGGCTTCGTGTCGCTGGTTGCGCCCGCGCTCGCGCTGGGCAATCGCGTGGTCGCGGTGCCGAGCGAGACATGTCCGCTGATGGCGACGGACTTCTATCAGGTTGTCGAGACATCGGACGTGCCGGGTGGCGCGCTGAACATCGTCACCGGCGATGCGCGAGCGCTGGCTCAGACGCTCGCGCAACACGACGACGTCGATGCGCTCTGGTGCTTCCACGGCGCGTCGCTATCGGCGATGACGGAGCGTGAGTCGGTCGGCAACCTGAAGCGCACGTTCGTCGATCAAGGCCGCGTGTTCGACTGGCACGATGCCGCGAGCGAAGGGCTGCCGTTCCTTCGCCAGGCGGTGCAGGTGAAGAACATCTGGGTGCCGTACGGCGACTGATGACCGATTTGATCGAGCGTAGATTCCGAAACGGGACACGCTCACGCATGGAGGAGACGCTGTGCTGAAGAACATCGATCCGCTCTTGAACGCCGATATCCTGTACGCGCTAGCCGCGATGGGGCACGGCGACGAAGTGGTGATCTGCGACGCTCATTTCCCCGCCGATTCCATCGCGCGGCAGACGGTGCTGGGCAAAGTGCTTCGCATCGACGGCGTGAGCGCGCCGCGTGCGGTGCGCGCGGTGCTGTCGGTGCTGCCGCTCGATACGTTCGTCGACGATCCCGCGGGCCGCATGGAAATAGTTGGCGATGCAACTGCCTTGCCCGCCGTGCAGCGCGAAGCGCAGCGCGAAGTGGACGATGCCGAAGGCCGCGGACTGCCGTTTGCGCCGGTCGAGCGCTTTGCGTTCTACGAGCGCGCGAAAAAGGCCTATTGCGTGATCGCCACGGGCGAAGCGCGCGGTTACGGCTGCTTCATCTTCAAGAAGGGCGTGATGCTCGCACCGGACGCTCCCGAGATTGCACACGGAGGCACGCGATGAAGAGCGTCGTCATTCTCGGCATCTACGTGACGGACCTTGCGTTTCGCGCGCAGCGTATGCCGCTGCTTGGCGAAACGGTCGCGGGTTCGGCCTTCAAGATGGGACCGGGCGGCAAGGGCTCGAATCAGGCCGTGGCCGCCGCGCGCGCGGGCGCGGACGTGATCTTCTGCACGCGCATCGGCGCGGACGCGTTCGGCGAGATCGCGCAGGCGACCTGGGCCGCCGAAGGCATCACCTCGCGCGCGACCGTGATGAACGATGTCGCGACGGGCGCCGCGCATATCTACGTCGATGAGAACACGGGCGGCAACGCGATCATCGTCGCGGCGGGCGCGGCGGGCACGCTCGCGCCTGAAGACGTCGATGCGATCGAGCACGACATCGCGCGCGCGGGCGTCTTCGTCACGCAACTGGAACAGCCGATTCCGGCCGCGCGTCGCGGTCTGGAACTCGCGCGCAAGCACGGCGTGACGACCGTCTTCAACCCCGCGCCCGCGCTGCCGCTCACCGACGATATCTATCCGCTGTGCGACTACATCACGCCGAACGAAACGGAAGCGACGGCGCTGACCGGCGTGGCGATCGCCAACATCGACGATGCGCGCCGCGCCGCCGACGTGCTGCTGAAGAAGGGCGCACGCGCCGTGATCGTCACGTTGGGCGAAGCGGGCGCGCTCCTGCATAACGCGCATGAATCGACGCTCGTGCCTGCGTTCGATTGCGGCCGCGTCGTCGAGACCGCCGGCGCGGGCGATGGCTTCACGGGCGGCTTCGCAGCCGCGCTCGCACGCGGCGAAAGCCCGCTCGATGCGGTGCGCTTCGGTTGCGCGCTCGCGAGCCTTTCGGTGACGCGCCCGGGCACCGCGCCGTCGATGCCGCGTCTCGCCGAAATCAACGCCGTGCTCGCGGAAAGGAGCGTCACGCAATGAAAGGATCGAAGTGGCTTGCTGATCGCCAGTTCAATTTCCTGATCGGCGTGAACGTGCTCGTCGTGATCGTCGCGACGTGGCTGTCGCACGGCCAGTTCCTCGATATCGACAACCTCCAGTCGATGGGCGGCCAGTTGCCCGAGCTCGGCCTGCTCGCGCTCGGCATCATGCTGTCGATGGTGTCGGGCAATGGCGGCATCGATCTGTCGGGCGTCGGACTGGCGAATCTCTCCGGCATGGTCGCGGCGATGCTGCTGCCGCACATGGTCTCCGCCGACGATTCGCCCGCGCTCTATACGGCGGTGTTCGTATGCTTCGTCGTATTGGTGGGCGCGATCGGCGGCTTGCTGAACGGCGTCGTGATCGCGAAGCTCAGGCTCACGCCGATTCTCTGCACGCTCGGCACGCAACTGCTCTTCACGGGCATCGCGGTGGTGCTGAGCAACGGCGCATCGGTGCGCGTGGAATATGTCGATCCGCTTTCCAACATCGGCAACGGCACCTTCCTGCAAGTGCCCATTTCGCTCTGGATCTTCATCGCCGCCGTGCTGCTGCTCGGCTGGGTGCTGAAGCGCACGCCGTTCGGCCTGCGTCTCTATCTGATGGGCACGAACCCGAAAGCCGCGTTCTATGCGGGCATTCCGCGCGCGCGCATGCTGATCCTTACCTACGGCATGTGCGGCGTGCTCGCGTCGCTCGCGGGTCTCATCAGCGCGACGCATACGTCGAGCGCGAAGTGGGACTACGGCAACTCGTATCTGCTGATCGCGATCCTGATCGCGGTGATGGGCGGCGTGAATCCGGCGGGCGGATATGGGCGCATCGTCTGCGTGTTTCTCGCCGCGACGGTGCTGCAGTTCCTGTCGAGCCTGTTCAATCTGCTCGGTGTATCGCAGTTCTTCGGCGATTGCGCGTGGGGTTTTCTGCTGCTCGCATCGCTCGCCTTCGCGGGCGGTGAGCGCGTGCGCGCGATATTCGGCATCGGTGGAGCCGCGCCCAAACGCAACGTGCCACCGCCGCCCGCATCGACTGGACGTTAGTGTGATTCGTTAAAGAGACCAATCGGACCATAAAAGGAGACAACGCAATGAAGCTCAGCAAACTCGGTACCGCACTGACGGCGATCGCACTCGCCGCAGGCGCGATCGCAGCCGCGCAGGCCGCGACCAACGAAACCATCGTGACGGTCGTGAAAGTGACCGGCATCAACTGGTTCAATCGCATGGACGAAGGCGTGAAGGAATTCGGCAAGGAGAACCCGAACGTCAACGCGTATCAGACGGGTCCGGGCCGCGCCGACGCCGCGCAGCAACTGAAGATCATCGAGGATCTGATTGCGAAGAAGGTCACGGCGATCGCCGTCGTGCCCTACGATCCGCCGACGCTCGAACCCGCGCTCAAGAAAGCAATGGATCGCGGCATCAAGGTCGTCACGCATGAAGCGGACAACGCCAAGAACACGATGGTCGACATCGAAGCCTTCGACAACACCGCGTACGGCGCGGGCCTCAACGAGCGCCTCTCGAAGTGCATGGGCCAACAGGGCAAATGGGCGGTGCTGGTCGGCTCGCTCGGCTCGCGCTCGCAGGTGCAATGGGCCGATGGCGGCATCGGCAACGCGAAGGCCAAGTATCCGAAGATGGATCTCGTCGAGCCTAAGCTCGAAACCAATAACGATGGCGAGCGCGCGTATCAAGTCGCGAAGGAAGTGCTGCGCAAGCATCCGGACCTGACGGGCTTCCAGGGTTCGTCGTCGCTGGATGTGATCGGCATCGGCCGCGCGGTCGAGGAAGCGGGCAAGGTCGGCAAGATCTGCGTGTATGGCACCGGTCTGCCGACGGAAGCGGGCAAGTTCCTCGAAAGCGGCGCGGTCAATGGCATCGCCTTCTGGGACCCGAAACTCGCTGGTCTCGCGATGAACAAGGTCGCGCAGATGCTCGTCGAGGGCAAGGAAGTGCAGAACGGCGCGGATCTCGGCATCGTGGGCTACAACAAGGTCACCGTGACGAAGGGTCCGGGCAAGGGCGTGATCGTGCGCGGCACCGGCTGGGTCGACGTCGACAAGACGAACTACAAGCAATACAACTTCTGATGTGACGCGCGCGGCGCGCTTTTTCGAAGGCGCGCCGCGCGCCCTGGACAGACATGACCACAACGACACCGCTTCTCGAAGTCGTCGATATTCACAAGCGCTTCACCGGCGTCTATGCGCTGCGCGGCGTGAGCCTCGCGTTCGAACGCGGGCAGATCTATCACCTGCTCGGCGAGAACGGCTGCGGCAAGAGCACGCTCATCAAGATCATCTCGGGCGCGCAGCCGCCCGATGAAGGCGAACTCGTGATCGAGGGCGCGCGCCACAAAAAGCTGTCGCCGCTCGAATCGCTTTCGGCGGGCATAGAAACGGTTTATCAGGATTTGTCGCTGCTGCCGAACATGAGCGTCGCGGAGAATGTCGCGCTGACGTCCGAGCTTGCCGAACATGCGGGCAAGCTTGCGCGCACGTTCGATCGCCGCGCGCTTGCGCAAACGGCCGCGCGCGCGCTCGAAGCCGTGGGCCTGCCCGGCGACGCGGAGTTCCAGAAGACGCTCATCGAACAACTGCCGCTTGCGACGCGTCAGCTTGTAGCGATCGCGCGCGCGATTGCCAGCGAGGCGAAGTTCGTCATCATGGACGAGCCGACGACCTCGCTCACGCAGAAGGAAGTCGATAACCTCATCGCCGTGCTCGCGCGTCTGCGCGCGGACGGTGTGGCTGTGCTGTTCGTGAGTCACAAGCTCGACGAGTGCTATGCGATCGGCGGCGAAGTGATCGTGCTGCGCGACGGCCAGAAGATGGCGCAAGGCCCGATCGAAAACTACACGAAGGCGCAGATCAGCGAGCTGATGACGGGCAAGCATCTTTCGACGGAGCGCTATCGGGCGGAGGGCGAAGCGGGTGCGTCGCAAGTCGTGCTCGACGTGCAGGGCGTCGGCCGTAAAGGCCAGTTCGCCGATGTATCGTTCAAGCTGCACAAGGGCGAGATTCTCGGCGTGACCGGTCTGCTCGATTCGGGCCGCAATGAACTCGCGCGTGCGCTTGCCGGCGTCGCGCCCGCCGATGCGGGCACGGTCACGCTCGACGGTTTGCGCGTGCGGCTGCAATCGCCTGCGGATGCGAAGGCGCAACGCATCGGCTATGTGCCGGAAGACCGTCTGAACGAAGGCCTTTTTCTCGACAAGCCGATTCGCGACAACGTCGTCACCGCGATGATCGCGAGCCTGCGCGACCGCTTCGGCCAGATCGACCGCAAGCGCGCGCAAGAGCTTGCCGAGCGCACCGTGAAGGACTTGCAGATCGCGACACCGGATGTCGACAAGCCCGTGCAATCGCTTTCGGGCGGCAATCAGCAACGCGTACTGATCGGCCGCTGGCTCGCGATCGATCCGCGCGTGCTGATCCTGCATGGGCCCACGGTCGGCGTCGACGTGGGATCGAAGGACATCATTTACCGCATCATGCAGCGGCTGTCGAAGGAGGGCATCGGCATCATCCTGATCAGCGACGATCTACCCGAACTGCTGCAGAACTGCGACCGTATTCTGATGATGAAGAAAGGCCGCGTCGCGAACGAATATCGCGCGGACCAGTTGACCGAAGCCGATCTTTATCACGCGCTACTTTCAGAGGCAGCATGAGCATGAGCGAATCCATCCGCCGCACGGGACGCGAACCGATGCCGCAATCCGCGGCCGAAGTGGCGCCGCGCGTGCGCAAGGGCAATCTGTACGCGCAACTGATGCGCAATCCCGAGTGGTTCACCGTCGGGCTGATCGTGGTGACGTGTCTGGTCGTGGGCGGCATCAACCCGCGCTTCTTCCAGTTCGCCACGCTGTTCGATCTGCTGCATTCGGCGACCACCGTTTCGCTGTTCGCGCTCGGCACGCTCGTCGTGCTGGCGTCGGGCGGCATCGACGTATCGTTCACGGCGATCGCCGCACTGACGATGTACTCGATCACCAAAGCGGTGTTCGCGTGGTGGCCCGAATGTCCGTTCGTGCTGATTCTGCTCGCGGGCGCGATCGGCGGCGTGATGCTCGGCGTGATCAACGGGATGCTCGTGCATCGACTGAAGGCGCCTTCGCTGATCGTGACCATCGGCACGCAGTATCTGTATCGCGGCTTGCTGCTGACGTTCGTCGGCACGCAGTTCTTCATGAACATTCCGCACAGCATGGATACGTTCGGGCGTTTGCCGCTGTTCTTCTATCACACGCCGGACGGCTTGCGCGCGGTGTTGCCGGTCTCCGTGCTCGCACTCGTGATCGCGGCGGTCGTGACGTGGTGGCTGCTCAATCGCACGATGATGGGCCGCGGCGTCTACGCGATGGGCGGTTCGCTCGCGATCGCCGAACGTCTCGGCTACAACCTGCGCGCGATTCATCTGTTCGTGTTCGGCTATACGGGTCTGCTGGCGGGCGTCGCCGGTATCCTGCATGTGTCGACTAACCGGCTTGCGAATCCGTTCGATCTCGTCGGCACGGAACTGGACGTGATCGCGGCGGTGATTCTCGGCGGCGCGCGCATCACGGGCGGCACGGGAACAGTGATCGGCACCTTGCTCGGCGTGGTGTTGGTGACGCTCATCAATAGCGTGCTGATTTTGATCGGCGTGCCGAGCACCTGGCAGAAGGTGATCATCGGCGCGTTCATTCTCGTCGCGGGGACGTTGTTTGCGTTGGGGCGCAGGCAGTAAAAGCGCTTTTCGAAAAACGGAACAAAAAAGGCTCGTTCAAATCCTGAACGAGCCTTTTCATTTTTAAACGGAACGATTCATGCGCGTTTTCGCGCTGCCTGACCTTGCTCGGTGATGATCGAATCGAACTCCGAAAGCTGGGAGAACCGCACCGCCTTGACCTTGCCGAATTTGCTGGCATCGACGACGAGATGCCGTTCCACCGCGCTCGCCATCGCGGCCTGCTTGATGGCGACTTCGTGAAAGTTCCAGCACGTCACGCCGCGCGCTTCATCCACGCCGCCCGCCGACATGAACGCCTTGTTGATTCCCATGCGCCGCAACGTCTCGACGCTCTCATCACTGGCGAACGATTCCGACGACGGCACGTAGACGCCGCCCAGAAGGATCATCCGCACGTTCGGCTTGCGCCGCAAAATCTCCGCGACATTGAGCGAATAGCACACGACCGTCAGGTGCATCTCCGTTGGAATCTGCCGCGCGAGCGTCGTGAGCGTCGTGCCGCAGTCGATGAAGATGGTTTCGCTGTCCACGAGCAGACGCGCGGCATGCGTCGACGCAACGGCCTTGGCTTGCGCGAAATGATCCTTTTCTTCCTCGATGGTGTAGCCGGCGTTGGGCACATCCGCGGCGCTGACGATATAGCCGCCGAGATAGGTGAACTGGCCGGGATGCGCGGCGATATCGCGGCGCACCGTCATCTCCGATACGCCGAGCAATGCGGCCGCGTCGCGCAGGCGCATCACGTTCTGTTTTTCGAGCGCGCCGGAAAGGGCGCGCAGGCGGTCGGTCTTGGCCATCGGGACGGCGCGACGAAGCGCGCGTTGAATGGCGGCGCGTCGCGCGAGGGGTGTTAGGTTTTGGTCTTCGGATGAGAGGATTATAACAATGCAAGCCGCATTTTTAGCGGCTTGCCACGCGTTGCACGGGTAAATCCCGAGAGTTCAGTTCTTACGCGTATAACGCAGCCAGACGACGTCATGTTCCAGTTTTTCGACCGATTCGAGCTTCACATACGCGGGCTTGCGCCATTCGTCCATCGCGATTTCGAACGATGACGTGTGCGCTTCGCGTCCATCGACGAGCGGGATCAGCAGCACGCTGACTTCATCCGCAAGCTGCGCGCTCACGAAGGCGCCCGATACATGCCCGCCTCCTTCGACGATCAGCGTTCCGATTTTTAACTCACGCCCGAGCGTATCGACGACGCGCTTGAGGTCGATATCGTCCTTGCCGCCGAACACGTAGGATGCATCGATCGATTGAAGATACGCGAGGTAATCGTCCTCCACGCTCTCGGCCAGCACTTCGACGATATGCGATTCGAGCGCCGTATTGCTCTTCCATGCGACGCGGCCCTTCGGATCGATGGAAATTGCGTACTGGCTCGCATCGCGTATGGCGAAGTGGTCTTCACGCGCAATCGGCCCTTTCGCGAGCCCGCGCGGATAGTCGCGGTCCTTGGCGTGCGAGATTTCCTGCATCGTGACGCGGCCGCAGACCCACGCATCGGCCTTGAAACGCGCGGCGGTGTCCTCGTAGGTGGGCGACGCGAACGCCAGATTCCAGTTATCGGTCAGGCTGCGGCCATCGACCGACGACATCATGTGACAGACAATATGCATAGTCTTCTCCAGGCAAGAAGGCGGCGATGCATCGACGATGCAAGCGCCGTGCCGCTGTAAAGCGCGAGGCATGACGCGCGCGATATGCGAAAATCACAGGCATGAAAAAGCTCGCACTCATCGTTCCGGTTTTCCTGATCGTGCTTAGCCCGCTCGCGCATGCCAGCGTCGAATCGGGTGCGCACCAATTCAAGGAAGACGTGAAATCGGCCGGCCGTCAGACCGGCCACGCCGCGCGCGATGCCGCCCACGCGATCGGCGACGGCGCCAAATCGGCGGGGCATGCTATCGCCGACACATCCAAGCGCGGCTATCACGCCACGAAAAAGTGGGTGACGGGCGACGAATAAGCGCCGTCACGCTGTTCAAAAAGTTTTCTCTCCCGATGCGTCGAAAGGCGCATCGCGTCTTGTTCGCGCGCTCGCGCAACTTTCGTCGCTTTTAAGCACCGCTTGACAAGCTCGACGAGTGTTATTGATAATTATTATCATTTACACCAGATCGACCGATCTTCCGGCGCGCCAGCATCGCGGACGCACGCCCGGCCGAACCTTCTCCTATTCGAACACCTTGGAAACACATGACGCAGCGATTCGCACTCGTTCAATGAGCGCGATCGTCAGGCACGGCCCACTCGTCTCGCGCATCGTGGCCGCGATTTTCGGCGGCTACGCGCTCGCCGCGCTCGGAAGCGTCGCCGCGCTCGCCTTGCCGATGAGCAAGCCGCAAGCCGTGTTGAGCGGCATGCTCGCGAGCTTCGTGATTTACGCGTGCGCGGTGATCTGGGTGTTCGCGGTTCGCAGTGCGCGGCGCGCGTGGGCAGGGCTCGTGATCGTCGCTGTGCCGCTGGTGCTCGCCGCATGGAGCGTAGCGCCGGGAGGGCTTCTGTCGTGAAGCACGCACGCGAGCGCAAGCCGAAGCCCAAGGGACGCGGCATTCGCCAGAGCATGTCGGACCTGCATACGTGGGCGGGATTGCTGGCCGGCTGGATTCTTTATGCGATGTTCCTGACAGGCACCGTCAGCTACTTCAAGGACGAAACCTCGCAATGGATGCGGCCGGAGCAGCCGCATCAGCGCGACATGGCCGATCCGGCGCTCGTCGCGCAGCGCGTCACGGCGACGCTCGGCAAGATCGCCGCAGGCAGTTCGCAATGGAGTTTCGAGTTGCCGGGCGAGCGCACGAGCGTCATCGATTCGTTCTGGCGCACGCCGGGCGCGGCGACGGGCAAGCGCACATTCGAACAGGCGAGTTTCGATCCCGTGACAGGCCAGCGCACGAGCGCGCGCAAAACGCTCGGCGGCGAATTTTTTTATCGCTTCCATTTCCAGTTTTATTACATGCCGGTGTTATGGGGCCGCTGGCTCGCCGGCCTCTGCGCGATGTTCATGCTCGTCGCGATCGTGAGCGGCGTCATTACGCACAAGAAGATCTTCGTCGACTTCTTCACGTTCCGATGGGGCAAGGGACAACGTTCATGGCTCGATGCGCATAACGCGCTATCGGTGTTCGGCCTGCCGTTTCACGCGATGATCACCTACACCGGCCTCGTCACTCTGATGGCGATGTACATGCCATGGGGCGCGCAGACCGCGTTCAGGACGCCCGTTGAACGACACGCGATGACATCGCAGTTGAGTGCGTTCATCCAGCCAGGCAAACCGGATGGAAAGACCGCACCGCTGGCCCCCGTCGACGCAATGGTGAGAGAGGCCGAGGCGCGCTGGGGCCGCGACAGGATCGGCCGCGTGACGATCACGAATCCCGGCGATATCACCGCGCGCGTGGCCGTTTCGCGGGGCGAGGCATCGCGCGTGTCGATGAGCCCGCAGTACATGCTCTTCGATGGCGTGACGGGCAAGCTCATCGAAGTGAAGGATCGGGTGGGCGGCGCGGCCGAGACGCGCGGCGTGCTTTACGCGCTGCATCTCGGGCGCTTCAGCGATCTGCAATTGCGCTGGCTGTATTTCATCGTCAGTCTCGCGGGCACGGCGATGGTCGGCACGGGGCTCGTCATGTGGACCGTCAAGCGCCGTCAGAAGCTGCCCGATCCCGCACTGCCGCACTTCGGCTTCAGGCTCGTCGAGCGTTTGAATATCGCGAGCATCGCGGGGTTATCGGTCGCGATGACGGGCTTTCTGTGGGGCAATCGCTTGCTGCCGTCCGGCATCGCCGCGCGCGACGAAGCGGAGATCAACGTGTTTTTCGCGGTATGGGGCGCGACGCTGCTGTATGCCTTCGTGCGTCCGGCGAGGCGCGCGTGGATCGAACTGTTGTGGCTCGCCACGGCCTTGCTCGCGCTGCTGCCCGTGCTGAATGCCATGACCACCGAAAGACCGTTGTGGCGCAGTATCGCGCAAGGCGACTGGGTTTTCGCGGGCTTCGATCTGATGATGTGGGCGTTCGCCGCGCTGCATGCGGCGCTGGCATTGCGTGTGACGCGCCAGCGTGCGCGCGTGAAGCCGGTGGGCAAGCAGGACGTTGCGCGAGCCGCGACGCCTCGGCGTGAAGAGGAAAGCGTATGACGCTCGTTTTCTGCGTGATCGCTTTCGCCTTCCTGGCCTTATCGATGGATCGCCATCAAACGACCCTGTTCGGCCGCGAGTTGCGCGCCGGACGCTCGCGTGGCTTTCGTATCGCCGGGTGGTGCGGTCTCGTGCTGGCTCTGCGCTTTGTCGTCGGCAATGAAGGATGGGCGCTCGGCCTCGTGAGCTACAGCGGCTGCACGAGTCTCGCGGCGGGGCTCGTATATGGCGGACTCATCACGTACGAGCGATTCGCGGATTGATGTTCAAGCAAGCGGTCCTTCAGGAATCTTGCGCTGCCACGCAACCGCGATCGCACTGCCGACGATCAACGCAATGCCCGCAAGCGAGAGCGGCGCGATCGTCTCACCCCACGCGATATACGCAAACAACGCCGCCCACACGATGCTCGTGTAGTTGAAGGGCGCGAGCGTGCCGGCGTCGGCGCGTCGGAAGGCGACCGTCATCAGGATTTGTCCGATGGTCGCCAATGCGCCGAGCAGCGCCATCAGCGCGAGCGCATCGAGTGTCGGCGTCTTCCAGCTGAACGCGAGCGTGCACGCCGTGACGAGCGTTCCCACCGCGGTAAAGAACAACACCGTGGTGCGCGAATCGTCCGTGGCGCGAATACGTTTGATCTGGATGATCGACAACGCGCCACATAACGCACTCGACAACAACAGCAACGGCCCGAGCCAGTTCGATTCGCCGCCCCCCGGCCGAACGACCAGCAGCACGCCCGCAAAGCCGATCATGGCCGCCACGGCCGAACGCGCACTGAGCCGCTCCTTCAGGATGAACGGCGCGAGCACGACGACGATCAGCGTCTCCGAATACGCGATCGCCACCGCCTCGCCCAGCGGAATATAGGGCAAACCCGCGAAGAAGAATCCGGACGCGCCGAGCAGCGTCAGCGCGCGCCATGTCTGTCCCTTGATATCGAGGCGCTTCACGCGCTCGATCAGCGAACGTTCGCCGACACAGCACGCCGCGATGGCCGGCGCAAGACCGAACAGCATGCGGAAGAACGTGAGTTCGTTGGCCGGATAGTGCATCGCGATGGCCTTCGCGAGCGTATCGACGATCGCGAAGCACAGCATCGAAGCAAGGATGAAGCCAATGCTGGCGAGCGGCAGATGGGACGTGCGCGTGACGGTGGTGGAAGGCATGACGCTGGACATCGTGACAAAGGCTGGAATCATCGCATGGCCGCGCGTGTTCGTCCGTCCGTCTACGGGTAAGCCATTATTTTTGTTCGGGTTGACTCGCCGAAAAGTCCTGCTAGTATTCGTTCATCAAGTTCATCAGCATACTGATAGATTTCGAAGGGGCGACAGATGGCACTCAGGTTCGCGGCGAAACTCGCCGATCTCGTGGAAGACGAGCCGCTCGGCGTGACGATCGGCGAGGAGCGGATCGCGCTCTATCTGCTCGATGGCGAAGTGCATGCCACGCATAACGTTTGCACGCATCAGTTCGCGCTTTTGAGCGATGGTTATATGGAAGACGGCTGCATCGAATGTCCGCTGCATCAGGGGCGCTTCGACATCCGCACGGGCGCGGCGCAGTGCGCGCCGGTCACGCAGGCGCTGCGCGTCTACGGCGTGCAAGTGGAAGGCGGCGACATTTACGTCGATCTGTGAGGCGCGCGAAATCATGACGCAGACGGTATTGATCATCGGCGCGGGACAGGCCGGCGCGCGAGCAGCCGAAGCACTGCGCACATACGGATTCGAAGGGCGCATCGTGCTCGCGGGCGACGAGCGTCACGCACCGTACGAAAGGCCGCCGCTGTCGAAGGACGTGCTGCTCGCACCTGACGATGACGATTGCTTCAAGGGCTGGGTGCATACGGCCGAACTCTATGACGAAGCTCGCATCGAGTGGCTCGACGATCGCGTGCTGCGCCTCGACACGCAACGGCATGCTGCGACGCTCGAACGCGGCGGCGAGCTGCGCTACGACCGTTGCCTGCTGACCACGGGCGGTCGAGCGCGCCGCCTGGCCGACGTGCCGGAGGGACCGCACACGTTCTATCTGCGCACGCTCGACGACGCGATGCGTCTGCGTTCGCGTCTTGCGACCGCGCGCTCGGCGGCTGTGATCGGCGGTGGCTTTCTCGGTCTGGAATTCGCGGCGAGCGCACGCACGCGCGGCCTCGATGTCAGCGTGTTCGAATCCGCAGCGAGCCTGTTGAGCCGCGCCTTGCCGCCGATGCTCTCGGAACGCCTGCGCGCGAAGCATGAGACGCACGGCGTGCGCTTCGTGTTCGACGCGAAGCACTTGCAAGTGCGAGAGCACGCAACAGGCGTGCAAGTGAATGGCGAGCACTTCGATTTGTGCGTGGTCGCGATCGGCCAGGAACCGAACGACGAACTCGCGAAGGTCGCGGGGATCGCAACGAACAACGGTATCAGCGTCGATCGTCATTGCCGCACATCCGCGCCCGATGTCTATGCGGCTGGCGATTGCGCGAACTTCCCATACGGCGCGAACGATCGCGCGACGCGCCTCGAATCGTGGCAGAACGCGCAGGAACAGGCGATCGTCGCGGCGCGCAACATCGCGGGCGACGCGGTGACATACGCGCCGACGCCGTGGTTCTGGACCGATCAATACGACTGGAACCTCCAGATGCTCGGCATGCCCGGCGGCGCCGTCGATCGATGGATCGAACGCGCGGGCGCGGACGGCAAGACGCTGCTGATGGGACTACGCGACGGTGTCATCGTCCATGCGCTCGCGATCAATCAGGGCGGCGAGCTGCGCGCGATCAGACGGCTCGTCGAAGACGCGCTGCCCGTCGACGCCGGCATGCTCGCCGACCCCACGATCAAGCTGCGCCAGCTCGAACGGCTGATTCGCTCAACACACTCGGGAGATCAAGGTGTACTCGTCTGAAACGATCATCGGCGTGCATACGCCTCAAAGCAAGAATCCGCCGATCGAAGGGCTCGTGTGGCCCGAAGAAGGGCTGCAGTGCATTCCCGACTGGGTCTATACGAGCGAGGCCGTCTACGCGCGCGAAGTCGAGCGGATCTTTCATGGCCGCACCTGGAACTTCGTCGCGCTCGAAGCGGAAGTGCCGAACGCCGGGGATTTCAAGCGCTCGTACGTAGGACCGACGCCGGTCGTCGTATCGCGCGCCGAAGATGGCTCGATCAACGTGTTCGAGAATCGCTGCGCGCATCGCGGCGCAGAGTTCTGCCGGCACAGCCGCGGCAACAACAAGGAATTCGTGTGCCCGTATCACCAATGGTCGTATGACCTGAAGGGCAATCTGCAGGGCGTGCCTTTCCGGCGCGGCGTGAACAAGCTGGGCGGCATGCCGAAGGACTTCCGCACCGACGCGCACGGCCTGAAGAAACTCGCGGTTGCGACGCGCAACGGCGTGGTGTTCGCATCCTTCGCGCATGACATGGAGCCGCTCGAAGACTATCTCACGCCCGAAATTCTCACGGACTTCGACGCCGTGTTCAACGGCCGCCGTCTACGCGTGCTCGGCTTCTACAAGAACGAGCTGCCGTGCAACTGGAAGATGTATCACGAGAATCTGAAGGACCCGTATCACGCGACGCTGCTGCATTCGTTTCTCGTCGTGTTCGGTCTGCTCGTCGCGGGCAATCGCTCGGCGATGGTCGCGGACAGCAAGTACGGTATTCACGGCACGATGGCCTCGGCGAAAAGCGATTCGCTCTACGCGACCATCGACGAAGACAAGAAGAAGGAGATGCGCTCCTTCCACGACGGCATGACCTTGCGCGATGAACGTTTTCTCGAGTTCATCAAGGAGTTCGATTCCGAATGGTCCGTCACGATGCAGACGATCTGGCCGAACCTCATCGTGCAGCGCGAGATGAACACGCTCGGCGTGCGCCATATCGTTCCGAACGGCCCGAACAGCATGATCATGCTCTGGACCATGTTCGGCTATGAAGACGATACCGACGAGATGCTGCGCCACCGTCTGCGCCAGGGCAATCTGATGGGACCATCGGGCTTTCTCGGCCTCGAAGACAACGAAGCGATGAAGTTCGTCCAGGAAGGCGTGCGCCGCTCGGTGAGCGATCGCAGCATCATCAAGCTGGACGGCGACAAGATCGGCACGGCTGACAACCTGATCTCCGAGGCTGCCATTCGCGCCATGTACAAACACTATCGTGAAGTCATGGAGTTCTAGATGTTGCCAGGATTCGAGAAGCAGAACATCGCGCACGACAAGGCGCTGATCGCGCGCGCCGCCGTGGAGGATTTCCATGCGGAGTATTGCGCGGCGCTGGATAGCGGCGACATCGAGCGCTGGCCGGAGTTTTTCACCGAGAACTGTCTTTACCGCGTGACCGAGTATGAGAACGCCGCGAACGGTTTTCCGGTCGGGCTGGTGTATGCGGAAGGGCGCGACATGCTGCGCGACCGCGCAGTGGCGATCTCGCGCACACAGATGTTCGCGCCGCGCCAGATGCTGCATTTCGTCTCGAACGTACGCATTCTGAACGCAACCGATGAAGAGATCATCGCGCAGAGCAACTACATGCTGCTGCAGACGCTCGTCGAAGGCGCGACGACCCTGCATCAGGCGGGCAGGCTTTTTGATCGCTTCGCGCGCAATGGTAACGTTCTTCTGCTGAAGGAAAGACAGGCGGTGTATGACACGGCGATGATCGCGAACGATCTCGCTTATCCCGTCTGAACATCGTTGGGAGAGAGCGCATGAGTCACACGGAACACATGGAAGCGCCGGCCGAAAGCGGGGGCGTCGGCGCGCGCGTCAGACGCCGCGAAGACGAGCGGCATCTGCACGGCAAGGGCAAGTTCGTCGCCGACTATACGTTTCCGGATTTGCAGGAAGTCGCGTTCCTGCGCAGCCCCGTCGCCCATGCGCGCATCGTGCGTATCGGCAAGCCGGAACAGTATGCGGAGCAGGTGATCCTGCGCGACGACATGCAGGGCGCGACCGATATCGTCGCGGATTCGAGCCTGCCCAGCTACAAGCCTTCGTCGCATCCGCCGCTCGCGTCCGGCAAGGTGCGCTTCGTCGGCGAGCCGGTCGCGATGTGCTTCGCGAAGACGCGTGCGCAGGCCGAGGATATCGCCGAGGAAATCGAGCTCGATCTCGACGAACTGCCGGCCTTCGCAAACGCATTCAACGCACGCGAACGCACCGATGTGCGCGTGCACGATCACTGGACCGACAATCTCTTTCTCGACCTCAAGGCCGATGTCGATTTCGACGCGCGTTCGAAGGACGCGCCTGTCGTCGTGAAGCAGAAGGTCGATCTCGCACGCCAATGCATGGTGCCGATGGAAGGCAAGGCCGTGCTCGCGTACTGGGATCATACGCATTCGCAGCTCGTCGTCATCACGTCGACGCAGGTGCCGCATATGATCCGCACGGTGCTGTCGCAGTGTCTCGGCATCGAGCATGGGCAGGTGCGCGTCATCTCGCCCGATGTCGGCGGCGCGTTCGGCTACAAGTGCGTGCTTCAGCAGGAAGAGTTGTGCATTGCGTGGCTCGCGCTCAAGTATCGCAAGCCGTTTCGGTTCATCGAGGATCGCCGCGAACATCTGATCGCCGGTGCGAACTCGCGTCAGCATCACTACGAACTCACCGCATATGCCGATGAAACGGGCCGGCTGCTCGCGCTCGATGCACAGCTTCTGATCGACGGCGGCGCGTATTCGGCATGGCCGTTCACGATCGGTCTGGAAACGGGACAGGCGCTCGGCAATCTGCCGGGGCCTTACGATTTCTCGGGCTATCGATGCCGCACGCAATGCGCCGCGACCAACAAGCCGGGCTTCCTGCCGTATCGCGGTGTCGCGCGCACGGGCGTGTGCTTCGCGATCGAACTGACGATGGACGCGATCGCGCGCGCCGTCGGCCGGGAAGCGTGGGAAGTGCGTCACGATAATCTCGTGCGCGGCGCGGACATGCCCTATACCAATGTCGTGAAGAAGCACTACGACAGCGGCGACTTCCAGGAAAGCCTGCGCCGTGCAGTGGCTCAACTCGATGTGCCGAAGTGGCGCGCGCGGCAGAAGTCAGGCGAGCAGGACGGACGTCTCGTCGGCATCGGCTTCGCGACCTTCACCGAGCAATCCGCTCACGGCACGGCGGTGTTCGCGTCGTGGGGCTTGCCGGTCGTGCCGGGCTACGACCTCGCGACCGTGCGTATCACCGCGGACGGCGGCCTCGAAGTGCGCGCGGGCATTCACTCGCACGGTCAAGGCATGGAAACCACGCTCGCGCAGATCGCCAACGAAGTGCTCGGCGTGCCGCTGCAGAAGATCAAGGTCGTGCATGGCGATACGGCGCTCACGCCGTATTCGACGGGCACGTATGCATCGCGCAGCATCGTGATGGCGGGCGGCGCGGTCGCCACGACGTGTCGCGAACTCTTGCCGCGTCTACTTCTCATCGGCGCGCATTTGCTCGGTGAAGAACAGGACGCCGCGCGTTTTGAGCACGGCGAGGTGATCGGCGCAACCGGGCGCGTGACGATTCAGGAGATCGCATCGGCGTGGTATCTGCGTCCCGAGCGTTTGCCCGCCGGCGTGAATCTCGCCGGTCTGGAAGCGACGCAAGGCTTCAAGCCGAAAGTCGATACCGGCGCGTTCAGCTACGCGACGCACGCGGCGGCGGTGGCCGTCGATACGAAAACCGGCGATGTCGAAATCCTCGATTACGTGATCGTCGAGGATTGCGGCCGCATGATCAATCCGATGGTCGTCGAAGGGCAGACGATCGGCGGCACGGCGCAAGGCATCGGCACCGCGTTCTACGAAGAAACGCTCTACGACGACAACGCGCAGCCACTCACGTCGACACTCGCTGACTACATGTTGCCGGGACCGACCGAGTTGCCGTCGCTCACGATCATTCACATGGAAACGCCTTCGCCTTATACGGAGTTCGGCGCGAAAGGCGTGGGCGAGGGCGGAGCGATCGCGCCGCCCGCCGCGCTCTTCAACGCGGTGAACGATGCGCTCACGCCGCTCGGTGCGAGCGTGTCGGAAACGCCCTTGACGCCGCGTCGTCTGCTTGCGGCGATCGAAGCGGCGAAGGTCGGCAAGGCGACAAGTGAGGAAGAACTCAGGCAGGAGGTGGCGGGATGAAAGCCGCTGCATTCGAGTATGTGAGAGCCGCGTCCTTGGCCGACGCGCTCAGGGAATTGAAGGACGCAAAGCCGATATCGGGCAGCCAGTCGATGGGCCCGATGCTGAATCTGCGTCTCGCACGGCCGGGCCGCATCGTCGATGTATCGCGCATCGCGGATCTTCGCGCGGTGTCCGAAGCGGGCGACGTCGTGCGCGTCGGCGCGGCGGTGACGCACGCCGAAATCGAGGACGGCAAGCACGCGCTCCTGCGTCATCCGTTCATGCAGCATGTGGCGAGTGGCATTGCGTATCGCGCGATCCGCAATCGCGGCACGATCGGCGGCAGTCTCGCGCATGCCGATCCCGCCGCCGACTGGCCGCTTGCGCTGTCTGCGCTGGATGCGCGTCTGGAATTGTCGAAGGCGGGCGCAACACGGCAAGTGCGTGCGGGCGAATTCATGCTGGGCGCATTCACGACGCTGCTGGAAGACGGCGAGATCATCACCGCGGTGCTGTTGCCGAAGCTTGGCCCGACGCTGCGCTGGGGCTACTACAAACTCTGCCGCAAGACCGGCGAATTCCCGCACGCGAGCGCGGCTGCCGCTTTCGATGCGCGCACCGGACTCGCCCGCGTGGTGCTCGGCGCGCTCGACGGCCCGCCGACCGCGCTCGACGAACTCGCGCGGCGCATCGCGCAGCACGGGCCGGCAGCAGCTACCGAAGAGGTGCTCGCGCAGGCCGTCGCAAGCGCGATGCCCAACGCCGACGGCATCGACCGGCAGATTCATACGGCGGCACTCGAGCGTTGTCTTGCGCAGGCGTTCGGCGTGTCGAGCGCGAATACAGTTTAAAGAGACTGCAATGTCCGTCATCGAACTCACCATCAACGACCGTTCCGTGCGCAGCGATGTCGAATCGCGCGTGCATCTCGGCGACTTTCTTCGCGATACGCACAACCTGACCGGCACGCACCTCGGCTGCGAGCACGGCGTATGCGGCGCGTGCACCGTGCTGGTCGACGGCGAGCCGGTGCGCTCGTGCATCACGTTCGCGGTCGCGTGCGATCAGCAGAAGGTTCGCACCATCGAAGGCTTCGACGACGACGAACTCATGAAGCGTCTGCGTCATGCCTTCTCGATTCATCACGGCCTGCAATGCGGCTACTGCACGCCCGGCATGCTGATCACCGCGCGCGATATCGCGCGGCGTTTTCCCGATGCCGACGAAGCGCGCATCCGGCTCGAACTGTCCGGCAATCTGTGCCGATGTACGGGCTATATGGGCATCGTCGCGGCGATCAAGTCGGTGCTCGCCGATCTGAAAGCGAATCCGATCGCGGATGCGCCCGCGCCGCGTGCAGTAGTCAGCGGTGCAACTACATCGGCGCCCGCGTTTCAGACCTTCGCGGCCGCGCCGGCCAGTGCGCCGCAAGCGCCTGTGGCTGCAAGCGTTGCATCGCCGGATCAACCCGCAACGCTTCGCAAGGGCTGGACCGCGATCGACGACAGCTTCGTCGTTCCCTTCGCGCTCGACAAGGTATGGGCCTTCATGGGCGATCTGCCTTCGGTCACTTCATGCTTGCCCGGCGCGGAACTGGTCGAACACGACGGCGAAAGCGTGAAGGGCAGGATTGCGATCAAGTTCGGTCCGATGTCCGCGAACTTCGCGGGCGCGGCGCGCCTCGAACGCGACGACGCCGCGCATTGCGCCGTCATGCGCGGCGCGGGGCAGGACAACATCAGCCGGTCGCGCGCCAACGGCGACGTCACGTATGCATTGACGAGCGAAGCGGGCGGCAACGAAACGCGCGTGGCCGTCACGCTCGAATACATGCTGCAAGGGCCGCTCGCGCAGTTTTCACGCTCGGGGCTCGTGAAGGATTTCGTGCGCCGCATGATCGCGGATTTCGGCGCGCGCATCACCGCGCAACTCGGCGGGAGTGCTGCGCCCGACGCGGCTACAGCGGCAACGTCTGCAAAGTTCAATGCGGGCAGCCTCGTATGGAGCGTCATCTGGGGGCGCGTCAAACGGTTATTCGGCAAGGGCGATTGAGCGAGAAGGGCGCGCTATCGGGGCGCGTCGTTCGGCTATATCGTCAGTCTACTGATCAAATGGAGTTCAAATGACAAAGCGGATTCGCAAGATCGCCCTGGAAGAGCACTTCAGCACGCCGGGCTTTCAGGGTTATTCGAAGAGTTTCACGCAGCACATCGCGCCCGAAGTGCTGCGCGATCTCGCCGCGCGTCTTACTGATTTCGATGAACAGCGCATCGTGGAGATGGATCGCGCGGGCATCGACTATACGATTCTGTCGCAGACGGGTCCGAGCGTGCAGGGCGAAGCCGATGCAGCGCTCGCGATCAGCCGCGCGAAGGAAAGCAACGACTTTCTCGCGCAGCAGATCGCGCGTCATCCCGCGCGCTTCGGCGGCTTTGCGACCCTGCCGATGCATAGCGCAAAAGCGGCATCCGATGAACTGACGCGCACCGTTCGCGAACTCGGCTTCAAGGGCGCGCTCGTCAACGGTCATACGCTCGGCGTCTACTACGACGATCGCGCCTACGACCCCTTCTGGGCGACGATGCAGGAACTCGACGTCCCTCTGTATCTGCATCCGACCGATGCATTGGTGAATCCGCGCGTGCTCGACGGTCATCCCGAACTCACGGGCGCGACGTGGGGCTGGGGCGTGGAAACCGGCAGTCATGCATTGCGCCTGTTGTTCAGCGGCGTGTTCGACCGCTTCCCGAATCTGAAGATCATTCTCGGCCACATGGGCGAAGGCCTGCCGTTTCTGCGCTGGCGTTTCGACAGCCGCTTCGCGGTGTATTCGCATGGCGTGAGTCTCGAACGCGCGCCTTCTGAATACATCGGTACGAACATCCTGATCACGACGTCTGGCGTGTGTTCCGCGCCCGCGCTCATCGGCGCGATCGGCGAAATGGGCGCGCAGGCGGTGATGTTCTCCGTCGATTATCCGTATGAGTCCACTGAGATCGCGGCGGAATTCATCGAACGTGCGCCGCTCGATGACGCCACGCGCGCGCTCGTCTGTCACGGCAACGCCGAACGAATCTTCCGCCTTTGAAGCATCAGACGACCTCGAATATAGGGAGCAACACATGACGAAGACTTACCGCATCGGCCAGATCGTGCCGAGTTCGAACACGACGATGGAGACCGAGATTCCCGCGATGCTGCTCGCGCGTCAGACGATCCGCCCCGAGCGCTTCACGTTTCATTCGAGCCGCATGCGCATGAAAAAAGTCGTGAAGGAAGAACTCGCCGCAATGGACGCGGAGTCGGACCGCTGCGCCGTCGAGCTTTCCGATGCGCGCGTCGATGTGCTCGGCTACGCGTGTCTGGTCGCGATCATGGCGATGGGGCATGGCTACCATCGCGTGTCGCAAAAGCGCCTGCATGAGCGCACGGTTGAGAACGGCGGCGAGGCGCCTGTGATTACGAGTGCGGGCGCGCTCGTCGATGCGCTGAAGGTGATCGGCGCGAAACGTGTCGTGGTGGTCACGCCTTACATGTTGCCGCTGACGGAACTCGTCGTCGACTATATCCGCAACGAGGACTACGATGTGATCGACTTCCGCGCGCTCGAAATTCCCGACAATCTCGAAGTCGGCCGTCATGATCCGGGCCGGCTGCCCGAGATCGTCATGTCGATGCGCTATCAGGAAGCCGATGCCATCGTGCTATCCGCCTGCGTGCAGATGCCGTCGCTGCCGGTCATCGCGAAGGTCGAGGCGATGACGGGCAAGCCGGTCGTCACCGCCGCCGTCGCGACGACTTACGCGATGCTCAAGCAACTCGGGCTCGAAGCGGTCGTGCCCGGCGCGGGCGCGCTGCTGTCCGGCGCTTATTGAGCGAGGCGCGCATGTCGACCTATCAATATGGCGGCAATGTTCACGCGAACGGCATTCGCCAGCACTATCTGCGCTATGGCGGCGCGCGAACGGGACGCGATCCGGTCATCATCGTGCCGGGCATCACGAGTCCCGCGATCACCTGGGGATTCGTCGCAGAGCACCTCGGCAAGGTGTTCGATGTCTATGTACTCGATGTACGCGGGCGCGGATTGTCGTCGGCGTCCGATTCACTCGATTACAGTCTCGATGCGCAAGCCGCCGATCTGATTGCGTTTGCAACGACCTTGGGCTTCGAGCGTTATAGCGTCGTCGGCCATTCGATGGGCGCGCGCATCGGCATTCGCGCGGCGCGTTCGAAGCCAGCGGGCTTGACGCGTCTTGCGATGATCGATCCGCCCGTTTCGGGTCCGGGACGCCGTCCTTATCCGTCGCAGTTGCCGTGGTATGTCGATTCGATCCGCCAGTCGCGCGAGGGCATGAGCGCCGAGGCGATGCGCGCCTTCTGTCCGACATGGACCGAAGCGCAACTCGCCTTGCGCGCCGAATGGCTGCATACCTGCGACGAACGCGCGATACGCGCGAGCTTCGAAGGCTTCCACACCGACGACATTCACGCTGATCTTCCGTATCTCGGGATGCCCGCGTTGCTCGTCACCGCAGGCAGAGGCGATGTCGTACGCGATACGGACGTCGAGGAAATCCGCGCACTCGTACCGCATCTCGTTCATACGCGCGTGCAGGACGCAGGCCACATGATTCCGTGGGACGACGAAGCCGGTTTTCATGCGGCGCTCGGCGATTTTCTCGGCGCATCCGTGCCGCCGCTCGATGAAGGAGGCAAGCATGCCAGTCAGTGACTATCAGATGGTCGATGCGTGGACTCAAGTCCTCAAGCTCTCGCGCCTCGAAGCGGGACAGACCGTGACCATTCTCACGAGCGCATCCACGCATCCACAAACGCTTGCGACCGCCTTGATCGCGACGCAATCGATGGGCGCGATCGTCAATCGTCTCGATCTGCCGCCCGTCAACGGCGAGAAAGCGTTGAGCCGCGATTCGCTCGCTTATCTAGGCACGACGCCGTTGACCGGCAATCGCGCGGCCATCGCCGCGTTGAAGGAAAGCGATCTCGTACTCGATCTGATGACCTTGCTGTTCTCGCCCGAGCAACTCGATATTCTCAAGACCGGCACGAAGATTCTGCTCGCGGTGGAACCGCCCGAAGTGCTCACGCGCCTCGTGCCGACCCCCGGCGATCGTGAACGCGTGCTCGCCGCGCAGGCGCGTATCGCGCGTGCAAGGGAGATGCATATCGTGTCCGCGGCCGGCACCGATTTCCATTGTCCGCTGGGCGAATTCGAACCGATCGCCGAATACGGTTTCGTCGATGAACCCGGTCGCTGGGATCATTGGCCGAGCGGCTTCGCGCTGACGTTTCCGAACGATGGCAAGGCGCACGGCCGCATCGTGATCGATCGCGGCGATATCCTGCTGCCGCAGAAGAGTTACGCGCAGGAGCGCATCGAACTGACCATCGAAGGCGGCTATGCGACGCGCATCGAAGGCGGCGTCGATGCCCAATTGCTCAGCGAATACATGGCCACTTTCAACGATCCCGAAGCGTATGCGATCTCGCATATCGGCTGGGGATTGCAGCCGCGCGCGCACTGGTCGACGCTCGGACTGTATGACCGCGAAGCGACCATCGGCATGGATGCGCGTGCGTTCGAAGGCAACTTCCTGTTTTCGCTCGGCCCGAACAACGAAGCGGGCGGCAGCCGCACGACGACCTGCCATATCGACATACCGCTGCGTCATTGCGATGTCTTTCTCGACGGCGAGCCCGTCGTGCGCGATGGCGTGGTTCTCGATCGCTAACAAGAAGAATCCAACATGTCCCACGATATCGAAACCTACAAACGCCAGAGCTTCGGTTCGACGCTGGAGCCGAAAGCGCCGGTCGGTCTTTTGATCGTCGACTTCGTGAATGGCTTCGCGAATCCCGAGGTGTTCGGCGGCGGCAATATTGCGCAGGCAATCGCGCATACGATTCCATTGCTGGCGCACGCGCGCGCGAAGCGCTGGCCGATCGCGCACAGCCGTATCGTCTTCGCCGATGACGACGCCGATCACAACGTCTTCACGATGAAAGTGCCCGGCCTGCTCGCGCTGAAGGAAGATTCGCGCGACAGCGCCATCGTGCCGCAACTCACGCCGGAGCACGGCGAACTCGTCGTGCGCAAGACGGTGCCCTCGGCGTTCTTCGGCACATCGCTCGCGGCGTGGCTCACGCAACACGGCGTGCGTACGCTCGTGATCGCGGGCGCGGTGACGAGCGGCTGCGTGCGATCGTCCGTCGTCGATGCGATGCAGTACGGGTTCCGTCCGTTCGTGCTGTCGGACTGCGTGGGCGATCGCGCGATCGCGCCGCACGACGCGAATCTCTTCGACATGGCGCAGAAGTATGCCGCCGTGATGACGCGTGACGAAGCGCTCGAACTGCTCAAGGATCTTTGATCATGGGATCGACATGGCCACGTCTCTTTCGGAGCGGTCGCACCGCGTAGTCACGCGTCACGAATTCACGCTGATCATCGCGTCTTCGTTCGGTGCGTTGCTCGAATGGTATGACTTCTATATCTACGCCGCGCTGGCGGGCACGTTCAGCACCTTGTTCTTTCCGAGCGGCAACGATACGGTCGCTTTCCTCGCGAGCCTCGCCACCTTCGGCGCGGGCTTTCTCGTGCGGCCGCTCGGCGCGCTGTTCTTCGGCAGGCTCGGCGACCGCATCGGCCGCAAGTACACGTTCATGGCGACCATCGTGCTGATGGGCGTCGCGACGATCGGCGTGGGCTTGTTGCCTTCGTTCGAGCAGATCGGCATGATCGCGCCGGTCTTGCTGGTCGCGTTGCGGCTGTTGCAGGGATTCGCGCTCGGCGGCGAAACGGGCGGCGCGGCGACCTATCTCGCGGAGCATTCGCCCGCAGACCGTCGCGGCTTCTTTACGAGCTCGCTGCAAACCACGGCGACGCTCGGTCTGCTCGCATCGATCGCGGCGGTGAGCATCAGCCGCGCCGCGATGGACGAAGCTGCGTTCCGGAGCTGGGGATGGCGCATGCCGTTTCTCGTATCGATTTTGCTGCTCGCGATCTCGGTCTATCTGCGCACGAAGCTCGCCGAGTCGCCGACGTTTCGCGACATGAAGCAGGCGGGCCGCCTGTCGAAATCGCCGATAGGGGAGAGCTTCGGCAAATGGGAGAACCTGAAGTACGTGCTGATCATGCTGTTCAGCACGGCATCCGGCGTCGGGGTCGTGTTCGGCACGGGTCACTTCTATTCGATGTACTTCCTGCAGAACACGTTGAAGGTCGCGCCAAACACGGTCAATCTTTTTCTCGCGATTGCATTGATCGCGGTGTTTCCGTTCTATCTCGTGTTCGGCTGGCTGTCGGATCGCGTCGGAAGAAAATGGATCATGATGCTCGCGTGCCTGTTGCTCGCCGCAACCACGCAACCGATCTTTCATGCGCTCACGCATTATGCGAATCCTCAACTGGAGGCATTCCAGAAACGCGCGCCCGTGACCATTCGTGCAGACGATTGCCGCTTCACGCTGTTCTCCGCGCCGGTGACGGAATGCGACCGCATACGTTCGTTTCTCAGCGCATCGGGCGTTTCGTACAGTCGCGCGCCGCTGCGAACGGGCGAAGCGGTATCGACGGAAATCGGTTCGATCGTGCTGCAGGGCAGCGACAGACGTGAACTGGAGAAGGCGTTGATCGCGTCGGGCTGGTCCGCGCATGCAGACCCCGCGAGAATCGATGCCCCGATGGTCATCTTCCTGATGTGGCTACTGCTCTTGTATCTCGCGATGGTCTATGGACCGATGGCCGCGTTCATGGTCGAACTCTTTCCTGCGCGTATCCGTTATACATCGCTATCGTTGCCGTTCCATCTCGGCTCGGGCTGGTTCGGCGGCATGCTGCCGTTCGTGGTGTCCGCGATGGCGGTCGCACGCGGCGACGTCTATTTCGGGCTCTGGTATCCGATCGTCATCGCGCTCGTGTCGTTCGCGGTCGGTACGCTCTTCGTGCCCGAAACGTACCGCCGCGACATCACGCAGTAGTCAGTCGAAATGCTTGAGTGAAGTACGGCCGTACTGGTTATTGCCTTCGACGAGTTTCATCATCATACGCACGAAATGAACCCGATCTTCCGCACTCAACGGCTCCAGGAATCGTACCTGCGCTTCGCGCATGCTGCCGTACATGTCCTTCATCGTGCGGCGTCCTTTCGCGGTGATGTTCGCGATCTTGAGACGCCCGTCGTGAGGGCTCGGTTCGCGCTTTACGAGGCCGCGCTCCTCGAGACGGCGCAGCACGTCGGCCATCGTCGTGCGATCGACACCGACTTCCGCGCACAGCGATGTCTGATCGAGCCCGGGCCGCTCGCTCAGCGTCGTCAGCAAGCCGTATTGCACCGGCGTGATGGCGAAGTCCTTGCAGCACTCGAAGAACAGCGCGATGTGAATCTGGTTGAGCCGGCGGATCAGAAATCCCGGGCGCTGCCACAAATGTCCGGTCTCGATGCCGCTGTCGGAAACGGCAGCTTTTTTCTCTGCAACGGTGCCCATCCTTAACCTTTTTCGAAGAAGTTCAAGTCACACGGGAGATTAGAGATTGTAGGTGCAATCACAGTTGCGCTCCCATTTTTTTCCGGATACAAAGCTATCTATCAGCGTACTGACGAAATGCTGAAGGCAGGAGCGCAATAAGTCAATGATCGAAGTCAATACACGAAGTCAACAGAACGATGCGTCGCGCAGGTATCAGAGCGGATTTGCTCATGCGCTTGCAGCCAGCAAGCGCATGAATGATCAGCATGCTGATTAAATGGCGAATGCGTTACACGTCACCTCACTCAGAGTCTGGAGCCAAAGATGAGTTCTACCCCTGTACAGACGGACGACGTCGCCATTCATGGGCGGTCGATGTCGCGCAACGATATCAAGACGCTCATGCTGGCGTCGCTCGGCGGTGCGCTGGAGTACTACGATTTCATCGTCGCGGTGTTCTTCACGAAGCTGCTCGCGACCGTGTTCTTCCCGCCGCAGACACCCGAGTGGCTCGCGCAGCTCGAAGTCTTCTGCATCTTCGCGGCGGGCTATCTCGTGCGTCCGATCGGCGGCATCTTCTTCGCTCACTTCGGTGATCGCATCGGCCGCAAGAAGATGTTCGCACTGAGCCTGTTCCTGATGGCCGCGCCGACCTTGCTCATCGGTTTGCTGCCGAGCTATGCGATGCTCGGTATGGTCGCGCCGCTGCTGTTTCTGTTGTGCCGCGTGCTGCAGGGGCTCTCCGTCGGCGGGGAAGTGCCGGGCGCGTGGATCTTCTGCTCGGAGCATGTGCGGCGGGATCGCGTCGGTCTCGCGTGCGGCCTGCTGATGTCGGGACTGTGCACCGGCATCCTGCTCGGCGCGCTGTCGGCGAAGTTCCTGATCGGCAACATGGACCCGGCGGAACTGAAGACCTGGGGCTGGCGTCTGCCGTTCATCGCGGGCGGCGTGTTCGGCCTGATCTCGGTCTATCTGCGCCGCTATCTGCAGGAAACGCCGGTGTTCGAGGCGCTGCGCGCGAAGCGTGAAGCCGATGCGCGTCTGCCACTCGCGGTGGTGCTGAAGGAACATCGCGGCGCGGTGGCCGTCTCGCTGCTGGCGACGTGGGTGTTCTCCGGCATCTTCGTGCTGTACTTCCTCTATACGCCGACGTTCCTGCAATCGCAGTTCCATTTTCCGGCGAAGGACGTGTTCACCAACAATTCGTGGTCGATCTTCGGTCTGATTCTCGGCAGCACGCTCGCGGGATGGGCGGCGGACAAGATCGGCGGCGGCCGCGCGTATGCGATCGGCAGTGCCGCGATGCTGCTCGTGTGCGGCGCGTTCTACATGAGTCTCGCCTCGGGTAGCCAGTCGGTATGGACGCTCTATATTCTCGGCGGCTTCCTCATCGGGACCATCACGCTCGGACCTTACATCATCGTGAAGAGCTTTCCGCCCGAAGTGCGCTTCACCGGCTTCGCGCTGTCGTACAACACCGCCTATGCGATCTTCGGCGGCACGGCGCCCGCCATCGCCTCGTTCATGGTGGGGCGGCAGGGCATCACGATGGCGCCTGCGTGGTACATTGGCGCGCTTTGCGTGCTCGGCGTGATCATCGGCCTTCTCTGGCGTGCGCCCGTGCATGCCGAAGCAACGGCCGCGCATTGATGCCGGGCGTTTGATCCTTTCGCGATCCCGCATCGGATGCGATGCGGGATCGTTTCTGTCCGGGCGCTATTCATGTCTGTTGGCGACGCATCCAGGGGCGGCATCGACCGCTCGTGGCTTCTTTACTTTTCGCTTGCGCTGGCGAGCATGAGTTTCTCGGCGACAGGACCGGTCGCGATCATCATGGCCGCGTCGCGCGAAGGCGGCCTGAGCCTGGCGCAGACGTCGTCGTGGCTCTTTGCGTCGATCGGCATCAACGGGCTCGCAAGCATCGCGATCAGCTGGAAGACGCGTCAGCCCTTGCTCTTTCTCTGGACCATTCCGGGCGCGATTCTCGCCGCGCCGGTGATCGCGCAATACGGCTTCGGCGCGGCGGTGGGCACGTATCTCGTCTGCGCGGCCGTGCTGCTCGTGCTCGGCGTGACGAACCTGGTCGCGCTGCTCGATCGATGGGTGCCGATGCCCGTCGTCATGGCGATGATCGCCGGACTCTTCATCAAATACGTGCTGGCGGTCGTGCATTCGAGCGTGGCCGCGCCGCTCATCGGCGCCGGCATGCTGCTGACGTTCTTCGGGCTGATGTGGCTCGAACGGCGCAACGCCGCGCCGCTTGCGCCGCTGATCGGCGCGATGCTGACGGGCGCGGCGATTCTTTTCGCCACGGGCTTTCAGTTGCCGAGTCATGCCGGCGGCGCATGGACGGCGACACCCGCGCTCGTCGCGCCGCACTTCGATATTCACGCGATCTCGCAACTGCTGCTGCCGATGCTCATCACCGTGCTCTTCGTACAGAACGCGCAGGGCATTGCGGTGACGCGTGCGTCGGGGTACGGCACGTCGTTGCGAATGGTGACGATTTACAGCGGCGTGCTGACCGCGATAACCGCGCCGTTCGGCGGTTGTCCGTCGGTGCTGGCGGGGCCGAGCAACGCCATCCTCGTGTCGGGCGGCACGCATGGGCGGCATTACATCGGCGCGTTGATCGCGGGCGTGATATGCGTCGCGATCGGCGTGTTCTCGACCGCGTATGTGTTTCTGCTGGCGAGTCTGCCCGGCGCGTATATTGCGATTCTAGCCGGGCTCGCGATGATGGGCGTGCTGGAGAAGGCGTTCGTCGCGGCGTTTCGTTCGGCGCTGCCGCTCAGCGCGATGATCGTGTTCGTGGTCACGTTGAGCGATGTGACTTTGCTCGGCGTGGGGGCGGCGTTCTGGGGCGTGGTCGCGGGGTGTGGTGTTTATTACGCGATCGAGCGCCCCCGATCCTGATCCTGATCCTCTACCGTATCACCCCCGCGAGATTCTCCGCTTCGAGCCCAACGATCAGATCCATCTCGCCATTGCCAAGCGCTTGCGTCGCCGCAACACCAGCCGCTTTCAGCGCCGACGCATCCAGACGCGAAGCATCCCCGAGCGCGACACGCAGCCGTGTAGCCGCAAGCGGCTCGAGCTTGAGAATATTGGCCGCGCCGCCCAGCGCCGCGCGAATCTTCTCCGCGCGCGCCTTCTGCTGCGCCGTATCCTGCGCGGCCACCGCCGCTGGCGCGACTACAGCTTCCGTCGCACCGGCCGGCGCGCCTGCCACCGGCAATTCAGCATCGCTGCCCGCCGTCTTCAGGTATTCCTGCATGTCGGTTTTCATGTTTTCCGACAGCGGCCCGAAAATCGCCTGCACGCCATTACCGACACGCAAGACGCCCGCCGCGCCGAGCGCCTTCAATCGGGCATCGTCGACGAGCGACGGATCGTTCACCGTGATGCGCAGCCGCGTGATGCACGCATCGAGACTCTTGATGTTCGATCGCCCGCCGAAAGCCAGCACGAGATCGCGCGAGCGTCCGCCCACGCCCGTGCTCATCGCCGCGCTCGCCACCGTATCGTCCTCACGTCCAGGCGTCTTCATATCGAAGCGGCTGATCACGAAGCGGAACACACAGTAATAGATCCCGGCGTAGATCGGCCCGAGGATGAACACGTACCACGCGTGCGTCGCCTTGTTGCCGATCAGGTTGAACATCAGAAAGTCGATCGCGCCTTGCGAGAACGTGAAGCCCATGTGCATGTTCAGCGTATTGGCGACGAACTGCGCCGACGCCGCCAGACACGCGTGAATGAAGTACAGCACCGGCGCGACGAACAGGAACGCGAACTCGATCGGCTCGGTAATGCCCGTCAGAAACGAAGTCAGCGCCGCCGACACCATCATGCCGCCGACCGCGACCTTCTTCTCCGGCTTCGCGCAATGCCAGATCGCGATGGCCGCCGCAGGCAGACCGAACATCTTGAACAGGAACGCGCCCGACAGAATGCCCGCCGTGGGATCGCCCGCGAAGAAGCGGTTGATGTCGCCGTGAACCACCTTGCCGGTGGTCGGATCGAGGAAACTGCCCGCTTCGAAGAAGAACGGCACGTTCCAGATGTGATGCAAGCCGAAGGGAATCAGCAGACGTTCGACGAAACCATAAACCGTCGCTGCCGTGCGCGGATCGGAAACCGCCGCCCATTGCGAGAAGGCCTTGATCACACCGCCGATCGGCGGCCACACCACCGACAGGATCGCGCCGAGCAAGATCGAACCGATGGCCGTCACGATCGGCACGAAGCGCTTGCCCGCGAAGAAGCCGAGATAGGCCGGCAGCGCAATCTTGTAATAGCGGTTGAACATCCACGCGGCAAGACCACCCGCGAGAATGCCGCCGAACACGCCGGTCTGGATCGACGGAATGCCCATGATCATCGAGGTCTCAACGCCTTCGACCTTCGCGATCACGCCGAGCGTTGCCGTCATCACGAGATAGCCGATGGTCGCGGCGATGCCGGACACGCCGTCGTTCTCCGTGAAGCCGAGCGCGACGCCGATTGCGAAGATCAACGGCAGGTTGCCGAAGATCACGTCGCCCGCGTTCTTCATCAACTCCAGCACGATGGCCGGGACGTAGCCGTGGAAATCGGTCGCGCCGAGGCCGAGCAAGAGGCCCGCGACCGGCAAAACCGCGACCGGCAGCATCAGCGATTTGCCGACTTTCTGCACCACGCCGAATGCGTTTTTAAACATGATTGGTCTCCGCTTATTCTGCGTACGGGGCGAGCAGGGCGCGCACTTCGGCAGCCGTGCCGAGCGTGACGACCTTCGCCGCGAGCTTGCGCGCCTCGTCCATCGTGAGTCGCGCGATTTGCGCCTTGATCGAGCCGACCGCGGGCACGCTCACCGACAATTCATCGACGCCGAGTCCGACGAGCACCGGCACGGCCATCGCATCCGAAGCGATGCCGCCGCACACGCCGACCCATTTGCCGTGCTGATGCGCGCCCTCGACGGTCATGCCGATGAGACGCAGCACCGCCGGATGCAGCCCATCGGCCTGTTTGGCGAGCTTCGGATGCCCGCGATCCATCGCGAGCGCGTATTGCGTCAGATCGTTGGTGCCGATCGAAAAGAAGTCGACTTCGCGCGCGAGCGGCTCGGCGATGAGCGCGGCGGACGGCACTTCGATCATCACGCCGATCTTGACGTCGCCGATACGGTCGCCGGCTTCTTCCTGAAGCATCCGCTTCGCCGCGCGCACTTCCTCGATGGCGGCGACCATCGGAAACATGATGTGCAGATTACCGATGGGTGCGGCCCGCAGGATCGCGCGCAGCTGCACGCGGAACATGTCGGGACGATCGAGGCTCACGCGCACGCCGCGCAGACCGAGGAACGGGTTATCTTCCTTCGGCAGCGGCAGGTAGGACAGCGGCTTGTCGCCGCCGACATCGAGCGTGCGCACGACGAGCGGACGCTCGCGCCCGAGCGCCTCGGCGACCGCGCAGTATTCGGCGGCCTGTTCGTCTTCCGACGGCGCGGTGTCGCGGTTGTCGAAGAGAAACTCGGAACGCAGCAGCCCGACGCCTTCCGCGCCTGCCGCGACCGCCTCACGCGCTTCCTGCGCGTTGCGGATGTTCGCCGCCACTTCGATGCGATGACCGTCGGCGGTGACGGCCTGCTTGTTGGCCGCGACTTTCTCTTCCTCGCGCTTCTTCGTCTGACGTTCGATGCGTTCGCGCGCCTTCGCCAGCTCGTCCGCGCCCGGATTGCGCCGCAGACTGCCGTGCGAGCCGTCGAGGACCACGAGCGTGCCATCGGGCAATTGCAGCGCGCCCTCGTCGATGCCGCAGATCGCCGGAATGCCCAGCGAGCGCGCGAGGATCGCGACGTGGCTCGTCGCGCCGCCGGTCGTCGTGCAGAAGCCGAGCACCTTGCTGCGATCGAGCGAGGCCGTGTCCGAAGGCGACAGCTCTTCGGCGATGAGAATCGATTCCGCGGGCACGTCGATATGCGCCTGCTTCACGCCCGCGAGCAGCGCCAGCACGCGACGGCCGACATCGCGGATATCGCCGGCGCGTTCGCGCAGCAGCGCGTTGTCGACCTTTTCCAGCGTGTTCGCCTGCGTCTCGAACGCGGCGCGCCACGCGAAGCCCGCGCTCTTGCCGTCGCTGATGCTGGCGATGGCCGCGTCGTTGAGGTCGGGATCGTCGAGCAATTCGAGATGTGCGTCGAGGATCTGCGCCTTCGACGGATCGGTGAGCTTCGCCTTCAGTGTCTCGATCTGCTGGCGCGCTTCGTGTTGCGCGGCTTCGAGGCGGCCTCGCTCGCGCTGCGGCGCTTCGCCCGCTTCGGCCACGTCGATGACTTCCTGGCGGAACTGCACAATCTTGCCGACCGCGAGCCCCGGCGATGCCGATACGCCGGTGAACTCGTTCGCGTCGGCGGGCGCGGCGCGTTGCGGTGCAACCGCTGAGGCGGCGGTCGCGGCTGGAGCTGGCGCATCGCCTGGCTTCTCGCCCGAGCCCGACGCGAGCAGGCGCGCGAGCGCGGCGGCGGCCTCGCCCGCATCGGGGCCGGCGGCCTCGACGCGCAGCGTGTCGCCGAACTTCGTCGCGAGCGCCATCAGCGCGACGACCGATTTCGCGTTCGCGCTATCGCCGCCGCGCAGCACGCGGATATCGGATTTGAACTTCTTCGCTTCCGCGGCGAACACCGCGGCGGGCCGCGCGTGCAGGCCCTGTGGATTCGGCAGCGCGACTTCATCGGACAGAATCGCGGCTGCCGCGCCGCCGGTGACGCCCGGGCCCTCGCTGGCGCCACCGGCCAGTTCGAGCGACAACGCGACATCCTTGCCAGCGGTGACGAGACCCGTCGCGGGCACGTAGCGCGTGACCAGCTCGCCGTTGGCGATGACCATCTGCGTGAGCAGACTCACGGCCCGCGCGCCGACGATCACCGGATCGAAGCGGATCAGCGGCTGGCCGGTCGTGACGGTGTCGCCTTCCTTGACGAGCGGCGTGAAGCCTTCGCCGCGCAGCAGTACCGTGTCGAGCCCGATGTGGATCAGCACCTGGAGGCCGTTGTCACCCGTCACCGTGACCGCGTGGGCCGCTCGATGCAGTTGCGTGACCTTGCCAGGAAGCGGGCAGAGCAATTCGTCGGAAGTGGGGTCGATCGACACGCCATCGCCGACCATCTTTTGTGCGAAGACCGGATCGGGCACGGTTTCGAGTTGCACCATCACGCCTGAAAGCGGCGCCATCAACTCGATTCGTGCCAAACGCTGAGGAGCTTTCATGTGATCGACTCCATGTCCTTTGACGATTTTGAGTTATTTGAGTTGAAACCGGCCCTAGTAATCATAGGCAACGGCTTCATGCTTCGCTGACCGAATGAATGCGCGTGCGAAAAAGCATGCCGCCCGTATCCGGGCGCGCGCATTGATTCGAAATCTAAAACGCCGGATTCCAAATAAAACCGGAATCGCAACAAAAAGCGCGCTATTGTTTCGCGGCGCAACAAGAGTTTCTAGAGACCACACTCCAATCGCGGCGATACGTCGCACGGGCCTCGCCGCAATCGCAATAAGCTAGAAGGCGAGTAAATGCAAGCAACTGGAGCGTGAATCATGATGTACCGCAACAAAACCGAAGCCCACTGGGAACCGCTGCTGATGATCGCCCGCGAAGAACTCGGCATTGAATCGTTCGATCCCGTCGGCAAGCCGGGTGCGGACATCCGGATGTGCCGCGTCGAGGACATCGGACGCGCGCTCGAACGCGCCTACGATCTCGGTCTCCTGGTCGGACACACGGTGACGCGCGCCGAGCACGCGCATGGACACTGCGCCTGAATGGGCGAGCTATTTCCCCAGCCGCTCGGCCAGCGCATAGCGGCGCATGCAGCGCTCCATGCTGTCGAGGAACGCATGGTCCGCTGCATTCATCTTGCGCTCGCGATGCCACAGCAGATGCACGTCGACATCGACGAGTCCTTCTTCCGGCGGCAAACGCCATAACCGTTGCTGCGCGAGGTCGTCGCGCACGATGTGCTCGGGCAGGCAGCCGATACCATAGCCCGCGAAGATCAGCCGGCGCACTTCGTCGAGACTCGACGACGACGCCACGATGCGCCCCGTGAACCCTTTCTGATCGCGAAACACGGTGAGCGGCGAAAGACTGTCGCCGATCTGGTCGCTGGTAAATGATACGAAGTTTTCGGCGAGCAGATCGTCCATGGTCAGGGTCGATTTCCCGAACAACCGATGATGCCGTCCGCAGAAAATCGCATAGCGCTGCCGCAGAAAGCAGCGCATCTCCAGCTTCTCGTGCGGCGTTCGGCACAGACCGAGGCCCGCAGTCGCCGTTTTCTGCAACAGCGACGAGATGATGTCCGATGAACGCATCACCTCGATCTGCAAATCGATGCGCGGATACGCGCGATGAAAATCCGCGAGAAATTCGTCGTATACGGGCGATTCGATGCGGCTGATCGTCAGCAGACGAATCGAGCCGTTGATGTCTTCGGTGCGGTCGTCGAGTTCCGTCTCCAGCCGCGAGATATTGCCGTAGATATCGCTGGCGATGCGATACACCTCTTCACCCGCCTGGGTCGGCGCGAAATACGGGCCGCGCCGCTCGATCAGCTTGCGATCCAGCGTTTCCTCCAGCCGCCGCAACGCCTGGCTCACGGCCGGCTGCGTCACGTACAGGCGCGCCGCCGCGCGGCTCAGGCTGCGCTCCTGCATGATCACGAGATAAGTGCGCAACAGATTCCAGTCGAGCCGGTCGTTCAGAAAGCGGGCGATATCGGTGCGCATGGTGTCTTTTACGTCGAACTATTAGCTGAATTTATGCGCTGAATAATAACGCGAAATTTGACTAATGATTTATGGCTGCCGATAAAAGCGCCTATCGACTGTCACCGCACACGACGTGCATCGGAGCCCGCATGACCCAAGCCATCGTCCATACCCGTCAGCCGGGACGCGCGGCCACCGCCGCGTTCATCGGCACGATGATCGAGTGGTACGACTTCTATATCTACGCGACCGCGGCGGCGCTCGTCTTTGGCGAGCTCTACTTTCCGTCCGGCGACCGGTTCGTCAGCACGATGGCGTCGTTCGCCACGTTCGCGGTGGGCTTTTTCGCGCGGCCGCTCGGCGGCATCGTGTTCGGGCATCTCGGCGACAGGATCGGCCGCAAGAAGGCGCTAATGACCACGCTGATGATGATGGGCGTCGCGACCGTCGGCGTCGGCTTGTTGCCGGAATATTCGAAGGTCGGCATGCTTGCGCCGGCGCTGCTCGTGCTGCTGCGCGTCGTGCAGGGCATCGCGGTGGGCGGCGAGTGGGGCGGGGCCGTGCTGATGGCGGGCGAGCACGCGCCCGAGGGACGCCGCACCTTCTTCGCGTCGTTTGCGCAGCTCGGCAGTCCGGCCGGGCTGATTCTCTCGCTGATCGCGTTTCGCGCGGTCACGTCGATGGACAAGGCCGACTTCATGTCGTGGGGCTGGCGCCTGCCGTTTCTCGCGAGCGCGGTGCTGCTGATCGTCGGCGTCGTGATCCGGCTCGGCGTGAACGAATCGCCGGAATTCGCGCGCGTGAAGGAATCGAACCGCACGGCCAAGCTGCCGATCGCCGAAGTGTTCAGCTCCGCGTGGGGCCTCGTGCTGCTGTGCATCGGCGCGAATACGATCGGCATTGCGGGCGTGTACTTCACGAACACCTTCATGATCGCGTACACGACGCAATACGTTGGCGTGACGCGCTCGCTGATTCTCGATTGCCTGTTCGCCGTCGCGATCATTCAGCTTATTTCGCAGCCGATCGCCGCATGGCTCGCCGAACGCATGGGCGGTGCGCGTTTCCTCAAACTCACGGCGCTGCTCGCGATGATCTCGCCTTATCCGATGTTCGTGCTCGTGCAAAGCGGCTCCGCCGTGCCGATGGTGATCGGCATCGCGATCGCGGTCATCTGCATGGCGAGCTTCTATTCGGTGATCGCCGGTTTCGTCAGCGGCATCTTTCCGACGCGCGTGCGCTACTCCGGCATCTCGCTCGCGTATCAGGTGTGCGGCGCGATCGCGGGCGGACTGACGCCGCTCGTCGGGACGTGGCTCGCGCATCGTTACACGGGGCAATGGTGGCCGCTCGCCGTGTTCTATACGTGCCTCGCGGGCGTCTCGCTGCTGTGCATCGTCGCGCTCGATGCGCGTCGGGCGACGCATGCGGAGCAGGCCGAATCCGTGGGTGCGATGTAAGGGGAAATAGAACATGAAAAACTTGATCGAAATCGACGGCACACGACTCTGGCAAAGCCTCATGGATATGGCGCGGATCGGCGCGACGAACAAGGGCGGCGTGCGCCGTCTCGCGCTCACAGACGACGACGCGCGCGGCCGCGCACTCTTCGCGCAATGGTGCCGCGACGCGGACATGACGGTGTCCGTCGATGAGATCGGCAATCTGTTCGCGCGCCGCGAAGGTACGAGAGAGGATGCGGCGCCGGTTCTGATCGGCAGTCATCTCGACACGCAGCCCGAAGGAGGGCGCTTCGACGGCGTGTACGGTGTGCTCGCCGCGCTCGAACTCGTGCGCGCGCTGAACGATGCGGGCATCGTGACGGAGAAGCCGATCGAAATCGTCTCGTGGACGAATGAAGAAGGCGCGCGCTTCACGCCGGCGATGCTCGGATCGGCGGTATTCACCGGCGTCACGCCGCTTGCCGATGCGCTCGCCAAGCAGGACGCGCAGGGCGTGACGCTCGCCGATGCGCTCACGCAAAGCGGTTATCGCGGCACGCGCGCCGTGTGCGGCCAGACCGTCGATTCGTATTTCGAGGCGCACATCGAGCAGGGACCGATACTCGAAGCGAACGGCACGACCATCGGCGTCGTGACGGGCGGCCAGGCGATCCGTTGGCTCGATGTCACCGTCACCGGCGTCGCGGCGCATGCGGGCACCACGCCGATGCCTTATCGCAAGGATGCGCTTTTCGCGGCGGCGCAGATGGCGGCGGAACTGGAGCGCATCGTCGAGCGCTATGCGCCGCGCGGGCTCGTGACGATCGGGCAGATCGGCATCGCGAATGCATCGCGCAATACGATCGCGGGGGAAGTGGCGTTCACCGTCGATCTGCGTCATCACGACGACAGCGAAGTCGATGCGATGGAGCGCGATCTGCGAGACGCGTTCGCCGGCGTTGCGACGGCGCGCGGCGTGGAGGTATCCGTCGATACGTACTGGCGCAGTCCCGCGACGCCGTTCGATGCGCAATGCGTTGCGCTCGTCGCGCAGGCCGTCGATGCGTTGGGCTATTCGAACGAACGCATCGTGAGCGGCGCGGGTCACGACGCGATTCATCTCGCGCGCCATTGCCCGACGGCGATGGTGTTCATTCCGTGCGTCGACGGGCTTTCGCACAACGAAGCCGAAGATGCCTTGCCCGAAGACGTGACGCGCGGCGCGAACGTGCTGCTCAATGCCGTGCTCGCGCGTGCGGGCATCGTGGCCGCTGTGAATGCATAATAGAGGAATTCGAATGAAAACGTATTTTCACCCAGAACAATTGCTGCATCATCCGCGCAGCTATCTTTCGCGCGGACAGATGCGCGCGCCGCAGGAAGTGCCCGAGCGCGCGGCGCGGCTCGTCGCGGCGGCGAAGTCGCTCGATTTCGATGTGATCGAGCCGAAGGATCATGGCATGTCTGCGATCGCCGCCGTGCACGACATGAACTATCTGCGCTTTCTTGAAGAGGGGCATCGCGAATGGAAGAAGATGCCCGACGACTGGGGCGATGAAGTGATGTCGAATGTCTATGTGCGCGATCCGAATCCATTGCGCGGGGTGCTTGCGAAGGCAGCGCGATATCTCGCGGATGGAAGCTGTCCGGTGGGCGCGAATACGTGGCGTTCGGCTTACTGGTCGGCGCAAAGTGCGGTGGCGGCCGCGTCGGCTGTCAATGATGGCGCGCGCGAGACTTATGCGCTGTGCCGTCCGCCCGGACATCACGCGCGCGCCGATGCGGCGGGCGGGTTCTGCTATCTCAACAATGCCGCGATTGCGGCGCAGGCATTGCGGCGCAGGTTCGGGCGCGTCGCGATCCTCGACACTGACATGCATCATGGGCAAGGCGTGCAGGAGATTTTCTATGGACGCGATGACGTGCTGTATATCTCGATCCACGGCGATCCGACGAATTTCTATCCCGTGGTCGCGGGTTATGAAGAGGAACGCGGCACGGGCGCGGGCGACGGTTTCAACGTCAATCTGCCGATGCCGCATGGCTCGTCCGAAGCGGTGTTCTTCGAAAAACTCGACGATGCATTGGGCGTGCTGAGACGCTTCGAACCGGATGCGCTCGTGCTGGCGCTTGGGTTCGATATCTACAAGGACGATCCGCAGGCGCAGGTAGCGGTGACGACCGAGGGATTCGGGCGGCTTGGCTCGGCGATCGGCGCGCTGGGTTTGCCTTCGGTGATCGTGCAGGAAGGTGGGTATCACCTCGAGAGTCTTGAAGCGAATGCGCGAGCGTTTTTTGGTGGGTTTGCGGGGAGTCGGGGCTAAGCGGTAGCTGTGATGACCGCGCAGAGAGCGTGCCTGCGCGGTTTGGCGCTTGGACAGATTGTGGGAAAGTTCATATTAATCTAATCAACTTATGTCACGGCCAGAAATAAACCTTCAGTCGGTCCCATTCGCCCAGCTTGCCATCGGGTAAAAAGCCGACATCTGTAAATAGCACCCCCATGGACATCGCGGACGATATCTCGGCATCGAGCCCCCGGATCCATTTAATGGCAGCCTTGGGAATTCTGAAGGGCGGTTCAGGTCGGATCCGCGATGTACTTTATCGCGGGATTGCCGATTTGGTTCGCTCATCAATAGACGCTGGATAAGCCGAGCGTGTTTAAGCGTTTCTTCAGGTTACGTCGATGGTGTTCGTGTGTGGTGCGGCGCATCCTGATTCTGCCAGGCGCAAAGTCAAAGGCCGCGTCATGCGTCTTCTATGCGCCGACGTCCACGGCTGATATCGACAGCCGTGCCCGAATCAGCAATCGGAGTAAGCCGAAATGAAAATGATCAAAGTCGCAACGGTTGTCGCAGCGATGGTCGTCTCATGCCACGTTTGGGCGCAAAACACCTCGTCGTCCCAGCAACCTCAATCAACGCAGTCCGCGAAGGATATCGGCGGCGTCAGTGATACGTCGGTCACGAGCGCAGGTTCGCTTTCGTCCCTGGACCGAAGTTATTCCAGTCCTGGCGATTCGACCCGATCGAGTGAAATGCGCATGCAGTCTGATACGTTTCGCCACCACTGAACGGCCGCACGGAAAGTCAGTGGCCGATGCGCCGTTCAACATTGCGGAAACGTCCCATCGATCGAAAACGCCTAAACCACGCGTTCGTGCGAAGCTCGCAAAGCAGGGGCGAGCGTTCCGCGAGCGCGACTTCAAGCCAATGGAACATTTCGTCCGGCCGTTCGAGCCGCGCGTACATTTCGGCGAGCAGGAAGGGCGAGGTGTAGCGGTATCGTCGTCTCGCCAGCAGATCTTGTAAGTACCATTCGAGGACTTTTTTATAACCGCCCGAACACCACACTGTCCGAATCGCTTCGGCACGGGTGAATTCATTGCAGCGCGTGAGCGCGTCGATGGTTGCGTCTATCGCTTCCTCGAAATGCTCTTCGACCTCGAAAGCGGTCGCGAGCAATTGATAGATGAGCGGCGAGCTCGGGCCGTGTCCCGCGCTGAGATACTCGCGAATCACTTCGTCATAGCGGCCCGATTGCACGAGACCGAAGACACGCGAACCTTCGAATCCAAGAGGATCGACTCTTTCCGCGAGTTCAAACTGGGCGCGTCCTTCTGCCTCCCGTCCGAGCACGAGCAACAGTCGCGCATAGAGGCGGCTGGTTTCAGCGTGGCTCGGATTCAGACGCAGCGCCGCGAGGAACTCCTCTTCCGCGCGGCGCCAGTCCCAGTCGTAGAAGTAGTGAACCCCCGCGAGGGCCTGATGTGCTTCGGGAAGGCTCGGGTCCAGCTCCAGGGCGCGCAGTGCCGCTTCGCGCGCTTTCGGATAGCCCTGCGAGGGCGCGTAGAAGCCATGCGTCGCCGTGGAGCCGTAGATGTTCGACATCCCCACGTAGCCCAGTGCATAGGTCGGGTCGAGATCCAGGGCGGTCTCGAAGTAGCTGTGTGCACGGATGAAGTCCTCGTCGTTCAGCGCATGATGCGCGGCGAAGCCGGCATCGAAATGCACGCGGCGCGTCCAGTAGTAGCGACCGCGCAAATACGCGTCGTGCGCGGCCGGATCGATCGGCAGCCTGCGTGACAACCTGTGTTGCTGCCGCTCGGCGAGCGCGGGGGAGACTTCCTTCGCGAGCGCCGCGCCCACCTCCTTCTGAATATCGAGCGCGCCTCTCGCCATCGGCTCGTGCGCGCAGCCCAGGAGCTGCACTTGATCGAAGGAGCGAATCAGTTGCGCCAGGATGCGAACCCGTCCGCCCTCGCGCATCAGCGATCCTTCCAGCACATAGTCGACATCGAGCTCGTGGGCGATCTGGGCGATGCTCTTGTTGGCCCGCTGATAGCGAGCAGCCGTGGTGCGCGCGATCACCAGGATCCGCTGCGGATCGAGCATGCCGACATTCGCGGAGGTCTCGTCAGCGAGCGCGGCGCAAAACGTATCCAGGCTGGGGTCGTCGCTGTTGTTCTCGAAAGGCAATACGAGGACGCGGATCGGAGCGGCGGGCGCAGCAGCAGGCGCGGCTTCGGCGCCCGGCTTCAATGCTCGAATGCCCTCCAGACGGTAGCCCTTGCCTTTAACTGTGATCAGATAGCGCGGGACGTCGGGATCTTCGTCGAGCGCGATACGGATCTTTCGGATGGCCGTGTTGATGCTCGTGTCGGTTTCGCGGTACGCATTCGCGCCCCACAGCGCCCGCACGATGTCCGCGCGCGTGACGAGCTGCCCATTGCGTGATGCCATCAGGATAAGCAACTCCATCGGCAAACGTTCGAGCTTGACTGGTTCGCCGCGGCGCCGCAACTCATAGCGGCGCATGTCCAGCTCGACGTCGTCCATGTCCGCGGGGCCAGGCGTGTTCATGGGCGCTCTCTCAGGGGTGATCGTATGTTCACATTCGTTGCGTCGGCCGACGGGGTGTTGCGCGCCATTCCGAACGATGCGGCGAACGACAGCAGCGCGCACGCCACCATGACGAGCGCGGGCGAAGCGCGCAGTCGCGCATCCAGAAGATGCGCCGCGAGGGGTGTCAGCCCGAGCGCCAGGGTGAGCCCGAGATTCATCGCGGTGGCGACGCCGCTGAACCGGACGTCGAGCGGAAACGACTCGGCGATCGCGCAAGCGTACGTGCCGTTCACGAGCGACGCGATGACCCCGGCCATTACGTATAGCGCAGACAGGCTGCACGAACGATTCGTCACCGCGATGAAAAAGACAGGCGCGAAGAGTGCGGACAGAACTGTACCGAGTCTGAACACTTGGCGGCGGGACACGCGGTCGCCGAGATGTGATGTAACGAGGATGCACGCCGCAACGACGATGAGATACCTGATTTGCGCGTCGATGATCTGTGCCTGCTCATAGCGAAGTCCGCGCAGATAGGTTGGCAGATAACCGAGCAAGATACCGCTTGACGCACCTACCAGAAGGCATGCGCCCGTGCCCGTCACCAGACGCGTGAAATGTCGACGGACGAGCGTGTTGAAGGGCTCACCATGGCGCGCGCTGACTGCGCGCGCGTACTCGTCGGTTTCGGCGAGACGCCTGCGTATCGCGAAGCTCAGTAGACCGATCATGCCGCCGATGAGAAAGCCAAGCCGCCACCCGTAGTCGTCCATCTGAAGTGGAGTGAGCGACCTTTGCACGAAGAGATTGACGCAGGTCGCGAGGAGCAGGGCTAGGTTGACGGCGACGAACACGATGCCGCATAGAAACCCTGGCCGCGCGCGGGCAGTTTCCACCGCGTAGACGACCGCACCCGGGAGCTCTCCGCCGAGACACAATCCCTGGATCAGTCGCAACAGCACGAGAAGCGCCGGCGCGGCGATGCCCCAGTCAGAATATGTAGGAAGCACTCCAATGAGGAAGGTCGCAACGGAGGCGATCATCGCGGACGACAGAAAAGCAATACGCCGGCCATACAGATCGCCCAGGCGGCCAAACAGGATGCCGCCGACAGGTCTAGACAGATAGCCGATAGCAAGCACCATGAAAGACAGCATCTCGCCCGATGTGCCCGAGTGCCGAGAGAAAAATGCGACGCCAATGTTGCGGGCGAAGAAGCCATAGATCACGAAATCGAAGACTTCGAGTGCGCCACCTGTACTGGCCACCAGTATGGTCCAGCGTTGGCGGGCAGTCATGGCCGTCGTGGTTCGTGAACGGTTGTATGGTTTTCTCGACACGAGGCGCCTCCTGATGCCGGCGATCGGTTTCGATTAAGAGTAGGGCAGTTTTCTTCCCTCCGACGCCCGAAAAGCGCCCGTCATTCATGATTTCTTCATCGCGTCTCCATTGTTCGTCGCCCGCCGCCACCGCAGTATGGATAAAGGTCGATAACAAAGGGGACTGAAATGAAACACCGATTCTCGAGTGCTTACGCGGCCTTGGCGGGCGCATTGCTGCTTTCTGCCGGCGTCGCACGCGCCGATGATCACCAGTGTTCAAACGCTACCCTGAGAGGGACATACGCCTTTGCCGCTCACGGTTCGCTGGTAGGCATCATTGTCGGCGGAACGATCTACCCGTACGCGAGTCCGCAGTTGATCGACGGCGTAGCCGTGCAGACGTTTGATGGCAGAGGTTCGTTCACGCGCAAAGACTTCCTGATGAACACTGGCATGGCGCGGCCGGGCGCGGTCAATTCCGCCGGTTTTGCGCAAGGGCAGACCGGCACGTATCAGGTAAATAGTGACTGCACGGGCTCGATGCACATCGAGTTTCCGGGAGCGCCGCAGGCAGGTGCGATACTTGATGTTCAGATCGTCGTCGAGCGCGACGGCCGCGTCATCAGAGGAGTGCTGAGCCGTGAGCAGGTTCCCGGCTCGATGCCATCTGGAAACGGCACACCATGCGGCTCTCCATGCCTGCTGGCGCCGCAGATCAGTCTGGAAGGGACCCGGGGAGACTTCGAATCATCGAGGTAAGGTTCGATCGATCAGTTGGAAACGCCGCGTTTGCTTCTATTCGTGCTGGCGGCATTGCGGCGGGTGACCGATCCTGCCGCCATGGGTCGCTCTATGTGCCCCACGTGAAGGATCAACCTATGCCGCAAGGGCCGTGACGCGGGATGTCAGCTATGGCCCGGCTAACAGGCCGGGTTCGACATTGTCACGCCCGGATGCGGCTGTCATTTGCTTTGGCACGAGCGCGAGTCCAGCAGGACGAAGGCAATCGGTGGCTGCGCGAGGGATATGAATGGATTCGGCGCCAAGAGCCATTGCTCCAAGGTGTCGTCGTTCGGACTCTCGGAGGTCGGTTCCGTCTCGCAAGCGGCCGTTGATGGCGCGCGACCCTGAACGGCAGTTGCAGTTCGTCATGACTCGTTCGCCGTTCGTAGCAGCGAAGTTCGGCTTCAAGTCGTCGCCAAGGACTGCGAAGCGGTAGGCTGTGGCCGGACGCGAGCGCTCTGCGTACCTCATGGGTTATCAGCATTTCACCAGCTTTGACCAGCACGTGCGACATGTCTGCGCGCCTTAGCGAGCGAGATTATGAAGTCTATCGGACGAACCGGTTCATGGCATGTCCCTTCGGCCTGGACGGAACGTGCGTGAATCCGTAGACCGGTGACTGGCCACGCGCAATGTCGATGCTAGAAATTCTAGTGGTAAATTGACGATCGCAACGCTTACAAGCGCGCGCTCTCGTGCGCTCGCTTGATCCCGACACATCGCTACAGACAGCGGAATCGCTGCGCGACTAGCATTGCGCCTTTGAATGCTCGATACGAAGATGTCGCGGTGGCAATTTGGTTACGGCGTAAGCCATGACCATCCCTTCGACAGCAAGGTGGACTCGGTCGCCGACTCGCGGGACCGCGTGCCCGGGAACGGATGCGATGACCAGGCAGTCTTCCGCCCGCTCAAGTCTGAGCCGGACCAGAGCATCACGGCCATTGAACTTGACGTCAAGTACGATTGCACCGTGCATCCCCACTGCTGCCGGTGATGATAGGCCGATCTGCTCGGGACGGATCATCACATCGACGACGCCTTCTTCGATAGGCCTCGAAAGCGGAAGCCTGCCGAGCGCGCAGCTCGCGAAATTGCCTTCGGCGATTCCGCGCAGCAGCACGGCGTCGCCGACGAACGACGCCAGTTCCCGCGTCGCCGGCCGTCGATAGATCTCCTCTGCAGACGCATTCTGCACGAGCCTGCCGTTCCAGAGGACGGCGACTTGCTGTCCCAAAGAAAGCGCCTCTGCCTGATCGTGCGTGACGAGCACGGCCGTCGTGCCGGTCTGCGCCAGCGCGCCCGCGACGGCCTTGCGCGTCTCGACCCGCAAGGCCGCATCGAGCGAAGAGAACGGTTCGTCGAGCAGGATCAATCCGGGCGACGGCGCGAGCGCCCGCGCCAGAGCGACACGTTGCTGCTGCCCGCCGGAAAGCTGTTGCGGCGCGCGCCGCGCATAGTCGAGGGGCAAACCGACCAGCGCCAGCAACTCCGCCACCCGATGCTGCACGCGGCGCTCGCCACGCGGCAGCCCGAACACGATATTTCCCGCCACCGACAAATGCGGAAACAGCGCGCCTTCCTGCGGCACATACCCGATGCGGCGATGCTCCGTCGGCACGAACGGGCCGGGGCCGTCTACGCAGCGCCCGTCGATTTCGATAGCGCCGCCATCCGCGCGCTCGAAGCCGCACAAGAGGCGCAGCAGCGTCGTCTTGCCGCTCCCCGAGGGACCGAGCAGCGCGAAGAGCGTGCCGCGCGAAACCGTGAGATCGACGCCATGCAGCACGGGATGGTCATCGAAGGTCTTGCGCAGACCCTGCACGCGAAGTTCGCTCATGAGTTGGATGAAGGTCGAGGATCGAGCAGCGCGGAACGTCCGAGCAATACGAAAAGCAGGCCTGACGCGCAGAACGAGATGAGCGTCAGCAAGGCCGCATAGGGCGCGGCGGCGGCGAACGCGAGCGTGGATGTATCGGACCAGACTTGCGTCGCGAGCGTGTGGGTGTCGAGCGGCGCGAGCAGCAGCGTGGCGTTCAGTTCCGTGACGACGGAGATGAAGACCATCGCCGCCGCCGCGCCGAATCCCGGACCGGCGAGCGGCAGCATCACGCGCAGAAACGTTTGCGTGACGTCGAGGCCGAGTGAGCGCGCAGTGTCCTCCAGACGCGGTTGCGCCTGCATCAACGCGGCGCGCACGCTGACGAGCGCGAGCGGCAGAAAGAGAATCGCATAGGCGGCGATCAGCAGCGTCACGCCCTGATACAGCGGTTGCAACGCACGCACCGCGAGCGACACGATCGCCAGTGCGATCACGAGGCCCGGCACGCCCTGTGCGAGAAAGACGACGCGCTCCATCGCGGTTGCGATGCGTCCGGGATAGCGCACGAGCAGCAGCGCGAGCGGAAACGACAGCAGCACGGTGACGACCGCCGCGAGCAGGCCGAAGCCGACGGAAGACATCGTCGCATCGAACAATAGTTTAGGCGACACCTCCGCGGGCGTGACGGCCGCCGCGCCTTCCTGCGTGAGCCAGAACGCGATCATGCCGAGCGGCACGCCCAGCGTGACGACGACGAGCGCGGCGAAGCCCCCGACGACCGGCCAGCGCCATCGTCCGAGTTCGTAACGCAGCGCCGCGCGGCGCGCGCCGCGATCGACGCGTTCGTAACGCGCGCGTCCGCGCAGCCGGAATTCGAGCGCGAGCACGATCAGACACAGCAGCAACAAAACACAAGCGACGAGCGACGCGCCGCCGCCGTCGAAACTCGTGCGGTACTCCGCGTAGATTTCCGTGGTGAACGTGCGATAACGCAGCATCTGGAACGCGCCGAACTCCGACAGCACGCCGAGCGCGACGAGCAGCATGCCGCCGAGCAAAGCGGGCCGCAATTGCGGCAACACCACGCGTGCGAACACGGCGCATCGCCCGCAACCGAGCGACCGCGCGCTTTCCTCCAGTGCGGGATCCATGCCGCGCAAGGCCGCGGCGACAGGCAAGTACACCAGCGGAAAATACGCCGACGTAATCACGAGCAACGCGCCCGCGAAGTCCTGCAAGTCGAGGCTTATCGATACCCATGCGTAACTCGAGACGAAGGCGGGCATCGCGAGCGGCGCGGCGGCAAGCATCGCCCAGATGCGTCGTCCGGGCAGACGCGTGCGCTCGATGAACCATGCCGCCGCCGTGCCGATCACCGCCGATGTCAACGTCGCGCCGAGCGTGATCCACAGCGTGTTGAGCAGCAACTCGCCGACGAGCGGACGAAACAACAGTTCGGCTGCGTCATCCAGCCCGTTCGCGCTCGCGCGCCAGAACGTGAACGCGAGCGGCGCCAGCACGAGCAGCGCGGCGAGCGATGCACACGCGAGCAAGATACGGGGCGCTCGCTTCGATGTCCGCAGCGGTGCGCCATTCGCGGACGGCTCCAGTGCCGAGACCGCTTCGCCCGGCTCGATCAATTCGCTCACCGGCTTCAGATCAGCCCGGCCTGACGCAGGAGCTTGCCTGCCTGACTGTCGTCGCCGAGCTGTTCGAGCGTGAGTGCGGGCGGCTGCAACCGGTCGAACGGTTTGAGCAGCGGATCGGGTGCGACGCCCGCGAGCAGCGGATATTCGTAGCTCACGCGGCTTTTCGCCATCAGTGCCTGCGCACGTTCGCTGACGAGATACTTGAGGAACTGCTGCGCGCCATCGACGTTATGGGCATTTTTCATGATCGCCGCCCCCGACACGTTGACGAGGCCGCCGACATCGCCATTGCCATAGTGATAAATGGCGCTGCGTGTGGCCTTGTCGCCGAGTTCGGCATGCAGACGGGCCCAGTAATAGTTATTGATGATGCCGGTTGTCACGCCGCCGCGATTGACGGCCGCGACCACGCCTTCGTCATCGTCGAAGATCTGTGCGTTGGTCTTCAGGCCCTTGAGCCATTGCAGCGTCTGTTCCTGACCCTTCAACGCAAGCACCGCGCTCACCAGCGGCAGAAAATCCGCGTCGCTCGGCGCGATGCCGACCTTGCCCTTCCATTCGGGCTTCGCGAGATCGAAGAGCGATGGCGGTAGTTGCGACGGCTGGATCTTGCCCGTGTTGTAGGCGAGCACGCTTTCACGCGCCGTGACGCCGACCCATTGCCCGGTCGGCGAGTTGTAGCGCGCGGGGATGATCGAGAGCGTCGCCGCATCGACCTTGCCTAGCAGGCCTCTTTCTTCGAGCAGCATCAGCTCCGGCGAATTCTCGGTGAAGTACACGTCCGCCGGCGTGTTCGCGCCTTCCGCGACGAGCTGCGCCGCGAGCGCCGGTCCTTCGCCATTGCGAATCTTCACGCCGATGCCCGTCTGCTGCTCGAAGTCCTTCGCGAGCATGTTCATGACCTGCTCGTGCTGCGCGTTATACACGACGATCGACGCCGCGTGCGCGCTTACCGCGATCGAGAGCGTCAACATCACCACTTGCGGCAGTTGCCGCAACAGGCCGAACCGGGATTGAGACATGGAGTGAGTTCCTCTTGAAGTTATGCTTTTGTGCGCGTGCCTGACTTCACGCCTCGAACAACTGGGCGCCGATATAAGAGCCTTCCTTCGCGCCCGGCGGCACGGCGAATATCGCGCTGCCGACATGCGTGGTGAACTGGTTCATCATGTCGAACTTCGCGAGCTTCGCGTTGATCGGAATGAAGCCCGTGCGCGGGTCCGACTGATGCGCGATGAAGATCAGCCCCGCGTCGTATTCGGTTTCCTGCCGCCACGGCGGCCAGCGTTCGATATAGAAATTGGTGCCGTCGTTGTACGAGTACGAGCGGCGCAAGATCTGCATGCCGCTGTTGCTCTGGTGATTCGACAGCCGAACGTGCGAGTTTTCCACGATCGTCGGATTGCCGTCCTTGTCGGCTGCGTCGAGATCGACTGCATCGAACTCGTTCTTCTTGCCGATGGGCGCGCCGCTGTACTTGTGGCGGCCGAAGACCTGCTCCTGAAAGCCCAGCTCCATCGTGTCCCAGTGCTCCAGCGTGATGCGGATGCGCCGCACCACGGTGTACGTGCCGCCTTTCATCCACGGCGCGTCGGCGCCGTCGGACCAGACGAACTGATTCATGAGCGGCGGCTGCGCCGTCGCCGGATTGTTGGTGCCGTCCTTGAAGCCCATCAGGTTGCGTGGCGTCTGCCCCTTCGGGCCTGACAGAAATCCTGCCTGACCCCAGCGGATCGTCGTCACGTTGGCGACCGTGCCCATGCGCGCGAGTTGCCGCACCGCGTGGAACGCGACCTGCGCATCGTTCGCGCACGCCTGGATCATCAGATCGCCACCGGTCTTCTCGGGGATGAGTTGATCGCCATTGAAGCGCGGCAGATCGACGAGCGCGTCAGGACGCTTCGATGCGAGACCGAAGCGATCCTTTCCGTCGCTCGTCTTGAAGAGGTCCGGGCCGAAGCCGAACGTGATCGTCAGCGCCGATGCGCCGAGGCCCAGCACATCGGCGGAATCGGGCGCGGATTTGTCGTCGGGCGTGTTCAGCGCGGCGGCCGTGTCGCCGCGCGCCATGCGCGCCGCGGCGATCGTCCATGCGCGCAGCAGCGATTCAAGTTCGTCGCGATTGTCAGTCTTCACGTCGAACGCCGCCATGTATGTGTGGCTCTGCTGCGGCGTTACGATGCCCGCCTGATGCGCGCCGTAGAACGGCTCGGTTTGCCGTTGCGCGTCGTCGGCGTGCGTGCGTGTGAGCGCGGCCCGCGCAACACCCGCGCCCGAGGCGAGTCCCGCTGCCGCGCCCGCTGTCAGAAAACCTCGCCGGCCCGGACGGCGTGGCGTCGATTGATCGTCGTTCATGATGCTGCCTTCCTTCGCGAGCCAGCCCGCCCGTCACTTCGCGATGACGAGTGTGTTGACATCGTCCTGCACGTAATAGAACCCGTCGCCTTCCGGCGTCATCGCGATGCCGAACAGGTCGCCGTTGCCCGGAGGGCTTTGCGCCTTGTCGGTGTCGATCCAGCGCGCATAGAGCTGCTTGCCGCTTTCGGGAATGATTTCGACCACCTGGCCATTGAGCGCGTTGGTCACGAGCAGATGGCCGTTGGGCGCGGTGACCATCGCGAGCGGACGATGCAGCAGACCGTCGGCGGTCAACTGGCGACCGACGCCCGCGCTGGTGTCGCGCGTCAGCGGGTCATCGATTTCGTTGATGCGGTTGCCGATCGCATCCGATACATACAGCAGCTTCTTGTCCGCCGAGAGCGAGAGCCCGGTCGGGCCGACGAGGAACACGCCCTTGTCGGCCTGCGCGCCGAAGCCGCTGCCGACCACGGTTTCCTTCCTGATGACGGGCGGCTGTCCCTCGGGAATGTAGAGATCGAGCCTCAGCACGGTGGCCTGCTTGAACACGGGCGGCTTGCCTTCCGCGCTGCCCACGCCGAAGCCCGCCATGCTGATGAAGAGCGTCGCGCTCGTGCCGTTGTCGTCCACGGCCATGTTGCCCCACGGATCGTTGATGTTCGGGCTCGACCACACCTTCGCTATCTTCCCGCTCGAATCGAGCACGACGAGACAGCCCGCGCCCTTCGTGCCGGTGGTGCCGTCGTTGCTGGGCGTGCTGCCGACGATCACCCAGCCCGACTTGAGCATGGTCATCGCCGTCGAGAGACCGACTCCGCCCGGGCACTCCTTCAGATCGCGCGGAATCTGCGCGAACAGCGTCATCTCTTTCGTATCGGGGTGATAGTTGACGATGGTGCTGCCCGTGCCTTGCAGATTGGCCGCGTTGTTGAAGTTATCGATGAGCACATCGCCCTTCTTTATCGTCCCCGCCGACACCGGCGCGACGAAGATCGCATACGGGTTCTGATCGCCGTTGTCCGGCACCGTGTTGATGAGCGTCGTGTTACGGTGCAGCGTTTCGAGGAAGCCTTGCGGCTCGGCGTGCGCCGCGCATGGAAGAAGGCTGGCGGCGATGACCGTCGCGAACGCGAGGAGCATGCGTCGCGTCGAAGTGAATGCTGCGCGCGTATTTTGAGTGGCCGTCATGATCTGAATGCTTCGCTTGGGTCGTGGAATGTCGCGCGTCGATTTGGGGTTTAGAACGTGAGGTTCGCCCGCACGCCGATCACGAAGGTGTTGCGCAGCGGCTGAGTCGGATCGTTCGGATTCTGGCCCGCGCCCGCGTTGAACGTGTATTGCGCGTCGGCCTGCATGGTCCACCACGGCGTGACCTGATAGACGTACGTTGCCTCGATGGTGGTTTCCTGCGTCCTCACGCCATACGGCGAGTTGAGGAAATTGCGGTAATCGAGATCGAGATCGTGCACGTGATTGCCGACCTTGATGTAGGTGACCGCGAGACCCACGCTGTCGTCATCGCGTCCTTTGAAAGGAGCCTTCATGACGATGCCCGCATTCGCCGCGAAGCTCACCAGATTACGATCGCCCGGCGCGCCCATCAGCCGCGTGAACACGCCGATGCTGCGCGGCTCGTCGGGATCGGGACGCCAGATCATCTGATCCGCGACGGCATAGAAGCTGTAATTGCCGTGATGCGATTGCGGCACGCCCGTCGACGCCGGATTGGCCAGCGACAAGCCGGTGTTGTCGAAACGCTGATCGTCGAAGCGGTTGTTGTTGTACCAGACGCCCAGCTTGTAAGTGCCCGGCAGCTTGTTGCTGTTCATGCCGACCATCTCGCCATCGGACGGCTGGTTGATCGCATATTGCAGTTCGCCGATGAACAGCGTGCCGTTATGAAGGTTGAAGTTCGTGCCACGCAGATTGGTGTCATTGTTGCCGATCGGATCGCCGTCGAACACGCCGGCGAGCGCGGTGAGGTTCTGCGTGATCTGGCCACGCACGCGCACGCCGAGTGCCGAGAGCGGATACGCCGGGCCGCCTGACGGCATGTCGTACGAGGGCAGGGCAGGCCAGCCGAACATCGTGTTGATGAAGGTGGCGGAATACTGACTCGTGATGAATTCCTGATCGATACTTTGCTGACCGATCTTGATATCGACGCGCTTGTCCAGGAATGACTGCTGATACCACAACTCCCACAGTCTCGTGGTGCCTTCTGCTTCAATGCCGCTCGCCGTGTTCAATGTGCCGAGGTAGCGCGTGCTCAGATTGGTGCCATGGATCTGCAAGGCACTGATATTGAACTGGCCGCCCGGCAGTCCGAACGCCTTTTGTGTATCGATGCCGACGGTCGCCGTGGTGAGGCCATCGTATGCGCCGCCTCGACCCAGGCCGCCGCGCACATTTGCGAGGTACTCGCTCGTTTCAGTCAGCTGAAACGTGACGCCGTATTTGCCGAGCCACGGACGCAAGCCGCCCATGTCGCCGAGCATCGTTTCGCGAGTCCAGAAGCCGGTCCAGAAGTTGGACGGCTGCGCCTGAATCTGAAGGTCGGCTTCAGCGGCTTCAGGTGTGGCGTCAGGGCTGACCGCTGCGGACGCCCCGCTTACCAGGGAAGCCCAGGACATTACAGTTGCAAACACCATTCGAGCAGCCGTCGACGCTGCAGTAGATCCGCACAGCGGCCGGTTAGAGTAGATGTAGTAAGGCATCCTTCGTATTGATTTTTTAATCATCGATCTACTCTCTGTACGAACGGGGAATCAGATTGCGACATCGAAAACGATTGCAGACTTATCGACTCGGTTCGGATCGTACGCGCGACGAAATTGATCGTCAATACAAATGAGAACGATTCGCATTATATTACTGTGGCCTATCTTCAGATTACATAAGCACGGCCCGGTGTAATGGAATGAATGACTGTGCTGAGAAATAGAACGAGGCGTTTTTTTCAGCTTTGGCCGGCACGCGTCTGCGTTCGCATGACTACTCGGTCGAAGGCGATTCACCGCGTTCGTGGACATAAGCCTTGGCAATCGTCAAGCGTCAGCTAGGGCATTTAAAACGTTCGGATTACGTACGATATGACATTTGGTTCGCAGGACGGTATCAATCGCTATCGTTTCCGCGATGACAGAAGCTACCGCCGCGGGATAACCAATGCGCAAGTCAACACGTCGAAGGGGGAGTGAGATGGGTGCCGTCTATCTGCGGCCGATCATGATGGAGCCGGAAGGTTCCGTTTCGGAGCACGCAATGCGATCCTCAGGTCGCTCGCGCGCCCAAGATTGCAATCGCCGTAACGGTATAGCTACATTGCCGACTGCTGGTAGTTTGCAATTCCGACTTTATCGACCAGACCGATCTGAATCTCCAGCCAATCGATATGGTCCTCTGTGTCGTCCAGAATATCGACAAAAATCTCTCTTGATACAAAGTCCTTTACTGACTCGCAATAGACGATTGCCTCCCGGCATTTCGCCTGCGCCGACTGTTCCAGCTTCAGATCGCACTGAAGCACTTCCAGCACGTCCTCGCCGATAAGCAACTTGTCCAGATCCTGCAGATTGGGCAGGCCGTCGAGCATAAAAATGCGTTCGATCAACTTGTCCGCATGCTTCATCTCCTCGATCGACTCGTCGTATTCGTGCTTTCCTAGTCCTTCGAAGCCCCAGTGTTTGTAGAGTCGGGCATGAAGAAAATACTGGTTAATAGCTGTCAATTCGTTTTTTAGTTCGGCATTCAGATACTCGATAATCTTTGGATCGGATTGCATATTGCCTCCCCACCATAGGCGCCAAGGTAAATGAAGAATAGGCGAGGATTGAGAGAGTGCGGCGAATGAGAGTGCAAATGAAAAAGATTCTGCTTTGAAATGTCGGTGGAGCATTGAAGCGGGTTTGCGAAGTGTCGGCAGATGCCGCTCCATATCAACCACATGCAGGCGGCACGAGCGTGCGCAACTGCGTGTCGAGTCACTGCTGCCGGTTGGATCAGGGCCTACTTTCATCTGTTGCCTGGCACATCGGCAAGGAGATCACCTATGCGCTGGACGGCGGCTAAACGGTCGAAAAGTTAGATGGTTTTGAGCTAGACCTAAACAGCCAGCGCAAAGGCTTGACAGACATAGCTTCCTGGGACTATTACCATCTCATTTGCGCCTGTTCCTCTGGCCGAAGCTACCGGTCGGAAGCCACGCATGAGTTTTCCATGACGACACTCTTGGTCTTCGCTTTAGCCTTGCCCTGGTTACTGATTGTCTTTGGCTGCTGGCTCGGCTATCAGCTGGTGCGTCAACACGGGCGCATCTTGTTGAGCTTAGCGCGGCTCGAGCAAGGGTTTGCGGGCGGACCGGCTGAGCCGCTCGTCCCTGCATCGACTGCTCTAAGCGGCCTCCCATTGGGCTCGATGGCTCCCGACTTCGAATTGCCTGACCTTTCGGGGGCTCTTCGCCGGCTCTCAGAGTTTCGAGGACGTCCTGTCTTGCTGATCTTCTTCAATCCCGCCTGCAGATTCTGCACGAGCATGGTGCCGGAACTGGCGGCCTTCGCATCTGAGGGCCAAAATGGCAAGCCGGCGCTGTTGGTGATAAGCACGGGTGAATCCGAGGCAAACCGCCAACTCTTCCAAACGCACGGCATCGGCTTCCCGGTGCTGCTGGAGAAGGATATGGAAGTGGCTGCGCAATACCAGGCCCACGGCACGCCGGTGGGCTACCTCCTCGACGAGACGGGAGTCCTCGCCAGCGAGTTGGCCATGGGCGCGGCGGCCTTAATGGCGTTAGCCACGTCCCCAACGCCTCAAGCCGCGCCGGAATCGGGCCACGAAGGACCGTCCAAGCCGGCCGCTCGGGGAAACATACCCTTGGACAAAAGCCGTCTCAACCGCAGCGGGCTTAAAGCCGGAACGCCTGCGCCGAATTTCCGTTTGCCAAGCCTGGATGGAAATGAACTGGCCCTTGAGAATTTCCGCGGCCAGCGAGTGTTGCTTGTCTTTACCGACCCCGGCTGTGGCCCCTGCGAGCTCCTGGCCCCGCACCTGGAACGCGTGAATCGTGAGCGGAAAGACCTGCTGGTCCTCATGGTCAGCCGGCAGGACGCAGAAATCAATCGGCAGAAGGTGGCCAAGCTGGGGTTGACGTTCCTGGTGGTGCTGCAGAGGAACTGGGAGGTCTCACTTCTCTATGCCACGTTCGCTACGCCGGTGGGCTACCTTATCGATGAGCGTGGGATACTGGGATCGGACGTGGCAGAGGGCTCTGATGCCATTCTGGCCTTAGCGGCCAGCCCGAGCGTCTCTTCAACTCTACCCTGAAGGTCCTTTGTCATTGCGCGAGTAGCCTCCAGAACTCAATGCCCACAGATGTCAGGAAGCCGCCATGAAAACCCGCCCGGCCGACCCACACGCAGTGGAAAATCAATTCGATGAATGGACCAAAGCCGTCGCGCGCAGACCGAGCCGACGCAAAACTCTGCAACTGGTAAGCGGTGGCCTATTGGGAGCGCTCCTGACCTCGATCGGGTGGAAAAAAAGTTGGGCCGCGAGCAGCACCACTTCCACGGCTCCCACCGCCTCGACCCCTGGTGGGGTCGAAGCCGATATCGCGGCCGCCTCGGCGCAGACGGGACTCTCGATCTGCCGCAACCAGGAGTACGCGCTATGCACCGGTGTCCAGTGCTTCGTCTACAACAACGTCGCCTATTGCCGATGCAATTTGCTGTTTGGCAACAGCATCAGCCGCAAATTGTCATACCCCGGCGGGGACGTTTGCACCTTCAACGGTAAGGGCTCCAGCAACGGTTATGTGGTGAGCACCTTCAGCGTGCCCCCCTCGAGCGTCGGGCAATCTGGAGACCAAGCGCTCTACTTCTGCCCCCCAACGTCAAACTCCGGCGCCTTTGCCTCTTGCGACGGCGGCGTCTGCTTCGCGAGCACGCGAGGCCAATCGTTCCCAGGCCTCGGCCGACTCGGACAAGACCAGATCGTGTGCTCCTGCCCGATCGTGAGCGGAACTTCAGGAACCGCGGCCAAAGTGGGTCACCAGATCTTTGGTCCCTACCCGTGCCAAGCCTCCTTCTTCCAGAACTGCACTAGCGCTGTCGCCACTGGAGCCAACGGAACGATGCTCTACGAAGGCGCAACGACCGGCTCGTACGAAATTGGCGCCCTAGTGCTGAACGGCGGGCTTGCGCACTTCAACATGTGCTTTCCCTAAGCGTTCCTACACGTTTGTAAGATCGTTCACGTCGCGTGTATGCGGCCAGTCGATCGACATGCTGCAGTGAGGTGCTTCAATCCACGATGCACCCGCTTTCCGAAGCCGTGCGCGGGCGTGGGGTCCGTCCGCGCGTGCTGCTCACGACGCGCTCGGGCGAAGGACACGGCCTCGGCATTCAGATAGCCTAAGCGAAAGTCACGCTCTGCGACTGCGAATGCGTGCAACTGGGCCTGCACACGCCGCTGCACGATATCGTCGATGCGGTGACGGCGCATAACGTCGAAATCGTCGCGCTTTCTTTCACGGCGGAGCTATCAGCGCAGTCCGCCGCGAGTGGCCTGATCGATCTGCGCAACCATCTGCCGCCGCACGCATGCATCTGGGTCGGCGAAAAGGCATCTGGACAGCCAATTGCTCAACGCATGACTCCGCACGGGTATGGACAACGCGTGCGGCACCCACGAGCGCACCATCGGCGCCACGAGTAATGCGGCCGGAATCATCCGACTGTAGCGCGATCCTGCGACGTCGATCGATTCCTTTTTCCACATCGGTCGGGCGCCGACATCAGACGACAGGTGACGTGACACACCTCGGCGAATCACGCGAGTTATTGCTTTTCCGCGCGAGCCTTCAGTGCGATATGTCCGTGGTTGTCCACGGGCTCCGGTTCAGACGTCATGCCCACGTTGCGCGTCTCTGGAGCGAACAACTGGCAGACGATCCCCCCAATGATCAGCGTTCCCACGCAGAAGAACAGCGACTCTCGAATGCCAAACTGCTGAACCGAAATGGGCAGAAGGAACGTTGCCGCTGCCGATCCCAGCCGACTGCATGCAATGACGACACCCACACCCGATGCGCGCAATTCGGTAGGAAAAAGTTCCGGTGTGTAGACATACTCCAGGTTGGCAGCGCCGGAAAGCACGCAGGCGAAAAACCCGAAGAGAAGCACGGTTACGATCGTGCTTTGGCTATATGAGGCCAGCGCGAATAAAATCGCGGCGCACAGATAAAACGATCCCGTCAAGAAGACGCGACGCGGAATCCGGTCGATGATCGTAAGGCCGATCAACGATCCCACGATAAGCAAGACGTTATAAACCACCGCTCCCAGGTAATTGTTATGGACGTTGAGCGATTCCAGAACCTTGGGGGTGAATGTCCCCAACGCAAAATACGGGATTACCTGGCAGGTGAAGAAGACGCATCCGACAAACGTGTTCCGTCGCAGACGAGCAGAGAACAAGGTGCTGAAACGTGCGGGCTTGCTGGCGACATGGCTGCCCGGTGCAACGCCGGCCGCCACGTTTTCGCCGAACTTCTTCAGGATGATGCTCGCCGCTTCCGCCGCGCGAGACTTCTTGATCAGCCAGAGTGGAGACTCCGGTATCCCGAGCCGGAACGGGAAGATCAGAAGCGCCGGCACGCCGCTCAGCGCGAGCATCAATCGCCACGAGTCGGGCGCCACGTCTTTCAGCAAGAGTCCGACGATATACGCGCTTACGTATCCAGACGCCCAGGCGATGGAAAGCGTGCTGAGAAGTCTTCCACGATAGCGGCGGGGCACGTACTCGACGATCAGTGCTTTGCCGACGACGTAATCGGCACCGAGAATAACACCTAGCAAAATCCGGAATATGAAAAGTTCTGTCGGCGAGGTCGCGAAATACTGCGCGCCGGATACGACGGCAAACAGCACCATGTCGTAGCCGAATATCCATCGACGGCCGAATCGGTCAGCCAGCGGACCGGCTAGCAGGCTGCCTAAAAAGAGGCCGATCAGAGAGGCGGCACCCAGCAGGCCCACCCAGAATGCGCTGAGGTGCAGAGGTACGGCGGCAATGCTCACCGCGATTCCGACAATACCGAGGACGAAACCGTCACTGAATACGCCGCCGGTTCCTGCAAATGCTACGCGAAGATGGAATCTGCGCAGAGGCAAATCTTCCATGAGTACTGGTTTATTCACGCTGTCTCCTTTGTGCTCATACTTTAAGCCTCGAAATTGGCAAGCCTGTCCGTACAGGCGCGTCGAGGCCGAATAGCAAAATTGATTAGGTCGTTGGCTGATTCGCGATCGGAACGATGCAGATGGAAATGGCCTCTGCTCCTTAGGCTGAGGTTGCCGCCGTCACCACGATTTCGATCAGCTTCTTCGGTGAAGCCAAAGTCGCGCCCACGGTCGCTCGCGGAGGTGCTTGACCCGCGCTCACCCAGTCATCCCAAACCGCGTTCATCGCCTGGAACTGCGACATATCCGAGAGGAAGATCTGGCAAAAGAGAATCCGGGACCGGTCGGAGTTGTGTTCCTTGAGCAATTCATCAACGGATTCCAGTACCTGACGGGTTTGTCCCGTCATATCCTGTTCCACGTCGCTTGCAACCTGGCCTGCGAGATACAGTATGTTGCCATGCCGTGTCACTTGTGACATCCGCTTGCTTACGCGGCTACGCTCGATAATAGACACTGCTTCCTCCGCCAAAATTTAACGTTCCGGGCCCGCTACCGCGGCCTGATATCTGATTGCCGATGTAACCGCGACCTTCCGGATTGGATCGGGCGGCAGCCACGTTGGCCCTTCGAAGCCGAGGACGTCGGTCAGAGCGTCGGAATCGACACCCATCACCATCTCACCCAGCAATTTTCCGAACACGCTGCCTTTCAAAACACCGGCCCCGTTGCAACCGACCGACGCAAAAAGGCCAGGACGAAGTTCGCCGAAGAAAGACGCTCCGTTGCGAGTCAACGCGGTCGTGCCGCCCCACATGAACTCGAACTCGTGCGAGTTCATCTGTGGATACCGACGCTTGTAGCAATCGGTCAATAGCTCGCGCGTTTTTTCCGGTGCTTGTTCCCGCTCGTAGGAATAGGCGCTTCTCACCATCAGCCTGCCGTCTTGAATGCGGCGCAAGGTGGTACCGAGCCTGTTTGCCGGAATGACGCCCCATTCCTTCGAATCACCCAGCTTGGCGAGTTCAGTGTCGGATAGCCGGGGGGTGACGGCCGCATAGGTGAAGATCGTGAAAAGACGATCACGAAGAACGCCGAGTTGCTTGGCGAAGCCGTTGTTGGCAATGATGACGCGATCGGACGTGTACTCGCCGTTCACCGTCCTGACGACGAAAGGTGTCGACTCTTCGAGGGCGAAGACAGGCTCGCCTTCCAGGACGGTCACGTTCGCCGGCAGCGAATCAGCCAGACCTCGAATGAGGGCTGCGGGTTGAACGAATACGTTATTGAGAGAATGAAACCCATATCGATAATACGGTGTACCAAGTTTATCGTTCAAGCCTTCACGATCGAACTCGGTGAACGCTATACCCCATTCCTTGTATTGATCGAGAACTGCGCGCAAGCTAGCAACCCCTTTGTCGCCCGCGGCCGCATGGTACTTGCCCGCCGGATTCCATCCGCATTCGATGTGATGTTCACGCACCAACCGTTCGAGCCATTTTTTTCCGTCGTCGTACATACGGATCTGCTTGCGCGCCACTTCCAGCGGACTCGTATGTCCGCCCATTTTCGTGTTGTGAGGAAGATCGATGACGAACCCCGAATTCCTTCCCGCCGATCCCTCGCCGATCGTCGATGCCTCGATCACCAGGATATCGTCGTTCGGCCGTAACTCGGCGATGCGCCGGGCCGCTGCGAGACCGGTATAACCGCCCCCGATGATGATGGTTGCGTAGCGCGATCGGGCGCGCCGTGGTTGCTGGATCCGATCAGGCAGCATTGCGTTCCAGCCGGAGCGCTGCTGGTAGACCGGTGATACGCCAGCCGCTCTTGGGTCCAAAGACGATTGTTGGATATTCATCATTGAGTCACTTTCCAGTATGGACAGGATGAAACGGCGCGCTAGCGCTATCAGGCCCCGTCTCCTTCAAAATCTAATGCGCTTTTCCGACAGATCAACTCAACTGGAGTTTCAGGCCCACGTCCGGAAGCAAATTCTTTATCTCCGGGAATACCGCGCTCTCCAGAACTCGCCGACTGGCCTGATAGAAGTACTCGGCGGTTTCCTCGTATTCTCCGGCGCGCGACACCTGATAAATGGTTCGAGTCAGCGGGGGGCCGATGATCGGAAGCACGCAGACGTCCTTCAGATAACTGCGACTCTGCAAAAGAACCAAGGGCGTCGTGATTGCCCATCCGAGGTCGGCTGCAACCATCGACAGGACGACATCCGATGCGTCGATCTCCAGATGGCGTTTTGCCGAGATGCCACAACGCCTCAGATAGCGTTCCGTCAACGCGCCATAGTGCGAACTCGTGCTGAAGCGTACTAATGGCAGTTGGCGCGCGATATCGGCAATCACGCCTTCTCGAATTTTCTCCTTTCGCCCGGCGGGCAAAACAACCAAAAACGGTTCGCTGAACAAGGGACGTCGAACCAGCCGATCCATATCTTCCAATGCGTCGGAAGTCACGATGAGGTCCAACTGCCGCTGCAAAAGAGCCTGTGAGTGACGGTATGCGAGGCCCGCCCATAAGACGACCTGATGGCCCTGGCGAATCGCCTCTTTCACTACCGCCGGTCCGACCGTGGCCGCATACGAGTCGATCATGCCGACTCTGATTTCGGGGCGATTCGCCGCATCGGCTTCTCGGGCATTCGCGAGCAGCCGATTCATTTCCTCCACGACCGAATGCGCGTCTCTCCTCAATGCGATCCCGGCGGAAGTAAGTCGAATCGGACGACGACTGCGGTCCAGCACTTTCGTCCCCAGAATCTCTTCGATCTGAGCAATCGTCTGGGAGACGGCCGACTGCGTGACGCCAAGCCTCGACGCCGCGGCGGATAGGCTTCCTTCAGCCGCGACAGCCTCGAAGACCTGGAGCGCCCGAATCTCTAATCGAGATAATTCTGCCATTGCGACCTCTGATATAAGGCATGTTAATTTGCACCCGATAATTTGCCAAATTTTCTAACGTATATTAGAAAATCTAATATTATGGTTAAAAATTGCTGTACCTCTGGTAGTAAAAATTCCCGAGTTCTCGTGCCGCTGTATTGATGAGAGTGTCGCCAAATGCCTTCAGCGTCGTGAGTTGCAGCGCGGTTTTGTGATTTGCGGAGCTAGGCTTGAGAGCTTCGCGACAAGACTTCAGGAAACTCAAGCCGGGGACGGGAAAGCATATTGTTTGCGGGTCCGATCAGGGACAGGTTTGTTCTGGTTTTGCTTTCCGACTGGCCCGCGTCGGGTCTTGACCTTAGTGAATGGCGAATAGCCGAGAAGCTTGCCTGGCGTTGCAGCGCGCAGGCACAGTGTTACGGCGTGCGGTGAACCGCGAGTCGAGCTAGCGCCGCAGGCAACATGCTGTCGAGCCGCGCACGACCAAGTGCGGCTCCGACGCTGCGAGCAGACGCCATCGCCGATTACTACGATCGGCTGCGCGCTGAGGCTCCTCGATCATCTCGCGTAGCAACGCAACGGCCAAGCCCGCAGCCTCGACTGTGGGCACGGCGACCGTGGTAAGGGGGGGCCGCCATTGCTGCGCCAGAAGGATGTCCGTGATGCCCACGATTGAAAGATCGTGCGGTACGGAGCGACCCATATCGGCTGCCGCGTCGATAGCGCCGAGCGCAGGGAGATCGTTGGTCGCGAAGATGGCCGTGATGCCGGCGTCGCGCGCGAGCAATTCGAACGTGGCCGCATACCCGCCTTGCACGGTGTCCGGTGCGTGGATCGTGTTCGTGGTCACGATGTCCAGTCCCGCTTCGCGCATGGCGTCGGCAAAGCCGTCGTAACGAGAGGCGTGAATGCCCATCGACTTACTGCCGACGATTGCGCCGATGCGCGTGTGCCCCAGTTCGATCAGATGCTGTCCGGCGAGCTTGCCCGCCAGTCGGAAATCGACCGCGACGCATGGCAGTCCCGGCGGATCGTCGGGACGTTCCCACATGCACAACACCACAGGCGTGCCATTGGCCTGCGTCGTATGCAGATCGTCGAAGTCGAGATTTGCGTTCATCACCAATACGCCTTCCGATAGCGTCCCCGCAATCTGCTGAAGGATCGCACGGCCCGCCAGCGGATCTTCATTGGTGTTGCAGATGATGACGAAATGCCCGCTCTCACGCGCGGCGCGTTCGACTGCTAGTGCGAACTCCGGATAGAAAGGATTCGCAATGCTGGACACCATGAGCGCGAGAGTCGGCGCGCGTCCCTCGGCCAGTGCCCGTGCCGTGAGGTGAGGGCGGTAATCGAGCGCGGCAACCGCTTCGAGCACGCGCTGGCGCGTCTCTTCGCCGACCCGGCCGCGATTGCGCAATACGTTCGAGACCGTGGCGGCCGTGACGCCGGCACGCCGGGCGACTTCGTTGAGTGTGGGCATCGCGCTTCGCCAGAAAATCACTATGTGGGAGGTGCTCTCATTATTTGCTTCGTCTTCAAAGGCACGGCACCATGCGTCAAACCATCAAAACGATTCACGGAGACAATCATGCAAATGCTGCTTGCGACGGTACTCTTCTCTCGTTTGATTAAGCGCTTAATCTCCGTGTTCGGCTAATTAAATCACGGAGCTCAGGCGATGGCGAGCATTTCCTTGAAAGGCGTGCAGAAGGCCTACGGCAGTAACGCGCCGGTGATTCGCAATGTCGATCTCGAGATCGGCAAGAGCGAATTCTGCGTATTTCTCGGTCCTTCGGGATGCGGCAAGTCCACCTTGCTACGGATGATCGCCGGTCTCGAAGATCTCACCGATGGCGACCTGCTGATCGATTCACGCGTGGTCAACGACGTGCCGGCCGCCGAGCGCGGCGTGGCGATGGTCTTTCAAAGCTACGCGCTGTTTCCTCATATGACGGTCTACGAGAACATGGCCTTCGGGCTCAAGATCGCCAAGAAGTCGAAAGGGGAAATCGATCAGCGCGTACGTGAAGCCGCGCGCATTCTGCAACTCGATGCGCTGCTCGAACGCAAACCGCGCGAACTGTCGGGCGGTCAGCGTCAGCGCGTGGCGATCGGCCGCGCGATCGTGCGCGAGCCGGGCGTATTCCTGTTCGATGAACCTCTCTCCAATCTCGACGCCACGCTGCGCGGCCAGACGCGTATCGAGATTGCAAGGCTGCACAAGCAGTTCGCAAGCGCCAGCGTCGTCTACGTGACGCACGATCAGACCGAGGCGATGACGCTCGCAGACAAGATCGTGCTGCTGCACGCCGGCGCGGATACCGAACGTCTCGGCAGCATCGCCCAGGTGGGTGCGCCGCTCGAGTTGTATCACCGTCCCGCGAGCCGCTTCGTTGCGGGTTTCATCGGCTCGCCGCGCATGAATTTTCTGGCGGCGAAAGTGAGCGCGATCGATTCTCATGGCGTGAGCGTGACGCTCGATCACACCGGCGAAGCGGTGCCCATTGCCGTCGATGGTAGCGCTCTGCAGGAGCAGCAGCCCGTCACGCTCGGCGTGCGTCCCGAGCATCTCGAACTCGGTGCGGGCGATCGTTCGAAAGGCGAGGCGACACTCGCGCGCACGGTCTCGCTGACCGAACATCTCGGCGAACACAGCTACGTGCATCTCGACGAACCCGGTGGCGATGTGCTCATCGCCAAAGTGCCCGGCAACGCGAAGGTCGAACGAGGACAGCGCGCCAGCTTCGTCGTGCGCCCGCACACCTGCCATCTCTTCACGGCCGATGGCTTCGCCGTCACGCCACTCAGCGCCTTCGCACACACTGCATAAGGGAAGATACATGCGCCTCGGAGTTTGCTATTACCCGGAACACTGGCCGGAATCGATGTGGGAGGACGACGCGCGCCGCATGAAGGCGCTCGGTATCGCACAGGTGCGGATCGCGGAATTCGCGTGGAGCCGGATCGAGCCAACGCCTGGCGAATATGACTGGGACTGGCTCGATCGCGCCGTCGATGTGCTCGCACAGGCAGGACTCGAAGTCGTGATGTGCACGCCGACCGCGACGCCGCCGAAGTGGCTGATCGACCGCCATCCGGACATTCTGCCGGTCGGCGCCGATGGGCGTCCGCGCGCATTCGGTTCGCGCCGTCACTACGATTTCTCGTCGCCGTCGTATTTCGAGGCATCACGTGTGATTTGCAAGGCGGTCGCGCAGCGGTACGGCAACCATCCCGCCGTCGCGTATTGGCAGACGGACAACGAGTACGGCTGCCATAACACGGTCGTGAGTTATTCGGCCGCTGCCGTACAACGTTTTCGTCAATGGCTGAAGGCGCGCTACGAGACGATCGACGCGCTGAACCGCGCGTGGGGCACCGTGTTCTGGAGCATGGAATATCGCAGCTTCGACGAGATCGACGCAGCCATTGCAACGGTGACGGAAGCGCATCCCTCGCATCGGCTGGACTACCGGCGCTTCGCCTCCGATGAAGTCGCGCGCTACAACCGCATGCAGGTCGAGATCATTCGCGCGCATTCGCCGGGACGCCCGATCGCGCATAACTTCATGCAGCTTTTTACCGAGTTCGATCACTATCCTGTCGCGCGCGATCTCGATATCGCGACATGGGACAGTTATCCGCTCGGCGCGCTCGAAGAACAATGGTTTGCGCCCGAAGTGAAGCAGAAGTATCTGCGCACAGGGCATCCGGACTTCGCGTCCTTCAATCACGATGTCTATCGCGGCATGTCGAAGCTGCCGTTCTGGGTGATGGAGCAGCAGCCGGGTCCGGTGAACTGGGCGCACTGGAATCCGTCGCCGCTCCCGGGCATGGTGCGGCTGTGGTCGTGGGAAGCCTTTGCGCACGGCGCGGGCTGCGTCTCCTACTTCAGATGGCGGCAGGCGCCGTTCGCGCAGGAGCAGATGCACGCGGGCCTCAATACGCCGGACAATCGGCTCGACATGGGCGGTAGCGAAGCAGCGACGGTTGCGCACGAAATCGCGCAGGTCGAAGCCGCGCATGCCGATGCGAATGACGATGTACGCGGCAAGGTCGCGCTGGTGTGGGACTACGAAGCGAAGTGGCTGTTCGAAATTCATCCGCAGGGCGCAGACTTTTTCTATCCGCGCTTTGCGTTCGAGTATTACTCGGCGTTGCGTTCGCTCGGCTTCGATGTGGATATCGTGTCCGCGCATGCGCCGCTCGATGGCTATGCGATGGTCGTCGTGCCTCCGCTGCCGATCGTGCCCGACGATTTCGCGGCGCGGCTCACGGCATCGGGCGCGCATGTCGTGCTGGCGCCACGGACCGGATCGAAGACCGACAGCCTGCAGATTCCGCATAACTTGCCGCCGGGACCGCTCGCGGCCGTGTTGCCCGTTCGCGTATGGCGCGTCGAATCGATGCGGCCCAACGTGACGGAGCCGGTGCAAGTCAACGGCGATGCGGCGGGCAATGGCCATGCACGGCACTGGCGCGATCTGATCGAACTCGCCGATGCGCAACACGCCACGATTCACGCGCGTTTCGCGGACGGTCATCCCGCTTACGTTCAAAGCGGCAAGATGCATTACTTCACCAGCATCTTCGATGAAAGTCTCACACGGACGCTGTTTGCTCGTATCGCCAGCGAAGCAGGATTGTCGCCGACCCCGCTGGGCAACGATGTTCGCGTGAGCCATCGCGGCGGCATCGCCTACGTATTCAATTATTCGAACGCGACGCACACGATCGATGGTGTCACCGATGCTCGTTTCGTCATCGGCACACGAGAAGTCGCGCCGCAAGGCGTGGCCGCTTATCGCATGACTTGAAGAAGCACAGCAGCAACGATCCACATACGAAAACGATCAGGAGACGAGAATGCCAGCAAGAAGCCTAAAAGCACGCATGAGCATCGCCGCCACGACGCTCGCCCTAACGCTGGGCGTGACGTCGTTCGCGACGACCGCCGCTCAGGCTGCGACCATGACCATCAATATCGCGTTCAAGGGCGCGAGCCAGCGCGCGGTGTGGCAGGAAGTCGTCGATGCGTTCAAAAAAGCGCATCCCGATGTCGATGTGAAAGTCTCGTTCGTCGATGAAGAAGCCTACAAGGTGCAATTGCCGGGCTGGCTGTCGACCGTTGCGCCCGATGTGGTGAACTGGCACAACGGCGAGCGCATGGCGTATTACGCGAAGCGCGGCCTGTTCGAAGACCTGAGCGGTGACTGGAAGAAGAACGGCTGGGACAGCATGTATGCATCGACCAAGGAATCGTCGACATACAACGGAAAGCAGTACGCCGCGCCGACCGTGTACTACTCGTGGGGCCTTTTTTATCGGAAGGATCTGTTCCAGAAAGTCGGCATCACGGAGGAGCCGAAAACCTGGGACCAGTTGATGGATGCGTGCAAGAAGCTGAAAGCCGCGGGAATCACACCGTTCGCCGTCGGCGGGCGCGATGCGTGGACACTGGCCGGCTGGTTCGACTATCTCGACCTGCGCTTGAACGGCAATGCGTTCCATCAGCAATTGATGGCAGGCAACGTGCCCTACACCGATCCGCGCGTGAAGAAGGTTTATACGGCGTGGAAACAGTTGCTCGACGATCACGATTTCATCGACAACTCGCTCTCCTATGACCTCGATGCCGCGCAGCCGTTCCTGTTCCAGGGCAAGGCCGCGATGATGCTGATGGGCACTTTCATCACTGGCGGCTTTCCGGCGAACGTGAAGCCGAACATGGGCTATTTTCAGTTCCCGATCATCGACTCCAAGGTGCCGACCGCAGAAGACGGCCCGGTCGAATCGCTGCATATTCCGGCACGCGCCAAGAACAAGGCCGACGCCCATGCGTTTCTCGCTTTCGTCGAGACGCCCGAGATGGGCGCGAAGCTCGCGCAGGGTTTGGGCTCGTTGTCCGCGAACAGCAAATCGCCGGAACCGGAAGATCCCATTTCGAAAATCGGTTTCCAGATTCTGTCCAATACCAAGGGCGGTATCGCGCAGTTCTACGATCGCGACATGACCAAGGAGATGGCCGACGAAGGGATGAAGGGCATGCAGCAGTTCGTGTCCGATCCCTCGCAGCTCGACAGCATCCTCGCGCAGCTCGAACAGACACGCAAACGCATCTACAAGAAGTAGAGACGTGGGAAATGAGCGCGCGACATGCATGTGTCGCGTGCCATCGCAACGCTCAGGAGACACGTCGTGCCGCATTCCGTCACACGTCAGGACTTAAGCGATTCGCCGCACAAGCCGCATGTGCCGCCGCATATGCCTCATACGCCGCGCGCGTCCACTAAACGACGCGGACCGTCACCGACTGCACGAAGACAGCGCAAGGCAGCGTTCTTGTTTCTTGCGCCGGCTTGCGTCATGGTCGGCATCTACGTCATCTGGCCGATTCTGTCGTCGATCTGGCTCAGCTTCCATGCTTGGGACGGCATGACGGAGAAGACCTTCGTCGGGTTCGACAACTACATCGAACTGTTCCATGCGCCGACCTTCTATACCGCGCTGAAGAACAACCTCATCTGGCTCGTGCTGTTTCTGCTCGCACCGCCGATGGGGTTGGCCGTTGCGTTGTATCTGAATCAGGCTGTCGCGGGCATTCGCATCGTGAAGTCGCTGTTTTTTGCGCCGTTCGTGCTGTCTGGCGTCGTCGTCGGGCTGATCTTCTCGTGGTTCTACGATCCGACCTTCGGCCTGCTCGCCGTGATACTTGGTCATGGAGTGCCCGTGCTCGGCGATGCGCACTACGCGACCTTCGGCATCGTGTTCGCGGCGCTGTGGCCGCAAACCGCGTACTGCATGATTCTGTATCTCACGGGTCTCACCGCGCTCAACAGCGAACAACTCGAAGCCGCTCGCATGGAAGGCGCGAAGGGCTGGACGATGCTCTGGCATGTGGTGCTGCCGCAATTGCGTCCGGTGACCTTCATGGCGATCGTCGTGACCGTGATCGGTGCGCTGCGCAGCTTCGACCTGATTTCCGTCATGACCGGCGGCGGTCCGTTCGAAAGCTCGACGGTGCTCGCTTACTACATGTACGACCAGGCGATCAAGTATTACCGCATCGGCTATTCGGCCGCGATCGCCGTGGTGCTGTTCGCGATCATGCTGGTGTACATCGTCTATCACCTGCGCCGCATGCTGCGCAACGAACTCTAAGGGGCCCGCATGTATCCGATTCCCGTACAGAAGTGGAAGCCCGTCAGCCGGCGCCTGTACAAACTGTCGCTGCCCGTCGCGCTGCTGATCTGGCTCTTGCCGATGATCGCGGTGCTGGTCACGTCCGTGCGTTCGAGCGAAGAGTTGAGCCTCGGCAATTACTGGGGCTGGCCGCAGCATATCGCGCTCGTGGCCAACTATCGCGAGGCGCTGACCGCGTCGCCGATGTTGCATTACTTCATGAATAGCGTGCTGATCACGGTGCCGGCCGTGCTGGGCGCGATCGCGCTCGCCGCGATGGCGGGCTTCGCGCTGGCGATCTATCGCTTTCCGGGCAACACGGGTTTGTTTGCGACCTTCGTGGCGGGCAATTTCGTGCCGATTCAGATCCTGATGATTCCGGTGCGAGACCTGTCACTGAGTCTGGGCTTGTTCAACACGGTCGGCGCGCTGATTCTGTTTCACCTGTCGTTTCAGACCGGCTTTTGCACGCTGTTCCTGCGCAACTTCATCAAGCAGCTGCCGTTCGAACTGATCGAGGCGGCGCGCATCGAGGGCGCGGGCGAGTGGACGGTGTTCGTGCGAATCGTGCTGCCGCTGATTCGTCCGGCGCTGGCCGCTTTGACGATTCTGGTCTTCACCTTCGTCTGGAACGACTATTTCTGGGCCCTTTGTCTGACGCAAGGCGACGATGCGGCGCCGATCACCGTCGGCGTCGCCGCGTTGAAGGGGCAGTGGACGACGGCGTGGAATCTCGTTTCCGCGGGTTCCATTCTCGCCGCGCTGCCTTCGGTTGCGATGTTCTTCGCGATGCAAAAGCATTTCGTCGCGGGTCTGACGTTTGGTGCGACCAAGGGCTAGTGTATGGGCGTATTTGCCGTTTGGACAACGCCGAGAGCCGTCATTCCAATGGCAGGTTTGCTACGGGAAGCTCTTGCTCGATAGGAGTAGCCAAAGCTCGCGGATGTGCGCGCAATATCCATCGACTCGAGCGTCAGGGTTCGCTAAGCGCGCCCGCACCGCTCATAGACGAGCGCCGCTGCCGCCAGGTCTTCGAGCGCCGTTCCTACTGCCTTGAAGACCGTGCGTTCCGTGTCGTTGGCGCGGCCCGACGCTTGCTGGCGGCACAGCGTTTCCAGCGTCGGCCAACGCTGCGGATCGGCGATGATCTTGCGCTGCAGCGGACCCAGCAGGTCGCCGGACTTCTGGAACGCCTCCGACGTATCGACGAACATCGTGGCGTTCATGAAGCACGCGTCGTCGGCTTCGCGCATCGCGGGCGTGAAGCTGCCGATCAAGTCGAGATGCGAGCCCGGCGCGAGCCATTCGCCGCGCACGACCGGTTCGGTGGCGAGCGTCGCGCAGGTCACGACATCGGCGCGCGCCACGCTTTCCGGCAGATTGCCGGCGACGCGCGCATGGAAGCCGAGTTCGTTCAGACGCGCGACGAGACGTTCCGATGCCGCGGGAACCGCGTCCCATACGTCGACTTCGCGAATCGGCAGCACGGCGCGATACGCCTGTGGCACGAGACTGCCCACGCGGCCCGCGCCGAGCAGCGTCATGCGCGAGGCGTCCTTGCGCGCGAGATAGCTCGCCGCGAGCGCAGACGCCGCCGCCGTGCGGCGCGATGTGATCTCGTTGCCGTCGAGCTGCGCGAGCGGCGCGCCGGTGCGGGCGTCGTAGAGCACATAGGTCGAATGCAGGCCCGGCAGGCTGAGCGCCACGTTGCCGGGAAACACGTTGACGGTCTTGATGCCGAGATAACGCCCCGCCTGCCACGCGGGCATGATGAGCACGGTGCCTTGGTCGCTGTCCGTCTCGATCTTGTGGTTGTGACGAAGCGGCACGTGAGCCCCCTCGATGAACATCTCGCGTAAGGCGTCGATCAGTTCGGGGAAGGGCAGTGCGTCACGCGTGACGGTCGAATCCAGAATCTTCATTGGAAGATTTTCCTTGTGGTGTTTTCAGGGCATGACAGGTGCGTGGTAGGTCAGCGTCGGCGCGAGCGTCCACAGCATGAACACCACGAGGGGGATATGCACGATGAGCTGCGTGAACGTGAAGCCGACCACATCTTTCGCGCGCAGTCCAAGCACGCCGAGCAACGGCAGCATCCAGAAGGGATTGATCAGGTTGGGCAGCGCTTCGGCCGCGTTGTAGATCTGCACGGCCCAGCCGAGATGCACCTGCAGGGACTTGGCCGCTTCGATCACGTAAGGCGCTTCGATGATCCACTTGCCGCCGCCCGACGGCACGAAGAAGCCGAGGATCGCGGAGTACACGCCCATCACTGCGGGAAACGAGCCCTGCGATGAGATCGCGACGAAGAAGTGCGCGAGATGGTCCGACAAGGGCAGGCCGCCGGGCGCCGCCGCTTTGGTGAGGATGAAAGCGATGCCGCCGTAGAGCGGAAACTGGATCAGGACGCCCGCCGTCGACGGCACGGATTTCGCAACCGCATTCAGGAAGCGGCGCGGGCGCCAGTTCAGCAGCATGCCGAGCAGGATGAAGACGAAGTTGTACGTGTTGAGGTTCGAGATCGCGAGCAGCGGGTTCTTCGTCGTGAACTCATGCCCGATCCACACGCTGCCGAGCAGCACGAGCAGGATCGTCACGAGCGGGCTGTATTCGAGCCACTCGCCGGGACGTGTGGGTTTCGCCAGGTTCATGTCGACGTCGTCGAGCGACACGCCGAGGTCCTGCGCCGTGCGTGCACGATCGCCGACCGGTGCGGACAGGCCCGCGATGGCGACGGACACGACCGTAAGCGCGGCGACGATCAGCATCGATTGCGGCAGGAAGATCGTTTCCGAAAACGGAATCACACCGGTGATCGCGAGCAGCGCTTTCGGCAGGCTGTCGGCGTTGGCCTGCAACTGCGCAGCCGACGAGCTCAGGCCCAGCGCCCACGTCGCGCCCATGCCGAGATAGGCCGCGGCTCCCGCAGCGCGATAGTCCATCCGCAGATCAGTGCGGCGGGCCAGCGCGCGCACCAGCAGGCCGCTGAAAACGAGGCTGATCGCCCAGTTGAACAGCGACAGGCCGATGCTCACGAATGCGACGAACATCACCGCGCTGCGTGCGCTCTTCGGCAGGCGCGCGAGCCACGCAATCGCCTTCGACGCGGGCGGCGATACGGCGACGACGTAGCCCGAGATCGCCACGATGGCCATCTGCATCGTGAAGGGAATGAGGCTCCAGAAGCCGTCGCCGAATGCGATGCTCACGCGCTGCACCGGCGCGCCGATCGCCAGCGCACCCAACGCCACGACGATGACTGCGATCGCCGCGAAGATGTACGCATCGGGAAACCACCGTTCGGCCCAGCGCGTTACGCGCGCAGCCATGCGCTCCATTGTGTTGCCGGCGTCCGATGCCGGCGGTAGCGGCTTTGCGTGTGTGACCTGTTCCATGCTGATGTCTCCTGTCAAGCGCGCTTGCGAGTGTGTGGATAGGGGAGTGGTGAGTCGTGAGTCGTTATGCTTCGACGACGAGATCCGACAGCGGAATCGCCTGGCACGCGAAGCACATGTCGGGTTCTTCGGGTGCATTGCCCGAGAGATGATCGGTGGTGCCTTTTGCGAGGCGCACCGCACAGCTTTCGCACTGGCCGACGCGGCAACCACTCGGCAGCGATACGCCGATGCTTTCGGCGAACGCGAGCAGGCTGCCCTGCACCGGCGTCCAGCGCGCCGTTTTCCCGGAGCGCGCGAAGGTCACCGAGAAGGCCTGTGATGCATCGGCGCGCGGCTGCGAAGGCGAGCGGAACGCTTCCTTGAAGATGTCGAACGCAGGTACGCCTCGCGCGACGAGTCCGTCGATGATCGACGTCATCATCGGCTCGGGGCCGCACAGGTAGAAGCGCGCGCGGCGCCGGATCAGATCGTCGCCGATCACTGACGCGTCGAGATAACCGGCGCGGTCGTAGTCGACGCCGAACACATCGAGTTCCGCGCGCGGATGCGCGTAGCAGTCCAACACGCGCAATGTGGGCCATTCTTGATGCAACGTCTGAATGCGCTGCTTGTACGCATGCGCTGCGCCGTGACGGTTCGCATAGAAGAGCCATGCTTCGGGACGCTGCTTCGCCGCGGTATCGCGCGCGAGCGATTCCAGATACGAAATGAACGGCGTGATGCCAATGCCGCCCGCGAACATCACCACGGGCTGGCGTGAGCGCATCGGCAGCACGAAGGTGCCGCCTGGCGCGCGCAAGGCCACTTCGTCGCCCACGGCGAGTTCGCGATGAATATGACTCGACATCGCGCCTTCCGGCTGATGGCGCACGGAGATCGTGTGGGTGCGGCGGCCGCGTTCCTTCGCATGGCCGACCAGCGAATACGCGCGCGTGGCGCCGCGTTCGCCGAGCGTCGCGACATGCACCGTCACATGTTGTCCTGGCAGGTAGTCGGGCAGCGGGCCATTGTCTTTCGCGGCGAAGGTGACCGTGCGTACACCCTCGGCTTCGTCGACGAGATTCGTCACGACGAAATCGCGCCAGCCTTTCCACGCGCGCCGCTCGCGTTCGAACGACGGATCGGGCTGCAGATCGCAGGCGAGCGCGCGCATCGGCATGGAGCCGGAGAGCGGATCGTATTGCGTCCCCGACACCAGATTGCTGAAGTTGCTGTTGAGCTTGCCGCGCGCGTCGAAACCTTGCATGCCGAGTTCGTCGCATGCCTGCCACCAGCCGTATTCGGCGATGAGCACGTCGTCGGCGAGCGCCTCTTCTATTCGCGCGACGAAACGCGCCGAGCCGCGCGCGGTGCGCAGGATCACCCAGTCGCCGTTCTCGATGCCTTTCTTCGCCGCGAGCGCCGCACTCATTTCGACCAGCGGATACGGCGCGCGCTTGCGCAGTCGCGTGACGCCGCGATGCTGGCTGTGACAGTAATAACCGTTCTTCGTCGAAGTGAGCACGTAGGGGTAGGCCGGATCGCGCGCTTCCGGTTCGATCCCCGCAGGCGGTACGAACACCGGCACCGGCGTATAGCCATGCCGCAAGAGCTTTTCCGAATACAGCTCGACGCGCAGCGTCTCCGTGCGAAAGCCGCGCGGACCGTCGTGCACCGGTAGCGCGTATTGCCTCTCGCGTTGTTCGAGCGGGCGCGAAATGCCTTCGGGATGCGCGCGCAATGTCGCCACATCGAGGCCGAGCGGCGCGAGCATATGATTCCAACCCGACTCGATGCTGCCGCCGAAGAACGCGTCGTGCATGTCCAGACGCGTCGCGAGCGCGTACACGATGTCATAATCGGCGCGGCTTTCGCCACGTGGGCTCACCATGCGCTGACGCAACTGCACGAGTTCCACCGCGCGCTCATCGATCTCGAAGCCGATGCGCAAGCCCTCGCGTTCCCACGGCGTATTGATCGGCAGAAAGATGTCCGCATAACGTGACGACGGCGTTTCGTATAAATCGCAATGCACATGAAATTCGAGCTGGCTCAGTGCGGCGTGCGCGGATTCGGCATCGGGCTGGGAGACCAACGGATTGGTGCCAAATGCGAATAACGCACGCACCTTGTACGGTTCGCCTTCGAGCATCGCGCGATACATATCGCGCGCGGTGATCCAGCCTTGCGCGGGCGGCCCGAGCGGACGTTCATCGAGGCCGAGCGCCTTCGCACGTTGTTGCGGCGCGCAGAGTGCGTACGTGCTCACGGCATTGGCCGGCTGCTTGACGTACTCGCGATTCGAGCCGCGCGTGTCGAAGGCGCCTGTGAGCGCATAGAGCGTGGCGATGGCGCGCTCGGTCTGCGTCGCATTGGTATGCTGGCCGACGCCCGACCACGCGTGATACGCGATACGCGCACCCGGCGCAAGCAGGGCGGCCGCGCGTTCGAGCGCATCGGGCTCGACGCCGGTAATGGCTTCGACGCGCTCGGGCGTGAAGTCATCGAGCGCGCGCCGGTAGCACGCGAACGCCGGTTCGCATTCCACTGCCCCGACGGTGTACACGCCTTCGAGCGCCAGGTCGTCGGGCGTCGTGTGGGTCTCCGCGCCGAGGGCTTCCGCACGGCCGCGCGTCGCGTTCCATACGGCGTAGCGATTCGCCGGTGCCTGCGGATCAATATCGCGCTCGCGCAGAAAGCGCCCGTTGTCGCGCCGCACCAGCAGAGGCGCATTGGTCCAGGTGCGCACGAACGTATCGTCATAGCTGCGCGTTTCGATGATGCGTCGCGCGATGCCCATCGCGAGCGCTGCATCGGTGCCGGGACGCACGCGCAGCCAGACGTCGGCTTCGCGCGCGAGGGCTGTCGGACGTGGATCGGCGACGATCAGTCTTGCGCCGTTGCGGCGGCCGGCTGCAATGGCATCGGCCTGCGCGAGCCACGTGTTGGCGGGGTTCGTGCCCCACAGGAGAATGACTTCGGCGTGGCGGTAGTCGGCAACCGGAATGCCGCAGCCAAACGTGAACGCGTGGGCCACGTCCTTGTGCCAGTTGCAGATTTCCGTCGCGTAGCAGATGTTGGGGCTGCCGTAGGACCAGATGAAGCGTTCGATCCAGTCGATGCTGTCGCTCATCGGCGTGCCGCTCGGCGTCGTCACGCCAAATGCGACCGATTCGGCGCCGTGCTCGCGGCGCAGGGTATCGAGCTTCGCGGCGATTTCGTCGAGCGCCTCGTCCCAGCCGATGCGCACCCAGCCCGGATCGTCGGCGCCCTTCGGCGCAGTGCGGCGCATGGGATGGAGCACGCGGTGCGGGCTGTGCACGAGTTCCGGCGCGGACTTGCCTTTCAGGCACATTGCGTGGCCCGTGGGGTGTTCGCGGTCGGGACGCACTTCCGTCAACTGGTCGCCGCGCACGATGTTGATCGTCCCGCAACGCGAACGGCAAAGTGTGCAGTAGCCCTTTTTTTCCTGTACTTCCATCTCCGTCTCCGGGTTTCATACGGCTATGCTACGAAACCGGAAACGATGCCAAATTCATATTTTTGATCCGGCAATATAGAGTTTTTAGATACCGTTCATTTTGGGCGGTTTCATATGCCGCGGCAGATCACCCTGCGTCAGATCGAGTACTTTTTATCCGTCGCCGATACCGGGCAGATTTTGCGTTCGTCGAATCTGTGCAACGTTTCGCAGTCGTCGATGACCATCGCGCTGCAAAACCTCGAGGACGCAGTGGGCGTGCCGCTTCTGTCCCGGCATGCCAAAGGCGTGCGGCTCACCGATGCGGGTGTGCGCTTCATGCGGCACGTGCAGCAAGCGCGACAGTCGGTGCAGGAGGCGGTGCTCGCGGCGCAGGAAGTGCCGGAGCAGATCTCGGGGCGGGTACGTATCGGCATGACGGAGACGATATCCGCCTATCTATTGCCGTCGTTGATGTCGACCGTCACGCGCCGCTTCCGCAATCTGCAGGTGGAGGTCATCGAGCGTGAGCGCGAGACCATCGAACGCAAGTTGCTCGACGGCGAACTGGACATGGCGCTGCTGCTCGTCTCCAACACCGCGCTGCACGACGACCTGAAGTGCGAAACCATGATCCGCTCCCCGCGCCGGCTGTGGACGCCGCCCGATCATCCGTTACTCGAAACGCAGCGCGTGACGCTCGAGGACGTCGCGCAGGAAAACTATCTTCTGCTCGACATGGACGAGCACGTGCAGACGGTCGCGCGTTACTGGGGGAAGTACGGTGTCGCACCGCGCGTGCGCATGCAGAGTACGTCGATCGAGGCGGTGCGCAGTCTCGTCGCGTTGGGCGAGGGCGTGACCATACTTTCTGATCTTGTCTATCGGCCGTGGTCGCTGGAAGGCAATCGCATCAGCCGCAGGGACCTGAGCGTGGCGGTGCCGACAATGGACGTGGGCGCGGTGTGGCACCGGAAGGTGACCTTGGGCCGCCAGGTGAGGACGCTACTGGATCTGTTCAGGTCGTGGAAGCACAGCACATTGTGATCGGCCGCTCCATCCGGGAACCGGACGAGTGCATTTGAGCGTCTATGAAGTGCCCGGACTCGCACGCTATCGTGCTCGTTGCTCCGGTGCCTGAAGACGATCAGAAAAAAGCGCAAGAAGGCGGTCGAGCCGTTCGCGCTGCCGGGGGATGAGCCCGCTCGTCGCTTTAACGTCCAAAACACGCCCGCGCCAATATGTTCTGGCGAACAAGGAATCCGCCCCTTCGCCGGCGAGGACCCGCTCGAAGTGAGCGATTTCGCTGTCAACATTTCTCGGCGTGTAAGGGCTTGCTCGCCCCGCTCTCGAAGACAGATTGTTTTTCATTTCTCTCAGGTTTTTCAGGTGTCGTCACCGAGGCAACGACAGCTCTCGTCGGAATTTTTAGCCGATAGGCTCGTCTCGCATGATAGAGCACATTGAAAGGTTGATGTAATAAATCTTTGGCACGCGAGAATTTTTGGCGCACCGGCGTGGGAGAGCGGTTTTTTTCTAGCAGGGGTTCGCTGTGGCATGCCAGTGCAGCGCCGAACCCGGCAATCACCCAGCGTCGTTTTGGTCGGAAACGCATTTGAGCGCGTCAGGGCCGCTCCGGCCGCGCGAGATAGCCGCGTGGCGCGGAGCGCGTTTCATTTAATGCGGTAGCTTGCCGGTTCAGAACGTATAGCCGACCGACAGGAAGGTCACGATCGGATTCAGCTTGAGCTTGGATTCACTCTTGACCTGCCCGACCGCGGAGTTCGT
>NZ_FCOE02000098.1 GCF_001544915.2 Caballeronia pedi | reverse complement strand
TCGAAATCGACAAGATCCAACGTCAAGCGAAAGTGTTTGACCTGCTCGCCAGGATCACGTGGCGTTGACCTCACACTGACTCTGCGCAATACGGCGTTAGAGACGCGATTGGATTCGCGGCGTTACAGATGCTTTCAACTACCCCAAGAAATGATGGTGCTTTACCGCATGTTGCCATGGCGGCGCGCAACATCGCCCGACGAAGCGAGTTAAAGCGGGAGGGCCTTCGCTTGCTTTACCTTCTTTATCTATGCGCGACTGCCTCGTAGCATCGAGCGCGCGACATGCGTGTGTCGACGGCCCAGTCTAAGGTGTGAGCCAAGTCCGCGCGATTTCGACCAACCACCTCGTCGGAATGATTGTCTCGTGGCAATTTCCAGGAATGGGCCGCAAGCCAAGCGTGGCATCGTGGGCACAAGGGTTGCGCCTAAGCTGAAAATTCAGATCTCTCAGACATCTTGCGCGGAGCATCACATGATGCTCGGATGCTCGGCCGATGCGATCAAAGGAATTCTCGGCGTCTACCCGGCTACGTACGCGGACGACGACATGAAATCCGCTTTAGACGCGCTCGCTAGTTTGAACCCGAAGCCGATTGAAGCGTGCACGCCGGTCGAAGCGCGTCAGCAACCCACCCCCGTAGATGCTGTGAGAAAGGTGATGCAAGAACGCAACATCTCAATCGCATCGCACGTTGCAGCCATTCAAACGCGAGACATCGAAATTCGGGGTGCGGAGGGACATAATCCCGCGCGGCTCTATACACCGCCGGGGAATGGTCCGTTTCCCGCCGTTCTGTATCGACATCTGAAGGGCAATGGGGGGAGATTTGGCAATCTTATGCTGGCAGTCTGACACAGCGACCTGGATCGTCTTAATTTAGGACTCTTTGTCGGCTCCCTTTGGAGTTACGCAAGAGGACGTCATGATACGGTTCAGTTCCGAGAGATCGGCCGGCTTGACCATGTAATGATGGAACCCGGCTTGCCTGGCTCGCTCGCGATACTCCTCCCCCGCGTAACCGCTAAGCGCGATCAGCAGGGTACCGGCACATTCGGGCATCGTACGCAACTGGTGACAGATTTCGTATCCATTCATGTCCGGTAGACCAATGTCAAGGAGCACGACGTCCGGCCGAGAGTCCGCTGCGACCTGCAAGGCAGACGTACCATCAATCGCTACCTTCACGTCATGCCCGTCGAGCCTCAGCACCATTGCCGTGCTCTCCGCCGCATCGGTGTTGTCGTCCACTACAAGGATATTCTTGGGCGCTCCGCTCACGCTCGCGTCCTCAGCCGGATCCTGCTTGGGCGATGACAGCGTTTGTGCGTTCGATATCGGAAGCCGGACCACGAACACGCTGCCTTGACCCAGACCTTCACTCGACGCCCGTACGGTTCCATGATGCATTTCAACCAACTGTTGCACCAGGGCAAGACCCAGTCCCAACCCCGCTGACTTGCGGTCCAGCGTGCATTCCGCCTGAACGAAAATAGTAAAGATATTGGGTAGAAAGTCCGCCGTCATGCCGATGCCATTATCGGTCACCGTGAGGACCGCCTCGCCGCTTTCAGCCATGAGCGAAATCCTGATGCGACCGCCGGCACGCGTGTACTTGATGGCGTTGCTCAACAGATTGGTGACGACCTGCTCGAGCCGCATGGCGTCGCCATCGATCAGGATGGGCTGCGTCGGCAATGAAAGTACGAGCTCGTGTTGGTGCCCCTGAACCTCGGCGTGCAGCACGGTGACGCTTTGTTGGACGATCTGCACCAGGTCGACGGGCGCGATGCTGAGCTTGATGATGCCGCGGGTTACGCGTGACACGTCCAGCAGGTCATTGACCAGGCCGATCTCGTGATGCAACTGACGCGTCGCTGCTGCTCGCGCCAAATCTTGTGTTTCCTTCTCGACATCTGCGCGGCCCCAGATTTCCAATCCGTTGCCGACGGCGGCGAGCGGGTTGCGCAGTTCGTGTCCGAGCATCGCCAGGAATTCGTCCTTGTGACGATCCGCCGCCTGCAAACGTTCGACAGCAAGTTGATGCTGAGTAACGTCTTCGATAGTCATTAGGATCAGTTCATGCGCAGGCACGACCACGCGCGCTGCATTCAGCCGCATCGTTCGCGGTCCAATCCGAGGGAAATCGTGCGAGATCGGAAAATCGCGGACGATCGCCTGCTGAGGCAGAATCGTTTCGAGCAATTCCCGTAGGCTCGGAATGTTCCACTGTCCATTGCCTAACGTATAAAGCAGGGTGCCGATCGTCACGTCCGCAGTGGTGCGAAATGTCTCGTAGAACGCGCGATTGGCGCGCGTCACGCGCAAGTCCGGTTGCAACACGAGCAGCGGTTCGGACATCGTCTCGATGATCGCGTCGGCATAATCGCGGGCACTCGTGACCTCATCGTGGACCGTCCTGAGTTCTCTGTTGCGATAGCGCAACTCATCATTGGTGGTCAACAACTCCTCATTCAGCGACTGCAGTTCTTCCTTGGCCGTCTCCAGTTCTTCGTTCGTGCTCTGGAATTCCTCGTTACTGGAGAGCAGCTCCTCTTCGCTCGATTTGAGCTCCTCCCGGGCGCTTTCGTGCTCTTCGAGCATGGTTCGCATCTGCGTGCGCATGGCGCCGAGCTCGGCATTCAAGCGGGCAATTTCGTCGTCTCTGGGATCGGCACCTTTGGCGGCAATCCTGCGGCCCAATTGCTGCCGTAACGTCTGCATCAGCAGCGTTCCTAACGTGGCCTGCTGCGGTGCTGGCAAATCGTCCGATCGCTGCCCATTCTCGAAAAAGATGAGTAGCCAGCGCCCCTCCATGCCCGCAGTCTGCAGAGGATGCACTTCAAGACTGACGGCTTGGGGTCCGTTGGCACCCGCGGTCCGTACCCCGGTCTTGCGTACGGACACGCCTTCCTGTCGAACTTGCCTGATCGCCTCGCTGAGGGCCAGAAACACTTCGGGCCGCGCAAGGCGCTGCAGGTTGTTGTTCGGAGGACCGTTGGGATT
>NZ_FCOE02000128.1 GCF_001544915.2 Caballeronia pedi | reverse complement strand
GGCGGCACGGTCGGACGCGGCGGCGGCCCGACCTATCAGGCGATTCTGTCGCAGCCGCCCGGCACCGTCGACGGGCAAATCCGTCTGACCGAGCAGGGCGAAGTGATCGCGAGCAAGTTCGGCAATCCGGAAATCGGCCGGCGCAATCTGGAGACGGTGGTCGCGGCGACGCTCGAAGCATCGGTGCTGCCGCATGAGAACGCGCCGGCGCAACTGCCGCAATTCGAAGCGACGATGCAGACCCTGTCCGATTCTGCGATGGCCGCGTATCGCGCGCTCGTCTACGAGACGCCCGGCTTCACCGACTACTTCTTCCTCTCGACGCCGATTTCGGAGATCGCGGAGTTGAACATCGGCAGCCGGCCGGCGTCGCGCAAGCTGCAGGACCCGAAGCAACGCAAGATCGAGGATCTTCGCGCGATTCCGTGGGGTTTTTCGTGGGGTCAGTGCCGCTTGTTGCTGACGGGCTGGTTCGGCTTCGGCAGCGCGGTCACGGCGTATCTCGACAAGTCCGGCTCCGACGAGGAACGCGCGAAGCGGCTGGCTACGCTGCGCAAGATGCACAAGACGTGGCCGTTCTTCAAGAACCTGCTGTCGAACATGGACATGGTGCTCGCGAAGACCGATCTCGCGGTGGCGTCGCGCTATGCGCAGCTCGTCACCGACAAGAAGCTGCGCAAGACCGTGTTCGACAAGATCGTCGCGGAGCATGAGCGCACGTCGAACGTGCTGGCCGAGATCACCGGCAAAGGCGAGCGTCTCGC
>NZ_FCOE02000054.1 GCF_001544915.2 Caballeronia pedi | reverse complement strand
CCCCGCCGCAGTTGATCTGCACGACCACGCCGTCGATCGACACCGGCCCGGCCGCGCTGATCGCGATGCCGGACGGCCCGAGCACGATGGTGTTGCCGCCCGCCTTGAGCGTGAGCGTCACGCCGGCCTCGATGGTGACGTTCGCTCCGCCCTTCACATCGACGTTAACACCCGCCCCCACCGAAATATTCGCCCCGCTCTTGTGATGTGTATCGCCGCCGATATCGAGGGAAAACTTGCCGCCGATGCCCGTGCGCTGGTCGCCTCGCACCGCGTCGCTGCGATTTCCGCCGCAGCGCGCGTAGTCGTCCTGCTCGACGATTACATGCCGCTCGCGGCCGATGCGCGTGAGCGCGTCGTGCTTGACCCAGGTTTCCAGATCGCGCTCGGCGTGAAAGAACAACTGCTCGGCATTCTTCGTATCGTCGAAGCGCATTTCGTTGAAGCCGTTGCCGCCTTTCGTCGAATTGCTCTTGAGCGTGGTGCGGGCCATCTTCGCAGGCAGTTCGTAAGGCGTCGTCAGCGCGGCGTTGTAGACGCTGCCGATCACGAGCGGCTGATCCGGATCGCCTTCGATGAAATGCACCAGCACTTCCTGTCCGATGCGCGGCAGGAAGAACGCCCCGTAGCCCTTGCCGGCCCAGGGCTGCGCGACGCGCACCCAGCAGCGCTGCAGCGACTCGCGCGACGCTTCCGGTCCGAGCTGCTCCCAATGAAACTGCACCTTGATGCGGCCGTATTTGTCGGTATGGATCTCTTCGCCTTTCGGCCCGACGACCACCGCCGTCTGCGGCCCCGCCACGCACGCGCGCGGCGTGCTGCGCGCGGCCCGGAATCCGGCGTCGCGCGGCAACGCCGTGAAGGCGCAATCGAACACGGGCGGCCGGGCGCGCGCATCGAAAATTGTAATATAGTCATCCGAATTGATTTCATATTCGGCCGAAACGACGAGGTACTCGCCGTTGTGCTGCGCGAGCGGATGATCGCTCAAATGCACGGTTCCGCCAGGCCAGATGGCGCGCGCGGTCGTGCGCGCGCTCACGAAGACATTGGCCGCCTGATGCGCCTCGACGCGCGTGCGTGCGAGACGCTCGGCGTCTTCGTGGCGCGTGTAGCCCGGCGCGTGCTCCTGCATCGCGTAGACGGGCTCGTCGAAGCGCTTCACGCGATGCGCCCGCGCGACGAGACCTTGCTGCACCGATTGCGACGGCTTCTCGAAGTCGTAATCGTTGAGCTCGACGATGCCTGTCGCCACTTCGCCGCCCGTGGACCATGCGTAGACCCACTCGTGCTCGTGCGGCGCGCTGCTCTGCGCGCGAAATGGCAGTGCATCGCAATGCGGCGTCGCGCCATGCGCCTGTGACGAATCCGTGAGAATCAGCCGATGTTTGCCGCCCCGATGCTCGAAGTAGTAGTAAATGCCTTCGCGCTCGGCGAGCCGGCTCACGAAATCGAAATCCGTCTCGCGGTACTGCGCGCAATGTTCGAGGCCCGGATAGGTCGCCGAGCACTTGTTCTCGAAGTCGATGTGATAGTCGGCGAGCACGCGGCCGATGATCGCGGGCACGGTCATCTGGTGAAAGAAGCGGCAGTGCGACGCGCGCGTGAGCAGCCACAGGCGCGGGCGCACCGTCGCGCGATAGAGCGCCGGGCGGTTGGGCTGCGTGCTCGCGGGCCGCGCCAGCTCGAACGCCGTGACGATGCCGTTGTACTCGCGCGTGCCGCCCGACGGAATCGCCAGCGACAGCGAAAAGTCGCTGCCGAGCATCTTCGCGATGTCGAGATTCGACCGGTCCGCGAGCAGTTCGAGATCCCATTGCGCGAGGCGTCCCAACGCCTCGCGTCCGCGCATGCGATACAGCACGAGCGCGTTCTTGCCGAACGCGCAGGTCACCTGCGCGGTGCGATCGTTGTCGGTGAGCATCATCGGCGGCCTCGTCGTTCAGGGAATCTGCGTTTCGCACGTCGCCGGATCGGCGATCGTCACCACGCCGCCCCAGTTGCAGAGGCACCTGGAGACGTTGTCGAGCGACGGCTGGTTGCCGAGCAGCACCGTGAGCGCGCCTGGCACCCAGGGCGCGAGGGTCGCGGGCACGCAGGGCATCGGCGTCGGCGCGCCGAGCGCGGCGGCGGTGGCCGCGGCGACTTGCGGATTCGCCTGCGAGGTGCACATGCCGAACGGCATGATGTTCACGAGCGGCTCGTGATCCATGATGTTCGCGGCAATCGACCCTTCGCAGCGCACGCGGTTGACGGGCAGCACGACGAGCGCGGACGGCGTCACGCCGAACGAGCATTGCAGCGTCGCGCCCATGACGACTTGTTGTGGCATGACCGGCTCCTCAATCGAACGAATAGGTGAACTCGCCGTCGCATACGCCGACTTCGACTTTCGCTACGCTGCGGCCATCGACGAGACGGCTCAGGAATTCCGTGCTCACGCGCGGCAGCACGGTGTTGGTGAGAATCGCGTCGATCATCCGGCCGCCGCTCGCGAGTTCCGTGCAACGCCGCGCGATCTGCCCAACCACCGCGTCGTCCCAGGCGAAGTGGACGCGCTGCCGCTCGCCGATGCGCCGCCCGATGCGCGCGAGCTGGAGACGGATCACCGCATCGAGCATCGCCTGGTCGAGCGGGTAATACGGGATCACGGCGACGCGCCCGAGCAGCGCCGGCGGAAATGCTTCGAGCAGCGGCTCGCGCAGCGAGCGCGCGATGTCTTCCGGCGATGGCGCTTCACGCCCGCCGCACAGATGCGTGATGAGTTCGGTGCCGACATTGGTCGTGAGCAGGATCAGCGTGTTGCTGAAATCGATCTCGCGTCCTTCGCCGTCTTCCATGCGGCCCTTGTCGAAGACCTGGAAAAAGAGCTTGTGCACGTCCGGATGCGCCTTCTCGAACTCGTCGAGCAGCACGACGCTATAGGGACGGCGCCGCACCGCCTCGGTGAGCACGCCGCCTTCGCCATAACCGACGTATCCCGGCGGCGCGCCCTTCAACAGCGAAACGGTATGCGCTTCCTGGTACTCGCTCATGTTCACGGTGACGACGTTGTCCTCGCCGCCGTACAGCGCCTCGGCGAGCGCGAGCGCGGTTTCGGTCTTGCCGACGCCCGAGGTGCCCGCCAGCATGAACACGCCGACCGGCTTGCAGGGATCGTCGAGGCCGGCGCGCGCGGTCTGCACGCGGCGCGCGATCATGTCCATCGCGTGACCCTGTCCGACGATGCGGCGGTTCAGCGTCGCGGCCAGATCGAGCACGCTGGCGGCTTCGTCGCGCACCATGCGGCCGACCGGGATGCCGGTCCAGTCCTGCACCACCGATGCGACCGCGTGCGCGTCGACGCCCGGCAGGATCAGCGGCGCTTCGCCCTGACGCCGGGCGAGTTCATCGGTCAGCGCTTTCAGGTCCGGGAGCGTGACGGACTCGCCGCCCGCCTCGATCGCCCGCCGCGCCGCGAGAATGCGTCCGACGAGCGCGCGCTCCGCTTCCCAGCGCGCGGTGAGATCGGCGAGGCGCGCACGTTCGGCGTCGAGCCGGGCGGCGACATCGACGGCGCGTTCCCGCGTGTCGATGCCAAGCGCCGCTTCGCGCGCCACGATCTCGCTTTCCGTCGTCCACGTCTCGATGCGGCGCCTCGCATCGTCGATGGCGGGCGGCAGCGCCTGCTGGCTCACCGCGACGCGCGCGCAAGCGGTGTCGAGCAGGCTCACGGCCTTGTCGGGCAACTGGCGCGCGGGAATGAAGCGATGCGAGAGCTTCACCGCCGCCTCCAGCGCCTCGTCGAGCACCTGCACGCCGTGATGGCGCTCCATCTTGCGCACGAGGCCGCGCATCATCGCGATCGCGCCCGCTTCGGTCGGCTCCGGCACCTTGACCACCTGAAAGCGCCGCGTGAGCGCCGGGTCCTTCTCGATGTGCTTCTTGTATTCGACCCAGGTCGTCGCCGCGATCGTGCGCAGCGTGCCGCGTGCGAGCGCGGGCTTGAGCAGGTTGGCGGCGTCGCCAGTGCCGGCCGCGCCGCCCGCGCCCACGAGCGTGTGTGCCTCGTCGATGAAAAGAATCACCGGCCGGTCCGACGCCTGCACCGCTTCGATCACCTGCTTCAGCCGGCTCTCGAATTCGCCCTTCACGCTCGCGCCCGCCTGCAGCAGACCGACATCGAGCGTGCGCACGACGGCGTCGTGCAACGCGGGCGGCACGTCCCCCGCGACGACGCGCTGCGCGAAGCCTTCCACCACCGCCGTCTTGCCGACACCCGCCTCGCCCGTCAGGATCGGGTTGTTCTGCCGCCGCCGCATGAGAATGTCGATGACCTGGCGAATCTCCGTATCGCGCCCGACGATCGGATCGAGCTTGCCCTTGCGCGCTTCGGCGGTCAGATCGACGGTGTAGCGGGCGAGCGCGTCGTTCTGCGCGAGCGGCGCGGCCGGTTCCGTGGCGGGCGCAGCCTGCGCTTCCGGCGAGCCGTCGAGCAGCGCGTCGAAGCGTTCGGACAGCGCATCGAAGCTGATCTTCTCGAACTGGCGGGACAGCGCGTAGAGCGCGTTGCGCAGGTTCGGCGTGCGCAGCATGCCGATCACGAGATGCCCGGTGCGGACCTTCGGGGCATTGAACATCAGCGAGCCGAAGACCCAGCCGCGCTCGACGGCTTCATCGACTTGCGCGGAGATATCGGAAACGGAGGTCGCGCCGCGCGGCAGGCGATCGAGCGCGGCGGTCAGATCGCGTTCGAGCCCGGCCTCGTCCAGCTCGAAATGCCGCACGAGACGACGCAGATCCGAATCCGCCGCGAGCAGAATCTGATGCACGCAGTGCGCCAGTTCGACATACGGATTGCCGCGCAGCTTGCAGAACGCAGCGCCGTTTTCGATCGCACGATAGGCAAGCGGATCGAGCTTGCCGAACAACGCCATGCGGCTGATTTCAGTCATGAGAAGTCTCCTTGCTTCTGGCTTGCTTCCGGTTCGCTTGCGCCTGCCCGGCGATCACGACCCGATGGTTGTCATGAACCGGCGCGCCGCTCGTGAGCCAGGTGTTCCAGCCGAGGCGCGCGCCTTTCGTCGAATGCCCTTGCAGCCGCAGCGGCGGCACTTCCTCGCGCTTCAGATGCAGCGCCACGTCCCAGTCGAGCGGATCGCGCACGTAGTTGCGGACCCAGTCGGCGAGCTTCGTGAGGCTCGCGCCGCCCGGCAGAAAGCGCATGAAGTCGACGTAGCCGAGCGGTCCGATCACGATGCGAAACTTGTGCTGGCAATCCCAGACCCGCGTGCCGACGACCGTCGATACGCCGAGCCGCGCGCCGCAAAGACGTGTGCGCGCGTTCTCCGGCAGCGCGATCCAGTGGCCGCGCCACGGCTCGATCGACACGTTCACGCCGAAAAAGCGCGCGAGAATCAGCCGCAGCCCGTCGGCATGGCGCGTCGGCGCGGCGAGCACGCCCGCGAAGTGACGCTTGGCGGAATCGGGCACGGCGTCGCGATCGGCGAGTGCGGGCGCGCCGAGGCCGAACAGGCTGCCGACGTAGCCCGCGAAGCGATCGTCGCGCGGACGGTCGGCGCTCACGACCGGCTGCCCATCCGCCCACGCGCGATAGAACAGCGACAGCATGCGGTGATGGAACACGTCGAGAAAGCGCGCGAGCGTCGGATCGTTCGCGTTGCGCGCGCGCTCGCGCACGTAGGCGGTCAGGTGAGTCGGCAGCGGTCCGTTCGGTCCGAGCAGGCCGAGAAAATTCACCGCGAGCCGGCCGGGCTTGCCGTCCTCGCCCGGCGCGTAGTCGCCGAGCGTCGTCGGATGAAAGATCAGCTCCGGGTCTTGCGAGAGCCGCACCGCGTCGTCGCGCGCGGACAACGACCGGCCGAGGCGCGGACGCTCCCCATGCGCCTGCTCGATCAGCCGCAGGGCCTGAAAGAAGTCGAAGCGGCGGGCGTCGCGGGCGAGCATGCCGTCGATGGTCAGAGCGTCGCGCATCGTCCGGTCCTCGCTGGCCACTGCATGACCGGACCACGCGCGAGCGTCGCGACGTGGGTCTCGGTGAACGAATTGATCGACACGTACTGCGCGAAGAACTGCGCGAGCACCGCGCCGAGCAGGAACGCGCTCGCGCCTTCGAACGCGGCGTCGTCGAAGTGCAGCGTGATCGCGAGGCCGCGTCCGTAGACGATCGGACCCGGCGAAGGCAAACGGCGCACGACCGGCGCGCACGACACCGAACGCAGCCCTTCGACCTGACGATGCGCGGCGGCGTCATCGGCGGGGCAGTAGAGCGTGAGCAGTTCGCGCAGCGCGCGGGCGCCTTCCTGCTCGTTCGTATCGACGAGCGATGCGTAGTTAAGCGAAAGATGATCGAGCAGCCGCCACGCCGCCGGCCCTTGCGCGAACGAAGGCAGCGGCCGGCTCGGACCCGCGACGCAGCGCACGGCGGTGACGGGCGCTTCGGCGTCGAGCGTGAAGTCGGTCGAGCCCGCGCCGACCGGCATCGAGAGCGGCAGATCGCGGTTCGTGCACCACGCGCTGATGCCGAGCTGGCGCGCTTCGCCGCTTTCGGGCGCGCTCGCCGCATCGACCAGCGCGATGAAGGCTTCGCTGCCGAGGTAGCTGCTGCGCGCGCCGTTCTGCTGCTGCCGCACCGACGCGCGCCGCGCCTCGCGCCGCAGTTGATAGAACGCGCCGCCCTCGCCCGGCAAGTCGAGATCGTTCGCGCAGTGGAACGGCCGATACTGCTTCTGCGCATCGGCGCCCGCGCCGTAGCCGGTGACTTCGTCGATCTGATGGATTTCGTAGTCCATCGGACGCGTGCGGTCGACCACGACGTGATATTCGAACTCCGTGTCCGACAGCGCGACGCGGTCGGTGCGGCGGCGAAACAGGTTGATGGCGGGCGTGCAGTCGAGCGCGAAATTCGAGGCATCGACGCCGCGTTCGAGCGACGCATCGGCCTGATCGAGCAGGATCACGATCTCCGCTTCCCGCCCGTGGCAAAGACGCAGCGCATCGCGCAAGCCGGCCAGTTCGACGAACATGAAGCGCGGCGCGAAGGCGAAATATTCCTGCAGCAGGCGATAGCCGTCGAACGATTGCCGGCCGACCGGCAGAAGCGCCTCGTCTTCGGCGAAGCCGAGCGGCCGCAGCGCCGTGCCGGGCAGCACGGCGAGCGTGGTCGCGGCGCTCGCGCCAGTGCCCGGCTGCATCACCGCGACGCCGACGCAATGCGCGAGCAGCCGCTCGTGCAGCCTGGCCGGCAGGCCATCCGGGCCGCGCAGATACAGCGCGAGACGGTCGAGCGAGAGGCGCTCGAAGCCGAGCGAGCCGGTCGCGCGCACACGCAGGCGCAGTCCCGCCTTGACGCCCGCGGGCAGCGCCGCCGCGTTCAGCGATCCCGCATGCGTGAAGAACTTCGCCTGCGCGATCTCGATGGGCCACAGCGTGAGCGCATGCGCGGTGCGATATTCGCAGCGCGTCGATGCGGACTTGTCGAGCATGCCGCGCAGCGCCGTATGACGCGGCACCACGATGCCATCGGCGCTCGCCGCGAGTTGCGGGTTCGCGTGATCGGCCTGCAACTGCACGACCGTCATCGACGGCGTCGGCGCGAGATAGTGCGGATACGCCTGTTCCAGCAGATGCTGCGTGAAGCGCGGGAACTCGGCGTCGAGCTTCATCTGCACGCGCGCGGCGAGAAAGCTGAAGCCCTCCAGCAGCCGCTCGACATACGGGTCCGCGCATTCGACGCCATCGAGCGCGAGCCGCCCGGCGATCTTCGGAAACGCAGCGGCGAATTCTCCTCCCATCTCGCGGACGTGCTGAAGCTCCTGGCTGTAGTACCTGAGGAACGCGGGATTCATGTTTGCTGCTCCCCGGCCGACGCATCGCAGACGCGCACTTCGCCCGCTTCGAGATCCAGTTCCGTGCGCAGGAACAACCGCTCGGGATATGGCTGCGACCACATGTCCGCCTCGATCTCGAAGCGGATCACGTGGCCGCCTCTCGCGCTTTTGGCGACGCCCGCGCCCTTCGCCTCGTCGATCGCCGTCACCTGCACCGATTCCCGCGCGAGCCGCGGCTCGAAAGCCCACAGCGCGTCGCGGATGATGCGCTCCAGCGCGCCTGCGGCGAGCGCGGCGACGTCGCGGCCCGCGAGATCCGGCAGGCCGTAGTTGAGCACCGACGTCGCAACGTGCGGCAGCGTCGCCGCGCCTTGCGCGTTCGATCTCTCGCCGAGACCGCTCGCGTTGAGAAGCCAGCCGATATCGCGCTGCACGCTGTCGCGCAGCGCACGCGCCGAGATCACGCGACGCTCGCGGGATTCGTGACGCGCGTGCGGTTCGAAATCGGTCAGGCGGTCCAGCAACGACGGCTGCAGTCGGTCGCGGGCGGAAGGTTCGGACATGGGCGGCTCCTTTTGCGGGCAATGGGCGGACGTGCGCGACTCAGGCGGCCTTGGCCGTCGGCAGTTTCGACACGAGCCGCAGCGACACCGTGAGACCTTCGAGCTGGTAGTGCGGGCGCAGGAAGAATTTCGACGTGTAGTAGCCCGGATTGCCCGCCACTTCCTCCACGATGACCTGCGCGTCGGCGAGCGGCTTGCGCGCCTTGGTGTCTTCGGCGGAATGCGTGGGGTCGCCATCGACGTACTGGAGAATCCAGTTCTGCAGCCAGCGCTCCATGTCGTCGCGTTCCTTGAACGAGCCGAGCTTGTCGCGCACGATGCACTTCAGGTAGTGCGCGAAGCGGCAGCACGCGAACAGATAAGGCAGACGCGCGGCGAGATTCGCGTTGGCGGTGGCGTCGGGGTCTTCGTATTCGGCGGGCTTGTGCAGCGACTGCGCGCCGATGAATGCCGCGAAGTCCGAGTTCTTCTTGTGCACGAGCGGCATGAAGCCGTTCCGGGCGAGCTCGGCCTCGCGCCGGTCGCTGATCGCGATCTCGGTCGGGCACTTCATGTCGACGCCGCCGTCGTCGGTCGGAAACGCATGCACCGGCAGACCCTCGACCGCCCCGCCCGACTCGACGCCGCGAATCCGCGAGCACCAGCCGGAGGTCTTGAACGAGCGCGTGATGTTCGCCGCCATCGCATACGATGCGTTCGCCCACGCGTACTTGCTGCTGTTCGCGCCCGTGGTGTCTTCCTCGAAGTCGAACGCCTCGACCGGGTCGGACTTCGCGCCGTAGGGCGCGCGCGCGAGAAAGCGCGGCATCGCGAGGCCGATATAGCGCGAGTCCTCGGAATCGCGCAGCGAGCGCCACGCGGCGTGCTCGGGCGTCTGGAAGATCTTGGTCAGATCGCGCGGATTGGCGAGCTCCTGCCACGACTCCATCAGAAGCGCCGCCGGGTCCGCGCCCGCGATGAATGGCGCGTGCGCCGCCGCCGCGATCTTCGCGATCTGCGTGAGCAGGTCCACATCCGGGCCGCTGTGATCGAAGTAGTAATCCGCGACCAGCGCGCCGTACGGCTCACCGCCGAACTGGCCGTACTCTTCCTCGTAGAGCTTCTTGAAGAGCGGGCTCTGATCCCATGCGACGCCGCGATATTTCTTCAGCGTCTTGTGCAGATCCGCCTTGGAGATGTTGAGCACGCGGATCTTGAGCGACTCGTCGGTCTCCGTGTTGTTCACGAGGTAATGCAGGCCGCGCCATGCGCTCTCGACCTTCTGGAACGGCTCGCTGTGCAGGATCAGGTTGATCTGCCCGGTGAGCGTCTGATCGATCTGCGCGATCAGCGCCTCGATGGTCGCGAGGACATCGCCGGAAATCACGCCGGTGTCGCGCAATGCCTGCTCGGCAAGCGTGCGTACCGCGTTCGCCACGGCGTCGCGGGCACGCTCGGACTTGGGCTTGAATTCCTTTTGCAAGAGCGTGGAGAAATCGTCGAGTCCGGGCGCCGCGTCCAATACGGCGGCGCTGCCCTGTTGCTGGATGCTGAGTTCGTTCATCGCGTCATGCTCCGGTGACGGGTTGGTCTGCGTCGTCGTTCCGACGAGGCTGGGTGGCGAGCGCCTTCATCAACGCGGGCTCTTCGAGCAGACGGGCGATCAGCGCTTCGGCGCCGGTCTTGCCGTCCATGTAGGTCAGGAGGTTCGCCAGTTGCGTGCGCGCTTCCAGCAGTTGCCGCAGCGGCTCGACCTTGCGTGCGATCGCGGCGGGCGTGAAGTCGTCCATGCTCTCGAAGGTCAGATCGACCGCGACGTTGCCGTCGCCCGTCAGCGTGTTGGGCACCTGCACCGCGACGCGCGGCTTCATCGACTTGAGACGTTCGTCGAAGTTGTCCACGTCGATTTCGAGAAACTTCCGTTCGGCGGCGGGCGCGAGCGGCTCGGCGGGCTGTCCCGCCAGATCCGCGAGCACGCCCATCACGAAGGGCAGGTTGACCTTCTTCTCCGAGCCGTAGATTTCGACGTCGTATTCGATCTGCACGCGCGGCGCGCGGTTGCGCGCGATGAATTTCTGACTGCTTTCCTTTGCCACGATGTCTGCTCCTTTGCTTTGCTTGTTTCCAGGGCCGCTCAGACGACGCCGCCCAGATGCCTGAATTGATGCGCGCCGTCCGGCGCGACGTCCTCGATGATTTCGATGAAGCTCTTGCCGACCAGCCTCCGCGCGCGGCGCAGCAGCACCGGCAACGGGCTCGACGGCTCGCACTCCGCGTAGTACGCGCAGATCGCGTCGAGCGCGTCGCTCACGTCTTGCGCGCTCGCGATGCGCCGGGGCGCTGCGGGCCCGGCCGCGACGACTCGATGCGTCGCCGGACCGGAACCCGCGCCCTCTTCACTGCTGCTGGTCTCCATCACCCTTCCCCTTTCCCCTGTATCCGGATCCAGCACTTCGACCCGCGCCGCCACGAACTCCCCGATGCGTCCGAGCGGCCGCGCGAGCGGCCCGAAATCGAGCGCGCGCGCCGGCCCCACGCGAGCGGTCAGCGTGCTCTCGATCTGCGCGAGCGACGCCCGCGCCGCCGAGAGCGCCGCGCTCATCGCCCGCGCTGCGCCGATGCCTGCCTGCGCGAACGCCGCATCGATCGCCGCGAGCGTCGGCATCTCGTCGCCTTCGACAAGCGGCGCTTCACCCGCCATCACATCGAGTTCGCGCAGTGCGAAACCGCGCTGGCCGCGCGGCGCGACGAACGGCACGTCGCGCAGATCGCCCACCAGTCCCGCGTCGTCGACGAGCGCCGAGAGCGCGTTGACCCGCGCGATCGGATCGTCGTCGTCGCTGGCATCGAGCTGCGGATGCACGCCGCCCCAGTGCTGATCGAGCAGCCCTTCGATCAGCGCAAGGCCGCGCGCCAGTCCGATGAAACCCTCGCGGACCGTGCCCGAACGCGTGTAATGCACCGCCACGCGCAAGTCGCGCGTGCGTTCGAGCAAGGTCATCGAGAGCGAGTGGGCGAGCGTCCAGTCGGGCGGCGTGGCGGCGATCACGGTGCCGCCGTACTGGGCGTCGGGCTTGCCGGCGAGCGCCTCTTCCAGCGACCGGAAATCGGCGCTGTACTCTTCGTCCGCGCCGCACGGAACATCCGGCGAGAGGTCGGTGAGCCAGGCTGCGATATCTGCGCGATTCATGGTGAGGTCCGAAAGAGGCGTGGGTTAGTTCGTGAGCGGGCGGTTCATTCCGACTTGTTCTTCGGGATGTTCCACTTGCCCGTCACCACGCCGCCCTTCTTCGCGCCGGTGTTGTCCTGCGGCTGATACTCCATGTTGAATTGCGCGAAGTTGAGCGTGACGCTCTCGGCAATCTGGTCGCCGCCGCCCGAGCCCACCGAGTGGCTGCTGATGAGCACTTCCTTGAGCGTGATCCTCAGATACTCGACCGGCTCGTTGCCGCCCGCCTTGCGCAGCGTGAGCACGGCCTCGGGCATGTGCACGCCCTGGCAGCACGACTGCACGATCGTGGGCGAGCTCTTGTCGACGTACTTGCTGATCGTGAGGTCCTGCACCGACGCGGTCCCGGTGCCGCCGCCCGTGCCGGTGTGCGTGGTGCCCATCTGCGAACAGCCCCAGGACCAGCTCAGCACTTCGATCTCTTCGGTGTGACCCACCGCCAGAGATTCACCCTTGATATCGCCCAGCTTCAGAAACATATCTACAGCCATGTCAGTCTCCAGAGAAAAATGCGCCTTGCGGCACAGGCAAAATTCGCGTCGCCATTGGATCGCGAAGCTTGGTTTGCGGGCTTTGGATGCACCGCATTGATTTGGATGCCTAATTTGTATCGATGCTTCGACGCGTTTTAAACGTCGCACATCAACCACTATTCACGTCGGGGTTCATTCGCCGAGCGCGCGGCGGATCGCCGCCGCCACGGCTGTCGCGTCGCCGCGTTCGCAGAGCGCAGCCCAGCTTTCAAGCGTGTTACGACTCACCGCCGGCGCTTCGCAAAGTTGCGCAAATCGTGCGAGGGTTGCCGTCGAACCGGCTATGCTATGAAAACGTTCGCGTCCGATGCACGCGTCCAGCATGACCGCCATGCCTGCCTGCCGGGCCCGGTCGAGGAGGGTCTCCATGATCTGTCTCCTATTCGGTGGTTCGAGTGCGCGCCGTTGCGCGATCCGTGACCCGAAAACAGCCGCCCCCGGCTGCTTATTCCGCAAAAAAAATCGAAAAATTTCTGGAATAGATCGGGTTCTGGAGTGTTGTCAATCATGAGCGCGCCCATCACAGGAGTTGCCGCGATGAACGACGACGACCTGACGACCGTCCTGCCGACGCTGTTGCCGCGGCTATGGCGGTTCGCGCTGCGGCTCACGCAGAACCAGCACGATGCCGAAGATCTGGTGCAGCGCGCCTGCGTGCGGGCGCTGGAGCGGCGCAGTCAGTTGCAGCCGGGCACGTCGACGCTGAGCTGGCTGTTTTCGATCGTGCATTCGACGTGGATGAACGAATTGCGCGCTCGTTCGATCCGCAGCCGCGGCAGCATGGACTGGCAGGACGAGGAGATCGAATCGTTCGCCGATCCTTCGGCGCGTAACCCGGAGCTCGATTTGCTGCATCGCCAGGTGATTGACGCGGTCGAGACGCTGCCCGAAGCGCAGCGCGTCGTGATGGTGCTGGTGGCGATCGAAGGCCTGAGCTATCGCGAGGCGGCCGAGGTGCTCGACGTGCCGATCGGCACGGTCATGAGCCGGCTGTCGCGCGCGCGGCTTACGATCGGTCAGAAATTCAGCGTGCAGGCCTCGACGGCAACAACTAGAAAAGGGGAATCCTTATGATGAATGTCGATGATTCGCTGCTGATGTCGTACGTCGACGGGGAGCTTTCGCCGGAGCAGCGCGCGGAAGTCGAAGCGGCGATCGCGCACTCCGACGAACTGGCGGCGCGCGCAGCGGCGCTGCAGGCGTCGGTCCTGCCGTATCGCGCCGCGTACGACCGGCAAACGGTTCCGCCCGTGCCGGACAGCCTCACGCGCCGCATCGAGGAGCTGGTGAGCGTCAGCGCGCCCCAGGAGCGCAAGGCGTCGCGCGGCACGCGCCGCTTTTCGATGCAGTGGGCGGCCGCGGCCTTCGTCGCGGGTGCGGTCTGCTCGGGCGTGCTCACCGGTTATCTCGGCGGCTACAATCCGTTGAATCGCGGCGCCGATCCGTGGGTGCAAAGCGTGGCGGACTATCAAGTGCTCTACGGACGCGACACGGTCGCCAATCTGCGGGACGACAAGGCCAGCACGGAGCAGGTTCTGGCCGATATCCACCAGCGCGACGGCATGCCGGTCGCGGTTCCCGATCTGCGTCAGGTCGGTCTCAAGTTCAAGCGCGTGCAGCGCCTGAATTACCATGACCGCCCGCTCATCCAGATGGTGTATCTGCCGGAGCGCGGCGATCCGGTCGCCCTGTGCGTGATCGAGGAAAACGAGGGCGACGCGCCGGTGCGCTCGGGTCAGGTCGGGGAAATGAAGACCGTCACGTGGCGCGCCAACCGGCTCGCTTACGTGCTGCTCGCCAAAACGCCTTCGCTCGATCTGCAGGCCGTCGGCAACAGCATCGCCAGTGGGAAGACGGTTCCGCTATACAGCGATCGCGTGGACGTATCGCACGACAGTTAGCGAGCGCGTGCGCCGCGGACCGCGGGCGCGGCGCATGCATCACGCGGGGCGCTTCGCCAGGACGTCCTTGACAACCGGAAGCGCTGAAAACACATTCGGCCAGCCAGCATAAAAGGCCAGTTGCGTCATCACTTCGGACGCCTGTTCCGCAATCAGTCCGTTATCCATCGCGCGATTCAGGTGATAGGTGAGTTGCGCGACCTGTCCCGTCGCAACCAGAGCGCTGACGGTGACGAGACTGCGATCCCTCGGCGCCAGACCGGGCCGTAACCACAAGTCATTGAACAGCGTGTCGCGGGTGAACTGAAGCACCCCGGGCGACACCAGGCCGAAATTCTGTTGTACCGTGCTTTCTCGCAGGGCCTCCGCGGCTTTGTCAAGCGGGAGAAGCTCGACCGTCGCGTCCGGCAACTGCGCCGCAGTGATTCCACGTCGCTCGAACACGGTGCTCGTCACTTTCGCAGCAGCGGTGGCGTTGGCCCAACCGGAATAAAACGCGAGATGGGTGATGATTTCTGAAATCTCGCCGGGCGTCAGTCCGCTGTCGAGCGCGAGATCGAGATAAGACGGCAACTCCGCGCTCTGATTTCGGGCGATCAGGACCGAGAGCGTAACGACACTTCGATCTCGTGCAGACAGTTGCGGGCGTTTCCACAGATTACCCAGCACTACGTCGTTCGTGTAGCGCTCGAGAGCAGGTGAAACGTTGCTCATTCCGGCAAACGATGTCGTGAAAGATAAGTGATCCGTACTGGTCATATCAGGTTTCCTTTCGAGCTGCGAGCAGGCGGTCGTGCCGAGCGCTACAGACAGCACCGCCACGGCGAATATCCTCATCGGCATGTCCTCCGGTCGCTTAGTCCGCAAATCTGAAATCTAACGCGCCCCGATGCCCGCGACTAGGCGCTAGAATCGGCAAACACCTATGAATCGAGTTCATCAATGCGTCGCGAAAGCTACAACGACCTCCTCGCACTGATTGCCGTCGCGCGCGAGCGCAGCTTCACGCGCGCCGCCGCGCAGCTCGGCGTATCGCAATCCGCCCTGAGTCATACCATCCGGGCGCTCGAGTCCCGGCTTGGCATGCGGCTGCTCACCCGCACGACGCGCAGCGTGGCGCCGACGGAAGCTGGCGAGCGTCTCATTCAGACGGTCGCTCCCCGCTTTGAGGAGATCGATGCCGAACTGGCCGCCGTATCAGAGTTCCGCGACACACCTGCAGGCACGATCCGCATTACCGCAACCGACTACGCGACCGAGACGATTCTGTGGCCCAGGCTGTCGCCGGTCCTGCGTGACTATCCGGACCTCAAGGTGGAAATCATCACCGACTATGGCCTCTCGGATATCGTGGCAGACCGCTACGACATCGGGGTTCGACACGGCGATCAGGTCGCGAAGGACATGATCGCCGTTCGCCTCGCCCCCGAAATGCGCATGGCGATTGTCGGAGCGCCGGAATACCTGAAGACGCGCGCGTTACCCAAGAAGCCTCAGGACCTCACCGCACACAACTGCATCAATCTCCGCTTGCCGACTCTAGGTGGCTTCTACTCGTGGGAGTTGAAGAAAGGCAATCGCGAGGTGCAGGTTCGCGTCGATGGCCAGCTCGCTTTCAATGGGACGTACCAGATGCTGGCTGCGGCGTTGTCGGGGTACGGCCTGGCCTACGTTCCCGCGGATCTTGTCCAGCCGCACGTCCAAGCGGGTCGCCTCGTCAAAGTACTGGATGACTGGTGTCCCACTTTCCCGGGCCTGCACGCGTGCTACGCGACCCGACGCGAGTTCTCACGCGCGATGACCGTCGTGATCGACGCGATCCGCTATCGCAAGGGCGAGCCGAAGCACCGATCGCGGAATTCATGAATCCATCTCATGAGGGTTTGCCGTTTTACGTACTTTATCGCTGGATACGTCCACCCTATCATTGCAGCCTGCATGGAGATGACTGGAATGGACTATCGATATCTGGGGCGCAGTGCCCTGAAGGTTTCGCCCCTCTGTCTGGGCACGATGATGTTCGGCGGCGAAACGGATGAAGCAACCTCGCGCCGGATCATCGACAAGGCGTTCGATCAAGGCGTCAACTTTCTCGACACCGCCGACGTGTACCACGCCGGTCGATCCGAAGAAATCGTCGGGCGCGCGATCGCTCAGCGGCGCGACGACTGGATCGTGGCGACCAAGTTCGGGTATCCGGCTTCGGCCAACGCTCGCCCAAACGAGCAAGGCCAGTCACGCAAATGGATCTGCCGGACGGTCGACGCCAGCCTGAAACGCCTCAGCACCGACTACATCGATGTGCTCTATTTCCATCGGGCGCTCAACGACGCGCCGCTGGAGGAAGGCGTTCGCGCCATCGGCGACCTCATTCGACAGGGCAAGGTGCGTTACTTCGGCCTGTCCAACTTCCGCGCCTGGCGCATCGCGGAGATCGTCCGCCTTGCGGATCAGATGGGTATCGATCGCCCCGTCGCGATCGAGCCGGTCTACAACATGGTCGACCGCACCGCCGAGCTGGAACTGATGCCCGCGGCCGGACACTACGGCATTGGCGTCGTGCCCTACAGCCCGCTCGCGCGAGGCGTACTGACCGGCAAATACGCGCCCGGCGACGCACCGCCAGTCGACTCGCGCGTCGCGCGCGGCGACAAACGCATCCAGCAGACCGAGTGGCGTCCTGAATCGCTCGCCATCGCACAGAAGGTCGCGGCGCACGCCGCCGAACGCGGCACCACTTCGATAGCGTTCGCGATCGCGTGGGTGCTTCGGAACAAGCTGGTGAGCGCTGCCATCGCCGGGCCTCGCACGGAAGCGCAATGGGACAGCTATATGGATGCGCTGACCTTCCAGCTCGGTTTGGATGACGAACGGTTCGTGGACAGTCTGGTACCCGCCGGTCATGCATCGACGCCCGGCTACACGGACCCCAACTATCCGGTCGAGGGCCGTCCTGTGTAGGCGCGCCGGCGGTCACTAGCGACCGCGAAAGCCAGAGTTGAACAGCCGCGAGATCAGCAACAGGCAAAGCACCCCGGCGAGCACGGGCAGCAGCAGAAACTTCACCGACGCCCCGCCCGCCAGCATGATGACCAGCGGGTCCGCGCCCGCCGGCGGGTGCACCGTGCGCGTCAGTTGCATCGCCGCGATAGCGAGTCCGACGGCGATCGCCATCTGCCATAAGCCGACGCCTGCGAGCGCGCAGACGCCTACGCCAATCGCAGATGCAATCAAATGCCCGAACACGAGATTCCTCGGCTGGGCAAACGCGCTCTCGGGCACCGCGAAAAGCAGCACGCACGACGCGCCGAAAGGCGCGATCAGAAGCGGCAAGCCCGTGGTCTTCGCGAGCATGCCGAGGACGCCGATCGCCACTGTGCCCCCAAGAAAACCGAGCAACGCAGGTCCTGCCATGATGCGAGCCGTTGCTCGCATCCCTCCGCCGGATACATTTTCCATTTCGTCGTGACGAGTTTGGTTGATACGCCGCGATGCGTGAGGTCTCACCCATCGCGGCGCGATGGCCATGCCCAATCAGGCAACCTTGAATCGGCTTGCTTCTTCCGAGCCTTTGGTCGCGTTGCCGGCGGAATAGGAATGCGCACCGGTACCGGCGAGCTTGCCGCCATCGACGATCAGGTACTCGTCGCGAATCGGACGCTCGCCGAACCAGCATTCCAGAATCTCACGCGTGCCGGCCGCATAGCGCGTCTGCGCGGACAGCGTCGTGCCGGACGTGTGCGGCGTCATGCCCTGGTGCGGCATCGTGCGCCACGGATGATCACGCGGCGCGGGCTGCGGGAACCAGACATCGCCTGCGTAGCCTGCGAGCTGCCCGGTTTCGAGCGCGTGCACGATGGCATCCCGATCGCAGATCTTGCCGCGCGCAGTGTTGACGATGTACGCGCCACGCTTCATCTTCGAGATCATCTTCTCGTTGAACAGATGCTCGGTCTCGGGGTGAAGCGGACAGTTGATCGTCACGATGTCGCAGACCTTCACCATCGATTCGACGCTGTCGTGCCACGTCAGGTTGAGCTCGCGCTCGATCTCAGCGGACAGACGATGGCGGTCCGTGTAATGCAGCTTGACGTCGAACGGTTTCAGACGGCGCAACACGGCAATACCGATACGCCCGGCCGCCACCGTGCCCACGTGCATGCCTTCGAGGTCGTAGGCACGTTCGACGCAATCGGCGATGTTCCAGCCGCCCTTCTTCACCCACTCGTGCGAGGGCAGATAGTTGCGCACTTGCGAGAGGATCATCATGACGACGTGTTCGGCCACGCTGATACTGTTGCAGTACGTCACCTCGGCGACCGTGACGCCGCGCTCGATCGCGGCCTGCAGATCGACGTGATCCGAGCCGATTCCGGCTGTGAGCGCGAGCTTGAGCTTCGGCGCCTTCGCGATGCGCTCGGCCGTCAGGTACGCCGGCCAGAACGGCTGCGAAATCACGACTTCCGCATCATGCAGTTCGCGCTCGAACACGGAATCCGGTCCGTCCTTGTCGGACGTGACGACCAGCGTATGCCCTTGCGATTCGAGAAAGCGCCGCAAGCCCAGTTCGCCCGATACGCTGCCGAGCAACTCGCCCGGCGTGAAGTCGATTGCATCGGGCGTCGGCGCGGTCTGGCCGCCGGGATAGCTCGTGATTTCGGGCACGCCGTCGCGGGCGTATTTTTTCGGCATGCCGTTGACGGGATCGTCGTAAAGCACGCAAAGGACCTTGGCCATATCGTCTCGCTCCGTTTGATTTGAAAGATCGACCCGGCGAGCCATGATGCGCCGGGTCGATGGAGCCAAGTCTCGGCGAACGGGTATGGTCGCGTCCAATCGTTTGGACGTATGCGCTGATAAGCGCGGCTTATCAAGCGCCGCGTTGCGCGCGCGGCAACAGCGTATCGAAGCGCTGCTGGAGATCGAGTTCGCCGACCGCGCTCCACATCGCCGCGACGAGCGGCGGCATGGCCGGCGCGCTGCGCGTAATGAGCCCGATCTCGCGTGTGAGTTCGGGTTCGAGGGGAATCGCGCGCACGCCGCGTTCCTTGCCGTCGATCACACTGAGAAGACTATGCGGAAGGATGCTGTGCAGCCCCGCGTGCTGCACGTTCGAATGCAGGGCGAGCAGCGAATCGGTTTCCAGCACGACGGTCGGCTGCACGCTCGCGCGCCTGAACGCCGCGCTGATCACCTGGCGATTCTGCATGGCCGTGCCGAGCAGACAGAACGGCAGGTTGCCCAGCTCCGACCAGCGCGCCGCGCGCGGGCGAGCACGCGAGTGCGCCCCCGCCGGTGACAGCAGAAAATAGCGTTCGAGATACAGCGGCAGAACCGCGAAGCCGGCCTGCACGCGTTTGTCGAGGTACGTGAAGCCGATGTCGATCTCGTAGTCGTCGAGTTGACGGAGAATGACGTCGGAACTCAGCGAGCGCACGGTGTAATGGATCTCCGCGTGCTGGGCGCGGCACGCGCCGAGCAACAGGCCGATGATCGGCATGGTGGTCGGGATCACGCCGAAGCGCAGCGTCCCGCTCAGGCGCACCTGCGACGCCGACGCATCCTGGCGCATGTGTTCGAGCGCGGCGAGCGTCTGGCGCGCCCAGCCGAGCACGCGCTCGCCCTCCTCCGTGAAGCCAAGGAAGCGCCGCCCCCGTTTGACGATCACGAGGCCCAGTTCCGTTTCGAGGCTGCGGATTGCCGAGGACAAGGCCGGCTGCGACACGTTGCACAACTCGGCCGCTTTCGCGAAATGCTGCTCGGTCGCGAGCGTGACGAGATATTTCAGTTGGCGGATGAACATGTGGACGCGTCTTTACGGCCGCTCACGCGAGCAGATCTTCGTAGAACGCGCCGAAGGGCCGCGTCGGATGTGCGATCTGAATTTCCAGAATCCACAGACCGACGTCAGGGCACGCGTCGAAATCGCCGAGCTTGCCGGCCTTATAGATGGCATGCGGAAAATCGCTCACGCGATGGCCCTTGATGTCCAGATTGAGCCGCCAGCCGAGTTCGTGCGCGCGTTCTTCCGCATACTCGTAGAGTGCCTTGCCGCTCGAACCGGTCGCACGCCAGCGCGCTTCGACATCGTCGAAAATCTGTTTCGCGGCGGCCGCGCATGCCTTCATTTCCGCATCGTCGCCGACGACGAAAGTAGCGCCCGCATCGCCTTCGTGCCCGTGCCAGACGATGCCGAGGTCGATGAAGAAAATGTCGTCGTCGCCCAGCCGCGGATCGCCCTCGGAGCGTTCCTTGAAGGTCTTGAGCGTGTTCGCGCCGAAGCGCACCAGCGACGGATGCCAGATGCGCTCCATGCCGAGCGAGGTCATGATGCGCTTGCACGCAGCCGTCGCCTCCGATTCGAGCATGCCCGGCGCGATGATTGCGCCGAGCTCGTTGACCACGTCCCAGGTCCGGTCTCGCGCGAACTTCATCGATTCCAGTGTGAACTTCTCTCCGACGCGTTCTTGTGCCGTTTCCATTGCCGCTCCACGTTATATCCTCCCAAATATAACGAGGCGCGTCGAATCTGTCCACGCCGCCACTTCGATCGGCACACGGCGAGTCGCTCAGAGATACTCTACGTTCCCGTCGACGCTGATCGACTGTCCGGTGATGTTGCGAGCAGCGGGGGAAGCAAGAAAAAGCGCCGTGGCGGAGATGTCCTGCACCGTCACCATGCGACGCAACGAGATCTTCCTCAGGTAGTCGTCGCGCATCGCGTCTACCGTCACGCCCAGCGATTCCGCCCGCGCGGCGATCACGCGATCCATCCGTTCCCCTTGCACGATGCCCGGCAGAATGGCGTTGACTCGAATGTCGCTGGGCCCCAACTCGATCGCGAGCGATTTGGTGAGCCCGACCAGCGCCCATTTCGTCGCCGCGTAGGGCGTGCGAAACGCGTAGCCGAGCCTTCCCGCAACCGAAGACATCGTGATGATGCTCGCACTCCGCGAAGTCTCCTTCATGAGCGGCACCGCCTTGCGCAGGAAGTTGAACTGTCCGTTCAGATTGGTCGTGACCGTGCGCTCCCACTGCTGCGCGTCGATATCTTCGATAGCCCCTGTCGGACCGGCGATCCCGGCGTTGTTGATCAACAGATCGAGTCCGCCCAGCGCGCGCCCGGTTGCCGCGACGACCTGATCGACCTGGTCCGCGTCGCTCACGTCCGCGACGCAGCCACGCAACGACGTATTCGTCGACGTAAAGGCTTCGACGGCTGCGGCATCGACGTCGCAGATCATGACCTTCGCGTCGGCCTCGACGAACGCCTGAGCCATCGCGGCGCCGATGCCCGCAGCCGCGCCGGTGATCAATACCCGCAAGCCAGGCCGCGGCTTCAACAGTTCAAAAGTATTCATGTGGATTTCAGAGCGTCATGCCGCCGGACACTTCGATTACAGCGCCATTGATGTAGCTCGCCTCGTCGCTGGCGAGAAACGCGTAGACGTTCGCAACCTCTTCCGGCGCACCGAGGCGGCCCAGCGGCACCTGTTCGCGCATCCTGTGCAGAACGTCTTCGGGGATCGTCGACAGGATCGACGTGTCGATAAACCCGGGCGCGACAGCATTGACGCGAATGCCCTTCGGCCCGAGCTCCCGGCTCCAAGTCTTCGTGAAACCGATCACACCGAACTTGGACGCGGCGTAGTTGGTCTGGCCGAAATTCCCATAGATGCCGACGACCGAACTCGCATTCAGAATGACGCCCGAGCCTCGCACGATCATCCCTTCTGCGACGGCCTGGCTTGCATGGAAGACAGCGCGCAGGTTGACGTCGATGACCGCGTCGAACTGGTCGAGGGTCATCTTCTGGAGACGGGCGTCGCGCGTGATGCCCGCGTTGTTCACGAGCACGTCGACGCGGCCGAAGCGTTTGATCACGCTTGCGACCACCTCGTCGACGGCGAGCCGGTCAGTCATGTCGATGCAGTATGCCGCCGTTTCTGCACCCGCCTTCTGGCAAGCCTCCGTCACTTTCTTGAGCGCTTGCTCGTTGACATCGCACACGACGACCGTCGCACCTTCCTGCGCGAACTTGCGAGCGGTAGCTGCGCCAATGCCCTGCCCCGCGCCCGTAATCAGCGTTACCTTTTTCTGTAGTCTCATCTTTTCGCTCTGTGTCGATGGTTCAGGATTGCATGCCGGCAGCACTGCCGTTGCCAAGCGGGGACGATGCTTCGGTCTCGCGGCGAATCGCCTTTGCAAACAACGGCACGAGCAACAGCCCGAGCAACGACGCCACGAGAATGATGTAAAAGCCCGAATCGCTACGTCCGGTCACGGTCTCGGCCAATCCGAACAGGTAGGGTCCGACGAACCCGCCGATCAACCCGATCGTGTTGATGAACGCGAGACCTGCCGCGGCCTGAATGCCGTGCAGGCGCTTCATCGCAATCGCCCAGTACGACGGCAACACGCCGCCGGCAAAGAACGCTGTCACCGCAAGCAGCACCATGCGCGCCGCGGGGCTCGAGGTGGCGATGAACGCGCACGCGCCGGCGATGAGTCCCACCGTGAGCATGCCCAGGAACGCGCAGTCGTTGCCGTAGCGCCGATGAATCCGTGGCAGGATCAACACGCCCAGCAGGAAACCAAGACCGACGCTCGCGGCGAGCACCCCGACGAGCAGCGGCGACTTGACGTGCATCTGCTGAATCATCGAGGGCGCGAAAAAGTACAGCCCGACGAACGCCACCTGGTTGAGGAAGTAGATCAGGCCCATCAGAACGGTCGTCGGGCGCTTCAACGCCGCCATCCAGTCGGAAGACGTGAGTTCGGGATGTCCTTGCGCATCGGCGGCGGCACGCGACTCCAGCGCCTGCGCTTCCTCGGCGGACAGCCAGCGGGCGTCGCGCGGACGTTCCGGCATCTTGAAGAAAAGCAGAATGCCGACCAGAACGCTGGGAATGCCCTCGATCATGAACATCCACTGCCAGCCATGAAGGCCGCCGAGGCCGTTCATCTGCATCAGCGCGCCGCCGAGCGGACTGCCGAGCATCAGCGCAAGCGCCGGCGCGATGTAGATCCAGCCCACGACGACCGGCTTGTCGTTCGGTGCGAACCACAGCGTGACCATGTACATGAGCGCCGGAAAGAGCCCGGCCTCGGCGATGCCCAGCAACACGCGCAGAACGTAGAACGACCATTCGCCCTGCACCAGCATCATCGCGGTGGAAAGAATGCCCCACGTCACCGCGATTCTCGCGATCCATCGACGCGGCCCGATGCGATGCGCGGCAAGATTGCTCGGCACCTCCAGCAAGGCATAGCCGATGAAGAAGATGCCCGAACCCAATCCATACGCGGCGGCACTGATGCCGACGTCGATGGCCAGTTGCGCTTTCGCCAGCGCGACGTTCGTGCGATCGAGGAACGACATGAAGTAGATCGCACACATGAGTGGAATGAGTCGCTGCATCGCTTTGCGCGTCGCGGCGCGATGCAGCGTGTCGAAGTTATCGATGATGTTCATGTTGTCTCCGGGATGGGTCTGCGCCCTGTCTGCGAATATCGAGAGTTTTACGGTGTGACCTTGTCGCGCCCTTTCAGCCCGAGCATCGCGCGCGCTTCGTCCGGCGACGCGATGTCGAGCGACAGCTCTTCGAGGATTCGACGGATCTTGCGCACCTGCTGCGCGTTCGACTCGGCCTTGACGCCCTTGGCGATGTACACGCTGTCTTCCAGCCCGACGCGGACGTTGCCGCCGAGAATCGCGCTCATCGTGACCAGCGGCATCTGGTGACGGCCCGCGCCGAGCACGGAGAAGTGATAGTTCTCGCGTCCGAACAGGCGGTCGGCCGTTGCGCGCATCACGGTCATGTTCTCCGGGTCCGCGCCCATGCCGCCGAGAATGCCGAACACCGACTGAATGAAGAACGGTGGCTTGATCAAGCCCTGATCGACGAAATGCGCGAGATTGTAGAGATGTCCGAGGTCATAGCATTCGAACTCGAATCGGGTACCTTTATCGCCGAGTTCGAGCAGGATGCGTTTTATGTCCTTGAAGGTGTTGCGGAAGATCATGTCTTCCATGCCCTCGACATAGCCCTTTTCCCATTCGTAACGCCAGGACGATGTTTTCGCCGCGAGCGGATGGATCGAGAAGTTCATCGAACCCATGTTGAGCGAACACATCTCGGGCGCTGCACGCAGCGGATAAGCGAGCCGCTCTTCCAGGGTCATGCGCGTGCTGCCGCCTGTCGTGATGTTGATGACCGCGTCCGTCGCTTCTGCGATGGCGGGGACGAATTCGCGAAAGATGTCGGGGTTCGGCGTCGGGCGGCCGTCGTTCGGATCGCGCGCGTGGAGATGGATGATCGCCGCGCCCGCTTCGGCGGCTTCGATCGCCTGGTCACGGATCTGGGCGGGGGTGATCGGCAGATGCTCCGACATCGTCGGAACGTGGGTGGCGCCCGTGACAGCGCACGAAATGATGACCTTGCGGCTCGAATCGCTCATCGAAAAATCCTTGTCTCCGTTTCCGTTCAGCGCCTCCCTTGCACGGAGTGGCGCCTTGTGACTCGAATCTTATTGAGGTAGCATCCGCGAGAAAAGGTCTTTTTCGGACACCCGCGAGTCCTCAGAGGACAACAGAAAAAATGGCTACTCTTCGCCCTCCGCTGAACGAGCGTATGTTCGCGCCCTACAAGATCGCCGCACTGGTCGAGGTGCTTGCAGAGCAAGGCATCGCGCCCGAAGACAGCCTGAGCGGCTCGGGCGTCACGGTTGCCGAACTGCAGGACGCATCGGTTCTCACGTCCGTCGGGCAGTACGCGTCTGTCTGCAGGAACGCCGTGTCGCTGGGTTGCGAGCCGGCGACGCCCTTCAAGGTCGGACGCAAGCTGCACTTGTCCGCCTATGGGATGTATGGCTACGCGCTCATGTCGTGTTTGTCGTTGCGCGACTATTTCAAACTCGGCGTGAAGTATCACCGGCTGGCGACGCCGACCGTCGCTATCGAATGGACGGAGTATCCGGATCGCATGGTCTGGACATTTCCCGATGCGTTCACCTCGAGTCCGTCGCGTGAACTGCGCGAATTCATCATCGAGCAGCAATACACGCAACACGTGACGCATCTTCAGGACGTCGCCGGCGGTGTATGCCCGCCGGTGAAAGCGTGCTTCTCATATCCCGCGCCGGTGCACGCGGACATCTACGCCGAGTATCTCGGATGCGAATGCCTCTTCGATCAGGAGCAATGCGAGTTGATTTACGACAGCGCCATTCTCGAACGGAAGCCGCAACTCGCTCACCCTCTTACGACGACCTTGCTGCAAGAGACCTGCGACCGGTTGATTGGACAGGCGAAGACATCCAGTGGCGTCTCGGGCGAGGTGTATCAGAGCCTGATGGCCACGCCTGGATCCTTTCCCGACATGGAGAGCGTCGCGAAGTCGATGCATCTGACATCGCGCACCCTGAGGCGGCGACTGGACGAAGAAGGTTCGTCCTTCCAGGCAATCGTCGATGATGTCAAACGCTCGCTCGCGCTCGAATATCTCAAAACGACGAAGATGAGCACCGAGGACGTCGCGATGCTGCTTGGATTCAGCGATGCCGCGAATTTCCGTCGCGCGCTCAAGCGCTGGACGGGGAAGGGGGCGGAGGAGCTTCGTCGCTGAACGAAGATGATCCCGGCGAGCGCCCCCTCTATCTCGACAGCAATCCGAACACGGCTACACCGCTCCTCGTGCCCACATACACCTTGCCGTTCGCGATCATCGGCGTGATGAACTTGTTGCCCTGGCCGAACTGGTCTCGCGCGCCGAAGTCGTTGCTGCTGTAAAGCTGGTTTGCGAGATTCATCGCGTCGTATGCGCGCAGCACACCGACCGTGCCGTTTTCCGCCGCCCACAGGATGCCGTTCGCCGTGCCGTTCGCGGAAATGCTCGGCGTCGCGCCCGGGAAGCCGAACCTGTTCGCCGTCTGGCTCGTTGGCGCGCCCGACAGCGCGGCGTTCGAGATCGTGAACGCCTTGATGGTGTCGCCGACCGATCCGAAATACACCGTGTTGTTGAAATAGGCGGGCGCGCCGAACATCGACCCGCCGAGCCGGCCGACCAGTTCCTGGTAAATGTGGTCAGCGTTCGAATCGAACTTGCCCATCGAATAGCGGTTCACGACGTAGATCGTCTTGTTCTTGCCAGCGCCGATCGCGAGATGGCGCACCGCGCCGGTCGAATCGGTCATATCGGGCAGCACCATCGCGCCGCCGGAGCCGAGATCCTCGTCCTGATTCGATTCCTGCATCGTGTTCGACGGCTGGAAATAGTCCTGCACCCGCAGCGGTCCGAGATTGAGTCGCAGAAAGCCGTTGCCATAGTTGCCGTTGATCGGCATCTCGTGCTCGTTTTGCGTCGGGTCGAAGGTGCCGTTTCCATCGAGCAGATAGATGGCCTCGCCGTCGGACGCGAGGCCCGCTCCGCTCATCCAGATCGCGCCCATCTGGCCGTTGGGCGTCACGTTCAGCACGCTCGTCTGCTGGAGCGTGCCCGCGTCGTAGCCCATCACCCAGCCGGTATACGGCAGGAAATCGCAGTGCGAGGTCCATGCGGTATAGATGGTGCCGTTCAGCAGCAGCAACGCCGCGCGCTCCACGTACTGGCCCGGATCGAATGTGAGCGTGCCGTTCTGGCTGCCCGAGCCATTGCCCGGATAGGTCGCGCGAATTTCCGTCGGGCCGTTGAAGAGCTCGGCGCCCGTGGCGACGTCAAGTGCGTGGATGCGCTGGTGATAGCCGCCCGACGCGTCCCTCGACATGCCGACGACATAGATCGCGCCATTCGGCCCGCGCGTGCGATCGATGACCGGCGTCGCCGTGATGCCGATCCTCGGGGTGATCTGGGTGCAGCCGTGGTCGCCGCTCGGCGACTCGCCGTTGCCGAGCGTGGAGACCTTCCAGAGCACGGCGCCGCTGTCGGCATCGAAGGCGTAGACGCTCGCGTTTTCGGTCTCGACGTAGACGACGTTACGCGTGCCGCCCGCGATCGGCACGTCTGCGAGAAAGAGCGGCTGGGCGTCGACGAGGCCATCGACGGAAAAGAACGCGAGCTTGCCGAAGCTGCTCGCACGCACGTTCGCGGGCGTGAGGATCGTTTCGTTCAGTTGCTGGCCGGTGCGCGCGATGTCGTTGTGCCAGGTGACGACGTCCATCGGATTGCCGGCAGCCGACGTGCCCGCACTCGATGCATTCGCTACGCTCGACGCAGCCCTGCCAGCGGCGGCCGATGTCGAATCGCCGCTGGAGTCACCGCCGCTGCACGCGCCGATGATTGCCGCGACCAGCATGGCGCCGAGTGCGGCGGCACAAGCGGAAAGACGCGCATTCATGTGCATTCTCCTTCACCGGGAGGGCCGGAACGGGCAACGCAATGTCGAGCAACGACGATGCTAACAAAGCAATAACACGAGCGTCCCCGATGGTGACAGAAAAAGCGGACTTTCTCGCCAACGAACGTTCGGGTGCAACCGGGCGGCCTGATTTCGAATCAGGGCGGCAATGACGCTATTGCTCACGAACCTTGAAAGCGAATGTATCCGAGGACACATATTTACCTATTTATTTATCGTTCCGGACGTTTCTTGCCGATTTGGACTGCTAGTCTTCGATCCGGAGATATTGCAATACAAAAGAGCCAAGGGCTGCGACACATCTGCTCGCACCGGTCAGGCCGGATGTTCGACGTACAAGTCGCACCGTGATAGCCCGGAACGGGGATCGTAAAACGTGTCGATGAGGACGAATTCGGTGAGTCAGGAAAAGATGCCCGACGGTCTGAAATCCGGCATGGGTGCGATTGCTTTCGCCCTGACTCGCCGCGCTCTGCTTTGCGACATGGCTGCACTCGCGCTTGGCGCAGTGTCCCCTTTCTCGTTCGCACAACATGGCGGGCTGGGACTCGTCACGCCGCCGGTTCGCCTCGACGATACCTTGCTCGTCGACCAGTCGGGCAAAAAGCGGCTGTTGAACGACTTGCTCCGCCAGGGCGTTACCGCACTGCAGACGATATACACCGGCTGCGGCACGGTATGCCCGCTGCAAGGAACGCTTTTCAGCGCGGTTCAGGAACGGATCCCGGAAATCCGCGCTCATCGTCCCGTGCAATTGCTGTCGCTCGGAATCGATCCGCTTTCGGATTCACCGCCGGCATTGCGCGCCTGGCTTGCGCGTTTCCGGGCGGGTCCGGCGTGGATTGCGGCGACGCCAGCACTTACTGATGTAGACCGGATGCGAGTGGCGCTCTCAGGCAGCAACAGGCCCCTCGGCGACATCGCGGATCATTCGACACAGGTGTATTGCTTCGACGCCAACGCGATGTTGCGCTGGCGAAGCGCTGACCTTCCCCGCGTCGACGATCTCTGCGATGTGCTCCGCGCACTTGCACGTACATAAGCAGACTTCCTCCACGCGGAGCGAAACCATGCCAGCAATTCCTTCGACGAGGAACGCGGCCCGCTTGCTCGTCCGATGCATGCGCTTTTTGCTGGCGATGGCATTGCCGCTGGCTCTGGCAGGCATATCGCCCGCTGTCCGGGCGCAAACCTCCGCCCCCATCACGCTGAGCGGCACCAGCATGTGCGCGGACGTCAGCGGTGCGGCACTGGCGCCGGGAGCACCCGTGATTTCCTGGCCCTGCTGGGGCGGCGCAAATCAGAAATGGCTCCCTGTTGCGACCGGCACCCGGTACAACCTCGTCAACCAGAACAGCGGCCTGTGCCTGGACGTGTCGGGCCAGGCCCGCGACCCAGGCGGCCCGATCATCCAGTGGACCTGCAATGGCGGCTTGAATCAGGCCTTCTCGCTGATGCCGCAAGGCGCGGGCTATGCAATCGTCGCGGGACATAGCGGCTTGTGCGTGAGCGCGTCTAGTACGACCTCCCAGGGGGTCCAGCTCACGCAACAGGTGTGCAACGGCAGCGCGACACAGACCTGGCAAGTGAGCGGCTTGCCGGCGCCGAGAACCGTATTGCCCTCGAAGTGGACGGCGCCCATCACGGTGCCGCTCGTCCCGTTGCAGGCCGCCAATCTTCCCAACGGAAACGTGCTGGTCTGGTCTGCGGACAGCGCGCTCAACTTCACCACCGGCGAGGTCACGCCGGGCAAGACCTACACGGCAATCTTCAATCCATCGACCGGCAACAGCAGGCAAGTGATCGTGAGCAATACCGGACACGACATGTTCTGCCCGGGCATCGCCAATCTCCCCGATGGCCGGATTTTCGTCACCGGCGGTTCGAGCACGAGACTGACCAGCATTTATTCGCCTTCGACGAACACGTGGACCGCGAGCGATCACATGAACATTTCACGCGGCTATCAGGGAAGCGTGACCTTGAGCAACGGCAACGTGTTCCTGGTGGGCGGCTCGTGGAACGGCGGGCTCGGGGGAAAGACCGGTGAGACCTGGACCCCGGGTTCGGGCTGGCAGATTAACGGCGCCATCACCGACGACACCATCCTCACCAACGACAACGCGGGCGTATTTCGCGCCGACAATCACGCATGGCTGTTCGCGGTCGCCAATGGACGCGTGTTTCACGCGGGCCCCAGCCGGGCCATGCACTGGTTCGATACAGCCGGCAACGGCAGCGTCACCCAGGCAGGCAACCGGGGGCGCGACAGCGATGCGATGAACGGCAACGCCGTCATGTACGACGTCGGCAAGATTCTCGCGGTCGGCGGCGCGCCGAGCTACGATCAATCTCAGGCCACGTCCAATGCGACGCTCATCAACATCAGTAACGGAACGGCGGTGACGCAGACCATCGCGCCGATGATCTACCAGCGCGCGTTCAGCAACAGCGTCGTGCTGCCGAACGGACAGGTCGTCGTGGTCGGCGGACAGACTTTTGCTGCGCCTTTCTCGGACGACAACGCGATCCTCACCCCGGAACTGTGGGACCCGGCGACCAATGCGTTTTCTCCGCTCGCCGCTCAGGCCGTGCCGCGCACCTATCACAGCGTCGCGCTGCTCCTGAACGACGGGCGCGTGCTGAGCGGCGGCGGCGGATTGTGCGGAGCCTGCGCGACCAACCACACCGACGTGGAGATATTGACGCCGCCGTATCTGCTCAACGCGGACGGCTCGACCGCGTCCCGGCCCAGTCTCAATTCCGTGCCGTCCGACGCGCAGCTCGGCACGACGATCGTCGTGACGGCCAGCAGGGGAATGAGTGCATTCACGCTGATGCGCTCCTCGTCGGTCACGCATTCGCTGAACAACGAGCAGCGACGCGTGCCGCTTACGTTCACGGTGGGTACCGGCGGTGAATATCAGTTGAAGATTCCTTCCGATCCCGGCGTCGTGGTTCCCGGCTATTACATGCTGTTCGCCCTGAACGCGAAGGGCGTGCCGAGTGTCTCGCGCGTGCTGCTGGTGCATTGAAATGGCGCGGCCATTTCGCTCTGTGACGCGAACCGCCGCGATCGGACTTGCCCTTGTCGCGATGACACCTTCCGCACATGCGCAGGCCGCGTGCGAACCCGCCAACCTGGGCTGTGCGATATTCAACGGACAGCAGCCGATGTCCGCGCATCTGCGCGACGACGATCGCCCGTTGCCTGCCTGGACGACTCGATGCGTCAGTTGTCATGCAGGCACGCCGACGGCGGCAGCCTTTGCGCCACCGCTGACGCACGACTCCCTGCTCGCCGCGACACAGCGCCGTGGAGGGCCGATCAGTCACTATGACGCGACGGCCTTCTGCCGTGCGGTCAGAGAGGGTGTCGACCCGGCGGGCGTCCTGCTTCGCAAGTCGATGCCCCGCTATCGGATTGCCGATGCGCAATGCATGGCGCTCTGGCGCTACGTCGTGCACCAATGATGGTATCTTGATCGAATGTTCTCGCGCCCGGCCGAGGTCGCACATGTCCGTCTTTCTCGAAGTCGAGCACGTCACGACCTATCGCTACAGCAAGCCAGTGGAGTTTTCCCCGCACCGCGTGATGTTCCGGCCGCGCGCCGCGCACGACATCCGTGTGCTGTCGGCGACACTGGCGGTGTCGCCGCACAGCACACAGTTCTGGATGCAGGACGTGTTCTCCAATTCGGTCGCGATCGTCGAGCCACGGGTGCCCGCCGAAACGCTGGAATTCCACGCGCGCTTCGTGATCGAGCATTTCGGCGTCAAGAATCTGGAGTTGCCGGTGGCGCCCGAAGCCGAGAACTATCCGTTCCAGTATACCGACGAGGATCGGCTCGACCTGGCGCCCTTCCTGCCGCCGCAATATCCAGACGATCAGCCCGTGCTGCGCGACTGGGTGGCGCAGTTTCTCCCCCGCCGCGGCACCACCCACACGCGCGACATCCTGGCCAATATCAACACAGCCATCCGCAGCGATTTCCAGTACCAGTCGCGTGACGCCATGGGCACCCAGCGTCCATCCGAGACACTGAACAGGCACAGTGGCACCTGTCGGGATTTCGCGCTGCTGATGATGGAGACGGTGCGCGGGCTGGGCTTGGCCGCGCGCTTCGTGTCGGGGTATCTGTACGATCAGGCGCTCGACACGCCGGCTCCCCCAGCGGTACGCAATACGGGACTGCAGCAGGGCGCGCGACAGGTCGAAAGCCGCGACGAGCCGCTCGTGGCGGGCGCCGGCGCGACCCATGCATGGTTGCACGTCTTTTTGCCAGGAGCCGGCTGGGTGCCATACGATCCGACCAACTCACTGGTCGGCGGCACTGACCTGATCCGCGTGGCGTTCACGCGCAAGCCCGAACAGGCGGCGCCCGTGTGCGGTTCCTGGCTCGGTGACGCGCAGGACTTCATGAGCATGGACGTCCGCGTCAGCGTGCGGCGAATCGAACAACAGGCGCAGCCGGCATCTGTCGGCGAACGTCCGTAGTGGGCCAGGAGCACTGCGCACATGACGGAATCAGTCAGACGCGCGCGTGCGCCACGCGCCACTCGAGCGCTTGCCCGGACAAACTGAACCCGACACCCGGCCGAGTCGGCAAATACATCAACCCGTCCTTGATCTCGAGGCGTTCGTTGAACATCGGCTCCAGCCATTCGATGTGCTCGACCCACGTCTCGTTCTGAAACGCCGCCGCCACATGGACATGCTGCTCCATGACGAAATGCGGCGCGAGCTTGAGCCGGTGCTGTTCGGCCTGAGCCATGATCCTGAGAAACGGCGTGAAGCCGCCGACGCGCGGAACGTCGGGCTGAAGGAACGTGACTGAGCGCTGTTCGATCAGATTCTGCACTTCGGCCACGCTGCTGAGCATTTCGCCCGTGGCGATGGGCGTCTTGAGCTTCTCCGCCAGTCGCGCGTGTCCCGCGTAATCGTATGCGCTCAGCGGTTCTTCGAGCCAGACGAGATTGAACTCGTCGAGTTCGCAGCCGGCGCGCAAGGCGGTCGTATAGTCCCACTGCTGATTGGCGTCGACCATGATGGGCACGCTGTCGCCGACGTGCTTTCGCACCGCGCGCACGCGCTCGATGTCCTTCGACAAATCCGGCTGCCCCACCTTCAGTTTGATGCCGCCGAGACCTTTGTCCAGCGACGTATCCACGTTACGCAGGACTTCATCCAGCGTGGCGTTCAAGTATCCGCCTGACGTGTTGTAGCAGGGAATCGCCGTCCTGTAGCAGCCGAGAAACTTGCCGATGGACAGTTCGACGCGCTTCGCCTTGAGGTCCCACAACGCCGTATCGAAAGCCGCGATCGCCTGCACGGCGAGGCCGCTGCGACCGATCGATGCGCCTTGCCACGCGAGCTTTTCCCAAAGCCGGCCGATATCGTTAGGGTCCTCGTCGATCAGGAAGGGCGCCAGTTCCCGAGCGTGAGCGAAGATTGCCGCGCTTCCCGCGCGCAACGTGTAGCTGAAGCCGAAGCCGCGCGCGCCGTGAACGGTCTCGATGTCGGCGGTCAACACCGCCACATGCGAAAGCGGCTGCTGGCGGCCGGTCAATACCTTCGCGTCGCTGACGGCGTTTTTCAGCGGGACCTGAATGAGAGAAATCTCGACGTGCCTGATCTTGTCGTCGTGATGCGCCATTTACTTCACCTCTGACTGATTGTTGATTCGATTGAACAGAGCGCCGGCGTCACTCGACTTCCAGCCGCTTGACCGGACCCATGAGCAGGGTGTACGAAAGCACCCCGACAAGAGACACGATCGCGCAGAAGCCGAGCGCCCATTCGAACGATCCCGTCTTCTGAACGATGAAGCCGATGGTGATCGGTGTGACGATGCCGGCGATATTACTTGCGAAGCTCGCGATGCTTCCCGTCATGCCCACCAGCTTCAATGGCGAAATTTCGGAAAGGATCACCCAGGTCGTCGATGACATGCCCTGTGCGAAGAAGGCGAAACACAGGATGACCATGACGATCGAATTCGACGTCGTGAAGTTTGCAAGGACGATCGAACCCGTCAGCAGGAGGCCGATGACCATCGGAAGCTTGCGCGCGAACGTCACCGAAAAGCCTTTGCGAACCATCCAGTCGCCCCACCAGCCGCCGAACATCACGCCGGCCGCCGCCGCGAGATACGGGCCAATCGCCGCCGCGCCGGCATGCAGCATGGTCATGCCGCGAGCCTGAATGAGATAGGTCGGAAACCACGTGAGGAAGAAGTAAAGCGTCGTGGTCGCGGCGAACTTGCCGATGCACACGCCCCACATCTGGCGAAAGCTCAGCAGCTTCAGGCAGTGTTCCCAACGGAAGCCAGCGCTTTTGCCTGCCGGGCTGCCCGCGGCCTTGCCTTGCTGAATGTAGTCGAGCTCCTGCCTGTTCGCGAGCTTGCTGTTGCCGGGCTCGCGATAGAACAGAAACCAGACCACCGCCCAGATCAGTCCGACGACACCCGACGACAGAAACACGCCGCGCCATCCATAACGCTCGGCGATGTAGAACTCCACAGGCGTGAGAAGCGCCGTGCCGAGATAGATGCCCATCGAGCAGACGCTTCCCGCGACGCCGATCTCGCGTTGGGGAAACCACGACGTGGCGACCTTGTTGTTCGCCGGAAACGCGGGCGCCTCGGCAGCGCCGACGCCAAAGCGCAGACCGAACAGCGACGCGAATCCGCCCGCGAGAATCTGCAGCGTCGTCGCAAGCGACCAGGCGGTCAGACAGAGTCCGTAGACGAGTTTCGTGCCGAAGCGGTCGAGCAGATATCCGCCCGGAATCGTGGAGATTGCAAACGCCCACGAAAATGCGGAGAAGAGAAAGCCCATCGCCACGGGCGATATGCTGAACTCTTTCGAGATCAGCGGCGCGACGACCGACATGTTCGCGCGGTCCAGATAATTGATGATCGTGCCGATGAAAACCAGGCCGAGCATCATCCAGCGGACGTTCGTCCGTCCCTCGGTTCTTGCCAGTTGTTGCGGCAGAGCCGCCGCGCTTGCGTCGTCCTTCATGATTTCGCCTGTCTCCGTCTATTGGTTTTGGTTCGTGGCTTGCCGGCTTATGCGCCAGTCCGTCACACGAGAATGCGGTCATCGACATCGAGTTTCGAAGCCCAGCGCCTCAGTGCGGCAACCGTCGAAGGCGACAGAAGAATGCCGTCACGGCGGCTCTGTTCGATGTTGCGCGAAGCCTGTTCACCGGGAAGCCGCACGGGCTGTGCGGGGTCGATTGGATCGTTGGCATGACACTGCGCAACGAAGAAGTCCATCTGCGCAATCGACGCTTCCGCGCCCGCAAATGCCGCCGGATCGATGATCTGCAGATAGACGCTCGCGCCCCAGCGCGTCGGCGCGTCCATGCGTCCGAAGCCCGATAAACCCTGCGTCAGTGCTTCGATCATCAATGCGAGACCGAATCCCTTGTGGCCCGAATCCGCTCCGCCGAGCAACATCAGGCTGCCCTTGCGCTCGCTGCGTTCCATGACGCCGGGATCACGCGTCGGCTTGCCCTCGGAATCGAGAAGCCATGCGTGATCGAACTGCTCGCCCGCCGCCGCTTTCTGGCGCGTCATCGAAACGGTCGTGATCGATGCGCAGGTATCGACCAGCACGGGAAAGCGGGTCGTCGGAAAAGCGAACGCGAACGGATTCGGGCTGAACAGCCCCTGCTTGCCGCCGAACGGCGCGACGAGTTTCGTGTGAGGACCGGAAGACGCGATCATCGCGTAGTAGCCCCGGTCGGTGGCCTGCTTCGCGAGCGCGGCGAGACAGCCGATGTGATGGCTTCTGCGCATCGAGAAGGTAAAGACGCCGCATTCGGGAATGCGCTCGAAACCGAGCGATAGCGCTTCCTGCATGAGCCACAAGCCGGGAAGATAGTTGCCGTCCCATACGACGGTGGCGCCCAGGTCGCGCACGACTTCCGGCCGCCCTGCGGCCGTCATCCTCCCGCTCGCGAGTTCGTCGAGGTAGGGGCTGCACTGAGCGAGACCATGCGTCGAGCGCCCCATCATGTCGGTGAGAACGAGCAGATCGGCGACAGCGCGCGCCTTCTCGCTTTCCAGGCCCGCCGCGCGCAAGAGACTGTCGGCCAGCAGGGTGAGCGCCTTGTCGGAGCGGCGGATTGCTTCAGCGGTTTCGATGGTGGACATAGGTCGGAGCGCGTGTGGTTGCCAGTTGATGCACCACGATAGCGATGAATTCCGATACCGAAAAGGCTTGCTTGGGAATCGGTTGATACTTATTCTGTATCAATGATTACCTATATCCAGTTGCGCTGCTTCCTCGCGGTCGTCGACGAAATGAACTTCAGACGCGCGGCCGAGCACCTGAACATGACGCAGCCGCCGCTTACCCGGCACATTCAGGCGCTCGAACATGCGCTCGACTTCGACCTGTTCGATCGTGGTGGCCGCAACATCCGTCTCACTGCTGCGGGCGCTGCGTTTGCGCGCTCGGCGAGACTGATCGTCGGGCAAACGAATGCGGCTGTGATCGACGCGAGACGCATCGCATCAGGCGACGAGGGTTCCCTGACCATCGGTTTCACCGCGGCATCGAGCTATCAGTTCCTGCCGCGATTCGTGAAGCTGCTTCGCGAGCGAATGCCGAGCGTGTCGCTGACGCTGCGTGAAATGACGTCGGCGCAGCAACTCGACGCACTGCGTTTGCAGCAGATCGACATAGGGTTATCGCGACCGCCGATCCTCGAACGTGGCGTGCGCTCTGTCTGTGTGTTTCGCGAACCGCTGGTGCTTGCCGTGGCGAAGGAGCATCGCCTTTCGCAACGACCGAGTGTTGCCGTCGCTGATCTCGCCGGCGAAAGTCTCATTACCTATCCGCCCGTCGAGGGTGCGTATTTTCATGGACTGATCACGGGGCTTCTCCAGGCCATGAACGTGCGCGTGGCGGAGACGCAGCACGTCACCCAGACGCATTCGATCCTGGCTCTGGTCGGCGCGGACCTGGGCGTGGCGCTCGTTCCGCGATCGGCCGAAAGCATCCACTTCGACAACGTGATCTTCCGGCCATTGGTCGAGGCGCACGCCGTCCATGCGGAGCTTGTGCTTGCCTGGCGGAATGACACGGGCAACCCGGTCAGCGAAACGGCGCTGCGCTATCTGACCGAGTTCTTTGCTGCGGCCACTCGCAGGCCGGACACGCAAGCCGGGACTGCCTAGCCTGCCGAGCTTCAACTCAGCGAATCACGAATGGATTGCCCGTCTTCGCTCCCGTATTGATCCAGACGCTCTTCGTCTGCAGGAAGTCGTTGATCGCGTCGATGCCGTTCTCGCGGCCAAGGCCCGAGTCCTTGTATCCGCCAAATGGCGACATGTAGCTGACTGCGCGGTAGGTATTGACCCAGACAGTGCCGGACTGAATGCGTTCGGCCATGCGAAAAGCGCGTCCGATGTCACTCGTCCAGACGCCTGCGCCCAGCCCGAACCGGACATCGTTGGCGATGGCGACCGCGTCTTCCTCGTCGTCGAACGGAATCACGGACAGCACCGGACCGAACACTTCTTCCTGTGCGATGCGCATGTCGTTCGTAACGCCCGTGAAGATCGTCGGTTCGATGAACCATCCGTCTCCGCATTCAGCCCGCGCCGCTTTCCGGCCACCCAGCGCGAGACTCGCCCCTTCTTCCCGCGCGATGCCGATATAAGAAAGCACCTTGTCGTATTGGGGGCGCGTCGTGATGGGACCGACTTGCGTCTCCGGGCTCATCGGATCGCCCATGCGCGCGGTTTTCGCGAGCGCCACGACACGATCGACCACTTCATTGTGAACCGACTTCTGCACCAGCAACCGCGAGCCGGCGATACACGTCTGACCCGTTGCCGCGAAGATGCCCGAGACGGCGCCGTTGACGGCATCGTCGATATTGGCGTCGGCGAAGACGATGTTCGGAGACTTGCCGCCCAGTTCGAGCCCTACATGCTTCAAATCGCGGGCGGCCTGCTCGTTGATGCGCCGGCCCGTCGAGTCCGCACCGGTGAACGTGATCTTGCGCACCAGCGGATGCGACACGAGCGCCGCGCCCACTTCATTGCCGTAGCCCGTCACGACGTTGACGACGCCGCGCGGAAAGCCGGCTTCTTCGAATAGCCGCACGAATTCGAGCGTCGACGCCGAGGTGAACTCGGAAGGCTTGATGACCACCGTGCACCCCGCGGCGAGCGCCGGGGCGAGCTTCCAGGTCAGCAACATCAGCGGTGAATTCCACGGCGTGATGATGGTCACGACGCCGAGCGGTTCATGCCGCGTGTAGTTGAAGTAGCCCTTCTTGTCGAGCGGAATGACGCTGCCCTGTACTTTGTCCGCGAGGCCGCCGTAGTAACGGAACCATTGAGGGATGTAGCTCAGTTGCGCGTGCATCTCGGAGTACAACTTGCCGTTGTCCCGAACCTCGATTTCGGCGAGCTTCGCGGCGTCGCGAGCGACAAGATCCGCGACGCGATGCAGCAACAGACCGCGAGCGCTGGCCGTCAGCGACGGCCACTCGCCCGACGCGAACGCGCGATGCGCGGCATCGACCGCACGCTCGGCGTCGGCTGCATCGCCTCGCGCGATTTGCGCCCACGGCTCGCCCGTAAAGGGGCTTTCGCTCGCAAACCATTCGCCCGTTGCAGGATCGAGGTCTGCACCGTCGACGTAGTGACGATAATGTTCCATCGAATTCTCCTGGAAGGATCGGTAGAGCGGGCTTAGAACGGTGCGTAACCCAGCGCCGCGCGGAAGCGGTTCTTGACGAATACGCCATCGCGCGGAGGAAGCGCGCGCGGCGGTTCGTTGGCTGCGATCAACACCTGCGCCACGAGCGGCCCGGTCTTTGCACGAATCCGTTCGACGAGGCCGGGCAGATCATCGAGGCTTTGAATGCGACTTGCGTCGGACACGTTGCATCCCCTGGCGACGGCAACGAGATCCGTACCGAGGCTCGTATGACTGCGTTGCATGCCCGTTTCGCCGAAATGGCCGTTATCGAGCACCACGATCGACAGATTCCTGGGTTGTTTCGCGCCGATGGTGGCGAGACTGCCGATGCCCATCAACTGCTCGCCGTCGCCCGTAATGACGATGACGGGCTTGTCGGGTTGCGCGAGCGCGAGGCCGAGGCCGAGCGACGCAGCACCGCCCATTGCGCCCCACAGATAAAAGTTTCCATCGCGATCGCCGGCGGCGAACACGTCATATGACGCTGATCCCAGGCCGGTCACGATCAGCGCATCGGGCACAGACTCGACGAGGCCTGCAACGAAAGCCCGACGATCAATCGTCTCAATCGCATCAGTACGAGTCGACATTACTTTCTCTCCCATTTCTTGCGCCCGATCAGGCTTTGCGACAACAGAACGGCGACTTGCTCGCCCGCTTCGAATGCGGCGTCGAAACCCGCGCTGACGATCTCGCCGACCTGCTCCGGATCGTCCGCGCGCAGCACCGTAATGCCCATCAGTTCCAATGCGGCTTGCGTCTTTTTTCCCATCGGTCCCTGCCACGGATTGAACTCGGCGTATTCGCCGCGCATCGTCACAAGCGTGAAGAACGGAAACCGGCAGCTCGACAGCAGCGAGAACATGTTCACGCAATTGCCCACGCCGCTGCTCTGCATGAGCAGGACTGCACGCTGCCCGCCGAGCCACGCGCCGCTCGTCACCGCGACACCTTCCTCCTCGGTGGTGAGCACCACATCCTCGATTTCGGGATCTGCGATGACGCTGCGAATCACGTGCGAATGTCCCGCATCCGGAACGTAGGCGACCTGTTTGACGCCCCCTTCTTTCAGCACCTGAAAAATCTCCCGCTGCCAGGCGGGCGCCTGCATCTCTGTCGAACTCATCACTCCTCCTTGGAAACCGGCATTGGCGAAGTCATCATAGTTCGCTATTCCTGACGCTCTGAAATAGAATTTCGTGATTCCTGCATTCGATTCTGGCATTGGCCAGGGTTTCTCCGGAGCGCGCGTAATGGACATCAAACAGCTTCGAGCGTTGATCGCGGTCGCTGACACGGGCAGCGTCACGCGGGCGGCCAGCCTGCTGCATATCGTTCAGCCGGCGGTGTCGCGGCAGCTTCGTCTGCTCGAAGAAGACGTCGGTACGGCGCTGTTTGCCCGTGGCCGATACGGAATGGAAGTCACGCAAGCCGGGGCCATGTTCGTCGAACATGCGCGCCGCGCGCTCGCCGAACTGGATCGGGCGCGCTCGGAGTTGCGCGTGTCGGAAGGCGTCAGCGGCACCGTCACCGTGGGATTGCTGCCGAGCACATGCGACCTGCTGGCCAGCAATCTCGTGGCGGAAGTGGCATCGCGTTATCCAGCGATTCGATTGAGAGTCCTGATGGGCTATACCGGCACGCTGCAGAACTGGCTCGAACAGAACGAAACCGACGCCGCGCTTCTCTACGATCCCAAGCCGTCGCCGGTTCTTGCCGTGACGCCGCTCGTCGAGGAGAGACTGTGGATCGTCGGTCTGCCCGAGGCAGGATTCGTCGCCGATGAACCTGTGGCGCTCGCGGACGTCGCGCATTTGCCGATGATCCTGCCGAACGCGCCGCACGGCATTCGCTCGCTCGTCGAGCAGACCTGCGTGAACGCCGGCATCGAGCTCACCGTTGCCGCCGAAACCAACGCGATGAGCGTCCAGAAAGGACTCGTCTCCGGCGGACACGGCGTGACGATATTGCCCGGCATCGCCATCGCCGACGACCTCACGGCGGGACGGCTCAGCGCCGCGCCGCTCGCCGATTCGCTGCTGTCACGGCGGATCGTGCTCGCCATGCCGAACAACCGGCGCGTCGCGGCGGCGGTGCGATGCGTCGTCGATTTGCTGGTTGCGCAGATTGGCGAGGCTGTGCGCGGCGGGGCATGGACCACGGCGCAGCTCTTGCAGGAAGCCACCGGCGGCGCGCAATAGGATGACCCTATGACCGGCACATGAAACTGGTATTTCCGCGTTGTGAGCGAATCCCATACAGTCTGTCTACCGACAACGTACAGCTGGCACGCCCGCGAGGAAGACCAGCATCGGAGACAAGCATGAACAGCCGGTCCGACGCATATCAGCAACGTACCGAAGCAGCCGCAGACCTGGTGGCGCCCGCGCATGCAGCCGGGCTCAGCGCCACGCTCGATTACCCGACGCCGCCGCTCGCCGGCGAAGCCCTTCCGCCCTTGTGGCACTGGATATTCTTCCGTCCGCTCGTCGCGCAGTCGCTGATCGCGCAAGACGGTCATCCGCAAAAGGGCGATTTCCTTCCCGACCTGGGTCTGCCGCGCCGCATGTGGGCGGGCGGACGGCTTCGTTTCGAATCACCGATCATCGTCGGCAAGCCGGTCTTGCGCGAGTCGCGCATTCTCGATGTGACGCAGAAGCAGGGAAGAACCGGCAGGCTCGGTTTCGTGACCGTTTCGCATCGCATTGCCTGCGACGGCGTGGCCTGCATCGAAGAAGAGCATGACATCGTCTACCGCGAGCCGGCCGCGCCCGGCGCACCCGCGCCCGCGCCGACGGCCGCGCCGGGCGGAGCCGAGTGGCAACGAACCATCGTTCCCGACGAGGTGCTGCTGTTTCGCTACTCGGCCCTGACGTTCAACGGTCATCGCATCCACTACGACAAACCTTACGTGACCGAGGTCGAAGGCTATCCCGGTCTCGTCGTGCACGGCCCGCTGATTGCAACGCTGCTCCTCGATCTCGTGCGCAGACAGCGTCCCGATGGCCGCGTCGTCGAATTTTCCTTCAAGGCCATGCGTCCGTGCTTCGCCGGAAACGCCCTGCATCTGTGCGGCAATCCGTCGGCCGATGGAAAGACGGTCGAGCTGTGGTCGAGAGACCACGAAGGATGGATCGGCATGACCGCCCGCGCCACGCTCGCCTAACACGCTCTGGAAGATTTCATCATGTTCAATAGCTCCGCCGATGCTTATCAGGACATTCGCGATGCCGTGCGCGATCTCTGTCAGCAATTCCCATCCGAATACTTTCGCAAGGTCGATGAAGAACGCGCCTATCCGGAAGCCTTCGTCGATGCTCTGACCCAGGCCGGCTGGCTCGCCGCACTGATTCCGCAGGAATACGGCGGCTCGGGCCTCGGCCTGACGGAAGCGTCGGTCATCATGGAAGAGATCAACCGCTCCGGCGGCAACTCCGGTGCGTGTCACGGCCAGATGTACAACATGGGCACGTTGCTGCGGCATGGCTCGAAAGAGCAAAAGGAACGCTATCTGCCGAAGATCGCGTCGGGCGCATTGCGCCTGCAATCGATGGGCGTGACGGAACCGACCACCGGCACGGATACGACGAAGATCAAGACGACCGCGCAACGCAAGGGCGATCGCTACGTCATCAACGGCCAGAAGGTGTGGATCTCGCGCATCCAGCATTCCGATCTGATGATTCTCCTCGCACGCACCACGCCGCTTTCCGAGGTCACGAAAAAGAGCGCAGGCATGTCGATCTTCCTCGTCGACCTTCGCGAAGCGATCGGTCATGGCATGACGGTCCGGCCGATCCCGAACATGGTCAATCACGAGACCAACGAACTGTTCTTCGACAACCTGGAGATTCCGGCCGAGAACCTGATCGGCGAAGAGGGCATGGGCTTCAAGTACATTCTCGACGGCCTCAACGCGGAGCGCACGCTGATCGCGGCAGAATGCATCGGCGATGGCTACTGGTTCATCGACAAGGTCTCGCAGTACGTGAAGGAACGCGTTGTCTTCGGCCGGCCGATCGGACAGAATCAGGGCGTGCAATTTCCGATCGCGCGGGCGCTGGTCAATGTCGAGGCGGCGAATCTGATGCGCTACAAGGCATGTGAGCTTTTCGACGCGCATCAGCACTGCGGCGCGCAAGCCAACATGGCTAAGCTGCTTGCAGCGGATGCGTCATGGGAAGCCGCGAATGCGTGTCTGCAGTTTCACGGCGGGTTCGGATTCGCCTCCGAGTACGACGTCGAGCGCAAGTTCCGCGAAACGCGTCTGTATCAGGTGGCGCCGATTTCCACGAACCTGATCCTGTCCTACGTCGCCGAGCACATCCTCGGTCTGCCGCGTTCCTTCTGAGGAGGCACCGACATGCGTCCGCTTCAAGGCATCAAGGTCGTCACATTCGAGCATGCGATCGCCGCGCCATTCTGCACGCGCCAGCTCGCGGATCTGGGCGCGCGCGTCATCAAGGTCGAGCGGCCCGGAACGGGCGACTTCGCACGCAACTACGACGAGCGCGTTTCCGGCCTTGCGTCGCACTTCGTCTGGACGAACCGCTCGAAGGAAAGCATCACGCTGGATGTAAAACAGCCGGCCGCGATCGAAGTCGTCCATGCCCTGCTCTGCGACGCCGACGTGTTCGTTCAGAACCTCGCGCCGGGCGCGACGCAGCGTCTCGGGCTCGATTTCGAAACGTTGAGCGCGCGCTATCCGCGCCTGATCGTGTGCGACATATCCGGCTACGGCCTCGACGGTCCATACCGGGACAAGAAAGCGTATGACCTGCTCATTCAGAGCGAATCAGGATTCCTGAGCATTACCGGATCGAAGGGACAACCCGCAAAAGCAGGATGTTCCATCGCGGACATCGCCGCAGGAATGTACGGCTACACGAACATTCTCGCCGCGCTGATCGAACGTGGCCGAACAGGACGCGGCAAGCACATCGACGTATCGATGCTCGAAAGCATGGTCGAGTGGATGAGCTATCCGCTCTACTACTCGATCGACGACCAGCCCGCGCCGGCACTTGCGGGCGCGTCTCATGCGACGATCTTTCCCTACGGCCCCTTCCCTTCAGGCGATGGCAAGACCGTGATGCTCGGCTTGCAAAACGAGCGGGAATGGAAGAGCTTCTGCAATGTCGTCATCGTGCGCCCTGAGCTTGCGGAAGACGAGCGCTTCTCGTCGAACAGCCGGCGCACGAAGAACCGCGACGAACTCACGCAGATCATCGTCGATGCCTTCTCGAAATGCTCGGCGGAGGACGTCATCGAGCGGCTAGAGAAAGCGAGCATCGCCAATGCGCACATGAACGACATGCACGCCGTCTGGAAGCATCCGCAACTCGATGCCCGAAACCGCTGGACGCGCGTGAAAACCGCGGCGGGCGAGATGCCCGCGCTCTATCCGCCCGGCGTCTCCGCCACGGATGAGCCGCGCATGGACGCAGTGCCCGCGTTGGGCGAGCACACGGTGCCGATCCTGAAGGAACTCGGATTCGACGATCGCGCGATAGAGCAAATGCGGAAAACCGCCGCGATCTGACCTTAGCGCGCGTCGCCCTGTACGCGCAGCGACACGCCCTTCCACGTCCCCTCCCGCGCAACGAGCTCGGTAATCAGCTCGACCAAGGTCTGCCGGACAGCGACCGTGGCAGCATGCATCGGCATGCTGTTCGGCCAGCAGATGCTCGCGGGACGGCGAATCACCGGATCGACGATCTTGCGCATGCGCGGCAGACGCGATGCATCGAGCTGTGCAACGGCGGAAGCCGGCAGGATCGTGCACGCTCTGCCCGACTGAGCGATGAGCAACAGCGCCGGCAAGGAGTCGATATCCGCGATGATGTTCAAATCGACGTTCTCGCTGGAGAACGTGCGCTCGATCAACAGCCGCAATCCATTCGCGACGCCAGGCGCGACCAGCTTGACGCCCGCGAGCCTGGCCAGCGCACATGTGCTGGAGCGCGGGGAAATATCGATGTCCGGCTCGCCCAGCAAGTACAGCGTTTCATCGAGAACGGGCAATGCGCCTATTCCCGGTGTGTCCGACTCGCGGAAAAGTATGCCGAGATCGAGTCGGCCGTTTGCCAGCAACTCGTTCAGATAGCCGCTCATGCTCTCGAAGAACTGCAGGCGAATGCCGGGATAGGTGTCCTGTACGCGCTCGAAGAGCGGCACGGCGAGTACGGAGGCCATCGTCGTAGGCAGACCGAGCGCGACGGTTCCCGACTCCACCCCGCCGCCTTTGCTCACCTCTTGTTTGAGTTGCTCCATCTGGCGCAACACCAGCCGCGCGTGCCGATAGAGCGAGTTGCCTTCCGCCGTTGGCGTGACGCCGTGATTGCTGCGCAGCAGAAGCGGTACGCCGAGTTCTTCTTCGAGGCGCGCCATTTGCTGACTCAAGGAGGGCTGGGCGACGTATAGCTTTTCCGCTGCCCTGCCGAGACTGCCATAGTCGACGATGTTGACGAAATAACGCAGCTGGCGAACGTCCATGGTCAGCGAGTCGGGCGTTGAATTGAAGGGCATTGTACGCCCCGGACACCGGTCAGCGGGCTTCCTGCACGCCCGGATGGTGCGGTCCGCCGCCGCCGATGTCGACTTATGCGCCTACCGCATCGAGAATCGACTGCGCGCGCTGCATGACGGGGCGATCGACCATTTTTCCATCGACGGCGACTGCGGCGCCATCGGCAGCTTCGAAGGCTTCGACGACACGTCTTGCCCATGCGAGTTCGTCTTCAGTCGGCGCGAACCCCGCATTCACGATCGGAACCTGGCGTGGATGAATGCAGAGTTTCCCGGCGAATCCCCATCGCCTTGCCTTGAGCGTTTCGGCGCCTAGCAAGTCTTCATCTCCGATGGCAGGTGTCACGCCATCGATCGGAGGGGCGATGCCAGCGACCCGTGAAATGACGGCGAGATCGGCGCGGAAATGGTCGAGTTCGCCGCCATCCGAAGCGAGCTTCAGGTCCGCGCAGAAGTCCAGCGTTCCGAACATCAACTGGCGGACGAACGGTGCTTGCGCGACTTCCAATGCATTGAACATACCCTTCGCCGTCTCGATGAGCGCGTAGACGGGCATCCTGCTCTTCGTTCGGGATACGAGTTCGACGACGTCGGATGCGCTTTCCGCTTTCGGCAGCACGATTCCGCCGACGCCGCGCAGCTTGCCAAGCTGCGCGTCCTGCTCGAACCACGATGTTCCTCGCGCATTCACGCGGATGAGCACCGGGCGATCGGGCGTCAACCATGCTTCGATCGCTCGCCTTGCTTCATTCTTGTTCTCCGGCGATACCGCGTCTTCCAGATCGAGGATCACAGCGTCCGCGCCGCTTTGAAGTGCCTTGTCGAAACGCTCCGGGCGATCGCCAGGCACGAACAGGAATGAGCGGGGTTGCGCGCGACCAATCATGACAGTGTCCTCGTTCACAGCGTTGTCGTCAGTTCCGGCACGACCGCGAACAGATCGCCGACGAGACCGTAATCCGCCACGCTGAAGATCGGCGCTTCGGGATCCTTGTTGATCGCGACGATGACCTTCGAGTCCTTCATGCCGGCCAGATGCTGGATCGCGCCCGAGATGCCGACCGCCACATACAGTTGCGGCGCGACGATCTTGCCGGTTTGTCCGACTTGATAGTCGTTCGGAACGTAACCCGCATCGACCGCCGCACGCGATGCGCCCAGCGCCGCATTGAGCTTGTCCGCGAGCGGCTCCAGCGTCTTCGTGTAGTTCTCGCCGCTGCCCAGACCGCGACCACCCGACACGAT
>NZ_FCOE02000053.1 GCF_001544915.2 Caballeronia pedi | reverse complement strand
CGTCCGTTCGTTCGATGAGCGTCGGCGCGAGCCGGCTCGGAAACACCGCGCTGCCGACGACGCTCGCCACCACGATGCCGAGCAGAATCTCTTCGGTGCGCGTGATGGCGAGATCGAAAACGGTGGTCGGGTTGGTGACGGCCGGCAGTGCGATCAGCGGCAGCGTGTAGCCCGCGAGCAGAAACACATAGCTGCGCGCGCTGCGGTCGAACATCGAGAGATAGAGCAGCGTGCCCGTCCACAACGCGACGATCACGCTGAAGAGAAACGGCGACTCGACGAACGGCGGCACGATCAGCACCGCGCCCGCCGCGCCGATCATCGTCCCGAGCGCGCGATAGAGCGCCTTCGAGCGCGTCGCGCCGACGAACGGATTCGAGACGATATAGACCGTCGCCATCGCCCAATAGGGGCGCGGCAATTCGAGCGCGAGGCCGATATACAGCGCGATCATCGCGGCGGCGAAGGTCTTCGCGGAAAAGAGCCACTCGCGCGCGGATGGAAAGGCCATGGCGCTAGGCTCCGCGCTTTGCGGCGGAGCGGGCCGGCTTCGCGGATTCGTCGACCGCTTCGAGCGCGGCGAGCAGCTTCGCGTCCGGCGACGCGCCGAACGCGTTAAGCACGCGCAGCGTCGTTTCGAGATCCTCGCGGCTCACGCCTTTCAGGAGCCGCGCGCGCAGCGTGACGAGGCGCGCTTCCATGCGCGCGGTGACGGCGCGGCCTTCATCGGTGAGCGTGATGGTCTTCGCGCGCTTGTCTTCCGGGTCTTCGTCGCGGCGCACCAAGCCAGCCGAGCAGAGTTGATCGAGCAGGCGCACGAGCGACGGACCTTCGATGCCGACGTGCTCCGCGAGCGTCACCTGACGCACCGCCTCGCCGAGCCGGTTGGCCGTGAGCAGCGGCACGGCGCACGCTTCCGACACGCCGTACGAAGCGAGCACGCCGTGACTCGTGCGGCGCCAGCGTCGCGCGGCCAGCACGAGCGTGCTGCTCACGGAGCGGCGCAGAATGTCGAGATGGGTCATGCGGCGGCATTATAGCGAGAAGTCTATTCGTTAGCATCCTATCGACTTATGTTTTTTCTTTCAGAACGTGTACGGCGAAAGGAGGCCGGGCACGCAAATTGTCGTGCTATCTTTTCGGCTCGACCATCTCGAACGCGCCGCCATGCCGATCGCCTATCTCCGGGGCCTGACTTCGCCCAGCCGCACCGATTCCGCGAACCGGCGCCTCGGCTGCGCACTGGCCTTCGTCGCCGGCGCGGCGAATGCAGGCGGCTTTCTGGCTGTCGGGCAATACACGTCGCACATGTCGGGGCTCGTTTCTTCGATCGCCGATAACCTCGTGCTCGGGCAGGCCGCCTTCGTCTTTTCCGCGATCGGCGCGGTGGGCGCGTTTCTCAGCGGCGCGGCCACGTCCGCGGTGCTCATCAACTGGGGACGACGGCGTCGCGCGCACAGCGTATTCGCCACGCCGCTGCTGCTCGAAGCCGCGCTTCTACTCGTGTTCGGCGTGCTCGGCGCGAATCTGGAAACGCATCGCGTGTGGGACGTGCCGTTGACCGTCGCGCTGCTGTGCTTCGTGATGGGCCTGCAAAACGCGATGATCACGAAGATCTCGAAGGCCGAGATCCGCACGACGCACGTGACGGGTCTTGTCACGGATATTGGCATTGAAATCGGCAAGAGCCTGTACTGGAACCGTGGCGTCGCGCGCGATGACGCCGGCTATGTGCGCGCCAATCATGCGCGTCTCGCGCTGCTGAGCGCGCTTTTCGCGATGTTCATGCTCGGCGGTTTCGCGGGCGCAATCGGCTTCGCGCATCTGGGCTTCGCGACGACCGTGCCGCTTGCCGCGCTGCTCTTGCTGTTCTCGTCCGTGCCGCTCGCGGACGATCTTGCTGCGGGCCGGCGTCGCGCGCGCCGCTGATCTCACGGCGATTGCGCGGCCTCTGCGACGATCCAGTCGCGAAACAGCTGCATGCCCGGCGAGAGCCGCCGCGACTTGAGCCACGTGAGCCAGTAGCTGCCGGTTTTCACTTCGATATCGAACGGGCGCACGAGCAGTCCTGCCTGCAATTCGCGCACGAACATGCGCGGCGGCGCGAGCGCGACGCCCGCGCCTTGCACCGCGGCTTCCACCATCAGGCGCGATGAGTCGAACACGGGGCCGTTCATCGTCCACGCATCGAGCGCGGCAGCGTCGAACCAGTCGGTCCAGTCGTCGGCGCGATAGGAGCGCAGCAGCACTTCGTTCGCGAGATCGGACGGCTTGTTCAGGCGGCGCGCGATATCGGGCGCGCAGAGTGCGGCGAGCGGCGCATCGAGCAGGAGCGCGTTGTGGGTCGCGGGCCAGTTGCCGGTGCCGAAGCGGATCGCGAAATCGAGCCCTTCCGACGCCGGATCGACGAGATTGTTATGCGTGAGCAGCCGCAATTCGACGAACGGATGCGTCTCACGAAACGCTTTCAGCCGTGGCATCAGCCAGCCGACCGCGAACGTGCCGACCACGCCGACGGTCAGCACCTCATGAAAATGGCCGCCTTCGAATTGCTTGAGCACGGCTTCGATGCGGCCGAACGCGTCGCTCAGCACGGGCAGCAGGGCGCGGCCTTCATCCGTGACATGCAGACCGCGTGGCAGGCGTCTGAAGAGCGGCGTGCCGAGCCGCTCTTCGAGTGCGCGCACTTGCTGGCTGACGGCCGCCTGCGTGACGTTCAGTTCCTGCGCGGCGCGCGTGAAGCTCAGGTGCCGCGCGGATGCTTCGAACGCGCGCAGCGCATTCAGGGGAAGATGAGGTCGCATGGCTCGCATAAGATTTTCTATTGCCTGCGGCAAATTATCCTCGATTGTCGAAGCGCGAAAAAGAGCGGATATTTCGCTTCGTTCCAATCATGCAAACCAGAACGAAGGATCAAGACGATGAAGTTTCGTGCGCTGAGTCTGTTGGCGGCAGCCATTTTTTCTTTTGGCGCGATATCACGCGCCGCGTATGCCGGTGACGCGGACGGAATCCAGTCGACCGTCGATGAGACCATCAAGCCCTTGATGGCGCTGCACGGCATCACGGGCATGGCGGTGGGCGTGGTCGTGCAGGGCAAGCCATACGTGTTCGATTACGGGCTGGCGTCGAAGACGACGAAGCAGCCCGTCACGCGCGATACGCTTTTCGAACTCGGCTCGATCAGCAAGACGTTCACCGCGACGCTTGCGTCCTACGCGCAGATCGAGGGCGATCTCTCATTGAGCGATCCGGTGAGCAGGCATCTGCCGTCGCTCGCGGGAAGCGAGTTCGGCAAGGTGACGCTGTTGAATCTCGGCACGCACACGCCGGGCGGGTTGCCGCTGCAAGTGCCCGACCAGGTTCACGACAATGACCAGTTGATGCAGTACTTCAGAACGTGGCGTCCGGCTCAGCCGCCCGGCACGATCCGCACGTATGCGAATCCCGGCATCGGCACGCTCGGTCTGATCACCGCGAAGAGCATGCGGCAGGACTTCGATGTGCTGATGCAAACGCGCCTCTTTCCCGCGCTCGGCCTGAAGCACAGTTATATCGACGTGCCCGCAGCAAAGCAGCGCGACTATGCGCAAGGCTACGCAAAAGATGACACGCCGATCCGCATGAAGGGCGGTGTGCTGTCCTCGGAGGCATACGGCGTGAGATCGACCGCCGCCGACATGACGCGCTTCCTGCAGATCAACATGAACATGGTGCGTATCGATCCGGCGTTCCAGCGCGCCGTCGACGCCACGCACACGGGCTATTTCCAGGCCGGTGCGATGACGCAGGACCTCATCTGGGAGCAGTATCCGTATCCGGTCGCGTTGCAGGCGCTGCTCGACGGAAACTCGGCGGCGATGATCATGAACGCCACGCCCGTCACCCGCATCGATCCGCCGCAAGTGCCGCGCGACGATGTATGGATCAACAAGACCGGCTCGACCAACGGCTTCGGCGCGTATATCGCGTTCGTGCCGAAGGAGCGCGTGGGCATCGTGATGCTGGCGAACAGGAACATCCCGAACGAAGAGCGCGTGAAGGCCGCGTACGCGATCATCACGTCGCTCGTCCAACACCAGTAAAGCGATGTGCATCCGCACATCGAAATAGATCGGCGCATATGCATCCGGCTCGTTCATCGGGCCGTATGTCATAACGGAGACGCCGCACCCTCATGCCTTTAACTCAGGTCCTTCGATCCGGCCTCCGCTTGCATAACGCCAGCGTGAGCGCATCGTCGGACCGCATCTTCGGCCTTTCGTCCGCGCCATTTCATATCGTCGGAATGTTTTCGGAGAAAGGTCATGTCGAATGCGAAACCTCTCATTGAGACGCTGGATCGTCGTGTCGAGCGGCGCGAGCGTCGCCGTCAGTTTTTCAGGAACGCCGGGGGCCTGGGGTTGGGACTCGTCGGCGGCACATTGATCAGCGCATGCGGCGGCGGCTCTGGCGATAACGCGAACGCGAATTCGAGCGCGCCCACGGACGCGGAGATCCTCAACTTCGCGCTCAATCTCGAATACCTCGAATCGCAGTTCTACTCGTTCGCCACGACGGGAGCGGGGCTGGCCGCGAGCATGACTGGCGGTGTCGGGACGATGGGCACGGTAACCGGCGGACAGCAAGTGCCGTTTCAGGACCCGGTGGTGAAGGCCTATGCCAACGAGATCGCGAAGGACGAACTCGAGCACGTGACGTTCCTGCGCTCGGCTCTCGGCGGCTCGGCGGTCGCGCAGCCCGCGATCGATATCGGCGGGACCGATCCGAACGGCGCGTTCTCCATGGCCGCGCGCGCGGCGGGTCTCGTGGGCGCGGGCGTCGCGTTCAATCCGTATCAGGACGACAACAACTTTCTGCTCGGCGCGTTCATCTTCGAGGACGTCGGCGTGACCGCGTACAAGGGCGCGGCGCCGCTCATCAGCAACAAGACCTATCTCGAAGCGGCCGCTGGCATTCTCGCCGCCGAGGCCTATCACGCGGGTCTCGTGCGCACCGTGCTCTATGCAAAGGGTATCCAGATGGGCAGCCTCGTCACGGCCGCCAATGCGATATCGAAAGCGCGCGGCAGTCTCGATCACGTCGGCACCGACGATCAGGGCATCACCGGCGCGACGCCTGGCTCGTCCAACATCGTGCCGCTCGACGACAACGGCCTCGCGTTCAGCCGCAACTATGCCAACGTGCTCAATATCGTGTATCTGACGAGCGCGTCGACGACCAAGGGCGGCTTCTTCCCGAACGGCGTCAACGGCACGTTGCACATGAGCGCATAGTCCCGCCGACGCTTCGTGATTCGCAAGGGCCCGTGACATACTTCGCCATTGGCCCTTGCACGTCACACGAATGCGTATCGATCCCTACAGTCTCGAGCTTTTCATCTCGGTCGTCGAGGAAGGATCGATCGCGCGCGCTGCGAGCCGCAGCCACATCGCGCCTTCCGCGTTGAGCAGACGCATCGCGGATCTCGAAGCGGCCATCGGCGTCGCGCTGCTGATCCGCTCGCCGACGGGCGTGCAACTGACGGAAGCGGGTCAGCACGCGTATGCCAGCGCGCGTTCCGTCCACGGCCAGCTCGAAAGCATGGCGCGCGAAATCCAGTCGATGAGCGGTCAGATCGCGGGCGTCGTGCGACTGCATGCGAACGCATCGGCGATCGTCGGCTTCCTGCCGGAGCGGCTCACGCGGTTCAAGGCGCGCTATCCGCTCGTCGAGATTGCGCTGACCGAGCAGATCAGCGATGAAGTCATCCGCGCCTGTCTCGACGATCGTGCGGACGTCGGCATATCGGCGAGCGCGAAGACGCCCGCGGGCCTGGACTCATGGCACTTCGCCAGCGATCCGCTCATGGTCGTGCTGCCGCCCGCGCACGAACTCGCGCAGGCCGGCGCGCTGAGCTTCGCCGAAGTCACGCGCTTTCCGCTCGTCGCGTTGCAGGCGGGCGGCTCGCTCGATCAGACCTTGAAAGAGCACGCCGACGCCGCGCGCCTGCCGCTCAACGTGACGGTCACAGTCAATAGTTTCGATGCCCAATGCCGCATGGTCGAAGCGGGGCTCGGCATCGGCATCGTGCCGACGAGCGCGGCGTCCGCGTTCGCGGGGTCGCGCAACTTCGTGCGCGTGCCGTTGCGTGAGACCTGGGGCAGCGGCCGTTGCCTGCGCGTGCATGCGCCGCGCAAGTCGTCGCGTCTGAAGGCGGTGCAGGCGCTGATCGATACCCTCATCGACGGCAAGGGTTAATACGGACATCGCGTCTCGCGATGCCCCCTGTGACGAACGAACACTTCGTGCATGCGCGCATGTGCGTCTAGATTGACATCGAAGGAGAATGCGATGGCCAAACTGGATGTGAGCGGACGAGTCCTGTTTCTGTGCGTGGACCCGGCAAACGTCGAGCGCCAGCTCGCGGGCGAGGATCTGACGCCCGATGAAGCAGGCGCGCTGCGCGACGATGTTTCCACCGACGAAATCACGCCGATCAGCGTGCTCACGCGTTTCGACGAACGTCTCGGTCAGTGTCCGTATGTGGGTTTTCATACGGGCGGGCGCAATCCGGTGGGCGTCGATGCGGTGCGCGCGGGCCGCTTTCAGGTGACGGTTGCGGGCAATCGATATGGCAAGGGATCGTCGCGCGAGCATAGCCCGCTCGCGGAATATCACGCGGGCATTCGCCTCGTGATCGCGCGCAGCTTCGAGCGGATCTATCGGCAGAATGCGGACAATCTCGGGCTATTCACGTCGACGGATTTCGGCCTGATCGAGCGAATCCGGCGCGGCGAGGCGATCGATATCGACGAGCTCGTAGCCGGTCGCGATCCGCTCGCCGCCGCGATCCTGAGGAGCGGCGGGCTGCTGCGCTATGGAAAGTCGCACATGCAGCGAGTCGGCGCTGGCGCGACATCGGTCGATGACACGCCGCGCACGCTCGTCGAAAAGATTCTCGCGCGCCATGCATTGGTCACCGATGCCACGAACGCCTCGCTCGAACCGGGCAACGGCATCTTCGTGCGCGCGGACTGGCGCTTCATCCACGAGTACTACACCGGCATGGCGGCGCATATGCTGCACGCGGCGTTCGGGCGCCCGCTGATGCTGCGCGATCCGGGCAGCATGCTCGCGTTCGAGGATCATCTGTCGTATTCGCATCGCAGCGAACTGCATATCAGGAATGGCTTGCTGCCGAACGTGCGTGAATTGTCGGAAGCCCATCGCGCTTTCGCGCGTGACTACGATGTGCGCAATCACGGCTATCTGAGCGAAACGAAGAGCGATGTCGACGAAGGCTCGGAAGGCATTTCGCACGCGATGATGGCCGAGCGTTACGCATTGCCGGGGCAGGTCGCCGTCGGCACGGATTCGCATACGCCGCATAGCGGCGCGCTCGGGTGCGTCGCGTTCGGCGTCGGCACGACGGACATGGCGAACGCGTTCGTCACGGGCGCGGTGCGGATGACCGTGCCGCAGTCGTTGCGTATCGAACTGAGCGGTCCGATTCCCGAAGGCGTGACGGCGAAGGACATCGTGCTGCACTTGCTCGCGGATTCGCGCATCCGCGCGGGCGCGGGCGTCGGCAAGGTGTTCGAATTCGCGGGCACGGCCATCGCGAGCCTGTCGACCGACGAGCGCACGACGCTCACCAACATGACCGCCGAACTCGGCGGCTTCACCGGCATCGTCGCCCCCGACGATGAAACCGTGCGCTTCCTGAAAGAGCGGCGCGGCATCGACTTCACGATCGAGCCGTGGATGCACAGCGACCCAGGCGCGCGCTACGCCGACGTGATCGGCATCGATTGCGCGCGTCTCTCGCCGATGCTCGCCGCGCCCGGCGATCCCGGCAACGGCGTCGCGCTTGCCGCGCTCGATCAAAGGCCGCGCATCGATATCGCCTACGGTGGTTCATGCACGGCGGGCAAGCGCGAGGACTTCGATCACTATCACGATGTGCTTTCATGGGCCGCCGCGCGCGGCCTGCGCGTGCCGGATCATGTGAAGCTCTATCTGCAATTCGGCACGCAGGACGTGCGCGACTATTGCATCGAGAAACGTTATGTCGATGCGTTCGAGCGCGTCGGCGCGATTCTGCTTCAGCCTTCGTGCGGCGCGTGTGCGAACTGCGGACCGGGTTCATCGACCGACGCGCAGCAGGTCACGATCAGCGCGATCAATCGAAATTTTCCGGGCCGCTCGGGTCCGGGCAAAGTGTGGCTCGCAAGCCCGCCGACCGTCGCGGCGAGCGCGCTCGCGGGCAGCATCGCATCGTTTGCGGAATTGCAGCATCGGTTCATGAAGTAAGCAGGATCGAGCCGCCATCGATGCGGCATCACAATACATACAGGAGACAGCAATGGCCATCATGCAGGGCACTTCGCGTCTGCACGACGCTCCCGGCCTCGCGCTAACGGACGCGCCCGCGCTCGCGGACACCGCGGGCATTTCGGCGCGACTCGACCGGCTTCCCGCGACGCGCGCAGTGTGGAAGCTCGTCTTTCTGTTGAGTCTCGGCTTCTTCTTCGAGCTCTACGATCTGCTATTCACGGGATACATCGCGCCGGGCCTCGTGAAGAGCGGCATTCTCACCGCGACGACCGCGGGCCTGTTCGGCACGACGGGCGTCGCGAGCTTCATCGCCGCGTTGTTTTGCGGGCTGTTCATCGGCACGATCGCGTGCGGCTTTCTCGCCGACCGCTATGGACGGCGCGCGATCTTCACGTATTCGCTGCTGTGGTACGTCGCGGCGAATACCGTGATGGCGTTTCAGGACACGGCGCTCTGGCTCAACTTCTGGCGTTTCGTTTCGGGATTGGGTATCGGCGTGGAGTTGGTTACCATCGGCACGTATATGTCGGAGCTCGCGCCGAAGCATCTGCGCGGCCGAGCCTTCGCCGTGTGCCAGGCGATCGGCTTTTCCGCCGTGCCGGTGGTTGCGTTTCTCTCGTATCTGCTGGTGCCGCGCGCGCCGTTCGGCTTCGACGGCTGGCGCTGGGTCGCGATGGCGGGCGGCGTGAGCGCGCTGTTCGTGTGGTACTTCCGGCGCAATCTTCCGGAAAGTCCACGCTGGCTCGCGAGCAAAGGCCGTGTCGAGGAAGCCGATGAAGTCCTGCGCCGCCTGGAAGACAAGGTCGCGCTGCAGTATGGCAAGCCGCTGCCCGCACCGGGACCGTCCGACCCGATCGCCAGAAAGGCTGGTTTCGCCGACATGTGGAAACCGCCGTATCGCACGCGCACGGTGATGCTCATCATCTTCCATATCTTCCAGACGGTGGGTTTTTATGGATTCGCAAACTGGGTGCCGACTCTGCTGGTCAGGCAGGGCGTGACGGTGACGTCGAGCCTGCTTTATACGACCGTGATCGGGCTTGCTGCGCCGCTCGGTCCGTTGCTCGGCTACTGGATCGCTGATCGTTTCGAGCGCAAGCATGTGATTGTGTTCATGGCGGGGGTGAATATCGTTGCGGGCTTGTTGTTCAGTCAGGCGTCGGCGGCGGTGATGATCGTCTCGCTTGGCGTGATGCTTACGCTTGCGGGCAACATCATCTCGTTCACGTATCACACGTATCAGCAGGAGCTTTATCCCACGATGATCCGCGCTCGTGCCGTCGGTTTCGTGTATTCGTGGAGCCGGTTGTCGGCGGTGTTCAGTTCGTTCGTGATTGCGTTCGTGCTGAAAGAGGCGGGCGTGACGGGTGTGTTCGGGTTCATCGCGGGCGCGATGTTGCTCGTGATGCTGTCCATCGGATTGATGGGGCCGCGCACGCTTGGGAAGTCGCTCGAAAGCATTTCGCATTGAGCGCTTGATTCACGCGTGCTAACCCCCGCACGCGTGAATCAGAAACTGCTGCACGGCCGTCGAAGGCGTGCTCAGCGTCGCGCCCTTGCGCCAGATCATGCCAGCTTCCATGTGAGGAATGGCATCGTTTACCGGCCGCGCCTCGATGCGCTTGCCTTCGAGCGACCACGGTCTGAAGACCATATCCGACAGCACCGTGACACCAAAGCCGTGCGCCACGAGTCCACGCAGCGCTTCCATCGAACTCGTTCGAAACGCGATATTCGGCTCGATGCGCTTCTTGTGCCAATAACGCATCGTCGATTGCTCGCCTTCATCGACGGTAATGAGGATATAAGGATGCTCGGCAATATCCTTCAACGACACCGCCTGCTGCTGCGCGAGCGGATGCGACGGCGCGACCCACAACTGCCGCCGCGAGCGCATCAGCACCTGACTGTCGAAGCGATTCGGCCGCTGCAGATTCGATAGCAGAACCACGCCGATATCGACATCGCCATTCGCGACCGCGTCTTCTATCTGCGGCCGCTCCATGTCGCGCAGATCGAAATCGATAAACGGATACGTCGCACGGAAGCGCGCGAGCAATTCCGGCAAAAAATACCCGAGCACCGTATAGGACGCCGCGATGCGCGCAACGCCGCGCATGTCGTGCGAACGAAACGGCGTCTTGTGCAGCGCGTCACGCGCGGCATCGAGAACGCGGCGTGCATGGTTGTGGAAATCCTGACCACCGGGCGTCAGCGCGACCCCTTGCGGCAGGCGCTCGAACAGCTTCGTGTCGAGCGCGCTTTCGAGGGCCAGGACGGCGTTCGTGATCGCCGATTGCGACACGTGCTCGTTCGCCGCCGCCATCGAGAACTGGCCGGTTTGCGCGGCGGCCACGAAATAGCGCAATTGCCGGAGCGTGAGATCGAAGGCCATCTGATTTTCGAATACCAGAGTTGTTTATTCGTGATTTTACGATAGCAAGTCGGCTTTCTATACTCGCCAAAAAAGACCATTCCCGAATCTGGAGACACGCCCCCATGAATGCACCCGATCGCTCCGCACTAGCCGCCGCCGACGTTTCGCTGGACGACAAATACACGCTGGAGAAAGGCCGCGTCTATATCAGCGGCACGCAGGCGCTCGTGCGTCTGCCGATGCTGCAGAAAGCGCGCGATCGCAGGGCGGGGCTGAACACGGCCGGGTTCATCTCGGGCTATCGCGGCTCGCCGCTCGGCGCGCTCGACCAGTCGCTTTGGAAGGCCAAGCAGCATCTGAAGGACAACGACATCGTCTTTCAACCGGGCGTCAACGAGGATCTCGCCGCGACCTCGATCTGGGGCACGCAGCAGGTCAATCTGTGGCCCGGCGCGACGCGCGACGGTGTGTTCGGCATGTGGTACGGCAAGGGTCCGGGCGTTGACCGCACCGGCGACGTCTTCAAGCACGCGAATTCCGCAGGCACCGACAAGCACGGCGGCGTGCTCGTGCTCGCGGGCGACGATCACGCGGCGAAATCGTCGTCGGTCGCGCATCAGTCGGATCATGCGTTCATCGCGGCGGGCATTCCGGTGCTGTATCCGTCGAATGTTCAGGAGTATCTCGACTACGGCCTGCACGGCTGGGCGATGAGCCGTTACTCGGGCCTGTGGGTCGCGATGAAATGCGTGACCGACGTGGTCGAATCGACCGCATCGATCGATCTCGATCCGGACCGCGTGGAAATCGTCACGCCAACCGACTACGCCGTGCCCGAGGGCGGCCTCAATATCCGCTGGCCCGATTCGCCGCTCGCGCAGGAAGCGCGTCTGCTCGACGAAAAGTGGTACGCGGCCTTGGCCTATGTGCGCGCGAACAAGCTGAATCGCGTCGTGCTCGACTCGGACAAGCCGCGCTTTGGCATCATCACGGCGGGCAAGGCGTATCTCGATGTGCGTCAGGCGCTCGTCGATCTCGGTCTCGACGATGCAACCTGCGCGCAGATCGGCCTGCGCGTCTTGAAAGTGGGCTGCGTGTGGCCGCTCGACGCACAGGACGCGCGCGCATTCGCGACGGGTCTCGAAGAGATTCTCGTCGTCGAGGAAAAGCGGCAGATTCTCGAATACGCGCTGAAGGAAGAGCTTTATAACTGGCGCGAGGACGTACGGCCACGCATCTACGGCAAGTTCGACGAACGCGACAACGAAGGCGGCGAATGGTCCGTGCCGCGTGGCGACTGGCTGCTGCCCGCGCATTACGAGCTATCGCCCGCGCTGATCGCGAAGGCCATCGCGCGGCGTCTTTCGCGTGCGGATCTTCCCGACGATGTGCGCGCCCGCATGCTCGCGCGCGTCGAAACCATCGAAGCGAAAGAGCGCGAAGCGATCAAGCCGCGCGTCGATGTCGAACGCAAGCCGTGGTTCTGCTCGGGCTGTCCGCACAACACGTCGACGCGCGTGCCCGAAGGATCGCGCGCGCTCGCGGGCATCGGCTGCCATTACATGTCGATGTGGATGGACCGCAAGACCGAGACCTTCAGCCAGATGGGCGGCGAAGGCGTTGCGTGGATCGGCCAGATGCATTTCTCGGGCGACAAGCACGTATTCGTCAATCTCGGCGACGGCACGTATTTCCATTCGGGTTTGCTCGCGGTGCGCGCGGCGATCGCGGCGAACGCGAACATCACGTACAAGATTCTTTATAACGACGCCGTGGCGATGACCGGCGGCCAGCCCGTCGATGGCGTGCTGACCGTGCCGCAAATCGCGCATCAGGTGCATGCGGAAGGGGCGAAGCGCATCGTCATCGTGACGGACGAGCCGCAGAAATACGATGCGAAGATCGCATTGCCGGAAGGCGTGAACGTGCATCATCGCGATGAGCTGGATCGCGTGCAACGCGAACTGCGCGATACGCCAGGCACGACCATTCTCATCTACGATCAGACCTGCGCGACGGAAAAGCGCCGTCGCCGCAAACGCGGCACCTATCCCGATCCGGCACGCCGCGCGTTCATCAACGACGCCGTGTGCGAAGGCTGTGGCGATTGCTCGGTGCAATCGAACTGCCTGTCCGTCGAGCCGCTGAACACGCCGCTCGGCACCAAGCGCAAGATCAATCAGTCGTCGTGCAACAAGGATTTCTCGTGCGTGAACGGGTTTTGCCCGAGCTTCGTGACGGCTGAAGGCGCGCAGGTTCGCAAGCCGAAAGCCGCTGCGGGCGCGAAGCCCGATTTCGACAGCTTGCCGTCGCCTGCGTTGCCCGCGTTGTCGAAGCCGTACGGCATTCTCGTGACCGGTGTCGGCGGCACGGGCGTCGTGACGATCGGCGGATTGATCGGCATGGCGGCGCATATCGAGCGCAAGGGCGTGACCGTGCTCGATATGGCCGGTCTCGCGCAGAAAGGCGGCGCGGTGCTGAGCCACGTGCAGATCGCGCCCGAGCCGCGGGCGCTGCATGCGACGCGCATCGCGACGGGCGAGGCGCGCCTCGTGATCGGTTGCGATGCGATCGTGTCGGCATCGAACGATGTGCTCTCGCGCACGCGGCACGGCATCACGCAGGCCGCGATCAATAGCGGCGCGACCCCGACGGCCGAGTTCGTCACCAACGCGCAGTGGACCTTTCCCGCGACGCAGACGGAGCAGGCGCTGACGGACAGCATCGGCGCGGGCTGTGCCTTCATCGATGCCAACGCGCTCGCGCTGAAGCTGCTCGGCGACACGATCTATTCGAATCCGCTGTTGCTCGGCTTTGCGTGGCAGAAGGGCTGGTTGCCGCTGGAACTTGCGAGCCTGAAGCGTGCGATCGAACTGAACGGCGTGGCGATCGAAAAGAACTTGCTCGCGTTCGACTGGGGACGATTCGTCGCGCAACACGGCGTGGGCGAACTCATCAAGCCCGCGCAACACGCGATCGTGATGAAGATGCCCGAGTCGCTGGAGAATGTGATCGCCACGCGTGAAGCGTTGCTGACGGCGTATCAAAACGCGGCGTATGCGCGGACGTATCGCAGCGTGATCGAGCGCATCCGCGAAAAGGAAAAGCCGCTGAACGCGAAGCTGCCGCTCACGCGAGCGGTCGCGGTGAATCTCGGGAAGCTCATGGCCTATAAAGACGAGTACGAAGTCGCGCGTCTTTATGCGGACCCCGCGTATCTCGACAAGCTGCGCGAGCAGTTCGAAGGCGAGCCGGGCCGCGATTACAAGCTGATGTTCCATCTCGCGCCGCCGCTGTTCGCGAAGCGCGACGAGCGCGGTCATCTCGTGAAGCAGCGCTTCGGCGCGTGGATGTTGCCCGCGTTTCGCGTGCTCGCGAAGATGAAGGCGCTGCGCGGCACGTCGCTCGATGTGTTCGGCAAGACGGCCGAACGCCGCACGGAGCGCCGGATGATCGCGGATTACATCGCACTGGTCGATGAATTCTGCGCGACGCTCGATGAAGCGCGCCTCGATACCGCGCTGCAACTAGCGAAGCTGCCCGACGAGATTCGCGGCTTCGGCCATGTGAAGGAGCGCAACATGGCGGCGGTAGACAGCAAACGTGAACGCCTGATCGCGCGTTATCGCTCGTCAGTTGAAATCGCGGCGACGGCTTGAGCGTCTTACGCGCCGCGTTTCAGTGTTCGAAACTCGAGACATGCTATAGAAACACTAGCGGAGTACCACACGGGGAAGGAGGCTGACCGGACACTGACTGGAATTACTACGCGAGAAGTCGTTGCAGGTGCGATGGCTCTCTCGTCGTCTCGTCGATGCAAGACGAATGTCCAGTCGGGAGTTTCAAATGGATGTCTCGAACGCAACGTCTGTAGCCCCTGCGCCGGTGCAGGATTCCTCTTCGGGCCAACAATACAATCAGAACACTAACGGGTCGTCGGCTGGTGACGCGCCGAAACCATCCGATAACAACAAGGATGCCAACAGTAGTGGGGGCGCATCTTCAACTGATGCAACGAATTCTTCGGGCGACGGTGCAGGAACAACCACGAACGACTCGCCCGTAGCCACATCCGGATCGACTTTATCGAAGAGCAATCACGACCCCGCAGATCGAGCGCACAGCACTGATTCCGGACAATCCGGCACGGCCGCTTCAGCGGGGCAGGTCGACGCGTGTCGATCGACGCTCGGGCAGATCGGCACAGCGCAATCCAGTTCGGATGAGACATTCGGCGCGGCCTCACACGTTTCGTCCGTCACGACGACGCAGTTCCACGCGAAGACGGACGAATCGAATCAGACCTCGGTTCCATCGCCTGTCGGGAGCAAGGAGAAGAGTGACCTGACCACCGGCGCGGCGGGCGCTGCGCGCTCATCCGCCTCCGACGACGGAGGCAATGCGCAGCGACCGAAGGTCCAGTCCGGCGGAATTTCTACACGCTTGCCAGCCCCTCCGTCGATGCAAGTCGCAGCCGGGGCAGACGCCGAAACGACGCGGACGGCCCGCGGCGCGTGCGTTGGCAAATGTCCGGAGGGTTTTCGCGACAATCGTGGCGGACAAGCTTTGCAGACGAACGCGATCGCTTCGGCACGCTTCGATCAGGCCGACTACGAACAAACGCGCGGCTATGAAGCCGGAGGGATGTGCGAGGGCGTGGTGCGAGAGGCCATGCGCCGCGTCGACAGGTCAACCGAGACAAACCCGCCCTCGCTGGTTACGGTCGCCAACGGGATGAGCACGGATGCCACAAGCAGGTCGGGTGATCGCGCCGATATGTTCTCTCGCATCGATCGATTTCAGACCAATCGTAACTCGCTGAGTTTCGCTCAATACACCGCAAATCCACCGCGACTTTTCAACGACGCACATCAGACAAGAGACGCGCGCATCGATTCGATGCTCGGGGCTCTCCACGACCGCCTGAGCCCCAACGATCTCGCCTACATTCAGCTAAGCCTGGAATCGACGGTGGGGCCTAACCGGCAAGATTACGGTCATGCAATAGCCGTACAGCGGGAGAACGATGGACTTTACGCGATCTTTGATCCCAACAACGGTGCATTTGAATATCAGAATTGGGAGCATGCGAGCCAGGCGTTCCGTCAGTACATGAATTCCGCCTACACAGATACTCAATATCGGCTTGCCCCCTTCCTCGCTCAGATATATTCCCGACGGGCTCAGCCGGGTAATGCGCCAGCGCCGGCCCTTCCGGCCCGACTGGGCTCGGCCGGTATTGGACCACCGGAGGACGCATCTGACTATCATTTCTACCACGATAGCGCGGACCGGTCGAATAACCTTTCGATCGATGGGATGCTTAGTCGTGGATGGGGGAGGGAGGGCATTCGCGAACCCGAAGAGACCTTTGGCAGTTATGTCTTGACAAGAGCCGCCCAGAATGACGCAGGTCTTCAGGCGGCGACCAGGTCGATAGATGACGAACTGCACTCTCCGGGACGCAAGCGAAAGACAGTCAGCGCTATGACTGCCTTGCACGACCAGTATCAATCAGCCTCCGTCACTGACCTGCGGAATCGTATCCGCCACAGCGGAAGTCTCGACATTCAGAGCGCGAATGATCTGATCAGCGAACTGAGAACAAACTTCGGCGGAGGGTATACGTCGGACATGGCCGCGATGGGCCTCGAAAACGATATGGCCGTCATCGATCTGAGCGTTGGAAGACCAGCCACCTCACCGGGCACATCATCCGATGTACCGGTTAGCAGCCATCCGATCCTTGTGCAAAGGCTGCATCCTTCCAACCAATTTGAGCGCGACCAATACGAACTTTACGACTCAAACCACGGAGCGTTTCACTACGCGAATTTCGAACGCCTGGCCGCCGCTGTGCACGGAATTTACGATAATGGCTACTCTTTCGATGGCGGCATTCATCACGCAACGACAACCTGGTATGCCGACACTCGCGTAGCCCATATCGGGGGAGGCGTGACGCTGGCCGGGAACAATCCAATCGGGTTGTCACCGGCAGCGAACGTCACGCTGGATGAAGCAGCACGCAGGACTAACGCCACGAACGATCACGAATTTGCGCTGCCGCAGGCGGACATTCCCCCTCAACCGGACTTCGGCCGTCCTTCGACTGAGAGCGCGATGACGCATGTGGAATTCAAGCGTTCAACCAACGAACAGTCGAACTACAAACCATGGATGCTGCTGCGCCCATCGACGATCACGCCGGCCGACTTAGAGAAACAGGGTGGATTCAGCGCCGGTCAGACCCCTCTGCGCGACGTTAACCTGCAGACTCACAATTTCGATGTGGCCTCTCATGGGCGAGACATCGATAGCGCGGGGTATCTGGGCACGTTCGCGACCTCGAGGGTCGCACTCCAACGCCTTGCCCTTCAGTCGACAAGCGGCTACATCTATGCTGTTGCGCCATCCCCCAACATGGTAGACGTGAACGCCAGCCTGGGCGAGCAAAATACCTTGTATCCGGACGAACATGAATTCGCCGCAATGGGGCGCATTTTTCACACGCAGATCATGGGTTGGTGGCCAGTAAAGGATGGACACGTAGGCGCCTTGAGTCTGAATCCCGCGTACAGATGGAACATCTTTAGTTTCACAGATACGGCAGGGGCGCAGCCTCAACTGGCGCGGTTTCCGATGAACAGCTCCGCCTGGAAGGATGAATCCCACAAATCGTTTGTCACGCCTGTCTTTAGAGGCAGCAAGGAAGTTGGATTCGCTCTCAAGCAGGATCCGAATATTGCGCAAGCCGAGTTCTACAACGATGCGCTGATGAAACTCGAACACAGAGCGAAGGATATCGAGAGCGGAAAAGAGTATCGAGGACCTATGACCATTCGGGCGTATGGCGGTGATGGAACGCCGTATATCTTATATGCCGATCGCGGCGACAACGTCTATGTCGGAAGGGAAAGCAGCGCGAATGCCGCAGGCAACACCACCAAATTTGTGATGGGCGCCGATGGACGCTTCCACTATCCAAAAAATTACAGCAAGGTCTTGCGCGTTGATTCGAATGGTTCTCTCTTTGTCGGCTCGGTCTATTCCAGAGCGGGCAACACGAACGGTGTGTTCCAGATCATTGGAAATCACATCATGCATCTTCAGGATATGAGGTATTTGACAGTCGGGAAAAGTTGGTACACGCCGTTCCTGACGGACTATGATGCCGGGTCTCGCTCGAGCTGGAAATTCACGGATAGGAGCGGCGCGCGGGTATTGCCTTCATTTTCCCATCTCAATACATACAGTCGGGGGTCGTTTCCGGGCACGCCAGAACAAATGTATAGATTTGAACAGGATCCGGATACCGCGCTGCCTAAGGGGGCAACTAACTTCGTTACTGAAGTGCCGGGGAGTCGGCTCAAAGGAAATTGGGGGAAATTCGAGCCAAACTTCCTTACGTTTGACCTCACCGACCTGAGACATTCCGTTCAGTGGTTGGATCAGCATCGTGCTGCCTTGCTCTTCCGCGACGGTTTCTACGCAACCGTAGTTGGCCCAAACCACCTTGAAGTCCGTACACTAGGTGGAGAGCTTGTCTACGACGAGACACTTCCGACCGCTGAAACCGCAGGAACGTACAATGGCGGCTATTCCAATGCAAGGGGCGAGCGGATTCGGGACGATGTCTGGCAGAAGATCAGAGAACGCGAGGACGCGCGTGCAAGACTTGCAGCGAGTTTCGCCGAGCCCGCGTGAGGACGACGCTGACATTCTCGCGACGGGACGCGAGACGCTGATGTTGCGCCGGGTCAAAAAGCGTTATCGTTAGGCTTGCAAACAAACGCGGAGTCAAAGGAGACATCGCATGAAAGGCGTTCATAAGCTCGCCGTCGTCGGCATAGGCAAGATCGCGCGAGATCAGCACTTGCCCGCGCTCGCCGCGCAGTCGGGGTTCGAACTCGTCGCGTGCGCGAGCCGCAATGCGAGCGTCGAAGGCGTGCGCAACTATCCGGATATCGACGCGCTGCTCGCCGCCGAGCCCGCGCTCGACGCCGTGTCGCTATGCGCGCCGCCTCAGGTGCGCTACACGCAGGCGCTGGCCGCGCTCGAAGCAGGGAAGCACGTCATGCTGGAAAAGCCGCCAGGCGCGAGCGTGAGCGAAGTCGAAGCCTTGCATGACATCGCACGGGCGCGTGGCTGCACGCTGTTCGCTTCGTGGCATTCGCGCGCGGCGAGCGCCGTCGAACCGGCGCGCGCCTGGCTCGCATCGAAAGAGGCGGGCGCGATTCGATCCGTCGAAGTGCGCTGGAGGGAAGACGTGCGCTGCTGGCATCCGGGACAGCAATGGATCTGGGAGCCGGGCGGCCTCGGCGTGTTCGATCCGGGCATCAACGCGCTGTCGATCGTCACGCGCATCCTGCCGCACGAAGTCGCGTTGCGCGCGGCCACGCTCACGGTACCGAGCGATACGTCCACGCCGATCGCAGCCGAACTCGATTGCATCGCGACCAATGGCGCGCCGGTACGCGCGGTGTTCGACTGGCGTCACGGTCCCGTCGAAGAGTGGGATATCGATATCGATACCGACGCGGGCCGCCTGTCGATGTGCGAAGGCGGCAAGCGGCTGTCCATCGCGGGCAAGGAGATCGATCTCGGGCGCGAACGCGAATACGCCGCGTTATACGAGCAATTTCACGCGCTCATCGAAACGAAGTCGAGCGATGTCGATGTGCGTCCGCTGCGTCTCGTCGCCGATGCGTTTCTCACCGGACGACGCATCGAAACGGAAGCGTTCGGCCGCTGACCTCAGGTGCTCTGCCGCTCGATGATGGTGAAGCCGGTATCGATGCGCACATCGGCGGGCGGCGCATCGGCATTGAAGCGTTGCAGCAGCGCTTCGGCCGCCTTCATGCCGATGGTCGCGCCATCGATGCGCACCGTCGACAGCGCCGGGTAGACATGCGCCGCCGTGCTGAGATCGCCGAAACCCATCACAGCGAGATCGCGCGGCACGTCCATGCGGCGGCTCGCGGCTTCGGCGAGCACGCCTTGCGCGAGCGTATCCGAACTGCACACGACGATTTCAGGCGCACCCGATTCCAGCATGCGGCTCAATCCTTCGCGCCCCGCCTGCAAGGTCGCGGGCGCGGGCAATACTTCGAACGCGGGCTTCGCGACACGATGCTTCGTCAGCTCGCGCTTGAGGCTTTCGCAACGCCGCAAGCCGCGCGGATCGTCGACGGACACGATCCCGAACCTGCGATACCCTTTCGCCAGCAAATGTTGCGCGACCTGCTTGCCCACCGCCTCATGCGAGAAGCCGATCATCATGTCGATAGGCTTGTCCGTCAGATCCCATATCTCGACGACCGGAATGCGCGCCTTCGTGAGCCGCTCGATCGTCGCCTTGCTGTGACTCGTTCCGGCGAGCACGATGCCATCGGGACGGCGGCCGAGAATGGCCTCGACGAGCGCTTCCTCGCGCTCGGGCGAATATGCGGTCAGGCCGAGCAAGGTCTGATAGTTCGATGACGTCAGGCCGTCCATCAGCGCCTGTACGGTGTCGGAGAAGATCGAGTTCGCAATCGTCGGCAACAGGATCGCGACGAGACGGCTCTTGCTGCTCGCAAGTCCGCCAGCCAGCATGTTCGGCACATAGCCGGTCTTGCGCACCGCTTCGAGCACCTTGCGTTGCGTGTCGCTGCGCACGAGTTCGGGACGGTTGAGGGCGCGCGAGACGGTCATCGGCGCGACGCCGGCCACGCGCGCGACATCGATCAGCGTGACGCTTTCGCCTGGGCCCGATACGGCAGTTTTTCGTTCGAGTTTCTTCACCATCTCAATCGTCCCGTGCGCGCTCCCGTTCAATCATCGAATTAGACCACGCGCCGGATCACGCGCAGCGGCGTCAGTGTAAACCATGATGATTGCGCAATCACAAATGCTTGAATGATTGCGCAATCATTGTATCATCCAGTGCATATATCGATGCCGCCAGACTCAGGAGACGCCTTGGAAACCGCACTGCCCAATACGAAGCGCACTAACGTGCGCTGGCTCATCCTCGCGATGATCTTCATCGTCACCGTGTTCAACTATGTCGATCGCGCGACCTTGTCGATCGCCGCGCCGAGCATGCGTCACGAACTCGGCTTCGATGCGCTGACGATGGGCATCGCGTTCTCCGCATTCGGCTGGGCGTACACGGGCATGCAGATTCCGGGCGGCCTGATCCTCGATCGCTTCGGCGCGCGCATGGTGCTGGGCGTCAGTCTCATCGTGTGGTCCGCGCTCACGTTCATGCAGGGCTATGTGCATCTGTTCGCGTCGGCGTTCGTCGCGCTGTTCGTGATGCGGTTCCTGATGGGCATCGCGGAATCGCCCGCGTTTCCGTGCAACAGCCGCCTCACGGTGATGTGGTTTCCGAGCGCCGAGCGCGGTCTCGCTACGTCCGTCTTTCAGCTTGCGCAGTACTTCGCGCTTGCCGTCTTCACGCCGATCATGACCTACACGGTCAGCGCGTGGGGCTGGCATTACGTGTTCTATACGACGGGCGCGGTCGGCATTCTGATCGGCTTGTGGTGGCTCAAGGCGGTGCGCGAGCCGCAGCGCGATCATCGCGTGAATGCGGCCGAACTCGATTACATCGCGGCGGGCGGCGGTCTGCCGAAAATGGGCGACAGCCCGCAGCCGTTCAAGTGGAAACAGGTCAGCGCGATTGCGGCGAACCGCATGATGATCGGCATCTACATCGGCCAGTTCTGTCTCACGTCGATCACCTGGTTCTTTCTGACGTGGTTCCCCACCTATCTGATCGAAGCGAAGGGCATGTCGATCCTCAAGGTCGGTCTGGTCGCGGCGTTGCCGGCGATTGCGGGTTGCGTCGGCGGATTGATCGGCGGCGTGTGGTCGGACTGGATGTTGAAGCGCGGCTTCTCGCTCACCGCCGCGCGCAAGACGCCGATCATCTTCGGCCTCGTGCTGTCCAGTTCGATCGTCGTCGCGAACTATGTGCAGTCGACCTCCGTCGTGATCCTCGTGATGTCGATCGCGTTCTTCGCGAAGGGCGTGGGCAATCTCGGCTGGTGCATCGTCGGCGATGTATCGCCGAAGCACGCCATGGGCATCAGCGGCGGCATCTTCAACTTCTGCGGCAATCTGGCGAGCATCGTCACGCCGCTCGCGATCGGCTGGATGATCAAAGAGACCGGCTCGTTCGAAGTCGCGTTGACCTATATCGCGTCGCTCTCGCTAATCGGCGCGTTCGCGTATCTCGTGATTGTCGGCAAGCTGCAGCGGCTCGACCCGGACGAGCGCGACGGCGCATCCGGCGAGCGCAGCGCGCCCGCAACACTCGAACCGCGCCACGGCAGCTGAACGCGCACGCACTCACTTCTTCAAAGGACACGCTTCATGAACACGACCTCGCTCATCAACGGAACATCGCACGATCAGATCAAGTGGATTCGCATCGCGTCGACCTTTCTTCCGCTCGCCAATCCGATCAGCGACGCCAAGGTGCTGACGGGCCGTCAGAAGCCGATGACGGAAATCGCGATGCTGTTCGTCGAGATCGAAACGGCCGACGGTCATCGCGGCCTCGGTTTCAGCTATTCGAAGCGGGCGGGCGGTCCCGGCCAGTTCGCGCATGCGAAGGAAATCGCGCCGGTGCTGATCGGTGAAGATCCGAGCGATATCGCGCGCCTGTGGGACAAACTGGCGTGGGCGGGCGCATCGGTGGGGCGCAGTGGCATGGCCGCGCAGGCAATCGGCGCATTCGACGTCGCGTTGTGGGATCTGAAGGCGAAGCGCGCGAATCTGTCGCTCGCGAAGCTACTCGGCGCGCATCGCGATTCCGTGCGCTGCTACAACACGTCGGGCGGTTTTCTGCATACACCGCTCGATCAACTGCTCGTGAACACGGACGCGTCGCGCGAGAAGGGCATCGGCGGGATCAAGCTGAAAGTGGGCCAGCCGGATTGCGCGCTCGATATTCATCGCGTCGCGACCGTGCGCAAGCATCTCGGCGACAGCTTCCCGCTGATGGTCGATGCAAACCAGCAATGGGACCGTCCGACCGCGCAGCGCATGTGCCGAACGTTCGAGCAGTTCAATCTGATCTGGATCGAAGAGCCGCTCGATTGTTACGACGCCGAAGGCCACGCTGCACTCGCCGCGCAATTCGATACGCCGATCGCGACCGGCGAGATGCTGACGAGCGTGTCCGAGCATTGGGACTTCATCCGGCAACGCGGCGCGGATTACCTGATGCCGGATGCGCCGCGCGTCGGCGGCATCACGCCGTTCCTGAAGGTGGCGGCGCTCGCGGATCATGCGGGTCTGATGCTCGCGCCGCACTTCGCGATGGAACTGCACGTCCATCTCGCGGCGTGCTATCCGCGCGAGCCGTGGGTCGAGCATTTCGAATGGCTCGAACCTTTGTTCAACGAACGGCTCGAAACGCGCGACGGCCGCATGATCGTGCCGACGCGGCCGGGCCTCGGATTGACGCTGAGCGATCGGGTCGCGGGATGGACCGCGCAGGAAGCCGAGATCGGCGCGCGTGCGTGAGTTTCATCGAGCGCGATACGCCGCGCTGCGGATCGCGTTGATCGCGGACACATCGCCCTCGGGCGCGGCGCGTACGTTCGCGTGCCGCGCAACGAGCGGAATGCGCCGCGTGCTGCCCGGCGCGAGATGAAACCAGTCGATCCGCGCGTAGTAGTTCGGATCGACGACATGCACCCAGCGCGCAAGCTGATCCGTTCCGACGACGAGACTCCAGCCGTCGTCATCTTTCTCGACGGCGACATGCAGGCCGATATCGCGCCGCTCGCCAACCGACGGATCGGGAAAATGAAACGCTTCCGATAGCACCGCGCCCGTGTCCGTATCGCGCAGCACGACATGCGTCGCATCGTGCGCACGCGGGCCGAAGCGGTACGCATACGCAATATCGAAGAACGCGCCGATCAGCGCATTCGACGACACGCGCTGCACGCTGCGCGGCTGCAACACGAGATCGCGCGAGCCGCCCGCGACCTTCACCGCGCCATCACGCAGACAGACGAGTTCGACGCGTGCCCGAATTTCGCGCGCGGTTTCGTTGACGAGATGCACGTCGAGGCCATCGAGTCCTTCATCCAGAATCAGCGCCTGCACGGGCTGCAACACGCGTGCGAGTCCATGCAACGCACTCTTCGGTACGCCGAGCACATCGATCACGCCCCAGCCCGCGCCCGGCCGCACATCGAGCAGATTCCATACGATGCCGCCCGCGCAAGTTGATCCCTCGCGACGCCATTCCGAGAACACCGCGCCGATCACATCCGCAACGACTGCGCGTGAGAGTTCCAGGTATCGCTCGGGATTTTCATAACGCAGACGCGGCACATCCAGACGATAGAGCGAGTGCATGTAGTGCTCACGCACATCGTCGAAATCCCATGCGGAGCCGGGATCGCGCGGCACGCCTGCTTTCCAGCGCGGTTCGTGCGCACGCGGGTTCGGGATCGCGCGCAACGCGACATCATCGGGGACGTTCGCGAAGGCGAGGCACTCGGACGCGAAACGCACTTGCGCGCGACGGACGTCATCGAACGAGCGCTGATAGGCGGGCACGCCATAGTAATGCGTGATGCCGCCGCGAGTGTTGAAGGGCATCGATTCAGTGTCGCCGGGCGCCGCGCTCGGCGAATTCACGACATACGCGACATCAGGCCGCCGCGCGGCGATCGCATTCGGCAAGAGTTCGGTGAAGAGGCGTTGCTGATACGCGTCGAAAGGCAGGCCGAGCATCGCCGCCTGCTGATGCACTTCGCTTCCGCCGCACAGTACCGCAAGCGACGCGAAGCGGCGCGTGCGCGTGAGAAATTGCTCGGCTTCGCGCTGCACGCTGCCGCGAAAGGTTTCGTCGTCGGGATAGTCGAAGTTCGCGAACGCGAAGTCCTGCCATACGAGTACGCCGTGCTTGTCGGCGAGTTCGTAGAAGGTGTCGGATTCGTAAAGCGTGATGCCGCTCACGCGAACGATGTTGAGGCCAGCGTCGCGCATCAGCCTGAAGATGCTGTCGAGCTTTTCGCGCGGCGCATCGAGTGCGACGATATCGGCCGAGGTCCAGCACGCGCCGCGCGCGAACACGGGCACGCCATTCACGACGAGCTGAAAGCCCTTGTTATCCGCGCCACGATCGACTTCGATCGTTCGAAAGCCGACGTCGCCGAGCGCGATATCGCCGAGCTTCACGGCGTAAAGCGACGGCTCACCGTGCGTATGCGGAAACCACGCACGCACGTTCGGCACGCGCACCTGGCCCGTGAGCGTATGCGCGTCCTGCCATTTCAAAGTGGCTTGCGTTTCGCCGCATTGCAGCGTGACCGGCGTGTGTTCTTGCGCATGAAAGAAGCGCACGGCGATATCCAGAAGGCCGTCGTTTCCATCGATGCGCGTCTGCATGTCCACGTTGTCGATGCAGCTACGCGATTCGCCGATCAATTCGATTGCGCGCCACGGCCCCGCCGGTTGAATCGTCGGGCACCATCCGGACATATGCCCGAGCAGCGTCGTGCGCACGTTGCGCAGCGTCGCCGGTTGCGCGAGCTTCGGACGCCAGCGCGCGCGTCCACGTTTTGCCGCGAGCGCGGGCGCGATCGAGCGAAAGCACAGATGCAGCATGTGATCGCCGTTCAGATCGACATCGAGATCATGCGCGACGAACATCGAATCGGTATCTAACAGCTTGCGATCGTCGAGCCATATCTCCGCGATGGTCGCGAGTCCGTTGAAGCGCAAACGGCGCTTGCCGTTTCCCGAGAGCTTCACGCGATACCAGTGATCCGCGTGCGCGAACGGTTGTGCGAGCGCTTCATCGCTCACGCCCGACGCACGCAAGGCCGATGCGATCGTGCCGGGCACGGGCGCGTCGATCCACTGCGCGAACGTATCGAGCGATGCGGGCGTGGCGCATGCGCCCGCGGGCGTGCTCACGCACTGCCAGCCTTCGGACAGACGCCGCGGCGCGTGCGCGGACAAGACCTGCATGAACCTTCCTCGTTGATGGAATCCGATGAACGACACCGAAGCCGCGCGTTGACAGCGCGGCTTCGGCGTTCAGAGAAAGCGCGCGGCGAGCGGCTCGATGACTCTGTCGTAGGCAGCCTGCATCGATTCGAGACAGTCCTCGCACGGATCGATGCGCGAGCGCATGCGTGCGCGCGCGAGACGGAACTGCATGACCATCGCTTCGCTGGCGATGGACTGCGCGTTCGCTTGAATCTCGCTCGCCACTTCCACGCCGTGCCGGTTCAGCCAGCCGAGATACTTCGACAGCAACTCGAAGTTCGAGCCGAGCTGACGCATCACGTTGAACGTGTAGAGGTGATAGTACGCAGGGTCGCGTTCGAGCATCGCGCGCAAGTGCTCGGGAAATGCTGCACGCCATTGCGCGACCGGGTTCGTCGCGGGGTGCTCCACGAGCCGCAACGCGAGCAGTTCGACCGAGCGTTGCACCATCGCCTGGCCTTGCAGCGGTGCGCGCGCGCGCTTCACGAACTCGACGTAAGGGAAGAGCGCGTGCACATCGCTTGCGAGGCCGGGCAGCAGACGGAACACGCCATCGTAGTCTTCGCCCGACAACGCGAAGTAGCCCGCGTTATGGAAGTACGTGATGCGCTTCGCATCGGTATCGATCTTGTCGATGGCGATGGTCGTCTTCGTATGCGTCTGCCGGTACGCGGTCGCGCGCGTATCGGGCAGATAGTACGAGTCCATCTCGGCCACCACCATCTGCCCGCGCCGCGTCTGCTCACGCACGTGCGCTTCCAGCGTGTCGTAGATCGCGAGCTCCTGGGCCTGCAGGCCGTAGAGCCGCGCGATATCGTCGAGCGAGAACTTCGGGAACGTGAACTGATCGCCCTCGAACGCCTGCGTCACCGTGAAGCCGAGCGCCGCATGCGGATCGCAGCCATAGTGGTTCAGCAGTTCGATCCACAAGTCGACGTAGCAGTTCGTCTCCAGCCACACGCGCTCTTCGCGATGCAGCGCGTGCTGACGAAACTCGCCGTCCGCGGATGCGGGCGCTTGAGTCACGGCTTCTGCCGGCGAGGGTGCGTTCATGCTTCGCTGCCCAGGCTGGCGAGACCTTGCTCGATGAGCGGCGCCTTGTCGCCCCAGAGCAACTGACGCACTTGCTCGGGCCACGCTTTGACATCGAGACCGTGATGACGGAACAGCGCGAGCGTCGTGCGCTCCATGCCGAATCCGACACACGCGGTATGCGCGACCTGATCGTCGGCCTGGCTGATGTGCCACAGCTCGCCGAAGTGGTCCTGGTGATAGTTGAACGAGAGGCACGCGGTCGGACGGTCGGGCGTGGCGACCGGCACGAGCAGTTCGAACTTGAGCTGCTGCGCGCGCTGGCTATCCGCGACGATCATGCCGCCGCGACCGAAGAACGGATCGTTGGCGAGATCGATCTCGAAGGGCAGTGCGAGCAGATTCACGAGCAGCGAGCCGCGCTCGATCCACTTCTGACGGAACTCCATCACCTGCTCGGGGCTTCCTACGCGAATGTACTCGCGCATGCGGAACATCTGCATGCGGCCCGGATCGATGGACGGCTCGTGACGGAAGCAGTACGAGAACGCATCGAAGGTCGCGCCGTCTTCGGCGAGCTTGCCGCGCTTCGCGACGAGCGGATAGATCGGGTAGCAGGCGGCCGGCGTGAGCACGAGGCGCGTGGGCTTTTGCTGATCCATCCAGTCGTCGGAACGCTCTTCTTCCTCGCCGATATGCACGATCTTGTCGAGCGCTTCGAGCAGGCGATGATGCCCGCGGTCAGTGCCCTGGAACGAGTGGATCGTGCCCGCGAGATTCGGGAAGCTCTTCAGATACTCGCTGTCCTCGAAGTCGCGGCGGCGCATCGCGGGCGGGAAGCGCAGCACTTCCGCTTTTTGATCCGCGCCGAGCATCGTGATCGCCTGATTGAGACGCTCGACGACATCCTCGAATACTTCGCTGCGGCCGTAGAGACCGTCTTCGCCCGTGTCGAGCAGAATCCCGGCTTCGATCAGGCGATCGCGCAAGGTCAGGTCCGATTTGTCGTACGGTGCCCGAGTCTCTTGTGATTGTGCTTGTGCTTCGGCCTGCATCATGGCGGCCTGTTCCGTCGGCATGTTCATATCGTCAAATGGTTCCCGTTGCGGCGCGCTGAGCAAGCAGCAGATTCGCCGTGTTCAATTCGATGCGGTCGTTGCTGATCATGAGCGGGGCGGAATGCAGATCGCGCAGATGGCGCCCCACGCTGAACGGCGTGTCGTTCTTGTAACCGGCCATGCCGCAGATCATCAGCGTCTCCTGCACGACATGCACCGCCGATTGCGAAATCGCCAGCTTGAGCATGTTCAGATCCGCGTTGATGCCGATCGACGCCGCGAGCGGCGCGTCATCGTCATTGCTCTGGCTCGCCTTGCGCGCCGCGCGTTCGGTCTGCGCGGCCTCGACATTGGCGAGCGATTCGCGCAGACGCGCCTGCATCATCTTGATGAGCGTGAGCACTTGCGAGAGCCGCGCAGCCGAAGGCGGCAACGCGGGTTTGCCACGCGCCTGATTGCGGAAGAACTGATGCGCGCGGTTGGCCGCGTCGCTCGCGATCCCGCACCATACTGACGACCACAAGGTATGCGATACCGGCAGCATGCTTTCGTCGGCGATCTTCGAGAACGGCGTCGGCAGGATCTGTTCGGCCATGCCGCTCGCGACGAGACGATGCCCTTCGCTGCACGTGCCGCGCATGCCGAGCGTGTCCCACGTGCCGCGCTGTTCGAGCGTGAAGGTATCGCGGGGAGCGACGATCAGCACCTGATCCGAAGGCGGCGCATCCGGATGACGGCGAGCCGTCACGAGAATGCAGTCGGCATACTTGCCGTAGGAAATGGTCGGCGCGAGCTTCTCGATGCGAAACGCGTTATCGACGAGATCGACCGCGCATGCGCTGGTACGCATGTTGCCGCCGATGTTCTCTTCCGATGTCGCCGATGCGAGCAGCAACTGCTCGTTGACCATGCGCGCGAGGAAATCGCGCTGCCACGCGACGTTCACGCCATGCTCGACGATGCACACGACCTGGCTCTGATGCATCGCGTAGATCATCGCGGAGGATGCGCAGCCTTGCGCCAGCGCTTCGCACAAGCGCGCGACGCCGGTGAGCGAGAGGCCATCGCCGCCATACGCTTTCGGGATCATCGCCGAGAAGAGGCGTTCATCGCGCATCGCGGCGATCGCTTCTGCGGGAAAGCGCGCCTCGCGGTCCACTGCATCGGCGTGTTTCGCAGCAATGGCCGCGACGCGCTTCGCGGCTTCGATCAGCTCGCTTTCGCCGCGCGCGTGCACGCTTTGCGCAAGCTCGGCTATTTCCAGCTCCTGAGCGGGCGCGTTCATGCTGCCGCCTGCTGCTGACGACGCAATTCGTCGACGGCGGACGCGAGCGAATCGACGCTCGAGAACAGGCGGCGCGTAAGCATGTGATCGGGAATCTCGATGCCGAATTCGTCTTCGATCGCGAGCATCACGTGTACCGTGGCGAGCGAGGAGAGACCTGCGGCATAGAGATCGTCGCCGTCGGCGAGCGTGTCGATAGGCACGTCGAGACGAGCGGACTCGGCGAGGATGCGACGCAATTCAGTTTTCATTGTGTATGTTTTCCCTTGTACCCGGCCAACGGTGCAGCTAATCCGGAGTGCGGCGATGAATTCTTATCGAATGCCGCAGTGCTCCGGGACTCAAAGTCAGTATTGTTGTTCGCGTCTCGTGAAGACGCCTTTGCAAGCGCCCTCGCGCGTTACTGTCTTGTTTCTCGTTTGATCGTATTTAACGAATTACGAGGCCCCTGCGTCCGTGCGATGCCGCACGGTTGGCTTCGATGAGAATCCGGCGCTTTGTGCGATATCAAGCATGCTGCGAAGTAACGGCATCATTCGAACTGACGCGGGGCGCGGGTTGCGGCGATGCAGGTAACTCCTGCTTCTTTTGCGAAGTGGACCTTGCAAAAACTATGCGCAGGTCGAAAGGTGTTTGAAAACTTATTGAACGGGGTGAGGTAATTGATACTGACAGTTTTATTGGTGACATTTGCTGTGTTGGCCATCGCGTGGAAGAGGCGACGCATCGCCGTTATTCTCGCTGCGGGTGTCGTGTTCTGGCTGCTAGGGAGTTGGTTGCCCGGTCCGCTCGTGCGGCTTGCGAATCATGGCTACGGTTCCATGATCGAGCCGAAGCTCGGCGCGCGTACGGCAATCATCGTGCTTGGCGGTGGGACCTGGTATGACCGGCATAGGCGTCTAGTGCCGAAGGGCGATTCGATGACGCGCGTCGAACTCGCGGCATCGCTTTATAAACGCTGCGTCGAAACGGAGAGGCAATGCTTCGTGCTTATGAGCGGAGGCAATCCGCAACATCATGAACAGAGCGAGGCGGATTTATACGGCGGCTTGCTCGTCGATGCCGGCGTGAAGCGCGCCGACCTGATTCTGGAGAACGAGAGTCTCGATACCTACGAGAACGCCCGCAATACGGAGAAGATACTGCGCGCGCGGCAATACGATGCTTCAGTGCTGATTACGTCGTCTTTGCATATGCGGCGTGCATTGCTCGCTTTCGATGCTTTCGACCTTCATCCTCAACCGGCGGTCGCCTTTATTCGGGTTCCAAGAACGTGGTGGGTACCGCACAGGAGGGGATGGTTCGATGCGGACAGCGCGTTGCATGAATTGATCGGTATCGCACGGTTTCATGTGTGGCGATGGGTCGGGTTGTATTAGATGGACCTAAAGATTCATGGCGTCCCGCAAATAAGTGGACGTTCTACTGGAAGCAAACTTCGCGACGCTCGACGGCGCACCCGCGACCACGATCCTGCCGCCATCCTCACCCGCGCCGGGACCGATATCGATGACCCAATCGGACAGCGATGCAACGCGCATGTCATGCTCCACGACGACCACGGTATTGCCCGCATCCACGAGCCCATGCAATTGCGTCATCAGCCGGTCGACGTCGGCGGGGTGAAGGCCCGTCGTGGGTTCATCGAGGATATAGAGCGTATCGCCTCGATGCGCTCGCTGAAGTTCCGTCGCGAGCTTGATGCGCTGCGCTTCGCCGCCCGAAAGCTCCGTCGCGGGCTGCCCGAGCCGCAGATAACCCAGTCCGATATCGCGTAATACGGCGAGCGCGCGCATCACGTTCGGTTCATCGGCGAAGAAAGCGCAAGCGGCGTCGACGCTCATGTCGAGCACATCCGCGATGTTCTTGCCTTGCCATTCGATTTCCAGCGTCTGCGGGTTGTAACGCGAGCCCTGACACGTCGCGCAGGACGTATAGACGCTCGGCAGGAACAACAGTTCGACGCTGACGAAGCCTTCGCCCTCGCATGTCGGGCAGCGCCCTTGCGCGACGTTGAACGAGAAACGCCCCGCGCCGTAGCGGCGCTTGCGTGCGGCGGGCGTATTCGCGAACAGCTTGCGCACGTGATCGAAAAGGCCCGTATAGGTCGCGAGGTTCGAGCGTGGCGTGCGGCCGATCGGTTTCTGATCGACACGCACGAGACGCCGGATCGTTTCCATCCCTTCGACGATGCGTCCGTCAGCCGATGCAGCCGCTGGCGTGAAGAGCGGGTCCTGTTCGTCTTCCTCCGTGTCGTCGAGCGCGCGCCCGAGCCGTTGCGCGACGAGCTCGGGCAGCGCCTGACTCACGAGGCTCGACTTGCCCGATCCCGATATGCCCGTGACCGCCGTGAAGGCGCCGAGCGGAAACGCGGCGTCGATGCCATGCAGGTTGTTGCGCGTGATGCCTTCGAGCCGCAGCCAGCCGCGCGGCTCGCGCGTGGCGCGTGCGATCGTCTGCTTCGGCGCGAACAGATGCTTGCGCGTCTGCGATTCCTCGATCGATGCGAGGCCGTCGGGCGGCCCGCTGTACAGCACGTGACCGCCGCGCTCGCCCGCCTCCGGACCGACATCGACGAGCCAGTCCGCCCGGCGCATCGTATGCAGATCGTGCTCGATGACAAAGAGCGAATTGCCCGCGGCCTTCAGGCGTAGCAAGGCGGCGAAGAGCGCTTCGCTGTCGGCGGGATGCAGGCCCGCGGAGGGTTCGTCGAGCACGTACACGACGCCGAAGAGTTGCGACGCGAGCTGCGTAGCGAGTCGCAGACGTTGCAGTTCGCCGGAGGACAGCGTGGGCGTCGCGCGGTCGAGCGACAGATAACCGAGGCCGAGATCGATCAGCGTGGCGAGCCGCTCCAGCAGTTCAGCGGCGATGCGCTCGGCGGCGGCGCGTTTCTCGCTGGAGAGGTTCGCGGTGCGGCGCACGTCCGGCGCGGCCTTGTGCGCCGAGCCGCCTGCCGCGACGCGCTTGGCGGTGGCCGCGATCCGGTCTTTCTTCGCGAGCGGCGAAGCTGGCGCGCCGTCGTCATCGGGCCACTCGCCGCGCGCGATGGGCCCGAGCAGATCGGCGAGACGGTTGAGCGGCAAGCGCGCGAATTCGGCGATATCGAGGCCCGCGAAGGTCACGGACAGCGCCTCCTTCTTGAGCCGCTTGCCGTGACACGCGCGGCAATCGCTGCCAATCATGAAGCGCGACACGCGCTTTTTCATGAGCGCGCTTTGCGTGTGCGCGAAGGTATGCAGCACGTAACGGCGCGCGCCGGTGAAGGTGCCCTGATAGCTCGGTTCCGCGCCGCGCTTCAACGCCGCCTGCGTTTCCTTCGGCGTGAGTCCGGCGTAGACCGGCGCCGTCGGCTGGTCTTCGGTGAAGAGAATCCAGTCGCGGTCCTTCTTCGGCAAGTCGCGCCACGGTGTATCGACGTCATAGCCGAGCGTCACGAGGATGTCGCGCAGATTCTGCCCGTGCCACGCAGGCGGCCAGGCGGCGACGGCGCGCTCGCGGATCGTCAGCGAGTCGTCGGGCACCATCGACTTTTCGGTGACTTCGTAGACGCGTCCGAGGCCGTGACACACGGGGCACGCGCCCTGAACCGTGTTCGGCGAGAAATCTTCGGCGTAGAGCATCGGCTGCTTCGGCGGATAGCTGCCGGTGCGCGAGTAGAGCATGCGCACGAGGCTCGAAAGCGTCGTCACGCTGCCGACCGACGAACGCGCATTCGGCGCGCCACGCTGCTGCTGAAGCGCGACGGCGGGTGGCAAGCCCTCGATGGAGTCGACCTGCGGCACACCGACCTGTTCGATGAGACGCCGCGCATACGGCGCGACCGACTCGAAATAGCGCCGCTGCGCTTCGGCGTAGAGCGTGCCGAATGCCAGCGACGATTTGCCGGAACCCGATACGCCGGTGAAGACGACGAGCGCATCGCGCGGCACGTCGACATCGACGTTCTTCAGATTGTGCTCACGCGCGCCGCGCACACGGACGAAGCCGGCGCGCGACGGGGCCGCGCTTTCGTCGTGAGCGGCTGATTTGCGGGTATTTTTGCGGACATCCATGAGCAGGGCCGATATGGCGGCGTCGGAGGGCGAAGATTTGCATGCAGCATGCCATATACCCGATGGCATTTTGCGTTATGCATCTTGAATGCGAAATGCAAGCCGAGGCGAGGCAAGGCTTGTGCGTTGAGAGGGAGGGCGGCGCGTCAGGGCGAAAGATGGGGGCGCACGCGACGAGGAACGTGCGCCTTCGCGAGGTTCAATCGGCGCGAATCAGACCGTCGCGCCTTCCACGTCGATATCGTCGGTGCCGAGTCGCGAGAAGATGTCGCAGACCGCACGCATCTCCGCGTCGTCGCGAATGCTGACGATCACGCGCGTGACCCCGCACACCGCGTCCGCATCGCCGCCGTCGGCGCCGAACGAGGGGAGGATGTCGTCGCCGGAAACGTCGAGGCCGAACGGATAGTCGTGCGTATCGACAACGCCGAGATGTTCGCCGTGGCCCGCATATTCCGCCGTGATCCATTGCGTCTGCAAGGCGGCATTCTGTGTCTGCGATGCACGGAAGTCGGCAAAGCCGCTCATGTTCGCGAGGCGGACCCGGTCGCCCGCGATGCCTTCCGCGCGTAGATCTTCCAGTGCTTCGTCCAGCTTACGGGAGCCAAAGAACGCTCCACTGACTTCACGCATCATTTGCTCGTCTCCTTGCCTGCCAACTTCGATGCCGCGCCTCAGTATCGCCGCGAATCCGGCGAATGTGAATACGGAGATGCACCGGCAGCCGCCTGATCGATGAGCGAGACGCGCGAGAGGCGCAAGCCGCGTGGTGTAGCGCATAGACACGCGCGGCGACGAGCCGGTGAACCGCTGATTCTGGCCCGCGAGTGCGCGAGAAGATGGCGAATCCAACGGATGCGGACATGGATTCGCGAGCCGGCCGATAAAGCGAACCTGCATTGTTCCAGACGAACTGCGACCGCCCGCGTGCGGCGTATGCCGTCTGGCTGGCGCGGTTTCACTTCATGCGGTACTTCAACTTTACGCCGCAACAGACGGTTTATCAACGGTTTGTTTTGTCCCTAATCGCATGATTTCGCGGGGGTTTTCCATCATGGTCAAAGCAGCCCGATGCGTATCCGCGCCGGGGCCGATTCGATATCGCCAGTACAGCGAGTGCTGCTTCTAAATGACGCACGGGTGCCGCCGCAAATTCGATCTGAAGTCGATAGTCATCGTACAAGCTGTCCCGCGCCCTATAATTGCTCATCGAGCACATCAAAGATCGGCCCTTCAATGTCCCAAGCCCTCGCGTCCGGCGCGCTTCGCCGCTCTCGCAATCTCACCGAGGAAGTCGTCGCCGAGTTGTCCGAGCGGATTCGCAGCGGCGCGCTGCAACCCGGCGACAAGCTGCCGACGGAATCGGAAATCATGGCCCAACTGGGCGTGAGCCGAACGGTCGTGCGCGAATCCATCTCGCGGCTGCAGGCAGCGCGGCTCGTGCAGACGCGTCACGGCATCGGCACTTTCGTGCTCGAAGCGGGCGATCAGGACCGTTTCCAGATCGAGGCCGCGGGCGATCTCACGGTGCGCGACGTGATGGCGATCCTCGAGTTGCGCATCAGTCTCGAAGCGGAGGCGGCCGGGCTCGCCGCCATGCGACGCACGGATGAAAACCTCGCGCAGATGCGCCGCGCGCTCGACGAATTCGAGCGGCTCATCGATGCGGGCGAGGGCAACGCGGTCGTCGCCGATGTCGCGTTCCATCTCGAACTCGCCAAGGCCACCGGCAACCGTTATTTCCACAGCATCCTGAGCCAGCTCGGCAACACCATCATTCCGCGCACGCGCGTCAATTCGGCGGCGCTCGCGCACAACGATCCGGGCAGCTATCTCGACCGCGTGAACCGCGAGCATGAAGACATCTACGATGCGATCGAGCGCCGCGATCCCGAGGCGGCGCGTGCGGCCATGCGGATGCATCTGTCGAACAGCCGCGAGCGCTTGCGGCGTGCGCACGAAGCGTCGTCGAAGACGCAGGACGCGATTTAACGTAGAAGCACACGCGGCGTATCGTCGCGTCAATCGAAAATACTTAGTAAAACGAATAAACGCGCTCGAATCCGCCGCGTTCTGACTTGCGCTGCTTAGCTTAGCTCGAAAGATCATTTTGCCGTTGCCGACGCGCGGGATAGCATGGCTCGCCCTCCGCGCGGCGGACCGCGCACGGCTTCACTCTCACTGATCACCACGGACGCTTTAGCATGAATCGAACGACCTCGCGGGGCCGCCGGACCTTCCTCGCCACGCTTCCCGCCGCGCTGGCCGGCATCGCTTTGCCGTCATGGGCGAAGTTCGCCGACGATCAGTTTCGCATCGGTTATCAGAAGGCTGCGAGCACGCTCGTGCTGCTCAAGGCGAAAGGCACGCTTGAGAAGCGGCTCGCGCCGCTGGGCGTGAAGGTCACCTGGACCGAGTTCCCGGCGGGACCGCAGTTGCTCGAAGGCCTGAACGTCGGTGCGATCGACTTCGGCTATGTGGGCGAGGCGCCGCCCGTGTTCGCGCCGGCCGCTGGCGCGGACTTCGTCTATACGGCCTACGAGGTGCCGACGCCGCGCGCAGAAGGCGTGGTGGTCGCGAAGGATTCTCCGATCAAGACGGTCGCCGACCTGAAGGGCAAGAAGGTCGCCTTCAATCGCGGATCGGACGTGCACTGGTTCATCATCGCGCTGCTGCGCAAGCACGGCCTCGACTATGGCGATATCCAGCCGGCCTATCTCGCGCCTGCCGATGCGCGCGCGGCGCTCGAGCGTCAGGCCATCGACGCCTGGGCGATCTGGGACCCGTTCCTCGCCGCAGCGCAATCGCAAGGCAACGCGCGTTTGCTGGCCGATGCGCAAGGCGTAGCCAGTCATCACCAGTTCTTTCTCAGCCAGCGCGAGTACGCGCAAAAGCGCAAGGACGTCATCGCCATCACGATGGACGAACTCGGCAAGGAAGGACAGTGGATCAGGCAGAACGTCGGGGTCGCCGCCGCGCAGCTCGCACCGATTCAGGGGCTCGACGCCGCCACGATCCAGACCGGCTTGCAGCATTACGAACACGTCTATCGACCGATCGACGCGGCCGTTCTCGACGAGCAGCAACGCATCGCCGATACGTTCCACGAACTCAAGCTGATCCCGCGCAAGATCACGACGAAGGACGCGGTGCTGGCCTGAGTCGTGGAATCGCCAGTCACGAAGCCATCGGCGTCAGAAGCGCACGCGCACGCCGCCGAAAGCCGCGACCTGCCGGTTCGTCGATGAAGGCGTGCCCGCGTCCGCGATCGCCGCGATCTTTTGATAACCGCTGCCCACGCGCGTGGACGCATCGCCCGATGCGAGCTGATACACGGCGGACAGATACAGATCGGTGCGCTTCGAGAGCACATAGTCGACGCCAAGCGTGAACTGATGCCAGCGCGGTTTGAGCGTCGCGCCGGCGGTGCCGGGCAGGCTGTTCGCGCGGCCGTCGGTGAACGTGTAGACGCCGACGAGCGTCGTCGCGGGCGTCAGGTTGTAGCGCGCGTTGACGTCGTAGTTGTTGAACTTGCGTGACGAGCCGTCGTTGTAGTCGAGCTGCGTGTGGCTGAACGCGAAGCCGAGCGTCGCGACGGCGCCGAGCGCGTAGTTCGCGCCTGCAACCGCAATCTGCTGACGCGCCACGCCGCTGTTCAGGCCGTAGAAGAACGCGCCGCTGTAGTCATCGCCGGTCGTGGCCGATGCGCCACCCACCGCGCCTGCCGTGTTCGATGCGACGTTCGGATGATCGAGCAGCACATAGCCGCCGCCGACGGAAAGCGGCCCGTTCACGTAGTTCGCCGCCACACCCCACGCCCGGTTGTTGCCGAAGCCCGTGCCCGCGCCGCTGTTGGCCTGGTTGCTGAACGCATAGAGTGCATCGACGCTGAACCCGGCGATTGTGTCGCTGCGAAACTTCACGGCATTGTTGATGCGGAAGGTCTGGTTCAGATTGTCGTTGTCGCCGACGTGCGTGGACGGAGACCAGAAGCCCGGACCCGCGTACGCGGCGACGAGGTCCGTGTTCGGATCGTATTGACGTCCGAAGGTGAGCGTGCCCACGCCGGTCTTCGCGACGCCCACGAACGCCTGCCTCCCGAATTCGCGGCCGCCCTGTGCAAGCGTGCCGTCGTTCACGCGAAAGCCGCTTTCGAGCGTGAAGACCGTCCTGTAGCCGCCGCCCAGATCCTCGACGCCCTTCAGGCCCCAGCGGCTGCCGTTGAGCTTGCCGCTCGTCGCCTGAAAGTTGTGCGCGCCGCGCTGATTGTTCGTATAGGCGATACCCGCGTCGATGAGCCCGTACAGCGTGACCGAGCTTTGTGCCTGCACGATGCCCGGAAGAGTGACCAGAATGCCGGTAGCGCCGGCGAGTGCGACTCGTTTCATTGACTTCCTTGTACGTGTTAACCACGAGTTTTTGGGGAAGCCGATCTTACGGTCGCGCTTACTGAAGTCGAACGATCGATTTCTCATGTGTAATCGTTCTATTCAGTCATTTGTAATCCGAACAATTTATGCGATACATCGCAATTCACGCAGCGCGATGTGATGATCAACTGATGCCGCCGCTGATTTGCTTTCGTCAAAGCATTGGTTGGGGAAGCGTGCGCAGGCCCCTAGCATTGAGCGCTTGGGACGACATTGGAACACCCTCATGCGATACAAGGGATATGACGTGGCGCCGTCCGCGTACGCTTTGCCGAGCGGTCTGTACGCGGCGAATCTGATCATCGAGAGCGCTACGCCGGAGAGTCGCGCATCGCATACGTTCGATGCGCTCGACTACTTTTTCGAAGCCGATCATGCCATCGCGTATGCGGCGCGCTGGGCCCGGCTCTGGATCGATCAGCGCGGCAAGTCCGGGCGCGCCGGCGGCTGAGCCGGCGCACGTGCTTCAGGCGAGATCGGGCGGCGCCGCCTTGAGCACATCGACGTGCTTCGGTATCAGGCCTAGCTCGACGAAGGTATCCGCGATCTGTTGCTGTTCATTGATGATGCTGCGTGTAATGGCCTCGGTGCCGAACACCTGCCGGCTCACCGCAAGCTCGACGACCGGCTTCGGCAAGCCCCACAGCCGCGCGAGCTCGCTCGCGAGTTCGTCGGGATGCTGCTTGCCCCATTGATCGACCGCCTTGATTTCCTCGATGACGATGCGAATCACATCGGAATTCTTCGCCACATAACTCTGCGATGAAAAGTAGTACGCGCGATTGCCGACGACACCGCTCGCATCCGCCACGATGCGCGCATCCAGCGTCTTCTGCGCGGCGGCGAAGAACGGGTCCCAGATGACCCACGCGTCGATGGAGCCGCGCTCGAACGCGGCGCGCGCATCGGCGGGCGCGAGAAAGGCCAGCTCGACGTCGCCATATCGAAGGCCATGCTGATGCAGCAGCTTCGCGAGAAAGTAGTGAACGTTGCTGCCCTTGTTCAGCGCCACGCGCTTGCCCTTCAGATCCGCCACGCTCCGGATGGACGATTGCGCGGGCACGATCACGGCTTCGGAGCGCGGCCGCGCCGGCGTCGCCGCGACGTAGGCGAGCGGCGCGCCCGCGGCCTGCGCGAAGATGGGCGGCGCTTCGCCGACATCGCCGAAATCGATCGAGCCGACGTTGAGCGCTTCCAGTTGCACCGGGCCGGCGGAGAACTCCGTCCAGCTCACCGATACGTTGAGCGGGGCCAGCCGTTTCTCCAGCGTGCCGCGTCCCTTGAGCAGATTCAGATAGCCTTTCTGGTTGCCGACACGAAGCACGCGCGCTTGTCCCGACGCGCCTTGCTGCGCAAACGATGCGGGCATCGCGGCGAATGCAGCGGCGCTCGCAGCGGCGCGGACGGAGAGGGACAGGAAAGCGCGACGATCGGCGGTTGTTCTGCTTTTGGACATGACAGGAATCGGGAGTTATTTAAGGAGCTCAGATGCTAGAGCGAAGGCTCAAGCGGACCAACGTAGTAATGGAGATATCGCTATCGCAATCGGTGTCATATGCATTTGCTTCCCTCGCCCGCCGTACATGAATCGAGTGGAATGCATCGCAGAAAAGCTCGTTTGTGAAACGACTCGCAGCAGCCTAGATTGAAGCCTTCAAGAACTGAAGGAAGCGACCCATGCCGCAATTGCTGACGCATTACTGGCGCATGCGCGAAGTCCGGCCCGCGATGAACCCATGCGCCTGTGAGACGCCGCGCCGCGATGAAGAGGCGAGCCGCGCCGAGCGGCTCGAATACATCGCGTTGTTCGCCCAGGCCGGATACTTCAACATGGGCAGTGCAGTCGATCTGTTCCAGCCTCCGCCTTTCTGAAGCGTCTCTTAGCGCCTTTGGGCATATCCTTATCGGCATTCGATGGTTAGCCGGTCATCCGCGCGTCGCTAGACTCGGCGCGGTTCACGCTGCTTCGGAGTGCATGATGAGTCTCGATGTCTTCTGGTTCCTGCCCACCTCGGGCGATACGCGCTATCTCGGCGCGTCCGATTTCGGCCGTGCGCCGACCAACGCCTATATGCGGCAAATCGCCGTCGCCGCCGATGAACTCGGCTACGACGGCCTGTTGATTCCCACCGGCAGCAGTTGTCTCGATCCGTGGGTGACCGCCGCGAGTCTCGCGCCGGTCACGCGCCGCATCAAGCTGCTGGTCGCGCTGCGCACTTCGCTCGGTAATGTCACGGCGTCCGCGCGTCAGGCCGCCACGCTCGACGAGGCGCTGGGCGGCCGGCTGCTGCTCAACGTCGTGCCGGGCGGCGATGCGACCGAACTCGCCGCCGATGGCGTCTTTCTCGATCACGAAGCGCGCTACGAATACGCAGACGAATTCCTCGGCGTATGGCGCAGGCTTTTCACAGGCGAATCGATCGATTTCGACGGCAAGCACGTGCGCGTGAAAGGCGCGAAGAACTTCCATGAATCCGTGCAGAAGCCGTACCCGCCGCTTTACTTCGGCGGTTCGTCGGAGGCGGCGCACGAGATCGCGGCCGAGCACGTCGATACCTATCTCACCTGGGGCGAGCCGCCCGCCGCCGTCGCCGCGAAATTCGCCGATGTGCGCGAGCGCGCCGCGCGCCGTGGCCGCACGCTGCGCTGCGGCGTGCGTCTGCACGTGATCGTGCGAGAGACCAGCGACGAAGCCTGGGCCGCCGCCGATTCGCTGATCAGCCGCCTCACCGACGAAGACATCACACAATCGCAACAGAACTTCGCGAAGATGGACTCGGTCGGCCAGCGTCGCATGGCGGAGTTGCACGGCGGCCGGCGCGACCGGCTCGAAATCAGCCCGAACCTGTGGGCGGGCGTCGGGCTCGTGCGCGGCGGCGCGGGCACGGCTCTGGTCGGCGACGCACAGACGGTGGCGGCGCGTCTGCGGGAATATACGGAGGCGGGCGCTGACAGCTTCGTGCTGTCGGGCTATCCGCATCTGGAGGAGGCGTATCGCTTCGCGGAGCTGGTGTTCCCGCTCCTGCCCGGCAAGGGGCGCGTCACGACCGGCGCGCGGCAAACGGGCGGCGCCTTCGATATTCGCGCGGGCCACGGCCCGCGCTAAAAGGGCGGCGTCTGCCGCCGTCACGAGGAGTAGGGATGAAGATGGCGCACCGGATCAGTTCATCGGCGACAGGACCCGCGTGGGAACTGGTGTTCGGCGCGATCATGACGGCGCTGGGCGTGGCGCTCTGGTGCTACGGCAAGCTGGCATGGCCCGACAACGTCGACCAGTCGCTCGGCGTCGCGGCCTTGCTGATCGGCGTTTTCATCTCGGTGTATGCCGGCCACGAAATTCTTCGCGGACGTCGGCGAAGGTAGCGGCATCTGCGTTCATATCGCCTCGTGGGCGAAGCGGGCGTGCATACATGCTCGCTATTCTGGGCGGTCTCTTTGCGCATTGGCCAGCCGGCCATCTTGCGCGCCCTCGTCGGCGTGGACGCGTAGCAACGCGTCGTCGACGCAGTTCTTCTTCCATCGTTCCCTGCCTGCAATCGGTCCAAAGCAAGTCGTCATTTGCAAATGAAAAATGCTTGGTTCTGATTCGCGCCCGTGTCTCGCATAGTCGAGCGTGATGGCTATAGACGCCATCGCTTCTGTGACGAAACGAAGATACGGAGACGTCATGACTGACGAAGTACAGGAACGTGTGATTCATCCGGTGCTGGAGGCGGCACGCGAAGCAGGCGTCGGGGCGCATCTGCCTTATGCAGGCAGCGTAGCGCCGGCCGACGCATGGGCGCTCGTGCAGGCAGGCGACGCCGTGCTGGTCGACGTGCGCACCGTCGAAGAACGCAAATTCGTGGGACAGGTGCCCGAAAGCCTGCACGTCGCGTGGGCGACGGGCACGAGCCTTACCCGCAATCCGCGCTTCGTGCGCGAACTGGAAGCGAAGACCGGCAAGGATGCAATCGTGCTGCTCTTGTGCCGCAGCGGCAAGCGCTCGGCGGCGGCCGCCGAAGCCGCGACGAAAGCCGGCTTTGCGCATGCATTCAACGTGAGCGAAGGATTCGAAGGCGAACTGGACGAGCAACAGCGGCGCGGCACGCAGAACGGCTGGCGCTATCTCGGCTTGCCCTGGGTTCAGGATTGAAGCAGACGACCAATCAAATCCAAAGGACTGCACTGTGGCTGTATTCGACATCGACGACATCGTCCAATCGCTTCAGACGGTCCGCCAGCAGTGGCGGGAAGTGCAGAAGCGCTCGCTGGAGCCGGGCGGGCGCGAGCTTCCCGCGCGCGAGGCGCTCGCCGACATCGTCGGGGCGCTGAAAGGCGCACTCTTTCCGATGCGGCTCGGCCCGCCCGATCTGCGTCAGGAAAGCGAGAACTTCTACGTCGGGCATGCACTCGACTTCGCGTTGCAGGGCCTGCTCGCGCAGGCAAAGCTGGAGCTGCAATACAAGGCGCGGCATCAGCCGCGCGACGACCACGCGATCGAAACACGCGCCAGCAACGCGATACGCGCGTTCGCCGGCACGCTGCCGCGCATCCGCAGCCTGCTCGACAGCGACATCCTCGCGGCCTATCAGGGCGATCCGGCGGCGGGCAGCGTCGATGAAGTGCTGCTCTGCTATCCCGGCATTCTCGTGATGATTCATCATCGCATCGCGCACGAGTTGTACCGGCTCCAGTTGCCGTTGCTCGCGCGCATCGTGGCCGAGCTTGCGCATGGCGAGACTGGCATCGACATTCATCCGGGCGCGCGCATCGGCTCGGGCTTTTTCATCGATCACGGCACGGGCGTGGTGATCGGCGAGACGGCGGTGATCGGCAACCACGTGCGCATCTATCAGGCGGTGACGCTCGGCGCGAAGCGCTTTCCGCGCGATGCGCAGGGGCATCTGGAGAAGGGGCTCGCGCGTCATCCGATCGTCGAGGACGACGTGGTCATCTATGCCGGCGCGACCATCCTCGGACGCGTGACGCTCGGGCGCGGTGCGGTCATCGGCGGCAACGTGTGGCTCACGCATGACGTCGCGCCGGGCGCATCCGTGACGCAGGCGCTGTCGCAAAGCGGCGAGGCCGCGACGCGCATCCCGATACTTCAGACCGAGCAGGTCTCGCCATGAGCACGCTAGTGCGCCATTTTGGCGCGACGGTGCGCGAGCTGCGCGAGTCTCACGGCTGGACGCAGGAGCAACTCGCGGAGCACGCAGGCTTGAACCGCTCTTACGTGGGCGAGATCGAGCGCGGCTCGTGCATTGCATCGATCGTGACAGTCGACAAACTCGCGCACGCGCTGCGTGTGCCGATGGCGCGTCTGCTGGCGCCCGCGCAACCCGTCGAAGCGGAACCGCTGACCGACTCGGCAGCGGAAAAGTAAAAAGTGACGGCTATAGCATGTTGAACGGGGTTTGTGGCCTCGTGATAATGACGCCCGTTCATAAGCATTCCCGTCCTTCTTCTATAGACCCCGGAGCTTCCCATGACCGCAACAGTCGGCGGCGCGTCCGCGCTCGGCGATACCGCAGCACGGCAACTAGCCAACGCCACCAAGACGGTCCCGCAACTCTCGACCATCACGCCTCGCTGGCTCACGCATCTGCTGCAATGGGTGCCGGTCGAGGCGGGCATCTATCGTCTGAATCAGGTGAAGAATCCCGAGGCGGTGCGCGCGCTGTGCACGCAGCGCGAAGACGACAGCATGCTGCCGCGCACCTTCGTGCCTTACGAAGAGGCGCCACGCGAATACTTCCTGAACGCGGTGAGCACGGTGCTCGACGTGCAGACGCGCGTGGCCGATCTCTACAGCAGCCCGCACGATCAGACCAAGGAGCAGTTGCGCCTCACCATCGAGACGATCAAGGAGCTTCAGGAAAGCCAGCTCATCAACAATCCCGATTACGGCCTGCTCGCGAATGTCGCCGAGGAACAGCGCGTGTTTCCGCTGACCGGCGCGCCGACGCCCGACGATCTCGACGAACTGCTCACGCGCGTCTGGAAAGAGCCGGCGTTCTTCCTCACACATCCGCTCGCGATCGCCGCGTTCGGCCGTGAATGCACGCGCCGTGGCGTGCCGCCGCCGACCGTGAGCCTGTTCGGTTCGCAGTTCCTGACGTGGCGCGGCATTCCGCTGATTCCGTCGGACAAGGTGCCGGTGGCGGACAACAAGACCAAGATTCTGCTGTTGCGCGTGGGCGACAAGCGGCAGGGCGTGGTCGGCCTGTATCAGCCGGGGGTGGCGGGCGAGCAGGGGCCGGGTCTGTCGGTACGCTTCATGGGCATCAACAATCACGCGATCGCGTCGTATCTGATCTCGCTGTATTGCTCGCTCGCGGTGCATTCGCCGGATGCGCTGGCCGTTCTGGATGACGTGGAGATCGCCAAGTACCATGACTATCCCGACACCTACCGCTAATCCCGTCAGCCACGCGTCGCCGTCGCTGCCGCAGGCGGATGCGCCCGCGGGCCTGCCCGACGTGGCGACGCTCGCGCGCCTCGCCAACGCGTTTTTTTCGAGCGTGCCGGGCAGCGCGACGCCAGCCGCCGCGAGTCTCGGCAGCGGCGGCGGCGAGTCGATTTCGGCGGCGCTGCCGTTCACCGCACCCGCGACGAGTGTAGCGAGCAATCCCGCGCCGCCGGGCTCGCCGCTCGCCGGACCGGGCGGCACGGGTACCGGCGTGCCGGGCCTGTCGATACCGCAAGGCATCGCGCCGGGGGCGAATCTCGCGCCGTCGTCGCCGCTGCATGTGCTGTCGATCGGCAATCGCGCGCCCGCGCTCGTGCCGCATGCCGTCGCGCATGACGGCGTGCCGGATCTGGTGCATACCGTCGCGCCCGCGATGGAACCGCGTCTGGGCGGCGCGGCGCTCGGCGCCGAACCGGTGCAGATCGAGCGGCCTGCGGCGTCGGGCGCGGCGACTTCCGGCTATTACTTTCTGAACGAAGGCGCCGATGCGCCGCACGCGCAACGCCACACGCCCCCGCGGGGATACGCCGCGACGCCCGAATCGTTCGGCCTGCCCGGCGACGACTTCCTGCGCTCGCTCGCTGCGGAGCCGCGCAGCGCACCCGCCGATTTCGATCGTACGGGCTCCTACTATTTCGCCGATGACAGCCGCAGCCAGACGCCGTATGCGAACTCCGCGCATCCGCCGTTCGACGTCAACGCGATCCGCCGCGACTTCCCGATTCTTCAGGAGCGCGTGAACGGCCGCCAGCTCGTCTGGTTCGACAACGCGGCGACCACGCAAAAGCCGCAGGCGGTCATCGACCGGCTCGCGTACTTCTATGCCCACGAGAACTCGAATATCCACCGCGCGGCGCATGCCATCGCGGGCCGGGCAACCGATGCCTACGAAGGCGCACGCGAGACGGTGCGACGCTTCCTCAATGCGGCCTCGACGGAAGAGATCATCTTCGTGCGCGGCACGACCGAGGGCATCAACCTGGTGGCGAAGTCGTGGGGCGTGAAGAACGTCGGCGAGGGCGACGAGATCATCGTGTCGCATCTGGAGCATCACGCGAACATCGTGCCGTGGCAGCAGCTCGCCTCACTCACGGGCGCGAAGCTGCGCGTGATCCCGGTCGACGATTCGGGACAGGTGCTGCTCGACGAATACCAGCGCATGCTCAACGGGCGCACGAAGATCGTGGCGGTCACGCAGGTGTCGAATGCGCTCGGGACCGTCGTGCCGGTGCGGGAGATCGTCGCGATGGCGCATCGGGCGGGCGCGCGGGCGCTCGTCGACGGCGCGCAGTCGGTGTCGCACATGCGGGTGGATGTGCAGAGCATCGACGCTGACTTCTTCGTGTTCTCGGGCCACAAGCTGTTCGGGCCGACGGGCATCGGCGCGGTGTACGGCAAGCGCGAGGTGCTCGAAGATATGCCGCCGTGGGAAGGCGGCGGCAACATGATTCAGGACGTGACCTTCGAGCGCACCGTGTTCCAGGGCCCGCCGAGCCGTTTCGAGGCGGGCACGGGCAACATCGCGGATGCGGTGGGGCTCGCGGCCGCGATCGACTACGTGACGCGCATCGGTATCGAGAATATCGGGCGGTACGAGCATGATCTGCTCGCGTATGCGACGAACCTGCTGCGGCCCGTGCCCGGCGTGCGGCTGATCGGCACGGCGGACGACAAGGCGAGCGTGCTGTCGTTCGTGCTGAAGGGCTATCAGCCGGAAGAGGTCGGACGTGCGCTGAACGAAGAGGGCATCGCGGTGCGCTCCGGGCATCATTGCGCGCAGCCGATCCTGCGGCGCTTCGGCGTCGAGGCGACGGTGCGGCCTTCGCTCGCGTTCTACAACACCTGCGATGAAGTGGACCGCATGATCTCGGTCGTGCGCAATCTCGCCGCACGGAGGTGAAACGGCGCGGTACATGACATCGGTTGCTATCGATATGCCCGGATGATCGAGCGTGTTTTCGCGAGTTGGAGTACCTTGGCGCGACCTGCCATTCGTTCTCCAACCGACGCGATGCCACACTCCCGACAACTCCATCTCGGCGCGTTCATGCGCCCGGTCAGTCTGCACACCGGCGCGTGGCGCTATCCGGGCGCATTCCCCGACGCCAACTTCAACTTCAGGCATCTGAAGCGCTTCGTGCAGACGCTGGAAAAAGCCTGCTTCGATGCGTTCTTCATGGCTGACCATCTCGCCGTTCTCAACATGCCGGTGAACGCGCTCAAGCGCAGCCATACCGCGACATCGTTCGAACCGTTCACGCTGCTCTCCGCGCTCGCCTCGGTGACCGAACGCATCGGGCTGGTGGCGACGGCGTCGACTACATTCGACGAGCCGTATCACATCGCGCGGCGCTTCGCTTCGCTCGATCATCTGAGCGAAGGGCGCGCGGGGTGGAATCTCGTCACGACATCCAATCCCGACGCCGCGCGCAACTTCGGCCGCGAAGAGCATATGGAACACGACGAGCGCTATCGGCGCGCGCGCGAGTTCTACGATGTCGTCACGGGCCTCTGGGATAGCTGGGCCGACGACGCCTTCGTGCGCGACGCGCAAAGCGGCCTGTTCTTCGATCCGGACAAGCTCCACGTGCTCGATCACAAGGGCGACTACCTGTCCGTGCGCGGGCCGTTGAACATCGCGCGGCCGGTGCAGGGCTGGCCGGTGGTGGTGCAGGCGGGGGC
>NZ_FCOE02000092.1 GCF_001544915.2 Caballeronia pedi | reverse complement strand
ATTGGTGCATCGAAATGTCTCCGGAAAACCTGGAATGCGCGGTGCGCGCGGATTTGTCTTTCATGCATGTTCGCCGCTAACAACTGAAACGATAAGTGCGAACTATCGAACGATTGATATACAAGGGTTATCAATCGAAACCCGCGGCGGCGGGCGGATTCCGCCGCCGGGAGCCGAATTTCAGTTGGACGACGTCATGCAACGAAACCGCACTGCGACGCGGCCGTGCGGGTGTCCATGTTGCGGCCGCGGTTGAGGTGATCGTCGATTTCCGCGGCGCAGCCGAGCATGCGCGGATAGAGGAAGATCGTGAACGCGGCCGTTTCGAGATCCGCCTCGCTGAACTGGCCGCGTTTAAGCGGCTGCCACAGCATCTTCAACAGTAGCGCCGCGATCACCGCGTCGACGTTCACGCAATAGATATTGCGCGACACGCCGGCGTCGAACAGCGACTGCACTAGCGCGCGGTAATACGCATGGAGCGCGTTGTACTCGCCGCGCCGCTCGAACAACTCGGCAATGAACACCTCTCGCGGATCATGGTTCACCGGCTTGTCCTTGAAAACCGGATGATTCACGCCCGGCAGCTTGGCGATGTCGAGACTACCCGCCTGCTTCTGACGCGCCTTGTACTGCGCGTAGCGCTCGACGGAGCGACGCGCAAGTGCGTCCAGGTCGATACCGTGATGCGCGTCGGCGGGGTTGTCGAGGCCGCTGTCGCGAAATGCGTCGTTGAGAAACGCGATGCCCTCGTAGCCGTTGCCGCCGTGCGTATAGCCAGTGTGCGTGAGAAAGCCAACGAGCGCCTTGTTCAGTTGCACGCGCTCGGGGCTCTCGGGTCCGTCGGCGGATACCGCGCCCTTTGCGCCCTGCGCCGAGATCGCGCCAGGTCCGTTCGTGAGCAGCAGTCCCGTGAGCGTCCTGAACGCGAACAGATCGTCGTCTGATGGCTTCAGATCGAGCAGTGCTGCGAAGGCGATTTCCGTCAGCGAGCGCTCGCCGAGCAATTCCTCGGTGGCAAAGTCGCAGAACCTGTCGGGGCGGTGACGAGATGCGTCTGCCGAAGCGCCGATCAGCGTGCCGAACAATCGCGTCCACCAGGGCAGGCTCTCCGCCGTCAGGCGCGAAATGCGCTTGCGCATGAGCGGGCCCCAGGCGAGTGTCGTCGTGATCGCGGCGAGCACGGCGTCCGCGCGCGGATGGCCCGGGCCGTGCGTCACCCATCGGACGAACGCCGAACTCACACCGCGCGCGGCGAGACCCGCAAGCAAGGCTTCGGCGTGCGGGTCGGGTTCGTCGGAGAACAGCGCTGCGCTGTCGTTGGCATCGACGGCGTCGATGTCGAATGCTTCATCGAACGCGTCTTCGAGTTTCGCCGCTGCGAAGCGATCGATCATCAGCCTGGCCGCGTCGCGCGCCGCGCGCTGTCGATTCGGCCCGATGATCGCGGCTGCTGCTGCGAGCACCGCGTTGGGCGCGTTGCCCGCTTCGCGCGCTGCCTGCGCCGCCGCGAGTTCGGGCGTGCCGTGCAGGTTCACCGCCGCGCCGACCGCCACGTTGACGAGCTTTTCGTCGTTGACCCCGCCGAACTCGTGCAACAGCGCGAGACAGACGTTCGCCTCGAACGAATGCGTGGCGGCATCGAGCATCGATGCGCCGTGCAGGCTGCTTACCTGCGACTTTGCATCCATCTGGGAGGCCCCTGAGGCGTCCTTCAATGGCTGTCGCGGCGGGATCGCGCCAATCTGGCCGTTGACCCGCGCGACCTGTTCGTCGTAGGGCGCGACTGCATTTACGACGCGCAGTGCAAGCTCATCGGGCAACGCGAGCCCTTGATCCGAACCGAACCACGGCTTGAGCGCCAGGCTACCTTCGGGCTCGAAGTCGGGCATCGTCGCGTTCGCGCGCATCACCGCCGTGAGCGCCGCGGGAATATGCGCGATGTTCGTCACCACCGCACCCTTGGCCGAACAGCAGGGATCGCCCGGTGTGAAGAGTCGTTCGACGCCGAACTTCTCCATGAACCAGCGCTCTTTCGCGAGCGCATCGTCGGCGCCGCCTGCCATTGCGCCCGCATGACCCACCGCCCGCGTGAGGCGGCTCTTCCAGCGGCCCACCACGCAGGCGACCACGGGTTTCGTGAAGGTCGCGTCGGCCTCATAGTATCCGCCCGGCTCGCAATACAGCACGGCGGCCTTGCTGCGCGCGTCGTTGGCGAGAGCGAACGCGAACTCCGGCGCCGCATAATGGATGTAGACGTCCTTGCCGCTGGATATGACCGTCGAGGTGCCCCAGCCGCTCATGCGCAGATACTGCGCGATCGTTGTGCTGAAGCCGCCCGAGTTGGAAAAGATCGCGATCGATCCCTGGCGCAAGGTCGCGCCCGGGTCATCGCCGCCGAGCGCGCCGCCGATGCGCACGCGCTGCCATGAATCCGCGACGCCCAGCCCGTTCGCGCCGAAGATGTCGATGCCCGCCTGCTGGCCCATCGCGCGAATCTCGCGAGCATCGTGCACGGCGATCTTCTCCGTGATGATGAAGATCTTGCGCAGATCAGGATTGACGCGGATGAGTTCGGCGACGCCATCGCGCGCAGCCGACGGCGGCAGATAAACCACGCCGCAGTTGAAGCGGTGACCGGCTTCGAGCCCTTCCCGGACGTTGTTGTACACGGGGATATTGCCGACGGGCGTCGCGAGCGCTTTTCCGCCCTTGCCGGGAGCGGTGCCGAACACGATGTTCGCGCCCGAGAAAGCGTGGCTCACCGGCGTCACGTCCGACGATTCGCCGCCGAGAATGTTGAGCACGCACACGCGATCCTCGCGCATCGCGATTTGCGCCAGCGACTGGACGCCGACGAAGTATTTGAAATGACTGTTGCCTTGCTTGTGCATGTCGATCTCCTCACGCCGATTCGGTTTGCGATTGCGCCTCGCGCGCGCCGATGCGCGTTGCGACCTGTGCGCGTCCGCCCGCTTGCATCCATGCATCGGCACGGCGCGCGTACTGGATCACTTCGCTGATGTCGGAGTCGAAGCCGAACAGGCGATAGGGCAGGCCGAGCGAATCGCAGGTATCGCGCAGCGCCGACATGCCGCGCACCAGGTTCGGGCCGCCGCGTCCGAGCACGACATAGAGCGGCGTCGGGCCATGCTCGCTGAAGTGCTCGCGCAGCGCATCGGCCATGGCGCGCAGCGTTTCGTAGATATCGGTGTTATTCGACTTGCCACCGATGATGAACAGCACGTTCGACTGCCTGAGCCAGTGTCTGAAGCAGATGCGCGCCACCGCCTTCATCTTCTCGTACGGCGGATTGCCGCCGAAGTCCGACGAAATGATGGCCGCGTCGCCCAGCATTTCGGTCACGAGCGAGTTCGCGCCGCCACCAAAGGTCGGCGCGAGGATCGTGCCGCGCTCGTTGATCACATAGACATCGCTTTGCCCCTGATGTGTGCGAAGCTGGTTGATCTCCTGTTCGAAGTCCGAGTAGTCCGCGGCGAACAGATGCGCGGGCAGGCCGAGGCGCGAGAAGCGCGGGTCGTCGCGATCGAATCCGCATTTGAAGTCGCAGGCCACGGGTGTGAGGCGCCCCTTGTTGTCTTCGCGCATGCGAATCGGGTTGAGTTCGAGCGTCGTCATGCCGAAGTCGTGAAATAGCTCCCAGAGCTTCGGCAACTGCTGCACGAGCGGCGAGATGATTTCGCGCGGCGCGCCGATCTCGCTCAGCGCATTGGCGACGACGAACGCCTTCAGGCCGGTCAACGCATCGAACGGCACCATCGCGACATGCTTCGGATCGACTTCCTCGATATCCATGCCGCCCTTGTGCGAGAGCGTCATCGTCGGGGCGCGAAAGCGTGTGGAGTCGGTGATCGAGAAATAGACCTCGTGCCGGGCCGGCACGCCTGCTTCAAAGGTCACACCGTTTGCCTTCGCCTTCAGGTGACCCACGGCGTGCTCGGCGAAATAGAGCCGCTCCTTTTCCGCCAGTGCTGTCTTGAGATCGGTGGCGCGGCCGAGCAGCCCCGCCTTTCCCTTTTTGCCGACGCCACCTTTGAACACCGGTTTGATGAACACTTGGCCGTGGCGGTCGATGAGCGATTTGATCGCTTCCTCGCTGGCGTCCGGACCCAGCACCTCGCTGGCTGGAAATCCGACGAACTGCAGCAGGCGTGCGCCGTGCAACATTCCGGTGATCTGCATGTGAGTGTCTCCTGAATTGAAGGGCAATGACGAATGAAGCAAGTACTGGAAATTCATGCAACTCGTTGCGACAGGCGCAAAAAAGCACCGCTGCCGTGTACGCGCTCGAAAGCGGCGGCAGGAATCGAATAGCGAGATATGTCATGCGAGATGCGCGTCGGCGACGGGTGGCGGCGCCCTTGACCGGGCTCGCGCTGGCATGTGGCGAACCGCTGCTTACGAGTCTCGCCTGTCTCCGAAGCGTTCTTCTTTAGATGCGTTTTTTGAACGACTTGAGTACCGATATTTGCTCAAGTTGCTCGAAACGGGAAGTGCGATTTTTGGAAGCATTGATGCACGGAAGTTATCAATGCATCGTGGTGGCGGCATGAGCGATTTGTGCCGTGTCGGCGAGCATGCGTCCGAAGCCCGGCGCGGAGGAAAGCCGGAAGATCGCCGGATAAGACGTGCAGATTGCGAGCATCGCGATGGCGGTGAGCGCTGGGCGTCCTGTCTTCAACAAAAGGATATTTGGCCAGACCACCAACGTGGCGATGGCTTGACCCGGTCCGGTGAACTCAAGGCAGGGTGAGCGCGGCCCCATGTCGCCGTCCACTGCGTCACGAGCGCGTCATGATATCCAGGCATGCGACGTTGAGAGGGCCATCGAGGAACGCGAACGAACGTGCAGAGCGAATGATTCTACAGGACAACGAATCATTGGGTTTGTGCTTGACGAATTTCACCGCTCCCGTATGATAGGTATTGTTGCGATGCAACAATTTACCGCTGAATCAACGATCAGTCTATTCGCTCGCAAACTTTACCGGGAGGCGCGGATGTTTAACCTTTTTCTTCAACCGGCCAATGTGCTTGGTGCGTCAAACTTACAAACCTTCGTCAACGTCGCTCGCCGCTACGCGTCGGGCATGCAGCAAATCGCTGAGCTGAACGTGCAAACGGTGAATACGGTGTTTGCAGAGAACTCCACGGTATT
>NZ_FCOE02000133.1 GCF_001544915.2 Caballeronia pedi | reverse complement strand
CGGCCGGCATGAGCTCGCTGTCGAGCTCGACCTCGGCTGCGATCAGCTCGCTGTCCACGGGCGTGAGCTCGCTGTCGGCTGGCGTGAGCTCGCTGTCGACGGGCCTGAACTCGCTGTCGAGCTCGACCTCCACGGGCATCAGCTCGCTCTCCGCTGGCGTGAGCTCGCTGTCGACGGGTCTGAACTCGCTGTCGACGTCGACTTCCACGGGCATCAGCTCGCTGTCGAGCGGCGTGAGCTCGCTGTCGACGGGTCTGAACTCGCTGTCGACCTCCACCTCCACGGGCATCAGCTCGTTGTCGGCAGGCGTGAGCTCGCTCTCCGCAGGCGTGAGTTCGCTCTCCGCTGGCGTGAGCTCGCTGTCGACGGGTCTGAACTCGCTGTCGACGTCCACCTCCACGGGCATCAGCTCGTTGTCGGCTGGCGTGAGCTCGCTCTCCGCCGGCGTGAGCTCGCTGTCGACGGGTCTGAACTCGCTGTCGACGTCCACCTCGACGGGCATCAGCTCGCTGTCGGCAGGCGTGAGCTCGCTCTCCGCCGGTGTGAGCTCGCTGTCCACGGGCCTGAACTCGCTGTCGGTGTCGACCTCCACGGG
>NZ_FCOE02000067.1 GCF_001544915.2 Caballeronia pedi | reverse complement strand
CGGGGCGGCAGTCACTTTCTTTGCTGCTGCAAAGAAAGTAACCAAAGAAAGCAGCTTTCCCCATCCTGAACGCTTCAAGCCGGCCGCGGCACAGGCGAACCCTTAGGGCACAGCAGTAGCGAGTGCCCTCGCAGGCCATTTCGGGCGTGGACCGCGCACGGTCTGTCACATCGCGCCGCGCGCGTGGCTGGTTCAGCACGAAAAGGCTCCGCCCTGCTTCGCGGCCGATGGGTACATCGGGTCTGCGCGTGCTTCTGATTTCTCTTTTCTCGTCGGTGTCCCTCGCATACCCCACGGCAGCGCGCAGCGCTGTGCCGAAGCTATTTCGTGCTGATCCAGCACGCTCAAATCTCTGGCTCGTCAGACCGTGCGCGGTCCAAGCCCGAGGTGGCCTTTGAGGGCACTCGCTACTGCTGTGCCCAAAACGATCGCCTGTGCCGCGGCCGGCATGAAGCGCTTTGGATGGGGAAAGCTGCTTTCTTTGCCTACTTTCTTTGCAGCAGCAAAGAAAGTAGGTGCCGCCCCGCACAGGGGCAACGCTAATAGACCGACGCGAATACGGGATCCGGCGACAAACAAGCGCCAGCAAAACCTGCTCCGCAATGCAACACACTGTCACCCATGCATCACCCGATGCAACACCTCCTTGCCAAAGGATTACACCCAAACCAAAGCCCCAAGCCCGTTGGCACAGATATTGAGAGTTCACCCCTCCAAAGCTCCGCGATGCACATCGCCCCGACCCACGTTGCCATCGTGAATCGCGGAAGCCACGAGCCACGCATCGGCGCCGCTACGCGCAGCGAGTTCGAGATCGGCGCAATCGCGAATGCCTCCCGCACCGATCACCTCGCGCGCACCGGCAAGCGCGCGGACATGGGCGAAGGTATCGAGATCGGGTCCGGCATACGCGCCCACGTGATCGAGCGTCATCACGATCACGCGCGACGGCCACCACGCGCTCTCGACATGCGCCGACCCGAGCGCGCGCCCGCCGCGATAGTCGAGCGACAGGATCGGTTCGAGGCCACAAGCCGATGCCTGCGCGATCGCGCCGATGTCGAGCAGGGTTTCGGTGCCGAACACGGGCACGATCGCAGCGGGCGATCCGGATCGCGTCAGCCGCACGACGCGTTCGACGAGCGCACGCATCGGCGCGAACGCGGTGAAGCCCGCGTCGAGCCAGATGCGCGAGTTCTTGCCGAGGGCGTCGCATAGCGCGGCGAGCGCGTGATCGTGCGCGCCGCGCTGCAGGATCGCGCCCAGATCGGCGACGTACAAGGTGCGCGCGCCGGTGACGGCGACGAGCGCGCGGGCGATCGCAACCGGATCGCTCGTCGCGCACAACGAAGACTGGATCGGCCGATAGCGCGAACGCTCGCCCCGCACGGCGCGCACCGCGTGGCCGTCGAGCAGATCGAGAACGGGTATCACCTGCATGGATGGCTTTCCTTTGACCAAGATCTTTGTATTCGAGTATCTCACCGGCGGCGGCATCGATCCTGACGCAGCAGGCGCAGGCAGCCTCGCCGATCTCTCCGCGCTGATCGTCGAAGGGCGCGTGATGCGCGACGCCATCGCCGCCGACCTGCGCGCGCTGCCGGGCATCGACGTGACCGTCGCCAGCTCGCGCTTCGAACAGGTCGACGACGCGCAAGGCTATGTGCGCGCGCAGCCCGGCGAACCGGTCATACGCTTCGTCGCCCGCGTGGCGCGCGAGCATGACTATGCGTGCATCGTCGCGCCCGAATGCGACGGGCTGCTGCTCAAGCTTCACGATGCCGTCGGCCAGGCGCGCTGGCTCGGCTGCGCGAAGGAAGCGATCCGCGCGGCGTCGAGCAAAAGCGCGACCGCTGCGTGTCTCGCCGCGCGCAGCATCGCCGCGACGCCCGCGCTCGAACCCGACAACGCGGCCGCCGCAATCGGGCGCCGCTGGGTCGTCAAGCCCGACGACGGCGCGGGCGGCCTCGACACCTACGTCTACGACGATCTCGCCGCCGCGCGCGCCGAATACGAAGCGCGCGCGGAAGCGGGCCGCAATCCCGTGCTGCAGGAATGGATCGACGGCGAGCCGCTGAGTCTTTCGCTGATCTGCCGCGAACGGCTGTCGCGGCTCGTCAGCATCAATCGTCAGCGCATCGGCCTGTCGGAAGCGGCGGGCTCCGGGCGGCGCGAGCGCATCGTGCAGTTCGATGGCGTCGACGTCGATCGTATCGACCGGCATGGTCCGCAAGGGCGCGCGCTCGAACGGCTGGCCTTGCGCGTCGCCGAGGCGTTTCCGGGTCTGCGCGGCTTCGCGGGCATCGATGTCGTGTGGCATCCGGAGCGCGGGCCGGTCGTGATCGAGGTGAATCCGCGTCTGACGGTCGCGTATGCGGAGCTGAGCCGGCGCGGCGGCAGAAATCTCGCGGCTGAGTTGCTCGCGGCGCATCGCGTGCCCGGCTTCGACGGCGATGCCGGACTGCTGCGCGCCTGTGGCGGAGCGGCGTCATGACGGCGTCGGCATCGAACGATGCGCCGGTGTTCGGCTGGGACGTGGGCGGCGCGCACGTCAAGGTATCGATGGTGACGCGCGCGGGCGCGCTCGCCGATGTCGCGCAATGGGCGTGTCCGCTGTGGCAGGGCATCGCGCATCTGGAGCGCGCGATCGACGGCGTGTTCGAGCGCTGGCCCGCCGCCGCCGATGCATCGGCGCGCCACGCCGTCACGATGACGGGCGAAATGGTCGATCTCTTCGCCGACCGCGCCGAGGGCGTGCGCATCTTGACGCGCACGCTCGCGCAACGTCTCGGCGCGCGCACGATGTTTTTCGCCGGCGCTGCGGGCTGGCTCGCGCGCTCGGCCTGTCCGGACCGATGGCGCAACGTCGCGTCGGCGAACTGGCTCGCGACCGCGCAATGGGTCGCGACATGCATCCCGGATGCGTTGCTCGTCGATATCGGCAGCACGACGACGGACATCATTCCGATCGTCGGCGGCCGCGTCGCTGCGCGCGGTTCGAACGACGCCGCGCGGCTCGTCAGCGGCGAACTCGTGTATCAGGGCGTCGTGCGCACGCCGTTGTGCGGGGTTGCGCATCGCATCGCGTTTCGCGGCGAGACGACGGGCGTGATGAACGAATGGTTCGCGACGACCGCGGATGTCTATCGGCTGACGGGCGAACTGTGGCCCGAGCACGATCAGCATCCGAGCGCCGACAACGGACCGAAGACGGAAGCGGCGAGCCGGGCGCGCATTGCAAGGATGATCGGCCGCGACGCCGCCGATGCGAGCGATGCCGAATGGCGCCGCTTCGCGCAAAGCTGGCGGCACGAGCAGTTGCGCACGCTCGAAGCGAATCTCGCGCGCGTGATCGCGCAGGATGCGGCGCTGGCCGTCGCGCCGATCGTCGGCGCGGGGTGCGGGCGCTTTTTGGCGGCGGCGCTGGCGCGGCAGGAGGCGCGCGGTTATGTCGATTTCGCGCGGCTCGCGGGTGTCGCGCATGACGACACGACGCGCGCCGAGTGGGTATCGACGTGCGCTCCGAGCGTGGCGGTGGGGCTGCTGGCGTCGATGGCGTCGAAGGGCGCGGCGGGCAACGAAGCCCGACCTTACGACGATGCGTCGCCGCGCGCGGCGTGATAGCGTGCGGGATATAGCGAGACGAAAACGTGGTATGGAACCGGGTGCGTGGCCCGGCGGCATGATCGAACGAGGACAGGAATCATGTGGGTGGTGAAGATCGGGGGTAGCCTCGGTCACGACCCGGCGCTGCGCGAGTGGTTGACGCGGCTCTGGGAAGTGGGCGGAGGGCGCGTCGTGATCGTGCCGGGCGGCGGCGACTTCGCGGACGCGGTGCGGCAGTATCAGCGCGAATGGCAGTTCGACGATCTGGCCGCCCATAACATGTGCCTGCTCGCGATGGCGCAATACGCGATTCTGATGCAGGGCGTGGTGTCGGAGCTGGTGCTCGCGTCGAATGAGGATCGCATCCGGCGTGCGTTGCGGGATGGGCGCGTGGCGGTCTGGGTGCCGACGGATCTGATGCGCTCGACGCCCGATTCGATGACCAACTGGGAGACCACTTCGGATAGCCTGGCGGCGTGGCTTTCTTCTTCGCTCAATGCGGAGCGGTTGATGATCGTCAAGTCTTGTGAGGTGGATGCTGGTGCTTCGTTGGAGACGCTGGCCGCGAGAGGCATCGTGGATCGAAGGTTTCCCACTTTTGTGCGGGATGCCAATTATGTGGTTGAGATTTTTGGTAAGGGCGATGCGGGGGTTATGAGGGATCGGTTGCTTAATGTGGCGGTTTAACGCGTTGGTTTTTTGGTTTGTCGCCGGATCCCATATTCGCGTCGGTCTATTAGCACTGCCCCGCACAGGGGCAACGCTAATAGACCGACACGAAAACAGGATCCCATAGAAGCCCAGGCGAACGACCCGACCTTTAACCTATCCCCCATGCAACACACAAACCCACTTCTCAACGCGCCTGGGATCAAGCCTCCCCCCACGTCCTTCGCGTTCGTCACATAAAGCCCCACGAAACCCCGCAATATCCGGCGAGAGCAAAAGAATCCTGTCCCGATCATCCCAACTCAGCGACCCGGCGACCGCGGTCATCACGCCCTTAGAACGAGCATCCGCGATGCACCCCGCCAGCACTCCGACATCGACGCAATCGAACAACGTCCGCCCGTCCTTCAGAGCCGTATCGAACACGATACCCACGAAACCCAACTGCGCCGCAAGCACGGCCAGTTCACGATCCACGCCATCGTCCGACAGCAACACCGGCACGACAGCAGCCGGCAAGCTCGCCAGATGCCGCAAACACGCAACGGCACCCGCCCCCGGCGACACCCCCACCTTCACATAATCGACACCGGCCGCCGCGACATCGAGCACCCGCGCGGTGATCTCGTCGAGCGCATCGTTGGGCAAATCGCCGATGGTCGCGCTGATCGGCCGCACCGCGTACCGCGCACGCAACTCCCGCACGATCCGCGCGATCTCGCCGATCGCGACGCCTCCCAGCGCGCCCGCGCTCGGCTCCTTCAGGTCGATCAGTTCGGCGCCGGCGTTCGCGGCATCGAATGCTTCGTCGGCCGAGCGGACGCTCGCGAGCAATGCGGTCATCGTCGAAACTCCAGAGGGTTTGCTACGGAAACAGCATCAGGTCAGCGCCTTCGCGCGATGCACCTCGATCGCGCGCAATATCCATTGCCAAGCCTCGCGCTCGGCGTCGCCCGCGGTCTTGTCGATCGCGATACGCAGATACGCGATCTCGCTATCCACCTTCTCCGGCGGCAACATGAAGAGCCGGCTCACGAGAATCGCGCCTTCGACGACCGCCGCCTGCGCGCGATTGAAGCCCGCAAACGGTGCATGCGTCGCGCGATGCACGCACTCCATGCGCAATGTGGGGCGCGTTTCGTCGTCGAGTATTTCGGCGAGACGCAGTTCGGTGTGCGCGAGCGTCGTCGCGAGCCGCACGCTCGGAACCGCGTTCGCGGCGACCGTCGGCCAGTCGCGCGCGAAGCCCGTCACGCAGCCGGCGAAGACGCGCACGTCCGTCGTGAAGTTGATCACGGCGCTCTTCGTCGAAAGCACGTTGTCGAGCGTCGTCGATGGACGGAACGGCGCGAGGATCGCGACATCCTGTTCGAAGCGCACGCCCATCGGCGCGATGTGCGGCCGGCCATCGCGATCCGCAGTCGTGACGATGGTTTCGTAAATCATGATGGTCGGCCGGGGCATTCGTGACCGCACGAGAGAACCGCGAAATGCCTGGCGCGGCTTCGTGCGGATTGGGCCCGCATTCAGCGGGTAGCGATATACATCGTGATTTCAAAGCCAAAACGCATATCGGTGAAGCTAGGGGTAGTCCATTGCATGGGCGGTCCTCCATGTGTGTTGGTTGATGCCTCGATTACCGCTTCAATCATGTGCCGATGCAAACGCCGGCCATTCGACGATGCAAGCGCCATGCCAGTGACATGAAGCGGATGCCGAAGAGCGCCGGTCGCGCTGCGTGCGTTTCGACTGTGACGGAATCAGAACAAAGTGTCCCATCCGGTGATCAATGTTCGCATCAGGGCAAATCCCGAATAAGGCATTGCTTATGCCCGCACACGTTAATCGTGAATTCCTTTCCTCGCGGCCACTGCTTACTCTGCAATCACAGCAGGCGCAGGTCTCTTTCACCGTCACTGTCGAGGAAACGGAATGAACGACTTCAGCAAGGCCGCCGTCGAGGCGGCGCGCAATCCGTCCGATCCGCGCTCGCGTTATGCGGCCGGCGTCATGAAGTATCGCGAGATGGGCTACTGGCAGCCCGACTACACGCCGAAGGACACCGACGTCATCGCGCTCTTTCGCATCACGCCGCAAGCGGGCGTCGAGCCGGAAGAAGCGGCGGCCGCCGTGGCCGGCGAATCGTCGACGGCGACATGGACGGTCGTGTGGACCGACCGCCTCACCGCATGCGACATGTATCGCGCGAAGGCGTATCGCGTTGAACTGGTGCCCAACGCGCGCGCCGACGAGCCGCAGTATTTCGCGTACATCGCCTACGAGCTCGATCTGTTCGAGGAAGGATCGGTCGCGAACCTGACGGCTTCGATCATCGGCAATGTGTTCGGCTTCAAGCCGCTCAAGGCGCTGCGTCTGGAGGACATGCGCATTCCGGTTGCGTACCTGAAGACGTTTCAGGGACCGCCGACGGGCATCATCGTCGAGCGCGAGCGGCTCGACAAGTATGGGCGGCCGCTGCTTGGCGCGACGGTGAAGCCGAAGCTCGGTTTGTCGGGCAAGAACTATGGGCGCGTGGTGTATGAAGGGCTGAAGGGCGGGCTCGATTTTCTGAAGGACGATGAGAACATCAACTCGCAGGCGTTCATGCACTGGCGCGACCGCTATCTGTTCGCGATGGAAGCGGTGAGCCGCGCGCAGGCCGAAACCGGCGAAATGAAGGGACATTATCTGAACGTGACCGCCGGCACGATGGAAGACATGTACGAGCGCGCGGAGTTCGCGAAGGAACTGGGCTCATGCATCGTGATGATCGATCTCGTGATCGGCTGGACGGCGATCCAGTCGATGTCGAAGTGGGCGCGTCGCAACGACATGATCCTGCATCTGCATCGCGCGGGGCATGGGACTTATACGCGGCAACGCAACCATGGCATCTCGTTTCGCGTGATTGCGAAGTGGCTGCGCATGGCCGGTGTGGATCATGCCCATGCGGGCACGGCGGTCGGCAAGCTGGAAGGCGATCCTTTATCTGTGCAGGGGTATTACAACGTGTGCCGCGAGGCGCGCAATGAAGTCGATCTGTCGCGCGGAATTTTCTTCGATCAGCCCTGGGCGGGGTTGCGGAAGGTGATGCCCGTTGCGTCGGGCGGCATTCACGCCGGGCAGATGCATCAACTGCTCGATCTCTTCGGCGATGACTGCATTCTGCAATTCGGTGGCGGCACGATCGGGCATCCGCAAGGGATTCAGGCCGGGGCGACGGCCAATCGCGTCGCGCTCGAGGCGATGGTCAAGGCGCGCAATGAAGGACGGGATATAGCAAATGAAGGGTTGGATATTCTCGATGCCGCTGCGCGGGGGTGTACGCCGTTGAGGCAGGCGCTCGAGACCTGGCGCGATGTCACTTTCAACTACGCGTCGACGGATACGCCGGATTTTGCGGTTACTGCTTCGGCTTCGGTTTGATCTTGCTTTCATTCGCGGGAATTCCGCAACCCGGACAACTTAAGGATGCCGAAATGCTTATCACACAAGGAACCTTCTCCTTCCTCCCACCGTTGACCGACGAAGAAATAGCGTCCCAGATCAACTACGCATTAGACCAGGGCTGGTCCTGCTCGGTGGAATTCACCGACGATCCCCACCCCCGCAACACCTACTGGGAAATGTGGAACCTTCCCATGTTCGACCTCCACGACGCCGCCGGCGTGCTGATGGAAGTGAACGCCTGCCGCAAGACCTACCCCGATCACTACATCAAGGTGAACGCATTCGACTCGGTACGCGGCTTCGAGACGATGCGTCTGTCATTCATGGTCAATCGCCCCGAGCAGGAAAAGGGCTTCCGCCTCGAACGCCAGGACGAAAGAAGCCGCGTGCAGCGCTACGCGATCCGCACCTACGCAACCGATCGCCCGAGCGGCGAGCGCTACTGATGAGGAGGCGAAATCATGAGCGCCGAAGCCACGCTCGAAGAAGCGCCTCTTCAAACCACAGCCGACTTGATGGCGCTTTACCGCGAATCGCGCATCGGCGAAGTGCTGGCGGAACTCGACCGCGATCTCATCGGCCTTGCGCCCGTCAAGACGCGTATCCGCGAGATCGCCGCGCATCTGCTCGTGGAGCGCGCCCGCGGGACGCTCGGTATCGCGTCGGGTGCGCCCACGCTGCACATGTGCTTCTCGGGCAATCCCGGCACCGGAAAGACCACGGTCGCGCTACGCATGGCGCAGGTGCTGCACCGGCTCGGCTATATCCGGCGCAATCATCTCGTCTCGGTGACGCGGGACGATCTGGTCGGCCAATACATCGGCCACACCGCGCCCAAAACCCGCGAAGTGCTCAAGCGTGCGATGGGCGGCGTGCTCTTCATCGACGAGGCCTATTACCTGTACCGCCCGGAGAACGAACGCGACTACGGACAGGAAGCGATTGAAATCCTGCTGCAGACGATGGAAAACCAGCGCGACGATCTCGTCGTGATTCTCGCGGGTTACGAGTCGCGCATGGAAACGTTCTTCCACAGCAATCCGGGCTTCCGTTCGCGCATCGCGCATCACCTCGTGTTTCCGGACTATGCGCCCGATGAGCTGCTGCAGATCGCCGAGCACATGCTGACCGACATGCACTACCGCTTCGACGACGACGCGCGCCGCGCCTTCGAAGAGTATCTCGCACGCCGCATCAGGCAACCGAACTTCGCCAACGCGCGCTCGGTGCGCAATGCGCTCGACCGCGCGCGCCTGCGTCAGGCGAATCGACTGTTCGCCGCCGCAGAAAGCGGTAGCGGCGCCGCCGACGCCCACGCGCTGATGCAGCTCGACGCGAGCGATATCCGCGCGAGCCGCGTGTTCACCGATTCATGACGACAGGGAGAAGCGCGATGCAGGATGGACGCACGACCTTATCGAAGTTCCTGATCGACACGCTGGACCGCAAGCCCGGTCCCGAAGCGGCGAGCGGCCTGTCTGCGCTGCTGATCGATGTGGCCGCGTCGATCAAGACGATCGCCGCCGCATTGACGCGCGGCGCGCTGGGCGGACAGCACGGCACGGCCCATTCGATCAACACGCACGGCGAGGAACAGAAGAAGCTCGACCTCGTGACCAACGAGATCTTCCTGCAGCATTGCGAATGGGACGGCCTGCTCGCGGGCATGGTGTCGGAAGAGATGGACGAAGTCTATGCGATTCCCGAGACCTATCCGCGCGGCGAATATCTGCTCGCGTTCGATCCGCTCGACGGCTCGTCGAATATCGATATCAACGGCGTCGTCGGCTCGATCTTCTCCGTGCTCAGACGCGGCGCCGACGATGACCAACCCGCCGACGAAGCCGCGTTCCTGCGCCCCGGCCGCGAGCAGGTCGCGGCGGGCTACGCGATCTACGGGCCATCGACGATGCTCGTGCTCTCCGTCGGCAACGGCACGCACGGCTTCACGCTGGAACGCGATGTCGGCAACTTCGTGCTCACCCATTCCGATATCCGCATTCCCGAGGATTCGAGCGAGTTCGCGATCAACGTATCGAACGAGCGCTTCTGGGAGCCGCCGGTGCGACGCTATGTGCAGGAATGCAAGGACGGCCGCACCGGCTGCCGCACGCAGGACTTCAACATGCGCTGGATCGCATCGATGGTCGCGGAAGTGCATCGCATCCTGATGCGCGGCGGCGTCTTTATGTATCCGCGCGACTTCAAGACGCCCGAGATGGAAGGACGCCTGCGCCTGCTTTATGAAGCAAGCCCGATGAGCTTCCTCGTCGAACAGGCGGGCGGGCTGTCGATCACGGGGCGCGAGCGCATTCTCGATGTCGAGCCGAAAGCGCTGCATCAACGCGTGCCGGTGATTCTCGGTTCACGCAACGAAGTCCAGCGCATTCAGCGCTATCACGGCGAATACGATCGCGGTGAGGACAAGCCGTTCACGTCGCCGTTGTTCAAGGAACGTTCGTTGTTCCTGCCGGAAACGCAAGCGTAAGTCCGCATCTGAAACAGCGCTCATTACATAAACAGCAGGGAGGCAAGCGCATGTCAGTCAAGCATCCGATCGTTGCGGTGACCGGGTCGAGCGGCGCCGGCACCACCACCGTCATGAAGAGCTTCACGCATATCTTCAGGCGCGAAAAAATCAATGCGCAGATTGTCGAAGGCGATGCGTTTCATCGCTACGATCGTCTCGGCATGCGTGAGGCGATGAAGCAGAGCGAACGCGATGGCCTCGTCAACTTCAGCCACTTCGGGCCGGAAGCAAACCTGCTCGAAGAACTCGAAACCCTGTTCGATACCTACGGCGAAACGGGCAGCGGAAAGTTTCGCCATTACGTCCACGATGAAGGCGAAGCCGCGCACTACAGGCAGGATGCGGGCACCTTCACGCCGTGGGAAGACATCACGCCCGGTACGGACATGATGTTCTACGAAGGCCTGCATGGCGGCGCGGTGACTGGCAAGGTCGATATCGCGCGTCATGCGGATCTGCTCGTCGGGGTGGTGCCGATCATCAATCTCGAATGGATTCAGAAGCTGCATCGCGATCAGACGATGCGCGGCTATTCGCACGAGGCGGTCGTCGATACCATCCTGCGCCGCATGCCCGATTACGTGAACTACATCTGTCCGCAGTTCTCGCGCACGCATGTGAATTTCCAGCGCGTGCCGACCGTGGATACATCGAACCCGTTCACCGCGCGCGAGATTCCGCAGCCCGACGAGAGCTTCGTCGTGATCCGCTTCGCCAAGCCGAGGGGCATCGACTTCCCGTATCTGCTGACGATGCTGCACGACTCGTTCATGTCGCGGCCGAATGTGATCGTCGTGCCGGGCGGCAAGATGGGTCTCGCGATGCAGCTCATCTTCACGCCGATGATTCTGCAGTTGCGCGACCGCTGCGCGCGCGCCTGAGACAGGTTTCTCATCATCGCATCGAAAGGAGGCATCTCATGAATGCCGTCGCTGAAGCTTTGCCCCGACTCAACCGCTCACCCGGCTCACACGAAACGCGCCAGATGGCGAATGCGCTGCGCATGCTCGCCGTCGATGCCGTGAGCCAGGCGAACTCCGGTCATCCTGGCATGCCAATGGGCATGGCGGAGATCGCAGTCGCACTGTGGGGACGTCATCTGAAGCACAATCCCGTCGACCCCGACTGGCCGGACCGCGACCGCTTCGTGCTGTCCAACGGTCACGGCTCGATGCTGCTCTATGCGCTGCTGCATCTGAGTGGCTACGACGTGTCCATCGACGAGATCAGGCGCTTTCGGCAGATGGGCAGCAAGACGCCCGGGCATCCGGAAGTGGGCGTGACGCCCGGCGTCGAAACGACGACCGGGCCGCTCGGACAGGGTTTGACCAATGCGGTCGGCATGGCGCTGGCTGAAGCCTTGCTTGCGCGCGAGTTCAATCGCCCGGGGCATGAGATCGTCGATCATCGCACGTACGTTTTCGTGGGCGACGGCTGTCTGATGGAAGGCGTCTCGCATGAGGCTGCGTCGCTCGCGGGCACGTTGCGGCTCGGCAAGCTCACCGTGCTCTACGACGACAACGGCATTTCGATCGATGGCCACGTGGACGGCTGGTTCGCCGACGATACGCCGAAGCGCTTCGAGTCCTACGGCTGGCACGTCGTGCGCGCGGTGGACGGCCACGATGTCGACGACGTGTCGCACGCGTTGCAACTGGCGCGCGAGTCGGATCGTCCGACGCTCATCTGCTGCAAGACGGTGATCGGACTCGGCGCGCCGAAGCTGGCCGGCACGCACGACGTGCATGGCGCGCCGCTGCCCGCCGACGAAGTCGATGCGACGCGCCGCGCGCTCGACTGGACGCATGCGCCGTTCGAGATTCCATCGTCGATCCGCGCGTCGTGGGACGCGCGCGAGGCAGGCGCGTCGGCTCAGGAAGACTGGAATCGCAGCATGGACGCGTATCGACGCGTGTTTCCGCGCGAAGCCGCCGAGTTTGAGCGCCGCGCGCGCGGCGCGCTGCCTGCGAACTGGCGCGACACGGCGCATGCATTGGTGCGCGAGGCGGACCGCGCGCGGCAGACGGTCGCGACGCGCAAGGCCTCGCAACTCGCCATCGAGGGCCTTGCACGCGCGTTGCCCGAACTGCTCGGCGGTTCGGCCGACCTGACCGGCTCGAACCTCACGCGCTGGAAGGAGGCGGTCGACGTCACCGCCGCGCCGGAAAAGGGCAACTACATCCACTTCGGCGTGCGCGAGTTCGGCATGAGCGCGGTGCTGAACGGCGTCGCGCTGCATCGCGGTTATCTGCCATTCGGCGGCACATTCCTCACGTTCTCCGATTACTCGCGCAACGCGCTGCGCATGGCCGCGCTGATGAAGACGCGCACCGTGTTCGTCTTCACGCACGATTCGATCGGCCTCGGCGAGGACGGCCCGACGCATCAGCCGATCGAACATGCCGCGAGCCTGCGCATGATTCCGGGCCTCGACGTGTGGCGTCCCTGCGATACCGTCGAGACGATGCAGGCGTGGATCAGCGCGGTCGAGCGCGACCGGCCTTCGTGTCTCTTGCTGTCGCGCCAGAACCTGCCGTTCGTGCCGCGCGACGAGGCGCAGATCGACGGCATCGAGCGCGGCGGTTATGTGCTCGCCGACTGGCCCTCGACATGCGAACGCGATGCGCGCCGCGTCGTGCTGATCGCGACGGGCTCCGAAGTGGCGCTCGCGCTCGCAGCTGTCGAGCCGCTGAAGCAAGAGGGCATTCTGGCGCGCGTCGTGTCGATGCCGTCGACCACCGTGTTCGATCGTCAGTGCAACGTGTGGCGCGAACGCGTGATGCCGGAAGGCGTACCGCGCGTCGCGATCGAAGCGGGCGTCACGGCGTTCTGGCGACAGTACGTCGGTTTGAAGGGCGGTGTGATCGGCATCGATCGCTTCGGCGAATCCGCGCCCGCGAGCGAACTGTTCGCGCACTTCGGCGTGACGACCGATGCGCTCGTCGAGGAAGCGCGCCGCGTGGCGGCCTGAATTTTCGCTACTTGCATGGAGACATCACGATGGCTTTCATCGCATTGAGGCAGTTGCTGGATCACGCGGCGGAGCACGGTTACGGCGTGCCCGCGTTCAACGTCAACAACATGGAGCAGGTGCACGCGATCATGCAGGCGGCCGAGGCGACGAAGAGCCCCGTGATCCTGCAGGCGTCGGCGGGCGCGCGCAAGTATGCGGGCGAGCCGTATCTGCGGCATCTCGTGCTCGCTGCCGTCGAGGCGCATCCGGATATTCCGGTGGTGCTGCATCAGGATCACGGCGCGAGCCCGTCCGTGTGCCAGCAGGCGATCCGCTCGGGCTTCACGTCCGTGATGATGGACGGCTCGCTCATGCCCGATCAGAAGACGCCCGCCGACTACGACTACAACGTGGAAGTGAGCCGGCGCGTCGTGGAGGCGGCGCATTCGGTGGGCGTATCGGTGGAGGGCGAACTGGGCTGTCTCGGCTCGCTGGAGACGGGGCGCGCGGGCGAGGAGGATGGCGTCGGCGCGGAAGGAACGTTGAGCCACGATCGCCTGCTGACCGACCCCGACGAAGCGCGCGCGTTCGTCGAGGCGACCGGCATCGACGCGCTCGCGATCGCCATCGGTACGTCGCACGGCGCGTACAAGTTCAGCCGCCAGCCGACGGGCGATATTCTCGCGATCGACCGCATCGCGGAAATTCACGCGCGCGTGCCGGATACGCATCTCGTGATGCACGGGTCGTCGTCGGTGCCGCAGGAGTGGCTCGCGATCATCCGCGAACATGGCGGTGACATTCCCGCGACCTTCGGCGTGCCGGTGGAGGAGATCCGGCGCGGCATCGCGAACGGCGTGAGGAAAGTGAATATCGACACGGATATTCGCCTCGCGATGACGGGCGCGATGCGCCGTGCGATGGCGTCGGCGAAGTCGGAGTTCGATCCGCGGCACGCGCTGAAGGCGGCGACGGCGGCGGCGCGGGAGTTGTGTATCGAGCGGTTCGAGGCGTTCGGCTGCGCGGGGCATGCGGACCGCATCAGGCCGTTGGGACTGGAGGCGATGGCGCGGAAGTATCACTGAGGGGAGCGCCGCTCGTTGGCTCGGGACGGGCGGCGCTGGATCAGGCGGGCGCCTTTTCGGCAAGATACTCGGAGAGTTCACAGTCGACAGTCAGGAATCTGAGCACTTCCGTTCGCGCCTGTGCAACCAATAGACGATCGAACGGATCGCGATGCAGGTCAGGCATGGTACGCACCGCTTTGGCATGTTTCAGTTGGACCGGAAGCACGATGACCGGTTGCTCTTCCAGTTCGTCGATTGCGCGTTCGCCGTCCGGCTCCAGTTTGCCTCGCGCGGACTTGATCGACAGTTCCCAGATGCTGGCCGTGCTCACGAAAACCTGGTCGGCCTCGGCGATTAGCTCGCGGAAGTCGGTCGGCATTCTGCGGTCCTTCGCAACACTCCAGATATAGACGTGTGTATCGAGCAGTAAGCGGATCATCGGCTCTCGGGCGCAGGATTGGCGTCGTAGATCCGGGGTTTGTAAAACTCCGCAATGATGTCGTCGGGTAACGGTTTGACCAAGTCATCGTCGAGCACGCTTTCGTCGTCGACATATCCGATGATTATTGAGCCAACCGCTTCGGGATCACCGTGGGAGAGATTTCCGACAGCCTTGACGCGGCGTAGCAAGGCCGGATGCTCGCCCCCGATGGCAACTTCCTTGCCCTGCGCTACCAGTTCCAGCACCTTTGGCAAATCCTTCTGCGCTTCTTCGACACTAAAGATATACACGATTACTCCGGATAACTAAAAAGAGCATTCATGCTATCCGAGTCCGACTAACCCGCCAATATGCCGAACGGCCAATTGGAAGAATTGGGAGCTATCTCATGCCTACCGAATCTCCGACCGCAGAACTCGGCGCGGCAGCACCCGCATTCACGCTACCCGCGACCGACGGCCAGAGCCGCACGCTCGACTCACTGAAAGGCAAGAACGGTCTCGTGATCGTGTTCATATGCAATCACTGCCCCTACGTGAAGGCCGCGATGCCGAACCTGATTCGCGACGCCCACGCGCTGAAGGACATCGGCATCAACATGGCGGGCATCAATTCGAACGACGCGAGCGTCTACACCGACGATGCCTTCGACCGCATGATTGCAGTCGCGCAGGAATGGAATCTCCCTTTTCCCTATCTGCATGACGAAACGCAGGAAATCGCGCGCGCCTACGGCGCGGTATGCACACCCGAATGCTTCGGCTTCGACCGGGACTTGCGATTGAGATATCGCGGCCGTATCGACGCCTCGCGCAAGGAAGCGCTGCCCGATGCGCGCCGCGATCTGTTCGAAGCGATGCGCTCGATAGCGCAGCACGGCGAAGCGCCCGGGCAGCAATACCCGGCGCTCGGCTGCTCGATCAAATGGAAGGCCTAGCTTTTCTGCTTCGTGCTTCCCGGCGCGTGCCACGCCATCAGATCGTCGTCCGGCTTATCGACCTCGCATCCCCAGTCGAGCGGCTGATCCTGATCGAAGCGCTTGCCCAGTTGCCAGGCGATTTCCGCGCGTGCGAGCTGCACGCCGAGATAAAACGCATGGCCGCCGTCGTTCTCGACCTTGAGTTCGGGATACAGCGCGAACGGATCGGCCGCGACGTGATGTCCGTCGCGGTTATAGACATGAATGCCGTCCGCCGAGACCTGCACGCGAAAATTCGGATCGCGCACCGCAGCGGCGAATACGCCGATTTCATCGGCATCGTAGGGAAACGGCCGCTTTGCATGCAGCGCCGACAGATCGCCTGAAATGCCCTTGGGCAGCGTCTGCGTTTCGCGCGCGGCATGCATCACGCGGCGCGCGACATCGGCTTCGCGAACGGCGCGCCGCGCGTGCAGGCTCACCGACGTCGTCAGCACGGCGGCCACGCGCAACTCGGCCGCCATGCCGAACAGCACCGCGTTGATGCCGCTCGTGTCCGCCTCGGTCAACTCGGTCACGTTGCCGACGCCCATCATGATCGGCACATCGGGATAGCGCTCGCGCAAGGACACATAGCGCGCGATGGACGCCGCGAGCCCGAACGGAATCGGATCGAGAATCGGATCGGCGAGAAAGGCGCGGCCGCGCTTCGTCATTGCGTCGATCGCGCTATCGAGCGAGGCGACATCCGCGGGTTCGCGCGGCACCAATACCGGCGTCGAGGCGATTTCATCAGCAATCCATAGCGTATCGGCGTTGAGGCTCATCACGTAATCCGCGCCCGCCCGCCCGCCGCGCACGAGTTCCTCATCGCGCATCGAATCGACGCTCACGCGATAGCCTTGCTCCTTCAGCATGATCACGGCGTCTTCGAGATGTGCAAACGCCGTCTCGGGCAGGCAACCGATGTCGATGACATCCGCGCCTTGCCGTTTATATTCGCGCGCGCGCGCCGCGATGCCGTCGAGATCGAGTCGCGGCGCATCGACGATTTCCGCAAAGATCTCCGTCTCGTAGCGCGACAGATCGACATGCCGTGCCTCGCGCCCGAAGAACTGCGGCAAGTCTTTTACCTCCTCGGGACCGCGCTCGACCTTCACGCCGTAGTGCGCGGTGAGGGCATCGAGATCGCCGCGGCATCGGCCGGGCAGGATCATGCGGCTCGTGCCTTCGGTCAGAGGAACGGCGACGCGCCGGCGAATCATGTCGGCGGTCATCAGTCCCGCGACCTGCAAGCCGATCTCGCGAACTTCCCACGTAAAGGGCGATTTCTTCGCGACGGGCGCGATGCTTTCGAGCACTTGCTGAAGGCTCAATTGCGCGAGCCGGCCGGTCAGGAAGACGATGTGTTCCATGCGAGATGCAGGTCCGACAGGCGTTGATCGAGCGCGGCTTCGAGATCGTCGAGCGAGCGGGCCACGGTGGTATGCGCGAAGCGCGCGAGCCGCTCGACGTTCTCGAACTCGATCGCGCGTGGCCTCACTTCGACCCATTCCTTCGGGGCGTGCGTGATGACGGACGGCGCGGTATCGCAGGCGAACACGATGCCCGGCACGCATTGCTTGCCGGCTTGCGCATAGAGATTGGTGGGCAAGGTATCGGAGATGCCGAACGCGCATTTGGCGACGGTATTGCTCGTCGCGGGCGCGATCACGACCGTGTGATATTCGCCGCTATAGAGCATGCCGACGGGCACGCTGCTCGCGCTGTTATCGCGAAACACCTTGAAGCGCTCGCGCAGCTTCGCGAGCGTCCAGCCGTAGAGCGGCAGCACTTCCTCGCCGGCGGCGGAGAGAAACAGATCGACGCCGGGCAGGCGCAGCGCGAGCGCGATCGATTCCTCCAGCATGTGACCGGAGCCGGTCACGCACCACGCGAAGCGCGCGTCGGGCTTGAACTCGTCGAGCCGGCGGGCGGGCGTGGGTTGCGTCATGCGTCGGGCGTATCGTGCGACAGGCGAATATGCAGACGATGCATCTTCCGATACAGCGTGTTGCGGCTGATGCCGAGCACCTTCGCGACATTGCTCACGTTCCAGCGATGCTCGTCGAGCAACTGCAGCACGGTCTCGCGTTCCTTGACCTGGATCGCGTTGAGCGACGAGGTGTCGGCGTCTTCGGCGAGATGTGCGAGCGGCGTGCTCGCGGCGGGACTCGGCGCGCGGGTCGCGGCGGTTGTCGTGCCCGCACCGTTGACGATCTCCGGCGGCAGATGCGCGCAGCGGATTTCGGGGCCGTCGCAGAGCGCGATCGCCATTTGCAGCACATGACGCAACTGACGGATATTGCCCGGCCACGGATACGCGAGCAACGCCTGCCGTGCTTCGGCGGAAAGCGCGGGCGGCTCGTCGGATTCGGTTTCGAGAATATGGCCGATGAGCGCGAGCGCATCGGCGCGTTCACGCAACGGCGGCAGATTGATCTCGATGCCGTTCAGGCGGTAATACAGATCCTCGCGGAACATGCCCGTCTGCACGAGTTCGATGAGATTGCGGTGACTCGCGCTGATCAACTGAAAGTCCACCTTGACGGTGGTTTCCGCGCCGAGCGGCGTCACCTCGTGTTCTTCGAGCACGCGCAACAGACGCGCCTGCAACGTGAGCGGCATATCGCCGATTTCATCGAGAAAGAGCGTGCCGCCGTTCGCCTGCACGATTTTGCCGCGCCGTCCTTCACGCTGCGCGCCCGTAAACGCCCCCGCGCGATATCCGAACAGTTCGCTTTCGATCAGATTCTCCGGCAGCGACGCGCAGTTCACCGCGACGAACGCGCCCGCACCGTTCGGGCTGATGCTGTGCAGCGCGTTGGCGAAGACTTCCTTGCCGGTGCCGGTTTGTCCGCGCAGGATGATCGGGATCTTGCGCTGGATCACGCGCGCTGCGAGCTGGATCTGCGAGGCCATGCGCGGATCGCCGAATTCCAGATGCGAGAGTTTGTCGAGACGGCCGGTCGCGGCGGGCTCGCGCATGTCCTTCTTCGGCGCTTTGGCGCGCGCGCCCGGTGCGGACAGATCACGCGAGACCGGATCGCTCATGAGGATGCGCGTCGTGCCGCTCGCGCCGTCGCGCGGCGTCTGCGCGGTGAGGAAAAAGCGGCTGTTCGCCTTCGCGCTATAGACCGTCACCGGATGAAACGAGCCGCGGATGCTGCGCGCGATCATGTCTTCGAGCGTCGCGTTGAACGCTTCCTCGATGCGCTTGCCGCACAACTCGCCGGGCGAGCGCAGGTCGAGCTGAAAGAGCGCGCTGCGGCTCGCCGCGAGCACGACGCCTTCGTCGCTGACCGCGAGCTTGCCCGCGTGCAGGGTGCCGACGAACTCGGGCCGGCTATGAAAGTGAATCAGGTTCGCGTGCCGGTAGCGCGCATCGATCAGACGATTTTCGATCATCTGCCGCGACATCCCGACGAGCACGAGCGAATGCTGCTGCAGGAGCTTCGAGCGGCTCGTCACGTCGAGCACGCCGACGACCGTGCCGCGCTCGTCGAAGATCGGCGCGGCCGAGCACGTGAGCGACGTATAGCGTGGATAGAAATGCTCGTGCTGGCATACCGCGATGCAATCGCGCTCGATGAGGCACGTGCCCATGCCGTTGGTGCCGGCCTCGCGCTCGCTCCACATCGCGCCGACGCGCAGACCGTCGGCGGCGACGGCTTCGCCGAACGGTACCGATGACACCTGATGCACGATGACCCCGTCCGCATCGACGAGCACGACGGCGAGTTCCGGATCGGCGAGCTGCTGATACAGCGTCGTCATTTCGAGCTTCGAGCACGCGATCAGATCGCTCGCAGCTTCGCGGCGATCGTTCAGTTCGTGCTGCGTGAGCACGGGCGGCATGACGAAGCGGCCGGGATCGAGCCTGAATTCCGTGAGGCACCGCAGCCACGATTGCGCGACCGAATCGCTGGCGCGGCGTGCGGCCAGCGGATTATTGACGATGTTCAGCACTTCCCGGACATGCGTGTCTACGTCAGCAAGCGACGACATGGGGGCAAGTCTCCGTTGCGCCGCATTCCGGTGCGCGGGTATCGCGCGGCCGTCCGGCGCCGTATCTGTTGTGTTTTACGCTGGCGCTGCGGCTGTGCTGCCTGCTGCGGCTGTTCGACTGTTCCGCTTGCAGGCGCGCCTCGTGGCCGGGTAGTCGGGGGATTCCAGGTGCTGTATGCGACCCGATCCGGTCCGGTTCTCAAAAACTTTACATCCTATGACGCATCGATTCAATAAGGAGTCGCATACAGACGCACAAACGCGCCCGCTTTTTGCTTGCTGCTTACGGATACATTCGGCGATGGGCGCCGGGTTTTCTTTCTAAGGGCCGCTTCGCGCGGCAACAGGCATATGGGCCGATTCGAACCGATTCGCGAAGCTGTTCATGTTGCGGCGCAACCTGGCGGGTCTGCCGGTGCGATGGATGTCGTTTATATCGAAGGACTCACCGGGCAGACGGTTATCGGCATAGACAAGAGCGAGCTGCACGATCCGCAGACGGTGCGAATGAGCCTTGCCATCGGTGTGCCGTTCCTGCGTGCTTGCGCGACCGATCGGATCGAAGACACGGTGAATTATGCGGCAGTGCGGGAAGCGATTCATGGGCTTCTCGCGTCACATGGTTTGCAGTTGCTCGAGGCGCTCGCGGAACGCATCGCACAGATGCTTATCGCGGATTTCGGGGCGCATTGGGTCAGGGTGACGCTGGCCAAGCCAGCCAAGTTCGATGATGTCGATGCGGTGGGGGTTGTGATCGAGCGGCGACGTCCGGTTGATTCCGATGCCCGGAAAGGAGCGCCGGTTAGTCTTGCCTGGATCGGTCGAGGGTATGTGCCGGAGTGAGCTTTGATTTGTCGCCGGGAACCGGCGACAAATCCCGACCGGTCACTTCCCCTTGATCCCACAAGCCTTGAACGCATCCTTCTGCAAATCCCGATACCGCTTGGTCTGCGCCTTCGCGCGGTCGACCCGAAACTCCGCTCCCCCCTCCCCACCCAGCGTCGCATACTTCGAAAACGTCGATTGCTCGACGTAATCATCATAAGTAAGCACCTTCGCGATCTTGTCGATCGCACACGAGCACTTATAGACGTTGGCGAAATCGTGCCCATTGTCGTCCATGCATCCAAGCACGTATTCCACGCGTCCTTCGGTCGGATAATCGTGAGTCCTGGCGGGCGCGGCGGCGCCCCCGCCACCCGTCGCGGCGATCGAAAGCGGCGAAATCAGCGAGAGGCAGGTGAGCACCGTCAACGCGCAGCAACGTGGGGTCATGCGATAAGCCTCATGGTCATGAAGTGAAAAACGGCCGGCACACCAGCACGAACGCACCGGCCACACACCGCATCAGCTCGGTGAGAACGGATGCGACATCGTGCCCTTCTTGGATACTACCTCCTGCGCCGACGGCTCGCCCGCCACCGCGCGCGCAATCGATTCCTTCGTCGCCTGATAATTGAAATCGTGGATCTTCTGGTCGTCATCCGCCTCCCAGTGGATGAACACGCCGACGCAAATGAACAGATCGTCGGCTTCATCGGCGGGAATGACGCCGCTTTCCACGCTGTCGGCGACTGCCATCGCGACCGCGCGCTGCGCCGGGCCGAACATCTGCACGGCCTGCTTGGCGCCCTTGATCGTCACCTTGTTGAAGAGAATCGTGTTCGGCTTGGTCAGCAGATTCGGTGCGACCACGGCGAGCAGCGACGTGAAGCCATCCTTGTTGTTCGTGAGCGCGTGGCAGAACGCCGTCTCGGCAGCGGAACCTCGCGGTCCGATGATCAAGTCGATGTGTGCGACCTCGTTGCCATCGCCGACGAGCGACTCTCCTACCAGGACGCGGTTGATCTTGGCCATGCTGTTCCTCCAGTGATGTGTGTTCTCGGGACTAGCGACTTGCTCTCGACTCGCGACGGTAAGACTCAAAGCCGCGCAAGGCTCGCGTTCGACCGGACTTTCCGATGCGACCGCTCAACCGCGAACTTCCTAACATGTTCCGTGCCAATTTTCTGTTCGCGCGGGCAGACTTCATGCATCCATCGATGACGTCGTCAGCGCAACGAAGAGCGTCGCCACCGCGAGGTCCGCGCTCGTGCCCGGATTGATGCCGCGCGCCTTCAATCCGGCATCCCACGCATCGAGCGCGACAGACGCCGCAGGACGTCCCGCCGCGCGCCAGTTCGCGCGATGCATCGCCGCATCGCGCGTGACACTTTGCGCCACCGTCGCGCCTTGCTTGCGCACTATGTGCGAGTCGGGCCACGTGGCGAGAAAGCTCAGGAACGCATCGAGCATCGCGCGATGCTCCGTTTCCGGCCCGAACGCGCCGGCCGCGTCGAGGCCCGCGCCGAAGATATCGGCGAAACCGTTCTCGTATTGACGCGCGATGCTGTCGCGATCCGCCGCGAGCGCCATCGCCGCGCGCAAGCTCACGGTCGGCGGCGCGTGCACGGGCTGCTCGGGCGCGTCGCCCAGACCGCCCGGATTGGCGAGCGCGATCGCGCGATAGGCGAGCCGCGCATCGTCGATATCAAGCTCCGCGAGTACGCGCAGCGTCGCCGCATGCCAGCGCGATGCATCGACCGGCTCGCTCGCATCGAAGCTTTCGAGCGCGGCGCACAACGGCGCCGCGAGCAGCACGATGCCGAGATTCGTGTTGCAGCCGACCGCGTCGAAAGTGCGGCGCACGGCGTCGAGAATGCGCGCGCCCACGCGTGCGCCCGGCGTGAAGAGGCCCGCCGCCGCCGTGCCCGCGCTCGCGATGAATTGCGCCGACGTCATGCCGTGCCCCGCGCTCGCGATGCTCACGTTGCCGGGTTTCATCGTTTCGACATCGAGCCGGCACGCGCGCAGGAACGCGGTGCGCGCGCGTTCGGCACGAGGCGCGTCAAACGCGTTCATCGCCGCTGGCGAGCGCGAGCGCGCCCTTCGATGCGACACACTTGCGATCCAGCAGATCGTCGACGAGCAGCGCCGCGATATCGAGCGTCGTCACTGATTGCAGCCCGCGCCATGCCGCCACGCCGTTCACTTCGAGCACCACGGGCCCGCCGCCTTCCGCCGCGATCAGATCGACGCCCGCGTAATCGAGCCCGAGCGCCGCCGTCGCGCGCACGGCGATGTCCGCGAGCGTGGGCGTCGGCTCCGCCGGCTCGCAGCGCGCGCCGCGCGCGAAGTTGTGAATCCAGTCCTCGCCGCCGATGCGCTTCATCGCCGCCACCGCTTGCCCGCCGATCACGAGCACGCGCCAGTCGAAGCCCGGTTCGCCCGCATCGACGAAACGCTGCAGATATGCAACCTGACTGAAAGCGTCGAGCGGCGGCAGGCTCACGCCGGGCTTCATCAAGCCCTTGCCCTGCGAGCCGAAGAGCGGCTTCATCACGACTTGCCGGCCCGCCGCCGCCTCGCGCATCAGCACGCGCTGCGCGTACGCCGGCGATTCGCCCGCCCAGGTCGCGGGCGTCGGTACGCCGTAGCGGTTGAGCAGAAAGCTCGTCATCGACTTGTCGACGCTGCGCTCGATCGCGCGCGCGTCGTTATAGACGGGCACGCCGGATTCGCGCAGCGCGTGCAATATGCCGAGCCGCAACGTGACCTGCTCGAAGGTGCCGCCCGCGATGCCGCGCACGAACACCGCGTCGGGCAGCGTGTGGCCGAAGCCGGGAATCGCAAGGCCGTGCGGCTTCCATGTCGTGTCGATGCGGCATGCGGCGAGATCGACGCAACGCGCTTCCACGTCGCGCGCGCGAAACGCTTTTTTCAGGCGGCCGGTGTGCCAGCCGGTTTCATCGGTCATGAGCGCGACGCGAAAGCTCATGACGCGTCTCCGAGCCATTGCGCATCGAGGAGCGGCTTGTCGACCTTGCCGCCGTGATACGTCGCGCCGCTTTCGAGGCTCGACACCCACACTTCGGCAGGCGCGAAGAGCGCGGGGTCGATCTGATAGAAGTCGTAGTTGAACGACGTGAAGATATCGGCGAACGGACGCCCGTAGTCACGCGCGTTCGATGAAGGCAGTTCGGCCGCGAGGCGTTTCGCGACCGCGTCGCTCCTGACCGTCAGATGCACGCGGCCGCCGTAGAGGATCGCGTCGTTGGTGCGGCCCATTGCCTGGATGCCGTCGGGCGCGGGCGGCGGCAAAGGCGCGCTGCCGCTGCCTTCGACTATCTCTCCCAGATCCACACCCAGCACGTGCGTCTTGTGCAGCGCAACTTCCACGACGCGCGCCACGACCTGCACCGTTCCCGCGACAGAGTGCGTCGGCGTCACGGCGATCACGAGGTTCTGCGCGTCGAGGCCGCAGTCGTTGAGCACCTTGTCGATGACGACTTGCGGCGGCAGCCGATCCACTTCCATCACGAGCGCGCCGCGATCATGCCGGTCGCGATAACCGAGTTCGCCGAACAGCGGCTCCTTGCATGCGAGCGCGCGCGCCGGGCCGGAGCCGAGCGAAAAGAATTTCTTGCCGCCCGTCTGTTCTTTCGTCGCGGACAGACTCCAGCCCGCGTACTGGCTCGCGAGGCAGGCGAGCACCGGATTGCTCGTATGCACTTCGATGAAGCTAGGCCAGAGCGGGGCGTCATCGAACGCGACGCGTCGCGCGACGCGTCCGAACCCGCCCATGCAGATGCGCGCGATCAGCATGCCCGCGTCGGCGCTGCCCTTCGCGTTCACGCCCGCATCGACGATCACGGTGCCGCCGTCCGTGCGCGTGATGTCGACGTGAAGGCGCGCGGCATCGTCGATGAGACGCGCGACGAGCCGCTCGCTCGATGCGTTGACGCTCAGCGCGGCGTCCGCCTGAAAAGTTGAAGTCATGGTCTCGATAGGGTCTCGATGCGTTGCAGAAGGCGCGCGTGCTCGCGGTCCAGCGCGTCGCGCAGGTCGTCGAACGCGGGCGCGGACACGGTCATCGTGCAAACGGGTTGACCCGCTTCGATACGCGCGCCGACGAGCGGGATGTCGTGACACGCGGGGTCGTCGAAGCACGCGTCGCTGAACGCGCGAGACGCGGTGAAGCCTTCATGTGCGAATACCACGCGCTGTCCGGCGTGGAGCGGCGGTGTGCGCGCGAGCATGTCGGGTGTGTGCGGCAGTTCGCCGTGCAGACACGCATCGAGATGCGCGCCGATCAGCCCGCGCGGCCACGCGTCGGGCCATGCGGCTTCGTAGAGCGCCATCGTCGAGGACGGGCGCGTGTTGATTTCGAGCACGCTGAAGGTGTCGCCATCGAGCAGAAAGTCGATGCTGTTGAGGCCCGTCAGATCCGTCTGCCAGACGATTCTGTCGATCGCCTCGACGATGCGCGCCGCGATGTGCTGCGGCAATCGCACCGGCCCGAGCGAGCCTGCGTGCACGAAAGGCAGGCGTCCCGCTTCGACCGTCAGTTGCTCCGCGAAGCCGATCACCGCCGCCTCGCGATGCGCGGCGAGAAACAAGGCGGACATCGAGCGGCCTTGCGCGAACCGCTGAAAATACGCGCAGTCGGGCGCGTGCTCGACATCCGCAGCCCATTCGATATGCGTGCCGCCGCAGCCGTCCGAGCGCTTCACGAGCCAGCCATCGCGCGGCTCGGGCATCGCGTATCGGACTTCGGGATGCGCGATGTGCGCTTCATCGAGCAGCCCGAAGAAACGCCGCGGATCGCGCACCGCCGCCGCCTGAGCGCCGTTGCCGATGAAGCGCGGCACGCCCGGCGCGCGCGACAGCTCGCCTGCGAGCGCTTCGAGCCCGCCCGTCACGATGAGGCCGAGCATGCGCGGCAGGCGCGCCGCGCGTTCGAGCGCATCGAATAGACGCGTCCGGTCGATCGACATGCCATTGCCGCCGATATCGAACCACATGCCCGCGTGCTCGCGCGTGTCGCGGTCGCCGAAGATATCGAGCGCGACGACATTCAGCCCCGCGCGCGCAGCCGATTGCGCAACCAGCCGCGCCGACAGGCCGGCCACCGCGATGCGCGGCGCGCGCGAGACGTCGGCTGACATCATGAACTCTGTCCCGCGACGATCGCGCGGGCTTCGTCGAACGCTTCGGGAAAGCCGAGATAAACCGGCTTGCCGCCGGTGCGCATGCGCAGAAAGAGCCGATGCTCGGCCTGATACTTCACATTGCCGATCGCCAGCGCGCCGATGCCGACCGCGTCGGCGCGCGCCGCGCCCGCGAGCGGCTTGCCGTCGTCCATCACGTTGACGCCCGCGATGCCTTCGGGCGGCACGGCGTTGACATCGGCGGCGATCAGGAGGTTCTTCGCATGCGCGAGATCGGCGGACGTCATAACCTGCACGCCCGCGACCGCCGTCGCGAACACCACTTCGGCGCGCGCGAGTTCGCGATGGAGTTGGTCGGGCGAGCCGGTCGCGACGCCCGAGGTCGCGATATCGAAACGGCGATTGATCTCGTCGCTCACCTGCGTCGCGCGCGACTGGCTCGAATGGCTCGCGACGGCCACGTCCGCGCCGAGCGATGCGGCCATCGCCGCCGCCACCCGCCCGACCGCGCCCGTGCCGCCGAGTATCAGCACGCGCTTGCCGCCGAGATCGACGGAATGCGCGTTCTTCAGATGCTTTTCCGCGAGCGCGACGAGCGCGGCGGCGGTCGTGTACGCGCCGCTCGGATCGGTGAAGACGGAGACTTCGAAGGGCGGGACCATCGCGTTGCGGGCTTTTTCGAGCATGTCGGCGGCGAGCATCACATCGCGTCCGCCGATGAAGATGCCCGTGCGCGACACGCCCTTCGGACCGCGCGAGAAGATTGCGTCCTGCGTGAGTTGCACGACGCTGTCCTCGTCGACGTTGCAGTAGGGCACGAGGATCTGATAGCCGGCGTCGGCGGCCATGTTCACATCGAACGGGCTCATTTGCGGCGTCGCGGTGAACATGTGCAGGACGTAGGGTCTTTCGGTGGCTTCGGGCATGGCGATGGACTCGTTGGCGTTGATGTCGCGTTGATGTCGCTTTGATTTCGATAGCTGCTGTCGATGCGTCGTGCAGTTTCAGGCCGCGTTCGCACCGTGATGCCGTCGGTCGGCCGCGCGCCAGCTCGCGCCGCGATTGCGGCCTGCCGCGACCGTGAATGTGAGCGATGCGCCCGGCGAAACGCGCTGTGCGGTGGCGAGGGCGCGTTCGGCGTCCTGCGCGCTCGCGACGAACGCGAAGCCGACCGGACCCCACGAAGTCTGTCCGATGCCCGCCTTCTGCTCGGCGGCGACGGCTTCGAGCGCGCGCGCAACGGCGGGGCTCGCGAACACACCGCCTTGCACGGGCGCGAAGTATTCGCCGATGGTGTGCTGAAGATCGCAGATGGCGTCGGCGAAGATGTCGAAGTCGCTTTCGGCGACGGCGGGCAGGATGCGCATCAGCACGAGATGGCTCAGGTGCGCGGCGAGCGTGGCGGGGAAGGGCGCGAGCGAGGCGAGGCCGCGCTTTTCTTCGTCGCCGTGCAGGCCTTCGCGCGAGATGTCGTCGATGAGCAGCACGCGCCAGGCTTCGGGAAACGGCTGGCGCGCGATGAGCGGCGGCAGGATTGTTCTCGATGCGTTGCGTGCATCGCGCCCGCCGTCGACGATCAGTCCGCCGTGATCGAAGGCATGTATGCCGATGCCGGAGCGCGCGCCGCGTGCGAGGGTTCTTGCGATGTCGGCGGTGCTCGCTGCATGCCCGCGCGCGCGGGCGAATGCGGTGCCGAGGGCGAGGGCCAGTTGGGTGCCGGAGCCCAGGCCCGTGTGAGCGCGCGGGGTTTCGTGTATCTCGATGTCGATGGTCGGGCCCTTGCCCAGTGTGGCTTCCAGTTGCTTCAGGTGCTGTTCGATGCGGTCGCGTTGGGCATCGCTTGCGGCGCCCTCGATGAGCGCGTCGCGGCGCGATGCGGGCGCCTGCCGGGCAGTGATGCGCGTGCCATGCGCGTCGATGGCGAGGCCTACGCTGCCGAAGGCGCGGCCCAGCGAGCCGTTTGGATCGATGAAGCCGAGATGCAGGCGCGCAGGAGATTCGACTGTGATCGCCGGGGGCGGGGATAAGCGTCCGGGGGTGGGCGGCATCGAAGTGGGCTTCCTGTTTTGTGGCGGATTTTTTGGGGCCTTGGGGTTAGGCAAATCCTGTACCAGGAGGCTTTTGGTACTGCTTGAGCTTGTGCTTGTGCTTGGGTTTGGGTTTGTCGCCGGATCCCGTATTCGCGTCGGTCTATTAGCGTTGCCCCTGTGCGGGGCGGCACCTACTTTCTTTGCTGCTGCAAAGAAAGTAGGCAAAGAAAGCAGCTTTCCCCATCCAAAGCGCTTCATGCCGGCCGCGGCACAGGCGATCGTTTTGGGCACAGCAGTAGCGAGTGCCCTCAAAGGCCACCTCGGGCTTGGACCGCGCACGGTCTGACGAGCCAGAGATTTGAGCGTGCTGGATCAGCACGAAATAGCTTCGGCACAGCGCTGCGCGCTGCCGTGGGGTATGCGAGGGACACCGACGAGAAAAGAGAAATCAGAAGCACGCGCAGACCCGATGTACCCATCGGCCGCGAAGCAGGGCGGAGCCTTTTCGTGCTGAACCAGCCACGCGCGCGGCGCGATGTGACAGACCGTGCGCGGTCCACGCCCGAAATGGCCTGCGAGGGCACTCGCTACTGCTGTGCCCTAAGGGTTCGCCTGTGCCGCGGCCGGCTTGAAGCGTTCAGGATGGGGAAAGCTGCTTTCTTTGGTTACTTTCTTTGCAGCAGCAAAGAAAGTGACTGCCGCCCCG
>NZ_FCOE02000052.1 GCF_001544915.2 Caballeronia pedi | reverse complement strand
ACGTGTCAGTTCGATCCGAGCGGATTTCAAAGAACCGCCCCTGCAATCATTCAGAGAGCACCCTTCACACAGGATGCGCGAAGCGACGGATACGGTTACCGTTTTCCGCCGGACCTCGCCGAGGCCGCTCGGACTTCAGCTGAAGCACGTTCGGTTTCGTTAGCAACAGTGTCGACCGTAGACCGCGCAATCTCACTCGTTGTATCGGCAACTTCGTTCGCTATTCCACGGGCCGCGTCTGCGCCCGTCGCGATCGCACTCGAGAGCGCTTCGATCGAGCCTGCGTATGTCGCGTGACTACGTGTTTCGTTCCATATATCAGTCTCCGTCGCACGAACGATTGCCAGAAAATGTCGCGTGTAAGCCGCGGCTTTCTCCGGGAACTCGGCAATGAGCGTCGATTGCCAAGTCATCCAGTCGGTCGGCGATGCCGTAGAACCCGCCTTTAATACCGTGGAGTTCTCTGCAAACACCGTATTCACCGTTTGCACGTTCAGCTCAGCGATTTGCTGCATGCCCGACGCATAGCGGCGAGCGACGTTGACGAAAGTTTGCAAGTTTGGTGCACCAAGCAAGTTCGCCGGTGGAAGAAATAGGTTGAGCATCCGCGCCTCCCGGTAAAGTTTGCGAGCGAATGAATGGCTTGTCTACCTAGTGGTGAATTGCTGCATCGCAACAATACCTATCATACGGGAGCGGTGAGATTCGTCAAGCACAATCCAATACTTCGTTATCCTATACACATCTGCTCGGCAGCTCGCTCACTTCCTCGTTGCCTTCCTAAGATTTTCGCGTGCCCGTTTCCGCGAAAGGCTGATGGCACCGCTGGCGAGTCCGTTCTTCGAAATTGTCGGTGGTGGTTTTCACAATCCGGGAGATGCCGGCGGGTGGAGCGCGCCCGTGCGACAGTGAGGCAGTAGAAGCGACCCTATTGAAAAAAACGACTGCTGAAACCGAGCGTCATCTCCTTGGCCTTCCGTCGATGCAATAAACGCGGAATGCGGCGAGTCTACGCGAGGCGTCAGCATCGCGATGCGATGAACCGCCAGGTCTCGATGGAAAGGCTTGCGTCGCACGCAGAGTCAACGCAGTCGTGGGGCACGTCCACCTGTTACTCTCGACAGCAAGGGCGCACGGGGCGCAATATCCTTGAAAAAGACGACGCGGTTGTCGATACCGTCGTTTTAAGGAGCCGCTGCTATGACCCGTCACCATTCCAACGGAAAAGTGACCTCGGAGAACGGAAACGTTTCCGCGGCTATTCATGAAAATCTCGACAAGATCTCGGGCTTTGCCAAGCGCGAGGAGGCGGAACTCACTTCGCTGCAACGGAGCATTGAGCGGATTAGCTTATCCTTCAGCGAACCGCGCTTTCTATTGACGTTCATATGTGCGTGCGTTGCCTGGATCGTTAGTGACCTCGTCGCGCACCGGATGGGCTACGCCTATTTCGATGCCCCGCCCTTCTCCATGCTGCAGGGAATCGTGACGTTCATCGGGGTGTTGGTCACGATGGCGGTTCTCGTTCGTCAGAACCGTCTGGCTCGCGCCGAAGACGATCGGGCCCATCTAGAGCTGCAAGTGAATTTGTTGGCCGAGCAGAAGGTCACACAAATCATCATGTTACTCGAGGAACTGCGACGTGATCTCCCTGGTGTTCCCAATCGGATTGACGAGCGCACCGAGACGCTGCAGGACATCACCAATCCGGATGCTGTCCTGGACGCCATTGCGCAGCGAAAATCAAAAGACACGAACGGTATGGCTCAAGGAAAAGCTGAATAGCCTCGGCTCTCGGTTCAGCACCGCTCAATCACAGCGGTCAACTCCGATGCTGTCACCGGTTTGGGGAGATAGCCATCGAATCCACCATTTTTCGCATCATCATGAAAGTCTCGGCATCCGGTCACCGCAACGATACAGGCTTCATGCGAAGCACCGGCCGCGCGCATGTAGCCGCACAGCTGGCGTCCGTCGATGTCTGGCAGACCGATGTCCATGAAGACGGTGTCATAGCGCGTGTGTGCAGTCATGCGCAACGCATCGCCGCCCGAATGTGCAACCTCGGCGCGATGGCCGAGCGATGCAGCGAGCTCCGCAAACGCTTTGGCCACGTTCTCATCATCTTCAACGAATAGAAATAGCATGCCGACTCCATCAATTACGTTTGCCGCCCTGCCCTAGTTCATTCACGAGCGTCGCATTCGGCTTATATCTTCAATCAGTGTGTCTAACTTGGCGAGATCGACGGGTTTCGAGAAGTGTCCATCGAATCCAGCGGTAAGCGCGGCCTGTCTGTCCTTCATGCTGCCATATCCTGTCACTGCTATCGCACAGATGACGTTGCCGGATGGAAGGGCGCGAAGTTTGCGAACCAATGCATAACCGTCTATTTCCGGTAAGCCGATGTCACTCAGCAATATGTCCGGCGCTCGCTCCTGCATCATCCTTAGTGCACCGTGGGCGTGGTAGGCCGTTCGCACCGTATGGCCCGACAGCTGGTAGTAAGCGGCAAGCGCGTCCGCCGTATCCACACTGTCATCGACAACGACAATGTCGAGCACACAGGCGGCACGGGTCTTCGGTTTCTTCTTTCGTGTCTCTTCGGTGGGCGTCGCTTGTTTGAGCGTCAACGTAAATTCGCTGCCATGCCCCAAGGGGTCGCTGCGCGCGCGCAGCGACCCGCCATGCCACTCCGCCAGGCGTCTGGCGAGCGGTAGACCAAGACCCATGCCGCCGCGCGCGCGGTCGAGGGATCGGTCGCTCTGGCCGAAGATCTGAAAAATCTCCTCCATATCCGCCGCGGCAATCCCAATCCCCGTATCAGTCACGCAAATCGTTACCGTTTGGCCGTTGCCCTGAATGTCGATATCAACAAGACCGCGTTCCGGCGTATATTTGGCGGCATTCGTCAGGAGGTTGGCAATGATCAATGGACACTGCACACGATCGGCCATGACCCAAGGATGATCGAGCGACGAGCGCGTGACACGATGCTGCCGCTGAGCGAGCAGCCCTTCCGCCATCTCCAGGGCTTGGTCGACGAGTTCGTCGACGGCGATCGGCTCCAGCCTGAGGTCGATGGCACCGAGTGAAACCAGGGATGCCGACAGAAGGTGCTCGACAATCTGGCCCAGATGTCGAACGTGCCGCGCGATCAATTTTCTCGCCCAACTCCGCTGCTGCGTCGAAATCGCGCTACGCCCTAGCACCTGCACGGCGGTCAGGATCGGCGACATGGGCGCGCACAACTCGTGGGCAAGCATCGCCAAAAACTGGTCCCGGCCGCGCCGTGCCTCCTCGATCGTCAACTCGATCTGCAGCATCTTCTGCAAGAGCAAAGCGACCTGCTCGCCGAGCATTCGCAGCATCTCCATTTCATGAATAACGGGCTCCCGGGAGACGCGATCCTTAATACATAGCGTTCCGAGTGGCAATCCGGCGGGTGTTCGCAGCACAAACGCCATGTAAAACAGCGTCCCCTCGTTGCCGGCGCATTCCGGATGCGTCCGCAGATCGTCGTTCCGGGTCGCGTCGAACATCACCAGGTCGTCGCCTTTCAGGAGCGCAAGCGCACAGAGCGACTCCGCGTGAGTAACGGCCTTTCTCATGCTGCCCCATGCCGACTTGCACCACGTGCGCGCGCCGTCGACAAAATTAATAAACGCTTGTGGTACGCGAAGAGCGTGCGCGGTCAGCCTGGTCAAGGCGTCGAAATGCGGGTCCGCAGGCGTATCGAGAATGCGTATGCTCTCCAGTGCGGCCAGGCGGGCGGGATCAAGAAGCAGGCTCATTTGCGGACATTCCAAGGTTCCTGATGCTCAGCAACGACTGTTCCCCAAGAAAAGGCATTGTTTGTGGTGCGTGCGTTAGCCAACTTCAACGAACACGCGCTATGGGCACTCTCGAACCACCGACACCGCCTCGCCGAAAGACGCACATGAAAAGATCGTCATCTGCGAAGCCAGAATTTCGGGCAGGCGCTATCGAAAGTTGAAAAGGATGACTTGTGTCTGATCGACATCAAGGAGGACGTCACAGCCGCCGCGCCCCGTTACTCGAACACAGCAATGCCGCGGGTTAGCGCGGAACGCGTCGTGGAAGGCGCACTTGGTGACCTGATGCGATCGTCCGACGTCAGGACCGCTCGGTCTTGATGCGTGAGCTCTTCCACAGGACCTCGAACTGTGAGTTCGAGGAGCTCAGCCAGACCGAAGCGATGAGGGTAGCGCATTACCTTGCGTCAATCGTGGAACAGGTGCACGCAAGGCAAGATGGTCAGTGCAACTCTTCGATCCTGGCCGGCGGGTCGCTGACGGATCAACACGAGGTGGATGGATACGCCGCTCTGGCTGTCACGTAGTGTTCTCGCGCTGGCCGGTGCAGATGAAATCGGCTACCTCGAACACTGCCGACGATGCGCACTCGGCAAATTTGCATCGCGAGATTCGACGCATACGAGCAGTCACAAAGGCTCAGGCGGAACAAATGCTGTCGGATTTTCGATTCTGAGCACCGATCGCACCACGCAGATTTCGCACAATTGTTGTCCACCCGGTCCGTCCCTGAATGCTGATCGGGTGGGAGCGGGATGGAAGTATTACCGAGGGGTGCTCATCCCTGTCGCTCAGTGTCGCGCAAAATCGACCCGCGCTCCAGGCAAGGAAGCGCTACCTTGTTTTCGAGAGGCTCGAATATTCCAAAATGTTCTCGTGCAGCCGCGCCGTCACGGCTAGTGTTGTCCGACGTCGCGGATGAGCTTAAGGAATGACTCGACGTCAACGGGTTTTTCGATGACCAAGTCAGCGAGATTGTTGGCTCGCAGGCCAGGGACGGCTGACCAGAGAATAATAAAGGCATGCCGCAGCGTCTCATCACTTCGGATCGATGCACATGCCTCAAGGCCGTCCATCCCCGGCATCATAAAATCGCAGATGATGACATCGGGTCGGTGGGCACGCGCGTTCCGAATTCCGTCCTCACCGTCCGCGGAGGTGATGACCGCTATCCCTGCAGCCTCCAACACCATCGACCAGGCCGCGCGAATATCCTCCTGATCATCAATTAGTAAGACGGTCGGCTTGCCGCAGAGTGAGGGGGCGGAATACGAGAGTTTCATCGCGGACACAGCTTAGTAATGCATCATCCACCACGTCAGCAACGATCGAGCCGCGACCTGTGCGACTTTTTCATTGCAGGGCTGGCAACAAGCACGACTGGGGTCCGACGAGCAAACGCTCGTACCCTAGGTTAAGCCTGCGAACGCCCTAGCGCCACCCGGCATCTTCTTTGCGCTGACCTTGTTATGCCTGCATCCGCAGACATAACCGGAGAGCGACCATGAATGAAGACCAGGTGAAGGGCGTCGGGGAGAAGGTCAAGGGCAAAATCAACGAGGGTCTTGGCAAAGTGACGAACGATCCTGCACAAGAAGCGAAGGGCGACGCGCAGCAGGTGGAAGGCGAAGCGCGAAAGGAGTTGGGCGACGCCAAGGAGGATCTGAAGGACGCCGCGGATGATGCGGCAAAGCCGTAACGGACTGCCACTAGCCAACGCCCGCCTTGCGCGGCGTTGATTTCTTTAGTGCGCCCGGCAGGGCGCACTCACTTGGAAGTGAGAGTCCTCTACACACCCGGCAAGGGAAGTGTTAGCCAGAGGCAAGGGTTTCGCGGGTGACTGAGACTCTGAACGAAGCCCGAGGCGACGCGCGGGATGAGGCAGCTAAAGAGGCCAAAATACGTTACTTGCACGGAACAATGCGGGGTATATCCGACAGGCATAAACGTGAAGGTGGGCGTCATACGTGGGGAATTCTGCACGGCTGCCACATGCTACCCCGGCGTCGAGTACCGACGGGATGGTTGTGCAGAAGTCGGCAGAGGGCATAGTAGGCGGCAAGGCTGAAGGCCCGAACATGAAGGACCGCGACTCGCGCAGGCGGGGCCACGGTGCGAAACCGGAAAAAAGTCCAGGGATGCGCTGATGATGTCGAGGCAGGCACAGCGGCTAACGGGCATACGAAAGCAGAGGAACTCCACGTTCTAACCGCTCGCAATGGGTCAAAAGCGAAGCTCGGCGTGCTCATGGGACTCACTGGCTCCAACATGGCCCACCGACTACATGGCCAGAAACGCATGGACGATGCTGAAGCGAATCGTTTCACGGAACGCCTCGGTTTGCCGGGTGGTTGGCTGGATACTTCTAGCTCGGAAGCAGAGATTCCAGAATCTGTGTCCCGCCTGCTGGAGCCTGCCTCACGCAAAAAGACGTCTGTTTCTGAGCATCAACCGAGCACCCATCCCGATGGCTCGCCGATTTCCGAACGTGTCTCGCCTGATGTGGAACCGGTTCTCGTCAGCGAAGATCATGCGGTCACCTCCTCTGAGCTAGCCGATGGCCCAGTTCGAGAGAGCTACGCCTCGGTGCCCGGATAATCGAGCAGGCTCCGGTAGCGCCCGTGCCGCAGCTTCACGCGACGCCACACGCGATAACTTCCACGACAAGTCTGGAAAATCTTGACGGTATCCAACCAATTGCGGAGGCGTTAATCAAGACACTTGCAGGCAAAGCACGCACTGGTCGATTAGACGAGTTGAAAGCGCTTGAGCTCTTGCAGCAAGCAGTGTTGTTGTGAAGCAAGCGACAAGGTAAAACTCGTTTCGAATAGCTTAACTAGGCGCGCGACTAGAGAGCCGATCCAGACATTGGCGAAGTTCATCCGGAATCTTTGCCGAGTTGCGTGCTGCGCTGATCTCGTCGGTGCTCCGGTCCCGGCGCGCGGCCCGCTTCATCATCGGGTCCGCATACAATCTGTTGTCAGACTTCGCTCTCAATTTAATTCGACCATAGCAGGCGCGACGATCGACTGCGCGAGTGCGTCTCGTCACGCTGAGACGGAGTCGCCATTCGCAGCGGGGGCCGTGGAAACGCATCAGCACGCAACTGCAAACCTTCGACTTTCGTCCCTGAGTCAGATGATCGAGCCCATCGATCGCGGCGCTCAAGAGATTCAGCGACCTACCGATAACCGGGCAATGGAAGCCAAAGCTAAATTTCCTACGAGTTCCAGCGAGCTGCGATCGACGGACACCGAACTTGCGCATCTGCGCAACATGAGTTTTTGCCGTTCGCGTTTCAATTCAGGAGCATCAACGCCCGCCTTGCCTCTGCCAATTCCTTGGTGTATTTTTCCCGCGCTAATGCGTTCACCGCAGTCGCCAAGCGCACTTCCAACTGTTGCACCTTCTTAAGCAGTTCGGTACGCCGCGCGTCAGCGGCCCGCTTCTCTTTTGACATACGACAAGTCGTCCCTTTTCCCAAATTGATAGTGGCCCGTCGAGTAGTGGGCAAGCCAGTCCATTTCAACAAGCGCAGAATCGAAAACCTGAGCGAACTCTCGACATCGGCCACCGTGTGTTTCACAGACTCTCGCCCCCCTACGGCCGACGGCGTTCATACGCTTTTCCGTTGTTTTTGATCATGCGAGCGCCGGAGGCTGCACCTTTCACTTCGAGATAAATGCCTGTTACCGCAACCGCGGAACAAACCATTCGAGAGCGAACTCGATTCGGCGGGCATTTAGTCACCGTCGTCGAACGGCTAGTGGGCGATTTCTGTTTCAATGTCTTGCCGCGCTCGGTACGTAGGTATGACCGGCTTAGACTTCATTCCGCGAATCAAGCGCTCGCGCGTGTAGCGACTCGAATACTTATCATCAACCGGCGTTGTCGCTGGCGTTCTCGATGCCACGCCGCCCAGAAGCAGCGAGCGCATTTGCTGCCGTTGCTAATCGAGGCGGATCGATTCCCAGACATATTCGCTGCTAGTACCATAAACCCCGCTCGCTGACTTGCTCATCGACGCAGCATTTCAGCGAATCCGGTAAGGAAAATGTTCATAGTCGTCGTGGTGACCAGCTTAGCAGACGTGTCAAAATTTGCCAAAAGATACGGTGCGAGCCAACCTCGATAGCGCTATCGCGTCGCGCTGCCGGGCACGGATGGACCGTTGCGCGTCACGGCGCCGGGCGATGTCAAGGGCGGACGCTATGTGTCGAACCTCGTGAAGCTGGAAGTTCATACCGCGACGTCGACCGTGGCGGCCAGCGGCGGCGGCGCCAGCACACAGTTCCAATTGCTGGGCGCCATCACGCATCCGGCGACGTTCGATCTCGCGGCGCTGCAGACGTTGCCGGCCGTAACACGAACCGTCGGCGGCAGCATCTACACGGGCGTGAGCCTGTGGAATCTGATCAACGCGTCGGGCATCCAGACAAACGCGAGCGTCAAGAACGACCTTCTCGGCTTCTACGTCGTCGCGACGGGGACGGATGGATACCGTGTGGTCATTTCACTGGGGGAACTCTCGCCCGATTTCGGCAATCAGCCGGATATCGTCGCGTTCGCGGTCAACGGTGCGTCGCTGGGGACGAACGGCTTTGCCAGACTGGTGATTCCCAATGACGGGAAAGCCGGGCGATATGTGTCCAATCTGGTCGGGCTCGAAGTCGTGTCAGCGCCGCGATAATTTCCATCGTGAACAATAGCCATTGTATCAGCCACCCGTACGCCACCATCACGCAAGCACAAGTGTTTCGTCGCCGGTCTGCCGATCTCAAAAGCCCATCACTCGCCGTACAAACTATTTTGAATAAGCTTTATTATTAACCATAAATTAGGATACCGAATAAAAGAGATTTCGCAGTGAGCGCCCCTTGCTGCGACAACTGTCAATCGACGTAGCAACCTGCTTTACTGGTCCTCGTCAGGGGTAAGCGCTGCTTCGTAATCTTGGCCGCCGTAAAAGACACCACGATCGAGACAACCTTCGGGTCCAACGTATAGGCGATGATGGCTCACTTGCGGAAATGAGTGACTCGAAGTCCGGACAGCAGATCGTCGCATGCGACACCACGCGCCGGGAACGTCTGGAGCTTCATGCAGAAATCGACGACCGAATCAACGTATAGTTCTGCTGTGATCGGAGCGCCAGCATTGACGATTCGCTTCTCAAGTTTTCGCAGCTGTTCGAGCGCTTCTGGCGCAAACTGAACGCGCCAATTCATTCGTGGCGCGTGCGAGATTTTTTCAATTCAGCACGTACCTGGTCAGCTGACAGTGCGCGGCTTGGATCGTCCCGAAGTGCTTGCGCTGCAGGAACGACTTCGTTACGCAACCACGCATCAATTGCACGGTCACGCTCGCGGAGCGCGCGAAGTGCGTCTCTCAGCACTTCGCTGTCAGACGCGTAGTCGCCGCTTGCGACTTTTGTGCGAACAAATTCGGCCATCTCGTTGGGTAGAGTGATGCTCATCTGCTGCGTTGTTCGCATGGCAGTCTCCGGTCAGTAGGAATTAATCCTATTCGCTTCCACCTTCGCCTGCAACGATCCCTGCGTGGTAGGCCCTGCCCGTTCGATCTCTCCCGCCCCAGAAAAAACGGGGACAAATGGATTTATGTAAAGTTCAGGTGCAAATCAACACGTTGCCGACATCCACTGAACGCCAGCATCGTGGACGCCACCGACCACACCATCAAAGGCATCGAGCGACGTGCTTGTTGGTACCACGACGAGGAATACTTCATTCTGACAATCCGCGCCGCATCTCCCTTAAAGATCGATGAACCAAAAAAAGGCCGGCATTCCAGCCGGCCTAAAAGTCCCCGTTGCGAGGACCCTGAGAGATCTAAAGTTCGAAGTCGCGCAACCGGCGTTTCAGACTGCTCAGAAGCCGGGACTTCGAAGCAAAACCACGTCGAGGGCTTTCTCGCGTCGTTTCGTGGACGGGGCCAAAAAGGGTGAGTTAGCCGTAAAGGCGACGCCTTATGCTCCATTCGGAGCGGAACGCCCCCGTAACCGTCGATGTGACAACCGCGTCGTCTCTCGCCTATAGGCGTAAATATTCGGACGACGCAACGTTATTCCGTTAAGTTCGCCACTAGAACATATGCCGAATGCCGATGTTCACCGCCGTAGTCGTTGCGCCGGTCGGAACAGCGAACGACTCGGGAGCCAAGACCGCGAGATTCGTCTTGAACGCACCTTGGTTATGAACGACGCCGACCTGGGTGTACACGATCGTGCGTTTCGACAAGGCGTAGTCTGCGCCGAACGCGAACATTCTCGACTTATTCTCGGATTGCCCCTTGTTGACGGCGTAATAGAAGCCACCGTTCAAGCTGAACGCAGGCGTGACGGCGTACACTGCGCCGACGCCATACACGTTGACATTCGACAACGGAGCCGAAGACGACGGATTGAGATAATTGACCCAATCAACCTTCGCAGTGACCGGCCCAATCGTGTACGCCAAGCCGGCTGTTTTGCCGATCGCGACTGTCTGGCCAGTCTCCGGATCCGCATGCGTGTAGTAGGCGCCGTTGGCCGAAAAAGGACCGTGGCTGTACGTCAGAGAGGCAGACATGCTGCGCCCGTTCTTGGTCGACCCTGGGACACCTCCGACCGCATATTCGACGGCGCCCGTGAATCCATACAGGTTGGGCGTCGTATAGACAATGGCGTTGCTGTCGAAGATCCCGACGATACCAAACTGCTGGAAATATTGTACGAGTTGGCTGCCGAACTGCGGCATTCCTCGTGGATCACCGCTCGTAACCGCCAGGAAGAATGGCGAGAACTGCAGGCCGAACTTGACCTCACCGAAGGGGCCTGCAACCCCAACGGTCGCCGCCCGCCCGAAGATCCCTCCGTTGGAATCACCCAACGCGCCCGTGCCAGTCGAGAAGCCTCCTTGCAGGTTGAAATTGACCGTGTAGCCGCCGCCGATGTCTTCTGTACCTCGGAATCCATAGACCGACGGCAAATAAGCTCCGTCGACGAAACTGAAACCGCTACGCCCGTCGGAGGCGGTCTTATTCTGATAGAGCAGACCTGAATCGAGAATACCGTAGATCGTCACGCTGCTTTGAGCTGCTGCGGTTGCGCTGAGTCCGAGCAACAAACTCGCGACCAAAGTTCGTCTCATGCTTGTCTCCTGATATTTTTATGCACATGCCCTTCGGGCTATGTGTCGTTTCGTCACTGAGTGACCGGATGCCTTATCGCTGGATAGCTTTGTGCGCCCGTCTCGTCACGATATTCAGGGTTGGGAATGAGCGATAGGTCGTGCACCGATAAAAACAAACCCGTGTTTCTATCCGCGAGCGCCCCACTTGCGTGCAACTGCGTGGCAATTCACGAGCGCTACTTAAGTAGAACGAACAGGGATGATTCGGGTTCGTGAGTCCTCAAAAAGAAAGATGCCGCAACCAAGTCCGGTCGCGGCATTGTGGGTAAAAAAACTGACGGGCACGCCATGTTCGCAGTAAGAGAATCAGTATGCGAGGGTCAGGTTGCCCCTTTCTTTGACGCTACAACGTGGGAGCCTGTACCTGCGCCTTTGCTCTGAGTTCGCGCCGCAAGACCTTCCCTGAGCTGGTCTTCGGAAGGTCGTCCACGACCTCGATCGCGCGCGGCACCTTGTAAGCAGCGAGTCGCTCTCGGCAAAACTCTAGAACTTCGTCCGTGTCAATCTCGACGCCGGGCTTGCAGACGACGAAGGCCTTGGCCAGCTCCCCCTTCGTATCGTCCGGTATGCCGACCACTGCGGCCATCGTTATGGCAGGATGCTCGCACAACACCCGCTCGAGTTCTGCCGGATAAATGTTGAAGCCGCCGGTGATGACCATATCCTTCAAGCGGTCGACGACAAATATAAACCCCTCTTCATCCATATGAGCCAGGTCGCCTGTGTGTAACCAGCCGTCGGCATCGAGGGCTTCGCTGGTCGCCTCAGGTCGGCCAAAGTAGCCCATCATGGTCATGGGCCCTTTAACTTGAAGTTCCCCGATTTCGCCGGTAGGCATATCTGCGAGCGGATGCTCTAACGAGCGAATCCTCGCGTGGAGGAAGGGAAGCGGGATTCCAATTGACCCGTGCCTTCTCGGACCATAGAGTGAATGTGTCGTACCGAGCCCTCCTATTTCGGTCATGCCCCATAGTTCCAACAACGGAGCGCCTAGGCGACTCTCGACCTCCCTCATCTTGTTCGTCGGCATCGTCTGTCCTCCGACGGTGCAACGCGTGAGGCTCGCGAGGTCATAGTCGCCTGCGACCAGAACATTCAGCAGATACATATACATCGTCGGCACGCCTTCAAACATCGTTGCCCGATGCTTCTCGATACTTGCCAGGATGGCTTTCGCGTCAAAGACGGCGTGCAGAACGAGCGTCATCCCGCATGCGATGGCGCTGTTCATGACGATATTGCCGTACACATGAGAGCACGGCAGAGCGCTGACGACAGTATCGTGCTTGGTGCGCACATGGTAGGTCGCGGTCATCGCCGTGTTGAGAAGAATCGCCCGATGCGAGAGCATGGCGCCCTTCGGGTGGCCGGTTGTTCCCGATGTGTACCCGATGGTACTGAGGTCATCGAGCCCGATACCGTCCATGGGGTACACGTCCGGTTCCTCGTCTACAAGCAGGTCGGCGAAGCGTTCTATCCCGGCGCCGGGGCCTCCGAACGAGATCAGTCGAAGGTGTTCTCGACCGAGGGTGTCACGTAACGGCACCAACTTTTCCAGCGACCCCAATACTGCGACGGCTTTGCAGTCTTTCACTGCATAAGCCGCCTCTGCAGGGGTGAGCATCAGATTCAGCGGATTGACGACGGCCCCGAGTTTGAGGATGGCATAGTAGGAGATCACCCATTGCGAACAGTTCGGCGAGTAGAGTGAGACCACCGACCCTCTTCCCACGCCGCGCTTTCGCAAAGCGCTCGCCAGTATCGACGAGCAATTGTCCAGCTGGCGAAACGACCAGCCTTCCCCGTTGACGATCAGAGCGGTTTTTTCACCGAACTGTTGGGCCGAACGCGTAACAAGAGCCCCGATTGACTGCTCCATTTCCCTCTCCACTTAGTCTCGAACTCTTGATCTCGTAATGCGCTGTAATGTATTGCACAAGCGCTGTTTCAGTTGGGCAGTGCGCGCTCCATGATGGTTTGCATGTTGCAGTACTCGGACAAGCCGTGAAGCGAGTTCTCGATTCCCATGCCTGACTGCTTGTGTCCCCCGAACGCGATGTCGGGACCGAACACGTGGATCTGGTTGATCCAGACCGTCCCTGATTCGAGGCGACGAGCGACGGCCTGCGCTTTCTCGATGTCTTTCGACCACACCGATGCGGCCAGTCCGTATTCCGTGCTGTTCGCGCGGCGGATAGCTTCATCGACGTCCTTGAATTTCAAGATGGGCAGCACCGGACCGAAGGCTTCCTCGGCCACGCATCGCGAGTCGTCTGGCGGGTTGTCGATAAGCGTAATGGGAATGAAGTAGCCCACCGAGTCGGAAGGCGCCCCTCCCAGCAGGATTCGGTGCCCTTGGGCGACCGAGTCCTGCAGCAAGTCGCTCACCTTCTCGTACTGCATTCGATTTTGCAGCGGCCCCAACTGGCTTTCGACCAATAACCCGTTGTCCACCTGCACGGTCTTCGCGTAATCCACAAGCGCCGCTACCACGTGATCGTAGATTTCTTCGTGAACATAGAGGCGCTTCGTCGCGACGCAGAACTGCGAGCTGTTCTGAAAGCTCGCCCAAAACAGATCTTGCGCAATGGCTTCTGGGTCCACGTCGGGCAACACGATTGCCGGGTCGTTACCGCCCAATTCGAGCGTCAATCGCTTGAGGTTCGAGGCGGCGGATTGCATCACCCGTTTCCCGGTCGCCGTGGAGCCCGTGAACGCGATCTTGCCGATTCCTGGATGTTCGGTCATCCATTGACCGAGTTCGTTTCCGCCCGAAACAACATTGAGCACGCCCGGCGGGAGTACAGACTGCGCGAGCTCCCCAAACCAGAGCGTGCACAGCGGCGTATACGGCGAAGGCTTCAGAACCATCGTGTTGCCCGCCATCAGCGCGGGGGCGATCTTCCACACCGCGAGGAGGAGCGGGAAGTTCCAAGGCGTTATCCCGCCGATGACGCCAATCGGGGTGTAGCGGGTCACTACCCGATTCTCGCCGTCATCGCGCACGACTTCGTCGGGCAACGACTGCTTGCCGATCTCGCGCAGCCAGTGAATCGAGCCACCGATTTCCCATTCGGCCCCTGCACGCGGTTTGCCCTGCTCGGTCGTCAGAAGCGTGAGAAACGCCTCATAGTTCTGCTCGATGAGGTCCGCGAGCTTCTCCAGTGCAGAGCGACGCTCGGCGATGCCCGTTTCGCGCCACACCTCGAACGCTGCGTTCGCTGATTCGACAGCAAGGTCGAGATGTTGCCGACTTGCCAATGGGAAGGGGGCAATGGGCTGCTCGGTCGCCGGGTTGATCGCAAAATCGGTGTGTTCCGACGCGATCCGACGACCATTGATGGACATCGCGAATTCGCGAACGGGGATCTCGGTCCCCCAAATTGCTTTCTCGACCTTCATTCCTGTCTCCGGGTGAATTTTTTGCGCCAAGCGCTGGGCGCTTATTCCATATGCAGGACTGCCTTGATGGCGTGCCCCTCTTCTGTCTCCGCCACCGCCTTGTTGATTTCGTCAAACCGGTAGTGCGTCATGATCTTCTCGACAGGGAATTTTCCTTGCTGATGCAACTCGATCAGGCGGCCGATGAAAATCCCTGGCACGCTATCGCCTTCGATGATGCCGCGCAGGGTTCGGCCGAACAGGATCGACAGCATGTCCAGCGTCACTTCAGTGCCTGCGGGCGGAAGACCGATCGAGCCACAGACGCCTCTGGCGTGAAGGCATTCGACGGCCTGCCGAAGCACCTGCGGAAGCGCAGTCGTTTCCAGCGAATAGTCCGCACCACGACCGCCCGTCACAGACTGCACGAATTCGACCGGGTTGTCGGCTTTCGCATTGACCACATGGGTGGCGCCGAGCTTCATCGCGAGCGAAAGTCGAGATTCGTTCAGATCGACCGCGACGATCGTCGTGCAACCGGCCAATCGGGCTGCCATGACGGCCGACAGACCCACCGAACCTGCGCCATAGACTACGATCGACGTACCCGCACGCGGATTGAGTGTATTGAGTACCGCGCCCGCACCGGTCTGGATACCGCAACCGAATGGTCCATAAAGCGGTAGGAGGTCGAGCGACACGGAATCGGGTACCTTCACGACGTTGCGCACGTTTGCCAGCGCGTGCGTGGCGAACGACGACTGCTGGAAGAAGTTCGCGCTGATTTCAGCGCCCTTCCTCGTGATCGACGCCGAACCGTCGATCCGACGACCGCTGAAGTTGTTCGGCATCAGGTGGTCGCAATACGCCGGCGCACCCTCTTCGCAGCTCGGACAATGGCCGCACGAGTGATAGGAGAGGACGACGCGGTCGCCCTTTTTGACGCGGGTCACGTCTCGCCCGACAGATTCAATGACGCCCGCTCCTTCATGCCCCAGCACAACTGGAAGCGGGATCGGCACGTATTGATCGCGCACGACCAGATCGGTATGGCAAACCCCTGATCCCACGACCCTGACCAAGATCTCGTCAGGACGCGGATCATCCAGACTGACGGTCTCGATGCTGAACGCGCCCGACTTCTCATTTACGACAGCCGCCTTGATTTCCATGTGCTCCTCCGATTTTGGCAACTTAGACTGGCTTCGTGTCTCTTCCGACGCGACAGCCTGCACCTAAATCAATGCCTAGTTGTACTAATCGAAATAGAATGTCCGCGTGAATCTTTGTCCGGAATTCAGCGATCGAAGTGAAGCAAGAACCGTCAGCATGCTTCGCCACTCGCCGAATCCGGAGCGAGTTCAGTGTGCTTCGTCTCCTGCGTCGGCCGTCTCGGCGACGTGTCCCAAACAAAGACGCAGTGCTTCGATGCGCTCTGGCGGAACAGAAAACTGCCGGTAGCCCAGTGCGTACAACTCGCCGATCACCTCGGTCGCCGGTGCCGCGCCCATCTCCAAAACGACGCGCCACTGGCGATCTCGCGCGGCCACGGCCAGTTGCGAAAGGGCACTCAACAGAAAGCCTTTCAACGTCCGCAGCGGCGAGTGCGAGAAATTACCAGCCGCTTCGTACTTGTCGAAGACGTCAGCGGAGAACGACAACTCATCGGGCCACCCGTGAAAAGTCCGAACGAGTTCCGGCACATCGACCCAGATATCGACACCCTCAACCGAAGCGTTCGGCAGTTCGGAGAGCAATGCGGCGTTCTGGACGAGAATCGCTGGCTGCACCTCCGGGCTTGAGCCGACACTCTTTTTGAACGCCGCGATCTCCAGCACGTCCGACACTGCCGGGAGGACGACGGTCACCGAACGGGCTTCCACTTCTTTGGCTGCACGTGCGACGCCTTTGAGCAGTGCCGTCATGAGCCGAGGCGCGCCGAGTGGAAGCAAGAGCGCAGGTTCAAGCGAGGCCCAGCCATCGACCATGTGACGCGCCCGCGAGCCGCTCAATCGTGGCAGACGTAGCGCAACGGGATGGGCGTGCGACGCACCGAGAAATGCCTTGCAGGCGTCGGCCACCGAATCGAGGAAGCGCTCCTCGACTTTCGAGGCAGGCGCAGTCGGGTTCGCGCTGAGTGCCTGTACTGCCTCGATGAGCCCCGCCGCCTGACCGCTGCCGATCAGCAAGTCGACAATCGGAACGATGCCGACACCGGTGGGATTACGCTTGCCGATTGCCAACAGTTCTGCTGCCATGCGCGCGGAGGCCCACACCGAGGCGCCTGACGTTTCCTCGGCCCAGCGCAACAACTGGTTCAGGTACGCGTTCGACGTGCCCGCCTCGTCCAACTCGATTGCGCCGAAGTAAATTCGGCCCGTCTTTCCGTCGATGGAGATCTCATCGCCTTCGCTAAACCTGCGCTCGCCCACCGTGAACGTTCGCGCGTCCTCGTCGATTTCCAGCGCGCCACAACCCACCACGCACGGTTTGTCCAACGCACGTGCGACCACCGCGGCGTGGCTTGCCGAACCGCCTCGAGCGGTCACGATCCCCTGCGAGTGCAGCATGCCCCGCACGTCAAGCGGACTGGTCGTCGGCCGAACCAGGATAACGTGCTCCCCCGAATCCGCACGTTCCACGGCGCGGTCGCTGTCCAGCACGGCCACGCCCGTCGCATGGCCCGGCGAGGCGGCGACCCCTTCGAGCAGCAGCGCCCCATTCGTGTCGGCTGCCTCCAGATTCGATGCTACAAACCCGGGGCGTACTAGTTGCCGAAGCTGCTCCTCCGTCACCCGACGAAGCGCCGTCGGTCTGTCGATCAAACCCTCGTTTGCCATTTCGACCGCAATCCGGACGGCCGCTGCCGCCGTGCGCTTGGCCGCCCTGACCTGAAGCAGGTGCAGTTGTCCACGCTCGACCGTGAACTCGATGTCGAGCGCGTCTTTATACATCGCCTCCAGGTGGTTACCGACCGACCGGATCTGGTCGGCGATTCTGGCGATGGCAGCCGATGGCGCGCTCAGTGATTCCGGAGTTTTCGTCCCGGCGACCAGATCCTCGCCCTGATGACCGGCAAGGTACTCACCGAACAGTCGGCGCTCACCCGTCATGGGGTCACGCGTAAAGGCGACGCCCGTACCGGACTGCTCGTCCAAGTTGCCGAACACCATCGCCTGGATAACGACAGCCGTGCCCAGGTCGTCCGGGATCTTATGATGCTTGCGATAAGCCTTGGCGCGCGCCGAATGCCACGACTCGAAAACCGCCGTGACCGCGCGTTCGAGCTGTTCCCTCGGCACGGCCGACGGCCGCTCGCCCGCTTCGGCGTGGATTGCCGAGAGCAATTCTGATTCAACTTGTGCAAACGTCTCGGCTAAGGGGCCGGTCGACGCTGCAGATGGCTCCTCCAATTCCGGCACGAAGGCCTCCGCGTCAACGCCAAGCACGGTATCCGCATACATCGCCCAGAAACGCAGCCAAGTATCGCGAACAAAAGCATGGTCGCCGCAGGCAGTCGCGAACTCAGCGGCGGATCCAGCGTCGAGGCCGAGGTTCAAGATCGTGTCCATCATGCCCGGCATGCTGATCTTCGCGCCCGATCGGACCGACAGCAATAGCGGAACGCCGGTCCCGCAAAAAGCCTTGCCCGTGCGCTGTTCGAGGAGGTGTATCGCCGTATCGATCTCGTCGCTGAGCGACGCGGGCAACTTCCCACCGTTCTCGTGAAAGGCCTTGAAGGCATCGGTGCTGATGACGACCGCCGGCGGGACGGGAAGCCCCATCTGCCGCATCTTTGCGAGACCGCTCGCCTTGCCGCCAAAACGCGCTGTGTCGGAGGGATCGATGGCGTCGACATCCCATAGGTACTTGATCGCAGCCATATTCAGTGCACATCCTCTACGGTTTCGCGCGGCCGCCCCACCACCGCGAGGATGTCCTCGTGGAATTCAAACCAAATGTTGTGAATCGAATCCGCGCGAGGATTGGTGACGTACGATTTGTCGCCCACGTCGACGCGCTCGATGGCCGTGACAAAGCGATCGGCGTACACGTCGTATCGGGGAATATCGTCTGCGATCTTGCGCAGCGCGGTGATTTGCCGTTCGACTACCTTCATCAGCTGCGACAAGACGCGGGTGTCGCCCTCCGAGGTCTGCCACTCGCTCACGAGCTTCAGGAACTGGCTATTCAACACCTCGAACCGTTCATACCAGGCCGTCACTGCCTCGCGTTTGGGCAGGTATGTCTCCTGGTAGTACTCGAGTACCGCGCGACGCCCCGGCACGTCGAGGAGGTATTCACCGCCCAACGCGACGATCCGTCCGTCGTCAAGCGCCTCATCGATCACGCCTTGTACATCTGCGTCAGGCAGGCGCACACACTCCACCAACCCGCCGAGGTCCGCCATCTTCTTCAGATACAGCGCGTTGAGGACCAGGAATGCGGTTTCCGTCAACATATTGATGTCTCCCAGTTTGTGACGGGCGGAGCCTGCATCGCTCCGCCGCATGCCGTTATGTCAGAGCCAGGCGTACTTCGAGTGCCGAATGTCCGCGTCTTTCGAGAACGGCAGATAGCCCTGTCCCGAGAAAATCTTCTGCGGAACCACCGACTGCACGAAGTTGCGCTTCGTGATCTCGTAGTAGTAGTTCGACACGCGCTGATCGAGCTCCCAGAAATTCAGCTTCTCGTTGACGTAATCGTAAAGCCCCGCCTTGCGCAGATGCGGCAGGATCATGCCGACGTAGTAACTGTAGATACCGTTCGTGCAGAGCTCACGACGGGGCATCTTCAGCGTCTTCTTGTACAGCTTGAAGGTTGCGTCCTTGATCTTGTCAAGGTGCGAGGCGAGGTCCTTGATGGCGACTGGGTATACTTCACCCATCGGCGTATCCCATGCTTCGCGAACGAACACGGCCGCGCCGCAGATCGCCGGCACATAGTTCTTCGGGACGGTGAAGGTCGTCGAAATGTCGTTGACACGAATCTCTTCGAGTCCGAGTTGTTCCGGATCGATGACGAGGGCAAGGGTATAGCAATGCGGCAGCCCTTCGCACACGTCGCTCCAGTGGTACACGTCCTCGTTGACGAACAGGTCGCGGATGATGAGGATCTTGCCGTCCTTCAGTTCGTACGGGCCGGTGTCGCCCAAGCCGAGCCGACAGTCGTAGTGGTCGAAGAACGCGAGAAGTTCAGCCGCTGCATTGAACGCCGTCAGCTGCTTGTACGTACCCGACTCGTGCTCGAAATACTCGACTTCATTGACCAGCCGGTCGATGAGTTCCTGATCATGAATCTGGCAACGGTAACGATCCTGCGAATTCAGGATGTAGCCGTCCTGGCGCTTCCCCCACAAGACGCGCTGTGCGAACTTCAGGATTGTGTTGCTTTCCTCGACATAGTCGTCGGGCCGGATCGCTTCGAGCGCTAGGAGACCGCAGCGCCCCATACCGAACGCGACTGCCCCCAGACACCAGTCGTGCACACAGTTGATTTTGGTACCGATCTCCTTGCGAGCGCTCGCGCCGATGTCCATCACGCCCTCGGCACCGAGCTGGTCCGTCATGAGACGCATGAACTCCGGGTAGCGGTAAAACTCCTGCATGAACGCAAGAATCTCGTACTCCTGGCGCGGGATCATGCCTGACACGCCTTCTGTCGCACGCATCACGAGCACATCCCAGATGTTCCAGGCGAAGTAGTTGTTCAGGTCGTTGAGCTCGTCGATAGTGAACTCGTCTTTCAGCACATCTTCGCGCGTGACCTTTTCGAGCACGCGGGTCTTCATGCGCGCACGCATTTCCCGGTCACCGGCAATACCGTCGGGCACGGGAGGAAGATCCTTGTAGTTGCCCGTGTACTGCAACGCCTGGAAACGCAGGCCTGCGTCGCCTTCGTCGTACCGCTTCTTGTACGTGCTCTTTCTCAGCTGATCCATGCTTGTCTCCCTGATATTATCGGTGCCTTCAGACGACGACCTGTCCGCGCTCGGCGTTCGCGCACTTCAGCGTGACCTGTTTCCCGTTCAGTTCCTTGACGATTTCGTCGAAGTGCGCGGCGTCCGTGTTGCCGACTTCATAGCGCGAGCTGCTGCTGCTCAGGTGCGCGGTCATGATGCAGGGGATCTGAAATTCGCGAGAGAGAATGCCCAGGTGCGACTCGGGAGCGCCAGACATCGTGATCACACCGATGGCGCCCATCGAAAGCGCCGGCGCGAGAAACGTGGTGGTACCGCCGCGCACGAGCAGAATGTGCTCTTGCAGTTTGCCGCTCTGAATCAGCTTCACAACCGACTGCGGATCGGCAAGGTACATTACCGTCCCGGAAGGCTCCTTGTCGGTTTCGAACGCATTGAATCCTTCTGCCACTACGGTCATCGCTGTCTCCTATTGATGGCACCGTCGGTGCTCTTTGATCGGGCTTTGTCACGACTTCCAAACTACGGCTATCTGCTTTCCATCTTAGGCAATCTCTAACGACCTCTCTTTATCCGCCAGCGATAAAAATCGGTCGCCGTTTTTCAAAATCTTTCTATTCGATGAAGCTTGCGAAGAACACCGGCTATCGAGCCTCTGACGCGTCGCCCTCTCTGAAATGAATCAACAACTCCTCGGGCCATACCGCCACGAACTCTGCACCTGCCCTTTCAAGTTGCGAGGCAGAATGCATCCCCCAAGACACGCCCACGGCCCGGGCACCGGCGGCGAGCGCAGCTTTAACGTCGCCGACCGTGTCGGTCACGAGCACCACATCGCCTACGTGGCAGCCGGCGGACTCGTCGTAGCTCGGTGTTCCTTGCCGTCCTAATCCGTAGCTCGGATCGCACAACACTTTCTGGATCGCGCTCTCCTTGTCGGGTTCAACGTCACCAGAAAAGACGTGCCCGAAGCAATGAGCCAGGCTCGCATCGTCCAGTACATTGCGGATGGCGCCCATCACGTTCGACGAGATGACCGACAAGGGATATCGGCCGGCGAGGCGTTGCACCACGTTGCGCATGCCCGGTATGACAGGGGGACGGTATTCAGCGAGAAGCAACTGGAAGAAATATTCCTTTACCTCTCTCGCCCGATCCTCATCTGGCGATCTCTCTCGAAGCGCCGCGAACAGGTTGGCTTCGGATAAGGCGTAAAACGCTTCAGCGGTATCGACGCCGAGACCAAAGTGGCGATTGACCTTCTCGAACACGCGCCACGACGCCTCTCTCGTCTGCACCAGTGTTCCGTCGAGGTCGAACAGAATCATGCGCAGGGACACGGCTATCCCCCGTTTCTCGAGACCGAGCCCGCTTCGACGCTGTTCAAGCGGGTCAAAGAAGGCACTTCGAAGAAGTCCATGACTTCGCCATACCCCGTCTCACCTTGACAATGCCACTCCGTCAGCGTGTTGAAGGCCACCATGTTCGGCCAGCACTGCCACGGAAACGTGGTCTTCGCATCACCGCGGAGTTCCCAGGTACGATCGGCGCTGTCGGTCACAGCAAGCTGGATATGCTCGGGATAGCGGTCATGCACACGGATCGTATTGCCGGTACCCGCTTTGAGCCCGTAGACCTTGCCATCCTGCAGCACATAACCATGGCTTAGCGATAGCGTCTTGCCGCCTTCTTCTTCATTGAACGAAAAAATGGCGTGCATAGCAAAGCGCTCGGAAAAATGAGCGTGCAGCCAGCTCATGTTGGGCGCGCCGCGCTCGGGACGAGGTCCCCAACTGTGGTCCATGGTCGACACGCAGTCGATCTCATATCGCTTCCCACGCAGGACGATATGCCCCTTCACAAGGCCTGTCTGATCGAAGTGACCGTTGTACGCGGTTCCCCACGCGAATTTGCCCGCCTCCTTCTGTGCCGCGACGATCGGATCCATCTCGGGATCGTGGATGTCGAACGGTTGCATCAGGGCAGAGTACTTGACGTGAATCTCGGTCTGGTGGCCGTCGTCGTAATCGATGGTCCACACCATATTCGGTTCGAGACACTTCACGCTCAGGCCGTTCGCCAGGCCGTAGTCGAGAAGATTCCTCGGTTCCGGGATGGGCAGGTGAGCCTGAAGATCGTTGAAGTCGGCGTGCCATGGCGTAAGCGCACGGCGTGAATTGATGCTAATCGTCGAGTTGACGACGCCGAGGTTCGGCCGAAAGAGCGCGTAGACCCCGACATTGATATTGGCTTCCGCTGAAAAGAAGCCAAAGTAGTTGGTCTCCGCCCAGTTCGGCTTGTCTGCGTCTGCTGCGTGGAATTGAGCGTCTTCAGCCTTGATCATGTCCTCTCCGTGTTCTCAAGATGGATAGCCTGTATCTCTGTTTCTAGTCCGCCTCTGTCGTCGCCCTTCAGAAGGCGGCCCATGTTGTTGCGTTCATCGTCGGTCGCGCTGCGTCAGGAGGAAAGATCCGCCAGGTTCCATCGCGGTGACGAAAGAAGAGCAGTTCTATCGCGTCGCTGGTGACAAAGAGGCGAACCGTCACTCCGCGGTGCCCCGTCGCGCCGTCGCGACGAAATCGCTTCACGCTCAACTGGCCCCGCTGCGCTGGCGAGAACCATTTATCGATGGCTTGTTGAAGGGAATCTCGTCTCATACGCACCTCTCGACTGCACCCGCGCTTTCTCAACGGTGCATTAATCCCAACCCGCGGCGTCCTTGCCGACACGCGTTGAACCGATACCGGTTGTAAGTCCGCGCTCCTTTTTTGCGCTGGGCACCGACGGCGTCCGGCGTTGAAACAATCATAACGACGCGGCCGCGCGCCTCGTATAGCGCCGAGGGGAGGAATGCCCGTGGGGTTTTATCGCTGGGGGATAAAAGTCACCTAGACTTGCCCGCTTCGCTGCCCAAACGGGGCTCAGAAATTAGCTTCTAAGGGAAAACGCGTATGGAAGCCCATGCCTGCGTCGGCGATACAGAACATGTTGTAACTGTGGTCTATTTGAGCTGCGACGCAGCATTTCTACGATTCAAAACGGTGCCGATGATATGGATAGCTCGCACGCAGGGACGCTCGTTTCCTCGATAGAGGCTTGTGCGACGCACGAAGTGTCGTTACAAGGCGCGCTTGATACGCTCTCGGGTGCGGTGCTCGAAGGCAGTGAATCGGTGACGAGTCTTGCCGTTGATCTCATTCAGGCCAGTACAGGCGCGCCGACGGCGACTGTGCTTCGACGAACCCAGGGTGCATGGGTACCGCAGGTCCCCCTAAGCGGGGACAACAGTCAACTTCTTGAGCAAGGCATCGAAGACCTGGTTCGCGATGACAGTCGGCTCAACGAAGGGACGTATGGTTGTTTCGTTCCTCTAGCGCCTGGGTCGGAAGCGATTTTCCTTCCGCGTTTTCAGCCGTCCCTCGTCCAGCGGGGCACCCTGCGTCTTCTCGCCTCCGCCTTCACCCTCGCCTCAGCTGCAGCCAGCCGAGGGCGTGCCGTTGTGGCGGCTCTCGACGAGATCAGCAGCCTTCAGAGCGTCGTCCGGGAGACACTCTCGGCCCGCGAATTGAATCAAGTGCTTTCGTGTGCGACGCACGAGACCCTTCGACTGCTTTCATCCAACATCTGCGGCGTCTTTCTCAGGGAAGGCGACGAGGTAATCATGAGAAGTTGCGTGGGCAACCTGCGTGTAGAGACGGCGCAGTTGCGGATGAAACGAGGCCAGGGGGTGGCCGGTCGGGTATTCGAGACGGGTGAAGCCTGCCGTGTCGACGAATATGTGAAAGACAACACAATCAGCCAGGACTACATGGACTTGGCACGTCTTGAACATGCCTACTCTGCGCTCGCCGCGCCGCTGAAGGTGCACGACGAAATCGTCGGGGTTCTGGAAGTATGGCGACGCAGAAAATCCACGTTCTCCGACCGCGACGTCCGCCGGATCAAGGCGCTTGCAGATCTAGTCGCAATCGCAATTCAGAACGCACGTCTCAACGAAGCGCAGGAACAAGCAGTCGAGCAACTTGCTTCCGCTAATCGCCAGCTAAAGAACCAGAACAGCGCTTTTGGGCAATCCGCTGAGATCCAGCAGTCGATGATCGACGCGGTTCTTGTTGGCGAAGGTCTCGATGGAATCGCCCGCGTAATCGGCCGATACGCTGGAGCAGAAGTTGCGGTCCTCACTGAGGACATGCAGCCCATGACGACCGGCGTCATTTCCCAAAGCGTCATCGCGGTGTTGCCGGAGCTTGAAAAATTACTTCATGCAGCACACGACTCTCCAATTGACCGGTGCGCTGTTGTAGGAGACACCTGGATTCGTGCCCAACCGATTACCGTGTCAGGAGAAAAGGTCGGTTGGGTCTGCATCGTCGCTGACGCAGAGCCGAACGAAATAGCCGAAATGGCACTCAGCTCAGGTGTAATTGCCTGTGCTCTGAGCTATCTTGAAAGCCGCGCAGCAATGCTCGCCAGGGCTGAAGTGAGCAGCGAAATTCTCTGGGATCTGTTGGAAGGCGATCCAAAAGTCAGGTTCGCCGCTTTCACGCGCGCTAAGGGTCTGCGAATCGATCTCAACGGGCCACATCGCGTCCTTCACTGTTCGTTGGAGCAACTCGACGCCCTCGCTCGTGCAGGCGGATGGGACGCGTCTACAGCGGAAAGAAACCGAAGGATTGCTCTCGACGGTTGCACGCGCGGCCTTGAAAGGACGGGGCTGCGTCTGCTGACCGTACGCGGGAATCTCTTGGTCGCACTAGTGTGTGCAAAAAGCAGTGACGAAATACGCCGCAGCTTGAGCTCTCTTCGCGCCGACGTCAGCGAACGAATTATCGGCTTCGCCCCAATGTGGGGAGTAAGCTCCGTCAGCGGAGGCAGCGGCGACTTTAGAACGGCTCACCGAGAGGCAGCGATCGCCTTGCTCGCTGCGACGAAATTCAGCACTGAGAACATCGCCATCTCTGACGAACTGGGCGTTCTGGGCTTACTCCTATCGATTCGACACGACAGTGATCTTGAAGGCCTCGTCGGCGCCATACTTGGCGATGTGATCGAATACGACAGCCGTCATAGCCACGCGCTATCCAAAACACTGAGAACCTATTTCGATTCCGACTGCAGCCTTCAGACGACTGCAACCGCCCTGAACGTGCATCAGAAGACGGTCCGATACCGGCTGACTCAGTTTGAGCAACTCAGCGGGATGGATCTCCGGCGCCATGAAAGCAGGATGATGGTTGACATCGCCCTTCGAATGCAGATGATCCGGCGCGAAGCGTCCAACGCGGCTTAGAAATATTGGAATAGTCCGAAGGGATCAAGCGGGAGCAGCCCTTGGCGACGAAGAATAGCTCGTCTTCGTGCTGGTGATGATTCCCGTTGAACGTACCGCTGAACTTGGGTAACCGCGGGAGCGACTTTGCGATCTCGTTGGCTTGGCGGGTGGCAAATTCCTTTATGTCAAAAGCTTGCGGCGTTGACTCTCACCATGTCTGGTTGCTGGACAACCGACCGACTGTACCGGCATCGTCAGTTTTTCGCGGGCCTCATGCCATTGCCGGCCGAGAGCCCTCGCCCTCGCGGGCTCGTGCGTCAGATCTGACCAGCGTTCCGGCAGTTCAGGTGTTCAGGTACAAACGGCACGTCTACGCTTCGTCCGATACTTCCTTCACAAGAAAATATTCAACGGACACGAACGCGCCAGCCAGATGGAAATTGATACCACGGAATGGTTTCCCTTGAACCACTATACTCAGGCCCGCGGGGGCTGGTATCAATTGAAGCTAACGAGCGGCGACACGGCATTTCGCGATTTGTGAAGGGCGTTGGAATGAGCGACCCATTCCCGTCTTCACACACTGAAAAGGCTTGAGCGCGGATCCGGGTGTCTCTGCGCGCTCCGAGTGGGCACACAAGGGGTAGCCGCGCAAGGAATATGTGCAGTTTGGGATGCGTTTTTTCTGTGGATGGAAGATTCACACTCACCAAGGAAATGAGGGGAATATCGCGCGGCGAGATTTTAAGCTTCTGTGATAACCGCGGGTAGGTCGAGGGGTGCTTCGGTGTTGCAAATGAAGTCTTCCGGCACGGCAGGCCCCCACAAATACAGTGAGTCCTCGGGCGCGAAGTCGCCCGCGGGCCACGGGTGACCGGCCGAGACGAAGTCGATGTCCGCCGAGTATTCGCAGAACGAGCCCCACGGATCCTGCACGTAATGAAAGTAGTTCGATCCCAGCACGTGGCGGCCCGTGCCCCAGCCGCGCGTATATCCGGCAGCGGCCATCTGTGCGGCACCCTGTCCCACCTCGTTGACGTTGTCGACATCCCAGGCCGCATGGTGCCAGCCGCGCGCGGTGCTCTTGGCGAAGGCCACCAGATGGTGGTCGCTGCCGTGCGGTGCGTGCGTAAAGGCGATGATGTCCAGCGACTTGTCCGACAGGCGCAGCCCCAAGGCACGCTCAAAGAAAACCAGGGCTCGCAACACATCGGGCGTAAAGAGCAGCACATGCGAAAGGCGCCGCGGACGCACGACCTGTGACTGCGAACGTGTGTGCGACCCGCGTTCATCGGCGGGCGCGCCTGCCAACACGCTTGGCGTCTTCGATGACGGACTGGTCTTCGGGCCGATCTTGACCTGGATCAGATTGCCGTCCGGATCGCGGAACCAGAAGCCGGCCGTATCGTCGACCCGTTCTTCAAAGGCCGCGCCGCTGGCCTTGACCTGAGCGCAGATCTGTTCGAGATCATTTTCGAAACAATTGAAACTGAGATAAGCGAGGGATTTACTGCTGGCCGGCAGGATGCGCGCCCAACGATGTCCGTCAGCTGCCCGGATAATGAGCGCCTCCTTCTGCTCTGCATCAGGAACGACCTGCAAGCCGAACGTGGTGTAAAAGCGTGCGGCATCGTCCACGGAGGGCACGTTCAGTGCGAAGTGGTCGATCGAATGTACGCTCGCGCCTGTGCGCGAGCCAATAGGCTCATCCATGACTATCTCCATGCTGGAAAGCAAGGTCGGCTCTGCGGCGGACTTGGTCATCCGGCTCGATGGCCGGTGAAATCACGCCGCTGGACGCTTCAGCGGGGCTTCGTCGACGATGGTGTTGCGTAGCATGCCGATCTTCTCGACCGACACCTCGCACACGTCGCCCGAGCGCATGAACAGCTTCGGCGTGCGCGCCCAGCCGATCCCCGAGGGCGTGCCCGAAACGATCACATCACCCGGCTCCAGCGTGATCGCCTCACTGATGATGCTAATGAGGCTCTCCACGTCGAACACCATCTCGTCGGTGCTCGCCGACTGCACGACCTCGCCATTCAGGCGCGTCTCCAGGCGCAAGCCCTTCACGCCCGGCGGCAGCTCGTCGACGGTGACCAGATCGGGACCGAACGCGCCGGTACCATCGAAATTCTTACCCACGGTCCACTGCGGCGTCTTGAACTGATATTCACGCACCGAGCCGTCGTTAAACAGCGAGTAACCCGCCACGTACGACAGGGCGTCTTCCTTGGCAATGTGGCGCCCGCTTTTGCCTAGAATCACGGCGATCTCGCCCTCGAAATCGAGCCCTTCAGAATCGGCCACGCTCGGGCGCACCATCGGCTGCTCGTGGGCGATCAGGCTGGTGTGAACGCGGAAGAAAAGCGTCGGATAGTCCGGCTGCTCGTACTTGCTCTCGGAGGTGTGGTCCGAGAAGTTCAGGCCCACGCAGATGATCTTCGGCGGGCGCTGCAGCGGCGGAAGAAATTTGAGGCCTTCTGCGGCCACGGTCTCTCCGTTGGACGACGACGGAACAAGCGCTGCGAGATCTGCGCCACGGGCCAGCAGCGACTCGAGCGATTCGTTGCCGATGACTCGCACCTGATCGCCGTCGCGCACACCCAACGTCGCCTCTCCATTCTGTTCAAAACTCACGAATCGCATATCTGTCTCCTGTCTCAGACCATCGGCCTTTATTCCGCGCGGATGTGTCGAGATTCATCCGCGCTAGATTGAACAACGCGGCGCCCACGGTCTCAGCATCCCAAGTTGCGACGACTCGCAAGGTGGACAACCGGACGCGCAGCGCGCTATCTCTCGACGCTGGGCTATCAAACATTGGGGGTTCCCGTTGTAAGAACCCTAAGCGAGACCTACGGAGAGAAGTCTCCACGTCTCGCCATTCTTCACCCGCGATGTGAAGAACCGGTTCTCAGGCAACCGTTAGGTGCCTTCCATGCCGAGAAAGCCTTTTGCTTCTATGCGCGGTGCAGCCAGCGCTGTGCCTCTTCCTTGATAAGGACCTCCAGTTCGCTGTTTCTCGTTGGGAAAACCCGTTTTACTGGAAAGCCGCTTATTTCGAGCACGTAGGCAAGAGCGGCATACTCGCGAGGGAAGCTGTTAAACGTTGCTGCATCTATCGCGTCCGCTCCCGGCGTAGACGTGAGGTTTCCCATGTCATAGATGCATCGCCGGGTCAGAATTCGCCATTTATCGTCTCTTCGCTCCAGCTTGTCGTACAGCCGCGCGTGCGCGTTGCATCCAAAACCTGCTGTAGCGTTATCACAGATGATGATTGCATTCGTTTCAGCGATGGCCCTGTCTTCCGCGAACTCAATGAGCGGAGTGCCCACGAAGTGCTTGGTTTTCAGCGCGGACACGCCCATTCGTCGAGAAGCGTCAATGAACGCCGTGAATGCTCCTTCGAACCAAGTGACCTCAATCGTCCCCTCCTCGTGGAACAGCTCGCTTAATCGCTCCCAGTCGGCCTTATCCCGGAACATCCACCCGTTCATCAGCTCGGCGATTTCCAGCTTGTCTGCGATGGTCGGCGGCATGTATTTCCTTCTCGTTGATTGGCGTACTAACTCCATGTACATTCTGTTCATTCTAAGGTTGTGCGGCGAAGTTCCAACTGGGGTTTGCGCGCTGATCAGAATGGATGGATGGGCATTGTGACGGACGCTTTTTCCACACTCGGAGGCGCAAAACCATTTCCTGCCGAGCGCGTTGGTGTCGGGCGGATCATGTGCTGTCACCGGTTAATTGTGGCGTATAGGAGGCCGGAGATGACGTTTGCCTTCCCGCCGAATTAGTTGAGAACGTGTTTCGGAGGAAACAATGCAGGCGACAATACATAAGCGAGACGCAAGCGGCACGGCATCGGAGGATCAAGTCGAGGATCACCGCTCGGTCGCTGCGAGGAGGAAGCGCAATGCCATGAGATCACGCATTCTGCAGACGGTAATGGATGTCTTTAGCGACCGCAAAAATCTATCGACCACGATAGAGGATGTCATTAGGGCCGCTGACGTTTCGCGTGGCACCTTCTATAAGCACTTCTCGTCCCTGGAAGAGGCGCTGACCGCCGTGGGTCGTGAGGCAACAGACCAGATGACACTGGGAATTTTGCCCGTGTATGACGTCCTTGATGACCCGGTCCAGCGGGTCAGTACAGGCATGCGCGTCTTTCTCTCACGGGCAGTCACCGACCGCCGCTGGGCACGCTTTGTCGTGCGGGCTGAGCTAATTCCCCACGAGTCCGTGCTGCTCGAATACATCTATCGCGATGTGCGGACAGGGAAGGCAGAGGCCAAGATGGATTTCGATGACGTAACGGCAGCGGCAGATTCAATTATGGGCGCAACCGTGGAGGGGATGCGTACCATCCTCCTCGAGCGTACTCCCGATACCGCAGCTTATATCGACGCCGTCATAAGAATTACGCTCCGCGGGCTTGGCGTAGACAAGCGTCGGGCGGAGAGCGCCACTGCGTTTTCGTTGGAGCATCTGGCGGCGCATATGTCGAATCGCTGATCGCGGGCCAAGGAGCCGTCTGCGGAGCCCCTTCCGAGGGAGGGTTTCTGGCGCCCTCCAGCTCGGCGGGGCTGGGTGAGGAACGATATTCCCGTTCGTCGCAGTAGCCATCTGTTCAATATGACGGGCGCAGAATCCCCAGATTGACGCGGTGAGGGTGCACACTAGAATGAACAAAACCGTCACCTGAGATGCGGGTGTCCCGCGGCGTCATCCAAACCATCGCGAGCTAACTCTGGGTCTCGATTAGAAACTTTATAACCGCTAGAACTTCGCATGCCTAATTTAATAACGGAGACTTCTGCCATGGTAAGCAGAAAAGAAACGCGCACGCTGGGCCTTGCTGCATTGGGCGCGACGTTGGAGTACTACGATTTCGTCGTTTATCTTTTCGTCGCTGCAGCGCTTAGCAAGGAGTTCTTCCCGCCGGATGTATCGCCTTGGATTCGCCAGATGCAAACTTTTGGCATCTTTGCGATCGGTTACCTTGTCCGACCCGTGGCGGGAATCGTTGCCGCTCACTTTGGCGACAAGGTCGGACGGAAGAAGATGTTCATTTTTCTCATCATCCTGATGGCGGTGCCGACCTTCCTTATTGGCGTGCTGCCGACCTACGCTCAAGTGGGATGGTTCGCGCCGCTGTTCCTGCTAATACTTCGCGCGTTGCAGGGTTGCGCAGTAGGAGGAGAGCTGCCAGGCGCTGCGGTTTTCGTGTCCGAGCACGCAGGAGCGTCGAGAATCGGCGGAGCCAGTGGCTTTCTTCACGGCGTTGTTCACCTCGGATTGTTGCTGGGTACCGCGGCTGCGGCACTGGCCGGCGTCATTTCTACCCATTTAGATATGCCGTCGCTCGCGTGGCGCCTTCCCTTCATCATCGGTGGCTTGTTTGGTCTGACGGCGGCCTATCTGCGGCGTCAGTTGGAGGAGTCGCCGTTGTATGCCGAAATCGTCCGATCCAAGCAGGTCTCGAAAACGGTGCCGCTCAAGGTCGTGGTTTCCCAATATCGTCGCGCATGCCTTTTCGGGTTCGGGCTCATGTTCGTTCAGGCTGTGTTAGCAACTGTATTCTTTCAGTACATGCAGACGGTGCTCATTACGGTTTATGGCGTGTCGACGCAGATGGCGCTCAACGCGAACATGTTCGGGATTCTCGCGCTAGCTCTGTCCATGCCGATTTGGGGGCAGGTGAGCGATCGGATTGGCTGGGGCAAGACACTTCTGATCGGTGCGGTCGGCACAGCGGTTTCGGCTGTCTACTACTTCCAACACTTGGCGAGCGCCGTCACGTCGGTCACCTCACTTTCGCTTCTGTTCGCAATCGCCGGCATTCCTGTGGGAGCAATTATCGGCCTGGTCCCTGGCCTTCTGTCGTCGCTTTTTCCGACGCAGGTGAGACAAAGCGGATACGCCCTTCCGTACAACGTTGGAGCGGCCTTGTTCGCGGGTCTCGCCCCTCTCACGCTGGCATGGCTTGTTAGGGGATTCGGTCCGACGGTCGCACTGTACCCGGTACTCCTTGCATGCGCAATCGCGCTTGTGCTCGCTAGCCTCGTTTCTGGCATGCGGTTGTACCTCGGCAGAGAGGCCGAGTTGCAGGCGCACTCGGTTGATGCGATTCGCTGAGGTCATTCATTGACGCATCTGTCTGGAGTGTCGCGTTGATACGCGCCACTATCGGGGGTCGTCTACAAAAGCAGGGGACGTACGTGAAAGGAACTCATTTTCTTCTTGTTACATCGGCGCTTGTTTGCAATGCGGCCGTTGCTCAAAGCACTCCGTCCGGACTTACGTTATTTGGACGCTTGGATGAAGGAGTTATCAATCAGACCAGCCGGGCACCAGGCGGGGCGGTCACTGCGATAAATGCGAACATGTGGTTGCCGTCGCTGTGGGGCATCAAGGGGCAGGAAGACTTGGGCGGCGGATTGTCCGCTATCTTTAATCTTGCTTCGACGATTATCGTAAACACCGGAGCCCAAGGTAGTACACAGAAGCTCTTTGACCGAAACGCGTACGTTGGCTTGGCAAGTAGTCAGTGGGGCACGCTGACGTTCGGTCGACACGTCAACACGCTCGCGGAACTCTTCTATGTCACTGACCCTTTGTACGCGAACAACTCCGCGACCAACATGAACGTGCGGCTGGGGTATCTTGGCGGACCCGGGACCACCATCCAGAATAACTTTGGACCGAACCCCGGCGTCGCGGGCGCGAGCCTTGACCGCGTCGACAACTCGATGAAGTACCAGTTCAAAGCGTCTAACGGCTTGTCTGCGATGGCCATGTACGCGTTTGGAGGGAACGCGGGCATGTTCTCAAACAACAGCGCCGCAGGTGCCATGCTGGGGTATGACGGCGGTGCGGCCACTTTGCGGGCTTCGTACATGCAATACAAGGACTCTATCGGCACGCCCTTTCGCGCGTTTGCAGGGGGCGCCGCTTATAAGCTCGGTAGCGTGACGCTTCGCGCGACATACACACAGAACAAAATCGACAGTAGGCTAAATACGGTCGCAATGCCTTATCGGAACATGAAAACGGAAGTGTATTCGGCAGGTGGCGACTGGCTCGTTACGCCGACCATTGATGTTTTCCTCGCGTATTACCATGGCAAGCGCTCTCAGGACGGGTTACCCGACCAGGTCGCAAACAAATTCTACTTCGTTCCTAGCTATTTTCTGAGCAAGCGCACGACGGTACAGGCGGTCACTGTCTATGAGCGTTTCAATGCGACTGGTGCCTCGCTCGACACCGGTACTCCCCTGGTGGCAGGTGCCAGGTCGTCGGTGTACCTCGGCGCGGGTCTCACACATAGCTTTTAACCACACAGTTCACTTTGTTCGGGCCTAACGGCTGGTTGAACAGTAAATATCCGTTCATTGTGACGGGAACGAAAACCCCAGATTGACGAGATTCTCGTACCGCATAAAATGAACATACTGTTCACTATAGGACAGGCCGTAGACGGATAGCGCTGAACGCTTCAAGTCCACGAAATTTAAACAGGTGGGATACGGTTCGTTTTCCTAATTGCTAGGTTTTGCACAAACACCGACGTCGACGGCCGGCGTCTCCAACTCAGAGGTCTCGCAATGAAAGTTGAAGCACAATCGTTTTCGCCGGATTCTGCCTTGTCAGATGCGGACTTCGTGAGCCGCGCCCGTGCGCTGGCGCCGGTTCTGGCTAAAAACGCAGCAAAATCCGAACTGGACCGTCGGGCTCATGATGAAAATATCAACGCCATTAAGGAAGCCGGTCTGTTCCGCCTGATGGTTCCCAAACGCTTTGGAGGCTTTCAGAGCACAGTACGGGCTCACCTAGACGTTACGGCGGCGCTGGCCGAAGCGTGCGCTGGCACCGCGTGGGTGACCGCGCTGACCAATGTCTGCGCGTGGTTCGTTGGGCTCTATCCGGCAAGGGCGCAGGAGGAGGTGTTCGGCGCGAATCCGGATGCGCGCGTAGCTGGCGTTTTCACTCCGTCGAAAGACTCCCGACGCGTTGATGGCGGCCTAATGGTATCGGGCAAGTGGTACTGGTCTTCGGGCAGCCTCCATGCTGACTGGGTGACCGTTGGGGTGATGGAGCATGATGCCAACGGCGCGTTCGCCGGCCAGTATCTCGCCCTTATCCCGAAGACAGATATCACGATCGAAGACACGTGGTTCACTGTAGGCATGCGCGCATCGGGCAGCAACTGCGTGGTGGCGAAGGAAGTGTTTGTTCCCGACCACCGGCTGCTGGATATCAATGCCGCCGTCAACAGCGACTATCCGACAGAGTTCAAGGACGAAGCGGAGTATCGTGGGCCGTTTGTTCCGGTCGCCGCTCTTGTTCTCGTCGGTGCGCAGTTGGGTATGGGCCGTGCCGCGCTGAAATACGTCATCGAGAAGGCGCCTCAGCGCGCAATTGCTTACACGACGTTTGAAAAGCAAACGTCCTCGGTCATGTTTCAGGCGCAGATTGCTCAGGCCGCGCTGAAAATCGATACCGCCCATCTGCACGCATATCGGGCCGCTGCGGACATCGACGAAGCAGCGCGACGCGGCGAGAAACTCGACTACTTGACGAGAGCACGTGTGCGCGCCGACTCCGGTGTGGTCGTAACGTACATCACTGATGCGCTCAACATCCTGGTTTCAGCACATGGCGCTGGTACTTTCGCAGAAAGCAGTCCGCTGCAACGCGTCTGGCGCGACTCGAACACGGCCGCGAGGCACGCCGTCGTTTTGCCAGCCGTCGGTATCGAAGTCTACGGTAAAGCGCTGCTGGGCGTTGAAAACACCGTAACACCGCTCGTCTGAACGGAGCCGACATGACTGAAATCGACACAAAGCTATACCGGTCGGTGATGGGTTTGTTTGCAACAGGCGTGACCGTCATCAGTCATGTAGTCGACGGTGCGCCGGTGAGCATGACGGCCAACGCCTTCATGTCGGTATCGATGGACCCGCCACTCGTCCTGATTTCGGTGAGAAAGCAGTCTCGATTCAACGACACCATGCGTGTCGGTGTTTGCTATGGGGTCAGCTTCCTGGCAGAAAGCCAGCAGGCAATCAGTGCACACTTTGGCGGGAAACGGGATGACACACTTCATGTGGCCTACACCTTGGGCTTGGAGGCGCCGCTGATTGGGGGAAGTCTCGCCCAAATTGTGGCGCGGACTACCGCAGTTCATGAAGCGGGCGACCATCTTCTGTACATCGGCCGTATCGAGCACCTGCAACTCGGCGAGCAGCGAAAGCCGCTCGTCTTCTACAGCGGCCGATACAAGCAGGTAGAGGCACATGCGCCGGCAGCAGGATGGGCCGCCAGCACCGACTGCTGGTAAGAGCGCGCGCATGTGGTGACTAATTCGAATCGACTCCTGCGAAGTGAGGGTCCAACGAGTTGGCCGGTTCTCTGTCGTTCGCCCATCGCAGGGAACACAAGGCGCGGAGGAACATGCCTTGTAGCGCTTAGCTACCCTACATCGATTGTGGTTTCGTGCGACCGTCGTCCAGAACTTCCCGTCGCTTCAGGTCATGGTGCACGTCGAAGTGCTTCAGTCGTTTCATTAGAGGAGGCCTCGATATCCGGTGACGACAAGAAGGATCGCGCGCCTGTCATTCTTGCTCTCAGGTTCTAGCTCGGCCGTAGGAGATGGCTAGACCTTTCAACCGACTCGATTGAGTCGGTTTTTTTTGTGTGGCCGCACGATAGCCTACAATCGCGCTCGGAAACTGGAACGGCCGCCCGAACGAGTTGGCACAATGACCCATGCGAGCCGCCAATCTTGAACGCGGTCAGAGCCGCTCTTCCGGCTCATTCTCAACGATCCCGTCCCCGCCAGACCACAGCCGCATCGAGAAGTCATCGTACGATTCGATCTTGTTCATGTTCGCGGTGGGCTCCTGCCATAGTTCCAGGCCGCTTGATCTACTCATACGAGTCAAGCGGTCGCCCAGTCATCCATATAAGCCGACGTGCAGCGCGATGGCCAGCCGGTACAAACGGGTACGCCGCGAATCGATGGGAGCGAGTTCGCTTCTGGAAAACATGAAGATCGTATTGAGTTCGAATTCCGCTTAGGTCGCGCGGAACGTGTCGAACCCCGAGATATGCCAGTCGCCAGTGGTCCACCGGATGCTCCGCACCTAGTGCTGAGACCCGCCAAGCGCAGCGACGCAAAATCAGCCGCGCCACAGTAGAAACGCGCTGGCGCCGTCACTGTAGAACCCGCCAGACTTGCCATGCTGCTCGATGTACGCACGCGTCGCCTCGAAATACCTGAAAGTCGACTCGCTTTCGGGGCACACAACGAACCGGCCGATCCGCAGTTTGAGTCTCTGACTGAACGTGTCCACCCTCGAACCTCGGCGGACCTGCTGCCACCGTCGTATGGAGGCTCGTTGCCCGCTTACTCTCACTGCCTTTGGCGTTCATTGCCTGGACCTGTAAATCAGAAGCTGTGCCGCATACCCAACATCGCACCGACCTGATTCTCGCCCGCCGCCGGCGTCGCACCTGCACCGCCCGAGCTCACCGTGAACGCCGCCTTCGCACTGTTCTCCAGATACGCCGCTTGTGCGTAGACCGCCGTTCTCTTAGATAACAAATACGTGCAGCGGATCGCGCCCATGGTGCCGCGTGTGTCGTGCTGCGTGACGATCATTCGGTACACCTCTCCGTCCAGAATCAGCGAAGGCGTCGCCTGAAAACTGCCGCCTGCGTAAAACAGATTCGCGCGCACGCCCGTGACACCGGGACCGGTGAGCGTACGCGCGATCCATCCCGCGCCGGTTCTGAATGGCCCGACCGACGCCCACGCATTCGCTTCGATACGCGTATCCTTGTCGCTGCTCGACGTGATCGGCGTAGGCGTCACCCCATCGAAGAAATTCGCAGCCGCATTGGCGCCCCCGCGCTGCTCGTCATAGACCGCCGAGGCGCCTACCACGCCGTTGTCGTATTTCAGACGCGCGCTCCACTGCCGGCACGCCGTGAACTGTCCGGGCACGCCGCCGGCGCACGTGCCCTGCCCCGGCGAGTTGCCCGTTCCCGCCGAATCGCGGCCGAACGAATAGGTCGCGCCCAAGCTGAAGCCCCGGAATGTCGCGCTCTGAAACGCAACCGAGTTGTCGCTGCGGCCGTTGGGCAGATAGGCATCGAAAGAAGCAATACCGTAGATGTTCGGTCCGAGGATGTCCGATTCCTGAATGCCGAGATAGGACATCGAGTACTGCCGGCCGAATGAGAGTGTGCCCCATGTGGTTGACTTCAGCCCGACCCACGATTGCCGCCCGAACAAGCGTCCGCCCTGTCCGAGGTCGCCACCGCGCACATTGAAGCCGTTCTCCAGCACGAAGATCGCGGCCAGTCCCCCGCCGAGCGCCTCCGTTCCACGCAGCCCCCAGCGCGACGGAAACTCGCCAGTGATGCCAGGCATGCGAACGACGGAATCCCCCTTTGCATTCGCGTGCAATACATACTCGATTCCGGTGTCGATGATGCCGTACAGCGTCACGCTGCTTTGCGCGATCGCCGGCACGGCGATCGACGCCAGCAATCCTCCAATGATTCTGCGTTTCATCTTGTCATCCTGGTGTTTGAGTTTTATTTGCCGCGCGTCAAATCCAATCGGGGCGCGCTTCAGCTCGTGACGCGCCGGGCGCTCGGATTGAGCGCGATCGCGGATGCGGCAATGACGGCTGGCACGATGCCCGCGAGAAACACTTCACTGGCGCTCCAGTGCATTTGCAGCAACATGCCCCCGATTAGCGGTCCGGAGATCGACCCGATCCGGCCGATGCCCACCGCGCAGCCGACGCCTGTCGCGCGCATCGAGATCGGATAGATTTCCGTTGCCAAAGCATTGAGCCCGGCCTGCACGCCCTGCACGACGACGCCCATAAGAAGGCTGACGGCAACGACGACCGATGCATCGCCCGCGGCATTTGCGAGCGTCATGGCGAGCGCGGCGTAGATCATCAGTTCGCACAGCAGCGCGCGCCGCATGCCGAAGCGATTCATCAGCGGACCCTGCGCGATGCAACCCGCCACGCCACCGAGGCTGAACAGCGCTACCGCCTTGATCCCTGTGCCGACGCTCTGCTGCGCGCCGACGAGCACCGCAGGCATCCAGCTCACGATGAAGTACAGGACCACGAGGTTCATGAAATAGGGGATCCACAGGAGCGCGGTCTGCATCGCGCGGCCTGGGGCAAAGAGCTCACGCATCGGGACGCGCGTGTCCGGCGTCGTCGCGTTGCCGCGTACGCGTGCAGGATCGACGTCAGGCGCGATGCGTCGGACGATGCGGTCCAGTTGGAGTCGCCTGTCGTCGCGCAGCACGAGAAAGCCCGGTGACTCCGGCAACAGCATCATCGACGCCAGGGCGACGATCAGCGGCAACACACCGCCCGCGATGAATACCGCCTGCCAGCCGTATATCGGCAGCAACGCGGCGCTGACGAGGCCGCCGAACATCGCCCCGAGCGGCATGCCGCACATCAGCGTTGAGACAACGGTTCGACTGTGGCGCTTCGGTGCATATTCCGAAGCGAGCGAGATCGCGTTCGGCAAGGCGCCGCCTAGACCGATGCCCGTCAGAAGCCTCAGCACGAGCAACTGGTCGAGTCGGGAGGCGAACGCGGTGACGAGAGACAGCGCACCGAAGATGATCGACGAGAGCACGATGAGACGTTTGCGCCCATAGCGATCGGCGAGCGGCCCGAGCGTGACGGCGCCAATCAGCATGCCGATCAGGCCCGCGCTGAACACCGGCCCGAAGTGGCTGGCGGGCACGCCGAGAGATCGCGCCATCACGGGCGCGAGCATGCCGATGACTTGCGTGTCGAAGCCGTCGAGCACGGCGGTCAACATGCAAAGCGTTATGGCGTGGAACTGCAGTCGACTCAACGGTCGTGCGTCGATGACCTCGTGCACTTGCAGGAAGGACGATGGCGTGCTCATCAGTGTCTCCGTTGCGGCTTCGCCGCTAATAATGGTTGTCTTGAGGTGCGCGTCGCGGGCTACTCGAGACGCTGTTCGCGCCACAGGCCGAGCGCCTTTTGCGCGGGACGATCCGAGAAGCTGAACAGCACCGAGTCGCCTCTGGATCGATGCGATGTCGTACTCCAGGAAGTCGCGACGAAGACATCGCCCTGCCGCCATTCGATGCGTGTATCTCCGACGATGCTCACGCCCTCTCCTTCGCGCACGCAGTACACGGTGGCATCGGTCGAACGGAACGGCCGCCCGTCAAAGCCCGCGGGCAAGAGCTGCATCCACGCGGCCATCGTCGGCATCGGATAGCCGCCCGTCGCGGGGTTCGCGTATTGCAGCTTGACCCCGTGACAGGCGTCGGTCGTGCGCGCCCGCTCGATCTGCCTCAGCGCTTCAAGCACGCGCGCGTAGGGATAGTGAAAAACCGGTGACGACACACCTTCGGGTACGTATTCGAGCGGCAGCATGCCGGAGCCGTAACGCGCGTGCGCGTCGCCGGCGGCTCGTTCGATGCGCTGCGTCTCGCCCGATGAATCGCTCTCGGCAAAACTCGCATCGAACAGATTGACGATGGGCACATCGAGACCGTCGAGCCATACGACAGGGTCATCACCAAGATTGCCGTGATCGTGAAACGTCCAAGACGGCGTAATGATGAAATCGCCCGCCGTCATCGGAATGCGCTCGCCGTTGACGGCGGTGTAGCCACCGCTGCCTTCGATGATGAGCCGGAGTGCCGCCGCCGCATGCCGGTGGCTCGGCGCAACCTCTCCGGGCATGATCAGTTGCAACCCGGCGTAAAGGCTTTGCGTGATCTGCGACGCGCCGCGAATACCGGGATTTTCCAGCACGAGCACGCGTCGCTCGGCCTCCTTCGCGGTAATCAACTCACCTGCTTCCAACAGCAAGCCGCGCATGTGCGCGTAGTCCCAGCGATGCGGGATGCAGCGCGGGCGCGGCTCGGGCGTCACCAGTTGCGACATCACCGCCCATAGCGGCGCGGAATGCATCTGATCGAGTCGACCATAGAGCGCGAGGCGCGCGGGATTATCTAGTCCAGTGCCCATGACGTCACGCTCCGCGAACGTCTACGCGCATCGAACCGATGCCTTCGATCTGCGCGGCCATCACATCGCCTGGACGAATGGAAGCGACCCCTTCCGGCGTTCCGGTGATGATCACGTCGCCCGGCTGCAGTGCGTAGAACGACGAGGCAAACTCGATCAGTTCGGGCACGCCGAGAATCAGCTCGCTCGTGTTCGATTGCTGGCGAAGCTCGCCGTTGACAGAAATCGAGAAGTCGAGCGCGCCCGGATCATCGATCTCATCGCGCGTGACGAGCCACGGACCGAGTACCGTGTACGTGTCCGGTGATTTCCGGAAGCTGCGTTCTTCCGGTCCGCGAATCGTGATATCGAGGCCGATGCAATAGCCTGCGACATGTTCGAGCGCCCGCTGCTTCGAGACGTTGGCCGCCGTTTTGCCGATCACCACCGCCAGCTCCACTTCGTGATCATTGCGCCGCTCGAGATGACGCAGCGCGACCCCCTCGCCCGCCCCGACGACCGAGCTGGTCGCCTTCAGAAACAGCCCTGCGCGCTGGATATGGTTGATCTGGTTGTCGTGATGTAGATGAGGATCGTCGAGCACTTCTTTGAGGTGCTTTCGGTAGTTCACCGGTGCAGCGATGATCTTGCCGGGATTGGCCACGGGCGTGCGCAATACGACATCGGCGAGCGCGAAGATGCGTGCGTGCGGCGCGAGTTCGGCCGCGATAGTGCGGATCTGCGCGAGGTTCGCGATCAGCACGTCATGCGACGGAAACGGATAGCGGGAGGCAGGCAGCGCATCGAGTGCGGCCGTTACGTCGCGCACGACATCGCCTTCGACCACGCCAAGGCGGTTCTCATTGAAACGGCAAATCTTCATAATGGTGTTTGTTCGATCAGGTTGAGGGCGCGTTCATTGCGCGAGCGCGAGCGTCTCGTTCTGCAGTTCTGTGGAACGAATCGCGTCAGGGTCGTAGAGCCAGGCCATGCCGTCGAGGGTCTGTTCGAGGCTGCGTGACTGGAGGAACTGATTTCGCAATTCGCGATTGACGCCGCGCGCGTGATAGAACTCACCGTAGAGGCGCGCGCTCATCTGCACTTTTCCCGTGCGCAAATAACGGCGCTCCTGGTACCGCAGGAACGAGGCAGCCGGATCCGCGGGAGTGGCGGCCATTTCTTCCGCCAGCACAACGGCGTCTTCCATCGCCATGCACGCGCCCTGCGCCATGTACTGCAGCATCGGATGCGCGGCGTCGCCGAGCAGCGTGACGTTGCCTTTCGACCACTCGCGAATCGGCTCGCGGTCGCACAGCACCCACATCCGCCACGTCTCGATCTTCGATAGCAGCGCCTTGACGGTCGGCACGGCGTCGCGGAATCGCAGATGCAATTCATCCGCGTCGCCGACGGCGTCCCAGCCTTCCACATACCGGTCGCTATGGAACACCGCGACCAGATTGAACAGTTCGCCGCCGCGCAAGGGGTAATGCACGAGATGGGTCTTGGCGCCGGCCCACAGCGTCATCGTGTTGGATCGCAGTTCGGGCGGCACTTCGTCGATCGGCAGCACCGCGCGATACGCGATGTGTCCCGACACGCGCGGTTCACCATCGCCGACGAGCTGCGCCCGCACCGTGGACCACAGGCCATCCGCGCCGATCAACGCACGGCCGCGCACATCGCCCTGCGACGTGCGCAGCACGACGCTGTCACCGTCGTCGGTGAAACCGTTGACCTTCACGTTGGTCACGATTTCGATGCGCTCCGATCCGAGACAGGCATCCAGCAAAAGGCGATGCAGATCGGCGCGATGAATCAGCGCATACGGATGCTGAAACCGTTCGAGGAAGCGTTCGTCGAGCGGAATCGATACGACCTGCTCGCCCGAAATGCCGTCCATCATGACCAGCTTCTGCGGAAGCGCCGCTTTCGCGCGCACGGCCTCAGTCACGCCGAGCCGTTCGAACACATGAAATGCGTTCGGCCCAATTTGAATACCTGCGCCGATTTCCTTGATTTCCTGCGCGCGCTCGAATAACCGCACGCGAAAGCCGGCCTTGCTGAGCGCGAGTGCTGCGGCAAAACCGCCGATGCCGCCGCCGGCGATAAGCACGGGCAGCGAAGCTTGATGGTCTGAAGTCATGCGTCTCCTCGTGATTCGCGATGCATCGTGTGGGCGCCGTCGGTCGACGCCGCTACCTGATGTGTGAATCGATTCTATGGAGGGCGCAATAATCAATCCATATGTAACAATTGATACCGTCTCTCAAAAAATTTGATATGGACAACCGCCATGGACAATCTCGATCTTAAGAATCTGATGGTGTTCGACGAGATCTATCGGACGGCGAGCATCTCGCGCGCAGCGGACAATCTCGACCTGGGGCAGTCGGCGGTGAGCATGATCCTCACGAAATTCCGCAAGCACTATGGCGATCCGCTGTTCGTGCGTACATCCGAAGGCATGCAGCCCACGCGGCTCGCGGACGACATCGTCGGTCCGATGCGCCAGGCAATGAACATACTGAAGGCTACGCTCGAGCACCGCGCTCATTTCGATGCCGCGACCTCCACGCGCATGTTCGGTCTGTGCATGACAGACATTGGGCAGCGCATCGTGATGCCCAGGCTGCTCGAACATCTGCGCCGCGCGGCACCGGGCGTGCGCATCGATCTGAGCTACACGTCGGAGCACACGGCGCGGCAGCTCGAATCGGGCGAGATCGATCTGGCCATCGGCTTTCTCGCGCAACTCGACGCGGGTTACTTTCAGCAGAAACTCTTCGATGACCGGTTCGTGTGCATCGTCAACCGCAAACATCCACGCCTACGTGGTCCTGCGATATCGCTCGATCAGTTTCAGGCGGAGTCGCATCTGATCGTCGCGACCCAAGGCACCGGGCATGTCGTCGTCGAGCAGACGCTGGAGCGAAATCACGTTCATCGAAAGGTTGGCTTGCGGATCCCGAACTTTCTCGGCGTCGTCTCGAACATCGCAAGCACGGAATACCTTGCCATCGTGCCGGAACGCTTTGCGCGAATCATCGCTGAAGGCAATCAGATCAAGGTGATGGAATTGCCATTCCCGGTGCCGAAATATCGCGTCATGCAGCATTGGCACGAACGCTACGCGCGCGATCCCGGTGTCGTCTGGCTGCGTAATACCATCGCGGAGCTTCTTCGCGAGTGAGGCAGGGTCCGACCGGTCAAGCCCGCTGAACCCCCCATAGGAGAAAACTTTCGCACGCAGTCGACTGTTCCGTACAAGTGCAATGCGTGGAACCGGCCACGCCCTTTGTCGGAAGGCGCCTTCGAGCAATCAATGCCCATAAGCAGGACTCAGTGGAGTGGTTTGGCTCGAAGACTTTTACGCGAAACGGACACGGTCCGCTCAGCTGTCCTCTCGGTGGAGCACTTCCCAACTGCACGGACGCATCGCTCACCCCCTCGCTGGCAACAACATGGTGGCTCGGCAGCGAAGCGAGCCGACAAAACGAATCTAAAAGGAAATGCCCTCAGAAGCTGGGGGGCGTTCTCATGCCGGCATTGCACTACGCAGTACGCGGCTCCGTCATGCGTTCACTGATACAAACGTATCGTCAGCAACTCCGACCGGGCGGACGCGGTCAACTCATAGCGGGCGTCGTCGTGCGACTTGCAAGCCCTGCAACTTCATGATCCGGCCAATAGGGCAGCGCCGACCACCGTACTCGCTCGGAAACCTACTATTAAGATAACTCTCAGTTTCTTAACCGTTACGTTCGCTCGCAAAACCTCAAAACTCGTAGCCAAGCAAATGAAGCGATGTCCTTTCTGGGATGTCCTGATGTCGTCTGCGTAGCGTGTGTAGGTCTCCCGGTGACGACGGTGGTTGTGGGTCGCCCGACTTCGCCCGACGACAACGTCGAGCCAAAACCCGACAGTCGTCGACGAACATCCCTTTTTGTTCGTCAGATCACCTGCCAAAGCGTCTCAAGTCTTGCGCTTCCACTGCCGTTATGCCGACATCACTCCGTCCGCGTTGGCTTGCGGCCACCACCGCTGCGCGCGACGTATAAAATCGAGAAAATAATAGAATGCGCTACAACATATGCGATACATGCGAAGCCGAAGTAAGCGCTATGACCTCTGTATGCAAACGCTGCCAGACGGCTCTGCCGCCGAATGCCCCTCCAGCGGAAGCATCGGAGGAAACTGCGACATCCACGCCTCAAAGCTTGCGCCGGCAGATCATGCTCGCGTCAAGTATCGCTATCTTCGGCGCGGTCGTTGTTGGAGGGGTTCTCGCAACCGCTCCTCGCGACGAAAGTCAAATGCAGCGCAGAACGGACGCGACGTCGGCAAGTGGTCGGGTATTTCCGGCTGAGCAGGCCGAAGGCCTCCCCTCGACAAGTGCATCAAAGTGAAGTCGGACAACGACAACGATGGCCTACGCACCTTGTTGGGGATCGATCAGAGCAAGCAGACGTTCCCGCGGTATCGGCTGTGTATCCATTTTTGCCGCGCCATCAAGCTGCCCTCGCAACTCGACGTTGGCGTATCGGCGCCGCCACTGTTCGTTCGCGTGCGCAATCCTTGATGCAACGTTCAATAGCAGATAGCCGGGCGAGTTGAACGGGCAGCAAGATGTAGTGAACTCGCAGATGATGTATGCGTGTCATCCAATACGCTGAAGCGATTGGCAATTGATGCGCTGCTGACGCTCTTACCGCGCCTACTACCTTTTCCAAGTGCGCCAACTCGCCATCCGCGTCGCGTGACGCTCTTCGGGGACCTGCACCGGTGTTGGATGCCGATGTCGCAAGGGGACCCCGCTTTGCCACGATTGACTTCATATTCTGCCTTTCCTCGACTGATCCAGACCAGCCTAGTCGTGGCTCAGTGAAGTCAAGGACAGTATTGCAATGGCGATTAGTCAGATACGAGCCATCGACCACGTTCGTAAAAAGAGGATCGCGTCCGACTGCGAATGCGTCAACAGTCTGTTCAACAACAGGTAGGCCATGAGCGAGGGCCGCCATCTGTGCACTCCCTAGCTCGACCAAGTACTGCCACCCTCTCGCTCACCGAGTGTCATTTCTTCAGGGATACGGCTCAATCGCCGCGAATTCGCGCCGTCCACATCCTGCCGTTGCAAAAAGGGAGTGGGGAGCGACAGAGGCGTCACAGTTTCCGAGGGGCTCCTCCGCGGCTTCGGGGAGATTTGCCGCACAGATCACGACGCATCATTGATCGCCGCTCGAGTTAGTGGGCCCCCAAACCTCACGGACCAGTTCGGCCGCCAACGAGGCGCGCACCACAATATCGATTCTCCTGACTTGTTATTATTTTTCTGGTTCCGTTGGACGCAGACCTCTTTCGTTCCTTCTTGCTGTATGCCTTCTCGCCGCTCACGCTCACAACCTTCTCGATCGCTGGCTCGCAAGCCCTTCAGCAAAGAGATGTTGCTGCCCTTGCCACCGTCAGCGGCACAGACCGTTGCGTTGTCGAATCATTTGACCTTCGCGGCATGTCGTGCCGGCGCTGGATCGGCGTTTCTGTTCAACGAACTTATTTACTTGCTCTACGTGACGTTCTTTGTGCAGGATGCAGGGTATGGCGAGACGGACTTAATCGTTTATGGGCGCGCCGAAGCGGCTTTGGAGCGTGGCCTGCAGCGCGCTGAAGCGGAGCGGGTATGGACGCTCGAAACCGCAGATTGGCCGTTGTTCGAAGCGGTGCTGCGGGAGGCAGATCGCCAACTCGCCGGCGCGCCGCGGTATGCGCATATTGCTGCGCGCGAGAGACTCAAGCGCTTCGCCGCGAGTGGCCGCGCCTCGCCGCTACCTTCAGACGCCGCCTGCCACAGACGCGGACAAGCGTTCGCTAGCAGCAATCGCGCGAGTCTATCCCTCCGGTATGATGGGAAGTGAACTCGGCAGCCCTCAGGATCTGAGAGCTGCGCGCCAAGCAGAGGATCGGCGCGATCGTTCGCGCTTCGTCGATTCCAGCGAAGCCAAACGGTGGCGCCAACCATGTCGCTAGCCCGGCATTCTAGAGCGTCGGCGTGACGGTGGCGCCCATTTCGGCCAGCAACTCGACGATCAGATGCTCGTAGTGCTCGATGTGATGGGACCGCTTTAAATCGACGATGGGTGCTGACATCCGGTCGCCAAACAGCATCACAGCCATTGACTGGTTGTCCTGCTTTGACATCCACATCAGCCCCTGCGCATCGGGCAGGTTTTGCCATACCCAAAGCGCCCATTCACGGGTGCGGGGATAGTCGGTCTTGTCGCCGTCGAACAGATCCGATGGCGCCAAGCCCGGTCCACGCAATCCCGTCGCAGTCATATTGGCCAGTTTCAGGTCGGCTAACCCGATCTGGCTCAGATGCAAAGACGAAGCAAGGTCCCGCTCGAGGTCGTGCTGATAGCCGGCAGACGGGGTTGGCACGTCATGCAGAACCACTTCCATGATCGCCCCTCGCTCAGATGCGGCGGCATAGATGGTCGGGATGACTTCCCCGTTGTCCGGTCGATGCAGAGGACTGAAACGAGCGTTGCCCAGACCGGAATCGTTGAAAGCGTCCGGCGCGTAGTTGCCTGTCGCCGAATCGAGCGGATGAACACGGAACCACGTACCAGACGAGACCTTGCCGAGCGTGAGCGGAGAAGCAGGCGGCGGGAACACCGGACTACCCATGCACCGCCCCCACAACGTGGTCCTTTGCCGCTTCGATCACCGCTTGCGGATTCGTTGCGAGCACCTCACGCGGACGCTTGCCGCGGAGCATACTGTTTGTCGACTCGAACCACGATGCGATTCGAAACGGCCGGTAGCCCGCGAAAATCTTGAGGATCTCCGCAACTTCGGGGATCGGGTTGCCGAGCTCGTCGAAGACATACTTGGGATAAAGCGTCTGGCCAGCACGTTCAATTGAAAAAATCTTGCCCTCCCTCTTCCACCGGCTCGTCACTGCATGCTGATTCGTCGCGTCAGGATTTTGCCGCTCACCGACCCTCTGCGCAGTCAACCACGTCGTCCCGTTGAGTACAGCTTTTACCGCCTTCGCTTCCAATTCTGCCCGCGAGTCAGTCAGCAGCGAGACCGGAGAAGCGTCGACGAGCCCCTGCAATACAAGTCCTTCCTGCTCGCTGACGCTAAGGCGGACCTGGCGTGTCATCTCGACCTTCGCTGCCGGCGTGAAATCGGCAGTCTGAATCTTGTCGATTAGCATTGTCGCCGCCGCTCGAGTGGCGTCGAGGGCCATAACGTAGCGACCGATGTCACTGGCAACAGCCGAGGGGGTACTTACCAACGGCGATGCCAATGCAACGTGCGCGGCGGCCGCACTCTTGGGACCCGCCGATTGCGCCTTGGCCATGTTCATCCTCAAATTAGGATTGTGATAAGCATCATATATATCACAATTCTCACTTTTCAAGCGACTGAGGCATGGGAAATCGAAGGCTTCTCTGCACCAGCGACCATGGGGCAACGCGCGGACGGAGGAGTAATCGAAGCGCGTTTGTCGCTACCTATCGTTTCAAGCCGTCCGACCATTGCCGAGGCAAACGTTTTCTGTGAAACCAATAGGAATTTGACCCTAAATAAAGTGACGCGATTTGTATTCGCAACTGACCTGGATATCGCCTGCCGACTGCGCATGTGCGCTCGTCACGGCCGCCATGCTCATGGCTGAGAAGGCCGCGCATGCAGCCGGCTGGATGCACTTCGCACCGCAGGATTCGAGTGGCCCTTTCAACGTCACCGCACTGGGCCAGACGGTTACGAAACAAGGCGCGAGCGCGTCAGTGAGTGATGCCGATACCTTCGGACTGACGCTCCAGTATTTCGTCACGGATCA
>NZ_FCOE02000045.1 GCF_001544915.2 Caballeronia pedi | reverse complement strand
AACGGGTTCATCGACATCTTCACGTTGGCGATATCGACACCCGTGTTATCCGATTTCACTCGGACCTTCACGTTGTAGTCGACCACGCGCTTGACTGGCACCAGAATTTTCATGCACACGCTCCAAAGTTACGATTACGTCAACCCAGCGTCATTATACGAGTGACGCGTCGGCTAGCCCCTCCGCAATCGGGTGGGATGGGTCGTCGTGCAATAGGAATGCGACCATTTTTAACGAACGGTCGTTCTATTTATATCCGCGAAAACCCGAACTCCACCTCTGAAAACGATTACCAGGCCGTAATCACGGCTCCCGCGTATTTGCCCTCGACGAACTGCTTCACTTCCGGCGAGTGATAGGCCGCGATCAGTTTGGCGACCCACGGCTTGTCCTTGTCGGCTGCGCGGATTGCAATGATGTTCACGTACGGGCCGCGCGGATCTTCGATCGCGATTGCGTCCGACTTCGGCTTCAGGCCCGCTTCCATCGCGAAATTGGTGTTGATGGCGGCGACGTCGACATCGTCGAGCGAGCGCGGAATCTGCGCGGCGTCGAGTTCGACGATCTTCAGCTTCTTCGGGTTCTCGACGATATCGAGCGGCGTCGCCTTCAGCCCCGCATCCGCGCGCAGCTTGATGAGACCTTGCTTCTGCAACAGCAGCAGCGCGCGCCCGCCGTTGGTCGGATCGTTCGGCACCGCGACGCGCGCGCCGTTGCCGAGCGACGCCAGCGACTTCAGCTTCTTCGAGTAGATGCCCATCGGGAACGTCACGGTATCCGCGACCTTGACGAGCTTGTAGCCGCGATCCTTCACTTGCGCGTCGAGATACGGCAGATGCTGGTAGCTGTTCGCATCGAGATCGCCGGCGGCGAGCGCGGCGTTCGGCTGCACGTAATCCGAGAACTCGACGACCGTGATCTTGAGGCCGTTCTTCGCGGCGACCTGCTTCACCACGTCCATGATCTGCGCGTGCGGACCGCCGGTCACGCCCATCTTGATGGCGTCTTCGGCATGCGCGACGCCGTTGAACATCGTTGCGGAGAGGAGCGCGGCAGCGAATTTGAGAATGAATCGACGTTGCATGATTTATCGAATGGTTATTTGTGGCTGAGACGACGAACGAGCCAGTCGCCGAACGACTGTACGACCTGCACGAACACAATCAGGATCACGACGACCGTGAGCATCACTTCGGGCAGAAAGCGCTGATAGCCGTAGCGGATGCCGAGATCGCCGAGGCCGCCGCCGCCGATCGCGCCCGCCATCGCCGAATAGCCGACGAGCGACACGAAGGTGATCGTCAGGCCCGCGACGACGCCCGGCAGCGATTCCGGCAGCAGCACCTTGAAGACGATCTGGCGGGTGGTCGCGCCCATCGCCTGCGCGGCTTCGATGAGACCGCGATCCACTTCGCGCAGCGCGGTTTCCACGAGCCGCGCGATGAACGGCGCGGCGGCGATGGTCAGCGGCACGACCGCGGCCGCGGTGCCGATCGACGAGCCGACGACGAGCCGCGTGAACGGAATCACCGCGACGAGCAGGATGATGAACGGCGTCGAGCGCACCGCGTTCACGACGCCGCCGAGCACGCGGTTCACGCCGATGTTCTGCAGCACGCCATCGCGATCGGTGAGATAGAGCAGCACGCCGAGCGGCAGGCCGACGGCCGCGCCGACCAGACCCGAGATGCCGACCATGATCAGCGTTTCCCAGAACGACTGCACGAACATGTCGAACATTTCACTCAACATGGGACAACTCCTCCACCACGACACCCTGCGAACGCAGATACTCGATCGCCTCGGCGATCTTCACCGGCTGGCCACCCGCGAGCACCGCGAGCGAGCCGAACGCCTGCCCCTGAATCTCGTCGATCTGACCGTGCAGGATGTTGAAATCGAGCTCGTAGCGGCGAATCGTCTCCGAGAGAATCGGCTGATCGACGCCCGAGCCCGTGAACGCGAGCCGCAGCAGATGGCCGCTGCCGGTCTTCAGACGCTCGATGACGCGCGCCTTCAACGCGGGCGGCAACTCGTGCGCGATCACATCGCCGATCAGCGCGCGCGTGACTTCGTGATGCGGCTGCATGAAGACATCGACGACCTTGCCTTCTTCCACCACGCGCCCCGCGTCGAGCACCGCGACGCGATCGCAGACCTGCTTGATGACTTCCATCTGATGCGTGATCAGCACGATCGTGAGACCGAGTTCGCGATTGATCTTGCGCAGCAGATCGAGAATCGCGCGGGTTGTTTCGGGATCGAGCGCGGACGTGGCTTCGTCGGAAAGCAGCACGGTCGGCTTGCTCGCGAGCGCCCGCGCGATGCCCACGCGCTGCTTCTGGCCGCCGCTGATCTGCGCGGGATATTTGTCCTTGTGCGTCGTCAGGCCGACGAGATCGAGCAGCGGCAGAACGGCCGCCTCGATCTCCGCGCGCTTCTTGCCGGCGAGTTCGAGCGGCAGCGCGACGTTGTCGAACACCGTGCGCGAGCTCAGCAGATTGAAGTGCTGAAAGATCATGCCGATGTCGCGGCGAGCGGCGCGCAGATCGTCCTTGCCGAGTGTCGTGAGATCGCGGCCGTCGACGATCACGTTGCCTTCGCTTGGGCGCGTGAGCAGATTGATCGTGCGTACCAGCGTGCTCTTGCCCGCGCCGCTGCGCCCGATGATGCCGAACACTTCGCCAGCGGGAATCGTCAGATTGACGTTGTGAAGCGCTTCGACCCAGCCACGCGGGCCGGCGAATCGTTGTGAGAGATTGCGTATTTCGATCATGGAAAATGCAAACGGCGGAAGGCTCGCCGAGTGGAACGCACCCCGCGCAGCCGGCCGCCGCTGGTTCGTAGCTGTGTAGTACCGTGGTCCGGGATTTTACAGGACGCGTTACATTCCGTTTAATAATGAATTCGGATCGGCTAATAACGTAGAGATATTTACCGCTTCAGATTTCAGCCAGCACGCGCAAATGCGCAACCACACTGCGCCCGAGCGCCGACAAGTTGTACCCGCCTTCAAGACAACTCACGATGCGCCCTTGCGCGTGACGCTTCGCCACCGCGCATACCTGCTCGGTGATCCACGCGTAGTCGTCCTCGACGAGACCCATGTTGGCCATGTCGTCTTCGCGATGCGCGTCGAATCCGGCCGAAACGAAGATCATCTGCGGCTTGAATTCCTCGAGCCGCGGCAGCCACATCATGTCGACGACCTCGCGCACCTGCATGCCCTTGGTGCGCGCGGGCAGCGGCACGTTGACCATGTTCGACGCATGATTCCCAGCGCCGCTGAACGGATAGAACGGATGTTGGAAGAAACTGCACATCAGCACGCGCGAATCGCCGGAAAACGCGGCCTCGGTGCCATTGCCGTGATGCACGTCGAAATCGACGATCGCGACGCGTTGCAGGCCGTGCACCTCGAGCGCGTGACGCGCGGCGATCGCGACGTTGTTGAAGAGGCAGAAGCCCATCGCGCGCGCGGGCTCCGCGTGATGGCCCGGCGGGCGCACGCTGCAGAACGCGTTCTCGTGGCGGCCTTCGATGACGGCATCGGTCGCTGCGATCGCCGCGCCCGCCGCGCGCAATGCGGCGCGATAGGACTCGGGGCACATCGACGTATCGGGATCGAGCTCGCTTCGACCCGACTCAGGCGTGCGGCTCTTGATGTAGTCGATATGCGCCTGCGTATGCACGCGCGCGAGGTCGGTTTCCTCGGCGAGCGGCGCTTCCTCGCGCTCGATGAGCGCATCGATCCGGCTCGCGATCAGCTGATCTTCGATCGCCTGCAGGCGCGCCGGGCATTCGGGATGCCATTGACCGTTGTCGTGCCGGAGGCAGTCGGGGTGGGAGTAAAAGCCGGTGGCCATGATGTCTCGCAATGCCGCTTTCGTCGGCTCTCGTCTCGTGTTTTTTCGTCATACGCGACCACGCGTCGCGCATTTGACGTTAAGTTACCACACCGTTCGGCACGGCCGCCCTCGCCCCGGCACGCGGGCAGTATGGGCGCAAGGCGTCGGTTATACTGCCCCGACGCCTTGCCGGCCGAGCGGTTGCGCGTTGCGTTCTGTTGAGAATCGTTGCAGATCGTTTCGGATCGATTCAACTTCCGGCGTTTTGACCGCACGCGCATCCGGCATCGCCCCAACCGCCCCCAACCACGCACACTATGACTTTCCAGTTTGCTCCGTTCGACTTCACGGCCTCATTCAAGCCGGCAAAGCGCGCACTCATCGCCTCCCTCGTCTGCGCGCTCGGCTTTCTCTCCGGCAACAGTGTCTTTGCGCAGTCGCAGCAGCCGCAGGCCGCGACGCCGCAAGGGCAGATGTTCGAAGAAGAGATCGTGCCGCAGCGTTACGCGAACAACCCGAATGTCGAAGCGTTCATCAACGACATGGTCGCGCGCTACGACTTCGATTCGTCCGCGCTGCACGACCTGTTCGCCCGCGTGAGCTATTCGGCGACGGCGGCGAAACTGGTTCTGCCATCGCCCACGCCGCAGGCCAAGAACTGGCGCGCGTATCAGTCGCGCTTCATCGAGCCGGTGCGCATCAATGCGGGCGTGAAGTTCTGGCGCGCGAATCAGGCCACGCTGCAGCGCGCTTCCGAGCAATTCGGCGTGCCGCCCGAGGTGATCGTCGGGATCATCGGCGTGGAGACGATCTACGGGAAGTACATGGGCAACTTCCGCGCGCTCGACGCGCTGACCACGCTCACCTTCGATTACCCGAACACGCCGAACCGCGTCGAGCGCATGGCGACCTTTCGCAAGAACCTGGAAGACCTGCTCGTGTGGACGCGCGATGCGCAGATCGATCCGACGACCGTGCTCGGTTCGTACACCGGCGCGATCGGCATTCCACAGTTTTTGCCGAGCAGCATCGTGCAATACGCGGTCGATTACGACGGCAACAGCCGCATCGATCTGCGCACGAGCCCGGCGGACGCCATCGGCAGCGTCGCGAACTATCTGAAGCAGAACGGGTGGGAGCCGGGCCGTCCGGTCGTGTGGCGGATCGCCGGCGATGTCGGCAGCCAGGGCATCGCACAGGCCGCCGCCGACGGTGCGCCGGAACCGAAATGGTCGCTCGCGCAATTGACGAAGGCCGGCATGCTGCTCAATGAGCCGGGACTGAACGTCGAGGCTCAGGCGGCGACGCCGCTCACCGTCGTCGATCTGCCGACGCCCGGCCGCGCGACCGAGTACACGCTCGGGCTGAAGAACTTCTACGTGCTCACGCGCTACAACCGCAGCTTCTTCTATGCGCTCGCGGTGTATCAGCTCGGCGAAGCGGTGAAGGCGCGCATGATGGCGGGCGATACGCAGTAACACCGTGTTTGCACTGAAAGGGCGCCACCCGTCATGCCGTTCATAGCGTTGGACACTGGTGCGCGCCAATGATCGTCGTGACATATGATGCTCAGTGAGCGTGATTGAACGTGAGGCGACACGCATGCACACCCTGACTGAACATCCCATCGATGCCGATACAAGGAAGACGGCATTTGCTTTTCTGGACAGAGCCACGAAAGCCTTTCCGGTCAAGGGAGCCATTCTCTTTGGCAGTCGCGCTAAAGGCAGCTTCCGCCCGGACAGCGACGCCGATATCGCGGTCGTCCTGCCCGGACCACGCGGCCAGTTCATGGTGGCCAAACTAATGATGGCCGACATGGCGTTTGACGTATTGCTGGAGACGGGAATCCTGGTGCAGCCCCTTCCTGTCTGGGAAGACGAATGGGCGCGCCCGGAGTCGTATTCCAACCCGGCGCTTCTACGTAATATCGAAAGTGACGGAGTTCGCCTGTGCTGAGCGTCCGCGATCTGTTGACGAAGGCTATCCGCGCGTCGTCCTCGGCGGCCTTGCTGCTCGATGACGGTGACATTAACGGAGCGTGCAACCGCGCCTATTACGCCATGTTCGATGCTGCACGCGCCGCGTTGCTCGCCTCTGGCGCGCCGGTCGATCCGAATGTCGTGCGAACGCACAACGGCGTGATTGCGGCATTCGGCTTGCATCTTGTCAAGACCGGTCGGGTACTGCCTGATTGGGGCCGCACACTGAACCGCGCACAGGAAATCCGCCAGGCGGCTGACTATACCGGCGACAGCGTGGACCTGGAACTGGCAACGTGGGTCGTCGAACAGTCGCGCTTGTTCCTTCAGGCGTTACAGGCCGACTTCCAGATTGACGCATCGGGACCGGCAGAAAAAGTCGGCAGCGCGCCCCGTCCGTAGAGCTTGAATAGGTCGAAATTTTGGCGAGAAGGCAGACGCTCTGCCTGGCTGAACGGCAACCCCGGCACGCCGGGGCTTTTTCATTGCGTGGGCAAAGGCCGCAACATCACGCCGGAAACACGCCCGTCGACAGATAACGATCGCCGCGATCGCAGACGATGAACACGATCGTCGCGTTCTCCACCTGACGCGCGATACGCAGTGCGACTTCGCACGCGCCGCCCGACGAGATGCCCGCGAAAATGCCTTCGACCGATGCGAGGCGCCGCGCCATCGCCTCGGACGCCGCCTGACTCACGTTCTCCACGCGGTCGACCCGGCTGCGATCGAAGATCTTCGGCAGATACGCTTCCGGCCACTTGCGGATGCCCGGAATGCGCGAGCCCTCTTCCGGCTGCGCACCGATGATCTCGATCTTCTGGTCCTGCTCTTTCAGGTATTTCGACACGCCCATGATCGTGCCGGTCGTGCCCATCGACGAGACGAAGTGCGTGAGGCGGCCTTCGGTCTGACGCCACAGTTCGGGGCCGGTGCCTTCGTAATGCGCGAGCGGATTGTCGGGATTCGCGAACTGGTCGAGGATGATGCCTTTGCCATCGCGCTGCATCTGATCGGCGAGATCGCGCGCGTACTCCATGCCGCCCGTCACCGGCGTCAGCACGATCTCCGCGCCATACGCGGCCATGCTCTGGCGGCGCTCGACGGAAAGATCTTCGGGCATCAGCAGCACCATCTTGTAGCCGCGCATCGCGGCGGCCATCGCGAGCGCGATGCCGGTATTGCCGCTCGTCGCTTCGATCAGCGTGTCGCCCGGCTTGATGCGGCCGCGCTCTTCAGCTTTCCTGATCATCGACAAAGCCGGACGGTCCTTCACCGAGCCCGCCGGATTGTTGCCTTCCAGCTTGCCCAGCACGACGTTGTTGCGGCTGCGGATTTCGTCGTCCACGACGCGGACGAGCTGCACGAGCGGCGTGTTGCCGATCGTGTCTTCGATAGTCATGTAAGCCATATGCGGAGCGGATTCGATTCCCGCGGCAGGACGCGCCCGCCGCCGGATTTTTGATATGAGAATGCTTCGATTGTAGCCCAGCGGTCCCGTCGACGCCGGCGCACCCCTGATGCGCGGATGGAATGCCGCGCGCGGCCACGCACGCACATGCAAAAACCCCCGCAGGCAGACCGTCCACGGGGGAGCCCAACACTTCCGAAGACTGAAGGAGATCGTTGACGCGCCGGGCACGCCGGCGCGCCGTGGCGTCGTCCCTTATTTCTTCACGACGACGGGTTTGGACGACGCGGACGCCGAAACCTGCGTCGCGACCGCCGGGTTCGCAGCGCCCGGCGGTGCGGCGGCGGCGGTTTTGGCGGAAGCGCCGATCGTCAGCCCTTCCGCTTCGAGACGCTGAACGGTCTTGCCGCCCATGCCTTTCACGCGCGTGCTGAGATCGCTGGCGTCCTTGAAGGGGCCATGCGCCTGACGTTCGTCGAGAATGGCTTTCGCCTTGGCCGGACCGATGCCCTTGACGCCGCGCAGCGCGTCGGAATTGGCGGTGTTGACGTCGACGGCCGCAAACGCGCTACCGAGGGAAAAGATGAGCGCGAAGGCGGCGATCGACGAAAGTGCTTGCTTGAACATGACTGAGTCTCCGTGAGGAACGGCTGGCAACGGCGCCAACCGTGAGACCCAGTTTAGAGAGACTCGAAACGCGTTTATAGCTGGCCGAATAGCCAACGCACGTAGCGATCGACGCCTTCCTGAACCGTCAGAAACGGTGCGTCGTAACCCGCCGCGCGCAGGCGCGACTGGTCCGCCTGCGTGAAGCATTGATACTTGCCGCGCAGTGCGTCGGGGAACGGAATGTACTCGATGAGCCCGCGCTGCACGAGTTCGGCGAGCGACAGCGCCGCTTCGCCATCGAGCGCGCGCAGCGAGTTCACCACCGTCGACGCGATATCGTTGAACGGCTGGGCGCGCCCGGTGCCGAGATTGAAGATGCCCGACTTCTCCGGATGATCGAAGAAGAACAGGTTCACCTTCACCACATCGTCGACCGAGATGAAATCGCGCGTCTGCTCGCCCGCGGCATAGCCGTTGTATTCGCCGAAGAGCTTGACCTTGCCCTCCGAGCGGAACTGGTTGAAGTTATGGAAGGCGACCGACGCCATGCGGCCCTTGTGCGTCTCGCGCGGGCCGTACACGTTGAAGTAGCGAAAGCCGGCGATCTGGCTCTGCGCCTTCGGCAACACCTGACGCACGATCTGATCGAACAGGAATTTCGAATAGCCGTAGACGTTGAGCGGCTTCTCGACTTCGCGCTCTTCGACGAAGCGGCTCGACCCGCCGTACGTCGCCGCCGACGATGCGTAGAGGAACTGCGCGCCCTGTGCGAGGCACGCGTCCATCACGTCGCGGCTGTAGCGGAAGTTGTTGTCCATCATGTAGCGGCCGTCGGTTTCCATCGTGTCCGAACAGGCGCCTTCATGAAACACCGCGCGCACTTTGCCGAAATCGCCGCGCGCAAAACGTTCGACGAACTCGGTCTTGTCGAGGTAATCGTCGATCTCGCAATCGACGAGATTCTTGAACTTGTCGGCGCGCGTGAGGTTGTCCACCGCGATCACGCGTTGCTCGCCGCGCTCGTTGAGCGCCTTGACGATATTGCTGCCGATGAACCCGGCAGCACCGGTAACGATGATGGTCATGGCGAAGTATCAGGTAAGGTCAGGCGAAGAGTTCGTTGTAGTCGACGGTCGCGGTGCCGAGCTTGCCTACGACGATGCCCGCGGCGCGGTTCGCATAGACGATCGAGTCGACGAGCGGCACACCCGCGCCCAGCATGGTCGCGACCGTTGCGATGACGGTGTCGCCCGCGCCCGAGACATCATACACTTCGCGTGCTTCGGCCGAGGTATGCAGCACCTGGCTCTCGGTGAAGAGCGTCATGCCTTCTTCGGAGCGCGTGAGCAGCAGCGCCGAGAAATCGAGCTCGGCGCGCAGCTTCGTCACGCGCTCGTGCAAGTCTTCCTCCGACTTCCACTGGCCGACCACTTCGCGCAGTTCGGCGCGGTTCGGCGTGATGAGCGTGGCGCCGCGATAACGGTCCCAGTCATCGCCTTTCGGGTCGACGAGCACGGGCTTTCCCGCGCGCTTCGCGTCGGCGATCATCTGCGTGACGTGCGTGAGGCCGCCCTTCGCGTAGTCGGACATGAGGATCACATCGTGCTGCGGCAGCAGTTCCGCGAAGCGCGCGAGACACGCGTGCAGCACTTCGTGATTCGGCGTGTTCTCGAAATCGACGCGCAGCAGTTGCTGCTGGCGCGACAGCACGCGCAGCTTGATGGTCGTGAGCAGTTCGGGATCGCGTTCGAGATGCCCCGCGACCTTGCTCTCGCCGAGCAACTCGACGATGCGCTCGCCCGGCTCGTCGTGACCGACGACACAGAGCAAGCCCGCCTGCGCGCCGAGCGCCGCCGCGTTGCGCGCGACGTTCGCAGCTCCGCCGAGCCGGTCTTCCTTTCTCTGCACGTGCACGACCGGCACGGGCGCTTCGGGCGAGATGCGGTTGACGTCGCCGAACCAGTAGCGGTCGAGCATCACGTCGCCGACCACCAGCACGCGCGCGGCCGAGATGCGCGCGCGCGGCACGACGGGAATATCGGCGTTAGCTGCTGCTGCCGTTGCGGTCGAGTTCGACATGAGGACGTCCTATTGCGTAATAGTCGATGCCCATTTCGGCCATCGCTTCCGGTTCATACAGATTGCGGCCATCGAAGATCACCGGCGTCTTCAGCGCGCTCTTCAAGTGCCAGAAATCCGGGCTCTTGAATTCCTTCCATTCGGTCACGATGACGAGTGCGTCCGCGCCCGTCAGCGCGTCCTGTTGCGTCTTCACGAAGTGCAGACGCTTGATGTCCTCGGGGCGATCCGCGAGGTCGAGGGCGAACACGCGCTCGGCTTCGTCGCGTGCAACGGGATCGTAACCGCGCACCGTGGCGCCGCGCTGCAAGAGCGCCTCGATGATGCGCCGGCTCGACGCCTCGCGCATGTCGTCGGTATTGGGCTTGAACGCGAGGCCCCACACGGCGAACGTGCGCCCGCGCAGGTCTTCGCCCATGCGCCTGACGATCTTGTTGACGAGTACGTCCTTCTGGTCGTGATTGACCGCTTCGACCGCTTCGAGCACGCGCAGCGTGTGACCGTTCTCGCGCGCGGTCTGCGCGAGCGCCTGCACGTCCTTCGGGAAGCACGAGCCGCCGTAACCGCAGCCCGCGTACAGGAAGTGATAGCCGATCCGCGGGTCCGAGCCGATGCCGCGCCGCACCGATTCGATGTCCGCGCCAACGGTATCCGCCAGATTCGACAGATCGTTCATGAACGAGATGCGCGTCGCGAGCATCGCGTTGGCGGCGTACTTCGTGAATTCGGCGGAGCGCACGTCCATGTAGAGCGTGCGCTCGTGATTGCGGTTGAAGGGCACGTAGAGCCGCTTCATCTTCTCGCGCGCGAGATTGCCTGCATCGTCGTCGTCGATGCCGATCACGATGCGATCAGGTCGCATGAAGTCGTCGACCGCCGCGCCTTCCTTCAGGAATTCCGGATTCGACACGACCGAGAAGCCATGCTTCGCCGAACCTTCGAGCCCGCGCGCCTTCAACTCTTCGTCGATGACCTTCTTCACCTGCAACGCCGTGCCGACCGGCACTGTCGACTTGTCGACGATCACCTTGAAGCCGTTCGAATACTTGCCGATGTTGCGCGCGGCGGCGAGCACGTACTGCAAGTCGGCGGAACCGTCTTCGTCGGGCGGCGTGCCGACCGCGATGAACTGGATGTCGCCATGTTCGACGCTCGCTTTCACGTCGGTGGAAAACTGGATGCGGCCCGCCGCGCGCGTGCGCTTGAGCATTTCCTGAAGGCCCGGCTCGTGGATCGGCACGCCGCCGTTGTTGAGAATTTCGATCTTGCGCGGATCGACATCCACGCAAAACACGTCATTGCCGATTTCGGCAAGGCACGCGCCGGTCACAAGACCGACGTAACCCGTGCCGACGATGGTCACTTTCATACGCTTTCCGGTGGTTTCTGAAATGCCGGTGGCGGAAGCGGCGCGTTCGAGCGCCGCCTGATTTCATGCTTGCCGCGCGCGGGTTCAGACCGAGCTGGTGATCGGCTCGACGCGCCGCGGCGCGTATGTTTCCCAGCCGCTGCAGCCGGGACATTGCCAATAGAATAGTCGCGCGCGGAAGCCGCAAGTTTGACACGTATAACGCGGCAGGTTCTTGGTGCGCTGTTTCACGAGATTACGCATCAGTTCGAGCTCGCCGCGGCGCGGCTCGTCGGCGGTCGCTTCCTGGGCTTCGAGCAGACGCGTCATGCCCGCGAGATTCGGCGCGCTTTCCATCTGCTTGCGCGCGAGCGCATGCGCCGCGTCCAGGCCGCGCAACTCCTGCACGTGCTTGTACGCGACATCGAGCAGATCGTTCGACGGATAGCGGGTCGCGTAATCGATCAGCAGATCGACGCCTTCGTCCTTGCGTCCGAGCGCGGCGTACGCCTTCATCAGCTTTTCGGCGACGAGCGGCAGATACGCTTCGTTCTGCGCCTCGACGCGCTTCCAGTGCGCGATCGCGGCGTCGACGTTGCCCGCGGCCGCCTCGACGTCGCCGGCGAGAATCGTCGCGCGCACGTTGTCCGGGTTCGACGCCAGCGCGAGCTTCAGTTCGGCGCGCGCGCCTTCGGGATTCTTGCGCTGCAACGCTTCCTGCGCGAGCTCGCAATGAAAATGCGCGATCTCCATATGCAGGGACGGCGCACCCATCTTTTCGATTTGCTCGGCCGTCGCGATCGACTTCGGCCAGTCTTTCTCGATTTCGTAGATGGTGAGCAAGGCGCGCTGCGCGCCGAGCGAATACTCGCCCGCTTCGAGCGAACGGAACGTCTCCTCCGCGCGATCGAGCAGGCCCGCCTTCAGGAAGTCCTGTCCGAGCTCATAGAGCGCGTGATCGCGCTCGGCGACCGGCAAATCCGCGCGGCTCAGGAGATTCTGATGCACGCGGATCGCGCGGTCGGTTTCGCCACGCCGGCGAAACAGATTGCCGAGCGCGAAGTGCAGTTCGATGGTTTCGGGATCGAGCTTGGCGACTTCGATGAACGCATCGATCGCCTTGTCATGTTGTTCGTTCAGCAGAAAATTCAGGCCGCGGAAGTACGAGCGCGGCAGGTTCGCATTCTCGGACAGCAGCGTTTTCAGGTCATAGCGGGACGCGATCCATCCCAGCGCGAAGGCGATGGGGATGACGAGCAGCCACCAGAAGTCTAGATCCATGCGATTTGTCGTTGAATGTTGGGTGTCTGCTTTCGCTCGATATCAGATGAGCGGCGGCATCGGCGGTTCTTCCTTCACCACCGGCGTCTCGCGCGCGACGCGCAGTTCGCGCTTCAGCCGTCCGTTTTCCATCCGCAGACGTATCATCGCCGGCACGCCGGACAAGAGCCCCGCCAGCAGTCCCACGACGAAAAACGCGAGGCCGATCAGAATCAGCGGCGCGGTCCAGGCGTAGCCTGCGAGAAAGTTCAGCGTCGCGGTCTGCGTGTTGGCGAGCGCCAGCACCAGCAGCAGCACGAAAATCAGAACGCGGATCAGCCAGACGAGGAATCTCATGTAGGGTCTCGCAAGAGCGGTTGCATCAGACGGCCCTTCCATTCCGGCCGGGCCTGCGCGGTTGAACACCCAGGTCAAAGTGACCGGTATTGTAATTGATGCTTCCGGGCACAGGCAGCCGCCGGCGCTCCGCGTGGATTTTCAGCAAACAACGCACCTGTCGCGCCAGCTCCGCGAACATGAAATGCCGCATATGAAAAAAGCACCCCGAAGGGTGCTTTCCTGGTCGATTGCCTCCAGCCGACGATGCGCGCCGATCAGAGATCGTCCGCATCGTCGTCATTCGACATCTTCAGCGGCTCGCCCGCACGGCCGTCGACGCGTTCGCGCAACTCCTTGCCCGGCTTGAAGTGCGGCACGAATTTCTCCGGTACCAGCACCTTCTCACCCGACTTGGGATTGCGCCCGACGCGCGACGGACGACGGTTGAGCCCGAAGCTGCCGAAGCCGCGAATCTCGATGCGGTGACCGTTGGCCAAAGCCTCCGACATCGCATCGAGCATCGTCTTCACCGCGAAATCCGCATCCTTGAGGACAAGTTGCGGAAATCGCGACGCCAACTGGGCGACCAATTCCGATTTGGTCATACTTCAGCTTGCCGTTGAGGGCTTAGCTGTTCTGGCCGTCGAGCTTGGCCTTGAGCAGCGCGCCGAGGTTGGTCGTGCCGGTCGCGGCGGCGTTCGAATCCGAAGCTTGCAGACCACGGATGGCCTCTTGCTGTTCGGCCGAATCCTTCGCCTTGATCGACAGGTTGATGCCACGCGACTTGCGATCGATGTTGATGATCATCGCGTTGACCTTGTCGCCTTCCTTCAGCACATTGCGCGCATCTTCCACGCGGTCTTGCGCGATTTCCGAAGCACGGAGGTAGCCTTCGACTTCGCCGGACAGCGTGATGACCGCACCCTTCGGGTCGACCGACTTCACGACGCCGTCGACGATGGCGCCCTTGTCGTTGATCGCGACGAAGTTGTTGAACGGATCGCCTTCGAGCTGCTTGATGCCGAGCGAGATGCGTTCCTTGTCGACGTCGATGCCCAGAACCACGGCTTCGACTTCGTCGCCCTTCTTGTACTTGCGGACAGCTTCTTCGCCGGTTTCCGACCACGACAGGTCCGACAGGTGAACCAGACCGTCGATGCCGCCAGGCAGACCGATGAACACGCCGAAGTCGGTGATCGACTTGATGGCGCCGCTGATCTTGTCGCCCTTCTTGAAGTTGCGGCTGAAGTCATCCCACGGATTCGGCTTGCATTGCTTCATGCCGAGGGAGATACGGCGGCGGTCTTCGTCGATTTCGAGAACCATGACTTCGACTTCGTCACCGAGCTGAACGACCTTCGACGGCGCAACGTTCTTGTTGGTCCAGTCCATTTCCGACACGTGGACCAGGCCTTCGATGCCCGATTCCACTTCGACGAATGCGCCGTAGTCGGTGATGTTCGTGACCTTGCCGAACAGGCGCGTGCCCGACGGGTAACGGCGCGAGATGCCTTCCCACGGATCGTCGCCCAGTTGCTTGATGCCGAGCGAAACGCGGTTCTTCTCTTGGTCGAACTTGAGGATCTTGGCGGTGACTTCCTGGCCAACCGACAGCACTTCCGACGGGTGACGCACACGACGCCATGCGATGTCGGTGATGTGCAGCAGGCCGTCGATGCCGCCGAGGTCCACGAACGCGCCGTAGTCGGTGATGTTCTTGACCACGCCTTCGACGATCGCGCCTTCCTTCAGCGTTTCCAGCAGCTTCGCGCGCTCTTCGCCTTGCGTGGCTTCGATCACGGCGCGGCGCGACAGCACCACGTTGTTACGCTTGCGGTCGAGCTTGATGACGCGGAATTCGAGCGTCTTGCCTTCGTACGGCGTCGTGTCCTTGACCGGACGCGTGTCGACGAGCGAACCCGGCAGGAACGCGCGGATGCCGTTGACCATCACGGTCATGCCGCCCTTGACCTTGCCGGTGATCGTGCCGGTCACGAGCTCGTTGTTGTCGAGCGCCTTTTCCAGCGACAGCCACGAAGCGAGGCGCTTCGCCTTGTCGCGCGACAGGATGGTGTCGCCATAGCCGTTTTCCAGCGCGTCGATCGCGACGGAAACGAAGTCGCCCGCCTGCACTTCCACTTCACCCGCGTCGTTCAGGAATTCTTCGAGCGGAATATAGGCTTCGGACTTGAGACCAGCGTTGACGACCACGAAGTTGTGGTCGACACGCACGACTTCGGCGGAGATCACTTCGCCGGCGCGCATGTCCTGCTTGGTCAGCGACTCTTCGAACAGAGCCGCAAAGGATTCGGTATTCGGGGTGGAGGTTTGCAGGTCGGACATAAAAATCGATATTTGCACAGCCGTTTGCGCGGTGGTCCACAATGGACCGGTGAGGCGCAATGCCGTACGGGGTTAAAGGGTTTAACACACGCTTCATCTGCAGATGAAGCACCTTGCTCGCTTACACGCGAATCGCGCTGTACCAGCCGATGATCTGTTCGACCGCTTGATCGATCGACAAACCGGAGGTGTCCAGCGTCTTCGCACCCGCTGCGGGCTTGAGCGGCGCGGTGCTCCGGTTCATGTCCCGGTCGTCGCGCGCACGCAAATCTCGCAGCAAGTCATCCATATTAGCAGAAAAACCTTTTTGCATCAATTGCTTATACCGTCTCGCCGCGCGCGCCTCGGCGCTCGCCGTCAGAAATACCTTCAGCGTGGCGTCGGGAAAGATGACTGTGCCCATGTCGCGGCCGTCGGCGACGAGGCCGGGGCGCTTGCGGAAGGCCCGCTGGCGCGCCACGAGCGCCTGGCGCACCGCCGGATGCACGGCGATCGCGGAGGCGCGGTTGCCGACCGCTTCCTGGCGGATGTCGGCCGAGACGTCCACACCGTCGAGCTGCGCGCAGCCTTCGCGGAAGGTGATGTGGAGCGCTTCGATCAGTTTTGCAAGGCCGGGGGCGTCGTCTTTCTCCACCTCGTAGCGGATGCTGGCGAGCGCGGCGAGCCGGTAGAGCGCGCCGCTGTCGAGCAGATGAAAGCCGAGCGTCGCCGCGACGATGGCCGCGACCGTGCCCTTGCCCGAAGCCGTCGGCCCATCGATCGTGATCACGGGAGTGGGGTCGAATGGACGGGTCGGTTTCATCGAGTCTGGCCGTTCCGGCCCGTTGTTTCTGTCATTGAAGTCTATGAAATCGCGCTTCACGCTAACACCGCTGTAGTTACGCCTTGACGAGCGTCGCGAACCGATCGAAATAATCGGGGAAAGTCTTGTTCACGCACTTCGGATCGTTGATGCGAACCGGCACGCCGCCCAGACTGACGAGCGAGAAGCACATCGCCATGCGATGGTCGTCGTAGGTGTCGATCGCGGCGTCCGGCGTGAGTTTCGCAGGCGGCGTCACGACGAGATAGTCCGCGCCCTCTTCCACCGTCGCACCGACCTTGCGCAGCTCGGTCGCCATCGCGGCGATGCGGTCGGTTTCCTTCACGCGCCAGCTCGCGATATTGCGCAGCGTGGTCGTGCCGCTCGCGAAGAGCGCGGCCACGGCGATGGTCATCGCGGCGTCGGGGATCAGGTTGAAGTCCATGTCGATGGGCGCGAGCCTGCCGTCGTCCGACTCCACGCCGCGCACTTCGATCCAGTCCTCGCCCATCATGACGTTCGCGCCCATGCGATTGAGCGCGTCGGCGAAACCGACATCGCCCTGGATGCTCGCGCGTCCGACGCCTTCCACGCGCACCGGCCCGTGACCGATCGCGCCCGCCGCCAGAAAATACGACGCCGACGACGCGTCGCCTTCGACCATGATCGCGCCCGGCGAACGGTAGCCCGCGCCGGCAGGAATCGTGAAGCGCGCCCAGCCGTCGCGCTCGACGGTCACGCCGAAGCGCGCCATCAGGCGGATCGTGATGTCGATGTACGGCTTCGAGATGAGTTCGCCTTCGATCTCGATCGTAACGGGACCGCTGCGGCCCTCGACGACCGGCAGGCTCATCAGGAGCGCGGTGAGGAACTGGCTCGACACATCGCCGCGCACGCGAATCGGCTTGTCGATCGCGATCTTCGCAGCGTGGATCTTCAGCGGCGGAAAGCCGTCGTTGAGTTCGTAGTCGATCGCAGCGCCGATCTGCCGCAAGCCGTCGACGAGATCGCCGATCGGCCGCTCGTGCATGCGCGGCACGCCATGCACGCGATACTCGCCGCCGTTCACCGCGAGCGCCGCGGTCAGCGGTCGCACCGCCGTGCCCGCATTGCCGAGAAAGAGCTCCGCCGCTTTCGACGGAAACGCGCCGCCCGTCCCACCGACGATCAGACGCTCGCCATCCTCGCGCACCGCGACGCCGAGCGTCTTGAGCGCGGCGATCATCACGCGCGTGTCGTCGGAATCGAGCAGATTGGTGATGGCCGTCTCGCCGCTCGCGAGCGCCGCAAGCAGCAGCACGCGGTTCGAAATGCTCTTCGAGCCGGGCAAGCGCACCGTGCCGGACGCGCGGGAGAAAGGTCCGAGATCCAGATGTTCCATAGTGTTTCCTTGGGTCACAGCTTGGGTTGCAGCTTGGGTTGCAGCTTATTTCGCGGCGACGTCGTTGGACGGCTTGATGCCGCCGCGTTCCTGCCACTCTTTGCGCGCGACGCGCGAGCGCGCGAACGCGGCTTCGAGCGCCGCGCCGTCCGATGCGTCGATCGCCGCGCGAAAGCGTGCGAGCACGGCAGTGTAATCGTCGAGTTCGGCGAGCAGCGCGGCGCGGTTCGCGAGACAGATATCGCGCCACATTTCCGGGCTCGACGCCGCGATGCGCGTGAAATCGCGGAAACCGCCCGCCGCGAACGAGAATTTCAGCTCGGCGTCGGGCGTCGCGAGAATCTGGTCGACGAGCGCGAACGAGAGCACATGCGGCAGATGGCTCACCGACGCGAACACGCGATCGTGCTGCGCCTCGCTCATCTGACGCACGCATGCGCCGGTCGCGCGCCACATCGACGCGACGCGCTCGACGTCGTCGGCCGCGTTTTCCGGCAGCGGACACAGTACGACGTTGCGATCGACGTAGAGATCGGGCAGCGCCGCATCGACGCCGCTCGACTCGCGCCCGGCGATCGGATGCCCCGGCACGAACTGCGCGACCCGCGCGCCCAAGGTTCGCTTCGCCGCCGCGACGACATCGGTTTTCGTGCTGCCGGCGTCCGTGACGACGGTCCGCGCGCCGAGCAACGGCGCGATGCGCGCAAGCAGCGGCTCGGTCTGCGCGACGGGCGCGGCGAGCAGCACGATATCGGCGTCGCGCAGCGCGTTCGACAGCGCGAGGTCGTCGTCGAGCGCGGCGGCTTCGTCGATCACGCCGAGTTCCAGCGCCCGCTCGACCGACTTCACGGAACGGCCGACGCCCACGACGCGGCCCGCGAGCCCGGCGCGTTCACGCAACGCGCGCGCGAGCGATCCGCCGATCAGGCCGACGCCGAAAATAACCAGTTTGTTGAAAGAGAACGCAGCCACGGGACATCGATAAAAACGCGTCGTCCGACGCAGGGAAACCGGACCGCCGCTAACACGCGGCGGCGACGAGAGAAGCTCAGCGGGCTCGCGGGTACGAACCGAGAATCTTCAGGAACGCGGCCTTGCGCCCGAGTTCATCCAGCGCGGCGGCGACGGCCGGGTTGTCGCGATGGCCTTCGATGTCGATATAGAAGTAGTACTCCCACGTGCCCGAGCGCGCGGGGCGCGATTCGAAGCGCGTCATCGAGACGCCGTGCTTCGCGAGCGGTTCCAGCAGCTTGAACACGGCGCCCGCCTCGTTCGACACCGACACGATGAGCGAGGTCTGATCGTGGCCGCTCGAATCGGTCGGCTGCTTGCCGACGATCACGAAGCGCGTGCGATTGTGCGGATCGTCCTGGATCATCGAGAACACCACGCCGAGGCCGTAGTGCGTGGCCGCGCGGTCGCCGGCGATGGCCGCGACGGTCGGATCGCTCACCGCCATGCGCGCGGCTTCGGCGTTGCTCGATACCGCCTGACGCTCCAGATGCGGCGCGTTCGCGGTGAGCCAGCGCTGGCACTGCGCGAGCGCCTGCGGATGCGCGCACACGCGCGTCACGCCATCGAGCGTGCCGGATGCGGTCAGCAGATTGTGATGTATCGGCAACGCGAGTTCGCCGCCGATCAGAAGCGAGGTTTGCAGCAACAGATCCAGCGTGCGCGACACCGCGCCTTCCGCCGAATTTTCGACCGGCACGACGCCGTACTGCGCCGCGCCCGCTTCGACTGCGCGAAACACTTCGTCGATCGACGGGCACGGCACGCCCTGAATCGAATGCCCGAAGTATTCGAACATCGCCTGTTCGCTGTAGGTGCCGACGGGACCGAGAAACGCGGCGCTGATGGTCTGTTCGAGCGCGCGGCTCGCGGCCATGATCTCGCGCCAGATCGAGGCGATGTGCTCGTCGGCGAGCGGCCCGTCACTCATTTCCTGCAGACGCGCGATGACCTGCATCTCGCGCTCGGGGCGAAACACCGGCGCGTTGAAATGCTTCTTCACTTCGCCGACTTCGAGCGCGACCGAAGCGCGCTGATTCAACAGCGCGATGAGTTGTGCGTCGAGCACGTCGATGCGTTCACGCAGCGGTTTGAGTCTTGAATTGAGATCGTCGTCCATGCGGTGCTTGAGCGATTGCGGTTAAAGGAGCGAACGCATTCAAGCGCTCGTCCGCTCGAATTCCTTCATGTAGTCGACGAGCGCCTTGACGCCCTCGATCGGCACCGCGTTGTAGATCGATGCCCGCATGCCGCCGACGGACTTGTGGCCCTTCAGTTGCAACAGGCCGCGCGCCTTCGCGCCGGCCAGGAAATCGGTGTTGCGCGATTCGTCGGCGAGGAAGAACGGCACGTTCATGCGCGAACGGTTCTGGCGCTCGACCTTGTTGACGTAGAAATCGCTGGAATCGATGGTGTCGTAGAGCAGCGTGGCCTTTTCGACATTGCGCGCCTCCATCGCTTCCAGGCCGCCCTGCTGCTTCAGCCACTTGAAGACGAGCCCGGCGATGTAGATCGCGTAGGTGGGCGGCGTGTTGTACATCGAGTTGTTCTCCGCGACGGTCTTCCATTCGAACGCGGACGGACAAATGGGCAGCGCGCGATCGAGCAGGTCCTCGCGCACGATCACGACAGTCACGCCCGCCATGCCGATGTTCTTCTGCGCGCCGCCGAACAGCACGCCGTACTTGGCGATGTCCATCGGGCGAGAAAGGATGTGCGAGGACGCATCGGCGACGAGCGGAATGTCGCCGAGATCGGGAATCTCGAAGGCTTCGACGCCATCGATGGTTTCGTTGCTGCACAGATGCACGTAGGCCGGATCGTCCGACAGCTTCCATTCGCTGAAAGCCGGCACGCGCGTGAAGCCCGCTTCGGTCTTGCCGTTGGCCGCGAGATGCGGCGTGCCGTACTTCTGCGCTTCCTTGAACGATTTCGTCGACCAGGAACCGGTCACGACGAAGTCGGCGGTTTGTTTCTTGCCGAGCAGGTTCATCGGCACGATCGCGTTTTCGCCGATGCCGCCGCCCTGCAAAAAAAGAATCCGATGCGATGCGGGCACCTTCAGCAACTCACGCAAGTCGGTCAGCGCCGCCTCGTGAATCGACATGAACTCGGCGCCGCGGTGGCTCATTTCCATCACGCTCATACCGCTGCCTTGCCAGTCGAGCATTTCGTCGGCTGCCTGCTTCAGGACTTCTTCTGGCATGGCGGCTGGGCCGGCGGAGAAATTGAACACGCGCATCTGGGGATCCCGGAGTTCCGAATGGCCAGGCGCGAACGAACGGCGGATGAAACGAAGACCGCGTTTTCGCGCCCGAAAAAGAAATGGCTGCTTGCGCTCGCGCGCAAACAGCCATTATCGCACTGTCCTGAAAACCCGCCAATGCACGGGGCGCTGAGCCCCATCAGCGGAATTTCGTCAGGACCTCGCCGTGCTTACTTGCCCGGCTTGACGCTCGCCACTTCCGAGTCGGCTTGCGTGCGCGTCGCCTTGATGGCTTGCGGCATGTACTTCTGCATCAGGCCGTTCACGACGTCGCGGCCAACCTGGTCCTGAACCTGGATGAACTTGCGGCCGGTCGGGCTCTTGTAGAAGTTGGTCAGATCCTTGATTTCGTCGGTCGAGTAGTACTTTGCGTACGCGTCGTACTGAGCCTGCATCGCGTCCTTGCGGAATGCGTCGGTCGCGAAGACCTGGCCAGCCGAGTCCACCAGCTTCGGCACGGCGTTCTTCTGCAGCGCCGGAACGGCGGCCTGCTTCTGCTTGTCGTTCAGCGTCTTGTTCTCGGACAGCGCGTCCGAGAGGATCGCCGGCACGAGTTGCTTCGACTGCATCTGCGCGCTGTTACCGATCGCACCGACCAGCTTCTGCGCGTCGATCGCGTCGAGCAGGTCCTTGATCGCGGCTTGCTTGGCCGGATCAACGGGGGCTGCTGCGGCCGGCGCCGGCGCCGACTGTGCGGGCGCCTGGTTCTGAAGCGACTGGGCCATCGCGAAAGTCGGTACGAAAGCGGCCAGCAACATCCACTGCTTGAAACGTCCTTGCATCATTACTCCCTGTAAAAAATATCCAGTTCAGCACTGGCGACGAGCTTTTGCCCGTTGTCCGACACCGGCAACGAACTCACGTCGCGCAGCTTAACTAATCCGAGCTTTCAAAAGCGATAACGAGAGCCTTACGACACAAAAAATATCAGGCGCTCTCTCCGCCTTCACCATTTTCCGCGTCGCCGGTCTTGTCTGCAGCATCATCCGAACCCGAGTCGCCTTCGAGTTCGGCCTCGGCTTCCGCCTCGGCGATATGTTGCAGTCCCGACAACTTCGTTCCCTCGTCAAGGCTGATGAGTGTAACACCTTGGGTTGCACGGCCCATTTCGCGGATTTCCGAAACACGCGTGCGGATGAGCACGCCCGCGGTCGTGATCAGCATGATCTCGCTCTCGGGCTCGACGAGCGTCGCGGCGACGACGCGGCCGTTACGCTCCGAGGTCTGGATCGCGATCATGCCCTTCGTGCCACGGCCATGACGCGTGTATTCGTTGATCGGCGTGCGCTTGCCGTAACCGTTCTCGGTCGCCGTGAGCACCGACTGGTTCTCGCCGCCCGCGACCAGCATCGCGATGACCTGCTGCCCGTCTTCCAGTTGCATGCCACGCACGCCGCGTGCCTCGCGGCCCATCGCGCGCACATCGTTTTCGTCGAAACGCACGGCCTTGCCCGCGTCCGAGAACAGCATGACGTCGTGCTCGCCGTCGGTGATCGCGGCGCCGATGAGGTAATCGCCCTCATCCAGACCGACCGCGATGATGCCCTTCTTCATCGGACGGCTGAACGCTTCGAGCGGCGTCTTCTTGACCGTGCCGAGCGCGGTCGTCATGAACACGTATTTATCGGCCGAGAATTCCTTGATCGGCAGAACGACGTTGATCTTCTCGCCATCCTGCAACGGGAACATGTTGACGATCGGACGGCCGCGCGAATTGCGCGAGCCCTGCGGCACTTCGTACACCTTGACCCAGTAGACGCGGCCGCGGTTCGAGAAGCACAGCATGTGATCGTGCGTGTTCGCGATGAAGAGCGTGTCGATCCAGTCGTCTTCCTTCATCTGCGTGGCTTGCTTGCCGCGCCCGCCGCGCTTCTGCGCGCGGTACTCGGAAAGCGGCTGCGACTTCACGTAGCCCGAGTGCGACATGGTCACGACCATTTCCTGCGGCGTGATCAGGTCTTCGGTGTTGAGTTCCGTCGCGTTCATCTCGATGCGCGAGCGGCGCTCGTCGCCGAACTCGGCGCGAATCTGGCCCAGCTCCTCGACGATGATCTGGCGGATACGCTCCGGCCGCGCGAGGATGTCGAGCAGGTCGGCGATCTGCGCCATCACCTCGCGATACTCGCTCGTGATCTTGTCCTGCTCGAGGCCGGTCAGGCGTTGCAGGCGCATCTGCAGGATTTCCTGCGACTGGACGTCCGACAGCTTGTACAGCCCGTCTTCCTGGAGACCGTAAGCGGGATTGAGCCCTTCCGGGCGATAGGCTGCGCGCCCGCCCGATGCCTCGGATTCGGTGCGCGTCAGCATTTCGCGCACGAGCGACGAATCCCACGGACGCGCCATCAGCTCCTGCTTGGCGATGGGCGGCGTCGGCGCGGCCTTGATGATCGCGATGAATTCGTCGATGTTCGCGAGCGCGACGGCGAGGCCTTCGAGCACGTGCCCGCGATCGCGCGCCTTGCGCAATTCGTAGACCGTGCGCCGCGTCAGCACTTCCCGTCGATGCGACAGGAAGCACTCGATCATTTCCTTCAGGTTCAGCAGCTTCGGCTGGCCGTCGACGAGCGCGACCATGTTCATGCCGAAGGTGTCCTGAAGCTGCGTCTGTTTGTACAGATTGTTCAGGATGACTTCCGGCACTTCGCCGCGCTTCAGCTCGATCACGACGCGCATGCCGCTCTTGTCGGATTCGTCGCGGATGTCGGAGATGCCCTCGATCTTCTTCTCGTTGACGAGTTCGGCGATGCGCTCGAGCAGCGTGCGCTTGTTCACCTGATACGGAATCTCGTCGACGATGATCGCCATGCGCTGACCGCGGTCGATCTCTTCGAAGTGCGTGGCCGCGCGCATCACGACGCGCCCGCGCCCCGTGCGATAGCCGTCGCGCACGCCCGCGACGCCGTAGATGATGCCGGCGGTCGGGAAATCCGGCGCGGGCACGATCTCGATGAGTTCGTCGACGGTGGCTTCAGGCGTATTCAGCAGATGCAGGCAGGCGTCGACGATCTCGCGCAGATTGTGCGGCGGGATGTTGGTCGCCATGCCGACCGCGATGCCGGCCGAGCCGTTGATCAGCAGATTGGGAATGCGGGCCGGCAGAACGAGCGGCTCGTTCTCACTGCCGTCGTAGTTCGGACCGAAGTCGACGGTTTCCTTGTCGATGTCAGCCAGCAGTTCGTGGCCGATCTTCGCCATGCGGATTTCGGTGTAGCGCATGGCCGCGGCGTTGTCGCCGTCGACCGAACCGAAGTTGCCCTGGCCGTCGACCAGCATGTAGCGCAGTGAAAACGGCTGCGCCATGCGAACGATCGTCTCGTAGACGGACGCGTCGCCGTGAGGATGGTATTTACCGATGACGTCGCCGACGATACGCGCGGACTTCTTGTACGCGCGGTTCCAGTCGTTGTTCAGCTCGTGCATCGAGTAGAGCGCCCGACGATGCACCGGCTTCAGGCCATCGCGGACATCGGGAAGCGCGCGCCCGACGATCACGCTCATCGCGTAATCGAGATACGAACGGCGCATTTCCTCCTCGAGGGAGATTGGCAGAGTCTCTTTGGCGAATTGATCCATTATCCGTGTCTTGTACTTTGCAGCGGCGACACGGCAGCGCGCGCGGCGATTTTCACGCGGCTCGCCCGCCGCGCGACGAAAGCGGGCGCGGCGCGTAGCCGACGTACGCTGCGCGCCGCGTATGCAGCGCATGCCTTTTATGCGCTGCGAACGCAGCACATCAGGAGATTCTACCATGCGCGATATTCGCGCCCGAACGCGCACTGTATACATACAGTTGCATGTCGGCAGGACACCAGCATGCGCGCGCGGAATTCGCAATGCGCAACGTCGTACCAATTACTTACAAAAACCGGGGAACGAATTCCGTCAATTCGTCACTTGGGCGGGCTATCATGCCGCCTCGTCGTTTTGCCAGACGCAAGAGTACCCGCGATAAAAACACGCAGGAAATCGCTCTCGGGCACGCAATGTGCGCACGTTTCGCGCCTTCCGCAGCCCCGACTATCTCCTGTCCCCTTCTTGTTGCGCATGCACCACATAAGGTTGCGGGCGTACCGGGGTCGGGGATATTTTTATCGTCGCAAGGGAACGATATGGCAAAATGCCAACGCACAAACTTAGACACTGCTCGAAGTCTATACAGCGCGTTTTGTTCCGTGGGGAATGTTATACTTCGAGCAATGTATGACTTGTCTTCGTCTACAGGCTCGCAGTAAACCTGCGGTAATCTCAATTTCGAGAGGAGAAATATGAATAAACTTTCAAAGCTCGCGTTCATTGCAGCTACCGCAGTTATGGCTGCATCGGCCTCGGCACAGTCCGTGCCGGCCTCGCGACAAGCCGTGAACGATAACTGGGTGAACGGTACGGGCGAGTATGTGTGGATGAACGGCACGAACGAACTGTGCTGGCGCGACGCATTCTGGACCCCGGCTACGGCAAACGCGAAGTGCGATGGCGCGCTGGTCGCGCAAGCACCGACGCCGCCGGCACCGGTCGCTCCGCCGCCCCCGGTCATCCAGAGCCAGAAGGTCACCTATCAGGCTGACGCGCTGTTCGACTTCGACAAGGCTGTCCTGAAGCCGGCTGGTAAGGAAAAGCTTGACGATCTCGCATCGAAGATCGGCGCGCTGAACCTCGAAGTCGTCGTTGCGACGGGTTACACCGACCGCATCGGTTCGGACAAGTACAACGACCGTCTGTCGCTGCGCCGTGCGCAAGCTGTGAAGGCTTACCTGGTCAGCAAGGGCATCGAAGCCAACCGTATCTACACGGAAGGCAAGGGCAAGCGCGACCCGGTCACGAAGGGTACCTGCCAACAGAAGAACCGCAAGCAACTCATCGCCTGCCTCGCACCGGATCGTCGCGTGGAAGTCGAAGTTGTGGGCACGACCCGTCAGCCGCAGCAGTAATCGCGAGTTGGATTGCCGCAGATCAAACCCCCGCTTCGGCGGGGGTTTTTTTATGCCTGAAGCTTTTGGGACATTCGTTTAATCAAACATCATTTCGGGTAGGCTTCGGCTATTGCGCCTTTTGCCCGCCCATTGCCGCGCCTATATACTCGGTCCTAATCGATTCACGACTCAAACAAGGCACTTCCGAACATGACCAACGTCGATCCCCACGAACTACAGAAATTCAGCGAGCTCGCGCATCGCTGGTGGGACCCGAACGCCGAGTTCAAGCCGCTGCATGAACTGAACCCGGTACGGCTCGACTGGATCGACGCGCATGCGCATTTAAGCGCCAAGCGCGTCGTCGACATCGGCTGCGGTGGTGGCATTCTGTCCGAGTCGATGGCCACGCGCGGCGCCAACGTGAAGGGCATCGATCTGTCGTCGAGCGCGCTCGGCGTGGCCGATCTGCATAGTCTGGAGAGCGGTGTCGAGGTCGCGTATGAAGAGATTTCGGCGGAAGCGCTCGCCGCGCGCGAGCCCGGTTCCTACGATGTCGTCACCTGCATGGAGATGCTGGAGCACGTGCCGAATCCCGCGGGCACCGTCGCGGCATGCGCCACGCTCGTGAAGCCGGGCGGCTGGGTGTTCTTTTCGACGTTGAACCGCAACGCGAAGGCTTATCTGTTCGCTGTCATCGGCGCGGAATACATTGCGCGCATGCTGCCGCGCGGCACGCACGACTATTCGCGTTTCATCAAGCCTTCGGAACTCGCCACGTTCGCGCGTGCGGCCTCGCTGCTGCCCGTCGACATCAAGGGCATTACCTATCGGCCGATCTCCAGGCACTTCGGCCTGTCAAACGACTCCAGCATCAACTACATGATGGCTTGCCGCCGCGAAGCCTGACGCCATGATCAACGAAGATCCCCTGTCCACGGGCACCATCGACACCAAACCTCTTCCGGAAGAGACGACTCCCCTGCCCCAGCGCCTTACCGAAGGCGACGGCCTCGGGTTGTGTCAGGCCGTGCTGTTCGACCTCGACGGCACCATCGCGGATACCGCGCCCGATCTCGTCGCCGCGGTGAACAAGATGCGGCACGACCGTGGTCTCGAAATGCGTCCGCTCGAAACGTTGCGGCCGTATGCGTCGGCGGGCGCGCGCGGGCTGCTCGGCGGGGCGTTCGAGATCGGGCCTGAGCATCACGACTTCGCATCGATGCGCGATGAATTCCTCGCCAACTACGAGGCCGATCTCTGTATCGAAACCACGCTCTTTCCGGGCATCACCGAGATTCTCGATCAGCTCGATGCGCGCGGCGTGCGCTGGGGCATCGTGACGAACAAGGTGACGCGTTTCGCTGCGCCGCTCGTCGGCTTGCTGGGGCTCGATACGCGCGCCGGGTGCCTCGTCTGCGGCGACACCACGCCGCATTCGAAACCTCATCCTGCGCCGCTGCTGCATGCGGCCGAGCTGCTGGATGTCGCGCCCGAACGCATCGTCTACGTCGGCGACGATCTGCGCGACGTGCAAGCCGGCTTCGCGGCGGGCATGATCACCGTGGCGGCCGCCTACGGCTACTGCGGCGACGACATTCCGCCGCGCCGCTGGCACGCGAATCACGTAGTCGATTCGCCGGAAGAGTTGCAGAACCTGCTGCGCGACATCGCGTAAATGGCGCGAACGCGGCGAGTGCGGCGCCCCGAAAACCGCGCCGTTCGCCTCAGATGGTTTTTCGTGGGATAATTTCCGTTCTGCTTGGGGGCGACCTGGTTTCGACAGGGGTTGTGAAGCGGTCAGGGCATACCGAGGACCCGTCACCTCGTTAATCAATGGGAAAAACGTAACTGCAAACGACGATACGTTCGCACTGGCAGCCTAAGGGCCGCCGTCCTCTCACTAATTCGCTGACGGGTTAGGGTAGCAATGCCACGAGAGGTCATATACGTCAGATAAGCTTTTGCGGCGTCACGACGCCAAAGTCGAAAATTTAGTGAATCGCCTTAACGCAGCGTGTTCGTCCGCGTCGTTGGGGTTAAATCAAATGACAGAACTAAGTATGTAGAACTGTTCGTAGAGCGCTTCTGGACGCGGGTTCGATTCCCGCCGCCTCCACCAAAATTACCCCCGGTCAAAACCCGCGATTGCGCAAGCATCGCGGGTTTTTTCTTCGGGACGCGGCAGACGAAAAAAACCCCGCACGAGGCGGGGCAAACATCCTTGAGAGACGTAGCGAGGACAGAGACGACCTCCACTACGCCCGAGAGAATAGGCTTCCGAAGGCATGGTTCGTATCGGACCGGTCCTAATGCCGTTGCCAGTTGTCATTTATCAACCGTTCTGCGTGCGGGCAACCGCAGCCCACGCTTCGACAATATTACTCAGAAAAGTCCTATTTTCGAAGGACCGGTGCGGTTCTATTCTGGTCTTGCACCTTGACCCGTTGGCTGTTAGCAGCGGATCAACGTGCCATTCCAAGTACTTTGACCTCGCCTCGGGCGAGGTCTTTTTTTACCAGCGTCGCACTCAGTTCGTGCCGTCTTTCGGGCACTTCAGATTGCAGCCGTTGGGATCGCCGTTGTCGCCGCGACGGCGCATCGCGGACTTTCCGTCCTGATACTTGTCCGAAGGCGCCGAGGCCGCGAACTGCATCTGCGGATGCTGGTTGAAGCGGAATTCGTCCTGCAGCACCCCACCCGGCATGCCCGGCGAATTCTGGGCGAAGGCGACGGGAATCAGGTACATCGCGCCAGCGACGAGCGCGGCGGAAGAACAGGCAAGCAACGAGAGTTTCATGGCGGTATATCGCGCGAAGGGAACGCGCTCAGAGCAGTGAGGTCGACAGCAAACCGTTAGGTTAACCCAATTCGCCGCCGATGACAGTCCTATCGCCGCGCCGTCCTCTTACCGCGCGTTTCCGGTTTTCACCACGCGCTCACTTCAGCCACGCAATCCTTCGTCGATATCGACGAGCGTCCCGCAACGCGCCGGATCATAGCCTTCGAGATGAGCGACGCTGTCCGTGAAGCCCTCGCTGCGCAGAATGCGCAACACGGAGGCGAGCCGCGCTTCTTCGAGCCGCGCGCGCTCGCACGCAAAGAAATAGTCCTCGTCGATGATCGGAATGAAATCGAGCGCGAAATGCTGCGCGGCCGGCTGTACGCCGAAGCCGAGATCGGCCATGCCGCTCGCGACGAACGCGGCGATCGCCGAATGCGTGAGTTCGGTGGTCGCATAGCCGTTGATCTGGTCCGGATCGACACCTACGCGCCGCAACGACAGATCGAGCAGCATGCGCGTACCCGAGCCCGGCTGGCGGTTGACGAAACGCACGTCGCTGCGCGCGAGATCGCGCAGACCGGAGATCTGCTTCGGATTGCCTTTCGGCAGAAACAGCCCTTGTGTACGGCGCGTGAGCCGGATCAGCTGATGTTTGTTCTGGTCCAGATACGGCCGATAGATATCCGCGCACGTCGAACGGAATTCGCCGATCGGCAAATGGAAGCCCGCCAGTTCGCACTCGCCGCGCGCGAGCGCACTCACGGCTTCCGCACTCTCGCGATACTTGATGTCGACCGGCACGCGCTGATCGCCGAGCGCGCGCACGAGCGTGGCAACCGCATAGCCGTGCGACGCGTGTATCCGCACTTGCGTCACGCCGCCCGCGAGGCGCCGGTTCAACTCCATCGCGACATCGTTCGCCACCGCCTGCAACGGCGCTTCAAGCCGGTCGCCGCAGACGCGCTGCGCGCGCAGCACCGACTCGCCCAGCTCCGACAGCACCGAGCCGCGCCCGCGCGATTTGGTGATGAGCGCGCCGCCCAGACGCGCCTCGATTTCCCGCAACAGACCCCACGCGTGCCGGTAGGACAAACCCTTAGCGCTCGCGGCATTCGCGATGCTGCCCGTCTGTGCGACCAGTTGCAAAAGCGGCACAACCGCGCTGAGACTGGTTTCCCGGCCGTCAGCGTCCCGCAGAACCAGTTCGGCACGGCATTCGACGTCTACCATATGCACTCCCCCTTCCTATTGCCAAGATATATCACGACGCCTATTGTTCTTTTACAGGCTCGGCACCCGTAATTATATCGACTCAAATATGTACCGACAAAACATATGCCGAGTGTTGGAGGAGCCCCATGACACATCCGCAGCTATCCGCCGCTGCATCCGCTGAACTCGTGCGTCGCCACGCGGTACAGGGTGCGACGTTGATGACCATTCTTCACGCCATCCAGGACGAAGTCGGCTACGTGCCCGAGACGGCCATCGCGCCGCTGGGACAGACGCTGTCGCTGTCGCGCGCCGAAGTGCACGGCGTCATCACGTACTATCACCACTTCCGTTCCGCGCCGCCCGCGCGCGTGACCGTGCAGCTTTGCCGCGCGGAAGCGTGCCGCAGCATGGGCGTGGAAGCGCTGAAGGATCACATCGAAGGGCACACCGGCTGCCGCTTCGACAGCGGTCACGCCGAGGACACCGAGCTCGAATCCGTGTATTGCCTCGGCCAGTGCGCGCTGTCGCCGTCGATGATGATCAACGGCGAATTGCACGCGAAAGTCACGCCGGCGAAGTTCGACCGCCTTTACGCCGCGGCGCAAACGAAAGTCGCGGAGGTGACGGCATGACGCGCATCTACGTTCCCATCGATTCCGCCGCGCTCGCGCTCGGCGCGCAATCCGTCGCACAGGCCATCGCGAGCGAAGCGCAAAAGCGCGGACTCGACGTGCAACTCGTGCGCAACGGCTCGCGCGGCCTCTTCTATCTCGAACCGCTCGTCGAAGTCGAAACCCCTGACGGACGCATCGGCTATGCGAACGTCGAAGCGGACGACGTCGCCGCGCTCTTCGATGCCGGCTTCCACGAAGGCGCAGCGCATGAAAAGAACGTCGGCGTGGTCGACGACATTCCGTATCTCAAGAACCAGCAGCGTCTGACGTTCGCGCGCATCGGCATCACGGACCCGCTTTCGATCGACGATTACGTCGCGCTCGGCGGCCTGCAAGGATTGCGCAACGTGCTCGACATGAACGGCGACGCCGTCTGCCAGTCGCTGCTCGATTCCGGTCTGCGCGGACGCGGCGGCGCGGCGTTCCCTGCCGGCATCAAATGGAAGACAGTGCGCGGCGCGTACGCGGACCAGAAGTACATCGTCTGCAACGCGGACGAAGGCGACTCCGGCACGTTCTCCGACCGCCTCGTGATGGAAAGCGATCCGTACATGCTGATCGAAGGCATGATCATCGCGGGCGTGGCGGTGGGCGCGACCGAAGGCTACATCTACGTGCGCAGCGAGTATCCGCATTCGATCGATACGCTGAACCGCGCGATCGAAAAGGCGCGCGACGCCGGCTGGCTCGGCGCGAGCGTGCTCGGCACGTCGCACGCGTTCGAGCTGTATGTGGCGAAGGGCGCGGGCGCGTATGTGTGCGGCGAGGAAACGGCGCTGCTCGAATCGCTCGAAGGCAAACGCGGCATCGTGCGCGCGAAGCCGCCGGTGCCGGCGCTCACCGGTCTCTACGGCAAGCCGACCGTCATCAACAACGTCATCACGCTCGCGACCGTGCCGATCATCTTCGCGAAGGGCGCGGCGTTCTATCGCGACTTCGGCATGGGCCGTTCGCGCGGCACGCTGCCCTTCCAGATCGCGGGCAACGTGAAGCAAGGCGGACTCGTCGAACTCGCGTTCGGCGTGACGCTGCGCGAACTGATCTACACCTACGGCGACGGCACCGCGACCGGACGCCCCGCGCGCGCGGTGCAGGTGGGCGGCCCGCTCGGCACGTATCTGCCGGAAGGCCAGTGGGACATTCCGCTCGACTACGAGGAATACGCGAAGGTCGGCGCGGTGGTCGGTCACGGCGGGCTGGTGGTTCATGACGACACCTCGAATCTCGCCGAACTCGCACAATACGCGATGCACTTCTGCGCGCTCGAATCGTGCGGCAAGTGCACGCCGTGCCGCATCGGTTCGACGCGCGGCGAGGAAGTCATCGCGAAGATCCGTGAAGGCGATACGTCGGTGAAGCAGATCACGCTGTTGCGCGAGCTGTGCGACACGATGGTGTCCGGCTCGCTCTGCGCGATGGGCGGCATGACGCCGTTCCCGGTGATGTCCGCGCTCGATCACTTCCCCGAGGATTTCGGGCTGCCCCGCACGCCCGCACAGAAAGCGGCATAAGGAGACAACAATGTCCAACACCAACAACGGCTGCGGCTCCGGCAACTGCGCGTGCAAGAGCGCGGCATCGGTGCAGCGCCGCGATCCGTTCGACGATACCGATTACGGCACGCCGCTGCGTCATGCCGATATCGACGTGACGCTCGAAATCGACGGTCAGTCCGTCACCGTGCCCGCGGGTACGTCGGTGATGCGCGCGTCGATCGAAGCGGGCGTCAACGTGCCGAAGCTCTGCGCCACCGATTCGCTCGAACCGTGGGGCTCGTGCCGTCTGTGCCTCGTCGAGATCGAAGGCAAGCGCGGCTATCCCGCGTCGTGCACGACGCCCGTCGAAGCGGGCATGAAGGTGCGCACGCAAAGCGACAAGCTGCAATCGCTTCGCAAGAACGTGATGGAGCTTTATATCTCCGATCACCCGCTCGACTGTCTCACCTGCCCCGCCAATGGCGATTGCGAATTGCAGGACATGGCGGGCGTCGTCGGCTTGCGCGAAGTGCGCTATGGCTATGAAGGCGCGAACCATCTGAAGGACAAGAAGGACGAGTCGAATCCGTACTTCACCTACGATCCGTCGAAGTGCATCGTCTGCAATCGATGCGTGCGCGCGTGCGAAGAGACGCAAGGCACGTTCGCTCTGACCATCGCCGGACGCGGCTTCGAATCGCGCGTCGCGGCAAGCGAGAACGTGCCGTTCATGGAATCGGAGTGCGTGTCGTGCGGCGCGTGCGTCGCAGCATGCCCGACCGCGACCTTGCAGGAAAAGACCGTCATCATGCTCGGTCAGGCCGAGCATTCGGCGATCACGACGTGCGCGTATTGCGGCGTCGGCTGCTCGCTCAAGGCGGAGATGAAGGGCAACACCGTCGTGCGCATGACGCCGAACAAGAACGGCCAGGCGAACGAAGGTCACGCGTGCGTGAAGGGCCGCTTCGCATGGGGCTACGCGACGCACAAGGACCGTATCAAGAAGCCGATGATCCGCGCGAAGATCACCGATCCGTGGCGCGAAGTGTCGTGGGAGGAAGCGCTCAACTACGCGGCGAGCGAATTCCGCCGCATCCAGGACAAGTACGGGCGTGATTCGATCGGCGGCATCACGTCGTCGCGCTGCACGAACGAAGAGACGTATCTCGTGCAGAAGCTCGTGCGCGCCGCGTTCGGCAACAACAACGTCGATACCTGCGCGCGCGTGTGCCACTCGCCGACGGGCTACGGCCTGAAGACGACGCTCGGCGAATCGGCGGGCACGCAGACGTTCGCATCGGTCGAGCAATCGGATGTGATCGTCGTGATGGGCGCGAATCCGACCGACGGCCATCCCGTGTTCGGCTCGCGTCTGAAGCGCCGCATTCGCGAAGGCGCGAAGCTGATCGTGATCGATCCGCGCCGCATCGATATCGTCGATACGCCGCACGTGAAGGCGCAATATCACCTGCAACTGCGGCCCGGCACCAACGTCGCGATGGTCAACTCGCTCGCGCATGTGATCGTCACGGAAGGCTTGCTGAAGGAAGACTTCATCGCTGAACGCTGCGAAGAGCGTGCCTTCGGCCAGTGGCGCGATTTCGTCGCCAAGGAAGAGAACTCGCCCGAAGCGATGGAAGCGATCACCGGCGTGCCCGCGCAACAGGTCCGCGAAGCCGCGCGCATCTACGCGCTGGGCGGCAATGGCGCGATCTACTACGGCCTCGGCGTGACCGAGCACGCGCAAGGCTCGACCACCGTCATGGGCATCGCCAATCTGGCGATGGCGACGGGCAACATCGGTCGCGAAGGCGTCGGCGTGAATCCGCTGCGCGGGCAGAACAACGTTCAGGGCTCGTGCGACATGGGCTCGTTCCCGCACGAGCTGCCGGGTTATCGGCATATCGGCGATGCCGCCACGCGCGCGCTCTTCGAGGAAGCGTGGAACGTGCAGCTTCAGCCGGAGCCGGGCCTGCGCATCCCGAACATGTTCGACGCCGCGATGCACGGCACCTTCATGGGCCTCTATTGCCAGGGCGAGGACATCGTTCAGTCGGACCCGAACACGCAGCACGTGGCGGACGCGTTGTCTTCGATGGAATGCATCGTCGTGCAGGACATCTTCCTGAACGAAACGGCAAAGTACGCGCACGTTCTGCTGCCCGGCTCGACCTTCCTCGAAAAGGACGGCACCTTCACCAACGCCGAGCGCCGCATCTCGCGCGTGCGCAAGGTGATGCCGCCGCTCGCGGGCTTCTCCGACTGGGAAGTGACGATCAAACTGTCGCGCGCGCTCGGTTACGAGATGAACTACGCGAACCCGTCCGAGATCATGGACGAGATCGCGCGTCTCACGCCGACTTTCCACGGCGTCTCGTATGAGCGCCTCGATGAACTCGGCAGCATCCAGTGGCCCTGCAACGAGAAGGCGCCGGACGGCACGCCGACGATGCATATCGACGAATTCGTGCGCGGCAAGGGACGCTTCGTCATCACGAAGTTCATTGCGACGCCGGAGAAGGTCACGCGCAAGTATCCGCTGCTGCTCACGACCGGGCGCATCCTGTCGCAATACAACGTCGGCGCGCAGACGCGGCGTACCGAGAACTCGCAATGGCACGACGAGGACCGTCTGGAAATTCATCCGGTCGACGCGGAGGATCGCGGCATCAGGCATGACGACTGGGTCGGCATCGAGTCGCGGGCCGGGCAGACGGTGTTGCGCGCGAAGATCTCGGAGCGCATGCAGCCTGGCGTCGTCTATACGACATTCCACTTCCCGGAATCGGGCGCGAACGTCATCACGACGGACTCGTCCGACTGGGCAACGAATTGTCCGGAGTACAAGGTGACGGCGGTGCAGGTGATGCCGGTGGAACAGCCGTCGCAATGGCAGAAGGACTACTCGCGCTTCAACACGCAGCAGCTCGAGCTGATGAACATGGCCACTTCAGGGAAATAACCAATGGATGTCGATAACCTGATCGAGATGGCGAACCGCATCGGCGAATTCTTCGATTCGATGCCGGACCGCGCCGAAGCCGTCGACAGCATCGCGGAGCATATCCGCCGCTTCTGGGAGCCGCGCATGCGGCTCGCGATTCTCGGCGCGCTCGACGATCCGCAAGCAAGCGCCACGATGGAGCCGATCGTGCTGGAGGCACTCAACCTGCATAGAGCGGATCTGACGCCAAAGACCGCTACGGCCTGAACCCGCTCAAAGCCCTGCACCGCAGGGCTTTTTTCAATCTTCGCGGTACTCGCGTTCCGCCTTGCGTTCCGCGCTCGTGTCCTGCGCGCCGAACCACGTCTCGCAATGGCGCAGCAGGCCATGCACGTCCGATGGCGCGCGCCCGCGCGCGGCGATGTATCCATCCGGACGCACGAGATAGAACGCGGGGCGCGTGCGGCCGTAGTTGTCGGTCAGTGAATTCGCGCCCTCGCCGTGCGTATCGGTGATGCGCCATATGCGCACGGCATTCGGCATGATCGCATCGATGGACTTCGCGAGGCCATCGAGGTCGGGGTCGCGCATCGCGTGCGCCACGGTGATGGTCGCGGGCGCGAGCGCGATGTCGTCCTCGCCGGACGGATTCACGAGCAGAAACAGCGAGAAGCAGCCGGGGTCGTGCAGATCGTAGAGGCAGCCGACGCCCGGCACGCGTCCGAGCGGTCCGTCCACGACATGCACGCGCGCATCGGGTGCGCGCTCGCCCGCGCGCGGGCCGCCATCGAGCAGCCGCTCCAGCGTGAGCGGGCTCTTGCGATAGTTGATCGACAGCTCGCTCACCGTGCGCCGCATCGCGTCGCGCAACGGGCCGATCGCGGCGAGCGCGGGCATCACGTGATCGCGCATCAGTTTCATCGGGCCATGCTCGGCGCCGGCCATCTGCGTGAGCAAGCTGGACTGACGCAGCACGTCGCGCTCGATCGGAAGCCGCTCCGTGTGATAGCTGTCGAGCAGCCGCTCGGGCGCGCCGCCCGCGAGCATGCGCGCGATCTTCCAGCCGAGATTGAACGCTTCCTGAATGCCGGTGTTCATGCCCTGCGCGCCGGCGGGACTATGCACGTGCGCCGAATCGCCCGCGAGGAACACGCGCTCCACGCGCAGTCTGTCGACCATGCGGCTGTTCAGGTGAAAGTACGACGACCACGTCAGATTCGACAGCGCGACCTTGTGATGCACGCGCCGCTCGACGAGCGCACGGCATTCGTCGAGCGTCGGGCCGGTCTTCGCGTCCGCCGCGTTCACTGCGTTCACCGCGCTCGCAAGCGGCGCGGGCAGATCGGCGATCAGGCGCGCGCGGTCGCCGCCCATCGGAAAGAGCGCGGCGAGTCCTTCGCCCGACGCGAAGATATGGAACTCGTCGTCGGGCCAGTCGGAGTCCGCCTGCAGATCCGCGAGCAGATACGTTTGATCGAAAGTCTTGCCATCGAAACCGATGCCGAGCCTATGCCGCACGAAGCTGTGCGCGCCGTCGGCGGCGATCAGATACGAAGGCCGCAACAGTTCATCGCGTCCGTTCGGATGACGCAGCGTCGCCTGCAAGCCCGCTGAACCTTGCGAGAAATCGACCACTTCGACACCACGCTCCACCACGACGCGATAACCCGCGAGATGCTCGGCGAGCAGGCGTTCGGTCTGCGATTGTTCGAGAAAGAGCAGATACGGATAACGCGTCTGCAGGGGATCGAAGTCGAGGCGCGCGAGGCGCTGGCCATTGGAATAGAGATTCGCGACGCGCGCGCGATGGCCGAGTTCGAGAAACGGCTTGACGACGCGATGCTGCTCGAAAAGCTCCAGCGTGCGCGCCTGAATGCCGATCGCGCGTGAATGCGGCGACGGCTCGCGCGCACGGTCGACGAGCCTGACCGGAATGTGCGCACGCGCGAGGCTCATCGCGGCGGCGAGGCCCGTCGGACCGGCGCCGACGATCAGAACGGGCGCCACGTCCAGCTTGTCGTTCGGATTCAGCTTTGGCGCAAACATGCGGTCCTCCCTGAAACGTCACGATGCCTAGTGTACGCCCGCGCCTCCCGCTTTCGGCACGCCGGAACCTCAGTGCGCGTGCCCGCGCTCGTTCAGCACGCACGCATGGCACGATTCGCCGAACTCCACCTGCACGGTTGCGTGATGCATCGAATACTCGCCGCGCAGCGTCTTGACGACGTCCTGCACGAACGCATCGCCGGGATGGCCTTGCGGCATCACGAGATGCACGGTGAGCGCGTTTTCGGTCGTCGAAAGCGCCCAGACGTGCAGATCGTGTACGTCGCGCACGCCGGGAAGCTGCTGCAGATACCGCTCGATACGCGACAGGTCGACGGAAGGCGGCACCGCGGCCATCGCGAGGCGCATCGCGTCGCGCCCGAGTCCCCAGGTGCCGTAGACGATCACCGAGACGACGATCAGGCTCATCAGCGGATCGAGCCAGCTCGCGCCCGTGAACATGATGATGAGACCGCTGACCGCGACGGCCGCGGAGATCGCGGCATCGGCGGCCATGTGCAGGAACGCGCCGCGCACGTTGAGGTCGTCCTTGCTGCCGCGCATGAAGAGCCACGCGGAGAAGCCGTTCACGACCATGCCGAGCGTCGCGACGATGAACACGTCCAGCCCCGCGACGGGCGCCGGATTGATGAGCCGCTGGATCGCTTCGAGCACGATCGCGCCGCACGCGAACAGCAGCAGCGCGGCATTGGCGAGCGACGCGAGAATCGACGAACTGCCGAGACCGAACGTATAGCGCGCGCTCGGCTGACGCTTGCCGAGCCACACGGCGGCCCACGCGAGCAGCAGGCCGAGCACGTCGGAGAGATTGTGGCCGGCATCGGCGAGCAGCGCGGTCGAATGCGCGAGGAAGCCGTAGATCGCCTGCACGACCACGATCACCACGTTCAGGGCGACCGCGAGCGCGAACGTGCGGCCCTGCCCCGCCTGCGGCGCGTGATGGTGATGATGACCATGGCCGTGCTCATGGCCGTGTGCGTGCCCGTCGTGATGTTCGTGTTCTTCGTGTTGATGCGTGCTCATGGCGTGCTCGTCGTTCGGTGCGTTTCATTCGATATCGCTGGCGTCGGCCTGCGGCTCCGCGATGTGCTCCAGCAACTCCCCCAGCATCGCGCTGATGTGGCGGTCGGCGGCCACATAGAAGACTTGCTTGCCCTGGCGTTCGGCCCGCACGATGCGCGCCGCGCGCAACAGACGCAGGTGATGGCTCACGAGCGACGCCGACAGCCCGAGCAACTCCGCGATGGCGCCGACCGCGCGCCTCTGTTCGACGCACGCGAGGACGATGCGCAAGCGCGTCGGGTCGCCGAGCAGGCGGAACAGATCGGCGAGCGGCACGACGCGGTCATCGGAGGTGATCGGGCTGGCGGCGGGAGGCGAATCGGCAGACACGGATATCGATAACGTATGAATAGGTGTTCAGATGTTAAGTGCCATCGCCGCAACATGTCAATCGCGCTTTCCAGGACCGGCGGCGCGGGTGTGGGAAAATGCGGGGTTTGCTTTTTCCCGGCCAGAAGTTTCCCCGTCATGGACACCGTATTCGCCCGCGGTTTCGCGGCCCATCGTGACGGCCGCCTGACCGACGCGGAGCGCGACTATCAGGCCGCGCTCGCCGCCGAACCCGAACACGTCGACGCCCTTCACTACCTCGGCGTGCTGCGCCATCAACAAGGCCAGCACGCGGAGGCAGCTGAGCTCGTGCGTCGCGCCGTCGACCTGCGTCCGGGCGATGCCGGTCTGCAACTCAATCTCGGCAACGCGCTGAAAGCGCTCGGCCGCCTCGACGACGCGATCGAACGGTTTCGCAACGCGCTCACGCTCGCGCCGGGTTTTCCGCTCGCGCAGTACAACCTCGGCAACGCCTACACGGCGGCCGGCCGCCACGAAGACGCCGCCGATGCATTCGAAAAGGCGCTGCGCCTGCAGCCCAACGATCCGGCCGCGTGGAACAACTTCGGCAATGCGCTCTCCGGGCTGCGCCGCTTCAAGGACGCCGCGCACGCGTTCAAGCGCGCGCTCGCGCTGCGCCCGCGCCATGCCGGCGCGCACAACAACCTCGGCATGGCGCTCAACGCGCTCGGCGACACGCTCGGCGCCATCGCGCACTTTCGCGCGGCGCTGGACGTCGAGCCGAACTATGTCGCCGCGCATTTCAATCTCGGCAATCTGCTCGACGCGAACGGCCATCCCGATGACGCGCTGCCCGTGCTGCAAAAGGCGGTCGCGTTGCAGCCGCACTTCGCGCCGGGCTATTTCGGGCTCGGTCACGCGCTCGCGAAGCTCGGCCGTCACGATCAGGCCGTGCTCCACTTCGAGCGCGCGGTCGGACTCGATCCGAAATACGGCGTCGCGTGGCTGTGTCTCGGCAACACGCATCTGGCGCTCGGGGCGCATCGCGCGGCGCTGCGCGCGTTCGAGATGGCGTTGCGCATCGATCCTTCGATGCCCGCCGCGCATCTGAACCGCGCCCTCGCGCTGCTCGCGACCGGCGATTACGCACGCGGTCTCGCCGGCTACGAATGGCGTCTGCAGACGCCCGGCAGCGAACCCGCGCCGTCCTTGCCACGCTGGCAAGGCGAGCCGATGCCGGGCCGCACGCTGCTCGTACGCGCCGAGCAGGGTTTCGGCGATACCTTGCAGTTCGCGCGCTTCGTGCCGTTCGCGGCGAAGCTCGTCGGCAAGCTGGTGCTGGAGGTGCAGCCCGCGCTCGTGCCGCTGCTCGCGCCCGCCGCGCATGCCGCACGCGTCGAACTCAAGAGCAAATCGGATGGCATGGCGGTGGCCGCCGGCGCGTTCTGCCCGCTGCTCAGCCTGCCGCTCGCGCTCGGCATGACTTCGCCCGAGTCGATCCCGGCGCGCGCGCCCTATCTCGTCGTGCCCGCCGATTACCGGCGCAAGTGGCGCGGCTCGATCGGCGGCCAGGAGCGGCGCAAGATCGGCATCACGTGGTCGGGACGGATGCAGCCGGGCGAGACGCGTTCGGTGCCGGTCTCCGAGCTCGCCCCGCTCTTCGCGCTCGGCGGCATCGACTGGATCGTGCTCCAGCCGTTTCTCACCGGACGCGAGCGCGACATCCTGCGCGCGCATCCGAACACGAAATCGATCCATCTGCTCGAAGGACGCCTCGAAAACTTCGCGGATACCGGCGCGATCGTCGATCGCCTCGACGCCGTGGTGTCGGTGGATACGTCCGTCGCGCACCTCGCGGGCGCGCTCGGCAAGCCGGTCTGGGTGATGCTGCCCTACGCCGCCGACTGGCGCTGGGGCGTCGAGTCGGGCGAAAGCGCGTGGTATCCGAACGCACATCTCGTGCGGCAGCGCGCACCGGGGCAATGGCGGGAAGTGATCGAGGAAACGGCGGCGGCGCTGGCGGCGGTTCCGGCGTAGAAAATCCCTCGTTTCCGCTAGTCCATACCGCAAAAGGTGTTGAGACCCGCGTCCCGAAAGGGACTGCGGGTTTTTTCTTGCCGGAGATATTTGCTGGCCCCGTCCGCCTGATCTCTTATGATAAAGCGAACGTCTCTTATTTGAGTCACTATGATGACGCAAAATGAACGGATCCGCTTCTCATTGATGAAGCATAATCTTGATAGCCACTTCACTATAAGCTAGCATTATAACTTTTTATGATTGCCTATAGGGCAGCAAAATGGATTCCAGATTGAGGCAGCTCCGGCTTGAGCAGGTTCAGGCTTCGGTTGAAGTCTATTCGGATTTGACCAACCGTCGCCCTCCGCCACGGGGATGGCTGAAGGCCATCCGAGAGTCATTGGGGCTTACCGAGCGACAGCAAGCCGAGAGATTAGGCATTACCGGTTCAACCCTGCACAAATCGGAGTCGGCGGAAGCCGAGGAGCGAATCACGCTCGGACAACTGCGCAAGTTGGCGGAAGGGCTGGACTGTGAGCTGGTCTACGCTCTCGTGCCCAGAAAGCCACTGACTCAAGTGGTCGAAGACCGGGCACGCTCCATCGCGCTGCAAGAAGTGAGCAGCGTGGCGCACACCATGAGTCTGGAAGACCAACGTCCGGCAACTGACCGGCTTCGCAAACAGGTTGAGCAGAGAACGGCCGAACTACTTCGAGGCCGCTGGTCCGACCTATGGCGATCGATCTAGACGAACAGGACGGCCAGACACCGCTCGACCCTGACGAGCTTGCAGGGCTGATACCGACGCACCTGGTCACCAAGGGCGACCTGAATGACTGGGAGCAGGAGAACATCCTGCAAGCCGTGCAATGGGCTCGCCGTCAACGCAAGGTCGATGTCCTCAGTGAAGGGTTCTGTCGCAGCCTTCACAAGAAGATGTTCGACCAGACCTGGTCGTGGGCCGGTGCGTTCCGCAAGTCCGACAAGAACATCGGATGTGACTGGACACAGGTCAGCGTAAAACTGAAAAACCTTTTCGATAACACGCTGTGGTGGGTCGACAACGGCACATTCCCGCCCGACGAGATTGCCGCGCGATTCCACCGCGACCTGGTATGGATTCATCCCTTCGCAAACGGCAATGGTCGACACTCACGAATGATGGCTGACGCGCTCTTGCGCAGCATGAAACAGGAGCCGTTTTCGTGGGGCGGCGGCGGAACATTGGTTAAAGCGGATAACGCCCGATCGGATTACCTGACCGCCTTGCGCGCGGCGGATAAAGGTGACTACGGTTTGCTTCTGATCTTCGCGCGCAGTACTGCTTAGCCGTCGCACGAACAGGAACGGCGCCAACGGCTTCAATGCCCCAAAAAAGCGAGCCTCCGAAGAGGCTCGCATTACTTACTTGACCGGTCCGCTTCCGTCAGGCCGTCTTGTACTGATTGCGCGCTTCGGGCGAGCGGTACAGCACGAGCGTCGCGATCAGGCCGCAGATCGCGGCGAGGCCCATCCACAGACCCGGCGCGGCCTTGTTGCCGGTCGCGTGGATCAGATACGTGGAGATCGCCGGCGTGAAGCCGCCGATGGTCGTCGCGAGGCTGTAGGCCATCGAGAAACCGGTCGTGCGCGTTTCGGCGGGCATGACCTCGGTCAGCGCGACCACCATCGCGCCGTTATAGCTGCCGTACAGGAACGACAGCCACAGTTCGCACATCAGCAAACGCAGGAACGACGGGTCCGCGACCAGCCATTGCACCACCGGATACGACGTGAGAATGGTGAGAATCGTGAACACGAGCAGCACCGGACGCCGCCCGACGCGATCCGACAGCGCGCCCATCAGCGGCAGCCACACCAGATTCGAGATGCCCACGCATACCGTGACGACGAGCGCGTCGACCGCATCGAGCTTGAGCACTTCCTTGCCGAAGGTCGGCGTGTACGCGGTGATCATGTAGAACGACACCGTCGTCATGATGACCATGCCCATGCCGGCGAGCACGATGGCCCAGTTCTGCGCGATGGAGCGCGCGATCTCGCCCATGCTCGGACGATGCTTCTTCGCGAGAAACTCTTCGGTTTCACGCAGCGACCGGCGGATGATGAACAGAAACGGCACGATCAGGCAGCCGATCAGGAACGGCACGCGCCAGCCCCAGGCCGTCATCTGCTCGGGCGGGAGCAGGCGGTTCATGATCACGCCGATCAGCGCCGCGAATACCACGGCCACTTGCTGGCTGCCGGATTGCCACGAACAATAGAAGCCCTTGTTGCCCTTCGTCGCGATCTCGGACAGATACACCGACACCCCACCCAGCTCGACGCCCGCCGAGAAGCCTTGCAGCAGCCGCCCGCCCAGCACGATGATCGGCGCCAGCGCACCGATGGTCGCATAGCCCGGCACGAGCGCGACGCACGCGGTGCCGACCGCCATCAGCGCGAGCGTGAGGATCAGGCCCTTGCGCCGGCCATGATGGTCGATGTACGCGCCAAGCACGATGGCGCCGACCGGCCGCATGAGAAAGCCCGCGCCGAAGACGGACAGCGCGAGCATCAGCGACGCGAAGTCGTTGCCGCTCGGAAAATAGGTCTTGGCGATCGCCGAAGCGTAGTAGCCGTAGACCATGAAGTCGTACATTTCAAGGAAGTTTCCGCTGACGACGCGAAAGACCGACTTGAACTTGGACTCGTTGGCGGGTGTTACGTGGGTAGTGGACATGACTTTCCCGGGATCGGTGAACGCACGCGCGATGCCCTCGATTTTAACGCCTCCCCGCCTGGGCCTGCACGTAACTTCGTTTAATTTCGCCTAAACAAACATTAAAATACGGTTACATATGCCTAACTTTAAGCTGACATCCGAACAAAAACTGGACGCGAAAGTTTCGCTGCGCACGGCGACATCGGCCGATACGGCGCTCATTGCGTCGATGCACGCGCGCAGTTGGGCATCGGCGTATCGGGGCATCCTGCCGGACAGCTACCTCGACCGCGATATGCAAGCCGAACGCGCGGCTAACTGGGACGCGCGCATGATGGAAGTCGCGGCCGGCGCGTCCAGCGTGTTCATCGCGGAGCACGCGGGCGAGGCGGTTGGCTTCATGTGTGTCGTGGAGCCGGACGAGACCGGGAGCGTGCTCGTCGACAATCTTCATGCGTTGCCGGGGCATCGCGGCCTCGGCACGGGCACCGTGATGCTCGACGAAGCGGCGCGCTGGGCCCGCGCGCGCGGTGCGCGGCAGTTGCATCTCTACGTGCTCGAACAGAATGCGGCGGCGATCGGCTTCTACGAATCGCGCGGCTGGAAACGGGCCGCGCGCGAAGCGGACCATATGGCGGGCATCGATCTCTTTTCACTACGCTACGTGTTTCCGCTCGACCATCAACAAGCACAAGAACGCCAGATCGGTCAATAAGCATTCCTGTCAAAAATAGACAATAGGAATCTTCTGGTCGTCGGGCGCGTAACCGTTTCGTATGATCGCGGGTCGAATTTCCGACCATCCTCGCGCCGACCCGCGGTGCTGTCTTCTGCGGCCACTCAGGTCCGGGCGGGCTGTTTCGTTGTCCGCGCCCGGGCGCATGCATGTGGAATCTTCATGACCGAACCCTTGATCGTAGTTGAAGGCAATCTGCGTCTGCCGACGCTGCGCGCGCTGACGGACCCGTCCTTGAACTTCGGTTTCGAGTGGTCAGCCACGCGCACGCGTCCCGTTCAAACGCAGACCGAATATTCGCTCTTCGCGGCGCGCTTCGAAACCGCCTATGTACCCGCTCTCAGCCTGTCCGACGCGCGTTCACCCTATCGCGCCGCGAACCTTTGGGCCGTCTTCGCGAAGGAAGAGATTCCGCGTGCGATGCTGCGTCTGATACAGGATCCGCAGGCTCGCAGCGCCGACGACGACGAACGCGCAGACCCGATTCATCTGGCGGTCGGCGCTCCTGCTATCGCCCGCAAGCACGGCTTCAGCAAGCCGGTCGCCGCCGCTATCGCGGCCGCTGGCGGCGTGCTCATCGTATGGATGCTGTTCGGGCTCGAACCCGGCTCGACGCGCAACGCGCGACCCGCGTCCGCCGAGCATGTCGCGATGCGCGCACAGCCGGATGCCGTCGCGCCCGCATCGGCTCCAGCAGTGCTCGCGGCCGCCACGGCCTCCATCCCGGATCAGCCCGCGAACGTCGAACCGATATCTGACGTGCCGACGCCACCGACAACTCCACTTGCGAGCGCGGAGCCTGAAACCCGCACAGTCACCGATACAGCGACGCCGCCCCCCGAACCCGCGCCCATCGCGACGATGCCGAAGCAATCGAGCCCGCGCCTGGTCGCCGCAACCGCGACCGCGGCACGGACGCACACCGGCCGCGTCACGACTGTGCTGGCGCCGCGAGCGAAACCTCCTGCGCCGATCCGCGCGCACGCACCGGACGAGCGCGTCGCGAAGCAAGATGCCACACGGCATGCACGCGTGACATCGGTCAAAACGCAGGCGCACCGGACATCGAAGACGGGTGCGCCATTGGATCCGATGACCCTCTATTCGATGCTCCAGCACTCACCGACGCTCGACAGCAACGCGGCCCCGTCCGGCCGCGCTGCCGAGAACGGCGCGCGTTGAGCAGCGCACGACGCACCGCCAGCCGATCAACCCTTCGGGCCACGACGCCAACATGAAGCAACTCCGTTATCTCCATCACGCGACGCTCACGCTCGCCTTGTCCCTGTGCGGCATCCTCGCGCCGTTCGCGAGCACGTTCGCGGCGCCTCCGGCGGCCAGGGTGGCCGCGAAGGCGCCTCAGCCCGCACCCGCGCCAGCGGCAATGCCCGCGCAGGCCGCGCCCGAGGATCTGTCCGACCTGAACGCCGATTCCAGCGCGCCGCGCGTCGAAGGCAACATCGCCGAACTGCAGAATCTCGTGCAGGCGGGAAGCCTCACGGAATTGCGCGCGACGCGCAACGGCAGCTACGGCGCGAAGCTCTTCTTCCTCCCGCAGGAAATGCTGTACTACGTCGCGCTTTCGCAGGACGCGCGCTGGTGGCGCGTCGTGAAGACGCAGGACGTGGCCCGCGCGGAATCGATCTACGCCCAGTTCGCGCGCAAGAGCTTCGATCTCGCCGATGGCGAAATCAGCCGCACGCAATTGCAGGCGCAGAAAGCGCTGCTCGAACGCGTGATCGCGAAATCGGCGGACCGGGCGAACCGCCTCACCGCCGACCTCGCACTCGCGCAGCAGCAGGATTCGCAGGTGACGCAGCGTCAGCAGCAGCTTCAGGCGGAGTCGGCCGTGTTGCAGACGGACAAGCTCGAAGCCGAACGCAAGCTGCGCGCGCTGCAATTGCAGGTCGAACAGCTTCAGAAGCAGACGGAAGCCGGACTCGCGCCGGTGACCACGCGCTAAGTCATCCGCACACGCCTGACAAACGCAGAAGGCCCGCTCGAATCGAGCGGGCCTTCTGCGTTTGCGGCCTGCAAAAAAACTAGAACCGCGTCTCGCGCGCGACGCGCAGGAACGTATCGAGCAGCGGCGTGCAGTCGAGCAGTTCCGCGCCGCCCGCGCGATGAAACTCCGGGTGCCACTGCACGCCGACCACGAACGGCGACTTCCGGTACCGCACCGCCTCGATGATCCCGTCCGACGCCGACACCGCCTCGATGTTCAGATCGCGCCCGAGCGTCTTCACCGCCTGATGGTGGATCGAGTTGACGATCGCCTCGCGCTGGTTCGGGAACATGTTGACGAGCGTGGAGCCGTCGGGGAAGCGGATCGAGTGGCGATGCTGGTCGTATTTCTCGTTGACGTGGATGCCGGCGGTCGGCACATCGGTGGCGATGTCGCCGTAGAGCGTGCCGCCGAACGCCACGTTGATCAGCTGACAGCCGCGGCACACGCCGAGCACGGGCTTGCCCGACTCGACGAACTCGTGCAGCAGCTCCAGCTCGTACATGTCGCGCACGCGGTCGCCGGGCCATTCTGGACGCGTCGTCCTTTCCTCGTAGGACTGCGGAGAAACATCGGCGCCGCCTTGCAGCAGAAGGCCGTCGAGATGCTTCGCGTAATCGCGCAGACGGATATTGCTCGGATGCAGCATGCCCTGATGGCCGACGGTCGGAATCATGAAAACGAGCACGTCGCGCGACATGACCCAGTGCGCGATCGATTCCTCCAGATATTGCAGCGTCTTGCCGCGCAGCCCTTTCGCGCCCGGCTCGGGGTGAAAGATGCGCGCCGACACGCCGATGCGCAACGTGCGCTGCGTGATGCGCTGCCCCGCGCGATCGAAGATCTGACGCGCGCGCGCCGCGACGATGCGCCCGAACACCGACCACGCCGAGTCGGACTGCTTGAGATACGCGGGCTGGGCCGGCGCAGCCGCCTGTTCGGGCGGCGGCGCGACCGGCGCATTGAGCTTGCTGAAATCCGGCGCGTCGGAAAAAGCCGGCGGCATGCCGACGGCGGGTGGCGGAACGGTGCGGCCAGTCGGGGAATCGGTCGCGGCGGATTGCGAATTGGCCGTGCTGGCGGCTTCCGCCTCGGTCGCGGCTTCGAGATTTTCGGCGAGGCTCGCCTTGGTGTTGGTCGATGCGCGCTGCTTGTCGCGCACCGAGGCTTCCTGCGCAGCGGTCGCGCTCGCCGCCGATGCCCGCGCTTCGCGGGCCGCCTGCTGGGCGTCGTCGCGACGCGCCTGCGCCGTGTCGACGGGCTCCACGTTCGATGCGCTCGAAGGCGCGTCCGTCGATGCCCGTTCGGTCGCGCTCGCCTTGGGGCCGGGCGCAGAGGCCGCTGCCGCTGCTTCGGGCGGGGCGGTGGGATTCACGCTCGATGGTCCGCCTGCTGCCTGGGAATCGGCGCCGCTTCGGCGTGCGTCGGTGTTGCTTGAGTCGTTGGACGTTTTGTTATCGCTCATTCCGGATTCAGGCGCGCGAGCGCCATAGGAGAATGGACCAGCCCCGATTATCCGCCTCCGACCCGCGCGGGGGCAAACCACCACACATTTGGTCACATTATCGCGGGAACCCGTCGCACGATTCCGTTCAGTGGTCGCGCGGCTCCTCGAAGGTTTCGCGCAGCGCGATCTGCATCGTCGCGTGGATTTTCACGCACCAGCGCCATAGCACCGTCAGCAGCAGCGCCGCGCAGAGCAGCACGCCGATCATCAGGCCGAACGGCGGCAGGATCGCGCCCGACAGCGCCGCGACCAGCAGAAAGACGCCGAACATCGCGACGATCGGAATCAGCCCGGAAATCGCCGAGCGGATCGCGCTCGTGAAGCGCCCCGCTTTCGCGGGCTGCACGCTCACTTCGGCGAGCAGCAGCGCGAGCGAATCGAGCTTGCGATAGACCGCGACCAGAAACGGCAACGCGACGACGAGCGCCGCGCCCCACAACACGACGCGTCGCGCGTTGTCGGTGTCGAGCCAGCGCGCGAGATAGCCCGACGCGAACGGCGCGGCATACGATGCGCCGAGGAAAATCGCCGCCACGAGCGCGAGATTCACCGCGATCTGCACGACGATGCGACGCGTCATCGAGAACAGCGTCGGGCCGCCGGATGCGGGCGTCAGGCTCGCGAGCCATTGCGAATACAGCCCGAAGGTATGCACGAGCGGCGCGGGCATCGCGCGCGCGAGACGCGCCGTGAGCGGATCGGCGGCGCGGATCAGATACGGCGTGAATAGCGTCGTGAGCGCGGACACGGCCACCGCGATCGGATACAGAAAGCTGCTCGTGACCTTCAGCGACAAACCCAGCGAAGCGATGATGAACGAGAACTCGCCGATCTGCGAGACGCTCATGCCGACGCGCATCGACGTGCGTCCGTCCTTGCCCGCGAGAAAGGTGCCGAGCCCGCACGACACGATCTTGCCGAGCACGACCGCGATCGTGATGACGGCGATCGGCCACGCATAGTCGACGAGCACCGTCGGATTCAGCAACAGACCGATAGTGACGAAGAAGATCGCCGAAAACATGTCGCGCACCGGCGCGATGAGATGCTCGATGCGCGCGAGATGCTTCGACTCCGCCATGATCGCGCCGATCAGGAACGCGCCGAGCGCGATCGAATAATCGAGCTTCACGACGAGCAGACAGAAGCCGAAGCAAAAGCCGAGCACCGTGACGAGCAGCATCTCGTCGCTCTTGGCGCGCGCGACGTAGTTGAGCGCGCGCGGCACGGTGAGAATGCCGATCACCAGCGACACCGTCATGAAAAGCAGCAGCTTGCCGAGCGTGACGACCGCGACGCCCGCGCTCACCGAGCCCGTCTGCGCGATGCCGGACAGCAGCACGAGCATCGCGATCGCGAGAATGTCCTCGACGATCAGAATGCCGAACACGATCTGCGCGAAATGCTCGCCCTTCATGCCGAGCTCGGAGAGCGCCTTCACGATGATCGTCGTCGACGAAATCGCGAGCATCGCGCCGAGAAAGAGCGAATCCATCGCGTTCCAGCCGAACCAGCGCCCGATCTCGTAGCCGACCCAGATCATCAGCACGATTTCCGAGAGCGCCGCGACGAACGCCGTCGCGCCGACCTTGAAGAGCTTGCGCAGGCTGAATTCGAGCCCGAGCGAGAACATGAGGAACACGACGCCCAGCTCGCCGAGCGTCTGGATCGTCGCTTCGTCGTGGATCAGATTGAAGGGCGGCGTGTACGGCCCGATGATCACTCCCGCCGCGATATAGCCGAGCACGACCGGCTGCCGCAGACGATGAAACAGCACCGTCACGAGACCCGCGATGGCCATGATCACCGCGAGATCCTGGATGAAGCCGATCGCGTGATGCATCAAACAGTTCCTTACAAAGGTATAACCAGAATTCGATGTTACCGCACGGATGGCGCATTCCTGCGCTCAGGCAACAAATAGACGAAAAAAATCGGGGACGATGACGCGCCTCGCGCTGGTGCATGCGCGCGCGGGAAATACGGAGAAAGAAAGGCCCGCGCGAATGGCGGGCCGGAGTCAGGCGAAGTGACGCAGCGCTCAGACCGCCGCTTCGTTTTCCTCGCCGGTGCGGATGCGGATCACGCGCTCGACATCGGCGACGAAGATCTTGCCGTCGCCGATCTTGCCGGTGCGCGCGGCGCCGATGATCGCGTCGATAACCTGATCGGTTTGATCGTTCGCGACGACGACTTCGATCTTCACCTTCGGCAGGAAGTCGACCACATACTCTGCACCACGATAAAGCTCAGTGTGCCCCTTCTGGCGGCCAAAGCCCTTCACTTCGGTGACCGTGAGACCGGTGAGGCCTACTTCGGCGAGCGCTTCGCGAACTTCGTCGAGCTTGAACGGTTTGATGACGGCGGTGATACGTTTCATGGCGTGCCTCGCGTAAGGTTCGATTCAAGGGATTCGAGAAAAGGTCGTGTCCCGCGCGGGACAGATGTTTTCGATTCTAGCCGCGTTTCATCGAGCAAGCGTCCGGTATGTGCGCGAGATGACGGGATAAACGCGCGATATCACTCGTTCGCGGGGACGCGTTCGAGGTCCGCGAGCCATACCGTCGCCTGTCCGTCGCTCGGCGCGCGCCAGTCGCCGCGCGGAGAAAGCGAGCCGCCCGAGCCGACCTTCGGTGCATTCGGTATGCATGAGCGCTTGAACTGGCTCGTGCGAAAGAATCGATCCAGAAAGATCCGCAGATTCTTGCGGATCTCGCCGAGGTCGTATTGATTCCGCGTAACCGTCGGGCCTTCCGGCCACGCGCCCGCATCGCGATCGCGCCACGCATGCAGCGCGAGAAACGCAACCTTGCTTGGTGCAAAGCCGAAACGCAGCGTGTAGTACAGGTTGAAGTCCTGCAGTTCGTACGGGCCGATGACGCTCTCCGTCTTCTGCTCCACCACGCCGCTCGTCTTGCCGGGAATGAGTTCCGGGCTGATGTCGGTGCTCAGGATGTTTTCGAGCACATCGGTGCCGTTGCCGCCGATCTGCCCCGACTCCGCAACCCAGCGCACCAGATGCGTGATCAAGGTCTTCGGCACGCTCGCGTTCACGTTGTAGTGCGACATGTGATCGCCCACTCCGTAGGTGCACCAACCAAGTGCCAGCTCGCTCAGATCTCCCGTGCCGATGACGATCGCGTTATTGAAATTCGCCAGCCGGAAGAGATGGCTCGTGCGCTCGCCGGCCTGAACGTTCTCGTAGGTGATGTCGTACTGCTCGGCGCCGGTGCTGTGCGGATGGCCGATGTCGGACAGCATCTGGACGCAGCTCGGCCGGATGTCGATCTCGCTCGCCGTGCAGCCGACGACCTCCATCAGCTCGCGCGCCTGCCTGAGCGTGCGGTCGCTGGTGGCGAAACCCGGCATCGTGTACGCGAGGATGTTCGAGCGCGGCAGGCCGAGACGGTCCATCGCTTTCGCGCACACGAGCAGTGCATGCGTCGAGTCGAGGCCGCCCGATACACCGATGACGACCTTCGACATGCCCGACGATTGCAGCCGTTGCAAGAGCGCCTGCACCTGAATGTTGTAGACCTCGTTGCAGCGTTCGTCGCGGCGCGCGGCGTCGGCAGGCACGTAAGGGAAGCGCGCGACGCGACGTTCGAGCGGCAGCTTCCCCTCGGCCGGAATCGGCAGCGGGAAGGCGATCACGTCGAACTGCGCGACTTCTTCGGCGTGCCGATGCGTCGAGCGGCCGAAGGTGGTTTGGCGCATGCGCTCGCGCGAGAGCCGTTCGAGATCGATATCGGCGTAAATAAGGTGCGAACGATCCGAGAAACGCGCGGACTCCGCGAGCAGTTCGCCGTTTTCGTAGATGAGGCCCTGCCCGTCCCAGGCGAGGTCCGTGGACGACTCGCCATTGCCCGCCGACGTGTACAGATATGCCGCGACACAACGCGCGGACTGCTGCCCGACGAGCTGATGCCGATACGCCGACTTGCCGACGACGATATTCGACGCCGACAGATTCACGAGCACCGTCGCGCCCGCGAGCGCCGCGAACGACGACGGCGGAATCGGCACCCACACGTCCTCGCAGATTTCGACGTGGAACCGGAAGAGCGGCAGATCCTCGATCTGGAACAGCAGCGACGCGCCGAACGGCACGTCCTGACCGCAGAGCCTGACGGTGTTCGTGACGGCGGCATCGGCGGGGCTGAACTGGCGCGCTTCGTAGAACTCGCCATAGTTCGGCAGATAGCTCTTCGGCACGACGCCACGAATGAATCCTCCGGCGATGACGATGGCGCAGTTGAAGAGCTTGTGCTCGGCCCGGACCGGCGCGCCGACGATCATCGCGATATTCAGTTCCTTCGACGCGTCCAGAATGCCTTGCAGCGCCGCTTCGCAGGCGTCGAGCAAGGCGCGCTGATGAAACAGGTCGTCGCACGTATAGGCGGACACGCCAAGTTCGGGAAACGCGACGAGCACCGCGCCGTGCGCCGCGGCCTCGTTAGCGAGTTCGATCGTCTGCGCCGCGTTGAATGCGGGATCGGCCACCTTGCACGACGGCACGCCGACCGCGACGCGCGCGAAGTCGTGGCTGTAAAGATTGAAGAAGTTTCTGCTCATGGTCGACATGGATGTGCGCGCGTTGCGGCCGGGGCGATATGCGATGAAAGACTGGGATGATTATCGCATCAGACCTTCTTCCTGAACGGCGTGTGCGCTTCGAGCTCCACGATATGCTGATCCATCGCTTCGGTTTCGGCATCGAGAAATTCGGCGATCGCGTGCGCGAAACGCTGATCCGCGATCCAGTGCGCGGACCATGTGGGCGTCGGCAGAAGTCCGCGCGACATCTTGTGCACGCCCTGCGCGCCGCCCTCGAAGCGCGCGAGTCCATGCTCGATGCAATACGCGATGCCCTGCATGTAGCACGTCTCGAAGTGCAGCCCCGAGATGAACTCGCGCGTGCCCCAGTAACGCCCATACATCGTGTCGCCGCCGATCATGTTGAGCGCGCACGCGAGCCGCTCGCCGTCGGCTTCGGCGATCACGAGCAGCATGCTGCCGGGCGCATCGGCGTGAATCCGGCCGAAGAATTCGTGCGACAGATACGGCGCATTCCAGTGCTCGCGATAGGTGTTGTCGTAGCAGTCGTAGAAGAAATCGAGCGCGCTTTGATCGATCTGCGCGCCGCGCAGCCATGTATACGTGACGCCCGCGTCCTTCACGCGCCGCCGGTCCTGCTTCACCTTCTTGCGCTTGTCGTGACTCATGGTCGCGAGAAAGGCGTCGAAACTTTCGTAGCCGTCGCCGGGCAGATTCTCCCAATGAAACTGCACGCCTTCGCGCAGCATGTAGCCCGCGTCCGTCAGCGCCTCGACGTCCTGCGCGTGCGGAAAGAGCACATGCAGCGACGACAGTTCGAGCCTTCGCGTCAACTCGATCGCGCCGCGCGCGAGCAGCACGCGATCTTCATGATGCGCGGCGATGAGGCGCGGGCCCGTCACTGGCGAGAACGGCACGGCGGACAGCGCCTTCGGGTAATAGCGCACGCCGTGGCGCTCGAAGGCGTCGGCCCATGCGTGGTCGAACACGTACTCGCCGCGCGAATGCGACTTCAGGTACAACGGCATCGCGCCTGCGAACTCGCCGCCGCGCTTCAATATCAGATGATGCGCGCGCCAGCCGGTGCGCTTCACCGCGCACTCCGTCTCCTGCAATGCCGACAGAAACGCATGACGCACGAACGGGTTATCGCCGGCGAGCCGGTTCCAGTCTTCGGCCGGAATCTCGCTGAGCGCATCGACCACATGAATTTCGACTTCGCGATTCAACAGGCTACCTCGCTGTGATTGACCGACGAGCGCGCCCGTACCGCGCCAAACGCGCCCGAAAGCGGCTATTCTCGCGCAACTCGCAATGGCACGCCGAAGCGCACGAGAGCGCCCCAACGCGGTGCTTTCAGCGATAATGCGCGGCACATCCCCTCTTACTCGCCGATGCCCTGGTTCCTCTACCTCATCGAATGCGCCGACGGCAGCCTCTACACCGGCATCGCGACCGACGTCGAAGCCCGCTTCTCCGCGCACGCGAGCGGCAAGGGCGCGCGCTATACGCGCGCGAAAAAGCCGTTGCGCGTGCTGGCATCGTTCGAGCTGGAGGGAAAATCGGAGGCGTTGCGCGCCGAGTATCGCGTGAAGCGGCTGAGCGCGCCGCAGAAACGCGCGCTGATCGCGGGAGAGCGATCGATCGAATCAGTGTTGCCCCGGACCGAGGCAAGCGAAGCGCAGGAAAACGCCGCCGCGCTGCGAGCAACGCGGCGGCGCCTGGTAGTGGCGCGAATTACTTCTTGTAGTTCGCGGCGCCTTCCGTGATTTCCTTGTGCGCGGCCTCGATGCCCGTCCAGCCCTCGACCTTCACCCACTTGCCCTTTTCGAGCGACTTGTAGTTCTCGAAGAAGTGCTTGATCTGGTCCTTCAGGTATTCGGGCACGTCGTCGATCGACTTGAGGTTCGCCGTCATCGGGCAGATCTTGTCGTGCGCCACGGCGACGAGCTTCGCGTCGACGCCCGATTCATCCGTCATCTGCAGCATGCCGAGCGCGCGCGCACGCACGACCGAGCCGGCCAGCAGCGGGAACGGCGTGATGACGAGCACGTCGACCGGGTCGCCGTCGCCCGACAGCGTCTGCGGAATGAAGCCGTAGTTGGCCGGATAACGCATGCCGGTGCCGATGAAGCGGTCGACCACGAGCAGGCCCATGTCCTTGTCCGCTTCGTATTTGACCGGATCGCTCTGCGCGGGAATCTCGATGATGACGTTGAAATCCTGCGGGAGATCCTTGCCGGGAGGTACGTTGTTGAAGCTCATGAGCGCTCTCTGGAGAAGTTGAGTCGGAGATGGAATCGCACGGGCGGACGATACGCCGGAGAACCGCCGCGGCGCTCGCGCGTGAAGGCGCGTGACTGCGTCATTATAGCCAAACGAGTTCGCGCCCCCGCCAAGGCCGGCGCGCGCGGGGCGTTGGCGCGATAATCGAAAGCGGCATCGGTTTCCGGCAGCAGAGCACCCGATTTCAGGAGACGTGCATGGAAGACGCGAAGCATTTCATCAACAACCGCTGGGTCGCGCCATCGGGCGGCGAGACGATTCCGGTGGTCGATCCCTCCGACGGCCAGATCTTCGCGCAGATCGCGCGCGGCACGGCGGGCGATGTCGACCGCGCGGTCGCCGCCGCGCGCGCCGCCTTCGAAGGCGACTGGGGCGCGATGAGCGCGGCCGAGCGCGGACGCATCCTCGCGCGCCTGTCGATGCTGATCGCCGCGTGCCACGAGGACATCGCGCAGGTCGAGGCGCGCGATACCGGCAAGCCGCTCAAGCAGGCGCGCGCGGACGTAACCGGCATCGCGCGCTATTTCGAGTTCTACGCGGGCGCCGCCGACAAACTCCACGGCGAAACCCTGCCCTATCAAACCGGCTTCACGGTGCTCACGATCCGCGAGCCGCACGGCGTCACGGGCCACATCGTGCCGTGGAACTATCCGCTGCAGATTTTCGGGCGCAGCGTCGGCGCGGCGCTCGCGACCGGCAACGCGTGCGTCGTGAAGCCGGCGGAGGACGCGTGCCTGTCGCTGTTACGCGTCGCCGAACTGGCGGCGGAAGCCGGCCTGCCCGATGGCGCGCTCAACATCGTCACCGGTTACGGGCACGAAGCGGGCGCGGCGCTGGCGCGGCATGCGGGCATCGATCACATCTCGTTTACCGGCTCGCCCGCGACCGGCGCCGCTGTCACCAAGATGGCCGCCGACAACCACGTGCCCGTCACGCTCGAACTCGGCGGCAAGTCGCCGCAAATCGTGTTCGCCGATGCCGATTTCGACGCCGCGCTGCCCGTGCTCGTCGCGGCGATCGTGCAGAACGCCGGGCAGACGTGTTCGGCGGGCAGCCGCGTGCTGATCGAGCGCGCGGCGTACGAGCCTTTGCTGGACCGGCTTGCGCAGGCGTTCGCGGCGCTCAGGGTCGGCCCGAGCAAGCTCGATCTCGACTGCGGCCCGCTCATCAGCGCGAAGCAGCAGCAGCGCGTGTGGGACTTCCTGTCCGATGCGCAACACGACGGCATCCCGATGGCCGCGCACGGCGAAGTCGTCGGCGAAGCGCCGGAGGCCGGCTTCTATCAGGCGCCCACGTTGCTGCGCGACGTCCCGCCGACGCACCGCCTCGCGCGCGAGGAAGTGTTCGGCCCGGTGCTCGCCGCGATGCCCTTCGACAGCGAAGCCGACGCGCTCCGGCTCGCGAACGGCACCGACTACGGGCTGGTCGCGGGCATCTGGACCCGCGACGGCGCGCGGCAGATGCGTCTCGCGCGGCGCGTGCGCTCTGGGCAGGTGTTCATCAACAATTACGGCGCGGGCGGTGGCGTCGAGTTGCCGTTCGGCGGCGTGAAGCATTCGGGGCACGGACGCGAGAAAGGCTTCGAGGCGCTCTACGGCTTCACGACGCTGAAGACCATCGCCATCAAACACGGCTGAATAACGGAGACAGGCATGCGACTGCAAGGCAAAACCGTGATCGTGACGGGCGGCGGCTCGGGCTTCGGCGAAGGCATCGCGAAGACGTTTGCGCGCGAAGGCGCGAACGTCGTCGTCAACGATCTCAACGGCCCGGCGGCCGAGCGCGTGGCGAGCGAAATCGCGCTCGCGTCGTCGCCGGAAGTGAAGCACGGCCGCGCGATCGCCGTAACGGGCGACGTCACCAAGCGCGACGACTGGCAAACGCTCTTCGATGCGGCCATCCAGGACTTCGGCAGCGTCCAGGTCGTCGTCAACAATGCGGGCACGACGCACCGTAACAAGCCGGTGCTCGACGTGACCGAGGCCGAATTCGACCGCGTCTACGCGGTGAACGTGAAGAGCATCTACTGGAGCGTCGAGCAGTTCGTGCCGTATTTTCGCGAGCAAGGCGGCGGCGCGTTCATCAACATTGCATCGACGGCGGGCGTGCGGCCGCGTCCGGGGCTCGTCTGGTACAACGGCAGCAAGGCGGCGGTGATCATCGCGAGCAAGGCGCTCGCGGTCGAGCTGGGCGGGGATCGTATCCGCGTAAACTGCATCAATCCGGTAATGGGCGAAACCGCCCTGCTCACCGAATTCATGGGCATGGACGACACGCCCGAAAACCGCCGCAAATTCCTCGCGACGATTCCGCTCGGCCGCCTTTCGACGCCGCAGGATGTCGCCAACGCCGCGCTCTAGCTCGCCTCCGACGATGCCGAGTTCATCACCGGCGTCGCGCTCGAAGTGGACGGCGGGCGCTGCGTCTGAGCGATGCCGGCGCACGCCGCGCGACGAATGCGGCGTGCGCTTAAACATCGGTGCTTTCCCTAGCAATAACAAGCGTTTGGCGCGGATGCCGAAGGGCTAGAATCCTTACGCGTCTGTAATCGCGAGCGGGCCCATCCGCCGGACGCCGTGTGCAAAAAAACCAGAGGAGACGAGCAACATGGCCAGCACCGCCAATCCCATGCCCCGCCCCGGCGCGGGCGCACCATCGGCCTTCGAGGAGGCTACCTATCGCAAGGTCGCGTGGCGGCTCTCGCCGCTGCTTTTGATCTGCTACATCGTTGCGTATCTGGACCGGGTGAATGTCGGCTTCGCCAAGCTGCAGATGGCCGCGGACCTGCAACTGTCGGACGCCGTGTACGGCTTCGGCGCGGGCATCTTCTTTTTTGGCTACTTCATCTTCGAGATACCGAGCAACATCATCCTGCATCGCGTGGGTGCGCGCGTGTGGATCGCGCGCATCATGATTTCGTGGGGCATCATCTCGGCGCTCACGATGTTCATCACCACGCCGACGATGTTCTACGTGATGCGCTTTCTGCTCGGCGCGGCGGAAGCGGGCTTTTTCCCCGGCATCATTCTGTATCTGACGTACTGGTTTCCGGCGCGCCGGCGCGGGCGCATGACGACGCTCTTCATGACCGCGATCGCGTTGTCGGGTCTTATCGGCGGGCCGGTGTCGGGCTGGATCATGAAGAGCTTCGACGGCGTGCATGGCTGGCACGGCTGGCAATGGCTGCTGTTGCTGGAAGGCATTCCTTCGGTGATCGTCGGTCTGGTCGTGCTGGCGATGCTCGACGACCGCATCTCGAAGGCGAAGTGGCTCACGCAGGAAGAGCGCGAACTGCTCGAACGCAACATCGCGACGGATAACGTCGCGAAGGAAGACATGCCGCTCGGCAAGATCCTGTCGAGCCCGAAGGTGTGGCTGATGAGCCTCATCTACTTCTCGTTCGTGATGGGGCTGTACGGCGTGAGCTTCTGGCTGCCGACGATCATCAAGTCGATGGGCGTGTCCGATGCCTTGCAGGTCGGGTTGCTGTCGGCGATTCCGTATGGCGCGGCGGTGGTCGGCATGCTGTACGCGGCGCGCAGCGCGGACCGGACCGGCGAGCGGCGCTGGCATATCGCGATTCCGGCGTTCATCGGGTCGATCGGGCTGGTGTTGTCGGTGGTGTGGTCGTCGAATACGACGCTCGCGATGGTCGGGCTCACGCTGGCCACGACGGGGATTCTCACCACGCTGCCGCTGTTCTGGAGTCTGCCGACGGCGTTTCTCGCTGGCACCGGCGCGGCTGCCGGTATCGCGATGATCAATTCGCTGGGGAATCTCGCGGGGTTCTTGAGTCCCTATCTCGTGGGGTGGCTCAAGCAGGCGACCGGGTCTAACGCCAGTGGCATGTATATGCTTGCGGGCTTCCTGGTGCTCGGTGCATTGCTTGCGCTTAGCGTGCCGGCGCGGATGGTGAATCGTTAAGGCCTTGTTTTTGATTTTGAGGCCTTGTTTTTGATTTTGAGGCTTTCTTTGTGCTTTTGGGCTTTCGCCGGATCTCGTATTCGCGTTGGTTTATTAGCGTTGCCCCTGTGCGGGGCGGCAGTCACTTTCTTTGCTGCTGCAAAGAAAGTAACCAAAGAAAGCAGCTTTCCCCATCCGGAACGCTTCACACCGGCCGCGGCACAGGCGAGCCGATAGGGCACAGCAGTAGCAAGTGCCCTCATAGGCCACCTCCGGCTTGGACCGCGCACGGTCCGCCACATCGCACCGCATAAGCGACTGGTTCAGCACCAAACAGCTCCGGCCCGCTTCGCGGCCGATGGGTACATCGGGGTTGCGTGTGCTTCTGCGTTTCTCTTTACTCGTCGGTTTCCCTTGCATACCTAACGGCAGCGCGTAGCGCTGTGCCGGAACTGTTTCGTGCTGAACCTGCGCCCTTGGGGTACTAGCTTGTCAGACCGTG